>NZ_CP042331.1:1200000-2400000 GCF_008253865.1 Bosea sp. F3-2
CATCCGATCGACGTCTCGAAGTTCATCGCCCCGGTGGTCAGCTACTACGCGATCGACGGCAAGCTGCAGGCGATGCCGTTCAACTCATCGACGCCGATCCTGTTCTATAACCGCGACCATTTCAAAGCGGCGGGGTTCGACAAGCCCGGCGCGACATGGCAGCAACTCGAGCCCCAGCTGGAGGCGATCAAGGCCAAAGGCGTGTCGAAATGCGCGATGGTGCTGCCCGGCGACTATGAGTGGAGCTTCCTCGAGAACTACAGCGCGGTGAACGACATCCCGTATGCGACGAAGCGCAACGGCATGGACGGCCTCGACACCAGCTTCGTCTTCAACAAGGGCAAGCTCGTCGGCCAGGTCGAGCGAATGAAGCGGCTGGTCGGCCCCGGCGTGATGCAGCTCGCCGGCCAGGGCATCATCCCGATCCAGCTCTTCACGTCGGGCGAGTGCTCGACGATCATCGCCTCCACCGCCTCGCACGCTGCGGTCGTCGCCGCCGCGAAGTTCGACTGGAGCGCCGCCGAGCTTCCCTATGAGCAGGGCGTGACCCCGAAGAACAGCGTCATCGGCGGCGCCGCGCTCTGGACTCTGAAGGGGCATACGCCGGAGAAGTACAAGGCGATCGCCGCCTTCTACGATTTCCTCGCGAAGACCGATACGCAGGTCTGGTGGCATCAGGCGACGGGCTATGTCCCGGTCACAACCGCGGCCTACGAAGCGGCCAAGGCGCAGGGCTACTATCAGAAGAACCCGACGCGCGAGATCGCGGTGCTCCAGCTAATGCGCGGCACACCCAGCGACAATTCGCTCGGTTTCCGCATCGGCAACAGCAACCAGATCAACGTTGCGATCATGGAGGAGGTCTCGGCCGCCTTCCTCGACAAGAAGCCGGTGCAACAGGCTCTCGATGACGCGGTCGCCCGCGGCAACGAGGCGCTGCGCCGCTACGAGCAGCTCAATGCCGGCAAGAAGTAGTACGGCGGCCCTTCCCACGATGGCTGGCGGCGGCTTGCGCCTCCGCTGGCCGTTCCGGCGCCTGCTCGTCAAGGGCGCCGGCGATGCCCAAGCCGAGAGCGGGCTGAAGCGCGCGCATTTCCGGGAATGGCGCTTGCCGTTCTGGCTGCTGGCGCCGCAGCTCTTCATCCTGTTGCTGTTCTTCTTCATTCCCTCGATCCGGGCGTTGATCCAGGCCTTCCAGCTGACCGACCCGTTCGGCGCTACCACCCAATGGGTCGGATTCCAGAATTTCGAGCGGCTGTTCCGCAGCGGCGTCTACTGGTCCTCGGCGCAGGTGACGCTGATCTTCACCATCGCGCAGAACGTGCTGACGCTGTCGTTCGCTCTGCTGCTCGCCTTCGCCTCGAACCACACCCTGCGCGGCCGCGGCGCCTACCGCACCGTGCTGCTGCTGCCCTACGCCATCGCCCCGGCGATCGCCGGCATCATGCTCGCCTTCCTGTTCAATCCCCGGGTCGGCCCCGTCGCGCACACGCTGCAAGGGCTCGGCTTCGACTGGGATCCGAACCGCAACTCCTGGCACGCCCTCGCCCTGATCGTGATGGCAGCCTCGTGGAAGCACATCTGCTACAACTACATCTTCCTGGTGGCCGCGCTGATGTCCGTGCCCCAGTCGATCCTCGAATCGGCCTATCTCGACGGCGCGGGACCGATCCAGCGCTTCCTGCGCATCTCGCTGCCGATGATCACGCCGACGCTGTTCTTCCTGATCGTGATCAATTTCGTCTACGGGCTATTCGAGACCTTCGCCATCGTCGACGCCACGACCCGGGGCGGCCCGGCCGGCGCCACCTCCATCCTGGTCTACAAGGTCTATCAGGACGGCTTCGTCACGCTGGACCTCGGCTCCTCCGCCGCGCAATCCGTCGTGCTGATGGTGCTCGCTCTGCTCCTGACCTTCGCGCAGTTCCGCTTCGTGGAGCGCCGCGTGAACTACAGCGTCTAGGCCGGCGATGAACGAACGTACGCCGATCCTCGACGCCGTGTGCCATCTCATCCTGCTGGTGGGCGCGGCGCTCGTCTGCCTGCCGATCTACTTCGTCTTCGTCACCGGTTCGCTCTCGCAGCCGGAGATCATGCGCGTGCCGATGTCCTGGCTGCCCGGCAACCAGTTCTTCGCGAACATGCAGACCGTGCTGAGCAACGCCAATTTCGGCCGGCTCTTGCTCAACTCCTTCATCATCGCAATCGGCATCACCGTCGGGAAGCTCGCGGTGTCTGTGATCGCGGCCTTCGCCGTCACCTATTTCCGCTTCCCCTTCCGGATGACCGCCTTCTGGCTGATCTTCATGTCGCTGATGCTGCCGATCGAGGTGCGCATCGTGCCGACCTACGAGTCGGCGGCGAACGTCGCCTTGCCGCTCAACATCCTCGGCTCCTGGCTCGGCATTCAGGCGCTGGTCGATCTCGACTGGAACCTGGTCAACACCTATTCAGGCCTGATCCTGCCGCTGATCGCCTCCGCCACGGCGACTTTCCTCTTCCGCCAATTCTTCCTCACCGTCCCTGACGAGCTCTGCGAGGCCGCGCGCATCGACGGCGCCAGCCCGTGGCAGTTCTTCCGGCTGATCCTGCTGCCCCTGTCGCGCTCGAACATTGTGGCGCTGGCGATCATCCTCTTCCTGATGGGCTGGAACCAGTATCTCTGGCCGCTACTGCTCACCACCGAGCCCGCCATGGCCAATGCCGTGATCGGCCTGAAGAAGTTGATGCCGCAGAGCGACTCGCTGCCGACCTGGCATCTCCTCATGAACGCGGCCTTCCTGACGATGCTGCCGCCCACTCTCGTCATCCTCATTCTCCAGCGCTGGTTCGTGAAAGGGCTGGTGGACAGCGGCAAATAATCGCCGGCAACTAACCCGCAAACAGGCAAGCAGGGCTCATCGACATGCGGATCATCGGTCATCGCGGCGCGCGCAACATCTGGGCGGAGAACAGCCTGAGCGGTTTCCGCAACGTCTGCGGCCTCGGCGTCGACGCCGTCGAGCTCGACGTGCATCTGTCGAGCGATGGCGAGATCATGGTGATCCACGACCCGCTGCTCGATCGCACCACCGATCACGAGGGGCCGGTCGCGCATTTGTCGCGCGAGGCCCTCGCCAAGGCGAAACTCGACGACACGCTTGGTGAGACGATCCCGACCCTGCCGGAAGTTCTCGACGTCTTCGGCCCGACCGGGATCGAGATCGAGATCGAGATGAAGATGGATGCCTTCGGCAATCCGTATCCCGGACTGCTCGACAAGGTCATCGCGCTGGTCGAGGCTCGCAAGATGGCGTCGCGCGTGGTGCTGACCTGCTTCGTCCCGGAGGTGATCGAGGAGATCCGGTCGAAGGCGCCGGGCATGCGCCGGCTCGCCTCAGTCGACCGCCGCTCCTGCGAGGCTTTCGGCGGCGTCGACCGAACCTTGCAGCGCTTCGTCGATCTCGGCTGCATCATCGCCGTCGAGCAGTCGCTGCTGCGGCTGACCGTCGACCGCGCCGTCAGCATCGTCGGGCGCGACAAGCTCGGTGCCTGGGTTCCCAACACCGTGCGCGAGCTCGACTTCTGGCTCGGCCAGCCGATCGCGCAGATCACCAGCGACCGCCCCGATCTCGCCTTGCAATTGCGCGCCGCAAGGAAGGCTTGAGCCATGGCGACGCGCCTGTCCCGCGCGGCGCTCGGGCAGCTCGGGCCGTCGGTCAGCACCCCCGGCTACCGACGGGAAGAGCTGAGCCCGAGCATCGTCCATATCGGAGTCGGCAATTTCCACCGCGCCCATCAGGCGGTCTATCTCGACGAGCTGTTCGAGCGCGGGCTCGACCGCGACTGGGCGATCATCGGCACCGGCGTGCGGAAGAGCGACGCCGAGATGGGCCGCGATCTCGCCGCCCAGGACTTCCTGACCACGGTGGTGACGCAGGAGGCGGAGCATTCGCAGGCGCGCGTCACTGGCGCGATGATCGATTTCGTTCCGCCGGGTGATTGCGAGGCGATCCTGCGCCGTCTCATCGATCCCCGCACGCGGATCGTCTCGCTGACCGTCACCGAAGGCGGCTACTATATCGACCCGGCGAAGCAGGCCTTCGACCCCGGCCATCCCGATATCGTTGCCGATGCTGCCGATGGCCTGGCACACCCTAAAACCGCCTTCGGCCTGATCGCCGCCGGGCTCTTGAGACGGCGCGCGGCCGGCCTGCCGCCCTTCACGGTGATGTCCTGCGACAACCTGCCGGGCAACGGCCATGTCACCGCGGACGCCGTTACCGGTCTTGTCGATCTCATCGATCGCGCCGACGCACTCTGGATTCGTGAAAACGTCGCCTTTCCCAACGGCATGGTCGACCGCATCACACCGGCAACATCGGATCGCGAGCGCCAGGTGCTGCGCGACGATTTCGGCATCGACGATGCCCGGCCGGTCTTCTGCGAGGACTTCCGGCAATGGGTGCTGGAGGATCGCTTCCCGGCCGGGCGCCCCTGGCTGGAGCAGGTCGGCGTGCAGTTCGTCGCCGATGTCGCGCCTTTCGAGCTGATGAAGATCCGCATCCTCAATGGCGGCCACGCGGCGATCGCCTATGCCGCGGGGCTGCTCGACATCCGCTTCGTCCATGAGGCGATGGAAGACGCGCAGATCGCGCGCTTCCTGTCGGCGCTCCTCGACGAGGAGGTCATCCCTATGGTTCCGCCGGTTCCGGACACTGATCTGGCGGATTACAAGCGCACGATCGAGCGGCGCTTCGCGAATCCGAAAATCGGCGATACGATCCGGAGGCTGTGCCTCGACGGCTCGAACCGCCAGCCGAAATTCATCCTGCCGACGCTGCGCGACGCGCTGCGGGCCGGCGGCCCGATCAACGGGCTCGCGCTCGTCAGCGCCCTGTGGTGCCGCTACTGCTACGGCGAGACCGAGAGCGGGCAAGCCATAGCGCCGAACGATCCGAGCTGGTCGCGGCTGACGATGCAGGCACGGCAGGCCAGGCTCGCTCCGGAAGCCTGGCTGAACATGAGAGATATCTATGGAAATTTGCTGGACGATCGACGTTTCCGAGACGCGTTCTGCTTGGCGCTGAAGCGAATTTGGCAGTCCGGAACCCGCTCAAGCATCGACGACTACCTCGTTTCGTGCGGCTCCTGATAGGGATCGCCTAAGTTTCAGGAAACTCACGAGCTCGACCAACGCCGAACTGACGCGATGGGCGTTGTGCTTGCTCTAAGCGCCCGTTGAGGACGCCCGCAGTGTCCGCTTCCGGCGCCTGGAAGCGGCGCGACCAACGCGCTCGTAGACATTGAGACGTCCGCCCTTTCGGCCATCGTGTTGAGTGCGGCGATAATCGCCTGACTAGCAGGCCGCCAGGCAAAATGCCTTTCAGCCCGGCCGCGATTGCTCGCGAAACTGACGCGGCGTCGCTCCTGAGATTCGCCGGAAGGCGCGGCTGAAATGCGCGGGATCGGTGTAGCCTGAGGAAAAGGCGACATCGATGATCCTGCAATCGGTGTCCCGCAGAAGCCTGCTCGCGTGCTCGTACCGCACCGTGTCGAGCACGTCCGAGTACGTAAGGCCCACATGGGCGAGCCTGCGTTGAAGTGTCCGCGTGGTGACGCCCGCGATCTCGGCGACGTCGCCAAGAGCGGTCGTTCCCTGCTCCAGATAGGCCGGCAACATCAGCTTGAGCAGTTCGACGATGTCATGGGCAGAAGCGCGGCCGTCGTGATCCTGCGGCGGCAGAAACGACGCGGTCGAACGATTGGGGAGACTGAGGAGCGTGATCGGCAGGCTGATCCAGGCGGCATTCTGGCCCGACAGAAACCGCACGCCAGGCCATGAGGATCGCGCCGCCGGGCTCGGCGCATAAGACGATTCAAAGGCGATCGCCGTCGGCATCCATTCAGGCCCAGCGAATTGGCGAACGATGTAGATCGAGAAAATATTTTGGATCCATTGCGCATACTTCAGATGCAGTAGCCCCCTTGTGCCGGCGAGCCTGCTGCAGACCCGCGCATGACACGCATCATGCTCGATCCACATGCTCAGAATGGTGTCTTCCCGCGACGCCCAATGGCAGGCGTGCCGGAGCGCGACGAGCAGTGTGGGGGAATGTGCGATCAAGGCGCGTGTCTTTTCCCTCAGATGGGAGAAATGCAGGCGTTGCGCGGCGAGGAAGCCGAAATCCTCGATGCCTTGGGTTCTCTGGGCGTTGTCGACGAAGCGCAGTGCCGGCAGGAGAGGAAGGTAGAGATCGCTCTTCTCGGCCAGAGACGATGGCAGCCGGGATCGCGCCAGAAGCGTCTCCGTCGGAGCGCCAATTTCGTCGAGGATGCTGACGAAGGGCAGCAGGAACTGGCCGCGCGTCAAGGGGATATCAGCCATCGGACCTCCCCGCGATCACAGGGTTGACGCTTTTCACAAGGCCGAATCTCGGGGAACTAGCGACCGGCGGGTTGAAGAATACCCGGCGGCGATTGTCGCGAAAAGGCAAGACGGGCGGGCTGCCCATGCACGAAATGCTCGCAACGACATTCGCCGGCCGATCGGGCCGCGATCGCGTGCTGCAGTGAGCTGGAAGCGCTCGTGCAGGTGCCGATAGGGCGGGCAAGGCAGGGGACAAGCAGCAATGTCAGGCGCAACGGTGCGCGATCTCGCCATCGGGCTTCGGCGCCCGCTCGCGCCTGACCAGGCAGGACCTGGGCAGCGTCAATTAGCCTGGAGCGAAAGCCTGACGCTGAAAGCCGGCTACCGGGCGCTCCACGTCGATTATCGCAACGGCGGCTTCTCGTACTACGTGACGCAGCACGCGCCCGCCGTCGCGGGAACATGCCGGTTCTGACCGGGGCTTTCATGAGTTCAGCCATGTCGAAAGGAATGGGAATGTCGATGACCGGGACTGCGGTTCGGGCCGCACATGTTTCCCTGCTTGCGCTGCTCGCGCTCTGCGGGCAGGCCCTGGCGCAGGCGGGCGAAGCGCAACCCAAGGTCACCGATCCGCATTTCAAGATCGCGCCGGGCTATCTCAAGCGGTCCGACCTGCCGAACAGCCTGGTCCTGCTCGGCCCGCCGCCCGAGACGGACTCGGCTGCGCTCGCCCGGGACGAGGAAGCACGCAAGGCGACGATCCTACTGCGAAGCACCGAGCGCTGGAAGCTCGCCCGTACCGATGCCGACCTCGCCTTTCCGCAGGCGGCCGACAACTTCTCCTGCGCGATGGGGGTCAGGATCGACAGCCAGCAGACCCCGCGCCTCTACGCGATGATGCAGAAGATGCTGTCGGATTTCGGCCTCTCCACCTATGGCGTGAAGAACAAATACAACCGGGTCCGCCCCTTCGTGGTTCACAACGAGGCGACCTGCCGGGCGGATCAGGAGGCCATTCTGCGGATTGACGGCTCCTATCCGTCCGGCCACACCGCTGCTGGCTGGGGCTGGGCTCTCGTCTTCGCGCAGATCAATCCCGAACGCGCGGATACGCTGCTCAAGCGCGGCATCGAGTTCGGACAGAGCCGCGTGATCTGCAACGCGCATTGGCAGAGCGATGTCGATGCCGGGCGGATCATGGGCGCGGCGACCGTTGCGCGGCTGCAAACCGACCCGACCTTCCTCGCCGATCTCAAGGCCGCGAAAGCAGAAGTGAAGGCAGCGAAGGCCAAGCGGGTGCCCTCGATCTCCGAATGCGCCGCGGAGGCTGCTGCACTGTCCGCGCGGTAACCGGGTCGGGGGGCGCTGCTGCGCCATGCCGGACTTTGGCTCGCCGCCGGAAACCGAAGATTCCTGGCTGAGCGGATCACGGGCATCCCCGCCCCAGAGCTGACGATCAGCCGAAGCATGGGCGCGGACCCATTCGGTCTTGCCCGATGAGCAAATGGATCAAAGACGCAAATGAGGTACCGTTCAATGCGAATGACGTTGGCCTACAGCCTGAGTTTCCTGGTTCTCGCGCCATGCGTGGCGTCCGCACAGCCGGTTCCGGTCAATGTCGACAACTTCAAGCGAGCCGAGTCCGATTTCTATATGGCCAAGACGGTCAACGACGGTGCCCTCGGCAAGTTCGTCCACAACAGGGCGCCGACGCCGATCGACAAGCAGCCCGTAGTCCGGATGAACCGGGATACGCTCTATTCCCAGGCGCTCTTCGACCTCGACGCCGGCCCGGTGACCATCACCCTTCCCGATGCCGGCAAGCGCTTCGTCTCGATGCAGGTCATCAACGAAGACCATTACACCCCGATGGTGGTCTACAAGCCGGGCCGCGCGACGCTCACCAGGGATAAGGTCGGCACCCGCTATGTCTTCGTTGCGGTCCGTATCCTTGTCGATCCCAACGACACCAAGGACCTCGCGCAGGTTCACGCTCTGCAAGATGCGCTGAAGGTGGAGCAGAAGTCGGTCGGTAAGTTCGAGGCCCCGAATTGGGACTTGGCTCAACAGAAGAAGATCCGCGAGGCGCTCGAAGCGCTGTCCGCCGCATCCGGCAGCTTCGCCAACGCCTTCGGCCCGAAGGGAAAGGTCGATCCGGTCAAGCACCTGATCGGCACGGCAGCCGGCTGGGGCGGCAACCCCGACAAGGACGCATCCTACCCCTCAGTGACCCCGGCCAAAAACGACGGCAAGACGGTTTACAAGCTCAGGGTCAAGGATGTCCCCGTCGACGCGTTCTGGTCGATCAGCGTCTATAACGACAAGGGCTTCTTCCAGAAGAACGATTACGACGCCTATTCGGTCAACAGCATCACCGGCAAGAAGAGCGCCGATGGCGCGATCAACATCCAGTTCGGCGGCTGCGACGGCAAGATCGCGAATTGCCTGCCGATTACGCAGGGGTGGAATTACACATTCCGGCTCTACCGTCCTCGCGCCGTGTTCCTGAACGGCAAATGGAAGATGCCGGAGGCGCAGCCTGCATCGTAGAAGTTCGTCCGTTCGGCCCGGCAAGCGGTGGTAACTCTCCACTGAATCTTGCCGTTTGATGGCGTTGCGTCGTCATGCTTGGCTTTCGGTCTTTGCGGCACAAACGAAATGGGCGCGCAGCCCCTGCCGCGGGTGCCAGCAGGTCACCAAACGCTAATTGCTTTCACGCCGAGACAGGCGTGTACTGTCTGTCGGCGTCTGGAGCCGCTACGGGCGCCGTCAAGGTGGGGACAGAGCAATGTATACCGGGAAAGGTACGCTCGTCCTTCGGGACGGGCAGACGCTCCCGCTCTCCTATCAATTTAGCAGCGACTACGACGATATCCGGGCTGGATACCTGTTCTGCGACACCTCGGACGTCGATCCTGCCGAGCTTGGCTACAGCCTGCGCATTATATGCGAGGACGGCATCCAGATTGACGTGGCAGTCATCCATTCCAGCGACCGATATCTCGCGGTCACGGGGCGAGTAGCGCCACTTGAGGCGGCCTGAACAACAAAAAACCCAGCCCTTTCGGAACCGGGCCGGGAACATCGGCTTGCGACCCCATTACTGACATCGGGTTGGGTCAAATCCGCAAAAGCGACTTCGGAGCGAAGCGATTGAATATAGCTCGCAATAGGAGGCGGGAAGATGAGAACGATTCAACGGGCATGCCTGCTGATCGCCAGCGGGATTTTGTTGTCGGGCTGCGCGGCGACACAATATAGGAGCACGGAGCTTGCTCCTGTCTGCGCTATTCCGGTCAATCGAACAGTCCAATCCATGTACTGGCTTGACTGCCTGTCGTTCTATTCGTCCTCCGACCCTTATTCGAGGCACTATTAGGAGGCGGTCGGGCGTTGGAGCCGCGGGAGCTTCGCGAGTGGATCGTGTCGCAGCGGATGAACCGGACCGGCGTGGAAGACGAGGATCGGGCCGCTAAAGGAGATGTTGCTTTAGGGCGATCGTGCACCCTCCCCCCGCGGCTACATGCCTTCGTAGGCTGTCCCAAGAAGACGTCTAGCGCTAGTTCCGGAATGTAACGATGGAGTTCGCCGTGCTGAAACGATGCGTCGCCGTGGTGTTCATCCTCCTTGGGCCAGTCGGTTGTGTCACACAAGATACCGTTCCCAGCAGAAGAGCGGATGGGCCGGCCTACATGCAGCCAGGCGTTGGCGCGCCTGCTCGTCAGACGGACATGTTTGGGAATGCCTTTCGTTAGTTGAAGAAGGGTCCATAACTGACGGCACTGCTTCGCCCCCGAGACGGATCTACGGAAAAACGCCGCACTGACGTATCAGCTCCGGCGATCGCGAAATCAGGCCTGACGGTTCGTCGGGGTAAGCCACGGCGAGGGCAGGATGGCGCGCCCCTTGCTGTCGAACATGGTCCCATTGTGCCGGTCGAGCTCGGGGGGCCAGGAGCAGAGGAACGATCTGTTCGGCGTAGCCCTCCGCCGACTTGGCGAAGGCCCTCGAGAGGCCCTCGAGGAGGTGGTAGAGCCAGTTCTTGCCACCGAACAGCTTGCCGCGAATGTCGGTTTTCACGAACCCGGGGTTCATCCCATAGGTGGAGAAGTTCGGAAACCGCTCGGCTGCATCGAGCACAAGGGCCTCGTTGCCCGCAACCGGGTTCATGTGGGCAGACATGCGGCCGTAGCCGCGCTCGGAGTTGATATCCTCGGTGTTGGCCTTCTGGTTCGTGCCCGGAAAGCCCCAGATGAACACGCGCGGCTTCTTGCCGGCGGCCCTCGGCTGTTGACCCAAGCGGCCACGATCTCGGCGCGGGTGCCAAAGACGAGATCGAGCAGGAGCGACGCTTGCTCTATGTCGCGATGACGCGCGCCAAGGACGACCTTCATCTCGTCGTGCCACAGCGCTTCTTCGCCCACGGACAGTCCGCGACCGGCGATCGACATGTCTACGCCAACCGTACGCGTTTCATTCCCAATGCCCTTCTGGGGCAATTCGAGCGGACAGCTTGGCCGCACGCTCCCAGCGTAGGTCCAGAACGCGTGCCGAGCGGTGGCCCGAAGATCGATGTGCGAGCCTAGATGCGCGGGATGTGGCGATGATTGATCAGGCCGATAGCTGACCGCACAGATCGAGATCGAAGTCGCGATGGGTGATTTCGACGAGCGCTTGCGTGAGGCCAACAGCTGCAGCGGGGCTTCTCTGCTCGCCGCCCAAGGTTGACTCCTCGCATTGATCTACTAACGTTCCAAAACGTTTTGGAGACCGTTTTTGAGCTCTCTGAAGGCCCTTGCGCAGCGTCTTGGGCTCTCGATCACCACGGTGTCGCGGGCCCTCGACGAATATCCGGATGTCGCTCCAGCGACGCGCGAGCGCGTTCAGCGCGCCGCGCGCGAAGCCAATTATCGCCCTCACAGCGCCGCCCGCCGCCTGCGCAAGGGAACGGGTGAGACGGTCGCCTTCATCATGCCGGCGCAACCCGGACATTTTCACGAGCCAGTCTTCGCGGAATTGCTGGCAGCGGTCGGGGAAAAACTCGCGGCTGAGCAGCATGATCTCATCCTGCTCGCTGCCCGCCCCGGCCTCGAGGAAATGGCGACCTACCGTCGACTGGTGGAGAGCGGCCGGGCCGACGCCTTCATCATCGCCCGCACGCGCCACCATGACGAGCGCGTGGCCTATCTCGAGGCGAAAGGCGTTCCCTTCATCTGCCACGGCCGAACCGAGACGAAACAGCCCTATGCCTTCGTGGATGGTGACGGCGAAGCGGGCTTCAAAGCGCTGACGAGGCGCCTCATCAGGCTGGGCCATCGCCGGGTCGCGCATTTGTCGGCACCGTCCTATCTCACCTTCGCGACGCTGCGCGCCGCCGGCTGGCGGCAGGCGATGACCGAAGGCGGCCTTGAGGAGGCCGCGCAGCAGTTGCTTGTCGAGGGCGAACCGACCGAAGCGGACGGCCATCGCCTCGCCGCCGAGCTGCTGGCAGGAGCCCAGCCGCCCACGGCGCTGGTCTGCGCCACCGACCGGATGGCGCTCGGCGCAATGCAGGCGGTTGCCGAGGCGGGCCTCACCATCGGCCCCGACATAGCGGTCACCGGCCACGACAACATTCCGGCCGCCTCCTATGCGCGGCCGGGTCTGACCACCATGGAACTGCCACCGGCGCAAGTCGGCGCGCGACTCGCCGCAATGGTCCTTGCACGCCTGGGCGGAGGCGATCCGCGCGAGCTCTCGGCCGTGCTGGGCCTGCGCCAGATACCGCGGGGTTCGAGCGGCGAAACCTAAGGCTTCGAGCCTGGACTGAAGCGGTCGGCACGGGCTGCGTGGAAACAAACACAGAGGGAGGATACGATGAAATCCATTCTGGTAAGCGCAGGCGCTGGCGCAATCCTGTTCACGGCGAGCCTCGCCGCCGCGCAGGACGTCAACTTCCTGTCGACGCAGCTGCGGCCAGTCGAGGAAGCACAGAAGGTCCGCCAGGTCCTGCTCAAGGGTGTTCCGGGCAAGGTGTCCTATCTCGTGGAGGAGCCGCCGCAATTCGACGTGCGCATGAAGGCCGAGGGCAAGGCCGGCAAGCGCACGATCAGCCTCGCCGGGGCGCTGCATGGCGAATTGCAGCCGCTCGTCACCTCCGGCGATATTGAGCCGATCGATGACGTCGTCGCCAAGCTCGCCGATCGCGGCATCCCGCAGGGGCTGATGGAACTCGGCAAGCTCGGCACCGGCAAGCAGGTTTATATCCCGTGGATGCAGGCGACCTACATCATGGTCGCGCGCAAGGAGGCGCTCGCCTCGCTGCCGGCCGGCGCCGACGTCAACGCGCTGAGCTACGACCAGCTTGAAGCCTGGGGCAAGGCGCTGACCGAGAAGACCGGTAAGCGCCTGATCGGTTTCCCGGCCGGGCCGAAGGGGCTGATGCCGCGCTTCTACCAGGGCTATCTCTACCCCTCCTTCACCGGTGGTGTGGTGACGCCGTTCCGCTCGGCCGAGGCCGAGGCGATGTGGGGCCAGTTCAAGCGCCTCTGGCAGTACGTCAACCCGAACTCGACCAGCTATGACTTCATGCAAGAACCGCTGATGGCCGGCGAGGTCTGGGTGGCGTTCGACCATGTCGCGCGGCTGAAGGACGCGCTGGTGCAGGAGCCGGACAAATACGTGACCTTCCCGGCGCCGGCCGGTCCGAAGGGCCGTGGCTACATGCCGGTCGTCGCCGGCCTCGCCATCCCGAAGGGCGCGCCCGACCGGGCGGGAGCCATCGCGGTGATCGAACATCTGAGCAAGCCCGAGACGCAGGTGAAGACCGCGGCCGAGGTCGGCTTCTTCCCGGTGGTGAAGGCCGATCTGCCAGCCGATCTCTCGCCGGGCATCAAGCTGATCGCCGAAGGCGTCGCCAAGACGCAAGGGGCGAAGGACGCGTTGCCGGCGCTGCTGCCGATCGGGCTCGGCGACAAGGGGGGCGAGTTCAACAAAGTCTTCTCCGACAGCTTCCAGCGCATCGTGCTGCGCGGTGAGAACCCGCGCGTGGTGCTCGATGCACAGGCCGCGGTGCTCAAGGGCCTGATGGAGACGACGAAGGCACCGTGCTGGGCGCCTGACAAGCCAAGCGAGGGCGCCTGCCCGGTGAACTGAACAGCTGAACCGTTCCTCCCATTGGGCGGCTTTCAGGCCGCCCACTTTTCCCGATCCTTCCACCCTCCGCCGGGATTGCCATGAAGCGAGCGCAGTCGCGAGCCCTCCCCTATCTGCTGCTGGCGCCGTCGCTGGTCTTCCTGGCGGCGATCTTCCTGCTGCCGCTGGTGCAGACGATCGCATTGTCCTTCAGCGAGGGCGGGGTAGCCTCGCTCGGCAATTACCGGCGCATGGTTTCCGACCTGAATTTCGGCTTGGCGCTGCGCGACACTTTCCTGCTCGTCCTCGTGGTCGTCCCGATCCAGCTCGCTCTCGCCCTCGGGATGAGCGTGATGATCGAGAAGATCGGCCGTGGGCGCGATCTTGTGCTCTGGGTCTGGACAATCCCGCTCGGCGTCTCCGATCTCGCCGCGGGCCTGGTCTGGCTCGCGATCCTGCAGGATCGCGGCTATCTCAACAGCGCGCTCTACGGGCTCGGGCTGATCGACGGGCCGACCGCCTGGCTGACCTATGAGACGCCCGGCACGCTCTTCCTCGGCGTCGTCCTGGCCGAGATCTGGCGCGCCACGGCGATCGTGCTGGTCATCCTGGTCGCCGGGCTCCAGCTCATCCCGAAGGAATATCGCGAGGCGGCCGAAGTCTTCGGCGCGAAGCCCTGGACGATATTCAGCCGCATTACCCTGCCGCTGCTCAAGCCCAGCATCCAGACGGCGCTGATCCTGCGCACCGTGCTCGCCTTCGAGGTCTTCGCGGTGGTCTACGCCATCGGCGGCACGAATTTCCCGGTGCTCGTCGGCGAGGCCTACACCTGGCAGAACGCCAACCAGAACACCGGCGTCGCGGCCGCCTATGCGATGCTGATCGTCGTGATCTCGCTCGCCGCGACGGCGATCTATCTGCGGGCGCTGCGCGTCCCGGCGGACCAGCAGCCATGAGCGGACTGAAGCGCACCGTCTTCTCGACCGGCGTCGTCGCGTTATGCGCCTGGGTGCTGGTGCCGATCTGGCTGATCGCGCTCGGCGCCTTGGGCGGGCGCAGTGGCGTCTTCCGCTGGCCGAAATCGCTGTGGCCGGGCGATGCCTCGTTCGCCGCCCTGCAGACTTTCATCGCCGTCGAGGGCGTCTGGCCGGCGATGGTGAACAGCATCATTGCGGCGCTCACCTGCATGGCCCTCTCGATCGGGCTCGGCGCGCCGGCCGGCTATGCCCTGGCGCGCTTCTCCTTCCGCGGCCAGAACGCCTACCGCCTGCTGATCCTGCTGACCCGCGCCTTTCCGCTCGCCATCCTTGCGCTGCCGCTGACGGTCTCCTTCATCCGTATCGGGCTCTACGACACCGCTTTCGGCGTCGGCCTCGTGCACACGGCGCTGGCGTTGCCTTTCGCCGCGCTGGTCTCCGCCAGCCTGTTCCAGGCGATCCCGCGCGAGCTGGAGGAGGCAGCCTGGGTCTTCGGCTGCAGCCGCTGGCAGGCCTTCCGCAAGGTCGTGCTGCCGCTGGCGCTACCCGGCATCGCGGCGGCGGCGATCTTCGCCTTCGTCATCTCCTGGAACGAGGTCTTCGCCGCCTCCGTGCTCTCGGTGAAGAACCGCACCCTCACCGCCTATCTCCTCACCGTGCTGGCGGAGTCACCACTGCATTTCCGCTTTGCCGGCGGCTTCCTGCTGATCCTGCCCTCGCTCGCCTTCATCTTCGCGGTTCGGAAATACCTGTTCGCGATGTGGGGCATCGCCAACCGCTGACGGGGACCAAATGGCCGAGATCACCATCGACGGTATCGCCAAATCCTTCGGCGCGACGCGCGCGCTGGAGCAGATCGACCTCAGCGTCGCCGACGGCGAGTTCGTGGCCCTGCTCGGCCCGTCCGGCTGCGGCAAGACCACGCTGTTGCGGATCATCGCCGGGCTGGAGAGCGCCAGCAGCGGTCGCATCGTCATCGGCGGACGGGATCTCACGGAGGTGCCGACGCGCCGGCGCGGGCTCGCTATGGTGTTCCAGAACTACGCCGTCTTCCCGCATATGAACGTCTACGAGAATGTCGGCTTCGGGCTGCGCATGCAGGGAGCCGACGAGGCGCGGATCAAGGCGCAGGTCGGCAAGGCGGCGGAGCTCTTGCACATCACCCCCTATCTCGACCGCTATCCGGCAAAGCTCTCCGGCGGGCAGCGCCAGCGCGTCGCGGTCGCCCGCGCGCTCGCGGTCGAGCCGCCGGTGCTGCTGATGGACGAACCACTCTCCAATCTCGACGCGCTATTGCGGCTCGAAATGCGTGCGGAGCTCAAGGCCGTGCTGCGCGAGGCCTCCACCACGACGATCTACGTCACCCACGACCAGACCGAGGCGATGGGCCTCGCCGACCGGATCGCGGTGATGCATGGCGGGCGCATCGAGCAGATCGACCGGCCGACCGAAGTCTATGAACGCCCGGCAACGACCTTCGTCGGCGGCTTTGTCGGTAGCCCGCCGATGAACTTCCTGCCTGTTTCCGTTGCTGACGCGCGGCTGGAGCTGGCCGGCTCGAGCTTGCCGGCGCCGAAGACCTCCGGCGACCTGCTGATGGGCATCAGGGCCGAGGACCTGATGCCGGTCGCCGCCGGCGAGGGCCTGCCCTTCGATATCGCGGTGGTGGAGCCCCTCGGCGCGCATGACCTCATCACCGGCCGCAGCGGACCGACGCTGCTGCGCGTCGCAGCTCCGGCCGGTAGCGGCCACAAGCCGGGCACGCGCATCGGCCTCAAGCCTGATCCGAAACGACTGGTCTGGATGGACCCCGCATCCGGCCGGGCGATCCCGACGCAATGACGGACCTGACCATGACGACGATCGATATCGAGGCGGCCCGCGCCATCCTGCGCGCCAATGACCGCGGCGGCTATACCGTCCCGACCGACCGGCTCTACCCGTTCCAGTGGAACTGGGATTCGGCCTTCGTCGCGCTGGGCTGGGCCACCTTCGACGAGGAACGCGCCTGGCGTGAGCTGGAGCGGCTGGTTGAAGGCCAGTGGGATGACGGCATGGTGCCGCACATCGTCTTCCATGCGCCGAGCGACGACTACTTCCCGGGACCGGACGTCTGGCGGACCCGTCATGCCATCCCGACCTCGGGCATCACCCAGCCGCCGGTCTTCGCGACCGCGCTGCGCCGCGTCTTCGAGATCGCGCAGCGCCCGGATGCTAAGGCGCGCGCCGCCCGGCTCTACAGATGCGCGCTCGCCTCGCATGACTGGTGGGAGCAGGCCCGCGACCCGGAGGGAACCGGGCTCGTCGCCATCCTGCATCCCTGGGAATCGGGCATGGACAACAGCCCGGCCTGGGACGAGGCGATGGCACGACTGACGATCGCCCCGACGACGCCGATCCGGCGCCGCGACACCTCCCATATCGGCGCTGACATGCGCCCACGCGACGAGGACTATCGCCGCTTCATCGCGCTGGTCGACCTTTATGCCGGGCTCGGCTGGGAACCCGCGGCGATGTGGCGGGCTTCCCCCTTCAAGCTCGTCGACGTGGCGACCAATGCCATCCTGCACAAGGCGGAAGAGGACCTGCTGGTGCTGGCCGAGCAGTTCGGCACTCCGGCAGAATGCAGCCGGATCGAGGCGCGGATGGCGCGCCGGGCCGCGGCTTTCGCCGGGCTTTGGAACCAGGACCGGCGAATCTACCAGGCGCGTGACCTCGGCACGAACAAGACAGTCGAAGCCTCCACTTCGGCCGGCCTGTTGCCGCTGTTCGCCGGCATCCCCGCGGCCGGACAAGCAGCCGACCTCGCCGATGAGCTGGAAAGCTGGCTCGTCAGGGCGCCCTATCCGGTGCCGAGCACCTCGCCGCTCGATCCTCGTTTCGAGCCGAAGCGGTACTGGCGCGGTCCCGTCTGGGCAGTCGTGAACTTCATGATCGCCGAGGGCTTCGAGCGATACGGGCACGCGGCACTGGCCAGCCGAATCCACGTTGCGACACAAACCCTGATACGGGATGGCGGCGTCGCCGAGTATTTCGACCCGACCTCCGGCGAAGGATTGGGCGGCGGCCGCTTTTCCTGGACCGCGGCCATCGGATTGCTGCTAGCCGAACGGCAAAGCGATTGATGACATCCTTTGTCGAGCTGTGTGTGATCCGCGAAGGGACTGGGGCTCGTCGCCCACATGCTGAACTTCGACTACGAGATGCGCTCGGTGCCTGAGGCGTTCGATGGCATCCCGAAGCTCATGATCCAGAAGGAGGTGCAGCAATACATCGATCACATTCAGAGGTCACCTTCAGGCGGGTCAGCCATCCCTATTTCTGCCTGAAGGCGCGATGAAATGACATCGTCAAAGGGCCGACGATGTAATCAAAGGCCGTTCGCTCTATCGTCTGAATGATGACATTCGCCGGCATTCCCGGATAAAGCTTGATCTGCGGCAGTTCGGTCAGCTGATGATCATCCAATTTGATTTCTGCAGTGTAGTACGGTGACCCGGTCTTATTATCGAGAAGCCTGTCGGCGGAGACCCTCAAGACCGTACCCCGGACAACTGGAGTTATTCTCTGCTTGTAGGCTGTAAGATGGATATCAGCTTGCATGTCGGGGTGGACGTCGCTGATGTCTTCGACTGCGATCTGAGCCTCGACAACCAGCGAATCCTGCTCCGGTACCAGATCCAGGATTTTCTCACCCCGCACGATGACGCCGCCAACGGAGAAGACGTTCAATCCGACCACCTGTCCGGCGTAGGGGGCGCGTATCTCGGAGCGGGATAAAACAGCTCGGGCATGATTGAGGCGCGATAGCGTCTCCAGTTCCTTGGCCTGCGTGTCCTTCAGCTCCTTCGAAACGTCTGAGACCCGTTCATTGTCCAGCTGGACGATTTGCTGCTGCTGCTCCGCGATCGCCTGGCGCGCTTTAGCAATTCCGGCGACCGTATCTGCCGCCTGACCCTCGAGCTGCGAGCCCGTGCGTTCCAATTGGAGGCGGCGAGGCATCGAAATCAGCCCCTTCTCAACCAGAGGAGCAATGCTCGCGATCTCCTTCCGAACCGACTGGAGCTGCGCCTGGTAGGCCTTGGCTTGAGCTTCGCTGCCTTTGATCTGGGCCTCGTACTGAGCAATTCGTTCCCGAATGACGCTTCGCTGCCCTTCCAGCGCAGCTCGGCGACTTTCCATCTGCTGAACCTGCCCAGTCCAGATATTTGCGACGTCGGGATCGTTTCGTTGTGCGGCGCTCAGGTCCGCCGGCATGACCAGCGTTGCGCCTCTCGCCAACTCTGCTTTCAGCCGCTCGCCAGTTGCGCGCAGCAAATAGTGCTGCTGCAGCAGAACCTGAAATTCAGCGCGCGCCTGGGTGTCGTCCAAAAGGATCAGCAAATCGCCGATTTTGACGCGGTCACCTTCCTTGACGGACAGTCCCTTGACGATGCCGCCATCCAAATGTTGGACGCTTTTGCGGTTTCCTTCCACTTTGACAACGCCATTGGCGACCACGGCGCCATTCAGCGGTGCGAACAATGCCCATCCACCGAGCGCTCCGAAAAACAGGAGAATCACCAGCCAGCCGAAAAGGGCTGGCTCCCGGATCGAGTCGCTGGGTTGCAAGTCGCTTGGATCATTGGCGTCGGCACGCGCGGCCGTGACCGACTGTCGCTGCTGAAGCGCCGCTATCCGTGCAGCCGACTCCTCGCGCCCGGCTTCGTCTCGTTGCCGGAAACGCTCATCAAGATGCTTGCGCAAGGGAACCAGGATCTTCGAGTCGAGCAAGGTCATGTCACGCACCCAGCTCCCCGACATTCAGCAACGCCGCCGGCCGAACGGGGCGCACTACCCGGGCCATCACCTCATGTCGCGGGCCCATGACCTCGATCATGCCGTCTTTCAGCACGAGCAGACTGTCGACGACGGTGAGAGTATTTGGCCGGTGAGTCACCATGACAACCGTCGTCCCACGGTTCTTCAATTCCGTAATGCACGCCAAAAGGGCTGCATCGCCATCAGCGTCCAGATTGGAGCTGGGTTCATCGAGCAAAACGAGACTGGGATTGCCGTAAACGGCCCGCGCCAAGGCAATGCGTTGGCGTACGCCCCCGGAAAGGACCGCTCCGCCCTCGCCGACGTTGGTGTCGTAGCCCTTTGGCAAGCGCAGGATGATCTCATGAACACCCGCGAGCTTGGCCGCCTCAATGATCTGGATGTCCTCCTCGCGCCGGAAACGGCTGATGTTTGCAGCAACCGTATCGGCGAAAAGCTCGATGTCTTGCGGCAGGTAGCCGAGGTGAAGTCCAAGCGAAGCGCGCGGCCAGGCAGATACATCTGCACCATCCAGACGTACCACCCCGACCGACGGCGTCGTCACCCCGATGATCAGCCGTGCGAGCGTGGACTTTCCGGCCCCCGATGGACCGACGACACCAAGGACTTTGCCGGCCTCGAGATGAAACGTGATCCCGCGCAAAAGTGGCCTGCTCGCGCCCGGCAGAGCGAAGCTTACGGCTTCCAGAGCTAGATGCCCTTCCGGCCGGGGCAAATTCAAGCTCTCCTCCGCCGGTGGGCTGCTCGAAAGAACGGTTCTGATACGATCGTAGGCGCCGCGCGCCGAGATGAGGCTGCGCCAGGAGCCAACCAGTTGTTCAACCGGCTGCAAAGCCCGCCCGAGCATGATCGAGGCAGCAAACATCGCGCCGCTCGTCGTCAGGCGTTCAATCACGAGATAGGCGCCCACCCCGAGGATGAGGGATTGCATCGCCAAGCGCAGGAAGCGGATCAGGCTCGACGCCGCCGACGAGCGATCGCTCGCAACCTGCTGGCGGTCGATCATTCGGTTTCGATCTCGCCGCCAGCGCCGCAGAAGGCCGGGCAGCATGCCCATCGCCTGTACCACTTCCGCGTTGCGCAAGCTGGCTTCGGTAAAATTGTAGCTGCGCGAAGCTGCCTCGCTCGCATCCGTCGTCGGCTGACGAACAAGCCACTCATTGGCCAGAGTGGTGCCGACCAGAACAATCGCACAGCCGAGTGCAAAGAGGCCGAGATAAGGATGGAGCAGGAAGATCACGAAAATGTAGATCGGTGCCCAGGGCAGGTCGAACACCGCATGAATGCCAGGCCCGGTAACAAATTGCCGGAACGTATCAAAGTCCCGCAGCGGTGGATATCGTGCGGGTCCGCGCCGCAACGTTCCATCGAAGGTCGCACTGACGATCCGTCCAGCCAGTAGACTGTCGAGGCGGACTCCGGCGCGGGACAGGATTCGCGCGCGCACCATGTCGAGCAATGCCAACGCTGCCAGCGCGAGAACCAGGACGACGGTCAGCATTACCAGCGTCACTTCGCTGCGGCTGTTGATCACGCGGTCATAGACCTGCAGCATGTAGAGCGGCGAGGCCAGATAGAGGATGTTGATCGCAAGGCTGAATAGCGCCGCTGTCACGAAGTACCGGCGGCAGGCCGCAAAAGCCGTATTCAACTCGTCGGATTTTGGTGTGCCGCTCACGCTATAACTGGCTTGCGCCGCCTCCGGACCGCCCGTGATCACGGGGGTGCGCGTGATGTAAAGGGGCGCAGACGCGCCCCTTTGAAGTCTGCTGCGGGTCGACTAGGCCACGTACCAATAGTCGTAGTGGTAATCGAGGGTGACCTTCACCGCGTCGGTCGCGTCACCGGTGTTGAAGCCGACGTTGTAGTTCACTTGCAGGTCATTCAAAGCCGTCCCAGACAGAGTGACCGTGTCCGACGGGTGGTCTGCTGTAAGGTTGATGGCACCAGCCCCCCAGTCCGTGGGCGTGGCATCGGCCACGTTGACCTTCTGATTGCCCGCCAGGCCCGTCTGCTGCGCGGTAAGCGTTCCGCTGAAATGGAACTCGATTGCGTCGCTTGGCACCGGATTGCTGAATGACAACACGTTTCCATTGATGTTTCCGCCGCCGGTGGTCGAATCCGAGCGAAGGTGCGTTTGCGAGACAGAACCGTCCCCGGTCTTGTTGAATTGATCCTCCGTGCCGGTGATATCGATCGTCACCGTGTTGGTGATCGGCGCGTTGATTCCGTCGGTAATCTGATAGGAGAGCTTGATCTCCTTCACGTCACCCTTCAGCAGCTCGTCGAGCGCACGGTCATTCTGATCGATCGTAAGGGTGTTTCCCACCACCTTGATGTAGGACGGCAGCCCGCCACCGCCGTTAACGACCACGCTGCCGGTCACGATGTTCAGCGCGTCTCCGTCCGGATCGCTGGCGACGCCGTTGATCAACTGGACGACCTTGAGATCCTCGCCGAGATTCGTGATGTGATGGGTTGTATCGTACTGCGAAAGCGTCTCGGCCGCGTCGACATGGACGGCCGTTGCCGTCGGCGCCTGATTGGGCTTCGGCGGATGATCCCAGCCTTCCGGCGCGGTGCCGGCATCGAAGCTCGTGAAGTACTCACGGGCGTGATACTGGACATTTTTGGCGTTGCCAGACGTCCACTGCGTCACCTCAGTGCCGCTGAACAGATCCGAAATATCGATGGTCTGACCGGCCACCACGAGCTTCGGATCCGGCTGGCCGGCTAGGTCGGCATGGGCGCCAAAGGTGGACTTCGCATTGGCGGCCAGGAAGAGGTCGTTGACGGAAAACTCGCCGTGCTGCAGCGCGTCGCGGATTGCGATCGCGGTATCGAGATCGCCCGTGTCGTGGAACCATTTGTAGGCGATTGCGTCTGCCGCGCTTTGGACCTGACTTTCAACCCAGTTGGTGTACTGCGACGACAGTGCCCCTTGAGCCGACTGGTTGGAAACTGCCCCACCGAGAACAAAAGTTGACATTCTTATCCCCCACGCTCGCCGGCACATCCGGCAGCCCGCTGGTTAACGCCGCATTCCGCAAAGGCCGCTCAGTAAGTCCGCCCATCGGCATTTCCGCTCAGGCGACAGATTCGACCTTGAATGTTGAATTTTCTTAGGTATCCATTCTTTAAATAGAATAACCCTACGTCATTTGTTGTAAAAATTGCCGCATGTCAATCAGGCAAATTGACGGTTTCCGACCTATATTCACACATCAATAACCAAGACGGTTAACAAGGCGACAGAGGCAAAGCGTCGTGCGAGCTCGTGAGCCGGATGGCCGCGACGCCGAGGCGAAGCGTGTGCTGGAGGCGGCCCTCAAGCGCAATCCGGCCGATGTCGACATCGCGACCGCGCTGTTGCAGAAGGCGCTGCGAGACGGCGATTTGAAGAGTGCGCTTCAACTGGTGGACCGTCTGATAGGTCTTGGGCCAGAGGATCCCATGTTCGCCGAGATCAGGAAACGGCTCCACAACTGATCGCCTCCGTAAGGCGGTGATAGCCACCACGACGCATTGACGGCCGAGGATTCCCGACGACTGAACGGAACGAAGACAGGCCTCACACCACGTTCGGAAGCTTGACCCGAGCGCCTTCGCAACCCAAGCCTTCGACCTGGTCCTGACCCTAGAAACTGGTCCGGATGGCGTGCCATTTTTAGGGCATGCTGAGCCTCGAGGAGGACGGATGTCATGCCGCGCAGGCGGCACGCGTCGGGCGCGATTGGCCGGGCAGTCACGCGCCCGGTGCTGTGTTACGATGACGCCATGCGGCCTGACGACGTCTCGACAGAGCCGCAAGGATCGGGCTGCTCGCGTTATCACCATGTTCAATGATTCCCCGAAATCCGTTCTCCATGGCACTTAGCGACAGCAATCGCTCAGGGGGGACGTTGCTGCCGCTGTGGGCCGCTGGCTTCGTGGGACTCGTCTGTGTCGCCATTCTCGCCCTTAGTGCCTGGCGAGAATGGGCCAGCCGCTCGGACATCTTGCAAAATGCCGAGGTCGACATGGCGAACCTCGCGCGCTCACTGACGCAGCATGTCGAGGATACGATTGAGCTGGCGGATGCGACGCTGACTGGACTTGCAGGTCGACTGGAGGCGAACGGGACCGATGCCGCGGCCATTGCCGGGATTCAACGCTTCCTCGACCTGCGAAAGCTAACTCTCGGTCGGATACGCGGACTTTTCGTCTATGACGAAACCGGCCGTTGGCTCGCAACGACGGAGAGCGTCGACCACTCCGGTCTCAACAATAGCGACAGGACCTATTTCCAACATCATCGCGATGTCGATGATGGCCGCGTCCTGCTGGGCCGACCCGTCAAGAGCCGGGTAGGCGGACAATGGATCATCACCATCTCACGCCGCTTCAATCACCCTGACGGGACATTTGCCGGAGTGGTATTGGCATCGATCGATGCGGCCTATTTTGCTGAATTCTATCGGCAGTTCGATATTGGCCCGCACGGGGCCGTCGCGCTGCTCAGTACCGCCGGCACCCTGCTCGCCCGCAGTCCCGACGACGGCAGCTACGTCGGACGAGATATGTCGCAAACACGCCTCATCGCGGAGCAAATCTCGCGCTCCAGGACGGGGGCCTATGACTTCACGTCCCCTCTCGACGGCCGCCAAAGGCTAAGCGTTTACCGGGTCAGCGAGCGCTTTCCCGTCATCGTGCTCGCAGCCCTGGCCAAGGAAGACGTGCTTGTCGGCTGGCGCCAGCGCGCCCTCGCTCGCGTCGGGTTCGTCCTCGGACTGACCCTCTTGATCGGCCTCATCGGACTGAATCTGGTGCGGCAACTTCTCATGCGGCAACGGATGGCGGCTGCCCTTGCTGCCAAGGAGGCTGACTTCCGGCTGCTTGCTGAAGAATCGAGCGATATGGTCACCCGGATCGATGCCGGCGAGTTCGTCCGCTATGCCTCGCCGTCCGCCGCGCGCGTCCTGGGCTGGAGTCCGGACCAACTCGTTGGTAGGTCGGCGCTGGCAGGCGTCCATCGAGACGATCTGGCCCGTGTCCAGCAGACGATCGCGGCCTTGCAGCGCGGCGAAATCGAAGAAGCAAAAATCCTTTATCGCAACCGTCATCGGGAGAAGCCCGAGATCTGGATCGAGACGGCGCTTCGCGTCACCAGACATCCGGATACCGGAGCCATCGATGGCGTCGTCGCGCTGTCCCGGGACATGACCGAGCACAAGGACCTGCAAGCGAAGCTCGTGGTCCTGGCCGCGTCGGATGGCCTCACCGGCCTGGCCAACCGGCGGTGTTTCGACGAGCGTCTCGATCAGGAATGGACCAGGGCGCGACGGGAAAGCACTCCCCTATCGCTTTTGATCATCGATATCGACCATTTCAAGCAGCTCAACGATCAACACGGGCACCAGGAAGGCGATAGCTGCCTGCGAGCCGTCGCCGGCATCATCGCCAAACATGGCGCGCGGCCAGCCGACCTCGCCGCCCGCTACGGCGGGGAAGAATTCGCGATGTTGCTGCCGAACACGGATGCGAACGGGTGCGAGCAGATCGGAATGAGGATTTGCGAGGCGATCCGCGAGCTCGAATCCACCTCCGACGGCCGTTCCTCCCCTTGGCGTGTCACGGCCAGCGTGGGCGGCGCGACCTGCTGGCCGAATCCGGGGATAGTCTCGAGCCCCTCCTCGCTGATCGAGGCAGCCGACCGGGCTCTGTATTCTGCGAAGAACGGGGGACGTGATCGCGTCGTCATGGCGGGACAGATCGTGCCCTGGCCCCGCGCCCAGCAGGCCTGACATCCTATCGCGCGGTGCCGCAACTGCTCTTGTTTGGCGCCATCACCATGTCATCTGCTCGCTCTCAAGCCGCGGGCAGTCACCAGCCGACGGGGATCGGAGGTGGCGCCTGGAGGTTCCGTGCCGTTCGTCAATGCGATTGCACCCGGACGACAAGGCCCACGGTCCGGGCGAGCTCTTCGCTCGAAATCTGGAACGCAGCCGCAACCTCGCCCGGCTGAATAAGGCCGCTTTCTGTGAACTGCCCAAAGGCGAAGATTGGTTGCTGGCGGCCATTAGAGCCGGATCCGATCAGGTTGAATCAACCGGATCGGTGAATCCGTCTCTAAACTATTGATAGAGAACGCGTGATCCGATTAGATTGCGGTGCAATCTGATCGGCGCGTGCTCTAGAGAGCCACTCAACCTGCCAGCATGCAATCCGCCAGGCTGTAGCAGTGACTCGCCTGGTAGGCGTTCCGACCCCGGTTCATGTGCGTCAGATTGAAAGTCCGAATGGCACCTAGGACGCGGCGAGCCGCAAGGAAACTGTGGATCGAGCTGGAGCTCCGGACATTGATGCCAAACATATCTGCGCCGCGCGGGAAGAAATAGCTGACGTCTTCTGGCGTCGTGACGCAGTGATCGAGAAAAGGTTGGTCCACATGGCCCTGTTCGGGCGAACGGTCCGTGGTGAAATCCGAAAGATGCACCAAGAATCGCGCACGGATGCCCTCGCCGTCCGCATAGAGTGTGAAAAGCTCCATCCAGCTCGCATTAACGCGGACGAGCGGCTTGTCGGATGTCGACGGCAGACAGGAAACCGACCAGTAGTGACGTTCGCTCTTGCGCGGGATGGGGATGCAGTTTTGGCTGTAGAGCCTGAGAATCTCCAGAACTTCTTGTGCCTGCGGGCGACGAAGCAGCTTTTGAAATCGCGTTACGTACTTGAACCGTAGTTCGAGGGACTCCGAGCGCTCGTCGGCGTCGCGCAAATCGGTCTTGCCCTCTATCCAATCGCGCTGCTGCTCAAGATCCAGAAATTGGCGCAGACCGGTGGTGCCGTGCCGAGGAGTCGTGCTCGCGTCAGGTGCCATATGAGATCCATCCGTGCCCGGCATTGCGGGAGACCCTGCCAGATCATGGATCAGTCTCGCGACAATACATGACCACAGCTGAGGTCGGCACGAATCCCGAGGGGGCTATTGCCGATCGCGCCGCTTCCTCGTCGAGCCCAGCCGCCCAGTGAGATTGTTCACTCACTCTCCCGCTTTTTTACCCGAGCGAGTGGCCGTAAGCAGACGGGAGGTCGAAACCCGGCGCCGACGGGCCCTAGCTTCTCACGTCGATGCTGCAGTGCGCCACAACCGGACTCTGGCTCTTTGCCCGAAAGCATTCGTAATCGGGCTTATCTCCGAGTTGGAGGCAAGCTCCCTGAGATGATGATGGCGCATTACGTGGGTGTCGATGTTGGTCTTCGCTCGTCGTCGGTGTGCATCGTCGACGAGGCGGGGACTGTTTGCCTGGAGCGCATTGCGTCCGAGGTCGAGGCGATCGCGCTCGGCATCCGCAGTCTTGCCGACCCGGTTGAGGGCGTAGCGCTTGAGGCCGGCAACCTGGAGCGGGAAACGCTTCGATAAGGTCGGTGTTTGTGACGCCTTGGGATAAAATCAGGGCGAAATCCGGAAGCGTATCGACGCAGCGTGACAGCGGGCGGGTGGTTCTCACCCGCCCGCCCGTCTTTCCTTGCGAAGTGACGCCTCAATTCTTCTTGGGCGGGGTCGCCGGCCAGGACTTGATTAGCGTGTCGTAATCGATCGTCTCGCCCTTCGGCTTCTCATTGGTGAGCTTGGGCTGCGGCGCGATATTGCCATCGGCCTTCGACTTGGCGAACCAGGCCTGTGCAGTCTGCTTTGGGTTCAGTTTCGGGCCGCATTCGCCCTGGACGCCGGAGCGTTCGAGTCGTTCGAGTACGGAATCCTGGGCGGCGGCGAGCGAATCCATCGCCGCCTGCGCGGTCTTGGTCCCGGATGAGGCGTCGCCAATATTCTGCCACCAGAGCTGAGCGAGGCGGGGATAGTCCGGCACGTTGTTGCCGGTCGGAGTCCACTGCACACGCGCCGGCGAGCGGTAGAATTCGATCAGCCCGCCGAGCTTGGGTGCTCGCTCGGTGAAGCTCTTGTCCCAGATGTCGCTCTCGCGGATGAAGGTCAGGCCGACATGGCTCTTCTTCAGGCTGACCGACTTCGAGACGATGAACTGCAGGTAGAGCCAGGCCGCCTTGCGCTTCTCGATCGGGGTCGAGTTGAGCAAGGTCAGCGAACCGGCATCTTGGTAGCCGAGCTTCATGCCGTCCTTCCAATAGGAGCCCTTGGGTGAGGGTGCCATGCGCCATTTCGGCGTGCCGTCGGCGTTGACCACCGGCAGTCCGGGCTTGACCATGTCGGCGGTGAAGGCGGTGTACCAGAATATCTGCTGAGCGATGGCGCCTTGCGCCGGCACCGGCCCCGATTCCGAGAAGGTCATGCCGCGCGCCTGAGGCGGCGCGTATTTGTTGAGCCAGTCGACATATTTCTGGACGGCATAGACCGAGGCCGGGCCGTTGGTGTCGCCGCCGCGCTCGACCGAGGAGCCGACGGGTCGGCAGCCTTCCATACGGATGCCCCATTCATCGACCGGCTTGCCGTTCGGGATGCCCTTGTCGCCATTGCCGGCCATGGAGAGCCAGGCGTCGGTGAAGCGCCAGCCGAGCGAAGGGTCCTTCTTGCCGTAGTCCATGTGGCCATAGACCCGGTTGCCGTCGATTTCCTTGACGTCGTTGGAGAAGAACTCGGCGATGTCCTCATAAGCCGACCAGTTGACCGGCACACCGAGCTCGTAGCCGTACTTGGCCTTGAACTTCTCCTTCAGATCTGGGCGGGAGAACCAGTCGTAGCGGAACCAGTAGAGGTTCGCGAATTGCTGGTCAGGGAGCTGGTAGAGTTTGCCGTCGGGCGCGGTACCGAAGGACTTGCCAATGAAGTCGTCGACATCGAGCATCGGGTTGGTGACGTCTTTGCCCGGCCCCGCCATCCAGTCGGTCAGGTTCGTCGTCTGCTTGTAGCGGAAATGCGTGCCGATCAGGTCGGAATCGTTGATCCAGCCATCGTAGACATTGCGGCCGGACTGCATCTGCGTCTGCAGCTTCTCGACGACGTCGCCTTCCTGGATCAGGTCGTGCTTAGCCTTGATGCCGGTGATCTCGCTGAACGCGCGTGCCAGCGTCCGCGCCTCGTATTCATGCGTGGTGATAGTCTCGGAGACGATATTGATCTCCATGCCGGCGAAGGGTTTCGCGGCATTGATGAACCATTCCATCTCCTTGAGCTGTTCGTCTTTTGTGAGGGTCGAGGGCTGGAACTCGCTGTCGACCCAGCGTCGCGCCGCGTCCATATCGGCGAAGGCGGGCACGGCGCCGAGCACAAGGCTGAGCGCGGTAGCGGCTAGCATCTGCTTCTTCATCGTTACCTCCACTGGATGACTGTTCTTGCTTGAGCCTTGCCGGCTTTTTGTTGCGAAGGTCGTGGGTCGTTCGAATGCGGCCTCCGTGGGCGTTCAGACGAAGCGGAATACCGCCGCGGCATAGAGAAGCGAGAGAAGTGAGGCCCACCACAGCTCGCCTCCTGCGAGCCCGAGCCAGGCGAGATGGATGAAGGCCGAGCCGAGCACGCTCAAGAAGAGTCGGTCGCCGCGTGTCGTGGGGATACCGAGCACGCCAACGCGCTCGACCTCCGGCCGCCAGATCGCAAGCGCGGTCATCACCAGAAGCAGGCAAAGCAGGCTGGCGAAGAACAGGCCGGTCTGCGGGGTCCAGGCCATCCATGCGAGATCGGGCATTAAACTCTCCCCAGGGCGAAGCCCTTGGCGATGTAGTTGCGGACGAACCAGATCACGAGCGCGCCAGGGATCAGTGTCAGCACGCCGGCGGCAGCGAGCAGGCCCCAATCCATACCGGCGGCCGAGACGGTACGCGTCATCGTTGCGGCGATCGGCTTGGCGTTGACCGTGGTCAGTGTGCGCGCCAGCAGCAGCTCGACCCAGGAGAACATGAAACAGAAGAAGGCGGTGACGCCGATGCCGTTGGCGATGATCGGCATGAAGATCTTGGCGAAGAAGCGCGGGAAGGAATAGCCATCGAGATAAGCCGTCTCGTCAATCTCGCGCGGTACGCCGGACATGAAGCCTTCAAGGATCCAGACCGCGAGCGGTACGTTGAACAGGCAATGTGCCAATGCAACGGCGAGCGGCGTGTCGAACAGCCCAATCGCCGAATAGAGATTGAAGAAGGGAAGAGCGAAGATCGCCGGCGGTGCCATCCGGTTCGAAAGTAACCAGAAGAACAGGTGCTTGTCGCCGAGGAAGCGATAGCGTGAGAAGGCATAGGCTGCTGGCAGCGCCAGGGTGATGGAGATCACCGTGTTGAGGATCACGTAGCTCAGAGAGTTGATGTAACCGGAATACCAGGATGAATCGGTGAAAATAGTGCGGTAGTTGGCGAAGGTGACCTGCTGTGGCCAGAGCGTCATGCCCGAGGTAATCTCGGAATTTGTCTTGAAGCTCATGATGACGAGCCAGTAAATAGGCACCGCGAGGAAGAGAAGATACAGACCGAGTACGACTGTACCGAGGTCAACTCGGGAGCCGATCCCTGTTCTGGGTGCGGTTTTGGTGTCGGGCAGGGAGGATGTGAGACTGTCGGTCGTCATGATCCGCCCTCACGCTTTCACCGGCGCCCGGGGACGCTCGACATCGAGATTGGTCATGACCGTGTAGAAGACCCAGCACACGGCAAGGATGATGAGATTGTAGACGATCGACATGGCGGCAGCCTTACCCAGGTCGAACTGGCCGAGCGCCAGCTTCACCAGTTCGATCGAGAGGAAGGTCGTTGAATTGCCCGGCCCACCGCCCGTGACCACGAAGGGCTCGGTGTAGATCATGAAGGAGTCCATGAAGCGCAGCAGCACGGCGATGATCAGCACCCGCCGCATCTTGGGCAACTGGATGAAGCGGAACACGGCCCAGCGGCTGGCGCCGTCGATGCGCGCAGCCTGATAGTAGGCATCGGGGATCGATTTCAGCCCGGCATAGCAAAGCAGCGCGACAAGCGACGTCCAGTGCCAAACATCCATCATGATGATGGTGATCCAGGCCGCCATCGGATCAGCGACATAGTTGTAGTCGATGCCGAGCCTGTTGATGACATAACCCAGCAGGCCGATGTCGCCGCGGGCGAAGACCTGCCAGATCGTGCCGACGACGTTCCAGGGCACCAGCAGCGGCATAGCCATCAGCACGAGCGTTGCCGCGACCTTCCAGCCCTGTCGCGGCATGGCGAGCGCGACTGCGATCCCGAGCGGCACCTGGATCGCCAGGATGATCCCCGAGAAGGCAACGTTGCGCCAGAACGAGGCGAGGACGCGCGATCCGAGATCGCTCGAAGGGTCGAGCAATTCCTTGAACCAGCCGGTGCCGTTCCAGAAGAACTGGTTGTTGCCGAAGGTGTCCTGCACCGAATAGTTCACCACGGTCATCAGCGGGATGAGCGCAGAGAAGGCGACGATGGCGAGCACCGGAAGGACCAATAGCCAGGCGCGGTTGTCATGGGGCTTATCCATCAAGCCCTCCCGTCCAGGCGTTCGCCATCGGCATAGACATGGACATGACCGGTTTGAAGGATGAGCCCCGCGGTCTGGCCGATGTCATTGAGTTCATCCGGCACGCTGGCTGCAATTGCGTGATCTCCGAGACGCAGGCGTGCCAGCCGGGAGCGGCCGAGATCATCGATGCGCTCGACCGTGACAGGCACGCCTTCGCCGGCACGGGCGAGCGTTGCGAATTCGGGCCTGACCCCGATCTCGATGCGCTTGCCAGACGGAATGTCGTAGCTCCGTGGCAGTTCGATCACCGCGCCCGCGACATGGGCGCGGCTGCCCGCGACCGATGCAGGAATCACGTTCATGCCCGGCGAGCCAATGAAATAGCCGACGAAGGTATGGGCCGGCTTCTCGAACAACTCGTCCGGCCGCCCGGCCTGCACGACGCGCCCGTCATGCATCACAACCACAGTGTCGGCGAAGGTCAGAGCCTCGGTCTGGTCGTGCGTCACATAGATCATCGTCACGTCGAGCGCCCTGTGAAGTGCCTTGAGCTTGGAGCGCAACTCCCACTTCAGTTGCGGATCGATGACCGTCAAAGGCTCGTCGAAGAGGATGGCCGCAACATCAGGGCGCACGAGACCGCGACCGAGCGAGATCTTCTGCTTGGCGTCGGCAGTGAGCCCTCTTGCCTTGCGGTTGAGCTCGCCGGTCAGTTCCAGAAGCGCCGCGATCTCGCGCACGCGGTGATCGACCGCTCGGGTCTCCATCCGGCGATTCCGCAGCGGGAAGGCGAGATTCTCGTAGACGGTCATCGTGTCGTAGACGACCGGGAATTGAAAGACCTGGGCGATGTTGCGCTGTTCCGTTGGCAGGCGTGCGACATCCCGGCCATCGAACAGCACGCGGCCATGTGACGGAATGAGAAGACCGGAGATGATGTTGAGCAATGTGGTCTTGCCGCAGCCGGAGGGGCCGAGCAGAGCGTAGGCGCCGCCCTGGCGCCAAGTCAGTGTCATAGGCTTCAGAGCGAACTCGCCCGGATCCGAGGCACCCGGCTTGTAGGAATGCGCGAGATCGGAGAGCTCGATGCGGGCCATGCAGCGTCTCCTCAAGCAGCCGAGAGGAAGGCCGGGGCGTGAGCGAGCCCCCCGCTGAGATCAAACACGAAGACGGTTGCCGGGTTGATGTGCACCGTGATCGGCGCGCCCGGCTCCAGTTCGTGCACGCCCGGTGCAAGCGCCACCCAGCGAAACCCGGCGCACTCGACATGGACGAAGCTCTCCGAGCCGGTGATCTCAGCCACCGTCACCGTGCCGTCGAAGCGCAGACTCGGCCCGGCCATGGCTCGCAGCCCAAGATGATGTGCCCGAAAGCCAACCTGGTAATCTCCGTCCGCCAGCCCGGCGAGTGCTCCAGTCGCGGAGGCGCTCGCGCCACCAGGCAGGAGGAGCTCCCCGTTTCGCTTTGTAACGGGCAGAATATTGAGTGGCGGATCGGAGAAGATGCGCGCCGTGATCAGATCCTGCGGCCGGCGATAGACCTCTGTGCTCGGCCCGTGCTGTGTCACCCGGCCCTCCCAGAGCGTGGCGGTATGGTCGCCGAGCAGCAGCGCTTCCTGAGGTTCCGTGGTGGCGTAGACAACCGTCGCGTTCGACATGCGGACGATCTTCGGCAGTTCCTCGCGCAATTCCTCGCGCAGCTTGTAGTCAAGATTGGCAAGCGGCTCGTCGAGCAGGACAAGGTCGGCGCCCTTGATTAGCGCACGGGCCATCGCGGTGCGCTGCTGCTGCCCGCCCGAGAGGTTGAGCGGCATGCGCTCCAGAAAGGGCTCGAGCTGCATCAGCCGCGCCATCGCCCGCACCTTGCCCTCGATCTCAGCCTTGGGCAGCCCTTTCACCCTGAGCGGGGAGGCGATGTTCTCGAAGACACTGAGGTTCGGGTAATTGATGAACTGCTGGTAGACCATCGCGACGGAACGCTCGCGCACAGGCAAGCCGGTCACATCCCGCTCACGACCGCCCTCGTTGACCAGGATGCGCCCCGAAGTTGGCCTGTCGAGACCGGCCATCAGCCGCATCAGCGAGGTCTTTCCCGCCAGCGTGGCACCGAGCAGCACAGTCATCGTGCCCGGAGGGAGCCGCAGCGTTGTCTCGTGAATGTGTGTCTGCGCTCCGACATCGCGACGCACCCCGTCGAGAACAAGACCCACTCCAGCCTCCTCAATCCCTCTGCATCATCGGAATGGTGGCGATCGCCGCGTGCAAAGATCGGGCGTTTGCCGCTGCTCATCAGACAGATACCTGCCCCACTTCGTCCGGCGTCCCGCGCTTGTCCCGGCGACTGCGGATAAGCAGTGCAAAGGCGAGCCGTTCATTGTGCGACTGCTGGGCATAGCCAATGCGCGTTGCGGGCGTTGAGCACGATTACCGAAGCCGGTTTCCCTCCCGACCTTGATGCATCACACATGAAGCGCGATGGTGATCGTTATGCTCCGCGCCTTCCATGTCAACGTTTGGACGAAGGTAATTCCGGAGCCGAATTGCCGGAAGGAAAATCGGCATTTCTCCATCGCTAAACATCTTGGCCTGGCCAATTCTGAAGTCCTGCGAGGGGTTGAGGCTGTGTGGAAACGGCGTTCGGTGTGCAGCTTTGGTAATGCGCCCGAGGTCTTGAGGGCCAGGCTGTCGTCGCTTTCATCAACGCCCGCGGGCAAGCCTGGCCACCTCCGGCCGAGCGGTGCTGCCCGAGCACGCGACAGACCCGCCGCTCCGACACCTTCAGAGCAAACCGGACATGGGCGATGCAGGCACGGTGACGCGCGGGGCTTACCAGTTTCCCGACGCCGCCTCCTTCAGGATCAGCTTGTCGAGCGTCAGGTCCGCGACGGCGCGGCGGAGACGGGCGTTCTCGGCCTCAAGCGCCTTCATCCGCCTCCCCTGATCCGCCTTCAGGCCGCCAAACTCACGGCGCCAGCGGGAATAGCTCACCTCCGTCACCCCGATCGAGCGGATCGCCTCGGCCACAGATTGCCCTTGCAAAACCAGCACATCCACCGGTCGCAACTTCGCGACGATCGCTTCGGGCTTATCGCGCTTCTTCGGCATCGCGGTCCTCCTGGCTGCCAAAAGACATACTTCAGGTTGGACCAATTCAGCGGGGGTGGATCAGGCGGTCAGCTCCCGACCCTTCGAGCCCAAATGGAGGTGCGGCGCAACCCGATCCTGCGGTGGCAGGGGAGATTCACCGGCGCTGCTCCGCGCCTTCGCCGGGCTGGGCGTGCCGAAGGCCGTGCTGCGCGACGATCAGATCCCTTTTCCCATCAGGCGAAATTCGGAGCACGCTGCCGTCCTCGTGCAGGATGTAGGCCGAGACGCCGGCGCGTCGCGTTTGCTCCAGCACGCCGCGGTGGAACTGCTCAAGCCTCTCCTCAAAGGTAGGGGTCATCGCGCGCGCTCCGAGGTTCGTCAGCGTGGTGAGGCATATCCGCTTCGGTTCTTCATGAATGCGACATTGCTCACATAATATGTGCCCACGACGCCCGCTGAGCACGGCGCTCCTCGCCTGCCGCGCCGGCGATGATGGTCGTGCCCGTCACCGCGGAGGCAGCGCTGCCTCGGAGGCCCGCGCCCCGCATTGCGACGATGACAAAAGTCTGCGGGGTCGCAGCGCCCCGCATAAGGGCGATCTCGTCAGGTCGCCGCCGTCGGCTCGAGCGGTTGCCAGATACTGATCTTGCGCGTTTCCGGCATCAGGAAGAGGCAGAGCACGAAGCAGACGGCCGGAACCGCGATCGGGTAGATCAGCGCGGAGCCGATGCTACCGGTCGCAGCGAAAGCCGCCGAGGTGATGAACGGCACCAATCCGCCACCCCAGCCATTGCCGATGTGATACGGCACCGATACCGACGTGTAGCGGATCCTGGCGGGGAAATATTCCGCCAGGAATGCCCCGACCGGCCCATACACCATCCCGACATAGCAAACGAGGATGAAGATGATGAAGATCGCGACGGGATAGTTGATCTTGCCGGGTTGCGTGACCATTCCCAGCCACAAATACAGCGGATAGTATGTGAGCGCCGCGAGTAGCATGCCGCCCAGGATCACCGGCTTGCGGCCGATGATGTCGGACAGCCAGCCAAAGAAGATCAGGCTCGGCGTTGCAATGAGCAGCGCTGCTCCCACGATATAGGCCGAGGTCAGCGGGTCCACCTTGGAAACCTGCTGCAGGAAGTACAACGCCCAGAACTGGCCGCTATACCAGACCACGCCTTGCCCGATCAGCACGAGGGTGGCGATCCCGACATATTTGATGTTGGGGCTGAGGAAGGCTTCCTTCCAGGGATTTCGGGTCATCTGCCCCCTGGCCTTGATCTCCTCGAAGATCGGCGTTTCCTGGAGCTGGAGGCGGATGTAGATGGCGACGGCGACCAGCAGGAAGGAGATCAGGAACGGAACGCGCCACGCCCAGGCGTTGAACGCCGCCTCGCCGACATAGCTGCGGGTCGCGATGATCACGGCGAGCGATACCACGATCCCGAGCGTCGGGGACGTCTGCAGCCAGCCGGTGTAGTAACCGCGGCGCTCGTCGGGAACATGCTCGGCGACATAGGTGATGGCGCCGCCATATTCGCCACCCAGGCACAGGCCCTGGATCATCCGCAAGCCGAATAGAACGAATGCGGCGGTCAGGCCGATGGACTCATAGGTTGGGATCAAGCCGATCGCGCCCGTGCCAAGTCCCATTCCGCTGAGCGTGACGAGGAAGGTGTATTTGCGGCCGACCCGATCGCCCATCCATCCGAAGAGGAAGGCCCCCAGCGGGCGGATCAGGAAGCCGGCGGTAAACAGGGCGATCGTGCTCAGCAATGCCGCGACCGGATGGCTCTGCTCGAAGAACTTGACCGATAGAATAGCGGCCAGGCTGCCGAAGATATAGAAGTCATACCACTCGATGACGTTGCCCACCGATGCAGCGATGATCACGCGGCGGAAATCTCTCGGGATCTCAACGGGCATGACGCCCTCCCTTTATTCCGAGGCATTTGCTCCAATGTTCCACGCTCGCGGCGCGAGACCTCGGCGCGACAGCAGGGGCGTCCGCAACGCCAGCCGCAGGAAGCTCTGAACCACTCGAGGGGAGCTCCAACGGCCTTTGGCGCCGTGAGCCGTCATTCCCTCCTCTCCGCCCGGAACAAAGGCGTTGGCGTTATTTTAACCCTTAAAGGGCGGCTACGATACCAAATTTCTGTTTGAAACCAGCGGAGCGAGCGCTCTCCTCCGTTGACAGCGAAGGTCGCGCCGGTAGCAAACGCGCCATTGTCGGAGGCGAGGAACACGACCATCTGGGCGATCTCCTCGGGCTTGCCGATGGACGGGGTGTTTGGATTACCGCTTGCGACCCTAAACGGAAGCTCGACCCGTTCATTTTGCCGCTGACAGCGGTGAGCTCAATGCAATGATACTGCGCTTAGAAACGTCTCCAGCTCGGGCGTGCGTGGCCGGGCGAGTGTCGCGGCCGCGGGACCTTCCTCCCAGATCCTGCCCTGGTGCATGAACGCCACGCGGTCGGCGATCTGGCGGGCGAAGCCGATCTCGTGGGTCACCAGTATCATGGTCATGCCGTCGCGCGCCATCTCCTCCAGCAATTTCGGCACCTCGCCGACCAGCTCTGGATCGTCGAACAGCATAAGTTGCGGCGACATCGCCAGCGAACGCGCGATGGCCACACATTGCTGCTGACCACCGGAGAGCTGGTTGGGATAGGCGTCGATCTTCTCGGCCTGCCCCACCTTTTGCAGCACGGTTTCGGCCAGGCGTCGTGCCTCGGCCAGCGGCACCCTCTTCACCACATTGGGCGCGAGCGTGATGTTCTCCTCGACACTGAGATGCGGGAAGAGATTAAAGCTCTGGAACACGATGCCGACATGCTGGCGCAGCTTGCGCAGGTCCATGCCGAGATCGTTGATCACGGTGCCGTCGAAGGAGATGGTGCCGCCCTGGATAGGCTCCAGCCCGTCCACGCAGCGCAGCAGGGTGCTCTTGCCCGAGCCCGAGCGGCCGATGATGGCGACGATCTCGCCCTTCGCGACGGTGAGCGATACGCCGTTCAAGACCGTGTGCTGGCCGTAGTGCTTGACGACGTCATTGAGATCAACGAGCGACATGCAGCCTCCGCTCGAGCCGCCGGCTCCATTGCGTCAGGGGGGAAGCAATGCGCGAAGTAGATGGCGGGGATAATGACATGGATGGCGAGGAGCCGGAAAGTGGTACCGGCGCTCTTTATCAATAGCAGGAAGGTCGGCGAAGGACGTATCGCCAAGATCCAGGGAGCTGTCTGGTCCTTGGGTCGCGAAACGGCCGATGTCGGCAGGACCGCCCATTCGCCTGCCACCGACGATTATGCCCCTTGGGAGAATGCCTTCATTGGTATGAGCAATGCGAGGAAGGTCGCACATGAGAGCTAGCAGCGCACGCACCGCTCTCCGCACCCTGCAGGAAGGCGGCCTGGGAGATGTCCGCTCACCACCACCCATCTCGGTCGTTTCCGGTTTATGGGTTGACGGCCAGTGTCCTGATATTCGTCTGCCATGACATGGTCGAAGCGCGAGCCGACATCTGCGGCGATGTCCGGATCGGTCATGGCCTGCGCCCAGTAGAGCAGCAGATCGTCGTAATCGAGGACGTTCTGCCGCCGCTTGGCCTCGACATCGGCGGCGAAGAGCTCCTTCAGCTCGGCAGCCCAGGCCACGCACCAGGAATAGGAACGGCCGAGCACCTCCTCGATCGGCAGTTCCGCATTCACACAGCGCGAATGGATCGCCAGGCAGGTGCGCCAGCATTCCCTCCCCGCCTCTATCCATCCGACGGCTGGAGCAACTTTGCTTCTGCCCAGGTCGCAGCGGCTTTCGCCATCGTTGCCAGATGCCCCGCTGCTGAAAAGCCGGAAGCCTTACGCGGGCGAAGGTCATGATCACCGTCCTCGAGCCAAACCATCTCGATCGAAGGCGACAAGGAATAGGCGCCGACCTCTTCTCGTGTGCCGAATTCGTCGCGCGTGCCCTGGATGATCAACGCCGGCGTCTTCAGATCGGCCAGATGCTGGGTCCGCAACTGCTCTGGCTTTGCCGGAGGATGAAAGGGGTAGCCGAGGCAGAGCAAGCCACCGATCTTTCCAGTGGCGAAAAGTTCGTCGGCGACCATACTGGCCACGCGAGCGCCCATCGACTTGCCGCCAATGATGAGCGATCGCGATGAACCGATCTTTTCAACAGCCGCGAGATACTCCGGCTTAAGCTTTTCAGCTCGCGGGGGTGGTTTGCGGCCAGCGTCCGTACGACGACTGGCCATATAGTCAAATTCGAAGCGAGCGATACGAAAGCCCTCGCGGGCTAACGCCGCGGCGGCAGCCGTCAAGGCTCCGGAGTCCATCGGAGCGCCCGCCCCGTGGGCCAGAAGAATGGTGTGTGTCGCCTTCTCCGGGCCATCGAAGAGAACGTTCAAGGTGTCTCACTCAAGTCCAAAGACGGGACACCGGCCCGCAGCTCTCAGGCCGGCGGGCCATATGAAGGCTACGCCGCCTTCCCACGGGGGCGCTTCCGACGCTGCTGCCCGAGCCCCATCGACTTTGCCAGGTTCGAACGCGCTTCAGCATAGGCAGGAGCGACCATCGGATAGTCGGGCGGCAACCCCCACTTTGCACGATATTGATCAGGCGTCATGTCATAGGCAGTGCGGAGATGGCGCTTAAGCGACTTAAACTTCTTTCCATCCTCGAGGCAGATCAGAAAGTCGGTCGTGATCGACTTTTTAATCGATACCGCCGGCGCTGGCTTCACGGCGGGCGTCGGCGCCGCCGGCTCTTTGCCCAAGCCTGCAATCGCCGAATGAGTGGTGGCGATCAGCATTGGAAGATCCGCAGCCGGAACACTGTTGCTCGACACGTAGGCCGATACGATATGGGCAACGAGGTCGATGATTTCGTCGTTGGCTTCGGACATTACAAACTCCGACTGCTGCTATGCGCAGAATCTTATTCGATTCTCGATCCAGTAGTTATGTTTTCGACCAGCTCAAGTCAAATTGTCGCCTAGGTGCCAATCACTATTTATTTGCAACGTGGGTTTCTGAAACGACAAGGCGCCGCTGGCAACTTTGACGAAACTCGGCTCTCCATGGTGAGCGCAACCTCTTTAGGCGATTGCCAATGTCATCCTGCCAAGCCTGAGGCAGCCCGCGGATTACATGCGACAGACGCCGCTCAGAGTTTGCCGACTGCGATGATTTTGTTGCGGACAAGCCCGGTGGCGCTTCTATCGGACCACGTCCCGCGCCGATTGTGCCGTCTGATAGGAAATCCAAGACGGATGGGAGCCTAAACGTCATTTCCAGTTTTCGGTTCGTTCATTGCGCGGATCTGCACATCGATGCGCCGCTGAAGTCGCTGGCGCTGCGAAACCCCGAGCTGGCGGAGCTGGTCGCGAGCGCTACACGGAAAGCGTTCCTCGCGACGATCGATCTGTGCCTGGAGGAGAAGGTCGATGCGCTGTTGATCGCGGGTGACCGCTCGGCTCGCAGGCGGATGGATCAGACAACCTCGCGCGCCGCTGTCCGGACCGCGTCCAAAGTTCGCTCAACGATCTCATCGTCATGCTCCGACGACACGAACCAGGCGCCGCGCTCCAGCACCCGCACGCCGCGCTTGAGCAGCGCGTGGGCGAAGCGGCTGTAGGCGGCCTTGTCCGCGCGGGCCACGTCCCGATAGTTCCGCGCCGGCGCATCTAGCCCGAACGCGACATGGAACATCAGCGGGAAGCCGGCGACCTGCGCCTTGATCCCCTCCTCCGCCAGGATCGCGCGGATTCCGTCCTGCAGGCGCTGGCCATGGGCGGAGCTGCGCGTGTAGTGCTCTGGTGTCAGCGCCTTCTGCGTCGCGACCATCGCCGCCATGGCGACCGGCTGTGCATTGAAAGTGCCGCCATGCAAGACACCGTCCGCAAAAAGGTCCAGCAGCTCGGCACGGCCAGCGATGGCCGCCACCGGAAAGCCATTGGCGATCGCCTTCGCCATGATGGTCAGATCGGGCGTCACGCCGAAGCGCTCCTGCGCTCCGCCCCGGCCGAGCCGGAACCCGGTGATCACCTCGTCGAAGATCAGCAGCGCGCCATGCTTGCGGCAGGCGGCAAGCGCGCCTTCCAGATAGCCGGGCTCGGGGGCGATGGCGCCCTGGTTGCACATCGCCGGCTCCATCAGCACCGCCGCGACATCGCCCTTGGCGAGCCGCTTCTCCAGCGCCGCGAGATCGTTCCAGCCGAGGATCGAGAGCCCCTCGCCTGCCGCCGGGTCCTGGCCCTTGCTGCCGATGACGGGCGTCGGCGCATCCTCCGGTCCGGCCGCATTCAGCCCTGGCGCGGTCGACCACAGGATGTTGTCGAACCAGCCGTGATAATGCCCCTCGAACTTGACGATGGTGCGCCGTCCGGTGGCGGCGCGGGCCAGCCGCATCGCCGCCTGCGCCACCTCCGAGCCCGATGAGCCGAAGCGCAGCCGCTCCGCCGAAGGGATGCGGTCGCAGATCAGCTTCGCCGCCTCGTATTCGATCGGCACCTGGCCGGCGAAGAGGATGCCCTTCTCCGCCTGCCGTTGTGCCGCCTCGATCACCGGCTTCGGTGAATGGCCGAGCACGGTGGCACCCATGCCGCAGTAATAATCGATGATCCTGTTGCCATCGACGTCGATCAGATAGGCGCCCTCGCCGCGCTCGAACACCAGCGGTCCTGGCGCCATGCCGAGCCGGAAATTGCTGTTCACGCCGCCTGCGACGAAGCGCGCGTTCTCCGCGACCTGCCGGGCCGATTCCTCGAAGCGCAGTGCTCCCGCCTGCTGGGTGCTATTGCCTGCCACTTGCGTTGCCTCCGCTGCTGTTGCTTGACCTGATCAGAGCCACCATACCGTGTAAAGGAACATGAGTTTCGCCTTGCGGAATTACCTTCCGATCGCTATCCGAAGGCGGAGCAAGCCCGAATGCCGGAGTGGCCATGGCCAGGAAACCCGACAATCCCTACGTCGTGCAGCCGGTGATGAAGGCGCTCAAGGTGCTGGAGCTGGTCGCCCGCCACGGCCACGAGATCGCGCTCACCGCCGTCAGCAAGGAGCTGCGGATCCCGAAGACGACGACCTTCCGCTATCTGCAGACGCTGACGGCCGCCGGCTTCCTCGACCACAACCGCGCGACCGACCGCTACAATCTCGGGCCCCAGCTGCGCTCCATCGCCCGGGCCGACGCCAGCGTCAGCAAGGTCCGCGAGCTCGCCCGTCCGGCCATGATCGAGCTGATGCACGAGTTCAACGAGACCGTGAATCTCGCCGTGAAGGGCAACGGCACGGTCGTCTATATCGACTTGATCGAGGCCAACCGCTCGCTCCGGATGCAGGCGCGCATCGGCGACAGCCACCCGATGCATTCGACCGCGCTCGGCAAGGCGATCCTCGCCTTCCTGCCAGAGGCCGAACGGCAGCGCCAGCTCGACCTGCCACTGACCGAACGCACCGGCCGGACCCTGCTGCAACGCGAGGAGATCGAACGCCAGCTCCGGCAGGTGAAGCGGAGCGGCTACGCCACCGAGATGGGCGAGAACGAGGACGGCGCCATGTGCGTCGGCGTACCGATCCTCGACGAGGACGGCTATCCGGTCGCGGCGCTGTCGATCTCGGCGCCGCTGATGCGCATGCCGCATTCGCTGGCGGCCAAGGCCGGCACGCGGCTGCGTGAGGTCGCAGCCGGCATCTCGGCCCAGCTCGGCTCTCATCCAGCCGCCGCCGCGGGTTGACGTCGCGCTCATCGGTATTCGATCCGCGGGTCGATCCAGGCGTAGAGCATGTCGACCAGAAGATTGATCAGCATATAGGCGACCAGAATCACCAGGATGCAGCCCTGGATCAGCGGGTAGTCGCGGGTGCTGATTGCCTGGATCAGCAGGCGCCCGAGGCCCGGATAGGTGAAGACCGCCTCCGTCACCACCGCCCCGCCGATGAAGTTCGCCATCATCAGCCCGACGATGGTGACAAAGGGCAGCATCGCGTTGCGCATGATGTGCAGGCCGACGATGCGGTTTTCCGGCACACCCTTGGCGCGGGCGGTGCGGACGTAATCGGCCCGCGCCTCGCCGATCAGCGAGGCGCGCAGGAACCGCGCGAGGATGCCTGAGACATAGGTGCCAAGGGTGAGCGCCGGCAGCGCCAGGCTGCGCAGCGCGTCGAGCGGCGACTGCCAGAACGGGACATGGCGCGAGGCCGAAGGTAGCCAGCGCAATTCCACGGCGAAGAGCAGGATCAGCAGGATACCGAGCCAGAAGGTCGGCACGCCCAGCGCCAGTGCGCTCCAGCCGCTGAGCAATCGATCGAGCCAGGAATTCGGCTTGATCGCACTCGCGATCGCGACGGGAATGCCGATGACCAGCGCCACCACGATCGCCGTCAGGGCGAGCTGCAGCGTCGCCGGCAGCCTTTCGCCGATCAGCTGCAGCACCGGCTGGCGGCTGTGGAGCGACAGGCCGAAATCGCCCGTCGCAGCGCGGCCGAACCAGTCGAAATACTGGACGACCATCGGCCGATCGAGCCCGTAGCGCTGGATCGCCGCCGCGATCTCCTCCTGCGACGCGTTCTCGCCGACAATCACCGCAATCGGCCCGCCGGGCACCGCGTAGATCATCGAGAAGATCGCGAAGGAGGCGATCAGCAGCACTGGTAGCATCTGGGCGAGGCGACGCATGACGTAGCTCGTCATCGCCGGCCCCCGATGATTTCGCCGGATGCATCGGTCTCGTCGCGATCGAGGATCGCGGTCAGCGCCCGGCCGATCGTGTCGAAGGAGAGGATCGTCAGGGTCAGCACGAGGCCGGGCAACACCGCATAGCTCGGTGCCTCGTAGAGATACGACTTGCCGGTGCGCAGCATCTCGCCCCAGCTCGGCGTCGGTGGCGGCACGCCGACCCCGAGAAAGGCGAGCGCGGCCTCGAGCAGGATCGCGATCGAGGCCAGGACGATCGCCTGAACCACCAATGGACTCAAGGCATTGGGCAGGATTGTTCGAAACATGATGTAACTTGGTCGGCCGCCGAAGCCGCGCACCGCCGTGACGAAGTCGAGCTGGCGCAGCGCCATCACCTGGGCGCGGGCGATGCGCGCGAAGCCCGGGATGCCGGCGACGCCGACCGCGATCAGCGCCGCGCCCTGGCTGCGCCCGAGCACTGCGATCAGCGCCATGGCGAAGAGGATGTTCGGCAGCGCGAGTAGCACATCGATGCAGCGCATCAGCAGCGAGTCCCGCCAGTCGCCGTAGAAGCCGGCGACGAGCCCGACGGGCACGCCGACCAGCGCCGCGATGACGACAGCGCCGAAGGCTGTGACCAGTGACGTCCGAGCGCCGTAGACAACGCGGGCAAGAATATCGCGCCCGAGCTCGTCGGTGCCGAACCAGTTCTCGGGCGAAGGCGGCTTCAGCGCGTCCGCAATGCTCTGTGTCAGCGGGTCGAGCGGCAACAGATCAGCGAAGATCGCCGCGAGCCCGACCAGCATGAGGAAAGCGACACCCAGCGCCGCGCCGCGCCGGGCGAGCAGGCGGCGCAGCAATCGGCCCAGGGATGTGAAGGCCTCATTCATGCAGCGACGCTGCGCTCCGCACGGCGTCGCTCACGCCGGTCCGGTTCATTTGAAGCCGATGGTGCGCGCGACGAACAGATTATCGATGTCGAGCGTCACCCCGCCGACCTTCTCCGAGGCGACGATCAGGCCGACATCGTAGGAGTTGGTCGGAATCCCGAAAGCCTCGTCGACCAGCACGCGATTGAGATTGTCATAGGTCGCCTTGACCTCGGCTTGGCCACCCGCCGCACTGTCGACCTTGGCAATGGCAGCGACGTAGTCCGGGTGCGGATGCGGGTCCTTGAGGATCGGGTTGCCCGAAGTGCGGTAGATCGAGTTCGTCGTGACACGCGAGGGAAACTTCTGGACGTTGCCGACCGCGCCGAAGGTTGCGGCGAAGTCGCCTCCCAGCAACGCCGTGACGTATTCGGCGCCTTGCCGCATGTCGAGCTCGATCGGGATGCCTGCCTTCTGCAGGGAGCCCTGCACGATCTGGCTGATCGCCACCGAGGATTCGTCGCTGCCGTTGACCAGCAGCTTCCAGCCCTTCATCTCGTCGGCGGAGAGGCCGGTGGCCGCGATCAGCTTCTTCGCCTTGTCGAGATCATAGGCATAGGTCTTGTTGTAGCCGTCGTCGAAGGCCGGGCTCGCCGGCGCCCAGGGCAGCGCCACCACCTTGCCCATCCCGGCATAGCCGACGCGCAGGATGCTGGGGCGATCCATCAGGTAATTGAAGGCCTGCCGGAACGACTTGTTGCGGAAGGGGCCACGCGTCGAGTTGATGCGGAAGACCTGCACGAGCTGGCCCGGCCCGGCGAAGACCTGGAAGCCGGCGTTCTTGAGACGGGCCGCACTGCGCGAGGAGCCGTTATAGACTATGTCGACCGCACCGGATTCCAGCGCGGCGCTGGCGGCGGCATCCTCGCTGAACACGGTGAAGACCAGATCCTGCGCGATCGGCTGCTTCTCGCGCCAGTATTTCGGGTTGGCCTTGAGCGCGAGGCTCTGGCCCACGGCCCGGTTCACCAGCGTATAGGGGCCCGTACCCGCCGGCACGGTCTCGACCGTGTCGATGCCTTTCGGGTCGATCGGGAGCAGGAACTGCAGCAGGTCGAGGATCTGCCGGTCAGGGACCGGCGCCTTGAAGTTGATCGTGACCGTGCGTTCGTCCGGCGCCGACCAATCCTTCACGATCGACATGGTCGAGAAGACGTTCTTGCCACGTTTGGGATCGGCGCCCTTCTGCAGGGTCGCGAGCACGGAGTCGGACTTGAACGGCGCGCCGCTATGGAAGGTCACGCCGTCGCGCAGCTTCAGCGTCACCGATTTCTTGTTCGGGGCGATTGTCCACTCCGTCGCCAGGCTCGGCTCCGGTTTTCCCTCGGGGGTGTATTCGATCAGGCTGTCATAGAGGTTCTTGATGACGTGGAAATTGACCGTGGAGAGCTGCTGCGGATCGTAATTCGCCAGCTCGCTCAGCACGGCGACCCGCAGCGTTCCACCCTTGAGCTGCTGGGCCGAGGCGGGCAGCGCCCCGGCCAGCGGGGCCGCTCCCGCGAGGGCAAGGCCAGTCATGCAGAATCGACGTCGCGACAGTTTTGTCATCGCTTTCCCCTCTCGTTTTGGTGTCAGTTGCCCTTCAACTCGTCCCCGCTCCCGGCTGGGACGAATGCGCCCGCCAGTCGCTTATTGTCTCCAATGGATAGACCGGGCGCGGAATCCGCTGCCACGGCAAGGTGAACACGTCCGATTGCCCTGGGCCGCGCGTATCGGCGCGAACGACTTCGGAGGTGATCGGCGCGAAATACTGGAAGTTCGAGGCCGTCTTCAGCACCGCCATCTTATAGTCGGCGAGATCGATGCCGAACGCCTCGTAGACGCCCGGGACATTGCCGGCGACGCCGCGCAACTCCGAGATCAGCAAGGTTGCGGGCCCGACATCGAAGATCACGACCCGGCCCATATCGACCTCGGTCTGGTGGTTGAAGGCGAGCGGGATCGCGCCACCGCCGATGCGCCGCACCTTCCCCGTCACCGTCAGCGGCTTGAAGAACGCCGGCGCCGCGTCGCCGCCGAGCGGCAAGGTGACCTCAGCCCCCTCGCCCGCCGCGACCAGCGTCGCGACCGCCCGCGGCGAGATCAGCGGAATGAGCGCGCGGCCCTTGGTGCCAAGCCGCAGGATCGACTCGAAGATCAGGTTGCTGTCGCCCGCCGCCCCGCCGAAGACCGTGTCGCCGGTATCGCTCAGCACCACCATGCCACGCGGCGCCGCATCGGCCTTGCGCACGGCATCATCGACCGAAACGGCTTCGCGGACCTGAAAATCGTCGCGCATCGACCAGGCGAGATCGGCGAGTTCGTCTGCCAGTCTCTCCGCCAGCGCCTGGTCGCCATCGGTGACGACGATCGTCGACCAGCCACCCTCGGCGACGTCGAGCCAGGGCTGCATCGGATAGTTCGAGGCCTGCAGCACTTGGCCGTCGGCCTCCAGCGCCCGCGCCCGGTCGAACCAGATCTTCATCGGCCCTTTCGAGGTCAGGAACTGCTCCTGATGCGACAGCAGCGGGATCTTGCGCCACGCCATCACGGGCTTGCACTTCTCCCGCAGGATGCGCAGCAGCACCTCGGTGCCGACCTTGCCGGTGTCGAACACATCATGCGGCTGGGTGCGGTGCCCGACGATGGCCGTGCAATTGGCCATGATCTTCTGAGTGACATTGGCGTGGTGGTCGAGCCCGAGCAGAATCGGCACATCCGGCCCGAGGATCTTGCGGCAGAGTTCCGCCTGCTCGCCCTCGACATCGTCGATGCCCTCGGCCGCGCAGGCGCCGTGCAGATGCAGCACGAGCCCATCGATCGGTCCGATGGTTTCGAGCCCCGCCCGGATCTTCGCCTGGAAGTAGTCGAAGGCTTCGCGCGAGATGCGTCCACCCGCTACTGCCCAGGCTCGGATGATCGGGATCGTCTCGATGTCGAGGCCGGACTCCTTCACCGCCGCGTAATGGCCGCCGATCTGGCCGATCTCGCCGAAATGCCGGGCGATCTCCTCGCCCTCATAGATTCCGAAGGCCTCGAAATCGGCGAGCGTCGTCAGCACCGGATTGAAGTCGTTCGTCTCCTGAACGATGTGGATCAGAGCCAGGCGCAAGGCGACCTCCCGGAAAGCGATTTCGAGCACCCTTGGAATGGGCTAGGCGAACCGTCAGCGTCGCGCCGGCATCGCTTGCATCAGCTCCCGGCAAGGCCCGAAGAGCTGCCCGCGCAACCGTGAAAAGCGTAGTTGTCGCAAATATTTCGCGTCAAGGATCAGACGTTCCACCACAAGAAACGTCACACTGCCACCGGCGATTCACCTGATGGCCAATAGCGGCAGGAAACGCCGTGCCCCACGGCGACCTCATGCCATTCGGGCGTGCCGGTACCGACGTGGTCGACGCCATGGATGCAGGTCCCGACATCGCCCTTCAGGAAGCGCAGATTGAGCAGGCGGCGGCCGCGCTCAGGCCGCGACTGGACATAGGCCCAGACCTCGAGCGCCGGCTCGAGTCCGCCCTGCTTACCGACATCGCCGAGGCGCAGAGCTGCGCCGGGCGGCATGCCCTTGGTCAGGGTATCGAGGCGTTGATCCTCGATCTCGCCGAGCGACAAACGCGGCAGGGCGGCGGCGGAAGCGGTTACAGCCATGGGTTCGGATCCAGCGGAGAGAACGGGCGCTTCACCTTGGTGTAGGGAATCTTGCGCGCGTCGGGCGGATAGGGCCCGCCGCTGTCGAGATAGAGCACGCTCGCGGCGATCGGCGCGAAGGCGGCGTGAAAATGGTTGGAGGACTTCACCACCACCACCTTCTTCGTCGCTAGATCGACGCCAAGATCGGTGAAGACAGGCGGGCTGAAGGTCTGCGCCCGCGTCGAGGCCAGCACGATGTCGAGCTGGCCGATCCGGATCGCGGCGGCCGGGCCGAGCGAAACCCAACTCTGTTCGAACGGGATCAGCAGGTTTTCGGTCGTGCCGATGATCCGGACCGTCGCGTCGATCGGCCTGCCGGAAGACGGCGCCGCCTTGCCGGCGAAGCGCAGCGGGATCTCCGCCCCGACGCCGGCCGCGCGGCAGAGGCTGACTGCGACCGGGTCCCAGAGCGCACCGATCGCCGCCGGCACATCCGGGTGACGTATCAGCGCCTCGACCATCACCGAGGAATCGCCGGCGACACCGCCGCCCGGATTGTCCCAGCGATCGGCGAGCACCACCGGCTTGCCGGGCTCAGCCAATTCGAGCGCCGCCGCGATCCCCTCCTCGGGCTTGTAATGTTTCGGCGAAGCTCCCTGCCCCCAGCGCAAGATTTCGAGGCCGAGTTCCTTTGCCAGCGCCGCCGCCTTCGCGGGGTCGCCTTCAGAAATAACCAGAATCTTTGTCCCGACATCAGCGACATCTGCCGCTTGGAAGCCGTGGGCGACCGAGATCGAGAGGATGCCGTCGCGGCCTTCCATCGCCTTGATCCGGTCGACGAAGCTACGCCCAGGCTCGCGGCTGGTCATGAAGGCGGCGAGCCCGCGGCAATCGAACACGGCGCTGACTGGCTTCACCTGCTTGCGCGCGGCCTTCAGGCAAAGCTCCAGCAGATCCTCGGCCCGCGCCAGGAAATCCGTATGCGGGAATTCCTTGAAGGCGACGATGATGTCGGCGTTCTCGACCATCTGCGCGGTGAGATGGCAATGCATGTCGAGTTCGGCGCCAACGACACAATCCTGGCCGGCCAGCGCCCGCACCCGTGCGATCAGGTCTCCCTCGCAATCGTCATAGCCGCGCGCCACCATCGCGCCGTGCAGGCCGAGTAGCACGATATCGACCGGCAACGCGGCCTTGAGCTGGCCGAGAACCTCGTCGCGCAAGCTTTCATAACCCTCCCGCGAGACCAGCCCCGCCGGCTCGGCCCAGGTCGCGGTGCCCTCGACCAGCTCGTAGCCTTCGCTCGTGGCTCGGTGCCGGGCCGCGACGGTGGGAGCAGAGCACAGCGTCGGCGTCTCTGGATGGGTTCCTGGCGGGCAGTAGAAGGCGCTCTCGAAGGCGCTGCGGTCGACGAAGAGCGGCGCGAAGGTGTTGGTTTCCGTCGCCAGCGACGCAGTAAAGACGCGCATCCGCCTGCATTCCCAGATCTGCGAGGGCATCGCCTCCTCCAGCGCGCCGACCTGCGCCATGAAACGAGGAGTTGGCGTGGCCTGTCAAAGCACCCGCGTTCCTTGCAGTGGAACAATGCCGACTTGATTCGGAACAGGGCAGCGGCCGAGATGCGGAGGCTTCAGGGAGCCTTACCGATCATGCCTCAGCCTCGCCGGATCCTGCTGGGATCGCTCTTTCACGAGACGCACAGCTTCGTCGACGAGTTCACGCGGCTGGCCGACTTCACCATCCGTACCGGAGACGAGTTGCTGCGCCGGCGCGGTGACGGTTCGACCGTGGACGGCTTCCTTGAAGTGGCGGAAGCCGAGGGCTGGCAGGTCGTCCCGACGGTCGACTACACGGCGCTGCCCGCCGGAACCGTCGATCACGCCGCCTTCGCACGCTTCTTGGCGGAATTCGATGCCGGGCTGAGGGCCGCGCTTGCTAATGGCGGCCTCGACGGCATCTGGCTCGCGCTGCATGGCGCCATGGTCACGACCGACTGCCCAGATCCGGAAGGCGCTCTCCTCGCCCATATCCGCTCCGTGCCCGGCTGCGAAGCATTGCCGGTCTTCGGCGTCTTCGACCTCCATGCCAATTTCACCGCGGCGATGGCGCAACATGCCAATGCCCTCGTCGCCTATCGCGAGAACCCGCATACGGACGCTCGCGAATCCGCCCTGCGCTCGGCCCGCCTGCTGGCGCGAGCGCTCGAGGAAGGCGCCCTGCCGCGGATGCTCTCGACCAATGCGCCGGTCGTCTGGCCCCCGACCGGCACCGGCACGGCCGACCGGCCGATGCGCGATCTTGAAGCCCTGGCGCGTCGGATCGAGCAGGAGAACCCGGCGATCTGGGTCGCGAACGTCATCGGCGGCTATTCCTTCTCCGATGTGTCCGAGGCCGGCGTCGCCTTCGCAGTCGCCTTCACCGGCCCGGAGAGCGCCGCGCGGGACGCCCTCGCCCGCTTGACGGAGACCGCCATCGAACTGCGCGATCTCGGCCTGCCGGAGGAATGGGATATCGACGAAGCCGTCACAGAAATCCTGCGCTCGCCGGGCGGCCCTTATCTCGTGGTCGAGCCGGCAGACAATATCGGCGGAGGCGCGCCGGGGGATGGCACCTCGGTGCTGCGCGCCTTCCTGCGTCACCGCGTCGAGAATTGCGCGGTCGCCATCGCAGACCCCGCCGCCGTCTCCGCCATGGCCGGGGCTCAGCCGGGCGAACTCCGCAAGCTCTCGATCGGCGGCAAGGGCAGTGCCATCGCCGAAGGGCCGGTCGAGATCGAGGCGGGCTTCGTCAGCGCCAGCGACGGAGAGTTCGCATTGGAGGATCGCAACAGCCACCTCGCCGCCTCGCAGGGCTCGCGCTTTTGCATGGGGCCGAGCGTGGTGGTCGAAGCCGGCGGCGTCACCATCCTGTTGACCAGCCGCAAGACTCCGCCCTTCGACCTCGGCCAGTTCCGCTCGCAGGGCATTCACCCCGAGACGCTGAAGGCGATCGGCGTCAAGGCGGCGGTGGCGCACCGGCGCGCCTATGACGATATCGCCAAGGGCAGCTTCACGGTGGCGACACCCGGCCCCTGCACCAGTAAGATCGCGGGGTTGCCCTATTCGCGTTTGCGCGAGCCGGTCTTTCCGATCCACGCTGACGTGTCGCACCGATAGCGGAACGTTGCCTGCCCACGGAGAAGTGCAGCGGCGAATAGGTCTGTTTCCTCTCGCGAAACAGGCGCATCTTGCTTGGGAGGGGTGGCGCATCGTCTGCTTGCCGCCACACCGGCCACCAAGCCGTTTTCAGCACCAGGCGGAGGGGAAACCATGTTTCAGAATCTGATCAAGATCGCTGCCGGGCTCGGCGTCGTCGCCTGCGCCCTACTGCCTGCCACCGGGGCCTCGGCCCAAGGCAAGCTCAAGGAGGTGCTCAGCCGCGGCAAGCTCGTCGTCGGCACCGGCAGCACCAATCCGCCATGGCATTTCCGCAATGAGAAGGGCGAGCTCGTCGGCTTCGACATCGAGATCTCCAAGATCATTGCACAGGGGCTGTTCGACGATCCCAACAAGATCGAGTTCGTCAACCAGGCCTCGGATGCCCGCATCCCGAACATCGTCACCGGCAAGGTCGACATCGCCTGCCAGTTCGTGACCGTCACCGCGGCGCGCGCCCAGCAGGTTGCCTTCACCGTGCCCTACTACCGCGAAGGCGTCAGCCTGATGCTGGTTGCCGGCGGTCCCTATGCCGATTTTGCGGCGTTGAAAGCAGCCGGCCCCAAGGTCACCGTTTCGGTGCTGCAGAACGTCTTTGCGGAGAAGATGGTCAGGGACGCGCTACCTGAAGCGAAGGTCGACCAGTTCGAGAGCGTCGACCTGATGTATCAGGCGCTGAACTCCGGCCGCGCGCAGGCCGCCGCCACCGACTCCTCGTCGCTGCGCTTCTACATGAAGCAGAATCCTGGGCGCTATGTGGATTCCGGCTATAGCTGGAACCCTCAGACCTATTCCTGCATCGTCAAGCAGGGCGACCCGGACTGGCTGAACTTCGTCAACGTGGCGCTGCGCGAGTCGATGACCGGCACGACCTTCCCGATCTACAAGGCCGCCTATGAGCGCTGGTTCGGCGAGACGCCGCCGGAGCCCAAGATCGGCTTCCCGCAGGAATTCCGCTGAGCCGCCTGATCGCGCCTCGTGGACTACTCACTGCATTTCGGCGCCGTCTGGGCGAGCTTCGACAAGCTTCTGTTGGGGCTCGCCATCGGCCTGGGCTTGGCCGTCGTCGCCGTCGCGATCGGCACCGTGCTCGGCCTGCTGGCGGCCTTTGCGAGCGTCGCGCCCTACCGAATGCTGCGCAGCCTCGCCGCACTCTATGTCTCGCTGATCCGCAACCTGCCGCTGCTCGTGCTGGTACTGCTCGCCTACTTCGCCCTGCCCCAGGCCGGCATCACCCTCGACAAGTACCAGAGCTTCACCGGCGCGCTCGCGCTCTATTCCGGCGCCTATCTCACCGAGGTGTTCCGGGCTGGGCTGATCTCCGTGCCGAAAGGCGTGATCGAAGCGGCGCGCTCGATCGGGCTGACGCGGCTGCAGACCAATGTCTCGGTTGTCGCGCCGATCATGCTGCGCAACGCCCTGCCCTCGCTCGGCAACACCTTCATCGGCATGTTCAAAGACAGCTCCATCGCGGCCGCCATCGCCGTGCCGGAACTCACCTTCGAGGCCCGCAAGATCAACGTCGACACCTTCCGGGTCATCGAGACCTGGACGGTCGCGAGCGGGCTCTACATCGCCGCCTGCGTCGTCATCGCCATGCTGCTGCGCGGCATGGAACGGCGCTTTCCGAAATTTTGAGCCGCCGATGCATGCTTTCCTCGACCAGCTCTGGATTTCCCGCTTCGCGCTCTGGGACGGCTTCGTCCTCACGGCCGAGATCGCTGCCGCCTCGATCCTGTTCGGCACGCTGCTCGGCGGGATCGTCGGCATCCAGCTCTCCTACGCGCCCTGGTGGCTCAAGCTGCCGTTCCGGCTCTATGTCGACACCATGCGCGGCACGCCCGTGCTCGTCCTCATTCTCGCCGCCTTCTACATCCCCTCCGTCGCGGGCCTGAGCCTCGGCCCGACGCAAGCCGGCACCCTGGCGCTGTCGCTCTTCGCCGGCGCCCATATCGGCGAATTGCTGCGCGGCTCGCTGCAGGCAATCCCGCCGGGGCAAGCCGAGGCCGGGCGCAGCATCGGGCTGACCTTCCCGCAGCTCCTCGCCTATGTGCTCCTGCCGCAGGCGGCGCGCAGCGCGCTGCCGCCCTGGATCAACACAGGGGTCGAGCTGATCAAGGGCTCGAGCCTGCTTTCGATAATCGGCGTCGGCGAACTCCTGCTCAAGACGCAGGAGATCATCGGCCGCAATTTCATGACCATCCAGTTCTATGTCTTCGCCGGCATGCTCTATCTGGTGATCAACATCGCGCTGGATCAACTGGGCAAGGCCGTCGAACGGCGGGTCGGGCAGCACTGATGGACAAGCAGCAACCTCTCCTTGCGATCCGCGGCCTGACCAAGCGCTTCGGCCACACCGAGGTTCTCAAGGGAGTCGACCTCGATCTCAACCAGCGCGAGGTGGTCTCGATCATCGGCTCCAGCGGCTCGGGCAAGACGACGCTGCTGCGCTGCGTCAATTTGCTGGAGGAATATCAGGGCGGCGACATCATCCTGGATGGCGAGACGATCGGCTACCGCTCGACCAGCGGGCGCCGGCACCGGCTCGGCGACCGCGAACTCTCGCGCCAGCGTTCGATGACCGGCATGGTCTTCCAGAGCTTCAATCTGTTTCCGCATCTGACGGCGGCCGGCAACGTGATGCTCGGCCTGCGCAAGGTGCTGAGGCTGCCGAAGGCGGAATCCCGGGGGATCGCCGAGAAATGGCTGGCGCGCGTCGGCCTCGCCACGCGGGCCGACCACTATCCGAGCCAGCTCTCCGGCGGCCAGCAGCAGCGCGTCGCCATTGCCCGCGCCCTCGCCATGAACCCCAAGCTCGTGCTGCTCGACGAGGTGACCTCGGCGCTCGACCCCGAACTGGTTCAGGAAGTCCTGAACACGGTGAAGAGCATCGCGGAGGACGGCGCTACACTGCTGATCGTGACGCATGAGATGCGCTTTGCCAGGGACGTCTCGAACCGCGTCGTCTTCATGGAACAGGGGCGGATCGTCGAGGACGGTCCGCCGGCTCAGATCTTCGGCAATCCCAAAAGCACCCGGCTGGCGGAGTTTCTGCGCAATACGCGGCACTAGCGTGTCGCGACGCTGGTGGCGGATGCCGGCTACGGCTCGGCCGAGAACCTCGCCTGGCTGGCGCGCCGTTCAGGATAAAACCGCGAACACCTATGCAATTGAAATCACGCTATAATTTTATCGCCGATACGGCGCGATATCGACGTTTTATTAGCCGGCTCTCTGACATTTAAGATACCTGTTCCGACGATCACCGATCAGCGCGGCCCCTACGGGCATCGCCGGGCGCCAGGTCATGCCGGGATCGAGCATCGCTCACATAAGACACCCACAATCGGGCAGAGAATCGCATCTCCCCTTACGGCGACGAGAGCCGACGATGCAGGGCCTGTCGATCTCCGGGAGGCGGCAGCGTTTCGCCGCGATCTTCTCCGCCCTACGCAAGCTGCTCGTCCCGCCCTGGTCTCGCGCTCGCCTTCGCCCCCATCTGCATTCTCGACGCCATAGCGCGTTGGACAGCCGTCGACGGTATAGCAGCCTGAGCCAGGGCGATTGCCGAACACAACGCCGCGAATCCATGCCGATGACGAACGTGACAACGCCGCTTCCCTGGCCGACGAGACCATAATCCAATAGTCAAACAATATGACTATTCCTCCGCCTCCGCGCCTGTGCCATAAGGAGGAATAACAAGCTGCATCAAGCGGCGTGGCTCACCCAAGGAGGAACATGATGAAGCTCAAGGGCATTTTGATCGCGTCTGCGATTGCGGGCGCCGTGTCAGCCGGCGCGCAGGCCAAGGACCTGACCGTCGGCTTCTCGCAGATCGGCTCGGAATCGGGCTGGCGCGCGGCCGAAACCACGGTTTCCAAGTCGGAGGCCAAGCGGCGCGACGTCACCCTCAAGATAGCCGACGCCCAGCAGAAGCAGGAGAACCAGATCAAGGCGATCCGGTCCTTCATCGCCCAGGGCGTCGATGCCGTGTTCCTCGCCCCGGTCGTGGCGACGGGCTGGGACAGCGTGCTGAAGGAGGCCAAGGAAGCCAAGATTCCGGTCGTTCTGCTTGATCGTGACATCGATCCCGCCGGCAAGGACCTCTATCTCACCGCCGTCACCTCCGACAGCGTGCATGAGGGCAAGGTCGCTGGCGATTGGCTGGTGAAGACCGTCGGATCCAAGCCCTGCAATGTCGTCGAACTCCAGGGCACGGTCGGCGCCAGCGTCGCGACGAACCGCAAGAAGGGCTTCGAGAACGGCATCGCCGGCCAGGCCAACATCAAGCTCGTCCGCAGCCAGACCGGCGAGTTCACCCGTGCCAAGGGCAAGGAGGTGATGGAGAGCTTCATCAAGGCGGAAGGCGGCGGCAAATCGATCTGCGCCGTCTACGCGCACAACGACGACATGATGGTCGGCGCCATTCAGGCGATGAAGGAAGCCGGCCTGAAGCCCGGCAAGGACATCCTGACCGTCTCGATCGACGCCGTGCCGGACATCTTCAAGGCGATGGCGGCGGGCGAGGCCAACGCCACGGTCGAGCTGACGCCGAACATGGCCGGGCCCGCCCTCGATGCGCTCGTCGCCTACAAGGCCAAGGGCACCGTGCCGCCCAAATGGATCCAGACGGAGTCGAAGCTTTACACCGCTTCCGACAATCCCCAGGCGATCTACGACAGCAAGAAGGGCCTCGGCTACTGAGCCGAAGAAACGGCGCGCCGGCCTGGAGCGGGCGCGTCGTCCTCCCCTTCTGCCTCGGCGCTTGCGGCGTTCAGCGTGGCATGCGCCGGCGGAAAGCGGCCGCCCCCCTGTCGCGCAAAGCCGTTTCATGGACCAGCCTCAAGCATCCTCCCTCCTCGCCGCCACCGGTTTCTGTAAGTCTTTCGCCGGCTTCGTCGCGCTCGACCATGTCGATTTCACCCTGCATGCGGGCGAGATCCATGCCTTGCTCGGCGAGAACGGGGCGGGCAAATCCACGCTGATCAAGACGATGACCGGCGTCGTACAGCGCGATGCGGGCAGCCTGATGCTGAACGGCGAGGAGATCGCGCCCCGTTCGGCAAAGGAGGCCGCGAAGGCGGGCATCGCCACCGTCTATCAGGAGGTCAATCTCGCGCCCAACCTCTCGGTCGCCCAGAACCTCTTCCTGGGACGCCAGCCGACCTATCTCGGCTTCGTCCGCGAAAGCGAGATGCGGCGACGCGCGCGGGCGCTGATGGCCGAGTTCCGCCTCGAAATCGACGTGTCGGTCCCGCTCGAGCGCTATTCGGTCGCGGTCCAGCATATCGTCGCAATCGCGCGGGCGGTGGATCTCTCGGCGCGCGTGCTGATCCTCGACGAGCCGACCGCGAGCCTCGACGCCCATGAGGTCGAGGTGCTGTTCGCCGTCATGCGCCAGCTCAGGGCGCGCGGCATCGGCATTGTCTTCGTCACCCACTTCCTTGACCAGGTCTATGCCGTCTGCGACCGGATTACGGTGCTGCGCAACGGCCGGCTCGCCGGAACGGCTGCTGTCGCCGACCTGCCTCGTATGGACCTCGTCACCATGATGCTCGGGCGCGAGCTCAGCGAGGCAACCCACGCGCAAGCCCCCCGTCGCGAAGGCGGGGAGACGCTTGCTAAGTTCTCAGGCTTCGGCAGGACCGGCTATGTCGAGCCTTTCGACCTCACCTTGCAGAAGGGCCGCGTCGTCGGGCTGGCCGGCCTGCTCGGCTCGGGCCGCACCGAGACCGCCCGCCTCGTCTTCGGTGCCGAGCGCGCCGATCGCGGCTCGGCGACGGTCGCCGGCCGTCAGGTCGAGCTCGCGAGCCCGCGCGAGGCACTGCGGCTGGGCTTCGGCTATTGCCCGGAGGAGCGCAAGACCGAGGGCATCGTCGCCGAATTGAGCGTGCGCGAGAACATCGTCCTGGCGCTGCAGGCCCGGCGCGGCGCGCTGAAGCCGCTGTCGCGCAGCGAGCAGGACGCGATCGCGCGCCGCTTCATCGGCCTGCTCGACATCCGCCCAGCCGACCCCGAACGTCCGATCGGCCTGTTGTCGGGCGGCAACCAGCAGAAGGCCTTGCTCGCCCGCTGGCTCGCGACGGAGCCGCGCCTGCTGATCCTGGACGAGCCGACGCGCGGCATCGATGTCGGCGCCCATGCCGAGATCATCCAGCTCATCCGCAAGCTCTGTGCGCAGGGCATGGCGCTGCTGATCGTCTCCTCGGAACTCGAGGAGATCGTAACCTATGCCGACGAGGTGATCGTGCTGCGCGACCGAGCCCATGTCGCTCGCCTGACGGGCGACGCGCTCAGCGTCTCCGGCATCCTGGGCGCGATCGCCGCCGACGCATCGCAGGCGGCCTGATGGGCGCCGTGTCCTTCCGCCTGCCCCGTATCGGCACGTCGCAGGTCGCGGCGCTGCTGGCCATCCTCGCGATGAACTGGCTGGTCTCGCCGCAATTCTTCGAGATCCGCCTGCAGGATGGCCGGTTGTTCGGCAGCCTGATCGACGTGCTGAACCGCGGCGCGCCGGTGGCGCTTCTGTCGCTCGGCATGGTCCTGGTCATCGCCATGCGCGGCATCGATCTCTCGGTCGGGGCCGTGATGGCCATCGCGGGGGCCATCGCGGCCAGCCTCGCTGACAGCCATTCGCTGCCGGTAGTATTGGCCGCGGCCTTGGGAGCCGGCCTTCTGTGCGGGCTGTGGAACGGCATCCTGGTGGCAGTGCTCGGCATCCAGCCCATCGTCGCGACGCTGATCCTGATGGTGGCGGGGCGCGGCATCGCCCAGTTGATCACCGAGGGACGCATCGTCACCTTCACCTCGCCGTCGCTCGCCTGGTTCGGCGGCGGCTCGGTACTGGGCCTGCCGCCGCCTGTCGTCCTGACACTGGCGATGCTGGTGCTGACGCTCGTCATCGTGCGCGGCACCGCGCTCGGGCTGCTGATCGAGGCAACCGGCGCAAATGCCAAGGCGAGCGCTCTGGCGGGCGTCGGCACGCGGCTGATCACCATCGCGACCTATGTCTGGTGCGGCCTCTGCGCCGCGCTTGCCGGTGTCGTCGCAGCCGCCGACATCCTTGGCGCCGACGCCAACAACGCCGGGCTCTGGCTCGAGCTCGACGCCATCCTCGCGGTCGTGATCGGCGGCACCTCCCTGCTGGGCGGCCGCTTCAGCCTGGTGCTGGCGGTGGTCGGCGCGTTGATCATCCAGGCGATGAACACCGGCATCCTGCTGTCGGGCTTCCCGCCGGAAACGAACCTGATCGTCAAGGCGATGGTGGTGCTTGCCGTGCTGCTGGCGCAGTCGCCGCGGCTGTCGGGCCTGGCCACATTTCTGCGCAGGAATCGCCGATGATCCGCTTCATGCCGCTCGCCGCCACGACGGTCGTCTTCCTCCTCGGCTTCCTCGTCTGCGCGATCGCCTTTCCGAATTTCGCCTCGCCCCGGGTGGTGATGGACCTCCTGACCGACAATGCCTTTCTCGGCATCGTCGCGGTCGGCATGACCTTCGTGATCATCTCGGGCGGGATCGACCTTTCGGTCGGCGCGGTGATCGGGTTCACGACCGTGTTCCTGGCCCTGGCGATCGAGCGTGCCGGAATCCCGCCTCTGGCGGCCTTCGCGCTGATCCTCGTCATCTGCGCGCTGTATGGCGCCCTGATGGGGGCTGCGATCCAGTATTTCGAGCTGCCAGCGTTCATCGTTACCCTGGCGGGCATGTTCCTGGCACGCGGCGCGAGCTTCCTGCTCTCGACCGAGTCGATCCCGATCAACGCGCCGCTCTATGCCGATCTTGCGGACAACGCCCTGCGCCTGGGCGGGGGAGCGCGCCTCACCGTGCCGGCGATGATCATGCTGGCAGTGGTGTTTGCGGGCGCGGCGCTGCTGCATTTCACGCGCTTCGGCGCCAACGTCTATGCGCTGGGCGGCAGCCGCGGCTCGGCGGCGCTGATGGGCATCGATGTCGGGCGCACCACGGTCTCGATCTATACGCTCTCCAGCGTTCTCGCCGGTGTCGCCGGCATCGTCTTCTCGCTCTACACCTCGAGCGGCTATTCGCTCTCGGCGGTCGGGGTCGAGCTCGACGCGATCGCGGCGGCGGTGATCGGCGGCACGCTCCTGTCGGGCGGCTATGGTTTCGTCTTCGGCACCTTCGTCGGGGTGTTGATCCAGGGCCTGATCCAGACCTACATCACCTTCGACGGCTCGCTTTCGAGCTGGTGGGCGAAGATTGCGACCGGCCTCCTGCTGTTCGCCTTCATCGCGTTCCAGCAGGCGACGCTGCACTTGGCGCGGCGCCGACGCCTGCGCCCGACCGGGGCCACCTCGCCATGAACCCGCTCCTCGTCATTCCCGCCAGGCGCGCGCATTCCAACCATGCCGAGGTGGCGCGCACCATCGGCATCGACATCATCGCCGGACGCTATCGCGAAGGGACGAAGATCCCCGGCGATGCCGAACTGATCCTGCGCTTCGGCGTTTCGCGCCCGGTCCTGCGGGAGAGCGTCAAGACGCTGGTCGCCAAGGGGCTGCTCAGCACCAAGGCCAGGATCGGCACGGTGGTGCGCGAACGCGCCGCCTGGAACATGTTCGACGCCGACGTGCTGGCCTGGCATCTCGACGGCGGCATCGACAAGCGCTTCCTGCGTGACCTCGCCGATATCCGCCTGGCGGTGGAGCCGCGCGCCGCCGCGCTCGCGGCCGAGCGCCGTACCGAGGCCGACCTCGCGCTGATGGCGGCCGCGATCGACAGGATGCGGATCGAGTCGGCACGGGAGGCGCCCGGCTTCGCCGAGGCGGATCTCAGCCTGCATCTGCTCGTTGCCAATGCCTCCGGGAACCCGTTCATGCGCTCCATCGGCGCGGTCGTGGAGGCGGCCTTGCGCGTGTCCTTCCTTCTGAGCGCGCCGGTCGACGAGGGCGGCTACGAGATCTCCGTGGCGGCACATGCGCGCATCGTCGAGGCGATCGCCGCCCGCGATGCCGATGCGGCCGCAGCGGCGATGACGGGCGTGATCTTCGACGGGTTGCGCCGTCACGGCGCAGCCGAATGAACCCGCAGACAGCACGACCCGCGCGACCCGGCTTTGCCGGTCCGTGCGACAACCCATGAAGGTGACAGATGCCGAAGCTTCCCGCCACGCACCCCTATAAGGGCGTCTTCCCGGTCGCTCCCACCGTGTTCGACGCGCAGGGCCGGCTCGATCTGGAAGGCCAGAAGCGTGCCGTCGACTTCATGATCGATGCCGGTTCGCACGGGCTGTGCATCCTCGCCAACTTCTCCGAGCAGTTCGTGCTCACCGACGAGGAGCGCGAGCGGGTGATGGTCGCCGTTCTGGAGCATGTCGCCGGCCGCGTCCCGGTGATCGTCACCACCACGCATTTTTCCAGCTTCGTCTGCGCCGAGCGCTCGCGCCGGGCGCAGGATCTGGGTGCGGCGATGGTCATGGTCATGCCGCCCTATCACGGCGCGACCTTCAGGGTGCCCGAAGCCTCGATCTACGATTTCTACCGTCACGTCTCCGATGCGATCTCGATCCCGATCATGGTGCAGGATGCGCCGGTGGCCGGCACGCCGCTATCGGTGCCGTTCCTCGCCCGCATGGCCAAGGAGATCGAAAACCTCGCCTATTTCAAGATCGAGGTGCCCCAGGCCGCCGCCAAGTTGCGCGCGCTGATCGAGGCCGGCGGCGCCGCGATCGAGGGGCCCTGGGACGGCGAGGAGGCGATCACGCTGATGGCCGATCTCGACGCCGGCGCGACGGGCGCGATGACGGGCGGAGGCTATCCCGACGGCATCCGCCAGATCACCGACCCCTATTTCGCAGGCCGCCGGGACGAGGCGATCGACGCCTATCAGCGCTGGCTGCCGCTGATCAACTACGAGAACCGCCAATGCGGGCTCGCCGCCTGCAAGGCGCTGATGAAGGAGGGCGGCGTCATTGCCCACGAGACGCTGCGCGCGCCGCTGCCGGCGATGCATCCCGCCATCCGCGCCGGGCTGATCGAGATCGCCAGGCGGCTTGATCCGATCGTGCTGCGTTGGGGGCGCTGAGCGTGAGCCCGATCCGCCTCGCCATTGTCGGTCTCGGCAAGATCGCCCGCGACCAGCATCTGCCGGCGATCGCGCTGACGCCGGGCATTGCGCTCGCCGCCATCGCCAGCCGGAATGCCGCGCTCGACGGCGTTGCCCATTTCGACACGCTGGAGGCGCTCCTGGCCGAGGCTCCCGAGATCGAGGCGGTGGCGCTCTGCACGCCACCGCAGGGCCGCCGCGCCCAGGCGGCGCTGGCGCTCGCGGCCGGCAAGCACGTGCTGATGGAAAAGCCGCCCGGCGCGACGGTGAGCGAGATCGCTCCGCTGGTCGACGCCGCAAGGGAGGCCGGGCTGACCCTGTTCGCCACCTGGCATTCGCGCTTTGCGCCGGCCGTCGAACCTGCCCGCGATTTTCTGGCCGCTCATGAGCCGCGTGCCGTCGAGATCACCTGGAAGGAGGATGTCCGCGTCTGGCATCCGGGCCAGGACTGGATCTTCGAGCCCGGCGGACTCGGCGTCTTCGACCCCGGCATCAACGCCTTGTCGATCCTGACGCGCATCCTGCCGCGCCCGCTGTTCCTTACGGGAGCCACGCTCGCCTTCCCCGAGAACCGCGCCGCTCCGATCGCTGCCGAACTGGATTTCACGGATGCGACCGGCCTTCCCATCCATGCCGTCTTCGACTTCCTCCAGACCGGCCCGCAGAGCTGGGACATCGCGATCGACAGCGCGGGCGGCCGGCTGCTGCTCTCCTCGGGCGGTGCACGGCTGACGCGCGACGGCACGGTGCTGGTCGACGAGAAGGAGGCCGAATATGCCGGCATCTACCGGCATTTCGTCGATCTGATCGGGCGAGGCGCCTGCGACGTCGATCTTTCCCCGCTCGGCCATGTCGCAGACGCCTTCATGCTGGGGCGCCGGACCAAGGCGGCACCGTTCTCATGGTGAAAGCGATGCCCGCCATCACGCGCGAAGGCTTCGGCGCGCTCGCGGACGGGCGCGCAGTCGAGCGCGTGACCCTTCGTGGTGCCGGCGGTTTCGAAGCCCGGATCATCACCTATGGCGCAGCTCTGCAGGCGCTGTTCGTGCCCGACGCAAACGGGGCGCTGGCCGACATCGTGCTCGGCCATGACGATGCCGCCGGCTACGAAGCGCAGCGGGATTTCTACGGCGCCACGATCGGGCGCTTCGCCAACCGGATCGCCGGTGCCGCCTTCAGGCTCGACGGCGACCGCATCACGCTGCCGGCCAATGATGGCGCGAACACCCTTCATGGCGGCCTGGACGGTTTCGACCGGGCGCTGTGGTCGGTCGAATCGATCGAGGACGGCGACGCTCCGGCCGTCACGCTTCGCCACGCGAGCCCCGATGGCGAGTGCGGCTTTCCCGGATCGCTCGACGCCCGCGCGAGCTTTCGCCTGTCGGGCCCCGGTGAACTGACGGTGAGCTACGAAGCCGTGACCGACCGTCCAACCGTGGTCAGCCTGACCAATCACAGCTTCTTCAATCTCGACGGCGTCGCTGCGGGTGAGGACATCCTCGACCATGTCCTGACGCTGGCCGCCGACGGCTTCCTGCCGACGAACGCCGAGGCGATCCCGCTGCCGGGCCCGCCACGTCCGGTCGCGGGAACGCCCTTCGATTTCAGATCGGGCGCGGCGATCGGCGCGCGCATCCGCGAGGACGACGCCCAGCTGCGCGCCGGGCGTGGCTACGACCATAATTTCTGCCTCGGCAGATCGGCGGAGCCACGCCTGGCCGCCCGTGTCGAGGCAGGATCCTCGGGGCGGGTCATGGAACTCCTGACGAACCAGCCGGGGCTGCAATTCTATTCGGGCAACTTCCTCGATGGCGCCGCCCCCGGAAAATACGGGCGCCTGCACCGCCAGTCCGACGCTTTCTGTCTGGAACCGCAGGCCTGGCCGGACGCGCCCAACCGCAGCGATTTTCCCTCCGCCCGGCTCGATCCCGGCGAAACGTATCGCCACGTCTCGATCTATCGTTTCTCCACCGTCCGCGACGGGCGCATGCGCGCATGACCATGCCCGACACATTGCCTTCGCAGATGACCGCGATCGAGACGGTTCCGGTCTCGGTGCTCTGCATGGAGCGCTGCCATCTTGGGGAAGGCCCGAGCTACGATGCCGGGACCGACACCGCCTGGTGGTTCGACATCCTCGAGCGCCGTCTGTTCGAGGCGCGTCTGGAAACCGGCCGCATCACGATCCATGATCTGCCGGTCATGGCCAGCGCGCTGGCGCAGATCGACGCCGGGCGCCAGATGCTCGCAGCCGAGGACGGCCTCTATCTGCGCGAGATCGCGAGCGGAAAGCTGACCCGGGTCGCAGAGTTCGCAGGCGAAGACGGTCCCATCCGTTCCAACGACGGGCGCGTCCATCAAAGCGGCACCTTCTGGATCAGCACGATGGGCCGCGGTGCGGAAGCCGGCGCCGGTGCGATCCACGCCTTCCGCGGCGGGTCGGTGGCGCTGCTCTTCAGCGGCCTGACCATTCCCAACGCCATCTGCTTCTCGCCGGACGGCTGCACCGGCTATTTCGCCGACACCCGCGAGAACACGCTCTATCGCGTCGCGCTCGACCCTGTGACCGGCCTCCCGGTCGAGGCGCCCTCGATCTTGCACAAACGGGACGCCGTCGGCGGCCTCGACGGCGCCGTCACGGACGCGCAGGGCCTGATCTGGTGTGCGATCTGGGGTGGTGGCTGCGTCGACGTCTATTCGCCCCGAGGGGACCGCCTGCGCAGCATCGCGATGCCAGCGCGCCAGCCGAGCTGCCCGGTCTTCGTCGGGCCGCGCTTCGACCGCCTGCTGGTCACCTCGGCCCATGAGAACATGAACGCGGATGCCCGCGCCGCCGATCCCGACCATGGGCGGACCTTTCTGGCCGATGTCGGGGCCGTCGGTCGTGCGGAGCCGCGTTTGCGCTGGGGAGGATCCTGACCGCATCAGACGCGGCCGAGCCCGCCCCGAACGATCAGCGGCCGACCCGCCGCCAAGAAACCGGTCCGCGAATGCGGCCGCCCCACCCAAAACCCGGGAGTCCAGCATGAAACGCCTGACGACACTTCTCTCCGCCCTGACGCTCGCAGCCTTCGCCATGGGCCAGCCTCACTCCGCCGCCGCGCAGAGCAAGCCGACGGTCGGCATCGCGATGCCGACGAAATCCTCCGCGCGCTGGATCGCCGACGGCGACAACATCGTGAAGGTGCTCAAGGAGCGTGGCTACGACACCGATCTGCAATATGCCGAGGACGATGTCCCCAACCAGCTCTCGCAGATCGAGAACATGATCACCAAGGGCGCCAAGGTCCTGGTGATTGCGGCGATCGACGGCTCGACCTTGTCCGACGTGCTGGCCCAGGCCAGGGCGCAGGGCATCAAGGTCGTGGCCTATGACCGGCTGATCAGGGGCACGCCGAACGTCGACTACTATGCGACCTTCGACAATTTCCAGGTCGGCGTGCTGCAGGCCCAATCCCTGTTGAAGGGGCTCGGTTTGCCCGAAGCCAAGGGCCCATTCAACATCGAGCTCTTCGGCGGCTCGCCCGACGACAACAACGCCTACTTCTTCTACGATGGCGCCATGTCAGTGGTGAAGCCGCTGCTCGACCAGAAGAAGCTCGTGGTCGCCAGCGGCCAGATGGGCATGGACAAGGTCTCGACGCTGCGCTGGGACGGCGCCACCGCCCAGGCCCGCATGGACAACCTGCTGAGCGCCTTCTACGCGAACAGGAAGCTCGATGCCGTGCTGTCGCCCTACGACGGCATCTCGATCGGCATCCTCTCTTCGGTGAAGGGCGTCGGCTACGGGTCGGGCGGGCAGAAGATCCCGGTCGTCTCCGGCCAAGATGCCGAGGTGCCCTCGGTGAAGTCGATCATCGCCGGCGAGCAATATGCCTCGATCTTCAAGGACACCCGCGAACTCGCCCGCGTCACCGCCGACATGGTCGATGCGATGTTGTCGGGCAAGGAGGTCAAGGTCAACGACACCAAGACCTATAACAACGGCGTCAAGATCGTGCCGTCCTATTTGCTGACGCCCGTGGTGGTCGACAAATCGAACTGGGAACCGGTCCTGATCGGCTCCGGCTACTACAAGGCCTCGCAGGTCAAGTGACGCTTGAGGCCCGGCCTCGCTGCCGGGCCTTTTCCACCGGCCCGAAGGCGGGAGAACCACCATGAGCCCTGTGCTGGAGATGCGCGGCATCTCCAAATCCTTCACCGGTGTGAAGGCGCTGAACGATGTGTCCTTCACCGTCGAACCCGGAGAGATCCATGCCCTCGTCGGCGAGAACGGCGCGGGCAAGTCGACGCTGATGAAGGTGCTGAGCGGCGTCTATCCGCATGGCTCCTATGACGGCTCGATCCTGTTCGAGGGGGAGGAGCGGCGCTTCCGCGACATCAATGAATCGGAAGCGCTCGGCATCATCATCATCCATCAGGAGCTGGCGCTGATCCCGCTGATGACGATCGCCGAGAACATCTATCTCGCCGATCCCCCGACCCGGATGGGGATGATCGACCGCAGCGCCGTCTATCGCGGGACACAGGCGCTGCTTGCCAGGGTCGGGCTCGACGAGGCGCCCGATACGCGCATCGCCGATCTCGGCATCGGCAAACAGCAGCTCGTCGAGATCGCCAAGGCGCTGGCCAAAAACCTGCGGGTGCTGATCCTCGACGAGCCGACGGCGAGCCTCAACGAGCGTGACAGCGAGGCGCTGCTGGACCTGCTGCTCGAATTCAAGGCCCAGGGCATCGCCTCCGTGCTGATCTCGCACAAGCTCAACGAGGTCTCCCGCGTCGCCGACCGGATCACCGTGCTGCGCGACGGCCGCTGCGTCGACACGCTCGACTGCCGCGCCGGCCTCGTCGAGGAGGACCGCATCATCCGCGCGATGGTGGATCGCGACCTGGCGCATCGCTACCCGCAGCGCGAGCCGAAGATCGGGGAGACGGTGCTGGAGATCGAGGATTGGTCCGTGTTCCATCCGCTCGACACCCAGCGCAAGGTCGTCCGGAACGTGAACTTCCATGTCCGGCGCGGCGAGATCGTCGGCATCGCCGGGTTGATGGGGGCCGGCCGCACCGAATTCGCGATGAGCGTCTTCGGCGACTCCTATGGCCGCAAGGCCTCCGGCACGGCGCGGCTGGAGGGCCGGCCGATCGAGCTGTCAGACGTGCCCGGAGCCATCGCGGCCGGTCTCGCCTATGTGACCGAGGATCGCAAGGAACTCGGCCTGATCCTGACGGAGGACATCCGCAAGAACATCACGCTGACGAACCTGCCCGAGGTCGCGCGCTCGGGCGTGGTCGACGACATGGCCGAGCTCAAGGTCGCCAATGCATATCGCGGCCGCATGCGGATCCGCTGCGCCAGCGTCTATCAGGAGGCCGGCCAGCTCTCGGGCGGCAACCAGCAGAAGATCGTTTTGTCGAAATGGCTCTTCACCGATCCCAAGGTGCTCTTCCTCGACGAACCGACGCGCGGCATCGACGTCGGCGCCAAGTATGAAATCTACTGCATCATCAACGAGCTGGCCGATGCCGGGCGCGGCGTCGTGGTGATCTCGTCGGAGATGCCGGAACTGCTGGGCATCTGCGACCGCATCTGCGTGATGAACGAGGGCGCCTTCGTCGGCGAGTTTCCAGCCGCCGAGGCGACACAGGAAAAGATCATGCGCGCCATCATGCGCAACCGGGAGGCAAGAGCGTGAGCACCGACGTCCAGAACGACGGCATCGTCAAACCTGCCGCAGCCCGGGCCGAAACCGCCAAGCCCAAGGGCGGAAACCTGCGCGAATACGGCATGCTGATGTCGCTCGTCGCGATCATGCTGTTCTTCCAGGTCGTGACGGGCGGCAAGCTGCTGCTGCCGCTCAACCTGACCAACCTGATCCTGCAGAACAGCTTCATCGTCGTCATGGCGCTGGGCATGCTGCTGGTCATCGTCACCGGCCATATCGATCTCTCGGTCGGCTCGGTCGCCGGCGCGGTCGGTGCGGTCGCAGCCGTCCTGATGGTGCAGTACGGCATGCATTTCGTGCCGGCGACGCTGATCTGCCTGGCGCTGGGCGGGTTGATCGGGGCCGCGCAGGGCTATTGGGTCGCCTATTTCAAGATACCGTCCTTCATCGTCACGCTGGCCGGCATGCTCGTCTTCAAGGGGCTGGCGCTGGCGATCCTGCAGGGCCAGTCGGTGGGGCCGTTCCCGGCCGAATTCCAGAAGCTCTCCTCCGGCTTCATCGTCGAGCTGTTCGACAAGATCCAGGGCCTGCAGCCGACCTCGATGCTGCTGGGCGCGGCGCTGGCCCTGCTGCTCGTCGCCCTCAACCTGAAGAGCCGCAGACGGCAGCAGGACCACGACATTCCCGTCGAGCCCTGGAGCTTCTTCATCGCCAAGACCGCGATCTTCGCGGGGATCATCCTCTACGCCACCTATCTGCTCGCCTCCTATCGCGGCCTGCCCAATGTTCTCGTGGTGATGGGGGTGCTGATCGCGCTCTACGCCTTCGTCACGACACGCACGACGATCGGCCGCCAGATCTACGCCGTCGGCGGCAATGCGCGCGCCGCCAAGCTCTCGGGCGTCAGGACCGAGCGGCTGACCTTCCTCGCCTTCGTCAACATGGGCGTGCTGGCGGCGCTGGCGGGGCTGATCTTCGCCGCGCGCCTCAACACCGCGACGCCCAAGGCCGGCCTCGGCTTCGAGCTCGACGTCATCGCCGCCTGCTTCATCGGCGGCGCCTCGGCCTATGGTGGCGTGGGCCGCGTCTCGGGCGCCGTGATCGGCGCGCTGATCATGGGCGTGATGAACAACGGCATGTCGATTCTGGGCATCGGCATCGACTATCAGCAGGTCATCAAGGGCCTGGTGCTGCTCGGTGCCGTCTGCCTCGACGTCTACAATCAGAAGCGTGGGTAAGGAGGGTCAGCACCACGCTCGACCGACTCAGGATTAGGGCCGCCCCACCTACGGCTTTCGATCCCACCGTGACCGAAAGCCCCGGAAAGACGATGTGCGGGAACATCACTTCGGGCCCCCTTCCGCAGGTCGACATTAGCCCCCCGCGCTCAGTCGCGTGTCCGGAACCTGACTGTCTTCCAAGGGCACGCTCGTTTCGAGGGGCCTGATCGTGTTCGCATCCGCGAGGACCTGCTGAAGGAACCGCGCATCTTCATCGATGTCGGTGGGCGCGCCAGCGTGCCGGACATGCCGTGCATCGACCAAGTCGACTACCTGACCAACACCTCCATCCTCCGGCTCGACACCGTCCCGAAGCATTTGGTCGTCGTGGGCGGAAGCTATATCGGCCCGCTATCAATCAATTCGCCTCGAAGGGAAGCAGCCCCCTACGCCGCTGCCAGCTCGTGGACTTATGTACCGCCGGCCCCTCCCCGTCTCCCCGCGTCTCTTTGATTGGAGGTGCGAGCCAGCGATAAGCTCACCGGTCGCTAGTGAGAGATTCCGGAGCTGGCCCATTCCCGACGTCTGTGACGTCCGCTACTGGGCAGTTCAATTTGTCGATGGGTAAAGCGGCCGGAGTTGCCCATTGTAGAAATTGGCAATCTCCGCTTGCGAGCCCTGTTCACAACTGGACCGGTACCGTCAGGGGATCGGATCGTATTCGAATAGCCGACCTCCCGCACTGCTCGAGTTAATGTTACACCGCCCGTCACGGTGCGGTTTAAGGTCGGAGCAAGGGCGGCTAGGCCAGCATGCGTGTGTCGCCGCAGACCGAGATTTCCTGCCCGGAGATCGTCTTGCCGAAAGGCGAAGCCAGGAAGACGATCTGGCGCGCGATGTCGGCCGGATCGACGAAGCGCTTGATCGAGACGGCTCCGAACAGGCGTGCCGTCATCTCCTCATGCGAGATGTTGAAGCTGCGCGCCTTGTTGGCGATCACGCTCTGGATGCGCGCCCCTTCGACCAGGCCGGGACAGATCGCGTTGGCGCGGATGCCGAACTCGCCGAGCTCGGCCGAGAGCGCCTTGGTGAAGCCGATGACGCCCCATTTTGCAGCGCCATAGGGCGAGCGCAGCGGGAAACCGTGCTTGCCCGCCTGGCTCGAAAGATTGACGATCGAGGCATTGCCCGACTGCTTGAGATGCGCGACCGCCAGCCGCGTGCAGTTGAACTGGCCGGTCAGGTCGATGGCGAGGCACGAATCCCAGTCCTCCGGCGCGATCTCGTCGACGCGGCCTGTCGGCCCGGCGATACCGGCATTGTTGACGAGGCAATCCAGCCCACCGAGCGCGGCGAGCGCTTTGTCGAACAGCCGTGCGACGGCCTTGCGGTCGGAGACGTCGCAGATTGAGCGGGTGATCGCCGGATCGCTCTCGGCAAGCGCTGCGAGCGCAGCCTCGTCGACGTCGCAGACGTGCACCTTCGCGCCCTCCGCAGCAAAGGCGCGCGCCGTCGCGAGCCCGATTCCGTTGGCGCCGGCCGTCACCAGCACGCGCAAGCCGTCGATCTTCAAATCCATTGCCTCAAGCCTTTCCTGATCTGGCGCAGATGGTCATTCCGGCAGCCGCGCCGTGCGCTCGATGTGATCGGCGGCCGCCCGGATATCCTCCTCCAGCGCGGCGCGCGCCGCGGCGGGGTCATGCCGGCGCAACGCCGCGATGAGGGCCGCATGCGCGAGGACGGCGCTGCCGCCGTCGAGCCGGCGCGGTTCGTGGCGCATGTCGAGATTGAGGATCGGTCCGGCCTTGAGCCAGAGACGCCCGATCATTTCGATCAGCGACGGCATGCCCGCCGCCTCGTAGAGCGCGAAATGCAGATGGCGATTGGCCGCGACGGCCCCGGCGCTGTCCGGCGGATCGGCTTTCGCCGCGTCGCGGAAGGCGGCTTCGTGCCGTTCGATCGAATCGATCTGCGTTGGCGTGATGATCCTGGCGGCCTCCTCGGCGGCGAAGCCCTCGACGACGAGGCGAATGCGCGTCAGCTCGCGGAATTGCGCCAGGGTGAGGATGGGCACACGCACGGCCCGGCCCGGCAGCACTTCGAGCGCCTTGTCGGCGGCGAGCCGACTGACGGCTTCACGCACCGGCATCATCGAGACGCCGAGCGCCTCAGCCGCACGCCGCAGCGAAAGTTTCTCCCCTGGGGCGAGCCGTCCGGCGATGAGCAACTCGCGCAGCTCGCCGGTCACACGCTCGCCGAGTGTCTCATGCGTGAGCGAGCCGACCTCGTCCAGAGCAGACGGATCCGGTGCCCGCCGCGCGGCGGGTTGATCTGACCCGCCTTCATGGTTGGCGGGGGGCTGGACTCGGGTGATCATGTCTGCCAACTTAACTGTGATCACAGATCACGACAAGCGGTTCAGAGAGACCGCGACGAGACTGAAAGAGCGCCGAGGCGCGACCGTTCTGGGAGGAACGCATGACTGGGATCACCAAAGGTATTTCGCGCCGTCAGGCGCTCGCGGGAACAGGTGCTGCCGTTGCAAGCGGGCTCATCGCAAGCCCGTCCGTCATTCTCGCCCAGACACCGGATACGATCCGCTTCGGCCATCTGACCCCGCGCACCGGCTTCCTCGGCCCGCTCGGCGAGTATGGCGTGATGGCCGTCGATCTGGCGGTCGAGGAAATCAATGCGTCCGGCGGCGTCAACGGGCGCAAGCTCGAAGCGCTGAAGGAAGATTCGGTCAATCCCCAGACCGCTTCCACCAAGGCCGAGCGCATGTTTGAGCGCGACCAGGTTGCCTGTATTCTCGGCGAGATTTCCTCGGCCTCCTGCCTGACGATCTCTCAGGTCGCGGCGCGCAACAAGAAGCTCTTCGTCAATACAGGCGGCAACTCCGACGCGCTGCGCGGCGAGAGCTGCAACCGCTACATGTTCCATGTCGAGCACCAGAACTCGATGTATGTGAAGAGCTGCGGGCGGTCGCTGATGCAGCAGGGCCTGGTCAAGGGCAAGAAATGGTTCTCGCTGACGGCCGACTATGCCTTCGGCCATGACCTGCTCAAGGTCGCCAAGCGCTTCATGGAAGGCAATGGCGGCCAGTTCGCCGCCGACAAGCTGGTGCCGACCGACGCGACCGACTTCTCGGCGCTGCTGCTGGAGATCAGGGCGGCCAAGCCGGACATCGTGATCTCCAACCTCGCCGGCAACCAGATCACCAATTTCCTCAAGCAGTATTCGGAGTTCGGCTTGTCCTTCCCGGTCGCGGGCTTCGGCTTCGACACGGCGCTCGCCTGGGCTGCGGGCAAGGACAATTTCGGCGGCATCTGGCCGGTCGTCTGGCACCACCTGATCGACACGCCGGACTCGAAGAAGTTCGTCGCGGCCTTCACCAAGAAATACGGCAAGCCGCCGGAGAACCAAGCCTGGGGCGACTATACCGCGGTCAAGATCATGGCGCAGTCGATGAACGAGCTGAAGAGCACGGACACCGCCAAGATCCTCGAATATTGGGAAAAGGGCGCCAAATTCGACGTGATGAAGCCGCGCCAGGGCTATTTCCGCGCCTCGGACCACCAGCTCATCAGCGAGATGTACACGATCACCGCGCTGCCGGCGGCGCAGGTGAAGAACCAATGGGATCTCTTCTCCTCCTCGCCGCCGGTGCCCGGCCCGAACGAGGACATGGAGGTCATCGCCACGCAGGGCGACGAGGCCGTCTGCAAGATGAGCTGAAGCACTCACGTCATTCTCGGGCGAAGCGAAGCGCAGACCCGAGAATCTCATGACCGGAAGGCGCCGGCTGGCGCCTCCTTCTGCCTGAGATGCTCGGGGCAAGCCCGAGCATGACGAGCCCTTCGCCCGAGAATAACGGCGCGCCCCGTTCCGCAACCCTGTCGCGCAATCCCGCAAAGGCCATCCCTTGCTCACGCTTTTCATCCAGCAGGTGCTGAACGGGCTGCTCGACGGGGTCTATTACCTCCTGATCGCGCTCGGCCTGTCGCTGATCTTCTCGCTCGGCGGCATCGTCAACCTGGCGCATGGCGCCTTCTATGCGATCGGCGCCTATCTCACGATCGTGCTGGCGCCGCATGTCGGTTTCGGCGGGGCGATCATCGCCTCCCCCGTGCTCGTCGCGCTGATCGGCATCGTCATCGAACGCGGTCTGTTCCGGCATTTCTACCGGCGCGACCCGATCCTGTCTCTGCTCCTGACCTTCGGGCTCGCCATGGTCGCCGAGCAGTCCCTGCGCATGATCTTCGGCGCGCCGCCGCTCTCCTTCTCGATTCCGCCGGCGCTGCGCGGGCAGCTCTTCATCGGCGACTTCATCTATTCGCGCTATCGGGCCCTGCTGATCGTCATCGCCGCCGCCTGCGTGCTCGGTCTCTGGTTCCTGCTGCAGCGGACCGCCTTCGGCCGGGTGGTGCGGGCCGGCGTGCAGAACCCGGACATGGTCGGCGCGCTCGGCATCTCGCTGCAGCCCTACATGATGGCGGTGGCGGGGATCGGCATTGGTTTGGCCGGTCTGGCCGGCGTGCTGCTCGCACCGATCTACTCGATCCACCCGGCGATGGGGCAGGAGATCATCACGCCGGCCTTCGTCGTCGTCGTGATCGGCGGCCTCGGCTCCTTCTGGGGTGTGGTCGTCGCGGCGCTGATGGTCGGCCTGGTCAAGGGCATCACCATCGGGCTCGGCTACACCCAATGGTCGACGGCGGTGATCTACATGATGATGCTGCTCGTCCTGCTCTTCCGTCCGCGCGGCCTGTTCGGCGAGCGCATCCAGCGCTTCGAGTGAGGTCGCGATGAGCCCTTCCAGCCGCGATTACCTACCGCTCGCCATCGCAGCGGTCGCCCTGCTCGCTCTGCCGTCGCTGATGCATCTGATCGGCCTCGGCACGACTTCGGCCACCGAGGTCGTCGTCTTCGCCATCGCCTGCATGGCGCTCAACATCCTCGTCGGCACCACCGGCCTCGTCTCCTTCGGCCATGGCACCTGGTTCGGCATCGCGGCCTATGCCGCCGGGCTGATGCAGCGCAACTGGTTCCCCGGCCAGTTCGTGCTGCCGATCCTGCTTGCGGTTGCGCTCGTCGCGGTGATCGCCTTCGCCTTCGGCGCGCTGATCCTGCGCCGGCGTGGCGTCTATTTCTCGCTGCTGACGCTGGCTCTGGCGGCCATGACCTATTCGGTCGCCTTCCGCTGGACCTCGGTGACGGGTGGCGAGGACGGCCTCGGCGGGATCAAGCGCCCGCTCTTCCTCGGCATGGATTTCGAGACCGCCCTGCCCTTCTATGCGCTGGTAGCGGTGATCGGCTTCGGCGTCGTCTATGCGCTCTGGCGCTTCCAGCGCTCGCCGGTCGGCACCGTGCTCGTGGCGATCCGCGAGAACGAGCAGCGCGCTCGCTTTCTCGGCTATGCCACGACCCGCTACAAGCTCGTCGCCTTCACCGTCTCGGCCGCGCTGACGGGGCTCGCGGGCACGCTGCTGCTATTCAACAACCGGATGACCTCAGCCGACCCGATTTCCGTCGCCTTTTCCGGCGAATTGCTGGCGATGGTGGTGATCGGCGGCATGCGCTCCTTCCTGGGGCCGGCGCTGGGAGCACTCTTCTTCGTCGTCTTCCGCGACTATCTCTCGAGCGCGACCGAGAACTGGCTGTTCTGGTTCGGCCTGCTCTTCGTCGCCTTCATCGTCTTCTCGCCGGAGGGGCTGGTCGGCGTCGGCCAGCGCCTGCTTAAGCCTTTCCGCAAGCAACCGGCGGAGGATGCGGCGATGTCCGCCCGCAAGGCCGGTGCGGTCGAGCTGCCGGACTTCATGAAGCCGAACGATGCTGGCGACGGCACGATCCTGACCGCGAGCGGCCTCGCCAAGAGCTTCGGCGGCATCAAGGCGGTCGAGGATGTGAGCTTCGCCATGCGCGACCGCCGGCTGCATGCGCTAATCGGCCCCAACGGCGCCGGCAAGACCACGGCCTTCAACCTGATCTCCGGCCTGTTCACGCCCGATCGTGGCGCGGTGCGGCTGCGCGAACACGATGTCGCAGGCCTGAGCCCCGACGCGATCACGCGTGCCGGCATCGGCCGCGCCTTCCAGATCACCAACCTCTTCCCCGCTCTCTCCGTGGCTGAGAACGTGCGCCTCGCAGTGCAGGCGCGAGCGCCGGAGCGCTTCGGCTTCTGGCGCACGGCGGTGGGGCTGGAGCAGGTCAATGACGAGACGCGCCAGGTCATCGCGACGATGGGGCTGTCGGGCATCGAACGCGCCGAGGCCGGCTCTCTCAGCTATGGCGGCCAGCGCCTGCTCGACATGTCGCTGGCGCTGGCGACCAGCCCGCGCGTGCTGCTGCTCGACGAGCCGCTCGCCGGCCTCGCCGCGGCCGAGCGCGAGCGCGTCGGCAACCTGATCAAGTCGATCTCGACCGACCTGCCGGTGCTGCTCGTCGAGCACGACATCGACCGCGTCTTCGCCATCGCCGACCATGTCACGGTGATGAACGAGGGCAGCGTGCTGGTCGACGGCACGGTCGAGGATGCGCGCTCTTCGGCCAGGGTGCAGGAGATCTACATCGGCTCGGGCGCGCATGCGCTGGCGGCCAAGCCGCGAGAGAGCGCGGCGGGCGATGGCGTGCTGCTCGGCCTGAAGGACGTCGATACCTTCTATGGCAAGAGCCATATCCTGCGCGACGTCTCGTTCGATGTGCACGACAACGAGATCGTGGCGCTGCTCGGCCGCAACGGTGCCGGCAAGTCAACGCTGCTGAAGTCCATCACCGGCATCGCGCCGCCTGCGGAAGGCAGCATTCGCCTCGCCGGCGCGGAGATCGCCCGGCAGGCGCCGGCCGCCATCGCCCGGGCCGGCGTCGCCTATGTGCCGCAGGGGCGCGGCCTCTTCGCCGGCATGAGCGTCAAGGACAATATGGAGCTCGGTCGGCTGCGGCGACTCACCGGCAACGGCACGCATTGGGAGGACGAGAAGATCTTCTCGTTCTTCCCGCGCATCCGCGAGCGCTGGAACTCGCCGGCCGACTATCTCTCCGGCGGCGAACAGCAGATGGTGGCGGTCGCCCGCGCGCTCTCCGGCGATACGCGCGTGCTGCTGCTGGACGAGCCTTTCGAGGGCTTGGCTCCTGCCGTGGTCGAGGAACTCTTCGAGGCCTTCGACAAGCTGCGCCGGGAGATCGCGATCGTGATCGTCGACCATCACCTCGATCTTGCGCTGGCCCTCTCCGACCGCACGGTGGTGCTTGAGCGTGGTCAGGTCACCCATATCGGCCCGTCGCGGGCGCTCAGTCAGGACCTCGCCCTGCGCCGGCAGGTGCTGTGGCTATGACAGTGACAATGGTCTCCCTCCGCCGTCATTCCGGGGCTTCGCGCAGCGAAGAGCCCGGAACCCATAACCGCCGCCACTTCCGGACGAATCGCTGCCTTTGCCGCGCCTTGCCCACGACCACCTGCGGTTATGGGTTCCGGGCTCACGCCTGCGGCGTGCCCCGGAATGACGGCGTTGTTTCCGCCCGTCTGAACCTGGATGTTCTCGCATGACCAAGATCGCCATCGTCGGTTCTGGCCTGATCGGCCGCGCCTGGGCGACCGTCTTCGCCAGTCACGGTTTCGAGGTCGCCCTGCATGATGTCGTGGCGGGCGCTGCCGCGGCGGCGCGGGCCCATATTGCCACCAATCTCGGTGAGTTGGCCGAGCACCGGCTCGTCAATGATCCGAAAGGAGCTCTCGCCCGCATCCGGGTCGCGTCGAGCCTTGCCGATGCCTTGTCGGGCGCCGGCTTCGTCCAGGAGAACGGGCCGGAGACCGTCGAGGCCAAGCGTGCGCTCTTCGCCGAGATGGACGATCTCGCCGCTCCCGATACGATCCTCTCCTCCTCGACGTCGTTCATCATGGCCTCGGTCTTCAGCGAAGGCCTGAAGGGCCGCACCCGCTGCCTCGTCGGCCACCCGGTGAACCCGCCGCATCTGGTCCCGATCGTCGAGATCGCTCCGGCGCCTTGGACCGATCCGGCTGTCGTCGAGCGCGCCAAGGCGATCTACGAGCAGGCGGGACAGGTGCCGATCACGCTGCGCAAAGAGAAGGCCGGCTTCGTGCTCAACCGCCTGCAGGCCGTGCTGCTTGCGGAAGCCTTCCGCCTCGTCGGTGAAGGCGTCGCCAGCGCGGAGGATGTCGACAAGACGATCCGCGACGGGCTCGGGCTGCGCTGGTCCTTCATGGGGCCGTTCGAGACGATCGAGCTCAATGCGCCCGGCGGCATTCCCGATTATTGTTCGCGCTACGCCGCCTCGCTCGACCAGATGGTCAAGTCGTCGGAGGGGCTCGGCAATCCGTTCGAGGCCGCCACCGTCGCCGAAGTGATGCGCGAATGGCGCGGCACGCAGTCAGCCGAACGCGTCAAGCGCCTGAGCGACTGGCGTGATAGCCGGCTCGCCGCCTTGCGGGCCCATAAGCGCGCCGCCGCGCGCAAGCCCGATTGAGACCCGCGCGAGACAGGAGGAGCCGAACCATGGCGAAGAACCGCAAAGTCATGATCACCTGCGCGGTGACGGGCGCGATCCACACCCCGTCGATGTCGCCTCACCTGCCGGTGACGCCGGATGAGATCATCGATGCCGCCGTCGGCGCGGCCGAGGCCGGCGCGGCGCTGGTCCATGTCCACGCCCGCAACCCGAAGACCGGCCAGCCCGATCAGTCGCCGGAGGCCTTCGAACCCTTCCTGAAGGTGATCAAGCAGCGCTGCGACGCCGTCATCAACATCACCACCGGCGGCGCGCCGACCATGGGCGTCGAGGAGCGGCTGCGCCCTTGCGCCCATTTCAAGCCGGAGGTCGCCTCGCTCAACATGGGCTCGATGAATTTCGGCCTCTACCCGATGCTGAACCGCTTCAAGGAGTTCGAACACGACTGGGAGCGGCCCTATCTCGAAGGCTCCAAGGACCGGATCTTCAAGAACACCTTCCAGGACATCGAGAACATCCTGACGACCTGCGCCGAGAACGACACCCGCTTCGAGATCGAATGCTACGACATCGGCCATCTCTACACGCTCGCCCATTTCGCCGATCGCGGGCTGGTGAAGCCGCCCTTCTTCGTGCAGTCCGTCTTCGGCATCCTCGGCGGCATCGGCCCGCATCCCGAGGACGTCGCCCATATGAAGCGCACGGCAGACAGGCTCTTCGGCGAGGACTACCACTGGTCGGTGCTGGGCGCCGGGCGCCATCAGCTCGCGATCGCCGCCATGGCGGTCTCGATGGGCGGCAATCTGCGCGTCGGGCTGGAGGATTCGCTCTGGCTCGGGCCTGGCCAGCTCGCGAAATCGAACGCTGATCAGGTGCGTGCCGCCCGGCAGATCGTCGAGGGGCTCGGCCTGGAGATCGCGACGCCGGCGGAGGCGCGCGAAACGCTCAAGCTCAAGGGACCGGACAAGGTGGCGTTCTGAGAGACCTGTTCCTGTCGGGCCGGCGACTTCACGTCGCCGGCTTGAGAATATGCGCTGCGAGCGGTTGGCGGTTTCACACCACCAGATCGCGCTCCGGTACGGGCTCGCCGCGCGAAACGCGCGCCATGTTGTCGAACATGCGCTTCACGGTCGGCGCGAAATTATCGGCGGCCATCGCCGCGAGATGCGGCGTCACCACGAGGTTGTCGAGCGTCAGCAACTCACTGTCGGCCGGCAGCGGCTCGACCGAGAACACGTCCATCGCCGCGCCCGCGATCTCCTTCGCCTTCAGCCCTGCGACCAGGTCGGCCTCGTTGACGACGCCGCCGCGCGCGACATTGACCAGCACGGCCGTCTTCTTCATCGCCCGAAGCGCCGCCGCGTCGATCAGGTTGGTCGTCTCCGGCGTCAGCGGGCAATGCAGCGAGACCACATCCGCCTGCGCCAGGATCTCTGGCAACGGTGCGTGCCAGGCACCGAGTGCGGCCTCCATCGCGGCATCGAGCGGCTGGCGCTTGCTGTAGAGGATGGTGCAGCCGAAGCCCTTGAGCAGCTTCGCCAGGCTCTGGCCGATCGCGCCGAAGCCGACGATGCCAACCGTCTTGCCCGAGAGCATGAAGGTGTCGCCCGGCAGCTTGCCGGTGGCCCAATGCCCCTGCTTCAGCTCGGCATGGCCATAGGCGATGAAGCGCAGCGCCGAGAGCGTGAGGCCGAGCGCAAACTCGGCGACGGGCACGGCGTTCGAACCGGTCGTACGCGCCACCGTGATGCCGAGTTCCTTCGCGGCAGCGACATCGATGTTGTCGTAGCCGACGCCCCATTTGTGCAGCAGCTTCAGCTTCTTCGCCGCCTGCAGCACATCGGCCGAGACGCCGACCTGCCCGGAGATCGCGTAATCGGCTTCGGCGATGATCTGCTTCATATGCTCGTCGCCGCGTGCGGTCCCATGGGTCAGCACGAAGCCGGGCGGCAGCAGGGCGCGCAGCCGGTCGGCGCGCTCGGGGCTGGTCATGTCGAGGAGGACGATGGTCTCGGGCATGGAAAGGTCCAGTTGAAGACTTGAGTCAGTGATCGGGCAGGTGTCGCCGGGCGGCGCGGGTATAGGAGTATTCGCGCCGGACATCAGCCCTTCTGTGCCAGCGCGTCGAGGACCATCCTGGTCGCGCCGGAGATGTCTCCGAGCTTTTCGCCGGCCTTCACGCGCGCCTGGTTGCGTTCACCGCGCTCCTGCCGGGCGATGGCCGCATCGGCGATCGCCTCCGCTTCGGCCCGCGGCAGCACCAGTACCCCGGATTCGTCGGCGAGGATGACGTCGCCCGCCTTGACTGGGACATTGCCGCAGGAAATCGGCAGGTTGAGCGTACCGCCGAGATTGTAGAGCCGCGTGGTGATCGGCGACATGCCGCGGCACCACATCGGAAAATCGGAATCCTCGATCTCAGCGAGATCAGTGCAGGGGCCGTCGACGATGCCGCCGACCGCGCCGGCTGCCTTGGCTGCGACAGTGACGCCGCCGCCCCAGCAGGCATGTTTGTCGTCGCCGAGCCGATCGACGACGAGAATGTCTCCGGGGCGCAGCAGGCCGAGCGTATGGTGCAGCAGGGTGGAATCCTGTCCGGGGATCGCCAGCGTCACGGCCGCCGCCGCGATGCGCTTGCCGCGCAGCAGAGGCTGAATGCCGCGGTCCATAAAGCCCCAATGCTGCGAATGGCCGATGGTGGCGGTTTCGACCTTCTGCAGCTTTTCGACCAGCGCCGCCGGCAGCTGCTCCGGCATGGCTTCGATGCGGTAATCTGGCATGGGTCTCTCCTATTTTCCGACGGCGCGGGCGACGCCGACGAGGCGCTCGACCACGAGGACGACGGCGAGCGTGGCAATGATGAGAACGACGGACAGCGCCGCGATGAGCGGATCGGTGCGACCTTCGACATAGCGCACCATCTCGACCGGCAGCGTCGATGCGCGCGGGCCGGCGATGAAGAGCGAGATCACCGTCTCGTCGAAGGAGAGCAGGAAGGACAGGCAGGCGCAGGCGATCAGTCCGGGCATTGCCAGCGGCAGCGTCACCCGCCGCACCACGCGCCAGGGCGTGGCGCCGAGCGTTGCGGCGGCCGCCTCGATATCATCAGGCAGGTTGGCGAGCGCCGTCGTCATCATCCGAATGACGAAGGGCACCGTCACCGTCATGTGGCCCAATACCAGCCCCGGCAGCGTCGCCGTCAGCTTGAGCGGCGAGAAGAACAGCAGCAGGGCGAGGCCGGTGATGAGCGTCGGCAACAGCAGGGGCGCGAGGAAGAAGCCGGTCAATGCATCCTTGCCAGCGAAGCGACCTTTCGCGAGCGCGAGCGCCGCCGGCACGCCGACCGCGAGCGAGAGCAGTGCCACCACCGCCGCGATCCGGACGCTGAGCCAGAGCGCCGCGAGCAGCGGCCCGTTGCCGGCGAGTTGCCGGAACCAGCGCAGCGAATAGCCGGAGGGCGGGAACAGGATGAAATTGTCCGCCGAGAAGGACAGCATCACAACCACGATGATCGGCGCCAGGATCAGCGCATAGACCAGCGCAGCGAAGCCGGAGAGAACGCGGCCGGCCCCGGTCATCGTTGCAGCCTCCGCGCCACGAGGTTCGAGGCCGCGAGCAGGGCGAGGAGCAGCACGAGCGTATAGATCGCCAGGACCGCCGCGACCGGCCAGTTGGTGTTGGTCGTCGCCTGCTCGAAGATCTCGGTCGCCAGCACGAAGACGCGCCCGCCGCCCAGGAGCTTGGGCGTGATGTAGGCCGACATCGAGAGTACGAAGCCCAGCCCCGCCGCGAGCGCGATCGCCGGCAGGCTGAGCGGCAAGGTGACGCGCCGGAAGGTCCGGAACGGCGAGGCGCCGAGGGAGCGGGCTGCCTCCTCCAGCGTGCGATCAAGCCGGCCGAAGCCGGCGAGCAGCGCCAGGATCATGTAGGGCATGATGCTCTCGGCCAGGCCGATGGTAACGCCCGTCCAGTTGAAGACGAGCTTCAGCGGCGACGAGATCAAGCCGAGAGACTGCAGCGTCGTGTTGACGAGACCGCGATCGCCGAGAATGGCGAGCCAGCCGAAGACACGCACCACGCCGGAGACCAGCATCGGCATGATCGCGACCACCGCCAGCAGGCCGCGGAAGCGTGAGTCGGTCCGGAACAGGAAGAGCGAAACGGGATAGGCGAGGCAGAGCGCGATCAGCGTCGAAAGCGTCGAGAGCCAGAGCGAGTTCAGCGTCAGCTCGATGGTGAAGCTGTCGTGCAGGGTGGTACGCCAGGTCTCCAGCGACCAGGCCTCGACCATCGCCCCCGTCGGACCGACCTCGTTGAAGGCGTTGCGGAATAGCCCGAGCGAAGGCCAGACATAAACGACGAGCAGGAACAGCGCCGCCGGGATCAGCAGCAATGGCAAGCGTCGCGAGGCGGTCATGGCACCTCACGCGCAAAGATGCGGTTCTCGCTGCACGGCCAGACGACCGCCACCTCCGCACCTTCCGCAGGCCCTGCCGCTCCCGACGGCATCTCAACGGTGAGCTGCCCGCCGCCGCCTTCGACCAGCACTTCGACATGGTCGCCGACGAAGACGCTGCGCAGCACGCGCCCGGTCAGGCGCGCCATGCCCTCCCCGCTGGGCTCGGAAGCCGGCGCGATCCGCATGCGCTGCGGCCTGACGAAGAGATCGGCATCCGCGGCGGCTTCGAGCGGCAGCGGCTCCCCCCACACAGTCGCCCGCCCCTGCGCGTCGCGCTGGATCGGCAGCACGTTGGCGCGCCCGACGAATTCCGCGACGAAGCGTGTCGCCGGCCGCTCATAGATGTCCTCGGCGCTGCCGATCTGCGCGATGCGGCCACGATGCATCACGGCGATGCGGTCGCACATGGTCAGCGCCTCGACCTGATCATGCGTGACGAACAGCGTGGTGATGCCGAGCGAGCGCTGGATCGAGCGGATCTCGTGCCGCATCGCGTCGCGCAGCTTGGCGTCGAGATTGGACAGGGATTCGTCGAGCAGGAGGACGGAAGGCCGGATCACCAGCGCCCGCGCCAGCGCGACGCGCTGCTGCTGGCCGCCGGACAATTCCTTCGGTCGCCGCTGGCCGAGCCCTGAGAGCCTGACGAGCGCCAGCGCCTCATCGACGCGTTTGGCGATCTCCGGTTTGGCAACGCCCCGCTCCTCCAGCCCGAACGCGATGTTGCGGGCCACCGACAGATGCGGAAACAGCGCATAGGACTGGAAGACATAGCCCATGTTGCGCCGGTGCGGCGGCAACCGGGTGATCTCGTTGCGGTCGAGCGAAATCGCGCCCTGATCGGGCGCGACGAGACCGGCGAGCATGCGCAATGTCGTCGTCTTGCCGCAACCGGAGGGGCCGAGCAGCGCAACGGACTCGCCCTGCTCCACGGACAGCGACACCTCGTCCACGGCGACGGAGCCGCCATAGCGCTTCTGCAGGCCGGACAGTTCGAGATAGCTCATCGCAGACCGTTCAGCGCGCCGCCGCGATGACCTCGCGCCGCCAGCGATTGTTCCACTGGTCGCGCAGCTTCAGGATTTCGTTCCAGTCGACGCCGATCATCCGGGCGCGGTTCTCCGGCGAGGCGGCCGTGCGGGCCAGCGCCTTGGGATCGATCTCGGCCTTGCCATTGGTCGGCGCATAGAACATCCGCTCGGTGAAGGCCTTCTGCGCGGCTTGCGACAATGCATGCGCCACGAAGGCTGCGGCTGCCGCACGGTTCTTCGCGCCGGTGGTCAGGTTGATCGTGTTGACCTGGAAGACCGAGCCCTCCGGCGGGAGCAGCGCGTTGATCTTGCCGCCGGTCTGGTCGGAATAGAGCTGCGCGCGCGCATTCCAGCCGGTCGCCACCTTCGCCACGCCGTTGAGGATCAGCGAATAGCCGTCGGGGTTCGGATCGAAGGTGCTCACGCCCGGTGCGAGCTCCTTGAGCTTCTTCATCGCGGCATCGATGGATTTACGATAATCGCCGCCCTCCATCTTCTCGGTCATGGCCGTCAGCGCCAACCCCTGGATGTTCGGCGGTGCGGCGAGCGCGATCTGGCCCTTGAGATCGGGCCGCCAGAGATCGGCGAGCTTGGCGAGCTGGGGTTTAAGCGCCGCATCCTGCACGATGACGAGATGGTCGAAGGTCACGGCCGGGCCGAATTCGCCGCCGGCAGCGCGCGCCTCCGGCAACAGCTCGTTCAGCACCGGGAATTCGGCGGGCGTCAGCTTCTCGAACAGCCCCTCGATGTTGCCGATGCTGGAGGTGGTGACGTCCATGATCACCACGTCGGTCTGCGGATCGGCTTTCTGGGCCCGCACCGAGCCGACCATCTGGGCCGAGGTGCCGCCGGGCACATAGTTCACCGTCACGCCCGGATGCGCCTTCAGGAACGGCTCGACCACCGCCTTCGTGTAGTTGTCCTGGAAGATGCCGGAATAGGACATCAGCGTGATCGCCCCGCCGAGCGTCTGCGCCCTGAGGATGGCGGGCGCGGCGATGGTTGCCAGTCCAGACTGAACGACGAGACGGCGGGTAATCATCGGAACCTCCTGCTGTGGCACCGCCCCGGCTCGGCGCCGGAGCAGCGGGCTGCGGTGGCGAGCGTGCCGCCGCTCAGGCCGGAACCTTGCCGGCGAAATGCGCGACGAAGCGGGAGACGATCTCGCTCAGCTTCTCGGCGATCTTCGCGCCGGTCTCGGGCGAGCACAGCTTCGGATCGCCCTTGCCGACGCCGTCATGATAGACCTCGTCATATTCGTGCGGCACGCCAACCTCGGCCCCTTCGAAGCTCGCGGTGCCTAGGCCCGTGAACGGCAGATCGAGCACCGGATCGCGCTTCAGCGGCTTGCCCGCCGGCACGAAGTCCGGACGCATCAGCTCCGGGAAGAGATGCAGGCCCAGGCTGGTCAGCGGATCGGCGCCGTGGCCGGAGACCTTGGCCGACATCTCCGCGCCGACGAGCCCCGGCAGGAGGCCGTAGGCGATCCGCCAGAGATAGAGGCTCGGCAGCACGATGCGCTCGCGCTGGTAGAGGTCACGCGCCACCTCGGCGATCGGCCCGACATTGCCGCCATGGCCGTTGATGACGATGAGGCGCGTCAAACCGTTGCGATGCAGCGAGTCGACCATCTCGGCGATCACCGCCGTCAGCGTCGCCTGCGAGATCGCGATGCCGCCGATCATCGGCCCGAACCAGTCGGCGCCACCATAAGGCAGCACCGGCGCGACAAGCGTCCGGACACCGGCCTTGCTCGCCTGGAGCGCGGCGAGTTCCGCGATCTTCTCGGCGAGGAGATAGTCGCCCATCGGGGCGTGAGGCCCCTGGTCCTCGTGGCTGCCCATCGGCAGCAGGATCACCGGGTTGGATTTGAGGAGCTCGCGCGCCTCCCCGCCAGTGATGGTGCCCATATGGACGAGAGGTTCGGTCTTGGCGGCCATGGCGAGGTCCTTCCCTTGATTCCGGTTGGTGTTCAGCGTTCCGCCGTGCGCGGATCGAGGATGTCGCGCAGCGCGTCGCAGAGCAGGTTCATCGCGAGGATGGTCAGCGTCAGCACGGCGCAGGGCCACAGCAGCAGCAGCGGGGCCTGCTCCATGGTCGAGCGCGCGCCGCGGATCATCAGTCCCCAGGAAGGCGCCGGCGGCACGACACCGAGGCCGAGGAAGGAAAGGCCGCTCTCGATCACCACCGCGGCCGCGACCGCCAACGAGAACTGGACGAGCAAGGGCCCGGCGATGTTGGGCAGCACGGTTCGGAACAGCAGATGCGTGGAGCTGGCGCCGAGCGCCCGCGTCGCCTCGACATAGTCGCGCCCCTTCACCGCCAGCACCTCGGCATAGGTCACGCGCGCAAAGCCGGGCAGATAGAGCACCGACAGGACCAGGATCAGCGTCGCGGCCCCGGGGCCGAGCAGCGTCACCACCAGCAGCGCCAGCAGCACCGGCGGGAAGCACATGATGATCTCGACGCTGCGCACCGTCAGGAACGCGCCCCAGCTGCGCGCCCAGCCGCCGATCAGCCCGAGCGTGATGCCGACGAGCCCGGCTGCCAAGGCCGAGGCGAAGGCAACCGAAAGGCTGGTACGCGCGCCCCAGACCAGCCTCGAGAGCACATCGCGGCCGAACTCGTCGCGGCCGAGCCAGGACCCGGCCATCGGCCCGGCGAGCCGGTTGGCGACATCCTGGCGGATCGGATCGGGTAGCGGCAGCAGCGGTGCGGCAAGCGCGATCAGGACGATCAGCGCGACGCAGCCGCCCGGCACAACCAGCTTTGCCAGACCGCGCCGTTTCATGCCGCCTGCACCCGCGGATCGATCGCCGCATGCAGCAGCTCGACGAGAAGATTGATCAGCAGAAAGAGCACCGAGATCGTCAGGATGATGCCGACGACCATCGGGTAGTCGCGCCCTTCGACGGCGCGCAGCAGCGGCGTCGACAGTCCCGGCCAGTTGAAGACGTACTCGACCAGCACGGTGCCGCCGAGCAGCGTGCCCATCTGCAGGCCGAGCACGGTGACGACCGGGTTCAGCGCATTGCGCAGCACATGCACCATCAGCACCCGCCGCGGCGACAGGCCCTTGGCGCGAGCGGTGCGGACATAGTCATGCGCGAGCGCATCAAGCGTGGCTGCCCGCGTCATCCGGAACAGCACGGCGGCGAGGCCCTTGGCGATGGCGATCGCCGGCAGGGTGAGGAGCTTGAGATGCTGCGCCGGGTCCTGCGCGAAGGGCACATAGCCGCCGGCCGGCATCAGCCGCAGCATCTGCGCCAGCACGAGCACCAGCAGCGTGCCGACGACGAAGACAGGTACAGCCAGCAGGAGCGCGGTGATCCACGACGCCACACGATCGAAGGCGCCGCCGCGATGAACCGCGGCGTAGACCCCCGCAGGAACTCCGATCACGACCGCGATCAGCGCTCCCGCCAGGATCAGCTCCAAGGTACGCGGCAGCCTGAGCGCGATCTCCTGCATCACCGGATAGTCGTCGACCAGCGAGTTGCCGAGATCGCCGCGCGCCAGGCCGGAGAGGAAGTTCCCGTATTGCGTGAGCAGAGGCCGATCGAGTCCGAGTTTCTCGCGCAGTTCCGCCACGGAGGCCGGGTCGGGCATCGCGCCCGACGTTGAAAGCAGGAGCTCCGCCGGATCGCCCGGCACCATGTGGAGCGCCAGGAAGACGATCGTCGCCACCACCCAGGCCGTCAGCAAGGTCAGGATCAGTCGCCGTCCGAGCCAGGCCGCGCTCATCCGAAATAAGTCTCCTCGAGCATGTTGCCGGAGGAGTTGGAGAGCGCGCCGGGCAGGTTGGTGAACCCCTGCACGCTCTTGTCCATCCCATAGCCCTGCTGCCGCCAGGCGAGGCCGACCAGCGGCACCTCCTCCAGCGCGGCGCGCTGCATCTCCCTGTAGATCTCGACGCGCTTGGCCTGGTCGAATTCCGCCCTGCCCGCGGCAAGTGCCGCGATGGTGCGTGGCGCCTCCACCTTGAAGGAGCGGCCATGCGAGGGCGAGAGCGAGGTGTCCATCACGACGGTCAAGCCATCCGGGTCGTTGTTGTCGGAGGAGACGCCGTGGATCGCGATGTCGTATTGCCCGCGCGAGCCGCGGCTCACCCGCGTCGACCAGTCCGGCAGCTGCAGCTCCGCCTGGATTCCGATCGCCGCGAGATATTGCTGGACGATCTCGGCGGTGTCCTTGTGCATGCCGAACTGAGCCGTGGCGAGCAGCGTCGTCTGGAAGCCGCTGGCGAAGCCGGCCTCGGCCAGCAAGGCCTTGGCGCGCGCCGGATCGTAGTTCCAGCCATGCGCCAGCTCCTTGTCGTACCAGGGCGTCCCCTCGACGATCGGCACCCCTTCGAGCGGCTTGCCGCGGCCGAAGAAGGCGACCTTGACGATGTCCTCGCGCTTCACCGCATGGGCGACGGCCCGGCGCACGCGCGGATCGTTGAAGGGCGGCTTCGTGCCGTTGAACAGCACATCCATGAAAGGCCCTTCCTGGGTGTCGAGCCTGAGCCGTGGATCGGACTCCACCGCCGCCATCGACTGCCACGGGACGTATTCGATCATGTCGACATCGCCCGACATCAACGCCGCGTTGCGCAGGTTCTCGTCGGCGTAGACGACGAAATTGATGCCTTTGAGCTTCGGGATGCCCGGCTTGTAGAACTTGTCGAAGGCGGCGAGCTCGAGCGAGGTGCCGCGCTCCTGTCCGACGAGACGGAAGGGACCGGCGCCGATCGGCTCGTTCGGGTTCGACTTCCGCCAGATGATGAAGGTGTTGTAGTTGGCGAACCAGCTCGGCAGCGTCGCCTGCGGCCCCTTGGTGACGAAGCGCACGGTCTGCGGATCCGGAATCTCGACCCGCTCCACCAGCTGGAACTGCGCCCGCATGTAGGCGGTCGATTTCTCGCCGGCGATCTGCTCGATCGACCACTTTACGTCATCGGCGGTGACCGGTTCGCCATTGTGGAAGACGCAGCCCTTCCGCAGTTTGAAAACCCAGGCACCTTCCGCGTCACGTGACCAGGATTCGGCCAGCTCGCCGCGCAGCTCGCCCTTGGGATCATAAGCGACGAGGCTGCGGTGGATCAGCATCTTCACCGTGCCCGCCGAGGCACCGGTTGAAACCCATGGCTGCAGATTGGGCGGGAAGGCGGAGAGGCCGTAGCGGATGATGCCGGATGAGCGCTGAGCGCGTGCGGGACGGCTCAGGAAGGGCGACGTCAGGAGCGGAGCGGCAAGACCAGCACCAAGGACGGAACGGCGAGAAACGGTCATCGGCTGATCCTCTGCTGCTATGTCCAATGGTCCGCCGGACTATCCCAGCTCGTGGCCAGGAAAGGGGACGCGTGGCGGAACGGGACGGGTACGAGCAATTGCCGCGCCAGCGTACCCGGCATGCCGGACGGGCCCGAGCTCTCGGTCTGAAATCCGGTTCTGCAGCATCATGAGAGGCAGCACGGTCATCAGGTTCCCCGGCGCGGCTTCGGCGTTGAATCGCAACGAGGCACGCTCTTGATGCACCATGTATACGTGGCGGATTTTTTGTTGTCTACTACCGACCTGCCCTATACCGCGCATGAAGGGGGCGCCGCCGATGACGATGATCGAGCCAGAAGAAGCGGCTGCCTCGCGCAGCAAGCCGACCCGCGAGCGGGTCTACCTCTATGTGCGGGAGCAGATCCTGCGCGGCCGCTTCCCTGGCGGCTCCTTTGTCGAGGAAGAGGAGATTTCCTCGGCGCTCGGTGTTTCGCGCACGCCGGTCCGCGAAGCCTTCCATCGTCTCGAAGCCGAGAGATTCATCGACTTGCTCCCGCGCCGCGGCGCCCTCGTCCGGCAGGTGACGGCCCAGGAACTGCTCGATCTCTACGAAGCCCGGCGCATGATCGAGGGGCACGCGATCAGCCGCATCTGCCGGGAGGAAATTCCACTGCCTGCCGACATGCAGGCGATTCTCGACGAACTCGAACGCATGCCGCAGGACGACTATTTCAACCGGGTCGAGCTGAACCGCCAGTTCCACTTCGTCATGGTCGCTGCCGTCGGAAATATCGTGCTCTCTGAACTCTACCAGTCGCTCGGCGCGCGCCAGCAACGCGTCGCGATGACCGCGATCCATACCGACCCAACCCGCATCGCGCGCATCAGCAAGGAGCATCATGCCCTGATCGCAGCGCTCACCGAATGGGACGAGGAGAAGGCCCTCGCCATTCTGGAGCAGCATCTGCGTCCGATCGTCGGCGTGGTCTCGCGCCTGCCGGATTGAGCCGGACCTTCCGGCGCCCCACCTCCGGACCGAGATTGGACAGCGGGAATCGCCCGGAATCTTCCGCGACGGGGCGGCTCGACGCAAAGTCGACGCGTTTCCGAACTGAGCGATCTTCGACCGCCCAATCGCGCATCTGGAGCACGGCGGGCTGCCCGTTGCCGCAGCCCCCGGCACAGAATCTCGACAATCTACCATCTCTGGGCGCAGCGGAGACGCCTCGACCCAACCGTTCGTTCAAAGGCGACGACGGCGCATCCGCGCGCAAGAACGCATCTGCCTGCTTGACGCTCGGCGCGCAGCGTTCCTATGATCCAAATAAGAAAACATCTGATCCATATATTGGACCAATCGATGAGCATGAACTTGAACGGGATCCTTCCCGTGCTGCCAACCCCCTTTTCGGCCGCCGGGACCATCGATCCGGGCGCGATGGCGAGGATCACCGCCTTCGCGCTCGATGTCGGAGCGACGGGCGTGGTCTTTCCGGGTTTCGCCAGCGAGGTCGACAACCTGACGGCCGAGGAGCGCGAGACCTTGCTGCGCGAGGTCGTGCGGGTCGTCGCGGGCCGTATCCCGGTCGTCGCGGGCGCAAGCGCCCCTTCGGCCGAGGAGGCGGCCGGCCATGCACGCCGGGCTCGCGCACTCGGAATCGCGCATGTGATGATCCAGGCGCCGAAGTCCGTCGGCGTCGACAAGGCGGCCGTGGCAGCGTTCTACCGAGAGATCGCGGAAGCGGTGCCGGGAATCGAGATCGTCCTGCAGAACGCCCCCGCTCCGCGCGGCTCTGATCTGAAGCCCGATGTGCTTCTGGAGATCATCAGCGGCAATTCGGCCATCACCTATCTCAAGGAAGAGACAATCCCCGCCGGCCCAGCGATCTCCGCGATCCTTGCGGATAAGCCAGCCCACCTCAAAGGCGTGATAGGCGGCGGCGGCGCGCGCTACATCATCGACGAATATGTCCGCGGTGCCTGCGGCGCGATGCCCGCAGCCGAGTTCACCGATGTCCATGTGGCGCTCGATCGCGCCTTCCGCAGCGGAGCGGTCGAAGCGGCGCGCGACCTCTACACGCGCACCCTGCCGCTCCTGCTGATCCAGGCCAATCTGCGCATGGCCTTCACCAAATACGTGCTGACCCGGCGGGGCATCCTGACGAACCACATCTGCCGCGCGCCGCTCCCCGCCTTCGACGCGGTCGACCGCTCCGAGATCGATGCCTGGCTCGGACGGGTCGCGGACCTGCTGGTGCCCGCCGCCTCGCTTCAGGCCGCGGAATAGCGCCATGGCGGAGCGTGTCGCCAAGGTCGAGGTCTATACGCTGACGATCCCGCGCGAGACCGTCTATCTCGGCGACCCGCGCCCGGGCGAGAGCGTCAACGAAAAGGGTTACATCGTCCGCAAGGGCAATCGCACCGTCTACCCGACCATGGACCGCACGGTGGTGGTCAGGCTGGAGACGAGCGGCGGCCTCGTCGGCTGGGGCGAGACCTACGGCATCGTCGCGCCCGGCGCCGCCATCGCCATCATCGACGATCTGCTCGGCCCCTATGTCGTCGGCCGCTCGCCGCAGGATGTCGTGGTGATCCACGAGGATCTCTACGACCTGATGCGGGTGCGCGGCTACACGGGCGGCTTCTACCTCGATGCGCTCGCAGCGATCGACATCGCGCTCTGGGACCTCAACGCCCGCCTCGCCGATCGGCCTCTCGTCGCCATGCTCGGCGGCCGGCGGCACGAGCGGCTGCCGGCCTATGTCTCGGGCCTGCCCAAGCGTATGCGGGCGGAACGCGCCGATTTCGCAGCGGAATGGCAGGCAAAGGGCTTCGACAGCTTCAAATTCGCCGCGCCTGTCGCGGATGACGGCAATGTCGCCGAGATCGCGACGCTGCGCGAACGTCTCGGGCCTCAAGCTCGGATCGCCTGCGACATGCATTGGGTTCACACCGCCGAGGAGGCGGTCTCCGCCATCCGGGCGATGGAGCCGCACGGCCTCTGGTTCGCGGAGGCGCCGGTGAAGCCCGAGGATATCGACGGCCTCGCCCATGTCGCCGCCCGGGTCTCGACGCCGATTGCAGCCGGTGAGGAATGGCGCACCGTCTACGATCTGGTGCCGCGGGTGGCACGGCGCGCCTGCGCGATCATCCAGCCGGAGATGGGCCACAAGGGGGTCACCGAATTCATGCGCATCGGGCAGTATGCGCAGGCGCACAACCTCACCGTCATCCCGCACGCGACGATCGGCATGGGCCTGTTCATGGCCGCTAGCCTGCATGCCAGCGCGGCGCTTTCGGCGGTGGCCTGCCACGAATACCAGCACTCGATCTTCGAGCCGAACCGGCGCCTGCTCACCGGTGACATGGATTGCCGCGACGGCTTCTACAGCCTGCCGACCGGGCCGGGCCTCGGCGTCGCGCCCTCCGAGGAGGCGCTTCGCCTGCTTGTGAAACACTGACCGTAACCGCCGGACAACACGGCAGAAATACGAGAGGGAGAGACGTCATGAGGATGCCAGGCTGGAAACGGCTCGCCGCCGTTGGGCTCGTCGCGCTCTGCACAACGACGGCCCTGCCCGCACTCGCCCAGAACAAGGTGCTGAAATTCGTGTCCTGGCAGAAGGACGAGCGCGGCACCGGCGACTGGTGGGGCTCCGTCATCAAGGAGTTCGAAGCAACCCATCCGGGCGTCAAGATCGAATGGACGAAGGTCGAGCGTGGTGCCTTCGCCGACACCATGACGACGCTCTTCGCCGGCGGCCAGCCGCCGGACATCGTCCATCTCGCCTCCTTCGAGTTCCAGAAATTCGCCGACAATGGCTGGCTGGAGCCGCTCGACCCCTACATCAAGAGCGCCAAACTCGACCTGAAGGGCTGGGCCGGCCAGGACACCTGCGGCTGGAACAAGCAGACCGTCTGCGTGATGATGCTCTATTTCGGGTACTTCATGGCCTATAACGAAGAGCTCCTGAAGAAGGAGGGGCTCGAGGTCCCGAAGAACTACGCGGAATTCCTCGCGGCAGCCCGCAAGCTCACCAAGGACATCAACGGCGACGGCATCGTCGACCAGTTCGGCACCGGCCACGAGACCCGCGGCGGCGGCGGCCAGTACATGTCCGAGATGATGAACTATACGCTCGATGCCGGCGCGCGCTGGACCGATGAGAACGGCAAGGTCACGATCGACACGCCGCAGATGGTCGAAGGCCTCACCCGCTGGAAGACCATCGTCAAGGAGAGCCTGACGCCGCGCGATCTCGCCGCCGGCGAGGTCCGGCAGCTCTTCGCCGACGGCAAGATCGCGCTGAAGATGGACGGCCCCTGGCTCTGGCCGATCATCCAGAAGGGGAAGGCCAAGAACCAGATCAAGCTGAGCATGGTGCCGTTCAGCCCGCCGGTCGGCGGCTCCTCGAACGTGCTCGGCATCGCCTCGGAGGTCTCGGCCGAGAACAAGAAGCTCGCCTGGGATTTCATCGCGATCGCCACCTCCGACAAGTTCCAGTCGACCTATGCGACACTCGGCGCTTCGCCTCCGCCCGATCCGCGCGCCGACACCTCCGGCGCGAGCAAGGACACCCCGCATTTCGACCTGCTGGTGAAGGCGACCAAGGCGGCAGCCGACGCGAAGGTGGACCGCATCCCGAAGGGCCTGGAGCTGCAGTTCAACGAGTTCGCCAAGATGGTCATGGAAGAGAGCCAGCGCATGATCATCCAGGATCTGGACCCGAAGGTCGTCGCCGCGACGATGCAGAAGAAGGCCGAGGCGCTGCAGAAGCAGTGACGCTGTTTCCTTCTCCCCTTGCGGGAGAAGGTGGCGCGAAGCGCCGGATGAGGGGTCGCTCCGTCCTGCATCGTAGTGTCCGCCTTGGCGGACGCCAACATCGGCAGCGTCGCGCGACCCCTCACCCCAACCCTCTCCCGCAAGGGGAGAGGGGCTCTGTCGCGGAACGTGCGCCATATCCTGAAAGCCGAACCGATGCCCCGACCCGCCTTCCTCGATCTGGCCCGGCCGAGTCGGCGCCACTGGCTCGGCTACCTCCTGCTGCTGCCGGCGGTGCTGCTGATCGGGCTGATCATCGTCTATCCGCTATTCGTCTCGGTCGACCTCTCCTTCCAGAATGTCGGCATCCCGCGGCTCGACCAGCCGCGGCGTCCGTTCACGACGGCGAACTACGAGCGGCTCTTCACCTCACCGGAGTTCTGGAATGCGAGCTGGATCACCCTGAAGCTTGTGGTGATCGTCAGCTTCTTCTGCTTCCTGCTGGGGCTGGGCACGGCGCTGCTGGTCAACAACCGCTTCAGGGGCCAGTCGCTGGCGCGCCTTCTCGTCGCCCTGCCCTGGGCGGTGCCGGAGGTCGTGGCGGTCGTGATCTTCGCGTGGATCTTCGATTCCTCTTTCGGGCTGATGAACTGGGTCTTCATCAAGCTCGGGCTGATCAACACCACGATCAACTGGTTCTCCTCGCCGGAAGCCGCCTTCGCCGTCGTCTGCGTCACCATGATCTGGAAGGGCTACCCCTTCGTCTCGATCATGATGCTGGCCGGGCTGCAGTCGATCCCGGAGGATTTCTACAATGCGGCGCGCGTCGACGGCGCCAACGCCTGGCAGCGTCTGACCAATATCACATTGCCCTCGCTGATGCCGGTGCTCGGCGTCACGCTGATCCTGGTGATGCTGTGGGTCTTCCGCGATTTCTCGATCATCTACGTCATGACCGGCGGCGGGCCGCTCAAGGCGACGCAGACGCTCTCGATCATGACCTACGAGCAGGCCTTCGGCTTCTTCAAGATGGGCTACGCCTCGGCCGTCGGCGTCGTCACCCTGATCGTCTGCGTGATCGCGAGCCGCCTGCTGATGGGCCGCGCGCCCGAGACCGTGTGAGGAGCGCCCGATGAGAAGAAGCCTCCGCGGCAGTGCGCTGCTCTACACGGGTGTCGTGCTGACCTGCGCCCTCCTCGTCTTCCCGATCTACTGGCTCGTGGTCACGGCGCTGTCGACCCCGGCCGAGCTGCGCGCGCTGCCGCCCACCTTCTGGCCGAGCGCCCCGCGCTGGAACGTCTTCGCCGAAATCGTCCAGCAGCGCCCGATCCTGCTCTGGCTCGGCAACTCCATTCTGGCCGCCGCCGGCGCGGTGACGCTCTCGATGCTCGTCTCCGTGCTCGCCGGCTACAGCCTCTCGCGCTTCAAGCTGCGCGGCGGCCAGTCGCTCGGCCTGTTCATCCTCACCGCCAAGATGTTGCCGGCGACGCTCCTGGTCATTCCGCTCTTCGGCATCTTCCGGATGACCGGGATGATCGGCTCGCTCTGGTCGGTGATCCTCGCCCACGCCACCCTGATCGTGCCCTTCACCACCTGGATGCTGAAGGGCTATTTCGACACCATCCCGCGCGAACTCGAGCAGGCGGCGATGGTCGATGGCTGCTCGCCGCTCGGCGCGATGGTGAGGGTGATCCTTCCGGTCTCGGCGCCGGGCCTGGCCGCGACCGCGCTCTACGGCTTCGTCCTGTCCTGGTCGGACTACGCTTATGCCCGGACCTTCCTGACCAATGCCCAGACCAACTGGACGGCCAATCTCGGGCTGACGACGATGAAGGGCGAGTATGTCTCGAACTGGGCCGACATCTCGGCGGCCTCGCTCGTCGTCGCCCTGCCCGTCCTCCTGATCTATCTCTTCCTCGAACGCTACCTCGTCGGTGGGCTGACCGCCGGCGCGGAGAAGTGAGCGCACGCATGGCCGGCATCAGCATCGAACGCGTCACCAAATCCTACGGCTCGCTGCAGGTCCTGAAGGACTTCACCCTCGATATCGCAGACGGCGAGTTCGTCGTCTTCGTCGGTCCGTCCGGCTGCGGGAAATCGACCATGCTGAAAATCCTCGCGGGGCTCGAAGAGGCCACGTCGGGCACCGTTCGGATCGGCGGGCGCGACGTCACCGACCTCGCCCCCGGTGACCGCGACATCGCCATGGTCTTCCAGAATTACGCCCTCTATCCGCACCTGACGGTCGGGAGGAACATGGGCTTCGGCCTGAAGATGCGCCGCATGCCGGCGGCCGAGATCGACCGGCGAGTCCGAGAGGCCGCTCAGATCCTCGGTGTCGATCATTTGCTGGACCGCAAGCCCAGGGCGCTCTCGGGCGGGCAGCGCCAGCGCGTCGCGCTCGGCCGGGCCATTGTGCGCGAGCCGCAGGCCTTCCTGATGGACGAGCCGCTCTCCAATCTCGACGCCAAGCTGCGCGTCCATACCCGCGCCGAGATTTCCGCGCTCCACCAGCGCCTCAAGACGACGACGATCTACGTTACGCATGACCAGACCGAGGCGATGACGATGGCTGACCGCATCGTGATCATGCGCGATGGCACGATCCAGCAGATCGCCGATCCGGACACGATGTTCCGCAAGCCGGCCAACCTCTTCGTCGCCGGCTTCATCGGCTCGCCGGGCATGAACTTCTTCCGCGCCGAGCTGACCGGCGCAGGCACGGCCCGGCTGTTCGGGCGCGAGATCGCGCTTCCCCTGGCGAAGGAGGCCGACGGGCGCGAGCTGCTCGTCGGCCTGAGGCCCGAATATCTCAGCGCGGGCGCGGCCGGCCCGGTCACCTTCGAGGCGACGCCGCAGCTCGTCGAGAGCCTCGGCAGCGAGAAATACCTCTATCTCGACCTGCCCGAGGAGAACCGCGCCGCCCTCAAGGATGCCGGCAGCGACGACCGCCGGGCCGACCAGTTCATCGCCCGCGTCATGGATTCCGCCCCGATCGCGGAAGGCCGGCCGATGCCGCTCTCCTTCGATCCGGCGCGCCTGCATCTTTTCGATGCGAAGACGCATCTCGCCCTGAACTGAGGACAGCGCAGCCATGGCCATTCTCGTCACCGGCAGCGCAGGGCGCATCGGCTCCCGCGTCGTCGATCGCCTCCTCGCCGAAGGGCAGGCCGTCACCGGCTTCGACCTGCGCAGCGCCGGCCGTTCGCAACCCGGCTATCGCGAAATCGTCGGCGCCTTCGACGATCGCACAGCGGCGCGCGAGGCGGTGAAGGATGCCGAGGCGATCCTGCATCTCGGCGCCTGCATGTCCTGGCTCGCGACTGACGCAGAGAAGCTCTTCCGGGCCAATGTCGACGGCACGCGCGTGCTGATGGAGGAAGCGGCTAGAGTGAAGCCGAGCCGCATCGTCTTCGCCAGCTCCGGCGAGGTCTATCCCGAGAATGTCCCGGACTATCTGCCGCTCGACGAGGACCATCCGCTCAAGCCGCGCTCGACCTATGGCCTGTCGAAGCAGCTTGGCGAGGAGATCGTCCGCTTCACCGAGCGCAGCGCCGGCATCCCGGCGACGATCCTGCGCTTCTCGCACACGCAGGACGCAGCCGAGCTGCTCGACGAGACCAGCTTCTTCTCGGGCCCGCGCTTCTTCCTGCACCCGAAGATCGGCCAGCAGGAGGGCTTCGGCAACGCGTCCGCGGTCGCCGCGCTGAAGGCGGTCGATGACGGCACGCCCGCGCTCGTCCTCTCCCGCAACGAGAACGGCCGGCCCTTCCGCATGCACATCACCGATGCCCGCGACATGGTCGACGGCATCCTGCTCGCGCTGCGCAGCGAGAAGGCGGCAGGGCGCACCTATAATCTCGGCGCCACCGCGCCCGTTGATTTCGCCGAGGCGCTGCCGTTGATGGCGCGGGCGACGGGGCTGCCGCTGAAAACGGTCGACCTGCCCGGTTCCGGCGTGTTCTACGAAACCTCGAATGCCCGGATTCGGGCCGAATTGGGTTTCGAGCCGCAATGGACGATCGAGCGGATGATCGCGGAGGCCGCCGCGGCGCGGGCGGCCCGCGCGAAGGCGGCCTGAGGATGCAGGAAGAGCGCGTCCTGCCCCCGGAGGAGCGCGACGTCCCGGTCGGCGCCGCGGCGCTGGCCAAGGGCCTCTACCTGCTCGAAGTGATCGGCGAACACCCGACGCCGCCGCGCTTCAAGGATCTGCAGGCCGCGACCGGGCTCGCCAAAGGCACGCTGGCCCGGCTCCTCAACACGCTGCTGCTGTTCCGTTTGATCCGGCACGAAGACAGCGACAACACCTACCGGCTCGGCCACAGGCTGTTCGAACTCGCCCATCGCGTCTGGGAATCCTTCGATCTGCGCGGCGCCGCCGCCCCCATGCTGGAACGGCTGGCAGAGGAAACGCGCGAAACGGTCGCGCTCTGCGCCATCGATGGCGGCGAGGTGCTCTATATCGACCAGCGCAGCCGCGGCGGCGCCTTCGGCTTCCGCATCGAGGCCGGCAGGCGCGCACCTCTCCATTGCACCGCCGGCGGCAAGGCGCTCCTCGCCTTCGCCGAGCCACATGAGCGCCGCGCCCTGCTCGACCGGATCAAGCTCGAACGCTACGCCCCCGCCACAATCACCGACGAGGAAGCCCTTCTCGCCGATCTCGCCCTCGCCCGGGCGCGCGGCTATGCCGTCTCGCAGGAGGAGCACGTCCCCGGCGTCTCCTCGGCGGCGGCGCCGATCTTCGACCATACCGGCCGAGCCATCGCCGCGATCGGCATCTTCGGCCCGGCGGCGCGGCTCTCCAGCGACCGCCTGCTCACGACGGGGCGCGACCTGATGGCGGCGGCGCGCCAGATCTCCGGCAATGTCGGCGCCATGCCCGTTAACATCGCGCCGCCCTCCCCAGCCCACCGGCAGAGCGACAGCGACGCCGAATGCGTCCTGCCCTGGGGCGCGCATCTGGCAGAAGGCCCGCTCTGGTCTATGGCGGAGCAGCGCCTCTACTGGGTCGACATCCTGGCACCGGCCGTCCACCGCTTCGATCCGGCGACGCGCACCAACCAGGAGGTGCGGCTGCCGCGCCTCGTCAGCGCTGTCATCGAAAGGCAGCAGGGCGGGCTTGCGGCGCTGACGCAGGAGGGGCTGGAAAGCTTCGATTTCGCCAGCGGCGCCCTGTCCCCGCTCGTCGACCCCGAGGCCGACCTGCCGGACAACCGTTTCAACGACGGCAAATGCGACCGGCAAGGCCGGCTCTGGGCCGGCTCGATGAGCCTCGATGCAGCCAGGCCCACCGGCTCGCTCTACATGATACGCGGCGATCTGAGCTGGCAGCGCGCCGATAGCGGCTTCCGCGTCGCCAACGGCCTCGATTGGAGCCCCGACGGCCGCACTTTCTACTTCACCGACAGCGCGCCTGGCCGCATCTACGCCTATGCGTTCGACATGACTTCGGGCGCGGTCTCCGGGCGCCGCATCTTCGCCGAGATCGACCCGGCCGAGGGCCGCCCCGATGGCCTGGCGGTGGACAGCGAAGGCTTCATCTGGTGCGCGCTCTGGGATGGCTGGCGCGTGCGGCGCTTCACGCCGGACGGTCGCCGCGACCGCGATATCCGCCTGCCCGTGCCGCGCCCGACCAGCCTGACCTTCGGCGGGGCCGACCTCTCGACCCTCTTCATCACCACGGCGCGCATCCGCCTGCCTTCCCGCGTGCTGGCTGAAGCGCCCTTCTCCGGCGGCCTCTTCGCCGCGCCGGCCCCCGTCCCCGGCCTGCCCTCGACAGGGTTTGCAGGATGACGCTGGAAGCCATCTATCCGGATCTCAAGGGTCGCAGCGTCCTGGTCACAGGCGGGGCCGACGGAATTGGCCGCGCCACGGTCGTCGCGTTCACTCGCCAGGGAGCCCGCGTCGGCTTCATCGACATCGCGGCCGATGCCGGTGAAGCGCTCGTAGCCGAGTTGCGGGCAACAGGCGCCGAAGTTGCCTTCGCCCACGCCGACCTGCGCGACATCGATGCCGCGCTGGCAGCGGCCGATGCCCTGGGGGCAAGGCTCGGCCCGGCCGCGATCCTCGTCAACAACGCCGGCCATGACAAGCGGCACGCCTTTGCGAGCGTGACGCCGGATTACTGGGACGACCGTTTCGCCGTGAACCTGCGGCCGATGATGTTCCTTGCCCAGAAGCTTGCGCCCGGTATGGCGGCGCTCGGCGGCGGCGCGATCGTCAATCTGAGTTCCACGTCCTGGATGAAACGCTCGGCCGATCTGATTGCCTACACCACGGCGAAATCGGCGGTCATCGGCCTCACCCGTTCGCTGGCGCGCGAGCTCGGGCCGGACCGTATCCGCGTCAACTGCGTCACGCCCGGCTGGGTGATGACGCCGCGCCAGCGCGCCGAGCGCCTGACACCCGAACGCTGGGCCCAGGCGCAAGAACAACAGGCGATCAAGGGCGCGATCGAGCCCGAGGACATCGCCGCGATGATCCTGTTCCTTGCTTCCGACGCAGCGCGCATGTGCACGGGCCAGAACTTCATCGTCGACGCGGGAACCGTCTGACCATGGACGCCCTGCGCGACAGGCGGGGCCTGCCACTGGGTAACTTTCCGTTGCCCGCTCCGTGGCGTTCCGGTTCAGCTCGATAACGGCTAAGGCCTTGGTCGTCACAGGGCCATGCCAACACATACCGGCAACATGCCAGTCGGCGAGGTACCGGGCCATCGCCGCCGGCTCGGCGATGATGCCTGCTATCGCATCGGATTTTTCCGAAAAGTGGAATCCACTTTTCGGAAAAATCCGATGCGATAACAATTACATAGATCGCCGTTACCGCGTCCGATAGGACACGCGGCTATCTAGGGCCCGTCATCGGCAGGTGTAATATCCCCTGTCCCGCGCTACTTCGGCACGCCATTGATGACGAAGAGGGCACGCGTAAACTGATCGGGCGGGAAGCTTCCGAAGCTACGGGCATAAATCTCCTTCACACGATCCGTGCGATAGAGCTCCGCCAGCGTGGCATCGACAAGCAAGCGCAGCCTTTCATCGCCGCGCGGCAGGGCCAGCGCATAGGTCTCAAACGTGAAATACTGGTCGGAAAGCTTCATACCGGAGCGGTTCGGGCTGTTAAATACATGATAGCTGAGGATGCCGCGATCCGCGAAATATGCGTCGATCTTTCCCGCGGATAGGTTCCGGACACCGTCTGGATGAGTCTGCATCGGAACGATCTCGGCCTGGATTCCGAGTTGCGCCAGCGTCGCTTTCAGGACTTCCTCGGTCGTCGTGCTCCGCAGAACGCCAATCTTTTTGCCGCGCAGATCCTCAAGGCGGACGACTTCGTTGACCCGGTGAAGGACTCCGGCGCCATCAATGAAGGTCGGGAGCGAAAAATCAACGATGGCGCGACGCGACATGGTCATCGAAGTTGGGTCGCAAAGAATATCGATCCTCCCATCCCGCAGCGCCTCCAGGCGATCCGTGGACGAGACCTCGACATATTCGATCTTGAGTGAAGCGATACCTTGCGTATTCTTCACGCCGGCAGCGACTTCGCGGCAGAGATCGACGATATATCCGGAAGGATCCCCTCTGGTCGTACGATAGGAGTACGGCGGTGCATCAACCCGGAAGCCAAGCCGCAATGTACCTGTCTCGCGAGCCCGTGCCAGGGTGTCTGCCGCCGAGCTTGCCGTCGATATCGCCGTGCAGAGAAGCACGACCAAAAATGCTCGCATAGTTGCCTCCGCCTTTTGGCAAGCGTGCACAATATGCCGGCAGGATGGATCGAAGAACTTCGTTTCTGGTGGCCAAGGCTTGCGACGAGTGCGTATCGGCGCGATCGCAGACCTCCGGCGACTGACTGGCAGCCCGTGAGAGGCGAGGACAGACCCTAGGCGAGCTGAAGCATCCCGGTTCAGTAGCGTTGCTCAGCGCGGTCTTTCGCCTGCAGCTCGACACTCCGTTCGGTTGGTGGGCCATAACCACCGCCCCCCGGCGTGATGATCTCGACGATCTGCCCGGCCTCCAGCGCACCGTCGCCTTTGACGAAGGGTTCCACGCCTTCGCTGAAGCGGAAGGCACCGCCCTGCCCCGGCCCGCCGCCGGCAAGACCCCATGGGCGGGTGGTCAGGCGCGAATTGTCGAGATTGAGCCGGCACGGCGCCTCTGCCCGGTAGACACGCCGCAGCCCCATGCCGCCACGCTGGCGTCCCGCTCCGCCCGAGCCGTCGACCAGCTCGTAGCGCAGCAAGGTCAGCGGATACTCGACCTCGAGAGCTTCGACCGGCAGGTTCGAGGTGTTGGTCATGTGGACATGGACGCCGTCGAGCCCATCCTTGTGCGCCCGTGCGCCGGAGCCGCCGCCGATCGTCTCGAGATAGACCCAGAGCTCGCCGCTGCCTGGCTGCTCACCCGCGAAGGTCGCCGCGGCCACCGCACCCGAGCAGGCCGCGATCACTCGCTCCGGCACGGCCTGCGCCAGGGCGCCGTGGATGAGGTCCACCACGCGCTGGCAAGCAGCGATGCGGCCGTTGACCGCGGCGGGATGCACGCAATTGAGCACCGTTCCTTCCGTCGCGGTGACGGTCAGAGGCCGCGCCAGCCCGGCATTGGGCGGGATCGTCGGGTCGGCCACCGTCTTGACGGCGTAGTACACCGTCGAGAGCAGTGCCGTGTAGACCATGTTGAAGCCGGCGCGCATCTGCGGCGGCGAGTCGAAGGCGAGCATCATCTCCTCGCCCTTGACGGTAATCTCGACGGAGAAGGTCAGCGGCGTGTCGATCTCTGGATTGTCGAAGGAATCCGAGAAGCGGTAGACCCCGTCCGGGATCGAGGCGATGCCAGCGCGCATCTTGCGCTCGGCATAATCCTGCAGCGCCTTGCCTGCGGCCAGCACCGTGCCGCGGCCGTATTTGTCGCAGAGCGCGCGCAGCCGCTCGACGCCGAGGCGGTTCGCGGCCATCTGGGCGCGCAGGTCGGAGAGGCGCTCGCGCGGGACCTGGCAGTTGAGCAGGATCAGCTCCTGCACGTCCTTCATCAGCACGCCGCCGTCATAGAGGCGGATCGGCGGGATGCGCAGGCCCTCCTGATAGATGTGAGCGTGGCCGCGATCGGCGAAATCCGAGTGGTGCGCGGTGTTGACCGCCCAGGCGATCATGACGCCTTCGTGGAACACCGGCTCGGCCAGCACGATGTCGGGCAGATGCGTGCCGCCGCCCTCATAGGCGTCGTTGCCGATGAAGACGTCGCCCGGTTTCATTTCTGCGACCGGATGGCGCTTCAGGATATGCGGGATGATGCCGATGAAGGAGCCGAGATGCATCGGGATGTGCTCGGCCTGGCAGAGCGTCTGCCCCTCGGCGTCGAACAGCGCGGTCGAGCAATCGCGGCGCTCCTTGATGTTGGTCGAATAGCTCGCCTTGACCAGCGCCTCGCCCATCTCCTCGGCGATGGAGGCGAAGGCGGAGCCGATGACCTCGACGGTGATCGGATCGACGCTGACGGATGCGCTCACATTCATCACGGCATCTCCAGGATCAGGTTGAGATAGGGCTCGACCGTCGCGGTCATGCCGGGCAGCAGCACGGTCGTCGAATCCATCTGCTCGATGATCGCGGGACCCGCAATGCGGTTGCCGGCCTTCAGCCTGTCGCGGTCGTAGATCGGGCAGGCAACGAAGCCGCCGGCCTCGGGGAACCAGACCTCGCGGCGGCCGATGACAGCCTGCTCCGACTCCGGCCCGGCATCGGCTTGAGGCTGGAACGCCGCCTTCGGCACGAGGCCCACCGCCTCGACGCGATAGGTCACGAGCTGCACCGTCTCGCCCTCCGCAACGAAGCCGTAGAGCCGCTTATGGGCCTGGGCGAAGCCCTCGGCCAGCGCGGCGATCGTCACCGGCGTGATCGGCCCCTCCGGCACGTCGATGGCGAGCTCGTAGTTCTGGCCGTGATAGCGCAGATCGGCGGTGCGCTTCAGCCGGCGATCGCCCGACGCCACGCCCTCCTCCGCGAACCAGTGCTCCGCCTGCTCCTGCAAGGCGGTGAAGATGTCCGCCATATCCGGGATCAGCGCATTGGAGAGCTTCGCCAGCCGCGTCGTGGCGAAGTTGGCGCGCAGATCGGTCAGGAGCAGGCCGAGCGCGCAACCGATGCCGGGATTGCGCGGCACGACGATACGCTTCATGTCGAGATCGCGCGCGAGGCGCGCAGCGTGCAACGGCCCTGCCCCGCCGAAGGCGACCAGCGCATAGTCGCGCGGATCGTGCCCGCGCTGAACGCTGATGACGCGTATCGCCTTGGCCATATTGGCGGTCACGACCGAGATGATGCCCTGCGCCGTTGCCATCAGATCGAGGCCGAGCTTGTCGGCCAGCCGGCCGATCGCCTGTTTCGACAGTTCCTGGTCGATCGCCATGCGGCCACCGAGCAGATGCGTCGGGTTCAGCGTCTGCAGCACGACATTAGCGTCGGTTACGGCAGGCTCCGTCGCGCCGCGTCCGTAGCAGACCGGCCCGGGATCGGCGCCGGCGCTGCGCGGCCCAACCTTGAGCAGCCCGCCGGAATCGATCGCCGCGAGCGAGCCGCCGCCGGCCCCGACCGTATGGATGTCGAGCATCGGCGCCTTGATCGGATAGCCGTGGACATTGGCTTCGGAGGCGAGCTTCGCCTCGCCATTGTTGAGCAGGGCCACGTCGGAAGAGGTGCCGCCCATGTCGAAGGTGATCAGGTTCTCGATGCCGATCATCGCGCCGATCGCCTGCGCCGCGACCACACCGGTCGAGGGGCCGGACAGCACCGTCCGCACCGGCAACCGCGCCGCCATGTCGAAGCCGATGACGCCGCCATTGGACTGCGTCAGATGCGGCGTCGCCTTGAGCCCCAGCTCCTTCAGCCGCTCGGCGAGGCGGCGGATATAGCCCTGCATCACCGGCCCGAGATAGGCATTGACCACCGTGGTCGAGATGCGCTCGTATTCGCGGAACTCGGGCGCGACCTCATGCGAGGCGCAGATGAAGGCTTCGGGAAACTCCTCCGCGACGATGCGCTTGGCGGCCGCCTCGTGTTCCGGCCTGACGAAGCCGTAGAGAAAGCCGATCGCGACCGCCTTGACGCCCTCTTCCTTCAGCGCCCGCGCCGCCTGGCGAACAGCGCCCGCGTCCAGCGGCGTTTCGACCGAACCATCATGGCGGACCCGTTCAGCGACGCCGAAGCGCAGATCCCTGGTGACGAGCGGCGGAGCCTTGTCCGCCTGGAGATCGTAGAGATCGGGCCGCTTCTGCCGGCCGATCTCAATCAGGTCGCGGAAGCCCTCGGTGGTGACCAGGCCTGTCTTCACGCCGCGATGCTGGATCAGCGCATTGGTGCCGACCGTCGTGCCATGGCCGAAATAGACGATGTCGCCGGGGCTCGCGCCGACGCGCTCGACGCCTTCCTGCGTGCCGCGCGCGATCGCGCGGGAGGGATCGTCAGGCGTCGACGGTACCTTCCAGACGGCGACCATGCCGGTCACGTCATCGAACAGGCAGACATCGGTAAAGGTGCCCCCGGAGTCGATCCCGATCCGCCACGCCATCTCTGCCTTCCTCCCGTTACAGCGCCGCCGCTTCCGTGTGCGACCACGCCACGCCGTGACCGAAACCGCCCTGATAGCCGCAGACTTGCGCCGCGTGGCCGGCCCCGGCAGCCAATGCGGCGGCCATGCCGGCTCCATCCAGTATGGCCAGCAGACAGGCGGCGATGAAACCGTCGCCGGCGCCGAGCGTATCCACCACGGATGCAGGGGTGGCTCCCTGCGCATGGAAGCTGCCGGAAGCGAGCGCCATCGCCCCCTTCGCGCCGCGCGTCGCCACCGCCATCCCCGGCCCCAGCCCGATGCAGCGCGTCAGCAGCGCGCGACACTCCTCGTCCGATGCGGAGGGATGCGACAGGAAGGCGATATCGACCGCCGGCAACGTCGCGGCGAGGTTCTCGTCGGTCCAGCGTTCCGAGAAATCATAGGATAGCCGCCGGGCCGCGCCGCGGACGACCGAAAGCGCGTCGCCGAGCTCGCTGTAGATGCTGGAATGAACGATATCGTAGCTGGCGATATAGGCGAGGTCGTCACCGTCGAACGATCCCCAGTCGCCGCGCACGCCACGCTCGGAGCGCAGGAAGCGCCGGTCCTGCCCATGATGTCCGATGAAGGCGCGGGCGTTGCGCCCGGGCCTGATCCGGCAGCGCGCGATGTCGACGCCTTCCCGTGTCAGCGCATCGCTCAGAAGCGTACCGGCCGCATCCGAACCGAAGCAGCCGAGATAGCCCGTCTCGGCGCCGAGCCGCTTCGCCTGCACCGCGACGTTGACGGCATTGCCGCCCGGGAACTGAAGGCCGCGATCGACATAGGTGTCGACCGTATTGTCCCCCAGTCCGAGCAGCCTGTGCGCCATCGCGGCAACTCCCAGATCAGTACGCCACCTTCCACATGTAACGGCGGGTGGTGAGAGGCTGGTTGCGGAGTACCGAAAGATGCGCCGACATGCGCTTGAGCGCCGCCTGCAGGATATAGGGCGCGACGATGGCACGGATTTCCGGGTCAATGCCCCTCATCGAGAAGTCGCGGGAATCGTATTTCATCACGCGCCCGGCATAGGTGTCGCAGAAGCTCACGACCCGCTCCATCAGCGGCCGGCTCGGATCCTCGCCGGTGATCAGGATCAGCGGCGTCTCGCGATCGACGATCTCGAAGGGGCCGTGGAAGAATTCGGCCGCCTCAATCGGATAGCTGTGCAGCCAGAGCATCTCCATCAGGATGCAGACGCCGAAGACGTAGGCCGTGGTGAAGCCCGGCCCCGAGGCGACGTGGTAGATGTGGTCATCACCCGCATAAGTAACGGCATCGGCCGCCGCGCGCGCTTCGTTCTGCTCAGCCGCATCGCACATCGCCGCAGGGAGCGCATCGAGCGAGGCAAGCAGCTTGGCGCCGAGCGGCCAGCCCTCCCTCGCGGTCATCAGGCCGCCGATCAGCGCCTGCATCAGCATGAACATGGCGGCAAAGGATTCGCTGGTGCTGCCGACGAGGAAATGCTGCGGCACCGCCTGCGCCAGCGGTTTGTCGCCATACTGGCTGAAGGCAACGATCTGACAGGGCCTGTCCTTGAGGAAATGAGCGGCCGCCACGGTTTCCGGCGTCGTGCCGGATTTCGACGCGAGCAGCACTAGCGTCCGCTCATCGAGCCGCGGCGGGTCGATCGCCATGAACTCGGCCGGAAAATAACGCCGGACCTCGATGCCCGGCGAATAGCGCTCGAGCCAGTACTGGATGCCGAGCATGGCCCGGTTCGCCGAGCCGCAGGCGACCAGATAGACGCGGTCGATCTGCGGAGCGAGTTCCTGCCCTAGCGCGAAGGCCGCCGGCAGTGCTGCACGTGTCGGCTCCAGCCCGGACAGAACGGTGCCGCGGTCGAAGGCGATGGACATGGAAGGCTCCGAACGGCTTTCAAAGGGCGATGGAATTGGTATACACCAATTCCATATACCAATATCTGTCAAGACTATTCCAATTTCGGCTGCGCGCCCTCTTCGGACAGTAGCGTCCCGAGGGCGTTTCGCCTTAAAGATGCAGAGCGCGGGCCACGGCACGGACGACCGCCGATAGAGACACACGACCCAGAGACGCAAGGCATGCCCAAGCCGCTGAAGCGGGTGAAACCGATCTATGTCGAGGTGCAGGACTATCTCCTCGACCTCATCGGCGGGCCGGATTACGGCCCGGGCGACCGGATTCCCTCGGAACGGACCCTCGCCGAAACGCTTGGCATCAACCGCATGACGGTCCGCAAGGCGATCGACCGGCTGGTCGAGCGCAATGTCCTGGAGCGCAACGGCACCAGCGGTACGCGGATCCCCCTGGTCCAGGTGTCGCGGCCGATCGATGCGCCGGCTTCCCTCGGCATCACCCGCATCATCCGCAACGCCGGCGGCGAGCCCGGCAGCAAGCTGCTGCACTTCGCCGAGGAGGCCGCGACCGAAAGCGTGGCCCAGCGTCTCGAAGTGCCGCCGGGCACGGAGTTGATCATGGCCCGCCGGCTGCGGAGCGTGAACGACGAAGCCTTTTGCATCGAGACGAGCTATCTGCCGATGCAACGCGTCCCTGGCCTGACGGCCGAGGACCTGCTCAGCGGCCAGTCTCTCTACGAATTGCTGCGACAGCGCTACGGCATCGAGATCAGTATCCGCGACCGCGAGATCAGCGTCGGCACAGCGACGGAACGTGAGGCTCAGGCGCTCGCGCTGGCGCCGGGCTCGCCGACGCTCGTCCTGCGGATCGTGGCGCGCGACGGAGACGGCCGGCCTGTCGAATACATGCGATCGGTCAACCATCCCCATCACGTCGTCTTCCGCAGTTCCGCGCCCCCTTCCCGCCCATAAGCGCCCCCCGGATCGGCCGGTTGTGCTGCGGGCGACCGGTCAACCCGCCTCCATCGCCCCTTCCTTCTCGCCGCCGGAGCCACCGTGATGGGCATTACCATCGAGACCATAGAACCGGACCCGTCCCTTCCGACCGCCAGCGACGTCGTCGTGATCGGCGGCGGCATCATCGGCATCACCACGGCGCTCTTCCTGGCACGCGAGGGCATCTCGGTCACCGTCTGCGAGAAGGGCGAGGTCGGCCACGAGCAGTCCGGGCGCAACTGGGGTTGGGTTCGCGTCATGGGGCGCGACCCCGGCGAGATCCCGCTCGGCCTCGAAAGCATGCGGCTTTGGGAGGACATGGACCGGCTGGTCGGAGGCGATACCGGCTTCACCCGCTCCGGCATCGTCTATGTCGCCGACACGGCCGCCAAGCTGGCCGAGCACGAGGCCTGGCTCGACCACGCCAAATCCTACCAGCTCGACTCGCGGCTGCTGAGCACGCGCGAGATCGACGCCGTCCTACCCGGCGGCAAGCGCGCCTTCGCCGGGGCGCTGTTCACCCCGAGCGATGCCCGCGCCGAGCCGCAGAAGGCCGTGCCGGCGATGGCGCAGGCGTTGCGCCGCCATGGCGGAACGGTCCTCACGCGCTGCGCGGTGCGCGGTATCGAGACCGCAGGCGGGCGCGTCAGCGGCGTCGTCACCGAGCGCGGCCCGATCGCCTGCCAGCGCGTCGTCCTGGCGGGCGGCGCCTGGTCGCGGCTGTTCCTCGGCAATCTCGGCATCGATTTTCCGCAGCTCAAGATCCTGGGCTCGGTGTTCCGGACCGAACCTCTGGACGGCCCGCCCGTTCACGCCGTCGGTGCCTCGGACTTCGCTTTCCGCAAGCGGCAGGACGGCGGCTACACCATCGCCCATCGGGGCGCGAGCGTCGCCGAGATCGTGCCGGACAGTTTCCGGCTGTTCTTCGATTTCCTGCCCTCGCTCGTGAAGCAGCGTCATGAGTTGCGGCTCAGGTTCGGCGACCGTTTCCTGGCGGAAACCCGCACAAAGCGGCGCTGGTCGCTCGACGCGGAAACGCCCTTCGAGCGCATGCGCATCCTCGACCCGAAACCGTCCGAGTCCATCCTCCAGGAGGCGCGGCGCAACTTGACGGCCGCCTTCCCCGCCTTCGCCAATCTGAAGGTCAAGGAGAGCTGGGGCGGGCTGATCGACGCCACGCCCGATGCCGTCCCGGTCATCGGTGAGGTGCCGCGCCTGCCCGGCTTCTTCATCGCCAGCGGCTTTTCGGGCCATGGCTTCGGCATCGGGCCCGGCGCAGGCCGGCTGATCGCCGATCTGGTCAGCGGCCGTACGCCGATGATCGATCCAAAACCCTTCCGGCTGGAACGCTTCGCGCGGCTAGAGCGGACAACTCGCGCGGGGTGAGCGAAGGGTTCTCGAAGCCGCCACCGTCATTGCGAGCACAGCGAAGCAATCCAGGGGGACCGGACTGAACGTCTCACCCAGTCCCTCTGGATTGCTTCGTCGCTACGCTCCTCGCAATGACGGGGAAGCCGGCAAGATCTGTTGGATTACCGCCCCTCAGGAGAGCGCAGCCTCGTCGAGCGAATAGGCCGAGTAGAAGTTCGTTCCACCCGGATAGCATTTGAAGCCTGTCAGGCCCGTGACCATGGCATAGCCCTGCGCGCGCCAGGCGAGACCGACGAGCGGAGCCTGTTCCAGGGCGTATTTTTCCAGCTCGGCATAGACCGCCTTGCGCTTGGCGGGGTCGAACTCCGCTCGCCCCTTGGCGAAGAGGGCATGCATCTCCGGCGTCGGAAGCTGCCAGCTTCGTGCCATATTGGCTGGCAGGTCGCCGTCGATCAGCGGCGCGAGCCCATCGGGATCGTTGTTGTCTGCCGTCGTGCCCTGCACCATGAAGTCATAGCGCCCCTTCCCCGCCAGATCGACGCGCGCGGCCCAGTCGGGCAGGTTGAGCTTCGCCTCGATGCCGATCTCGGCGAGATTGGCCTGCACGACCTCCGCGGTCGATTTGTGCATGCCGTACTGCGCCGTCGACAGCAGCGTGCAGGAAAAGCCGTTCGGCACCCCGGCCTCGGCCATCAGCTTCTTCGCCTTGGCCGGGTCGTAGTTCCAGTATTCCGAACGGGCCTTGTCAAAATAGGGGCTGCTCGGCGGGATCGGGATGCCTTCCAGCTTGCTGCCCCGGCCGAAGAAGGCGGCCTGGACGATATCCTCGCGGCGGATGGCATGGGCGACCGCCTGGCGTAGCCGCACATCCTTGAACGGGCCGGCCCCGCCGTTGAAATTCAACCCCATGAAGGGGCCATCCACCGCGACGAGCCGCAGGCGGGAATCCTTCTCGATCGTACCCATGGACTGCCAGGGCACGTATTCGATGAGGTCGACATCGCCGGCCTGGAGCGCGGCGACGCGCAGGTTTTCGTCGGCATAGGCGACGAGCCTGATGCCGTCGAGCTTCGGCTGGCCCGGCTTGTAATATTTGTCGAACTTGCCGACCTCGATCGAGGCGCCGCGTTCCTGCGCCTTGATCGTGAACGGCCCCGCGCCGACGCCTAGCCCGGCCCGGCCCTCGATCGAATCCTTGGCGATGATCGGCATATGCGGGCTGGCGAGCCAGATCGGCAACGTCACGGTCGGCTGCTTCATGACGATGCGAACGGTGCGCGCATCGGGGGTCTCGATGCGTTCGACGCCACTGAACTCAGCCTTCAGGAAGGCCGTCGAATTCGGCGCGGCGACCTGTTCCAGCGTCCATTTCACATCCTCGGATGTGACCGGCTTGCCGTTGTGGAAGCTCGCCTGGCGCAGCTTGAAGACCCAGCCGGTCTCACCCTCGCGCTCCCAACTCTCGGCCAGTTCGGGCCTCACCTCGCCTCGCTCGTCGAAGCCGGTCAGCCCCCGAAAGACGAGCAGCTTGACCGTGAGCGCGGCCGTACCGGTATGGAGCCAGGGCTGCAGGCTGGGCGGAAAGCTCGACAGGCCGAAGCGCAGCACCTTGCTCCCGGCCTGGGCTTGGGCTCGCAGTCCCAGGAGAGGCAAGCCTGCGCCGGCGGCGAGCAGGCTGCGGCGAGAGATCGACACCATCGAATACCCCTCCCTGTTCTGGCGGCTTGAGCGCCGAACGGGAAGAATGATTTGGTATATACCAAGTTGTCAATGCTTCCGCAGCGTTTCATGGTCGGATGCGCGGTGAGCGGAAATGGGAAGAAAAATGCGGATCCAGCAGGACCGTTTCGCGCGAGCCGCGCGACTCGCGTGTTGTCTTGCGGAGCTGATCCAGCTGCAGAAACATCATGTCCCTGCAGCGCTCGCCGGCGAGGCATCGAGTGCGATCAGGCCGCGCGACGCTTCCGAGCGAGCACGTCCTTGACAGCCCAAAACAACTCGAATGGTATATACCAATTCCTGCGATTGGATGCCTTCCGGTCCGAGCCATCCGGCAGCGCAGGTCGCCCCTTCCGGAGGCCGTCATGAGCGAGATCGTCAAAGTCAAATCCGGCAGCAAATACGAGACGCTGAACAGCTATTCGCGGGTGGTCGTCGCCGGCGACATGATCTTCGTCTCGAACACCGCGGGGCGGAACTACAAGACCCGCGCTATCGCGTCCGACGCCAAGGGGCAGGCGGAGCAGGCCTTCTGCAACATCGAGGGCGCGCTCGCCGCCGTCGGCGCCTCGCTGAAGGATGTCGTCGCGGTCAAGGTCTTCGTGCCTGACATTGCCGATATGGAGGCGGTCGGCGAGGTGGTCGGCCGCAAGTTCAAGGACATCGACCCGGCCAACACCACGACCTGCACGCCGCTCGGTCAGCCCGAGCTCAAGGTCGAATTCGAGGTGACCGCCTACAAGCGGCGCAATCCGGACCAGCCCGAGCAGCGCATCAGCGTCGATCTCTCCTGAAACCGGACGCTGCCATGCCGGACGTCGTCATCGTCGGAGGCGGAATCAGCGGGGTTTCTGCCGCCTACGAGATCGCGCGGGCGGGCCATTCCGTGACGCTGCTCGAAGCGCGCGGGCTGGCGGCAATGGCGTCAAGCTGGACGCTCGGCGGCGTCCGCCAATCGGGACGCGACCCTGCCGAACTGCCGCTAGCGAAGGCCGCGGTCGAGCGCTGGGGCGGTCTCGACGCCGAGCTCGACGCGCCGACCGGTTATCGCCGGCAGGGCAATCTGCGGCTGGCGCGCACCGAGGCGGAAGTCGAGGTCATCCGGAAGCTGGTGGAGCAGCAGAGCCACCTCGGCCTGACCATCGCGTACCTGCCCGACAATGCGGCGGTGCGGGCGAAGGCTCCTGCGATCGGGCCGGGCATTCTCGCCGCCTCCTTCTGTCCGGGCGACGGCCATGCCGATCCGGTTCCGGCTGTGCGCGCCTATGCCGAGGCCGCCCGCCGGCATGGTGCGATCGTCCGCGAGGGCGTTCCGGTTCGCGCGCTGACCCGCGCGGGTGAGCGGATCACCGGTGTCGAAACGCAGACCGGCGAGACCATCCCCACCGGCTGCGTCATCGTGGCGGCGGGCATCCATACGCCGGAGCTGCTGCAACCGCTCGGGCTTGCCCTGCCGCTCTCCGTCAAGCTTGTCTGCGTCATGCAGAGCGTGCCGCTGCCACCATTGCTCGCCCCGGTCTTCGGCGTTGCCAATGCGGATTGCGCCGGGCGGCAGGAGATCGACGGGCGGCTGCGCGTCACCACCGGCATCGGCGACTGGCCGCATGATCCGGCCGGCTGGAACGAGGCCTCGCTCGCCCCGCGCAGCCGCGACGTCGCGGCGCTGATCGCCCGCGCGACACAGATCCTGCCGGCGCTGGCGGAGGCCGGCATCGCCCGGCTCTGGGGCGGCCTGATCGATCTCACGCCGGATGCCCTGCCCGCGATCGATGCCGATACCGGCCTCGACGGGCTCGTCGTCGCGGCCGGCTTCTCCGGCCACGGCTTCGGCATCGGGCCGGTGACCGGCGAGATCCTGGCCGATCTCGCCCTGTCGCGCCGGCCGCGCTTCGGTCTTTCCCCCTTCCGGCTGAACCGCTTCGCCGATGGCCGGCGACGGGACGCTGAACTGACCCTGCACGGATAGGACACCGCCCGCCATGCTGCCGCCTAAGGGACGCGTCATCCTGATTTCCGGGGCCAATCGCGGCATCGGCCGCGCCGTCGCCGAGGTGCTGTATGGCGAGGGCTACAGCGTCAGCCTGGGCGGGCGCGACCTCAATTCCCTCAAGGCGATGAGCGCAAGCTGGGATGCCGCGCGCGTCCATATCGCCCGCTACGACGCCGGCGACTGGGCGAGCCAACGCGCATGGGTCGATGCGGCGGCAGCCCGCTTCGGCCGGATTGACGGGCTGGTGAACAATGCCGGCATGCATAGCGCCATGACGCTGCGCACGCCCGACGAAGCCGCGCTCGATGCGATCTGGGCCGCGAACTGCAAGGGACCGCTCAACCTGATCCATTGCGCCCTGCCGCATCTCGAAGCGTGCGGCACCGGCCGCATCGTCAATATCGCCTCGCTCTCGGGCAAGCGCGTGCGCAACGACCATGTCGCCTACAATATGACAAAGCACGCAATGATCGCGCTCAACCATGCGGCGCGGCGCATCGCCTGGGACAAGGGCGTGCGGGCGACGGCGCTCTGCCCCTCCTTCGTGCGCACCGACATGACGGCTTCGAGCACGGCATTGCCGCCGGAGGCGATGACCCAGCCGGCCGATCTCGCGCAGCTGGTTGCCACCGTCCTGGCGCTGCCCAACAATGCCACGGTCGCGGAATTGCTGGTCAACTGCAGGCTGGAGGACACGCTTTAGCGGCGCCGGAACCGGGGGAACCACCTTCCCCGGACGGGCCGATGCCGGATCACGATTATCGACGCTCAACGACAAAAGCAGGGGAAGAGCCATGAAGAGACCCGTTTCGATCCTCGCCGCCTTGCTGGCCGGCGCCCTGATGGCCGGGCCGGCCCTCGCGCAGAAGACCGTCTTGACCGTCGGCATGCAAAGCTCCGATGCGGGCGTGCTCGATCCGCATCTGAATTCCGGCACGCCGGGCAAGGCGATGCTGCAATGGATGTTCAACGGGCTGGTGCGGATCAAGCCCGGCGAGCTCTCGCCGGAATTCATCGAGCCTGACCTCGCCGAAAGCTGGACCGCCTCGCCCGACGGCAAGGAATGGAGCTTCAAGCTGCGCCAGGGCGTGCAGTGCCACCATGGCTATGGTGAATTCACCTCGGAGGATGCCGTCTATTCGCTGAAGCGGGCCTCCACCAAGGAAAGCTCGGCCTTCTCGTCGGACTACAGCGCCGTCCAGTCGATCGAGGCCCCGGACAAGTACACCGTCAAGATCACGCTCAAGGAGCCGATCCCCAGCCTGCTCGGCATCGTCATGAACTACCATGGGGGCAACATGGTCTGTAAAAAGGCTGCCGAGGAATTGGGTAAGGATGGCTTCGCCAAGAAGCCGGTCGGCACCGGCCCGTTCATGTTCTCCGAATATGTGCCGCAGCAATACGCCAAGCTCGTCGCCAACCCGAACTACTTCCGCGGCAAGCCGAAGCTGACCGAGATCCTCTACCGCTTCATCCCCTCCGACTCCTCGCGCGACCTCGCCTTCCAATCCGGCGAGCTCGACATGATGCTCGGTCGCCAGGAGCAGGCCTGGGTCGACCGCATGAATGCGCTGCCCGGCGTCAAGGTGGTGGCGATGGGCCCGGCCGAGATGTCGGTGCTGCACCTCAACACCAGCCAGCCGCCACTCGACAACCTCAAAGTCCGGCAGGCGATCGCCCATGCCATCGACCGCAATGCGATCTGGCAGTTCCGTGGCAAGAACATCTCGCGCCCGGCCGTCTCGGTGGTGCCGTCAGGCTATCTCGGCACGGATGAGAAGGCGCCGCTCCTGCCCTATGACCTCGCCAAGGCGAAGGCGCTTCTGGCCGAGGCCGGCTTCCCGAACGGCATCACCATCAAAGCGATCAACACCACCCTGCCCTCGATGCTGAGCTTCACCGAAGCGGTGCAGGCCCTGCTGAAGCGCGCCAACATCACCCTGGAGATCCAGCCGGTGGAGCACGCGACCTTCCACCAGCAGATCCGGCAGGACCTGTCGCAGGTCGTGCATTTCCAGGCGGCGCGCTTCCCGGTGGCGGACGTCTATCTCTCGCAATTCTTCCATTCGCGGGCGATCGTGAAGACGCCGACTGCGGTGACCAATTTCTCGCACTGCAAGGTGGCCGACGCCGAGATCGACCAGGCCCGCTCCGAGACGGACAAGGCCAAGCAGCTCGCCCTGTGGAAGACGGCGCAGGAGAAGATCATCGCCGAGGTCTGTGCCGTGCCGGTCAACGAGATGATGCAGCTCTGGGCCTACAAGGACAGCCTCGACCTCGGCTACGAGCTCAAGGCCTCGCTCAATCTCGGCCCGCCGGTGCTGGAGACGACGCGCTTCACCAAGTGAGCCATGTGTCCGGGGTGAGGAACGCCGTCACCCCGGACGCAGCGAAGCGGAGATCCGGGATCCATCGGAGGCCTCTGCGCTCTACGATGGATCCCGGATCAGCGCCGCTCTGCGGCTTGTCCGGGATGACGGTAATGGTTCCGAGTGAGGCGATTAACGTGCTGTTCTTCCGATCCATTGCCCCGTCGACAGAGGCGAAATCATGAGCGCCTTCCTCGTCAAACGCCTCGGCTTCGCCGTCGTCACGCTCTGGGCGGTGCTCTCGCTTGTCTTCGTCGTGGTGCGCATCGTGCCGGGCGATCCCGCGCAGGTGATCCTCGGTGACCAGGCCGATGCCGCCGCCATCGCCGCGATGCGCACGCGGCTCGGCCTCGATGTGCCGATGGCCGAGCAATACACTTCCTTCCTCGCGGGTGCCGTGCGCGGCGACTGGGGCGTCTCCCTCGTCACGGGCCGTCCGGTGATCCAGGAGGTTCTCGCCGTCCTGCCCTGGACGATCGAGCTCACCCTGGTCTCGATGGCGATCGGCATCATCATCGGCGTGCCGCTCGGCGTCTGGGCCGCGGTCAATCGCAACCGCATGCCGGACTACGTCACTCGCATCGCCTCGCTGATCGGCCTCTCCTTCCCGCCCTTCGTCTCGGCGATCATCCTGCTGATCGTCTTCGCGATCATGCTGCGCTGGTTTCCGGTAATCAGCGCCGGCCAGGGCTCGCCTTCTGCCTGGTTCCAGTCAATGGCGCTGCCGGCGCTCAATCTCGGGCTGATCATGGCGGCCTACATCACCCGCGTCGCCCGCTCGGCCATGCTGGAGGTGATGCAGGAGGATTATGTCCGCAGCGCCCGCGCCAAGGGCGTGCCCTGGCGCGTTGTGGTCTGGCGGCATGCGCTGCGCAATGCGCTGATCCCGATCATCACCATCGTCGGGCTCTATCTCGGCATCCTGATCGGCAATTCGGTGCTGACCGAGATTGTCTTCAACCGGCCGGGCCTCGGCAAGCTGATCGTCGGCGCGCTGAACCAGCGCGACTACACCATGCTGCAGGGCATGATGGTGATCTACACGCTGATCGTCGTTCTGGTGAACATCACGACCGACATCACCTACGCCCTCGTCGACCCCCGGGTGAAGCTGTCATGAGCACCTCCGTCCATGATACCGCCCCCATCGCCCCGCCCCGGCTGCGCTGGCTGAAGGCCACAATCGGGGCTTTCAACGCCAACAAGACCTCCTGGGTCGGTCTTGCCATCGTTGTCGCCGTGATCCTCGCCGCCGCGCTGGCACCAGTCATCGCCCCGCATGACCCGCTGGAGCAGAACATCCTGTCGCGGCTCCAGCCGCCTCACGAGGACTACTATCTCGGCACCGACTATTTCGGCCGCGACATTCTCTCCCGACTGCTCTACGGCGCCCGGATCTCGCTGGTGATCGGCATCGCCTCGACCGTCATCGCCATGGTCGCCGGCTCGCTGATCGGCCTTCTCGCCGGCTATTACGGCGGGCGCTTCGACATCGTGGTGATGCAGGCGATGGACATCCTGCTCGCCTTCCCCTCGCTGATCCTCGGCCTGATCCTCGTCGCCATGCTCGGCCCGTCGATGGAGAACATCACCATCGCGATCGCGCTGACCTCGATCCCCTCCTTCGCCCGGATCGCGCGGGCGCCGACGATCACGGTGAAGGAGCGCGACTATATCAGCGCCGGCCGGGCGCTGGCCTTCTCCGACGCGCGGATCATGGCCGGGCACATCCTGCCCAACATCTTTCCCGAGATCCTGGTGATGGCCTCGCTCTGGCTCGCCAATGCGATCCGCACGGAAGCCTCGCTCGCCTTCATCGGGCTCGGCGTGAAGCCGCCGACGGCGACCTGGGGCGGCATGATCCGCGAGGGCTTCGAGAACATCCTCGACAGCTACTGGCTGGTGCTGGCGCCAAGCCTCGCGATCCTTATCGTCGTCTTCGCGCTCAACGTCCTCGGCGACGGCCTGCGCGACGCCATCGACCCCAAGCTGAAGGGCGAGCGATGAGCGCCCCCGTTCTTTCCGTCCAGAACCTGCAGACCGCCTTCCGCGTCGGCGGGCAATGGCGCTGGGCCGTTGAGGATCTGAGCTTCGATGTCGCCCCCGGCGAGACCGTCGCGATCGTCGGTGAGTCCGGTTCGGGCAAGAGCGTCACCGCGCTCTCGATCATGCGGCTGGTTTCCGCCACCAATGGCCGCATCCAGGGCAAGATCGCACTGGAAGGCCGCGACCTGCTCGCGCTCAGCGAGGAGGAGATGCGCAAGGTCCGCGGCAACGATGTCGCGATGATCTTCCAGGAGCCGATGACGAGCCTCAACCCTGTGCTCACCGTCGGCTTCCAGATCGCCGAAGCCCTGCGCTACCACCGCGGCCTCGCCGGCAGCGCGGCCAAGACCGAGGCGCTGCGCATGCTCGACAAGGTGCGGATTCCCTCGGCTAAGACGCGCTTCGACAACTACCCACACCAGCTCTCCGGCGGCATGCGCCAGCGCGTCATGATCGCGACGGCGCTGGCCTGCAAGCCGAAGCTCCTCATCGCCGACGAGCCGACCACCGCGCTCGACGTCACGATCCAGGCGCAGATCCTTCAGCTCATCAAGACCTTGCAGGACGAAGAGCGCATGTCGGTGCTCTTCATCACCCATGACATGGGTGTCGTCGCCGAGATCGCCGACCGCGTCGTGGTGATGTGGAAGGGCAAGAAGCTAGAGGACGCGCCCGCCTCGCAGGTCTTCGGCTCCCCCGCCCATGGCTACACCAAGGCGCTGCTCGCGGCAGTGCCCAAGCTCGGCGACATGCAAGGCCATGCCCGGCCGCTGCGCTTCCCGCGCATCGACCCCGAACATGGCGAGGTGCGCGGCAAGCCGGTGGAAGCGGCCGACACGGTGAAGGCCGGGGAGCCGCCACTGCTCGAGGTCTCCGAGCTCACGACCCGTTTCGCCATTCGCGGTGGCGTGCTCGGGCGCCTGCGCGGCCGGGTGCATGCGGTCGAGAACGTCTCCTTCACCCTGCAGCGCGGCGAGACGCTGGCGCTGGTCGGGGAATCCGGCTGCGGCAAGTCGACGACCGGGCGCTCGATCCTGCGGCTGATCGAGCCCTCATCCGGCACGGTCCGCTTCGGCGGGCGCGATGTCACCCGGCTCGGCAAGCATGACCTGCTCGATATCCGACGCAATATGCAGATGATCTTCCAGGACCCCTTCGCCAGCCTGAACCCGCGCAAGACCATCGGCAGCGCGCTGGCCGAGCCGATCCTGGTGCATGGCCTCGCCAAGGGCACCGAGGCGCAGGAACGCGTCGCCGAGTTGCTGCGCCGTGTCGGGCTGGCGCCCGAGATGGGCGCGCGCTTTCCGCATGAATTTTCCGGCGGCCAGCGCCAGCGCATCGCGATCGCACGCGCGCTCGCGCTGTCGCCGAAGCTCGTGGTGGCGGATGAGGCGGTCTCGGCGCTCGACGTTTCGGTGAAGGCGCAGGTGCTGAACCTGATGCTCGATCTGCAAGCCGAGCTCGGCCTGGCCTATCTGTTCATCTCGCACGACATGGCCGTGGTCGAGCGCGTGAGCCACCGCGTCGCGGTGATGTATCTCGGCGAAATCGTCGAGATCGGCCCGCGCGAGGCGGTCTTCTCCGATCCGCGCCATCCCTATACGCGCAAGCTCCTCGCGGCGGTCCCGGTCCCCGACCCGCGCCGGCGCGGGCTCAGGCGCGAGCTCGCCGTCGACGAATTGCCGAGCCCGATCCGCAAGGTCGGCTGGCAGGCAGCGCCGACGGCGCTGCTCGAGGTCAATCCAGGCCATTTCATCCGCCAGCCGGTGGATAGTAGCCCGGCGTCGCCCGGGGGCTAGACATTGGAATCCACAAATCAGACTACAATAATATCAATAATTTAGGCCAGTCACTGAGTAAAATTTCGCTTCGACCTACTGAGAAAATCGAGGCATAGTGTTGCCGCGATGGTAGGAAAAGTTCGGCAATCCTCGATACGACGCCCGGCTCAAACCGGGCGTCTTTCATAAGGTCGATCCCAGACGCATTGACTGTCGGGGCTGGAGCGCCTTGCCAACAGCCAGCCATGCTTGACCGGCGTCAGCTCGCCGCTTGCGGGCTGACCGTTATCGGTTCAACCTTGTAACGGCCGTTTGGCAAGGGGTGAGGCAGGACCATGCTTTTGCGGCCCCCGCGAGGTCTTGGTCGATGGATTGCTCGGGCTGCGGCTTCCAGATCGAGAGCAGCTTTACTTTTTGCCCGAAATGTGGCCTGCGCCAGCCTGCGCCATGCGCTAGCTGCGGCTATCCCTGCGCTCCGGATTTCGCATTTTGCCCGAATTGCGGAGCCCACACGACGGCGAACGCAATCCATCAGGCTGCGCCCGCGCTGAGCCGAACCGCTGCGTCGCCTCCCCGGCCGCCGCCACCGCTTCCGGAAATCGAAACGGGACATGCGCCCGTCCGCCTTGCCTCCGATGCCGATCGCCGGACAGTAACAATCCTGTTCGCCGACCTCAGCGGCTTCACCACGCTCAGCGAGCAACTCGACCCCGAGGTCGTGCAGACGCTGCAGACCGAGTTGTTCAGGGAATTGACCGCGGCGGTCCAAAGCTTCGGTGGTTTCGTCGACAAATTCATCGGCGATGCCCTGCTCGCTTTGTTCGGCGCACCGGTCGCGCATGAGGACGATCCGGAACGCGCGCTCCGCGCCGCCCGCGACATGCTCGCTCGCACTGCGCGGCTCGGCGAAAGCTCTGCTGCCGCGTGCCCGAAGATGGTGCTCCACATCGGCATAAACACCGGACCGGTCGTTGCTGGAGGATTGGGAGTCGGCGCTGCGAAATCCTATTCAGTGACCGGCGACACGGTAAACACGGCGCAAAGGCTGCAGTCACTGGCCGCCCCAGGCGAGATACTCGTGGGTCCGCTTACCTACCGGCTGACCCGGCATGCCTTCTCCTACGAGTCGCTCGGCGATGTTACGCTTCGCGGTCGGTCCGGCAGCCTATTGGTGAATCGGCTGGGTGGTCCGCTCGCCTCACCGCGTCCAGCGCGCGGGCTTGAGGTACTCGGCCTCAGCACGCCGCTGATCGGCCGCGATTCGGAGCTGCAACAGATGCTGGCGAGCCTTGACCGGGCCTGCGCTGGATCGGCGCAGCTTCTCCGCCTCGTCGGCGAGGCCGGCATCGGGAAATCGCGACTGGTGAACGAGTTCGTCGCCCGGGTCGGCTGCGAGGACCGCTTTCGAGACGTGGCCGTGCGGCAGGCTGCCTGCTCGTCGCTGGGTGAACAGTCATACGGCGCTATCGGCGCCGTTGTACGCAGCGCTGCCGGGATCATGCAAAACGATGCTCCCGATGAAATGCGCGTGAAGCTCGCGGCCTTGCTGGGAGATCTAGGTCTGGAAGGCGAGGAGCCGGAGCGGCTGATGCCGCTGCTCTACCATGTGCTCGGCTTGAGTGACCCCAAAGCCGCCTTGCAGCATGTTGAGCCTGAACAACTGCGCCGACAAATCCTCCACGCAGTCCGCACGATCATCGAACGGCGCCTGTCTCTGTCGCCGCTGCTGATCGTCGTCGAAGATCTGCATTGGGCTGATGTCGTCTCGCTCGAGGCATTGCGCTTCGTGATGGACAAGCTGGAGCGCAAACGGCTGATGCTGGTGGTCACGCATCGTCCCGCACTGGAAAACGACCATCTCGACTCAAGCCGGATCAGCCATACCGCGCTCAGGTTGTCGCAGCTCGGCGATACCGACGGACGCCGCCTGCTGGCGGCGCTGTTCGGCGAAGACTGGGCAAGCTCCGCCGGCGCGCTCCCCGATAAGATCCTTGAGCGCGCCGGCGGCAACCCTCTGTTCATCGAGGAGATCGTGCGCAGCCTGATCGAACTCGGCGTGTTGAAGCGCGACGGCCAGCAATGGCGGGTGGTGACGGATGAAGCGGCGGTCAGCATTCCCGAGACAATTCACGCGATGTTGCTCACCCGCGTCGACCGACTACCTTCGGAGGCGCGGCGGATCGCGCATGAAGCTGCCGTCATCGGCCCGCGCTTCGACGCGACGCTTCTCGAAGCGGTGACCGCTGATCGCTCCAGGCTTGAAGTGGGCCTCGAGCTGCTGTGCGATGCAGAAATCATCCAGGAGGTTGCCGGGGCAGGCTCGATCTCCTCACACGGCTACCGCTTCACGCAGACATTGCTGCGGGACGTGATCTATCAGAACCTCCTGCTGCAACGGCGTGAGGAAATGCACGGGCAGATCGGCATGGCCTTCGAAGCCCTGTGCGGTGCGGACCCCGAAAGGCTCGAGGATCTCACCGTGCTCGGTCATCATTTCGGGCTGAGCGCGGCGCGGCAAAAAGGTGCGCATTACCTTCGCCAAGCCGGCGATCGCGCCCGCATGATCTATGCCAACGATGACGCTCTTCGCTTCTACGAACAGGCGCTCGCGGCTCTGGCGACAACCGAACCGACACCGCTCAGCCTGCAACTCGGCGAGCGCATTGCCGACTTGTGTGGTCCGGCCGGTCGCCGAAGCTTGGCGCATGAGCACTATGAGACGGTGTTGCGGGCATTTCACGAGAATGACGACCGTGTCGCGTCGGCCCGAATTCTTCGCAAGATCGGCCGGCTGCTCTGGGATGCCGGCAAGCGCGACAAGGCCGAAGCTCGCTACGCCGAAGCCGCGCTGCTCCTCGACGGAGCAGACGCGCCGATTGAGCAGGCGCATCTCTGGCAGGAGCGCGGTCACCTGGCGTTCCGGACCGGTGATCACGCTCGCGCCGCGCAATGGGCCGACGAGGCGCTCGAATTCGCGCGCGCCGTGACCGGCACTCATGCCTCCGAAATCGAGCGAGAAGCAGCGCTTGCGACTGCCGAAGCGCTCAACACCAAAGGTGTCGCGCTGGCGCGACTTGGGCGGAACAGCGAAGCGGTGCGCGAGGTGGAGCGAAGCATCCAGGTGGCCGAGGCCGCGGGCCTCCCCGGCGCCGCCTGCCGCGGCTATACCAACCTCAGCGTGCTCTACACGACGATCAACCCGGCCCGAGCAATCCAGGTTTGCCGGCGCGGCCTCGAGGTGTCACGGCGTATCGGCGACCTGGGTTTCCAGGCGCGCCTCCTCACCAATCTGGCGGTCGCCTGCTGCACGTTTACGGATCGCTGCCCGACGGAGGGCGTTCCGGCGGCCGAGAAAGCGGTGGAAATCGACCGTGCACTCGATCAGCGCGAGCACTTGTCGGTACCGTTGATCGTGCTCGGGCAAATCCACCAGTGCCAAGGACAAACCGAAATCGCTGCCCGGTTCTTTAACGAGGCGCTCGAAGTCGCACGCGAAACAGGCGAACCGCAGCTGCTTTTTCCATGCTATGATGGCCTCGCAACGCTCAATCTCGACCTCGACAATCTGGCAGAGGCCGACCGCTACTTTTCCCTGGCGCAGGATGTTTGCGCCCAGCATGGGCTCGATCCGGAAGCGCTGGTGGTGCTGCCTTTCCTCGACTGACGGACGGAGGAGGCTCGATATGTATGTGCGCACCGACATGGGGCCTCTTCAACCGGGCGACAAGGCACCGAACGTCGTGCTCGACGCAATTACCCGCGAGGGTAAGATCGCGATCGACGACTTTCGCGGTCAAAAACCGGTATTGGTCGGTCTGTTCCGCGGCCTGCATTGCGCCTTCTGCCGGCGCCACATCGCCGCCCAGGCGCAACTCGACCCGGCCCTGCGCGCAAAGGGCGTCGAGAGCCTGACCGTGGTCAACACCCCGATTGAGCGTGCACGCCTCTATTTCCGCTATCATCCGATCCCTAATCTTCTTGCCGCCTCTGATCCCGGGCGAGCCTCGCACCAGGCTTTTGGCCTCCCCAATCTCGAATTCACGGAGAACGAGACGGCATGGCCACACAAGGTCTCGATGGCTGCCGTGCTGGGCATGCAGGTCGAGATTCCGGGCGAGACTCCCGGGCCGATGGATCCGCTTGCTGCGTCGGGATATCTGGATCAGAAAGACGGCTACGAAGTGACCGAAGCCGACGAGCAGATGAAAGCGACAGGCCTTGGTCAGCTTATCGGCCAGTTCCTGCTGGACCGGCAAGGCATCGTCCGCTGGTGCTTCACCGAGGTTCCGGAGGGTGGGCGCTACATGTTCGGGGCGCCGAACCCGGACGAGCTGATGTCGGCCGTCTCCCAGGTTGCGCAATAGAGCGCAGAACCATTTCCGACCGCGTGGCGGCACCTTCAGACGTCAGTTCATTGCCTCCGAAGCGCCTGGTCGATGCCGCGCCCGGTCATCACGTCGCCGGAGAGAACGATCCGCATTTTGCCTCTCAGGCAGGCCGCTGCGACCGCTCAGGTCCGCGCCCTCCTCGCCTTCCCGAAGAGAAGAAACGCGGGCAATCGTCGCCGCGTGTCGTCTCCTTGCGATCATCTGCGCTCATAGACCCCGACCAGGACCGCCTCGGCGAGGAGGTGCTTGCGAGCCTCCCGCTCGACCTCCCGGCATGCCGGAACCTGGCCGAAGGACAGATGATCGACCGAGAGCGCAAGCAGCCGGAAATGATAGCGGTGCGGGCCGTGGCGAGGCGGCGGACAGGGCCCGCCGTAACCCGGCCGGCGAAAATCATTGATCGCCTGCTTGAAGCCGCCGGAGCCGGAGCGGCTGGCGGCGCCCTCCTCCAGCGCGGTGCGATCGGCCGCGATGTCATACATCGCCCAATGATGCCAGGTTCCCATAGGAGCGTCGGGATCATCGCAGAGAAGCGCGAAGCTGCGGGTTCCTGCCGGAGCGCCGCTCCAGTCGAGCGGCGGCGAAACATCGTCTCCGTCGCAGGTGAAGCGCCGCGGGATCGTCGCGCCAGCCGCGAAGCTGCTTGAACCGAGTTGCATGGGGCACCTCCCTGACGCTGCTGCCTACAGCCCCTCATTTTCCCGGAAGCCCGCCTGCGACAAGATTAACCCAAATCCAGCGGCGGAGCCTCCTCAAACCGCCTCAGCAGACCATTCCTTGGCAAGCCAACGAATGGTCTGCTGAGGCCTTTGTCTTGTCGCAGATTCTTGTCGGAAAACCGTGGGACAGTTTTCCGGAATCTGCTTAGCGAGATGCAGATGGGCAATCGCGGCAAGAGCGTGATATCCTTGCCAAAACTGTTTCGCCGTCGAGCGCGGCCCATGGCCCGCTGGAGAGATCGGCGCGGATCATGGAACTCGCCCTCGCCCTTGGCCTGATCGCCTTCAAGGTCGCGCTGCTGATCGCGATCCTGCTGCTGCTGCCGCTGCCCCTGACCTGGCTGGAGCGCAAGATCGCCGGGCATATCCAGCAGCGGATGGGGCCGATGCGCGTCGGCTGGCACGGGCTGCTGCAGCCGGTGGCGGACGGGATCAAGCTCCTGACCAAGGAGGACCATATCCCGGCTGAGGCCGACCGCTTCCTGTTCAAGCTCGCGCCGATCCTGGCGCTCGCCCCGCCCTTCGTGGTCTTCGTCGCGATCCCCTTCGGCGAAACCGTCTCGGTCCTCGGCCGCGAGATCACGCTCTACGCCTCGAACATGAATGTGGCGCTGCTCTTCGTCTTCGCGGTGATCGGTATCGAGGTCTATGGCGTGATTTTCGGCGGCTGGGCGGCGAACAGCAAATATGCGGTGCTGGGCAGCCTGAGGACCTGCGCGCAGATGATCAGCTACGAGATCCCGATGGGGTTTGCGGTCATCGGCGTGGTCATGCTGGCGCAATCGATGAGCCTCATCGACATCGTGCGGGCACAGGCGGGCGTCTGGAACATCGTCTATCAGCCGATCGGCTTCTTCGTGTTCTTCGTCGCGGGGCTGGCGGAGGCGCAGCGCATCCCCTTCGATCTGGCGGAGGCGGAAGGCGATCTGGGAGCCGGCTTCCATACCGAATACAGCGGCATCCGCTTCGCCTTCTTCATGGTCAGCGAATACGCCATCATGCTGCTGGTCTCGGTACTTTCAGTGATCCTGTTCTTCGGCGGCTGGAACGGCGTGTTCATCCCGCTGCCGCCGCTGCTCTGGTTCGCACTGAAGGTCGCCGTCTTCATCTATCTGTTCATGTGGTTCCGCTTCACCTTCCCGCGCTACCGCTACGACCAGCTCATGGCGATCGGGTGGAAAGTCTTGCTTCCCCTGTCCTTGGCGAACATAATCATCACCGGGATCGCTTTCCTTTGACAGATAGGGCGTTCCCCCAGCGAGGCGGCGATGTCGCGCGCTATGGACCACAGGTTTGGATCATGGATCGGCTGGGCGTTCTTCGCCGATCTCGCGAACGCGCTCGCGCTGACCTTCGGCTACATGGTCTCCAAGCCCGTGACCATGCAATATCCCGACAAGGAGAAATGGCTGCCCTATGCACGCTATCGCGGGCATCATTTCCTGAAGCGCGACGAAGCGGGCGAGATCAAATGCGTCGCCTGTGAGCTCTGCGCGCGGATCTGCCCCTGTTACTGCATCGAGGTCGTCCCCTATGAGGACGAGAAGGGCAACAGGCGCCCGGCCAAATTCGAGATCGACACGGCCCGCTGCCTATTCTGCGGCCTGTGCGAGGACGCCTGCCCGGCCGATGCGATCGCGCTTGGCCAGGAATACGAATTCTCGAGCTTTTCCTCAGCCGAGCTGGTGGTCGGGCGCGAGGATTTGCTCGCCAAGCCCGGCAAGGCCGCCACCGGCGGGGGCGTGGTTCCGGCACGGCTGAACACCGAGGCCGGCGTGCTGGTCGAGACGAGCGAGCCGCAAGGCTACAATTGGTGGCGGAATATCCGGCGAAGGTGAAGGACTAGAGGCTTTCAGGCCTGAGCGCACAGGGAGGAGGCTCGGATGTTTGTCTGCGACATTCTGAAAGGCAAGGCGCCCGACATCATCGCGGTCACGCCGAACCACACGATGGTGGACGTGCTGCGCGTGTTCCGGGACAACAATATCGGCTTCGTCGTCGTCGCCCGTTCGCCCGGGGAGTATCTGGGCGCGCTGTCGGAGCGCGACTGCTGCAACGCCGTGGCGGAATACGGAAGCGAAGCGCCGATGATGCTGGTTTCCGAGATCATGAACCGCAAGGTGGCGACCTGCTCGATCGATGACGGATTGCCCCTGGTGATGGGGATCATGACCCATTGGCGCACGCGCCATGTGCTGGTGATGGATGGCGACACCCCGGTCGGCGTGATCAGCATCGGTGACGTCGTCAAGCATCGGCTAGAGGAATCGCTGCGCACCGAGCAGGTGCTGCACGATTACATCGCCGGCACCGGCTACCATTGAGATCGTTGAGAGTTTACCGAGCCCTCATCCTGAGACGCCATTCCGTTGGGAATGGCGTCTCAGGATGAGGGCTGAGGATTCGAACGTGCTGCGAGACCACGGGCCGGACCGGCGGGTCAGGGCGCGCCGCCCGGATTCTCGGCGTCCACAGCGTGAACAGCAGTGGCAGCGGCCTCGAAGGCGGCGTTCGCCTTCTGAACCTCCACCGGACAGGGGTATTCCCCCCGCCGCATCAGGCTGTTGAGATGCAGCGCCCTGTAGTTTTCCGGAATGAAGACGAGGCCCGCGGGAAAATGCTTGTTGAGCTTGAGCTGCGCCGTCAGCTCGCCGCAAGCGGAGCGCACCACTACCTGATCCCCCTCCGACAGGCCGAGATGCGCGGCGTCCTGCGCGCCCATCTCGACATAGGGGTCGGCCGCGACCGTGTTCAGGATCTCCGAGCGCTCGGAGAGATAGCCGTTGTGGAACAGGCAGTTGCCGGTGATCAGCATGAGGCCGTCAGCCGCTGTCGCGATCGGCGGCGGGGCGAAAAGCTCGCCCACAGGCGGCATTGGGATCGCTCTGGTGAAGGCTCCGTCTATGCCGAGCGCCTCCTGCGTCAATCCCTGATAGGCCCGAACCAGCCGGGCGATCTCGTCGAAGATTTCGCCCTGGGTTGAGGGCCGCCAGGCTTCGCTGCGGAGCGCCGCGACGAAGTCGAAGAGCGCCAGATTGCCCCGCGCCTCGAAGGGGGCCACGCGGAACTTGCGAACCCTCTGGGCCCGGCCCTCATTATTGGTGAAGCTGCCGTTTTCCTCGCCATAGGCCGCTGCAGGCAGGACGATGTCTGCGAGTTCCGCCGTGTCGGTGAGGAAGGCGTCCTGCACGATCAGGAGATCGGCGGCGCTGAGCGCCCGTCTGACGAAATCTCGATCGGGATAGGCCAGCAGCGGGTCGCTTCCGACGATATAGAGCGCCCCCATCCGCCCGCTCTGGCAGAGCGCCAGCATGGCGTCGAAATCCAAGCCCGGCTCGGAGGGGATTTCGGCACCCCAGCCCTGTTCGAGAGCCCTGCGCGCCGCATCATCGGAGAGCGGACGCAGACCCGGCAGCAGCGTCGGCAGCACGCCCATATCCCAGGCGCCCAGCTGATTGGCGCGGTCGAAGAGGAACTGCAGCGCCGGGTCCTTGCCGAGGGCGCGCAGCATCCGCAACAGAGTGGTCAATTGCTGCAGCGTCGCGCGCGCCTCGGGAGATCTCAGGATGTCGACGCCGACGAGGACCGTGACGCTGCGCCCGGCCAGCAACGCCGCCGCCAGGCGCCTCGGCCCGTCTCCGTCGGTGTCATCAAGGATCGCAGCGTCCCCGCCTGCCATGCCGTCAGCCGGCAAGCCCTGATCTGCCGCCATCATCCCCGCCACCACCGCCGCGAGGCCCGTTGCCTCGCCGCCGGGCGGCACGCGCGCGACGACGCGGGCATCGGCATCGAGGCGGCTCGGGCGCGCCGAGAGCATCAGCAGCACGGCCTGCCGCCGCCGGGCAGCGTCGCGCAGCATATATTCGGTCACCGGGTTCTCCTCGGTGACATTGCCACCGATGATCAGCACGCAATCGCGGCCGATCAGCTCCTCCACCGGCGCGCGGGTATAGAATGCCGCCAGCAACGGGCCGAGCACGTCGCAGGGCGTGGCCCACCGCGACGCGCTGTCGATGTTGTTGGTCCGGAACACCGTCCGCATCAGTTTTTGGAACTGATAGAGCACCTCATTGGGCAGGCGCGGCGAGGCCAGCCCGCCCGCTGCCTTGCCCGCGACGGCCGACAGGCGCTGGCGCAGATGCTCGTCCGCCTCGTCCCAGGAGACCGCAACCAAAGCGCCGTCACGGCGGATCATCGGCCGCTCGATCCTGTCCCCGCTCTCGACGAAATCGAGGCCGAAGCGCCCCCGCACGCAGAGCGTCTCGCGGTTGAGCCCGTGCTCCCATTTCGAGCGCACCCGCATGAACTCGCCCTTGCGCGTGCCGACGGTGAGCTGGCAGCCAGTGCCGCAATGCAGGCAAACCGTATCGGTCTCGACCAGATCCCAGGGCCTCGCCTTGTAGCGATAGGGAAAACTCATCAGCGCGCCGACCGGACAGACCTCGATGCAGTTGCCGCATTGGTCGCAGCTCGCGAGACTGCCCTCGAAGCCGGTGACGGCGGTATCCATGCCTTTTTCGACAGTGCCCAAGGCGACCGCACCGACGACCTCCTCGCACATCCGGACGCAGCGCTGGCACTGGATGCAGCGGTTGACGTTCATGATGACGACCGGGCTGAGGCGGATGTCCTCGGAGTGGAACACGCGTTTTTCGTCCCGGAAGCCGCTCTCGCGAGGCCCATAGGCCATCACAAGGTTCTGAAGCTCGCACTCGCCGCCCTTGTCGCAGATCGGGCAGTCGAGCGGATGGTTGGCGAGCAGCATGTCGAGCATGGAGGAGCGCGTGTCCTCGATCAGCTGCGTGTTCGTGCGCACCACCATGCCGTCGCTGACGGCGGTGGCACAGGCAGGCTGCAGCCGCCGCTGCCCCTCGATCTCGACAAGGCACATGCGGCAGGAGGCCAGCGGCGGCAGCCGCTTCAGATAGCAGAAGGTCGGGATCTCGATGCCAAGGCGCTCGGCCGCCTGCAGCACCGTCGAGCCGGGCTCCACCTCCAGCAGCCGTTCATCGATCGTGACATGCAGCATGGCTACCTCGTGCCCGTCACTGCGCCTCAGTGAAACGGGCACCTCCTCTGTTCGATATGGTCGGCGAATTCGTCTTTGAAATGCGACAGCGCCGCCCTGAGCCCCATGGCAGCACCGTCGCCGAGCGCGCAAAACGTGTTGCCGAAAATGCCCTTGCAGAGCGCCTCCAGTTGCTCGAGATCGCCCGGTGCGCCCTCCCCGCCTTCGATCCGGCGCAGCACCTTCACGACCCAGTTCAGCCCTTCGCGGCAGGGCGTGCACTTGCCGCAGGACTCATGGTGGAAGAATTCGATGATCCGGGTGGCGACCTTGACCATGCAGGTCGAGTCGTCGATCACGATCACCCCGGCCGAGCCGAGCATCGAGCCGATGGCGGAGAGCGAATCGAAATCCATTCCGACATCGAGCCCGCGCTCCGGGATCAGCGGCGCCGAGACACCGCCGGGGATCACCGCCTTGATCCGCCGTCCGGGCAGCGGACCGCCGGCATGCTCCTCGACCAGCTCGCGCAGCGAGATGCCCATCGGCAGCTCGTAGAGACCCGGCTTCCTGACGTGCCCGCTCAGGCAATAGAGTTTCGGGCCGGGGCTCTTGTCTGGGCCGATGCCGCGGAACCAGGGCGCTCCCCGCATCACGATATGCGGCACACAGGCGAGCGTCTCGACATTGTTGATCACGGTCGGGCTGGCATAGAGCCCTTCGACGGCAGGGAATGGCGGCTTCAGCCGCGGCTGCGCCCGCTTGCCCTCGAGCGAGTCGAGCATCGCCGTCTCCTCGCCGCAGATATAGGCGCCGGCGCCGCAATGGATATGGATCGCGAAATTGAAATCCGAGCCGAGGATCCGCCGTCCCAGATAGCCCTTCGCCTCAGCCTCGGCGATCGCCTGCTCCAGCCGCCGGATCGCCAGCACATATTCGCCGCGGATGTAGACATAGGCGGTTTCCGCCCCGATCGCGTAGGCGCTGATCGCCAGCCCCTCGATCAGCTGGTGCGGATCGCGCTCCATGATGATCCGGTCCTTGAAGGTGCCCGGCTCGCCTTCGTCGGCATTGCAGCAGAGATATTTCGGCTTGGCCGTCCGCTTCGGCACGAAGCTCCATTTCAGCCCGGTCGGGAAGCCGGCCCCGCCGCGGCCGCGCAGGTTGGATTGCTTGACGACGTCGATGACCTCGTCGGGCGTATGCTCGCGCAGCGCCTTCGCCAGCCCCCGATAGCCGCCACCTGACTCGTAAGCCGCGAGCCGGTGGCCATCGGCAACATCCATGTTCCTGAGAAGCACCGGCTCGAACATGGCGCTACTCTCCCGGCGCTGCGGCAGCTGCGGGCTCGGCGCCTGCCGCTTGCCCCGCTGCCCTGCGCAGCCTGTCGAGGAGCGCGTCGAGCCGCGCGATATCGAGGTCGCCGTGATAATCGTCGCCGACCTGCATCACCGGGGCCATCTCGCAGGCGCCGAGGCATTCGACGGTCGAGAGCGTGAACAGCCCGTCCGGGGTCGTGCCGCCTTTGCTGATTCCGAGCTCCGCCTCCAGATGCCTTAGCAACTCCTCGGAGCCGCGCAGCATGCAGGAGAGATTGTCGCAGAGCTGCAGATGGAACCGCCCCACCCGCTCGGTATGGAAGAGGGTGTAGAAGGTCGCGAGCTCGTAGACCCAGATCCGCTCGACACCGAGGATGTCGGCGACCTCCTCCAGCACCGGGCCGGGCAGATATCCATGTTCCTTCTGCGCGATCAGCAGCGCGGGCATGATCGCCGAGCGCTGGTCGGGATAGCGCTTAGCCGCCGCCAGGATCTGTTCGCGCATGTTCATCGCGTCAGGAGCTCCGCTACTTGTCGACCTCTGCCATTACGGGATCGAGGCTGCCCAGCACGGCGATCATGTCCGCCAGGTAGCGCGCATTGCTGACCCCGAACAAAGCCTGGAGATTCACGAAGGACGGCGCCCGCACCTTCATGCGGTAGGGTTTTGGCGAGCCGTCGCTGATGATGTAGAAGCCGAGCTCTCCCTTCGGCGCCTCGATCGCCGAATAGACCTCGCCCTTCGGCACCTTGAAGCCATAGGCCGATAGGTCGAAATGCTGGATCAGCGCCTCCATCGAGCAGTGGACCCTGTCCTTGTTCACCGGGAAGGCGATGGTCGGCATGTCGATCTGGAACGGCCCCTCGGGCATCTGCTCGACGCATTGTTCGATGATCCGCACGCTCTCGCGCATCTCGTCGACCCGGCAGCGCCAGCGCGCATAGCAGTCGCCCTCCTCGCGGGTGATGACGTTGAAATCGAGCCGGTCGTAGATCTCGTAGGGCTCGTCGCGGCGCAGGTCCCAGTCGACACCCGAGGCCCGCAGGTTCGGGCCGCTGATGCCAAGGTCGATGCCGTCCTCGGCGGAGATCACGCCGATCCCCTGGGTGCGCTTCAGGAACACCCGGTTGTCCTCGAGCAGACGCTCATAGTCGCGGATGCGGTTCGGGAAGATGTCGCAGAACTCCCTGATCTTGGGGAAGAACCCGTCGGGCAGATCCTCGCGCACCCCGCCGACCCGGCAGAAGGAGGTGTGCATCCGCGCCCCGCTGATCATCTCCAAGAGGTCCATGATCATTTCGCGCTCGCGCATGGCGTAAAGCATGGCGGTCATGGCGCCCAGATCCATCGGCAGCGCGCCGGTGATCAGCAGATGACCAGAGATCCGCGCCAGCTCGGCCATCAGCACGCGGATATATTGCGCGCGGATCGGCGCCTCGATGCCCAGGAGCTTCTCGACCGCCAGCGCGAAGGCCAGATTGTTCGAGGGCGGGCAGAGATAGTCGAGCCGGTCGGTCAGCGGAAAGATCTGGGTGTAGGTAAAACTCTCGGCCAGTTTTTCGGTGCCGCGGTGGAGGTAGCCGATATGCGGGTCGACGCGCGCGACATATTCGCCCTCCAGCTCCAGGACGAGCCGCAGCACGCCATGGGTGCTCGGATGCTGCGGGCCGAGGTTAAGAAGCACCTCCCTGGTGTCGAGGGCTTCACCTTCCGGCCTGCTGAGTTCCGTGACCTCGGTCATCTCAACTCCTCGGCGTGGAGCGGCCTCCTCCTGGAATGTCCCGGGTGGCGAGGTCGGGCTGCGTCGGCGGCGGACCTTCGGCCCCAAAGGGGTTCAGCGCGTCCTTGTAGCCCCGGAGCGGAAAGTCCTTGCGCTGCGGAAAGCCCTCGAACCCCTCCCACATATAGATCCGGCGCAGATCGGGATGGCCCTCGAACCTGATCCCGTACATGTCCCAGGCCTCGCGCTCATGCCAATTGGCGGTGCGCCAGACGCCCGTCACCGACGGGACGCGAGGTGGATCGCCGAGGCGGCACTTGATCCGGACGCGCCACTTATTCGGCAGCGAATAGAGATGGTAGACGGCCTCGTAGCGCGGCAACTCGGGATAGTGATCGACCCCGCAGATGTCGGACAGGAAGTTGAAGCGCAGCGCCGGGTGCTCCTTCAGGAAGCGGCAAAGCTCGACGATCATCTCGGGCAGAGCGGCAAAGGCATGAACGCCATGCGCGAAGCCAAGATCCTCGATTGCGCCGCCGAAACGCTCCGCGACCAGGGTGCGGATAAGGGCCGTCTCCGGGCTCATGGCGCCAGCACCCGTTCCAGCCGCGTCCCGGCCAGCGCGCGGGATTTCTTGATCTTCTCCTGCAGCAGCAGGAAGCCGTGCATCAGCGCCTCCGGCCGCGGCGGGCAGCCGGGCACATGCACATCCACAGGCACGAAGGTCTCCGCGCCCTGCACCACGGCATAGGTGTTGTAGACGCCGCCCGAGATCGCGCAGGTGCCCATCGCGATCACCCAGCGCGGCTCCGGCATCTGGTCGTAGAGCCGGCGCACCACGGGCGCGAATTTCCGCGTCACCGTACCGGCGATGATCATCACGTCGGACTGGCGCGGCGACGGCCGGAACACCACGCCGAAGCGGTCGAGATCGTAGCGGGCGCAGCCCGCCGAGATCATCTCGATGGCGCAGCAGGCGATGCCGAAGGTCTCGGGCCACAGCGCCGACTGCCGGCTCCAGCCGATGACGCTGTCAGCCGTGGTGAACAGCACGCTGTCACTGATCGTGTGGCCTAGACTTCCCATTCCAGCGCTCCCTTCAGCCAGGCATAGGCAAAGCCCACCAGAAGCAGCAGCATGAAGACGACCATCTCGACATAGCCGACGAGCCCGATCTCCTTCAGGACGACGGCCCAGGGAAACAGGAACATCGTCTCGACATCGAAGACGACCAGCAGGATCGCGAGGACGAAGAACTGCACCCTGAAGCGGCCGCCAGCGGCTTCGCCCGCCGGGTCCATGCCGCATTCATAGGGCATGTTCTTCACCGCATAGGGATTGCTCGGGCGCAGCAGCGAGGAAACAGAAAGCGTCGCAGCCGCCACCAGAATAATTCCGGCAGCCATCACAAGAACCGGCAGGAATTCCGTTGCGGTCATATCGCTTTGCCCCGGTCACCCGCCGAGGGCTTTGCTCTGATTGGGCCCGAACCCTTTCGAGACCGGCGCAGCCCCTCGAAAAGCGACTTGGACTGTCCTTTCTTGCACTACAAAGAATATTCCCCCGGCCGGAGCGTTGCAAATCCAATCGGATCAGCCGCCGAACACGGAATGCTGAGCAAGCCTCAGAAACCACGCCGGAAACAGGCCGATGCCGATGGTGCCCGCCGCGGTGATGGCGAGCGCAATGCGGACCGCAGGCGTCAGCGCCGGGGCGAAGGCGCCCTTCGGTTCGCGCATATAGAGCAGCATGACAACGCGGATGTAGAAATAGGCGGCCACAGTGCTGAGCAGGACCGCGATCACCGCCAGCGCGACGAAGCCACGATCGACGAGCGCGACCAGAATGTAGAACTTGGCAAAAAACCCGGCCGTCGGCGGAATTCCGGCCAGCGAAAACAGGAAGAGCAGCATCAGAAGCGCCAGCCCGCGATGCGTCTTGGCGAGCCCGGCATATTCCTCGATCATCTCGCCCGCAGCATCGCCGCTGCGCATGACGATGACGCTGGCGAAGATGCCGAGATTCATAAAGGCGTAGATGAGCAGATAGAGCATTACGCTGGCACTGCCCTCTACGCCGCCGGCCGCGATGCCGAACAGGGCAAAGCCGGCATGGGCGATGCTGGAATAAGCGAGCAGGCGCTTGAAATTGTCCTGCACCAGGGCGACGAAGCTGCCGAGCGCCATCGTCGCCACCGCGATGGCCGCGACGATGATCCAGACCTCGGATGCCGCAACCAGCGGATTGAGGAAGACCCGCAGGATCACGGCGAAACCCGCCGCCTTGGGACCCACGGACATGAAGGCGGTGACCGTCGTCGGCGCGCCCTCATAGACGTCCGGCACCCACATATGGAAGGGCACGGCGCCGACCTTGAAGACCAGCCCGGCGACGATGAAGACCACGGCCAACAGCAATCCGGGGTCGAGCGGAGCCCCCGTCAGCGCCGCAGCCATCCCGTCCAGCCGCGTCGTGCCGGTGAGCCCGTAGACCAGCGAAACGCCGTAGAGAAAAATCCCGGTCGAGACCGCGCCGAGGATCACATATTTCAGCGCCGCTTCGTTCGAGCGTCGCTGCCGCCGCAGGAATCCGGTCAGCACATAGGTGCACAGCACCAGCAGTTCGAGCCCGACATAGATCGATAGGAGGTCGACCGCCGAGGCCATGATCATCATGCCAGACAGCGCCAGCAGCAGCAGGACGTAGTACTCGCAGCTCTCGATCCTTTCGATCTCGGCGTATTTTTGCGAGAGCAGGAAGGTCAGCATGGCGGTGAGGTAGAATACCGCCTTGAAGAAGACCGCGAAGCGGTCGGCGACGAACATGCCGGCATAGGCGGGCCGCGCCTCGCCTGCCAGCATCAGCGTGGCCGAAGCGGCGGCCAGCACGATCGCGACGGAGGCCCAGAGCAGGAAAGCCCCCTGCCCCTTCCGCACCACCTCTCCGAGGATCAGCAGGATGCAGGCGCCGGCGATCACGATGATCTCGGGCAGGCTCGCAAGGGCCGACTGGGACAGCGCGGCGGCCGTCATGGTCCGCCCCCCTTGCCATGCACCTGCTCCAGCAGATGCGTCACCGAGGCGTCGACGATGCCCAGGAACGGCTTGGGATAGAGCCCGACCCAGAGCACCAGCAAGGCGAGCGGCAGGATCGCCGCCAGTTCGCGGGCATTCAGATCGAGAATCTTGTGCCGTGCGCTGACGCGGTCGGGCCCGAGGGCGACCTTGCGATACATGCCGAGCAGATAGGCCGCCCCCAGCAACGCTCCGAGGACGGCGGCCGCGCCGGCGGCGAGATTGGCGCCGAAGCCGCCTGACAGCACCAGCAGTTCGCCTACGAAGGAATTGGTGCCGGGCAGCGCCATCGAGGACAGGGTGAACAGCGCGAGGAACGTCGTATAGACCGGCGCCACCTTCATCAGCCCGCCATATTCCGCGATGCTGCGCGTATGGGTGCGCTCGTAGATCAGGCCGACGAACAGGAACAGCGCGCCCGTCGTAACGCCGTGATTGAACATCTGCAGGATGCCGCCTTCGAGCCCGCGCAGATTCAGCGCGAAGATCCCCAGCGTCACGAAGCCCATATGGCTGATGCTGGAATAGGCGACGAGCTTCTTCAGATCGTCCTGCGCCAGGGCAAGCAGCCCGCCATAGACGATCGCGAGCACCGACAGGACCAGCATCAATGGCGCGTAGTGCAGCGAGGCCTGGGGCAGCATCGGCAGCGAGAAGCGCAGGAAACCATAGGCCCCCATCTTCAGGAGCACAGCTGCGAGGATAATGCTGCCGGCCGTCGGCGCCTGCACATGGGCGTCCGGCAGCCAGGTATGGACCGGGACCATCGGCACCTTGACCGCAAAAGCGACCAGGAAGGCGAAGAACAGCCAGGATTGCAGCTGGAACGGCAGTTCCTGCCCCATCAGGGCGAGGATATCGAAGCTCCGTGCATGGACATAGAGAACGATGACGCCGACCAGGAACAGCAGGCTGCCCGCCAGCGTGTAGAGGAAGAATTTGAACGCAGCATAGACCCGCCCCTCGCCGCCCCAGATTCCGATGATCAGGTACATCGGGATCAGCATCGCCTCCCAGAAGACGTAGAACAGGAAGAGGTCGAGCGCGCAGAACACCCCCAGCATCAGCGCCTGCATCATGAGCAGGCTGATCATGAATTCCTTCACCTTGCGCTCGATCGCGACCCAGGAGGCGAGCACGCAAATCCAGCCCAGGAGTGCGGTGAGGAAGACGAAGAGCGCGCTGATTCCGTCGACGCCGAGCGCATAGCTGATGCCGAGCGCCGGCACCCAGGGGCGCACCTCGGTGAACTGCATCGCATGCGTCGTCGTATCGAAGCCCGCCAGCATCGCGAGGCTGAGAGCGAAATCGAGGATGGCGAAGCCGAGCGCCGTCCAGCGCACCGCAGCGTCCTGGCGCAGAAACATGAGGACCGCAGCCCCCGCGGCGGGCGTGAAGATGATCAGACTGAGCAGGGGCATGCCCATCGCAGCCTACCGCCACGCCACAGCGAAGACGGCGGTGGCCGCAATCACCCCGACGATCATCGCCAGCGCATAATGCGTGACGATTCCGGTCTGCAGCCGCCGCAGCACGCCCCCCCCGTTCAGAATCGAGCGGGCGATGCCGTTCACCACTGAATCAACGCCGTCGAGATCGAGCCGCAAGCCCACTCGCGCCGCCCGATGCAGGACGGGCAGCGCCACGGTCTCGGACAGGTTGCTCATCGCCCCCTCCCAGCGCGCCAGCGGCCCTTCGGCGAGCCGCATGAAAAGCCGGGCGCCCTTGCGATAGAACCAGTCGGTATCGAGGCTGATCGTGTTCTCGGGATCGAGCGCCCTGAGGAACAGAACGAAACCCAGGGCGGTGAACATGAGCACGCCGAGGCTCTCGGTGACATGGGCGCCGGTATAGGGCTCGAAATCGACCGGATAAGGCAGAAGCGCGTAGAGTGCCTGCGGAAACACGCCGATCGCGATGCAGAGCAGCGCCGCCATGCCCATCGCGACCAGCATGTTGCGCGGCGGCTCCTCTGCCTGCAGCCCCCGATCCGTGCCGAAGAACATGTAGTAGGGCAGCTTGAGCCCGGTGTGCAGGAAGGTCCCGGACGAGGCCATGGTCAGCGCCAGCATCACCAAGGCGCGATGATCCTCCCCGGCTGCGGCCACGACCATCGATTTGGTGACGAAGCCCGAGAAGAAGGGAAAGGCCGAGATCGCGAAGGCGCCGACCATATAGAGCGCGACCGTCAGCGGCATGCTGCGGTAGAGCCCGCCAAGCTCCGTGAGCTTGCGCCGCCCGGTGACATGGATCACCGCCCCCGCCCCCATGAAGAGCAGCCCCTTGTAGAGAATATGCGCGAAGGCGTGGCTGGTCGCCCCGTTCACCGCCATCTCGGTGCCGATGCCGACGCCTGCCACCATGTATCCGACCTGGCTGACGATGTGATAGGCCAGCAGCCGCCGGCAGTCGTTCTCCAGCACCGCATAGACGACGCCATAGAGCGCCATTACGGTGCCGAACCAGACCAGAAGCTCCGTGCCAGGAAACGCCCGCGCCAGCACATAGACGGCGGTCTTGGTGGTGAAGGCGCTCAGGAACACCGCCCCGGTGACGGTCGCCTCCGGATAGGCATCGGTCAGCCAGGCGTTGAGCGGCGGCACTGCGGCATTGAGCATGAAGCCGGCAAGGATCAGCCAGGCGCCGGCATCCATCTCTCCCTCGATCGGGCCGAAGATCAGCGAGCCGGTCGCAAGGCCATGCAGGATGATGCCGCCGAGCAGGACGACGCCGCCGGTGATGTGAACCATGAGGTAGCGGAAACCGGCGCCGATCGCCGCTGCGCCGCGCCGGGCGAAGATGAGATAGGCCGAGGCGAGCGCCATGCCCTCCCAGAACAAATAGAGGGTCAGGTAGTCGCCGGCAAACACCACGCCGAGCGCGCTGCCGACATAGAGGAAAGCCGCCACATGCTGGCCGGCGCGCGTCAGGTGCAACGCATAGACCATGCCGATCAGCGCCATGATGGTGAAAACCAGGGCGAAGACGATGCTCAGCCTGTCGACCTTCGCAATCAGGATGTCCTGACCGATGAACGACGCCGCGCCATAGCTGCCCGGCTGTATCGTGAGCACGGCCAGGATCGCCAGCGCCGGGATCAGCAGCAGATAGGCGCTGCGGACCCATCCCTTCAGAAAAGGGATCGCCAGAGCGCCAGGAATGAACAGCAGCGCGGGATGGACGAAGTCAGTCATAGTAATCCTCGCGCCGCATCAGCCCGCACCGGTGGCCGAGGAATTTGGAAACGAAGATCAAGAGGACACAGGAGCCGAAACCATAGGCGGCCGACCAGCCCGGCAGCAGGTCCCACAAATAGTCGGCGTGTTCGCGCGCGACCAGGAAGTCGGCGAGGACGATCAGAACCAGCACCAGATAGAACAGGCACCGACGCTGCCGCGCAGAGTGCTCATCGCCGAAAAACGCCACGACGCGCGCGATCATCTGACCACTCCTTCGGCAAGAGCAAGGAAATACTCGGGAAAAAGGCCCATCGAGACCGACAGGGCCGCGGTCGCGACCAGCGGGATCGTCACCATCGGGATCTCGCGGACCGTCGCGGCGGTCTCAGGCGGCCCCGTCCCGAAGAAGGCGACATAGCTGACCGGCAGGAAATAGGCGGCGTTCAGGATCGAGCTTGCCAGGAGCACGATGGTGAACGCGATCTGCCCGGCATCCACCGAGCCGAGCGCCAGATACCATTTGCTGACGAAGCCCGCGGTCGGTGGCGTGCCGATCATGCTGAGCGAGGCGACGAAGAACGCCCCCATCGTCCAGGGCAGCCTGCGGCCGATGCCGGCCATCTCGCTGATGTTGCGCTTGCCGGAGGCGCAATAGATCGACCCGGCGCAGAAGAACAGCGTGATCTTGGGGAAGGCATGGGCGGCGATGTGAATGACGCCGCCGACCATCGCCACCGGCGAGGCCAGCACCGCGCCGAGCAGGATGTAGGAGAGCTGGCTGACCGTCGAATAGGCGAGCCTGGCCTTCAGATCGTCCCGCGTCAGCGCGTAGATCGAGGCCATCAGGATGGTGAAGGAGGCCAGATAGGCCGTGGCGAGCCCAAGCCCGAGCCCCGCCACCAGCCCCGTGCCGAAGATGTGGAACACCACCCGCAGCACGCAGAACACGCCCATCTTGACCACCGCCACCGCATGCAGCAGCGCGCTCACCGGCGTCGGCGCCACCATCGCGGCCGGCAGCCAGGCGTGCATCGGCATCAGCGCCGCCTTGGCGAAGCCGAAGAGGTAGCAGAAATAGATGACCGTCAGCAGCGCCGCCGGCGCGTCATTGTTCGCCAGTAGCCCTCCCTGCACGAAGTCGAGCGATCCCGCGATCTGGTAGGTCAACGCCAGCGCGGCCAGCAGCAGGCTCTTCGAGGCGCCCATCAGATAGACCAGGTATTTGCGGCTTCCCGCCCAGGCCTCCTCGTCCTCGTGGTGATAGACCAGCGGATAGGTCACGAGGCTGAGGATCTCGTAGAAGATCACCAGCGTGAACAGATTGGCGGCAAAGGCGCCGCCGACGGCCGCGGCGAGGCTGGTGGCGAAGCAGGCGAAGAAGCGGGTCTGCGCGTGCTCGTTGAGGTGCCGCATATAGCCGATCGAATAGACCGAGGCGACGATCCAGAGCAGCGAGGAGACGGTGGCGAATACCATGCCGAGGGCATCGGCGCGGAAGGCGAAGTCGATCCCCGGCAGGATCTCGAACAGGTCGAGCTCGACCACCCCTCCGGCCAGCACGGTCGGCGCCATCGAGATAACGATCGCGAACATGGCCAGCGCCGCCAGCGGCGAGACCGCATCGCGCAGCATCTCGCGCCTGCGCAGGAGCAGAACCGCAAGCGCCGCCAGCCCCGCCACCGCGACGGCAAGCAGCGGCCGGATCGAGATCACCGGTTCCAAGCCTCTATCCTTTCATCATGGTCACGTCGTCGACCCTGAGGGTGGACTTGTTCCTCACGAGGGCGACGAGGATGCCCAGCGCGATGGCGACTTCGGCTGCGGTGATCGCGATGACGAAGATCGCGAAGATCTGGCCGCGGAAGTCGTCGTGATAGCGCCCGAAAGCGATGAAGTTGATGTTGACCGAGTTGAGCAGCAGCTCCAGCGACATCAGCACGACCAGGATGTTGCGCCTGAGCAGCACGCCCGCCGCCCCGATCACGAACAGGGTGACGCCAAGGGCGATATGCCACCAGAGCGGCACCATCACGAAGGCTCCTTGCGCGCCAGCACGATGGCGCCGACCAGCGCCGCCAGCAGGATGACGGAGGCCACCTCGAAGGGCAGCAGGTAATCGGCGAAAAGCGCGACGCTGAGCGCCCTCACCGCGCCGACGCTGCGCTGCCCAACGGGCTCGGTGACCGCAAAGCGGTCGCTCCAGAGCACCAGGACCAGCATCTCGATGCCGAGCAGGACGAGCAGCGCCAGGGCCGGCAGGTTGCTGCCCGGCAGGAAGCGCTGCAGCACCGCTTCCCGCACGTCGATCATCATGATCACGAACAGGAAGAGGACCATGATCGCGCCGACATAGACGAAGATCTGGATGACCGCGAGCAACGGCGCTTCGAGCAGGACGAAGATGGCCGAGACCTGGAGAAAGCACGCCATCAGCGCCAGGGCGCTGTGAACCGGATTGCGCGCCAGAACCATGGTCAGGGCCGCGATCACCGACGCCGACGCGAACAGAAGAAAGAAGGCCTGATCCATCGCGGCCGACCCTCCGACGCGAACTGTCACTCCCCGCGACAGGGCCGGACTAGAGTTAAGCCAAGCATATCAGCGTCTATATTGTGCCCTATTCTCGGATTTTTCTCAAGATTATCCTGTTTAGCACCCGGGGCCTCTCTGCGTCATTACGAGTTCAGCACCAGCTGGCGGCCGGCCCGCGCTGGATGTAACGGGCGGAGGGCGGAAGATGGGCCGAGCGCGTCTCCCCTCCCCACAAGAGGGAGGGGAAGAGCCTCTGTCCGATGCCAAGAGACCGCTGCCCAGAGGCCGCCTGACTCGCGCAGTCACTTCTTCGCGAAGCGAAGTAACCCACGCCCTAGTGCGCCGTTGACGCCGAGGCGTGGCGCGACGCGTCGCGCGCGACAAGGCGCGAGACATCCGCGAGCATCTCCTTCGGCGCTCTCAGCGCCAGATCCGACAGCGACAGAATACCGGTCATCCGCTTGTCGCGGTTCATCACCGGCACGTGATGGATCTCCTTCTCCGCCATACGGCGCGTCGCATCCTTGACGTCATCATCCTCGAAGCACCAGGTGATGCCCGCCGTCATGATGTCTCGCGCCTTTGCCGTGTTCGGATCGGCCCCGTCGGCGCAGGCCCGGCAAGCAATGTCCCTGTCGGTGATCATTCCGATGAGGCGATCATTCTCTCCGACGGGAAGGCATCCGATGTCCGCATCGCGCATCTTGCGCGCGACCTCGGTCAGCGAGATGTCCGGCGAAATCCATTCCGCATGCGCGGTCATAGCGTCGCGAACCAGCATGGCTACCTCCTGCTTTGCGCGGCTTCAGATCTGCAGCATGTCGCTCGCTGAAGGGATTACGGCGCCGGAGTACCTGCGGCCAGGCGCGCCATCCGGAAACTGCCTTGCGCGCCGGAAGCGTGGCCCGGGGCAGGACTTTGGCGAAGACCCGCCCCAGAGAGCGGCATGCAGGTGGATGATAGCGGATCAGCGCGGTGCGAGCCATCAAAGTTTGCGGGCGGCCGAGCGGATCGGCGCTGCCGGAGGCCGCCGCATTGCCGTGGGGCGAAGCGGGAAAAGCGCGCGAATGGCGGCCAGTCCGACGCCGTCCCGCGCATCGCGTCGCCGCCTGCGCTATCATGCGGATGATGGGGGCCGAACCGAGAGGAGCGGAGCATGATCCACGCGACGTGCCACACGGCCGATGAGGCGAAGCGGGCCGAGTTCGACGCAACTCCCTGGTTCGCGGAAGCTGATCCCAGCACCATTGTCCTGCTCGCCAAGCGGGGATGGTCGGCCCCCTGGGTCGCCGACGCTCTCGAGTCCCGCGCGGGATATGAGGCGCTTGGCGAACTGATCCGCTACGCCCGCGACCGGCTGGAGCCGGAGTCGCGGGAGGATCCGTCCTGGCCGACCTTCGAGTGCCGCGTCGACGGCGCCGAGGCGACCGCATGGCTCGACCGGAACCGATCCGACATCGCTACGGAGATCCGCCGCCTCGCAGCGCATGCCGGTGCGTAATCCTCCGCGCCTCCGATGAAAAGCGAGATGCGCCCCCCGATCGCAGAGCGAACCAATGGTAACATCTCAAGGGAGGACACTGACGGCGCTGCGGTGCAATTGAAGGTTTTCTTGCTTCCTTCATAGCTTTACGCTGCTGCGTCGACCCCTTGACGCATTGTCAGCATGCGGCGTCTTCGATAAAATGTCAGTGATAGTCAGTGGGGGTGCGCCTCGCCGTTTTGACTGACTTGCAGCCTCCCGCTGAGCATTCATGCAATGGGAGGAAGACATGGAATCCCAGGCATTCAGCCGGCGCGGCCGCACGCGCCGCGAGCTGATCAAGACTGCCGCAGGCGCCGGTCTAGCGGTCAGTGTTGGGCCATTTGTCATGACCCGGCCGGCGCAGGCGGCCAAGACGCTCAAAATCCTGCAATGGAGCCATTTCGTTCCCGGCTATGATCGCTGGTTCAACAACCAATATGTCAAGGAATGGGGCGCCAGGAACGATACCCAGGTCATCGTCGACAACATCAACATAGCGCTGATCGAATCGCGCGCGGCGGCCGAGGTCTCGGCGCAGAAGGGCCACGACCTCGTGCTGTTCCTCGCGCCACCCTCGGTGTTCGAACAGCAGATGCTGGACATGAGCGATGTCTATGTAGAATGCGAAAAGCGGCACGGCAAGCCGATCGACCTTGCGGTGAAAAGCACCTTCAACCCCAAGACCAAGCGCTATTTCGCCTTCTCCGACAGCTTCGTTCCCGATCCGATCAACTACCGGATCGACCTGTGGGACGATGTCGGCGTGAAGCCCGATTCATGGGAGGAGATCCGCCGGGGCGGCAAGCTCATCAAGGAGAAGCACCGCATCCCGGTCGGCATCGGCCTCTCCGCCGAGATCGACACCGGCATGGCGATGCGGGCGATCATGTATGCGTTCGGCTCGCATGAGCAGGATGCGGAGGGCAATCTGGCGATCCGCTCGCCCCAGACGCTCGAGGCGCTTCGCTATGTGAAGGCGCTGTTCGAGGAGACGATGACGCCGGAAGTGCTGGCCTGGGACGCCTCGTCCAATAATCGCCAGATGCTCGCTGGCCGCTCGTCGCTGGTGCTCAACGCCATCTCGATCACCCGCACGGGCGAGAACGACAAGCTGCCGATGCACGAGAAGATCGGGCTTGCCAAGGCCGCCAAGGGGCCGGCCCGCCGCATCGGGCTCGAGCATGTGATGAACTGCTACGCCATCTGGCAGTTTTCGGAGAACAAGGAAGGCGCCCAGAAATTCCTGATCGACTATATCGACAACTTCAAGCAGGGCTTCCTGGCGAGCGAATTCTACAACTTCCCGAGCTTCCCGACGACGGTGCCGGATCTCAAGCAGCAGATCGCCCGGGACGCGAAGGCTGTCCCGCCGGATAAATATGCCGTGCTCGGGGATGTGCTCGATTGGGCGACCAATGTCGGCTATCCCGGCTACGCGACGGCTGCGATCTCGGATGCCTGGAACACCTGGGTGCTCAACACCATGTTCGCAGAGGCTGCAACCGGAGCCGAGACGGTCGAGAATGCGCTGACGCGGGCCGAGGCCAGGATGAAGGCCATCTGGGCCAAGTGGAGAGAGCGCGGAATGATCTGATCCGCCAGCCGGAGCAGAATCCGTGAGGGCCGGGGTTGGCGCCGGATGTCATCGCCGGCGGGGCTGGAGGCTCGCGAGACGCAGAGGCCAGCACCCCGGCCAGCGCCGACCAAGCCGCGGGGCCGATGATGGCAACGGTGCAGGTACGCCAGCTTTCCAAGCATTTCGACGATGTGCGCGCCGTCGACGGCATCGACCTGATCGCCAAGGAAGGCGAGTTCCTGGTTCTGCTCGGTCCCTCCGGCTGCGGCAAGACGACCCTGATGCGCCTGATCGCCGGGCTCGAACGGCCGACCTCGGGCGACATCATCATTGATGGCGCCGTGGTCACCGACCTGCCGCCACGCGCCCGCAACGTCGCCATGGTGTTCCAGAGCTACGCGCTCTACCCCCATCTCACGGCACGAGGAAACATCGCCTTTCCCCTGCGCGCCCAGCGTCTGGCCAAGGCGAATATCCGCAGCAAGGTGGAATGGGCTGCCACCATGTTCGGCATCGAGCGGCTGCTCGACCGCAAGCCGCGGCAACTCTCGGGCGGAGAGCGTCAGCGTGTTGCGCTCGCCCGGGCCGTCGTCCGCGAGCCGGTGGTCTTCCTGCTCGACGAGCCGCTCTCCAATCTCGACGCCAAGCTGCGCAATTCGGCGCGCGACGAACTCAGGCACTTCCAGCACCAGCTCGGCACAACCACCATCTACGTCACCCATGACCAGGCCGAGGCCATGGGGCTCGGCGACCGGATCGCCGTGCTCAATCACGGCAAGCTCTTCCAGCTCGGCACGCCGCAGCAGATCTATCGCCGGCCGGCGGACATCTTCGTCGCGACCTTCATCGGCTCGCCGCCGATGAACCTGATCGAGGATGGCGAGAGCTACCTCGGCTTCCGTCCCGAGGATTTCCTGCCGCGCCAGGTCCAGGCCGCCGAAGGCGACGACCTCGTCCCGTTCCCGCTCACGGTCACCCGCATCGAATATCTCGGCGCCGACCGCCTGGTCTACGGCGTGCTCGAAAGCCCCTATCCCCAGGCGCATGTGATCTCGAAAATACCGACCAATATCCGCACCGAGATCGATGCCGGCGAGCTTTATGAATTCGTCGTCAGACGCCGGGACCTCGCCCGCTTCGACCGCGCCGACGGCCGGCTTGTCGACGGAGCGAGCCGATGACGGAGAGCGTTCTCTCGGAAGGGCATGCAGCCAAGGCACGGCCTCGCAGCCGCCGCCCGCGACTGGCCGACAATGAAGCCTGGCTGTGGCGCCTCTTCCTGGCGCCGGCGATCCTCTACATCGTCCTCCTGGTCGGCTTCCCGTTCTTTCTGTCGCTCTCCTACAGCCTGTCGAACGTGACGGTCAGCAGCCGCGAGATGCAGTTCGTCGGCCTCGAAAATTTTCGCCGGATCATGGCCGACGAGACATTCTGGATGGTGCTGAAGAACACCCTCGTCTTCACGCTGATCTCGCAGAGCCTCGTCCTCGTCCTGGCGAATATCCTGGCCATGGCGCTGATGGCCGATTTCCGCGGCAAGCGGCTGGTGCGCTTCCTGATCCTGCTGCCCTGGGTGGCGCCGATCTCGCTCGGCAGCATCGGCTGGCTGTGGATGTTCGACTCGATCTACAGCGTGATCAACTGGACGGGGCGCGCGGTCGGCCTGCTCGGGCCGGAGCAATGGCCGATCTGGCTGGGCCAGCCGGGACTCGCCATGGCCTCGATCATTACGCTGCATGTCTGGCGCATGCTGCCGCTGGCGACCGTCATCGTGCTCGCCGGCCTGTCATCGATCCCGCAGGACATCCATGACGCGGCGGCCGTCGACGGAGCCGGGTTCTGGCGGCACCTGTTCGAGATCACCTTTCCCCTGGTGCTGCCGATCGTCATGGTGGCGCTCTTGTTCGGCGTCATCTTCACCTTCACCGACCTGATCGTGGTCTTCGTCCTGACCCGGGGCGGCCCCTATGACCGGACGCAGGTGCTGGCGAGCTGGGCCTATTTCACCGGCATCCAGGGCGGCGACCTCGCCGGCGGCGCCGCGATCTCGCTGTTCCTGTTCCCGGTCCTGGTGGCGGTCGCGATCCTGCTGCTCAGACTCGCCCGCCGCACGGAGGTAGTGTGATGACGCCGTTCGAGGCCCGCGCCAGACGGATCGCCGCGGCCGGCGGCCATGCCACGGTGCTGGTGTTCTTCATCACCTTCCTGGCGTTTCCGTTCTACTGGATGCTGATCACCACCTTCAAGACCACCCAGGACCTGCACAACCCGGCGAACAACCCGTATCTGTTCAACGATCCGCCGACATGGCGCCACCTCGAAGTCCTGTTCGCCGACACGCAATATCTGCAATGGCTCGCCAATACGGCCTTCGTCGGTGCGGCGGTGGTGGCGATCACGCTCGCGCTGGCGATCCCGGCCGGCTATGCGCTCGCGCGCATGACCGGCGCCTGGGGGCAGAGGCTCGGCATCGCGATCTTCCTGACCTATCTCGTGCCGCCCACCATCCTGTTCATTCCGTTCTCGCGGATCATCGCGGAGCTCGGGCTGCAGGATTCGCTGTGGTCGCTGGTCCTGGTCTATCCGAGCTTCACGGTGCCGTTCTGCACCTGGCTGCTGATGGGCTTCTTCAAGGCCATCCCGCGCGACCTCGAGGAAGCCGCGATGATCGATGGCTTGAGCCGCCTCGGCGCCTTCGTGAAGGTGGTGCTGCCGCTGTCGCTGGCGGGAATCCTCACCGCCATCATCTTCGCCTTCACGCTGGTGACGCAGGAGTTCGTCTATGGCGCCACCTTCATCACCTCCTCGGCGCATTACACGGTGAGCGTCGGCGTTCCGACCTTCCTGGTGCGCGGCGACGTCTATTTCTGGGGGTCGATGATGGCCGCCTGCCTGATCGTGAGCGTCCCGATCGCGCTCGTCTACAATGCCTTCGTCGACCGCTTCGTCGCCGGCTTCACCGTCGGAGCGATCAAATAGCGCGCGGGCCGAGCGCAGACGCCGGTTCGAACCCGCCGCATCAATATCTCCGACACCGCTCCGACCGGTCGCCGCGCCTTCAGTGGGACAAGTCGGGAGAGGCAGATACCGGCCAGATTCTGAGGTCGACCCGATTTGTCACTTGAAGCGGCTGCGCTTAGCGGAAAGTTAAGCATGATTAGACAGCCTCTCGCCCGATCTCCTCAAGGCGACAGGCACCATGGCGTTCAGTTTCGCTCGCTCGGCCTCGAAATCGTCCGGGGCGACGATCCAGGTCCGGATCGCGCTCGTCAGCGTGGTCTTCAGCCTCGGTCTGATCCTGATCGGCTTCAGCACCTGGATCGGCAATGGCCGATTGACTACAGCCTTCGAGGATCACAAGGGCTATTCGGCGCTTGCCGCCCGCTCGCGCGAGGCCCGCGCCGCCAACTTCGCGCTGAAAGCCAGCAGCCGCGATGTCCGCTTCCGCCAGGATACGACCGATCTCAAGGATTTCGCCACGGGGCTCGGCGCGCTGAAGCAATCCGTCGATAGCTTGCGTGCTGCCCCCGGCGCTGCCGACTTCCGTGAGCAGATCTCCGCCGTCGAGGCGCCGCTGAAGGGTATCGAGGCGGATTTCAGCAAGATCGAGACGATGCAGCTTGCCCTGCGGGCGCCCGTAGGGCTGGCGGTGAGGTTGGAAGCTGCGGCGGACGCGCTCGAAGCACGCGTCCGCTCTCGGGCCTCGGGCAGCGATTCGGCGGATCTCGCGCGCCTGCCCGGCGTGCTCGCGGCCATGCGCCGAATCGAGGCGAGCTATCGCCTGACCCTGGACGAGAGCCTGCTCGGGCAATGGGATGTCGAGCAAGGCCGCTTCGAGCGAGCCTTGGCCCGGCAAAGCGTGCCGGCCGAGGCCAAGGCCGAGATTGGGCCCCTCTTCACCGCCTATGCCGAGATTTTCCCGGCCTGGAGCAAGGCCGAGAAGGAGTTCATGCTCTCCGCCGAGAAGCTTTCGGGCGAGTTCGACTTGATCGCGCCCCCCTTGCAAGAGCTCGAGGGCAGGCTCTTCGCCGAGGAGGCGCAAGCCGGCGCCAGGCTCTCCGCCGCGCAGGCCTGGACCCAACGCATCATCCTGGCAACCATCGTCGCCGCGCTGGTGCTGGGGCTGATCGCGGCGTTCTTCGTCGGCCGTACCACCGCGTTGCCGCTGCGGCGCCTGCGCGACGCCATGCTCAAGCTCGCCGCTGGCGATTATGGGATCGCGGTCGACGGTCTCTCTCGGCACGACGAGATCGGTCAGATGGCGCAGGCCGTGCAAGTCTTCAAAGAAAACGGCCTCGCCGTGCTGCGGCTCGAGGCGCAGAGCAATGAGAGCCGCGCCAATGCCGAGCGGCAGAATCTCGCCATCGCCCAGCAGCGCGAGCATGCGGCAGCGGCGCAGGAGCGGCTGCTCGCAGAGCAGCGCCAGATCGTCGCTCTCCTCGCCGAGGCGCTGGCACGCCTCTCCCAGGGCGACCTCACCGTCAGGATCGAGGACCTGGTCGCGGTTGACTACGAGAACTTGAAGCAGGATTTCAACGGCGCGATCGAACGCCTCGCCACCACCGTCAATGCGATCCAGGCGACCTCGGTCGATGTCGCCACCGCCGCGCGCGAGATTTCGAACGGCGCCGACGACCTCTCGAAGCGCACCGAGGAGCAGGCCTCCGCGCTGGAGGAGAGCGCCGCGACGACCGAGGAGCTCGCCGCCTCGGTCAAGACCTCGGCCCATGCCTCGCGTCAGGCTGTCAACCTCTCGCAGGATGCGACGGAGGTTGCCCGCAAAGGCGGCACTATCGTCGACGATGCAGTCGCGGCGATGGCGCGGATCGAGGAGGCCTCGACGAAGATCTCGGACATCATCCGGGTAATCGACGACATTGCCTTCCAGACCAACCTGCTCGCCCTGAACGCGGCAGTCGAGGCCGCCCGCGCCGGCGACGCCGGCAAGGGCTTCGCCGTCGTCGCCTCCGAGGTTCGGACCCTGGCGCAGCGCTCGGCCGAGGCCGCCAAGGACATTGCTGCCTTGATCGGCGCCTCCAATCACCAGGTCGGCGACGGCGTCGGGTTGGTCCGGGCCGCCGGCGCGACGCTGAGCCAGATCGTCGAGGCGTCACTGCGCGTTGCCACGACCGTCTCGGAGGTCTCCTCCGCCTCGGTCGAGCAGGCGAGCGGCATCGAAGAGATGAGCCATGCCGTCGCCCATATGGACGAGATGACCCAGCAAAATGCTGCGCTCGCGGAACAGACGGCCGCCAGCGCGACCGCGCTCACCAACCAGATCGAGCAGCTGAATGCGCTGGTCGCGGCGTTCAAGACGCGCGCGGAACGCCCCGAAAGCACTATCGTGCCACGACCGCGCGAGCGTCGCCGCGCCTGAGGGCCTCGCAGTGTGGTATGACCTCGGCGCGTTCGCGACCGCGCCAATAGTTGCCTCTGTCCAATCGCCGGAATGCTGACATTCCTCAACAGGCGATCAGAGGTCCTGCTTCCCGCGGTTATTCGCACATTGGGCATTGTCAGTCTTGCGCCATATATTAAATGTCGATAAGTCTCGACATATGGAAAACGAGAACGTCATCCTCGCCCTTGCGGCTCTCGCTCAGAGCACGCGTCTCGACGTGTTCAGGCTTCTCGTCGGCGCCGAGCCCGACGGGTTGCCCGCCGGGGAAGTCGCGCGCCGCCTCGCGGTGCCGCACAACACGATGTCCTCGCATCTGAGCATCTTGAGCCGAGCCGGTCTCGTCCGCTCGGAGCGCTTCAGCCGTTCGATCATCTATCGCGCGGATCTCGATGCCCTTCGGGCGGTGCTCGCTTTCCTGCTCAAAGATTGCTGCGGCGGCCGGCCTGAGATCTGCGCGCCGCTTCTGGCCGAACTCTCCCCCTGCTGCCCACCGAAGGCCGACGCCAATGTCTGATCCGATCGATGTCGTCATCTATCACAACCCAGCCTGCGGCACCTCGCGGAACACGCTCGGCCTGATCCGCAACGCTGGGATCGAGCCGCACGTCGTCGAGTACCTCAAGACGCCGCCCAGCCGGGTGTTGATCAGGCAGCTTCTGGTCCGCGCCGGCCTGACCGTCCGGAAAATCCTCCGTGAGAAGGGCACCCCCTTCGCCGAGCTCGGCCTTGCCGATCCGGGCCTCTCCGACGAAGCCCTGCTCGATGCGATCGAAGCCCATCCCATCCTGATCAACCGCCCGCTGGTGGTGTCGCCCAAAGGTGTGCGGCTGTGCCGCCCGTCAGAGGCCGTTCTGCCCCTCCTGCCGCCCCAGCTCGGCGAGTTCCGCAAGGAGGATGGCGAACGCGTCGTCGATGGCTCCGGTCGCCCCGTCGCGCTTGCCTGAGGTTCCCATGTCCACCTTCGAACGCTACCTCACCGCGTGGGTCGCGCTGTGCATCGTCGTCGGCATCGCGCTTGGCCATCTCATGCCGGGCGCCTTCCAAGCCATCGGGGCCGCCGAGATTGCCAAGGTCAACCTGCCGGTTGCCGTGCTGATCTGGCTGATGGTCATTCCGATGCTGCTGAAGATCGACTTCGCGGCGCTCGGACAGGTCGGCAGGCACTGGCGCGGGATCGGCGTCACCCTTTTCATCAACTGGGCGGTGAAGCCGTTCTCCATGGCCGCACTCAGCTGGTTCTTCATCGCCTGGCTGTTTCGGCCGTGGCTGCCCACCGACCAGATCAGCAGCTACATTGCGGGCCTCATCATCCTCGCGGCCGCGCCATGCACGGCGATGGTCTTCGTCTGGTCGAACCTGACGAAGGGCGAGCCGCATTTCACGCTCAGCCAGGTGGCGCTCAACGACGCGATCATGGTCGTCGCATTCGCGCCGATCGTCGGACTGCTGCTGGGCCTGTCGGCGATTACCGTGCCGTGGGGCACGCTCGTGCTCTCCGTCGTTCTCTACATCGTGGTCCCGGTGATCGTCGCCCAACTCGTGCGCGCCCGAGCGCTCGCAAACGGCGGGCAGGCGGCCCTGGATCGTCTTCTGGCGCGGTTGGGACCGGCATCGCTCGTGGCCTTGCTCGCGACCCTCGTCCTGCTCTTCGGATTTCAGGGCGAGCAAATCCTCGCGCAGCCGATGGTCATCGCGCTGCTCGCGGTGCCAATCCTGATCCAGGTCTATCTCAATGCGGGGTTGGCCTACGTCTTGAACCGGCTCGCCCGCGAGCAGCATTGCGTGGCTGGGCCGTCCGCGCTGATTGGCGCCTCCAACTTCTTCGAGCTCGCCGTCGCCGCCGCAATCAGCCTGTTCGGCTTCAATTCCGGAGCCGCGCTCGCGACCGTGGTGGGCGTGCTGATCGAGGTGCCGGTGATGCTCACCGTCGTCTGGATCGTGAACCGTTCGAAAGGCTGGTACGAGCGCGGCCAGGGTGTGCAGAAGGTTCAGGCTGCGGAGTAGGCGCAGTTCGTCATCCCTGCAGCCTCCGGCGATATTCATTTTTGGGCATCTTACTCCAAGACACAACCCTATTGGACAAAACAGCTCTGCTCGCTCGGTACGTTGGCTTGCGGACCATAGCCCGCGGCCATCGACGAAAAGAAACGATCAATACGACACCTTGTGTAGTTTTTAATTCCTCCAACTAAAAGTATATATCGAGAATATTGCGCAATATCCACCCTCAACGAACCCTCCATATCCTTGACTAAATATTGTCTCCGTGTTTTCAGGCCGCAAATCCGGTGCGTGAGCACAAGATTTGTTCCTACGCATGGCCTGACGAAGATTTGAGATGTTCTATTCTACTCAAACTCAACAATCATTCCCTTCGTCAGGTCTCGAAAGAGCCCTGCTTCGCCTGGCGCCGCGCGCAACGGCGCTGGCACTGGCAGCAACGGCTTTGGCCTGCGGCGGCGGCATGGGAGCCTCCGCGCAGCAGGCACCCGCTTCGACCATCCAGCTCGGCGAGGTCGTCGTGCAAGGCCAGGTGACACAGCCCGACGTCTCGCCGCCCTTCCCCGGCGGACAGGTGACACAGGGCGCCGGGCTCGGCCTGCTCGGCACCACCGACACGCTGAAATCGCCGTTCAACGCAACAGGTTACACGGCCGATCTGGTGAGGAACCTGCAGGCGTCGACCGTGGCCGAGGCACTGATTCTCGACCCCTCCGTCAGGAGCACGCATCCGGCGGGCGGCATCGTCGATTCCTTCAACATCCGCGGGCTGCCCGTCGGTGAAGGCAATAATGGCGAGATCGCCTTCGACGGCGTCTACGGCGTGGCGCCGAACTTCCGCGTCTTCACCGACTATGCCGAGCGGATCGAGGTCCTCAAAGGTCCCTCCGCCGCGCTCTTCGGCATGGCTCCGAACGGCGGCGTCGGCGGAACGATCAACATCGTCCCGAAGCGGGCGGAGGGCGATCTGACGCGGATCGGCACGGAGTTCTCGTCGAACTCGGTCCTCGGCACCTCGCTCGACTTCGCGCGGCGCTACGGTCCCAATCGCGAATTCGGCGTGCGCGTCAACGGCGCACTGCGCGGCGGCGACACCGTCGTCGACGAACAGTTCAATCGCACGGGCATCGGCTCGCTCGCCCTGGATTACCAGGGCGAGCGCTTCAGGGCGTGGCTCTACCTTCTCGCCCAGCGCGACTATCTCGACGCGCCGAGCCGCCCGTTCCTGATGGCGGCCGGCGTGCCCGTCCCGCGCGCGCCCGACGGGCGGCGCAACGTGATCCAGCCGTGGGAATGGTCGCAGATCGACGACCGTTCCGCCCTGTTTCGCACCGAATACGATCTGACCGACCAGATCACCCTGTTTGCCAATGTCGGCGGCTCCCAATCCGAGGTCGAGCGCTTCTTCGGCTTGCCCACGATCACCAACCTACGCGGCGACACCACCCATACGCCGCAATACTTCAATCTCGACGTCGACCGGCAAACCTACAATGCCGGGTTCAGGGCGCGCTTCGACACCGGCTTCATCCGCCACCAGGTTTCGTTCGTGGCCTCGCACTACCATGACGAACTGAGCCGGGCCCTGACCAGCGGCACCCCGGTCTTGTCGAACATGTACAATCCGGTGCTGCGGGCGCCTCAGTTCGCGCTGCGGGCGCCGAAAACGATCTTGTCGGAGAGCACGCTCGGCAGCATCGCCCTGTCGGACACGTTGTCGATTCTCGACGAGCGCGTGCTCCTGACCGCGGGCGTGCGCCGCCAAAGCGTCGAGGCCAAAAACTATGCGCCGGGGACCGGGATCCTGACCTCGTCCTATGACGAGAGCGCGATTACCCCGCTCGTCGGGCTGGTGCTGCGCCCACTCGACAATGTCTCGATCTACGCGAACTACGTCGAGGGCCTGAGCCGCGGCGACATCGCCCCCGCCAACGCCCTGAACGCCGGCGAGATATTCGCCCCCTATCGCGCCAAGCAATATGAGGTCGGCGTCAAAGCCCAGTTCGGCACGTTCGGCGTCAGCCTGGCAGGGTTCCAGATCACCAAGCCCAGCAGCGAGCTCAGCGCCGGCCTGTTCACAGTCAGCGGAGAGCAACGCGTTCGCGGCCTGGAACTCAACGTCTATGGCGAGGTCACTCCCGAGATCCGCGTCCTCGGTGGCGCTACCGTCCTCGACGGCGAACTCACGAAGACCGCTGTGGCCGCCAATCTCGGCAATACGCCGATCGGTGTCCCGTCCCTCCAGCTCAATCTCGGAGCCGAATGGGACGTTCCCTGGCTGCGCGGGTTGACCTTGAGCGGCGCGCTGATCCACACCGGCAAGCAGTTCATCAACACGGCCAACACGCAGTCCCTGCCGGATTGGACGCGGCTGGACATCGGCGCGCGCTACGCGACCGAGATCGCCGGCAGGAAGACCGTCTTCCGCGCCAACGTGCAGAACGTCACCAACGAGAAGTACTGGTCGAGCGTGGCCTCGTTCGGAACCTTCTATGTCGGCACGCCGCGCACGTTCCGGCTCTCGATGACGGTCGACCTGTGATGCCCGCGGCTCGGCGCGATATTCGCCGGCACCAGCCTGCCATCCCCATAGGCGGGACGGGAAAGCCCTTCCCTGCCCTCGCCCTCCTCATCGCGTTTTGCCTCGTGCTGCTGGCTGCAATGCCGGCAGCAGCCGAGAAGATCGCGATCACCGATATCGCCGGTCGCTCCGTCACGCTGACGGTGCCAGTCCAACGCGTCATCCTCGGCGAGGGTCGGCAGCTTCATGTCGTGGCCGCGCTCGACCGCGACGCACCCCTACGACGCGTCATCGGCTGGCGCGACGACCTGATCAAGAGCGATCCGGATACATACCGGACCTATCTCGCGCACCATCCCGAGATCGCAAGGCTCCCACTCTTCGGCGGCCTGAACGAAGGCGGCTTCAGCATCGAGAAGGCAATCGCGCTGAAACCTGACCTCGTGCTCCTCAACTTCGAGGCCAAGAGCGCCAGCGAAGAGACCGGATTGGTCGAGAAGCTCGCCGCATTGGGCGTGCCGGTCGTCTATGTCGACTTCCGCCATAGTCCCTTCCAGAATACCGAGCCGTCGATACGGCTCATGGGCCGCCTGTTCGGCAAGACCGAGATCGCCGAGCAGCTCATCGCCTTTCGCGCCGCGCAGATCGCGCGCGTCACCGGGCCTCTGGCCAAGGCCGGCGAGGTCGCCAGGCCGCTCGTGATGGTCGACAGGATCCCCGGCTATTCCGACGAATGCTGCATGTCCTTCGGTCCCGAGAATTTCGGCAAGATGGTCGAGATCGCCGGCGGAAGAAATCTCGGCAGCGCGTTATTGTCCGGGACATTTGGCACTATCAGCCCGGAAACGATCATCACGCGGGATCCAGATGTCGTGATCGCGACCGGCGGCAATTGGAGTGCCTTAGCACCTGGCGGCAATTGGATAGGGCTCGGCCCCGGCGCTGATCTCACGGAAGCCCGACGCAAGCTCGCGAACCTTGCGAGACGGCCCGCCTTCATCAATTCGCGAGCAGTGAAGAACCACCGCTTCTATGGGATCTGGCACCAATTCTACAATAGCCCCTACCAATTCATCGCGCTTCAACAAATCGCTCGTTGGCTCCATCCTGAGCTCTTTGCGGATCTCGATCCCGACGCGACCCTGCGCGAACTGCACGAGCGCTTCCTTCCGGTGCCATTTGAGCCTGGCTACTGGGTGGAACTCTTGGCATCGCCCGAAAGGCAATAGCGACGTGAGCTGGAGCCGGCCGGCAAGTCTGGAGAGCGCCAGGAGCTGCTCGGAGCGCCCGCCAGAGCAGCCTGAGGCGGACTTGCGGGCGGCAATGAGCTGGATGATGCATCGGGCCGATCACCCAATCTTCCCATAAGGAGCGTCGGCTTTCGGGCTACGCGCCAATATCAGCATGCCGGGCGACGCCAACAGCAAGCCGCATCACGGTCGCGACCGCGTCCGGGAGGGGGCGCTTTAGATGACAGTCCCCGCTATTCAGCCGCTGCGGGCTCACGCTCGTCGCGAATCTTGAACCGCTCGACCAGCTCGCCCACGGTGTCGCGGAAGCCGCCATATTCCAGCTCCGAATAGGGCAGCATCGCAGCCCCGGACCAGCCCTGGCTGCGCATCTCGATCGCCTTGCTCTGGGCGCGCCGGCGGACCTCGTCCCATGCCAGGTTGTCGAAGAAGTCCGTATAGGCTTCGGAGAAGCGGCCCTGCTTGTCGATGGAGAAGCCGATGCAGGAGACGATGGGCAAGCAGTAAAGCCCCGTCACCGGCGTGTTGAGCGGCACGGGCATGAGCGGCATGACATGCGAGCCGCGCGCATCGCCACCCACGAAATGCGCCTTGGCGAAGGGCGAGATGACCTCCTCCGGCGCCGGGAAGATCCCCTGGTTCCGGAGGATCGCGACGGGATCGTCCTTGCCCGTGTACTTGCCGGCGATCGAGTGCAGGCGCTGCGCCGAGACGGCCGCGGCTGGCTCGCCATGGGTGCGGGAGACGATGCGGTCGATGCCGAAGCGCTCATTGTCGCGCAGTAGCGCGGCGATACGGTAACTGTCTTCCGGCGCATCGAGTTCGATCACACTGTCGCCGGCCGTATTGTCCATGTCGATGATGTGGAAGCGAAATCCCTTGATCATCGGCGGCAGCATCAGCCCGGCGCAGTACATCGGGTCGGCAAAGGCCAGGTAGAGCGGCAGGTTGTAGGCGCCGGGGCCGCATTTGTCGGCGGCGAACACCATGAAGGACTCGGCCGGCCGCACGCCCGAGAGGCTGTGCTCGAAGGTGAGCTCGGCGACGGCCGGGCCGGCACCGCGAACATTGCCCGATGGCGCGTCGACCAGAAGATCCTGGCCCGCGCCGTAGAGCCCGGAGGTCTTCGCGATCGCGGTCGCCGCCAGAAAGGTGTTCCAGGCGAACTGGTGCACATCGCGGCTCCCCGAGCCCCTCAGATGGGTCATGAGGATCGCGATATCGTCGCCGGTATGGCAGACGAAGCCGTCGATCAGCAGACCACTCTCGATCGCCTGCGAAACCTCGCCCCTGACGCTGTCCAGCATGCGGGGGGACGGCTTGGTGTGCCCGCCGACGGAGCCTACGTCAGCCTTGATGACGGAAACGGTTAATCGCATGGCAATTCCCCGACCAATCTCGGCGGCCGCATAACCGCCCCGGCGCTCGCCGCGGGAGCGGAGCGGACCCAACGAGAATAAACATCGTGCCCTGCGAACGGTTCCGCACGAGTTTGACGCCGCTCCAGAGCGACCAACTACGGCTTCTCTCCACTTACCGCCGCAGCAGGCCACCGCCATCGAGCCGGGCGCCGCCTGCCCGTTCATGCCAGCGCGAAGTGAGACTGCGTGGACGTTACCGGCCTTGGCGCATGGCAAGCCCCGCGCAGCGAAGGCCAGAGCTTGCCAGCCGAGCCATGTGACGGCAATCTCCGCACGGCAAGACGTTCAGCGGGTGTATGCCGGAGTATTCTCTCGTTGGGCAGCAGGACATAGGAAACGGCCAAATCATGATCATGGACGATGAGAATGCCGATGCGCTTGGGCTTCGGTCGGGGCTTCTCAACCGCCGCTCGTTTCTGGTCGGCTCTGCGACCAGTCTCGGCGCGCTGGGGCTGGCCGGTTGCGCGGCAACCGACGGCATGAGCCTCGCCGAAGCGGAGAAGGTCTACGGGCCGGTGCCCGAGGAGAAGTTCCCGATCCCGGCGGTCGACGTCACTAAGGTCGATCCGAAATATTTCCGCCGGACCGTTCGCTACGAGACCAAGGAAGCGCCCGGCACGATCATCGTCGATCCCGGCAATTACTACGTCTACCGCATCGAGGACGATGGATCCGCCACCCGCTATGGCGCCAATGTCGGCCGCGACGGCTTCCGCTGGAGCGGTGACGCCTATGTCGGGCGCAAGTCCGAGTGGGCGACCTGGACACCGCCCAAGGAGATGATCAAGCGCCAGCCCGAGGCGGCCAAATACGCCCGCGGCATGCCGGGCGGCCTCGACAACCCGCTCGGCGCGCGCACGCTCCATCTCTATCAGAACGGCGCTTACACGCTCTACACGATCTATGCCTCCAGTGACCCCGAGTCGATCGGCAACGGCATCACGAGCGGCTGTGTCGGCCTGCTCAGCCAGGACATGATCCACCTGTACTCACGCACGCCGGTCAAGACGAAGGTGGTCGTCCTGCCGGCTTGAGCCGACGGCTCGGCCCCCGGTCCAGGCGCTGCCCCGGTGCGGGCAGCGCAAACGGGCCCGTTCCTGGAGTCTTGGCGATCCTCGAGGATGCAGGCGAAGCTGCGGGACGGCGTCGCCAAGACCAAGCCGGGCGATTGGGTCCGCACCCAGCAGTTCGACGCCAGCATCACGCGCGACGCCAAGATTCCGACGCTGACCGAGCTCGATGCGATCGCGCCGAACCATATCGGCAAGCCGGTTGTCGGACGTTCAGTGATGAGGGTGCTCCTCAGCAACTGATCACGGCACCAGTCGCAGCGCAGAATGCAAGGCCTACCCATCAAACTTAGATGCTTCCGACATTTCATGTCGGAACGCCCTCTGATGCGCCCCTGGCGCTCCTGATCAAGAAGGCGCGTTCATCCGGCACTTTTGGCCAAAATCGCGCAAGTTTCCGCCCACAACACGGCCGCCCGCTCATTCAGGAGGGTTGGCACGGAACCTGCCCTGTGCCCGCGGCCTGGAACGGGCGCGGCGCGGAGCGCGAGGTTCGCCGATCGGCGGCTTCAAGCCTCCCCAGCAAGAAAACGAGCCTTTTCGATCAAGGTGATGGCGGCCTACAGAGGATTCATGCAGGTTTCAGAATGAAAAACCTTGATATCGTGAAAGAAATCGTTGCCGGTCAGATCAGCCGGGATCCTTCCGAAATAACGGAACTGACCAGCCTCGAAGAGGCCGGCTACGATTCCCTGGACGTCCTGGAAACGATTTTCGCGATCGAAGAGAGGTTCAAGATCCGCGTTCCGTTCGACGCCAACGACCCCAAAATCAAGGAGCTGAGGACGGTCGGGGATATCGCGCGGATTGTCGACGACGCTCTCGGTGAGCGGGCGCCGGCGTGAGACGCATCGCCATTACCGGCCTTGGAGCCGTTTCACCGGCCGGATTGACCATGCCAGCGACCTGGCAGCGCATCGTCGCCGGGGAGAGCGCCATCGGGCCGCTGGTGCTGCCACGCATGGATGACGTTCCTTGCCCGGTCGCGGCACAGGTCCATGACTTCGAGCCGGATGCCCATTTCACGGCGAAGCGGCTGGGAGCACTCGATCGCGTCTCCCAGTTCGCAATCGTCGCGGCGCGAGAAGCGGTGGCCGATGCGGGCCTCCAGCCTGAAGACACCGCGTTGGCCAAGGCTGACGTCGTCATCGGCGTGGGCGTCGGCGGCATGAACACGCTGGATGACAGCTTTTATCGAATCTATGGCACGCAAGGGCGAGGTGTTCACCCTCTCACCATTCCCAAGCTGATGGCCAATGCGCCGGCAAGTCAGATCTCGATGGATCTCGGCCTGCACGGCAACACCTTCGCGGTGGCGAGCGCCTGCGCTTCGGGAACACATGCGATCGGCCTGGCCTACCGCGCCATCCTGCACGGGGATTGCGATGTCGCCCTGGCCGGCGGCTCGGAGGCCTGCATCACCAGCGGCACGCTGATCGGCTGGAGCGCGTTGAGAATTCTCTCCCGGGACACCTGCCGCCCGTTCTCGCGCGATCGCAGCGGCCTGGTGCTGGGAGAAGGCAGTGCCATCCTCGTTCTCGAGGAATGGGAGCGGGCGGTCGCTCGCAACGCTCGCATCTATGCCGAGCTTGTCGGGTTCGGCGCCAATGCGGATGCCGGCGACCTTACCTCCCCTGATCAACAGGGAGCGGAAGCGGCGATGCGGCGCGCCATCGCCAGTGCCGGCCTCACCCCCGAGTCCGTCGGTTACATCAATGCGCATGGCACTGGCACGTTGATGAACGATGCCGTCGAAAGCAGGGCCATACGTGCGGTTTTCCCTGCGGAAAACCTGCCCCTGGTCTCTTCGATCAAGGGAGTGCTCGGCCACAGCCTGGGCGCGGCCGGGGCACTCGAGGCGCTCGTCACGACGCTCGCCCTGCATCATCAGATCGTCCCCCCGACGGCGAATTGCACCGAGCCGGACGAGGATTGCGGTCTCGACGTTGTGCCGGAAGGGGCGCGGCACGCGACCATTTCGCACGCGCTGTCAAACTCGTTCGCCTTTGGCGGACTCAATGCCGTGCTGGCGTTCAAGCGCCGCGCGTAAGCGCGCGATCCTTGGACCGCTTCGGTTGGCGCGCGTCACGGCTCGCTTCGCGCCGATCCCTGCTCGGGCATGACGTAGTTCAGCACCCGCCGGCCACCATCCGGATAGATCGTCTCGCCAGTGATGTAGGAGGCGTCGTCGCTGGCGAGAAACGCCACGACCGCAGCGATCTCGGCTGCGGTGCCGTAGCGGCCGAGCGGTGTACGCGCAATGATCGCCCGGTCCGTCGCACTGGCGACGAAATCGCCGCGAACCATCTCGGTGTCGATGGTGCCCGGGCCGACGCCGACCACGCGGATGCCATTCCGGGCGAAGGCCACGGCGGCGGTGCTGGTGATCTGGTTCATGCCGCCCTTGGTGATCGCATAGGTCGCGACATTGGGGTTGGCGAGGCCGGAATTGATCGAGGACATGTTGATGATGACCCCGCCTTGCCCCTGGGCGATCATCTGCCGGGCGGCCGCCTGCGTGCCCCAGAACGCGCCTTCGAGGTTGATGCCGAGGACCTTGTCGTAATCGGCCTTGGTGACGTCGAGGAAGCTCTGCACCATGGCGATGCCGGCATTGTTGACCATGACGTCGAGCCGGCCGAACCGCTTCACCGCCGCGGCGATCAGGGCGTCGACCTGCTCCTTCTGGCTGACGTCGGTGACGACGGCGAAGACGTTATCGACCGAGCCGATGGCGGCGGCCGTTTCCTCGAGCCGTACCTTGTCGATGTCGGCGATGACGACCTTCGCCCCCTCCGCCAGAAAGCGCTCCGCACTCGCGCGCCCGATACCGCGCGCAGCCCCGGTAATGACAGCGATCCTGCCAGCCAGTTTCATGTTCAACTCCCTGCTAAAAGACCGCGGCTTCGCGAAACGGCGTACCGGGCCGGACACGCGCATAGTCCAATGGTAACAGGTCGATCGTCCTGTGTTCGCCATGGGCTTTGAAGTCGGCGACGCCTGCGATCAAGGCGCTCATCCCGCCCTCAGCAGGTGGCAAGGCCGAGATGCCGGCGGAAGCGGTTCTTGACATGGGTCGCATCGCGTGGCGGCAGCGAGCGCGGCAGGTTCTCCGCGGCGATCTTCAGCACGAAGAGCCGTGGCCCCTCGGCCGGCTCGCGCAGGCGCTCGCAGAGCGCATCCACCTCTTCCAGCACGCGCAGTTCTCGTGCGTCAGCGAAGCCGCAGGCCGCGGCCACCTTGTCGAGGGCGATCCCACGCCCCGTGTGGCTCGACTGCATGCCAGTCTCTCCGAAATGCTGGTTGTCGAGCACGATGACGTCGAGGTTCCGCGGACGGGCGACGGCGATCGTCGCCAGCGCGCCGAAGGCCATGAGCTGCTCGCCGTCGCCGGTGATGACCATCACCCGCTTGTCCGGCTGCGCCTGGGCAAGGCCGAGGCCCACCAGAGCAGCGCCACCCATCGCGCCCCAGAGGTAGTAGTTGTCGTCTCGGTCCCCAGCGGCGTGAACGTCATAGCTCGGCGAACCGAGACCGGTGACGACCAGCGCGCCATCGCGCGCATCGAGAAGCTTCTTGACCGCGTCGCGGCGGTCCATGGTCGGAAGGCGCATGAGGCTCACCACTTCTTCTTGCCGAGCAGGCGCTGACCGATCAGCACCGCGATCTGCTGGTCGGCCTCGAAGGCCATGGTCGCGGCCTGCGCCACGGTCTCGACCAGATCCTCGCCGGTTTCGGCACGCAGGACGGTGACCCCGATCGCCTCGAGCGCGGCCTGCGTCGCGCTGCCCATCGGCACCTGCGAGGGATTGAACTCGGCCCATTCGCCACGCATCGTCACCAGCATCAGCAGCGGGAAGCGGGCCTGAACCGGTAGCGACAGCATGTTGATGCAGTTTCCGGCCCCAGAGGACTGCATCAGGACGACGCTGCGCTGCCCGCCGAGCCAGGCGCCGGCAGCGATGGCAATGCCCTCCTCCTCGGTCGTCAGGACATTGGTGACCACGTCGGGGTCTGCGCTGAACAGCTTGATCAGCGTCGAGTGCCCGGCGTCTGGCACATAGGACATCTGGCCGATACCGGCCGATTTCAGCGTATCGTAAAGCTCCACCGGCCAGTCGATGGACAAGTCGCGGGCCTTCTCAGCCCTTTGCGAGGGGATGACGTCAGCGGCAGCCAAGGCGCGCCTCCTTGCGAAACGATCCGATATCCGCGCCTTTATAGCCTTGCAGAATCCTTCTCGACCTCGACCCTTTTTGACGACCAGATATAGCGATATTCGATAGCTATGGACATTTCCCAGCTCAGAACGCTGATCCACGTCGCCGAGCTCGGCAGCCTGTCGAAGGCGGCGGATCGCCTGCATATCGCCCAGCCCGCACTGAGCCGTCAGATTCGGCTGCTGGAAGATGAACTCGGCGCACGTCTCTTCGACCGGCACGGTCGCGGCATGACCGTCACGGAACAGGGGCAGGACGTTCTGCGGCATGCCCTGCGGATCATGGCGGAACTCGAAGAGATCCGGGCGGTGGTCGCGGACGAGAATGCGCCGCTGCGCGGCCATGTCTCGATCGGGATGCCTCCAACCACTTCGGACATTCTGTCCGAACCTTTGGTCGCCGCCTTCCGCGAGGCGCATCCCGAGGCGACGCTGCGGATCGTCAGCGCCTATTCCGGCTATCTGCTCGACTGGCTCCACCGCGGGGAGCTCGATGCGACCATCCTCTACGATCCGAAATCGGCCCGCACGCTGCGCATCCAGCCCCTGCTGGAGGAGACGCTGTTCCTGATCGGCCCGCCGGGGGCCGGTCTATCGCCCAATAGGAGCGTCGACTTCGCCCAGCTCGAGCATGAGCGTCTGCTTCTGCCGAGCCGCGGCCACGGGCTGCGGTCCATTGTCGAGCGCTGTGCCGAGGAATGCGGCATTTTTCTCAACATCAAGGTTGAGGCCGACAACTATTCCACTCTGAAAGGGCTCGTCAGGAGTGGGCACGGCGTCACCGTGCTGCCGCTGGCACCGATCCATGAGGAGTTGCAGGAAGGCAGGCTCTGCGCCGCTCCGCTCGTTAACCCCGTGCCGATGCGCCGCCTGATCATGTCCTACCCGACGGACCGGCCGACGCCCCGGCTGGCGCGTTTCGCCGGTCAGGCCATTGCCAAGACTATTCAAGCGCTGGTCGCGCAAGGAGTCTGGTCCGGCCGCATTCTGGGGGACGACACCTCTGTCGAGGGGCCAAAGAAGCGATAGAAAACAGGCATAGCTGTTCTCGCCAGCTTTTCGTTGTCGATATGCCATCGCGACGGCTACCAAGAGGCGCTGTTCGAGGAGCAACATCGATCATGAGCCAAGCCGTCGAAACCCATGCCGACATCCGCGATGCGGTCGCGAAGCTCTGCGCGGATTTCCCAGGCGAATACTGGCGCAGGCTCGATCGCGAGATGGCCTATCCGGCCGAATTCGTGACGGCGCTGACGGAAAGCGGCTTTCTCTCGGCGCTGATCCCCGAGGAATATGGCGGCGCCGGCCTGCCGCTCTCGGCGGCGGCGGTGATCATGGAGGAGATCCAGCGCCAGGGCTGCAACGGTGCCGCCTGCCACGCCCAGATGTATGTGATGGGCACGGTGCTCCGTCACGGCACCGAGGACCAGAAGCAGCGCTATCTGCCGAAGATCGCCTCAGGCGAGCTCAGGCTCCAGGCCTTCGGCGTCACCGAGCCGACCAGCGGCACCGACACCACAGCCCTGCGCACCACAGCCCGGCGCGAGGGCGACCACTATGTCGTCAACGGCCAGAAGATCTGGACGAGCCGCGCGGCGCAATCCGACCTGATGCTGCTGCTCGCCCGCACCACGCCACGCGACCAGGTCGCCAAGCGCACCGACGGGCTCTCGGTCTTCATCCTCGACATGCGCGAGGCGCTGAAGGACGGCCTGACCATCCGGCCGATCCGCACGATGATGAACCACGCCACCACCGAGGTCTTCTTCGACAATGTGAAGGTGCCGGCGGCAAACCTTGTCGGCGAGGAGGGCAAGGGCTTCCGCTACATCCTCTCCGGCATGAATGCCGAGCGCATCCTGATCGCGTCCGAGTGCATCGGAGACGCAAAGTGGTTCATCGACAAGGCCTCGAACTACGCCAAGGAACGCCACGTCTTCGGCCGGCCGATCGGCCAGAACCAGGGCATTCAGTTCCCGATCGCCAAGGCCTACGCCAATATGCGCGCGGCCGAGCTGATGGTGCGCGAGGCAATCCGACTCTACGAGGCCGGCGCCAATCCCGGCGCCGAGGCCAACATGGCCAAGATGCTGGCGGCGGATGCTTCCTTCGAAGCGGCCAATGCTTGTGTGCAAACGCATGGCGGCTTCGGCTTCGCCGAAGAATACGACGTCGAGCGCAAGTTCCGCGAGACGCGGCTCTATCAGGTCGCGCCCATCTCCACGAACCTGATCCTGTCCTACCTCGCCGAGCACGTCCTCGGCATGCCGCGCTCCTACTGAAAGCCCCAAGATGCCGTCTGCCCGCAGCCCGCTCGAAGGTCTCCTCGTCATCGCGATCGAACAGGCGGTGGCTGCCCCCTTCTGCACCTCGCGCCTCGCCGATGCCGGCGCGCGCGTCATCAAGGTCGAGCGGCCGGAGGGCGATTTCGCGCGCGGCTATGACGACGTCGCCAAAGGGCAGTCGAGCTATTTCGTCTGGCTCAACCGCGGCAAGGAATCGCTCGTCGTCGATCTCGCCTCGCCTGAAGGGAAACAGACGCTGCGCGAGCTGCTCGCCCAGGCGGACGTGCTGGTCCAGAACCTGAAGCCCGGCGCCCTCGCCCGCCTCGGCTTCGGCCCCGAGGAGCTGCGCAAGCGCCATCCGCGCCTGATCTGCTGCTCGATCAGCGGCTATGGCGAAACCGGCCTCCTCGCCGAGCGCAAAGCCTATGACCTGCTGATCCAGGCGGAATCCGGCCTGTCCTCGATCACCGGCGGCCCCGAGGAGCCCGCCCGCGTCGGCATCTCGATCGTCGACATCGCGACCGGCGCCACCGCCCATGCCGCGGTCCTGGAGGCGCTGATCGCCCGCGGCATCACCGGCGAAGGTGCCGATATCCGCGTCTCGATGTTCGATGTGATGGCCGACTGGCTGACCGTGCCGCTGCTGCATCAGGAAGGCGGCAAGGCGCCCAGGCGCATCGGCCTCGCCCATCCCTCGATCGCGCCCTATGGCGTCTTCGCCACCAGCGACGGCAAGCAGATCCTGATCTCGATCCAGAGCGATCGGGAATGGACGAAGTTCTGCGCCGAATTCCTGGGCCGGCCTGAGCTCGCGACCGACGAGCGCTTCGCGCGGAATGTCGCGCGCGTGCGCAACCGCGCCGAGACTGATGCGATTGTCACCGCTGCCCTCAGCGGCTTCGACGAGGCGCAAGCCAGGGAGGCGCTGCTGCGTGCCGATGTCGCCTTCGCGGCGGTCAACGACATGGCTGCGCTTGCGACCCATCCGCATCTGCGCCGCATCACCGTCGAGACCGAAGCCGGCCCGGTCGCCTTCCCCGCACCCGCGCCGATCATCATGGGAGCCGAGCGCGACTACGGCCCCGTTCCAGCGATCGGCCAGCACGCCACGCTCGACTGAAAGCAGCAGGAGGACCCGCATCGTGAGCAGCGAGACATCACCCAAGCTCGACATTGCGCATCTGCGAAGCTGGATCGGCCGCGAGGATATCGGCACCGACATCGTGAGCGAGGATATCGCGCGGAAATACCACGCCACCTTCGACTATCCGGGCGAAGCTCCGAAGGCGGGCGAGGCCGTACCGCGGCTGATCCACTTCTGCCTGGCGCAGCCGGCTGCTCCCACGGCTGCGCTCGGGTCCGACGGCCACCCGGCCCGTGGCGGCTTCCTGCCGCCGGTGCCGCTGCCGCGCCGGATGTGGGCCGGTGGCGCCTTCACCTTCCACGGCGACCTTCGGGTCGGCGACGCGGCGAAGCGCATTTCCCGCATCGCCGATGTGGTGCAGAAGGAAGGCCGCACCGGCACGCTCTGCTTCGTCACGGTGCAGCACCACGTCGAGGCGAATGGCGTGCTCGTGCTGGAGGAGCGGCAGGACATCGTCTATCGCGATCTCGATGGTGCTGCGGGCACCGCGAAGCAGCCGCCGATGGCCGAGGCGGGCACTCACCGGCGCGCGATGAAGGCCGAGGCGCCGCTGCTCTTTCGCTATTCGGCGCTGACCTTCAACGGCCACCGGATTCATTATGACCGCCGCTATGTCATGGAAGTCGAGGGCTATCCGGGCCTGATCGTCCACGGCCCGATGCAGGCGGCCCTGCTCTGCAACTATGCGACCGAGCTGCGCGGCGCTCCGCCGAAGCACTTCAGCTTCCGCGGCCTGTCCCCGCTCTTCGACGACGATGCGTTCGCGCTCCATGCCAAGGAGGACGGCGAGAGCCTGAAGCTCTGGACCGCCAAGGAGAGCGGCCTGCTCTGCATGACGGCCGAGGCTGCCTGGTCGTAAGTTCGGCTTGCGAGTGCAATTCCCCATGCCGACAAATTGCTGGCTCTGATGCCTTGCTTGACTATCGACAGCCAGGTCGGGGGATTATCGAGCTCCGCGAACTCCTTCGCATGCGTTGCTGCAGATCGCCTGATGGGCTTCAGCGACCGCATTGGCCAGCACCCCGGTCAGCCGCTCCGTTCGACGGTCATGCCGTTCGAGGAGGACGATGCGTCGGCTCAACTGGGGCTCGCCGAACGGCAGGGATGTCAGATCAAGCCTCGCATGCACATCATCCGATAGCGGGGCAATCGCGACACCGAGCCCCCTCTCGACCATGCGCAGGATGACCTCCTGGCTATCCAGGATCATTTCCTCCCGCACGGTTATGCGCTGTCGACGCAATTCACGGTCGATCACTCTTCCGGCCCAGGCGCGGCTGTCGAACCTGATGAAGGGCAACCCGCTCAGCAGCTCTCGCGGATCCTTCTGATCGTTGCCTCTCGGCGCAATGAGCCAGAACCGGTCCTCATAGAGCGGCGTCCAGATCAGATCCGAAGGGTAAGGACGCACAGGCTCTGTCGTGATGGCAGCGTCCAACTCACCGGCAGCGACTTGCACCGCGAGCTCTGCCGACATGCCGGCAACAACATGAACACGAATGCGAGGATGGGCCCGATTCAAGGCGCTCAACGCATCCGGCAAGACGCCCGACAGGGCTGTCTGGATCGCGCCAATCTTCAGACGGCCGACCAGCGAGCGCTCATCACTGAGGGCCTCTGGAATCCGGTCATAGAGCGCCAGAACCTCTTCCGACCGCGCGAGGACGATCTTGCCTGCTTCCGTCAGAACCGGCAGCCGCCGCGAGCGATCGAAGAGGGTCACCCCGAACTCGTCTTCGAGAGCCTTCACCTGCAAGCTCACGGCGGACTGCGTCAGCCCGACCGCTTCACCGGCGCGCGCGAATGATCCGTGACGTGCAATCGCGTGCAAGGTCCGAAGAGCGCGCAGCGACATGATCGGCCCCCATTCAGGTCAGATGCAATCAACGAGTTTTTCTTATCAATGGGAAGAGAATTAAGAGTTTTTCCTGCAGCTATTTGACTGATAGGTCTTCGCCAGCTTCGTGACGCGAGATCGACATGGCGGCCTTCCCAAACGCTTCTGACCTTCTTCTGGAAGCGGGCGTCGCGACGGTTCCCGGCGGCACCTTCGGCGCTCCCGGACATCTGTGCCTGTCATTCGTGGCCGATACCGTGACCCTCGAAGACGGTTGCCGCCGCATCGTTGCAGCCTTGGACGCACAGGCAGCCTTGGACGCACAGGCATGACCGGCGATGTCCTGCTAGCCCTTTTGCCCGTCATCATCTTGATCGGGCTCGGGATGGCTCTGCGCCAGAGGCGGTTCCTGCAAGAGAGCTTTTGGCCACAGGCAGAGCGGCTCGGCTACTATGTCCTCCTGCCCTGCCTGTTCTTTCACGGCCTTGCCACCGCGCAGCTGGAAGCACTGCCGGTTCGTGACCTGGCGTTGACGCTGATCCTGTCGACCATTGTAGTCGCGGCGTTGGTCATGGCCATCCAGCCGCTGCTGAAGCTGGACGGGCCGGCATTCACCTCGGTGTTTCAGGGAAGCGTCCGGTTCAACAACTATGTCGGCGTGACCTTGGCTGCGGGCCTCTTCGGAGCCAAAGGCATCGCCTTGGCGGCGATCTGCAACGCGGCAATTGTTCCGACCGTCAATGTCCTTTGCGTGCTGGTGTTCGCCCGCTTTGGCGCAGCAAAGCTCAGCGGCCGCGGCATTCTCAAGCAGCTCGTGACGAACCCGCTGGTGGTGGCCTCTCTCTCCGGGATTCTCTTCCAGCTCATCGGCCTGCGTATTCCTCCCGGCCTTGATCCCGCCATGCGCTCCCTGGGTGCGGCCTCGTTGCCGCTCGGGCTACTCTGCGTTGGTGCGGCACTTGATTTCGGCTCGGCCCGCAGATGGATCAGACCGGTCGCCTCCTCATCGATCATGAAGTTCCTGGCGATGCCTGTCGCAACGGTGCTCATAGCCATCGTCACGGGACTGAATGGCCCGGCCCTGACAACGGCGCTGCTGTTCCAGGCCCTGCCGACAGCGTCCTCCGCCTACATCATGGCGCGCCAGCTCGGCGGGGATGCACCTCTGATGGCCGGGATTACGGCGATCCAGACCGCCCTCGCGGTCGTTGCGATCCCTGTCGTGCTGATCGGCCTGTCAGGCTGGGGCGTGCTTTGAGCGGACTATCCGGGCGTTTGCGGGCTGAGCGGGGCGCGATCGCGGCCATGGCTAATCCGCGCTTCGGCACGCAAACTACGACTGATCGGAATCGAAAGGGCTCTTATCCCTTCGAGAGCCGATGAAGGGAGGCATCGCATATGTCGCTTGATCGCAGACGGAACCGGACCCAGGGCTTTTCCACCCGCGCCATTCACCTCGGCTATGACCCCGCCGAGCATGAAGGCGCGCTCACGCCACCGATCTTCATGACCTCGACCTACGCCTTCGAAAGCGCCGAGCAGGGTGCGGAGATCTTCAGGGGCGAGCGGCCCGGCTATGTCTATGGCCGCTCGAAGAATCCGACGCAGACCATTCTCGAAGAACGCATGGCGAGCCTGGAAGGCGCCGAGGCCGGCATGACCGCCGCCTCGGGCATGGGTGCGATCGCGACCGTCGTGCTGACCCTGCTTTCACCCGGCGACGAGGTCGTGATCGACCATACGCTCTACGGCAACACCTATGCGCTGTTCACACAGGGGCTGGCGAGGCTCGGCATCATCGCCCGCCCGGCGGACTTCACCCAACTCGATACGCTGACGACAATGGTCGGCGAGCGCACGAAGCTGGTGTTCTTCGAAACACCGGCCAATCCGAACCTGCGCGTCATCGACATCGCCGCGGTGTCGCGCATCGCCCATCAGGCGGGCGCGCTGGTCGTCGTCGACAACACCTTCGGCACGCCCGTGCTGCAGCGCCCGCTGGAGTTCGGAGCCGACATCGTCGTCCATTCCGGGACGAAATATCTCGGCGGGCATGGCGATCTGCTGGCCGGCATCGTCGTCGGCCCAACCGAGCTGCTGAAGCAGATCCGGCAAACCGGCCTGCGCTGGATGACCGGCGCGACGCTCTCTCCCTTCAACTGCTTCCTCATGCTGCGCGGGCTGAAGACGCTCGAAGTCCGGGTCGAGCGCCATGCCGCTTCGGCCCTGAAGGTGGCGCGCGAACTGGAGCGCCACCCGCGCATCGTCAGCCTGTCCTATCCCGGCCTGCCGTCCTTCCCGCAATTCGAGCTCGCCCAGCGGCAGATGTCGGGTTCCGGCGGCGGCCTGATTTCCTTCGAGCTCGATGGCGGGATCGAGATGGGCATGGCCTTCATGAACCATCTCCGGCTGATCACCCGCGCCGTCAGCCTCGGCGATGCGGAGACCCTGATCCAGCATCCCGCCAGCATGACCCATGCGATCGTCAGCCGGGAGGACCGGTTGAAGCACGGCATCAGCGACGGGCTCCTGCGGCTTTCGATCGGGCTGGAGAGCGTGGAGGATATCCTCGACGATCTCACCGGAGCGCTCGACGCGCTTTAGAGAACGCGCCGATCTGACTGCAACGCAGTCAGATCGGAGAACGCGTTCTCTCACTCAAGTTGAGAGCCGGATCCGATCAGGTTGATTCAATCTGATCGGATCCGGCTCTAAGCCTGAGAGATTCCGGCGGGCTTGAGCGGAGACTGATCGGGATCAAGGCGCAGAGACCGCGCTTGTGGTACCGGATGCGCCATGCATCTGTCCGTTTTCGCCTTCGCATGCGCGTCGCTGCTCGCGACCCCTGGTCCGACAAACACGTTGTTGGCGACAGCCGGCGCCGAAGTCGGGTGGCGGCGCGCTCGATATCTGTTGGCTGCGGAACTCTCCGGCTATCTGCTGGCTATCACGATCTTGAGGCTCGTACTGGGGCCGGTGATCGCCAGCCTGCCAGTGTTCGCGTTGGTGCTTCAAGGTGTCGTCGTCGTTTACGTGCTTCATCTGGCGATCGCGCTCTGGAGGCGCGGCAATGTTCGCCTTCTCACGGGGCAATCGATCACCTTCCAGCGTGTTTTCCTGACCACGTTGCTCAACCCGAAAGGGCTGATCTTTGCATTCACCCTCATCCCGGCGGCTGATGGCGTGTTGGTCGGGCTCGGAGTGCTTTCAGTGGAGATCGCCACGATTGGTTTCGGGTGGATCCTCCTGGGGAGCGCCTTCCATGCGCGCCTGCAGAATGCGGCCAACGCAAAGATCGGGTACCGCGTAAGCGCTGGGATGCTGGCCCTGCTCGCCGGCGCGGTGGCAGCACGGGCTCTCGCGGCATTCTGACCCCAGAGACCGTTTCAGCGATCAGGTTGAATCAACCTGATCGGATCCGGCCGAAAGGCCGACGTTGAGCTGTGATTGGAGCTTTTCGCGCGGGGTTGTCGCGGGAGCACGATCACGAAATGCGTCCCTCGCGTAGCGTCAGCGAGCGAAATCGAGCCACCATGCGCTTCCAGCATCGCGCGCACGATGGCGAGACCCATCCCCGTTCCCCCGCTGTCGCGGCGTGTTGTGAAGAAGCTGTCGAAGATTCGCGCGCGGTTATTCAGCGATATGCCGTGCCCGTCGTCGCGAATATCGAGGAGGATGAACTCGCCCTGTCGTTCCGCATCGACCGTGAACCGGGCGGCACCATGACGCTCGGCATTGTCGGCCAGATGTGACAGCACGATGCGGAGGTTTTCCGTCGACATGCCCAGCAGGCTCGCCAGCTCACCACGACCCTGGATCGCAAGCCCGGGAAAGGCATCGTGCAGCGTTGCGACGACGGAGCCGAGATAGCTCGAACCGTCCGTGGGCGTGCCTTCGGCGCGCGCCAGCTCGCGGAGGCGATTGGTGATCGCCGTCAGCCGCTTCGTATCGGCGACGATATTGTCGAGGAAGCGGCGGCGCTCCGCCTCGGTCATGCGGTCCTCGCCCGCGCCGATGTCGTCCCGCAGCAGCTCGGCTGCGCCCTCGATCGAGGTGAGCGGCGATTTGAGCTCATGCGAGACATGGGCGGCGAAGGTCGCCACAAAGTCCGAGCGCGTGTTGAGGGCGCCGGCCATGTCGAGGAAGCTTTGCGACAGCGTCGCGAACTCAGCCGTGCCGTGATGCTTGAGTGGACGCAGCGCGCTGCGGTCGCCCTTGCCGATCGCCGCTGTCCTGGCGATCAGCTCCTTGACCGGCCGCGTGATCGTCCGATGGAAGGCCAGCCCGATCAGCAGGGTCAGGGCGATGACCGACAGCCCAGCCGCAATGACCTTGCCGCGCTCCTCATACAGATGGCGGAAGACATTGCTCGGCGTGCGGGATGCATAGAGAACCGCCGCGACGCGTCCATCGATGACGACCGGCATCGCCGTGAAGACCCGCACACCGGTGCCCCGGCTCAGCGAATAGAGCGGTGGCGGCTCGTGCTTGGAGACACGCAGCCTCAGTGCCGCCGCGAACCGGCCGCGCAACGCCTCTGCAACCTCCTCGACATGAGCCAGCGATTGCCCGATCTCCTCTCGCCCGGCGATGACGACGCCTTGCGGATCGAGCAGCCTGAAGCCGGCGAGCGTCACGCGCTGCGTCTCGGCGAGAAGAGGCCTGAGCCGCTCGCCCGCAGCGCGGAAAGCCTCGAGCGCCGGGCGCGGTGCGAGCTGCGCCTCGGGCCGTCGCCGCAGGAGCTGATCTCGCGCCAGATCGAGCTCCGGCAGGATCGGAGCAAGCTCGCCGGGCGCCTCCGGCTGGGTGTCGAGAGGAACCGTCGCCCCCAGCGCAGCATCGGCCGGCAGGTTCATTCGCAGGTCCTGCCCGATGGTTGCGGCCAGCGCCGCACTCTGGGCGATCAGTTCCGATTCCGCCTGATGCACGAGTTGGTTCTCGTAGATCCGGAAGAAGAACAAGCCGACGAAAGGCAGCGCCAGCACGGCTGTCAGCATCATGAAGACCATGAGGCTGAGGCTCGGCCGCCACTTCGGCGTCACCAGCGCCCGCGGCTCACTCCCTCCCGTCACGCCGAGGCCTCGCAACGGCCCAGTCTGAAGCCAACGCCGTGCACGGTCTCGATCGCGTTCTCGCCGCCCGCCCTCAGGATCTTCGACCGGATGTTGCGGATATGGCTGTCGATGGTCCGGTCCGAGACATGGATCGCGCCGCCATAGGCCTGGTCGAGGATCTGGTCCCGGCTGAAGACCTGGCGTGGCCGCGCGATCAGCGTCCGCAGAATTTCGAATTCGATGGCGGTCAGGGAAAGCTCGCTGCCGTTGAACCGCACCTCATGCGTGGATGGGTCGAGGCTCAGGGCCCTCCAGGCCAGGGACTCCTCGACGCTCTTGGCAACCTTCAAGCCGTTGCGGACGCGCTTGAGGATGACGTTGACGCGGGCGACGAGCTCGCGCGGGCTGAACGGCTTGGTGACATAGTCGTCGCCGCCGATTTCCAGCCCGAGGATGCGGTCGATCTCGTCGTCGCGTGCGGAGAGGAACAGGATCGGCACCTCCGAGGATTTCCGGATCTGCCGGCAGACCTCGAGCCCGTCCATCTCCGGCATGCCGATGTCGAGGACGACGAGATCCGCCGGGCGCTGCCTGAAGGCATCGAGCGCCTGCAGGCCGTCGCGCGCGACCACTGTGGCCATGCCGGCCTTCTCCAGCGCGAAGCAGATCACCTCGCAGATATGGCTATCGTCGTCGACCACGAGAATGCGCGGCGCCATCATCTGCCCTCAGGGGTATCGGCCGGTGATACCGGCATCGTCTTGAACGGAGCTTCGCGAGTGTTAGCCAAGTATCGCGACAGCCGCCATCCGCGGAAGCTCCAGCCGCGCCAGTCGCCTTGCGACCTGTGATGGCACTGGGCGAGCCTGTCGCGCCGAGCTGCGAACGTGGCGGCATATCGGGTCCATGGCGAGTGGGGCGGGACGTGACCTGCGGCAGCGATCCGCGGCACATAGCGATCGATCGCCGGGATGGCATGCGGGCCGAGCCCGAACAGATAGGGGATGTCGATATGCTGCCCCTCCCCGCGCATCTCGAAAGAGTGGCGGAGATTGTAGTTGGCGATGACGACCGCCGTATCCACGAAGCTGTAGGTATAGAGCGTCAACGCCAGCGCGACCATATTCGCAGACACCAGCCAGCCAACCGTCCGGCGCGTCAGAATCTGGGCCAATATCAGGACGAGCCCGGCAGCGACGAGCAGCATCCAGACAAACGCCGCCAGCCGCAGACCGGTCAATGAATACGCGTCGACATAGAGATCGAGGCGCAACAGGGCGGAGAGCACGAGCAGGATGTTCTGCCCCACCCAGGCGAGGACCAGCGGCCTGACCAGGGGATCGCGCTCGCTGGACCCCGACGGGCGCATGGCAACCAGCACGAAGGCAGCTGCCAGCAATGCGGTCACCACCAGCGGATAGGCGCCGCGATGGGCATAGCTCGCATGGCTCAACCCTGCCGGCAGGCTGGCGCCGCCCCAGAGATAGACGATGTCCATCGCGGTCTGAATGGCGAAGAGCCCATTGAACAGAACCAGGGAGCGCCTGACCGTCTGGTCGCTCAGCGGATCGAGCGGATGGAGCGCCGACATGGCCGTTGACGGTGCGGGGCGGCTGCGCTTGCGGAGGCGAAGAGAGCGGATGCGGACAAGAGGCCAGATCAGGCACAGCATGACGGCCCAGAACACCGAGCGCCCGGAGAAGAGCTGACCCAGCATCGCAAGGATATCGATCCGGCTCAGCCAACTCTCCAGCAGCGGATTTGCCGATACGAACAGCGAGATGAAGACAGCGCAGAACAGAAGCGGCACCATCCAGCCCAGCAATCCGGACAGGATACCTGTCCGCTGCTTTCGCCGCGCCCCGTAACGGCTCGCCCGCGCGAAGTCGCTGAACAATCGGAAGATGCCTGAAAACGGCATGCGCAGCGCGGCCCGCAGATGCTCCAGCCAGGGCAGATCCCGGACCTCGATCAATGTCCGTGCGCAGACAGCGGTCGTAATCAAAGCGATCGTCACCGACAGCCAATTGATGTCTTCGACGACCGGCAGGATTCCGGCCGCAAGCAGGATGACCGCGCGCCAGCGCCGTGCAGATTCGGCGCGGATCGGGTTGAGGCAGGCCGAAGCCGCGGCGAGAGCAGCGAGGAAGAGTGCGAGCGAGATCCCGAGCCGGTGTCCGTAGAACAGAGCATCCGCCAGAGCGACCAGGGCGGCTGCAGCTGCCAACTGGATCGTCAGCCATCCGGCTGGCCGCTTGGCGCGCGGGAGGAGAGTGTCGTGTTCGGATGCATAGACTGGCATACTCGTCGATCTCGACTGGGACCGCCCGCAGCCGCGGCTGACGCCGAGACCGGAAAGGCAAGGATTTCGGCACAGGCGGGCCGCATCGTCGCCTCCAGCCACCAGCCGTCATTGACCAGCCTGCGCGGCAGCCTTTGGGAGAAGGAGGTGGGAGCGACAATGTCCGCCATGCGCAATCCATGCGCCTGTCGCTTGCAGCGCTTTCGACGGAGATCGGCAGAAGCTCAGGATTTTCGTGCAGTTTTTGCGCAGAGCCGCGGATCTTCCGCGAGCCGTCCCGCTCACGCAGCGGGAAAAGCGCCGTTTTCCGCTGACATCAGCGAATCGGTCGTTGGGGCCCGGCCACTACGTCATTGGCCTTTCCGCAAGGGCAAAGCTTCAAGCCGCTTTCCGCCGCGCTACCCGACACGGTCAATGGAGCTATGTCGCAGCCCCAGGCGCCAATTCGCTTTGGGGCGCATATGGTCGTCGGCAGTTGGGTACGCCGCTCAAGAATGAAGCGGCGCCCGCGCGAGGTTGAAGGCAAAGGCACTTGTCCATTGGATCGGAGCTACCGCCTCGGCTTCCATTCGACTGTGGTGCCTTGCGATGAACATGCATGTTTCTCAGGCCGCTCGCTCGACCGGCCGCGTTGGAATTGGCCAGTCGCTTCCGCGCAACGAGGATGCGGTCCTCGTCCGCGGCGCAGGGCGCTACACCGACGATCTTTCGCTGGAAGGGCAGCTCTACGCGGCCTTCGTCCGCAGCCCGCATGCACATGGCGCCATTCGCGGCATTGATACCGCCGCTGCGAAAGCGATGAAGGGCGTCGTCGCGATCTATACGGCCGATGATCTCGAAGGCCAGCGCTATGGCGCGCTGAAATGCCAGGTGGACCTGCCGAACCGGGACGGAACCGCGATGAGGAAGCCGGTCCGGAAGGCGCTTGCAGCGGACAAGGTGCGCTTCGTCGGCGACCCCGTCGCAATGGTCGTGGCCCGCACGGCGCTGCAGGCGCGCGATGCCGCCGAGGCCGTGTCGCTCGATATCGACATCCTGCCCGCGGTCATTTCGGTGGAGGCGGCGCTTGCCCCCGACGCGCCGCAGCTGTTCGACGACGTTCCAGGCAACCTCATCCTCGACTACCATTTCGGCAACGCCGAGAAGGTCGCCGCGGCCTTTGCCCAGGCCGCGCACGTCACCCGGGTGCGGATCGTCAACAACCGCATCGTCGTGAATCCGATCGAACCGCGCGCAGCGATCGGGACCTATGATCGCAAGGCGGGGCGCTACACGCTCCATGCCCCGAGCCAAGGCGCCTTCGGCATGCGCAACAATCTCGCGGCAGCAATGGGCGTGCCGCAGGACCGGATGCGCCTGGTCACCGGGCATGTCGGCGGCTCCTTCGGCATGAAGGCGGCGGTGTTTCCGGAATATGTCGTGCTGCTGCATGCGGCACGGCTGCTGAAGAAGCCGGTGAAATGGACCGACCAGCGGTCCGAAAGCTTCGTTTCCGACCATCACGGCCGCGACATGGTCTTCGAGGCCGAGCTCGCCCTCGATGCGCGCGGGCGGTTCCTCGCGACGCGCTTCACCGGCACCGGCAATATGGGGGGCTATCTCTCGCCGCCGGGCCCGCTGATGGCCACGCTGAACATCGGCAAGAACAGCGTCGGCATGTATCGCACGCCGCTGGTCGAGGTACAGACGCGCTGCGCCGTCACCAACACCGTGCCTATCGCGGCCTATCGCGGCGCCGGGCGCCCCGAGGGCAACTACTTCATGGAGCGGCTGGTCGATACCGCCGCCCGGGAGATGGGGATCGACAGCGCCGTTCTGAGGCGGCGCAACCTGATCGAGCCCCGGCAACTGCCCTGGAAGACCCCGATCGGGACGGTCTATGACAGCGGCGACTTCCCGGCTCTCTTCGCCCGGGCGCTGGAGGCGGCCGACTGGAAGGGCTACCGGACGCGCGAGCGCGCCAGCCGCAAGGCCGGCAAGCTGCGCGGGCGCGGGATCGGCTGCTATCTCGAGGTCACCGCCCCTCCCAGCAACGAGATGGGCGGCATCCATTTCGAGCCGGACGGAACGGTCACCATCGTCACCGGGACGCTCGACTACGGGCAGGGACACTGGACGCCCTTCGCCCAGGTTCTGACGAGCCAGCTCGGCGTGCCCTTCGAGAAGATCCGCCTCGTGCAGGGCGACAGTGACCGCCTGATCGCCGGCGGCGGCACCGGCGGCTCGAAATCGATCATGGCAAGCGGCTCGGCGATCATCGAGGCGAGCGTGCGCGTCATCGAGAAGGGCAAGCTTCTGGCTGCGCACTTCCTGGAGGCGGGCGTCGCCGACATCGAATTCGCCAATGGCCGCTTCAGCATCGCGGGAACCGACCGGTCGATCGACATCATGGAGCTCGCCCGGAAGCTGCAGGCGGGCGCACCCTTGCCCGAGGACCTGCCCCGGACGCTCAACGTCGATCACGTCTTCAAGGCGGCGCCCTCGGCCTATCCCAATGGCTGCCATATCGCCGAGGTGGAGATCGACCCGGACACCGGGCATGTCGAGATCGCGAGCTACGTCATGGTCAACGACTTCGGGGTGCTGGTGAACCCGATGATCGTCGAAGGGCAGCTGCATGGCGGGGTCGTGCAAGGCATCGGCCAGGCGATCTGCGAGATGACGTCCTATGACGAAACCGGCCAGCTGATGACCGGCTCCTATATGGACTATGCGATGCCGCGCGCGGCGGACGTGCCCTTCTTCTCCTTCATCAGCCAGGGCGTGCCGACCCGAACCAACCCCGTTGGCGCGAAGGGCTGCGGCGAGGCCGGCTGCGCCGGCTCGCTGCCTTCGGTGATGAACGCGATCGTCGACGCCCTCTCGCCCTATGGGGTGCGCCACGTCGACATGCCGGCGACGCCCCAGGCCATCTGGAGGGCCATCCACGCGCGGGCTTAGCCCCGCGTCCGCACCGGCACGGGATCGCCACGCCCCGGGCAGCACTGTGCTGGCTAGCCGAACGCCGCTGTTACGAGGCGCTGCTGGATTTTCACGGAAACTGTCCCGTCATTCCGGACAAGCCGCGAGAGCGGCGCCGATCCGGAATCCATCATATGGCTTAAGCGCTCTCCGATGGATTCCGGGCAAGCCCGGAATGACGGCGCGTTTCCACCGAAAGTCAGCAGGCTCTTGATCCCGAAAAGGCTCGGCGCGAGCGTTTGCAAGTTCTCGCATCCCTGAGCGCATGGCGCTGCTCGGGCTGCATCAATGCGCCGGTGGCGCTCCGGCTGCGGTTTCGTTCAGTCGTGGCAGGAACCAGGCAAGGAGGCCGACCGCCGGGATGAACGAACAGATCTTGTAGACCGTCTCGATGCCGAGAATATCCGCGAACGCACCGAGCAGCGCCGCCGCCAATCCGCCAAGTCCGAAAGTGAGCCCGTAGAAGAAGCCGCCGACGAGCCCGACGCGACCGGGGAGCAATTCGAGCGCATAGATCAGAATCGCGGCGAAGGCGCTCGACATGATCAGGTTGATCACGATGGTCAGCACGCCCGTCCAGAACAGATCGGCATAGGGCAGGATCAAGGTGAAGGGCAGCGCGCCCAGAATCGAGAACCAGATGATCTTGTTGCGGCCGATCCGATCGCCCAGCATGCCCCCGCCCAGGGCGCCCGCCGCCGAGGAGGCCAGGAAAAGGAACAGCATGACCTGCGAATTCTGCACGGAGATGCCGAATTTGCCGATCAGGTAGAAGGTGTAGAACGAGGTGAAGCTGGCGGTGTAGGCGTTCTTCGAGAACAGCAGCACGACCAGGATCGTGATCGCGAAGGCGACCGAGCGCCGGCGTGGCCAGGTGGGTCTTTCGCCCGTTGTCGCAGCGGGCTTGGGCGGGCGCGCACGGTCCAGCCGGGCATAGCTCGACGCCGTCCAGATCATCAGCAGCATCGCGACGAGTGCTGCGACCGAGAACCAGGCGAGGCTCCCCTGCCCGCGCGGCACGATGATGAAGGCAGCAAGCAGCGGCCCGAGCGCGCCGCCCGTCTGGCCACCGACCTGAAAGATGCCCTGCGCGAAACCATGCTGTCCGCCGGAGGCGTTGCGCGCCATCCGCGTCGCCTCCGGATGGAAGATCGACGAGCCGATCCCGACGCAGGCCGCCGAGAGGAGGAGGAGCCCGTAGCTCCCGGCATAGGAGAGGCCGATGAGACCGGCGAGCGTGAAGCCCATGCCCAAGACCATCGAATAGGGCATCGGATGCTTGTCGGTATAGAGCCCGACGGCTGGCTGCAGCAACGACGCCGAGACCTGGAAAGTCAGCGTGATCAGACCGATCTGGCCGAAGTCGAGGCGATAGGCTTCCTTGATGATCGGATAGATCGCCGGGATCAGCGACTGGATCATGTCGTTGAGCAGATGCGTCACGCTGAGCGCGATTAGCACTGGCATCATGGCACGCTGAGGCAAAGAGACGGTCGGTGCGCTAGCGGTCATCGAGGAAACTTCCGGCACGCCCGGCCGGAACGATTCCCACCCGACACGCAGAATGCGCTCTAGACGATCTTTTGGACGCAAACAATTTCGTAAGCCGGCGTCACGGCGATGCAAATAACGCATGCGCCAGCCGTAAACTGGTCGCTGTCCCAGCACCCGGACCGCCAACGCCGTGCGTGCAGCGGAATCCCTTGTTCCTGCACGCAGGAACGTGTGGTCAGGCGTAGTCCCGCTCTTGTCTCCGCATGGATTTTATCTTCAAGTTCGGCCCATCACATTGCCGACAGTCGCAACGTCCAGCGTCGGCTCGATATGGATTGCTGGGACGGCCGGGTCGCGAATGGTTTCGGTAGAGCTCAAGACCGTTTCGAAGAGCTGGGGCGGAGCCGCGGCCGTCGATGCCATCAGCTTCACCGTCGAAGGCGGCAAGCTCGTCGCCCTGCTCGGCCCTTCCGGCTGCGGCAAGTCGACCACGCTCCGGCTGATCGCCGGGCTTGAGGACACCAGCGGCGGGATGATCTCGATCGGCGGGCGTGACGTCACCCATGCTCCGCCCTCGCGGCGCGGCATCGCCATGGTCTTCCAGAACTATGCACTGTTTCCGCATCTGAGCGTGGCGGAGAACATCCTGTTCGGGCTGAAGGTCCGCAAGGTCTCGCGCGCCGAGCGCGACGAACGCCTCGCCCGCGCCGCCTCGATCCTCGGGCTCTCCGCTTTGCTTGAGCGGAAGCCGTCGCAGCTATCGGGCGGCCAGCAGCAACGCGTCGCGCTTGGCCGCGCCATTGTCGCCGAGGCTCCGGTCTGCCTGATGGACGAGCCGCTCTCCAACCTCGACGCCCAGCTGCGCGTCGAGATGCGGCGCGAGATCCGCGAGCTGCAGCAGCGCCTCGGCATGACCATGGTCTATGTCACGCATGATCAGGTCGAGGCGATGACGATGGCCGATCAGGTCGTGCTGATGCGCAACGGCAAGATCGAGCAGGATGCTGCACCGGACATGCTCTACGAGAACCCGGAGACGATCTTCGCGGCGCGCTTCGTCGGCACGCCGCCGATGAACGTGCTGCCGCTCGCCGCGGTGCAGGCACGTGGCGGCACGCTGCCTCCGCCACCCGGCCTCGATCCCGCGGGGCTCGCGGTCGGCATCCGCCCGGAGCAGGTCGAGATCGACGACAGCGGCGTCGCAGCCGATGTCGTCGCGGTCGAGTATCTCGGCTCCGACACGCTGATCGAGACCCGCGTCGACGGCCATTCCTTCATCGTCAAGCGGCCCGGCAAAGTGCGTGTCACAGCCGGCGAACAGATCTACATCGCGTTGTCACAATCGGCGCTGCACTGGTTCGACCTGGCGTCGGAACGGAAGGTGGTTCGAAACTGAACCGGCCGCGAGTGTCGGACGCTCGAACCATCCCAGCAAGGGAGAGAGGACATTATGGACAGGCGTGAATTTTTGGGCGGCTCGGCCGCTCTCGCGGGCGCAACCGCCCTGCCCGGCATTGCCCGCGCGCAGAGCAGCGAGCTTTCGTTCTTCTATCCGGTCGCCGTCGGCGGGCCGATCACCAAGCTGATCGACGCCTATGCCGCCGGCTTCGAGAAGGAGAACCCCTCGGTCAAACTGAAGCCGATCTATGCCGGCACCTATCAGGAGACGATCGTCAAGGCGCTCACCGCGCATAAGAGCGGCACGCCGCCGGTGCTCTCTGTGCTGCTCTCGACCGATATGTTCACGCTGATCGACGAAGAGGCGATCGTGCCCTTCGACGATTTCGTCAAGACCGACGAGGACAAGAAGTGGCTCGGCAGCTTCTTCCCGGGCTTCATGGCGAACAGCCAGACCGGCGGCAAGACCTGGGGCATCCCGTTCCAGCGTTCCACGGTGGTCCTCTATTGGAACAAGGAGCTGTTCAAGGAAGCCGGCCTCGACCCCGAGAAGCCGCCGAAGACCTGGGCCGAGCAGCTCGAATTCGCGCAGAAGCTGACCAAGCGCGACGCCGCCGGCAACGTCACGCAATGGGGTATCCAGATCCCCTCCTCCGGCTTCCCGTACTGGCTGTTCCAGGGTCTCTCGACCCAGGCCGGCGCGATCCTCGCGAACCCGGCGGGCGACAAGACCGACTATGCCAATCCGGGCGTCGTCGAAGCGCTGCAGTACTGGGTCGACCTCGCGCAGAAATATAAGGTCCATCCGCCCGGTATCGTCGAGTGGGGCACCACGCCGCGCGACTTCTTCGAGAAGAAGGTCGCGATGATGTGGACCACCACCGGCAACCTCACCAATGTCCGCGCCAACGCCAAGTTCCCCTTTGGCGTCGCGGTTCTGCCGGCCGGCAAGAAGCCGGGCAGCCCGACCGGCGGCGGCAATTTCTACCTGTCGAAGAAGGCCACCAAGGCCGAGCAGGAAGCCGCGTTCAAGTTCGTGCGCTGGATCACCACACCCGAGCGTGCCGCGCAGTGGAGCGCCGATACCGGCTATGTCGCCGTGACGCCGGCCTCCTACGAGACCGAGGCGATGAAGAAATACGTCGCCGACTTCCCGCAGGCCCTGGTCGCGCGCGACCAGCTGCCGAGCGCGGTTGCCGAGCTCTCGACGCATGAGAACCAGCGCGTCACCAAGGCGCTGAACGACGGGCTGCAGGCGGCACTGACCGGCACCAAGACCGCGCAGAAGGCGATGGAAGACGCGCAGGCCGAGGCCGAGCGCATCCTCAAGGCCTATCGGTAAGATCAGAGGATTTTGCGTGGATCCACGACGTCATCCCGGACAAGCGGCGAAACCGCGCAGATCCGGGATCCATCCTAAGGTGCCGTCGCTGCTTTATGATGGATCCCGGGACGACCTCCGGTCGCCCGGGATGACGGCGGTGGCTCCGTGCGAAGCCATCATGATCGGCATCGAGCCGATGCAGAGCATAAGCCGATGACGAACCGCGCGACCGCGACCCTCCATGGCTGGCTGCTCCTGCTGCCGGCCATGGCGTGCCTGGCCCTGTTCACGCACTGGCCCGCGGTCGCGAGCTTCATCGAGAGCTTCTATTCGACCCCGAAGGCGCGCCGCCCGGCCCGCTTTGTCGGCCTCGACAACTATCAGCAGATGCTGGCCGACCCGATCTTCTGGAAGGCGCTGAGCAACAACTTCTGGTTCGCGCTCGGCACCATCCCGACCTCGATCGCGCTGGCGCTGCTGATGGCGGTCTGGGTCAATGACAGGATCGCGGCGCGGACCCTGGTCCGCATGGCCTATTTCACGCCGACGATCCTGCCGATGATCGCGGTCGCCAACATCTGGCTGTTCTTCTATACGCCGCAATACGGCCTGCTGGAGCAGATCGTCGGCCTGTTCGGCGGCCGCTCGACCAACTGGCTGGGATCGCAGGACACGGCACTCTACGCGATCACCATCGTCGCGATCTGGAAGGAGGCCGGCTTCTTCATGATCTTCTACCTCGCGGCGCTGCAGGCAATTCCGCCCAGCCTCGGCGAGGCGGCCGCGATCGAAGGCGCCTCGCGCTGGACCTTCTTCCGGCGCATCCAGTTCCCGCTCCTGATGCCGACGACGCTGTTCGTGCTGATCAATGCGGTGATCAACGCCTTCCGCATGGTCGACCACATCGTGGTGATGACGCGCGGCGGCCCGGACAACGCGACCACCCTGCTGCTCTACTACATCTATCAGGTCGGCTTCGGCTTCTGGGATACGGCCTATGCCGCGACGCTGACCTGCGTGCTGCTGGTGCTGCTCGCACTGGTGGCCTTCGTCCAGTACGGCTGGCTCGAACGCAGGACGCACTATCAATGAGCGCCCCGACGCAACCCGTCCCGGCCACGACGCGCACCGACCCCTACGCGCCGAAGGGCCTTTCGCTGACGCTGGAATCGACAGGCGCGATCCTGCTCGCCCTGCTCTGGGTGCTGCCGCTGGCCTATGCCGTCTGGGCCGCGTTCCACCCGACGGAATACACGACGCGCTTCGTGCTGACCGCGCCGCTGACGCTGGAGAATTTCACGCGCGCCTGGGCGGCAGCGCCCTTCGCCCGCTATTTCCTCAACACCTTCATCCTCGTCACCATGATCCTCGCCTTCCAGCTCGTGCTGGGGACGCTCGCGGCCTATGCGCTGGCGCGGCAGGATTTCTGGGGGCGCGACATCGCCTTCGCGCTGATCCTGGCCCAGCTGATGATCATGCCGGACGCGCTAATCGTCGAGAACTACCGGACGCTCGCCAAGGTCAATCTGATCGACACGATTCCCGCGATCGCCCTGCCCTACATCGCCTCCGCCTTCGGCATCTTCCTGCTGCGGCAGACCTTCAAGACCGTGCCGAAGGAGCTCGACGACGCAGCGCGCGTCGAGGGCGCGAACCCGCTGCAGGTCCTGATGAAGGTCTATGTCCCGCTCGCGAAGCCGACCTATATCGCCTATGGCCTCGTCTCGGTCAGCTATCACTGGAACAACTTTCTCTGGCCGCTACTCGTCACCAATTCGGTCGAGTCGCGGCCGCTGACCGTGGGCCTGCAGGTCTTCTCCTCGGCCGACCAGGGCATCGACTGGGCGGTGATCTGCGCCGCGACGCTGATGACCTCGGCGCCACTGCTCGTCGGCTTCCTGCTGTTCCAGCGCCAGTTCGTGCAGAGTTTTATGCGCGCGGGCATCAAGTGACCTCGTGGCGGACCGGATGAAACTGATCACCTGGAACATCCAGTGGGCACGCGGCGTCGACGAGCGCGTCGATCCGCGCCGCATCATCGACCACGCCCGGCAGATGGCGGATTTCGACGTGCTCTGCCTGCAGGAGGTGGCCGCGAACTTCGCCGATCTCGACGGCAACGACCGCACCGACCAGTTCGCCCTGTTCAGCGATTTGCTGCCAGGCTTCACCGCGATCGAGGCGATCGGCGTCGACGTTCCAGATGGTGCGGGCGGCCGCAAGCGTTTCGGCAACCTGCTGCTGTCGCGGCTGCCGGTCGCGCAGGCGCTGCGCCACCTCCTGCCCTGGGAGGCAGCGGCGACGCGCAACATGCCGCGCGTGCTGGTCGAGGCGATGGTCGAGACGCCCTTCGGTCCGATCCGGGTGATGACGACCCATCTGGAATATTCCTCGGCGAGCTTACGTGCCGCGCAGATCGAGGGCATCCGGCAAGCCCATCGCATGGCCGCAGCAAGACAGGCGACGCCGCGCGTGCCCGGCCCGCACACCTATGCGCCGACGCCCAATTCCGCGAGCGCGATCCTGACGGGCGACTTCAACATGCGCCCGGACGATGCCGGGTTAGCGCAGCTGCTCGCGCCGTTCGAGGGCGATGTGCCGCCGATGGTCGATCTCTGGCCGGTGCTGCAGGGTGACGCGCCGCATCCGCCCTCGGCCTTCATCTGCGACCAGACCTATGGCCCGCCCGGCTGCCTCGACTATGTGCTGGCGACGCCCGATCTCGCCACGCGGGCGCGATCCATCACCTACGACATTGAGACACACGCCTCGGACCACCAGCCGATCCTGGTCGAGTTCGACCTCGGATGAGCTTCACCCGGCAGGACCACGACCGGCTCGACGCCATCCTGAGCGAGGCGGCCCGTCGCGAGGTGATGCCCCGCTTCCGCCGCTTGGCCGAGGGCGACGTCCGGGCCAAGCAGGCGCCCGGCGATCTGGTGACGGAGGCCGACGAAGCGGCCGAGCGCTTCATCTGCGCCGAGCTGGCGAAGGCCTTTCCTGGCGCCGCCTTGATCGGCGAGGAAGCGGTGACGCGCGAGCCCGCCCTGCTCGGCAGGCTGGCTGAAGCCGACCTCGCCTTCGTCATTGATCCGATCGACGGCACGCTCAACTACGCCAGTGACCTGTCACTCTTCGCGGTGATGGCGGCCGTCATCGTCAAGGGCGAGATCGTCGCCGCCGTGATCCATGACCCGACGGCCGAGGACAGCGCCATGGCGCTGCGCGACGAAGGCGCCTGGCTCCGGCGTGCGGACGGCTTCAGCCGCGATCTGCGCGTCGCACCGGCCGTCGCGCCGGAGCTGATGAACGGCATGGCGAGCTGGCAATATTTCCCCGAGCCGCTGCGCAGCACGCTTCCCGGTCGCTTTCCGGCTTTCCTCGAAGTCGGCTCATTGCGCTGCTGCGGCCATGAATATCGACTGGCTGCGGCGGGACGCTGCCAGTTCCTGCTCTACGGCGCCCTCAACCCCTGGGACCACGCACCGGGCGTGCTGCTTTACAGCGAGGCCGGCGGCCATGCGCGGCTGCTCGACGGCCGCTGTTATTCCCCTGCCGAGCGCCCGGCCGGGCTGCTCTGCGCGCCAGACGCAGAAAGCTGGAAGGAAATCCGCGGGATTCTGCTCAATTGACAAGCCGCCGCCGCATACCGCCAATCGCCGGCGTGGATCGGTCTCGCCAATGCCTCACTGCCACCGTGGTCGATGAAGCCTGGCACTTCACCGACGGACCGGAATAACGCTAGCTTGCCCTTCGAGCGGGCCGCCTGTCTCCAGTGAAAGCATCGCCACATTGAATCTGAAATTCCTCGAAACCTTCGTCTGGGTTGCAAGGCTCCGGAATTTCTCACTCGCCGCGGAGAAGCTCTGCACGACGCAGGCGGCCGTCTCAAACCGCATTGCGACGCTCGAGCGCGAACTGGGCGTGCGCCTGTTCGAGCGCGATCTCCGGACGGTGAGCCTGACGCCCCACGGCCAGCGAGCGCTTCCGCAGGCCGAGGCGATCATGCGGCAGGTCGCCGAGCTCGAACGCTCGGTCGCCGATACCGGCCAGATGCGCGGCACGGTGATGATCGGCGCGATCGACTCCATCGTCTACGCCTGGCTGCCGCGCCTGATCGAACGGGTGAAGGAGAGCTATCCGAATGTCGCCATCGACCTCAATGTCGATACCAGCCTGAATCTTGCCCGCCAGATTCAGGACGGCCAGATCGATCTCGGGCTCGTCATGGGGCCGGTGGTCGCCCCGCATATCCGCAATATCGAGCTCTGCGTCTTCGACTGCCTCTGGATCGGCTCACCCAGGCTTGCCCTCAAATCCGGGCGGCTCGCCATCGCCGATCTCACCGACTACCCGATCTTCGCCTATTCGAAGGGCTCGCAGCCGCACCAGTCCGTGCTGCGAGCGATCGAGGTCGCGGGCGTCGACGCCGAGACGGTCCGGGTCTTCAACTCGAACTCGCTCGCCACCATCACCCGGCTGATCCGCGACGGCGTCGGCGTCGCGGTGCTCCCGCAAGTCGTGGTGCAGGAGTTCCTCGACAGTGGCGAGCTGCATGTGCTCGATGTCGAGGCAAAGCTGCCGGCGCTGCATTTTCACGCCGTCTACAACGATAACCCCGGCAACGCGTTGCCGGCGCTCATCGCCGGCATGGCGGCTGAAGTCGCAGCGTCGACGCCCCGGCGCTAGAGCACGCGCCGAGCGAGCTGCCTCGCAGGCCGATCGGATCACGCGTTCTCTATCAAGAGTTTAGAGCCGGATCCTTTCAGGTTGATTCAACCGATCGGATCCGGTTCCAGGCGCCCGGCGACTGCCGCCAAAAGCGGCAGCGCCTGACCATGCGGCTGTCATAAGCAATTCTTGTCGAGCCGAACAAGAATTTCGCGTTTGCCGGCAGGGCACGGCTTTGGTCTCCTGCGGCCTGGCCGAAATGGAGCAGAATATCCGCCTCAAGGCGAACTCGCTCCCGATATCCTGGCCCGCAGGGAGGACGCCGGTGAAAGTCTCGCTCATCCAGATGAATTCGCAGGACGACAAGGCCGCGAACCTCAAGACCGCGCGCGCCATGATCGAGAAGGTCGTCGCCGAGGACAATCCGGACCTGATCGTGCTGCCGGAATATTACGCCTTCCTCGACGGCAGCCCGGCCGCGATGCGCGAGAGCGCCGAGACCTTCCCGAATGGCGAGAGCTATCGCCTGATGTCCGGTCTCGCCGAGAAGCACGGCGTCACCATCCATGCCGGCAGCGTCGCCGAGCGCGACGGCGACGACTACTTCAATGCGACGGTCGTGTTCGGGCCGGACGGCAAGGAACTCGCGCGCTACCGCAAGATCCATCTCTTCGACGTCGATGCGCCCGGAGGCGTCAGTTACCGCGAATCCAACATGGTCTCGCGCGGCAAGGACATCGTCACCTACAAGGTCGGCGACACCACCGTGGGCTGTGCGATCTGCTACGACATCCGCTTCCCCGAACTCTTCCGCAAGCTGCGCGACGCCGGCGCCGACGTCATCGTCCTGCCGGCCGCCTTCACCCTGATGACCGGCAAGGACCATTGGGAACTGCTGGCGCGAGCGCGAGCCTGCGAGACGCAGACCTGGTTCCTCGCCACCGGCCAGACCGGGACGCATGCCCAGGGCAAGAACGCCTGCTACGGCCACTCGATGGTGATCAACCCCTGGGGCCACATCACCGCCCAGGCCTCGGACGGCGTCGGCACCACCAGTGGCAAGCTCGATTTCTCCTACACGGCCAAGGTCCGCGCCGCCGTGCCGGTCGCCAACCACCACGTCATCGCCTGAACGGGAGCCGCCATGTTCATCGTCAACCCGATGCCGGAACAGATCTCCGGCGAGCTGGTCTCCCTGCTGCAGCAATGCGAGGTGGCTACCATCGGCCATGTGCTGCATTCCGGCTTCGTCGATCGCGACATCAAGGCCGTCCTGCCGACCAAGCGCATCGCCGGCACGGCCGTCACCATCCGCATCCCGCACGCGGATTCGACCGCGCTGCACTACCTCACCAAGCTGGTGCGCCCCGGCGACATCGTCGTCATCGACCGCTGCGGCGACAGCAAGCATGCCTGCTGGGGCGGCGTCGTCACCCATGCGATGAAGAATGCGGGCGTCGCGGCGGGCGTCATCGACGGGCCGGCAACGGACTTCTCGGAGATCGTCAAGACCGACATGCCGATGTGGTGCCGCGGCCCCTCGCCGATCACGACCAAGATCCTCGGCACCGAGGGCGCGATCAACGTGCCGGTCAGCGTCGGTGGCCAGACGATCGAGCCGGGCGACGCGGTGCTTTGCGACGAGAGCGGCGTCGTCGTCCTCAAGGCCGCTACGGCCGAGACTTACGCTCGCAAGGCCATCGAGATGCAGCAGCAGGAACTCGTGCTGCTCGAACGCCTGCGCAAGGGCGAGAGACTACCCGACATCTCGGGCGCGACCGCGCTGGTGGAGGGCAAGCTCGCCAAGGCCTGAGCCTTGCACCGGATTCAGCACATGAGCGACCAAAGCTGACGACGGGCGGCACAGACCGCCCGCACAACCACAACAGAGGGGATCATCGCATGAATCTATCGACCAAACTCGCCATCGCAGTCGTCCTCGCCGGAGGCGTCTCCTCCCAGGCGCTCGCGCAACAGCAGACCGTGACGGTCATGGCTTATTCCGGCCTCTTCCAGGAGCGCTACACCAAGGCGGTCGTCGAGCCGTTCATGAAGGCCAATCCCGGCATCAAGGTCGAATATTTCCCGATGCCGAACTCGGCCCAGATGCTCGGCACGCTGCGCGCCCAGAAGGCCGCGCCGCAGGCCGACGTCGTCATCATGGACGTCTCCGTCTCCAAAGCCGCGACCGACGAGAAACTGCTCACCACGATCGACGAGACGGTCTCCAAAAATGTGGCCGATCTCTATCCGAACGCCCGCATCGCCGATGTCGACGGCGTCGCCGTGACCTTCGACAACCTCGTCATGCTCTACAACAGCGAGGTGGTGAAGGAGGCGCCGAAGAGCTGGATGGACCTCGCCAAGCCCGAGCTCAAGGGCAAGGTTGCGATCCCCGGCATGCCCGATATCCAGGGCCTCTCGCTGGTCCTGATCATGGACAAGGCGCGCGGCGGCACGGACTATCTCAAGAGCGTCGACAAGGGCATCGCCGCGCTCGGCGAGATCGCGCCCAATGTCCAGACCTGGGAGCCCAAGCCGGAAGTCTACCCGGTGATCATCTCCGGCCAGGCCGTCGCCGGCGCCGGCTGGAACGCCCGCGCGCAGGTCAACGCCGACGCCTCGGGCGGCAAGCTCAAGGCGATCCTGCCGCAGGAAGGCAGCGTCTTCCAGATCAACACGATCAACTACGTCGCCAATGGCCCGGGCAAGGACGCCGGCGCCAAGTTCATCGACTACGCGCTCTCGCCGGAGGCCCAGAAGGCCTTCACGGAGAGCATGTTCTACGCGCCGACGAACGCCAAGGCGCAGATCTCGGACGCGGCAATAGCCCGCACCGCCGTCAAGTCGATGGACAAGGTCATCCCGGTCGACTGGATCGCGCTCGCCAAGGTGCGCGAGCCGATCATGGAACAGTGGCGCCGCAAGGTGATCCCGCTGAGCCGCTGAGGACGCGCGATCATGACCGACCAGAGCAAGGCATCGGGCCAGGGCTTTCTCTCGATCCGCGGGCTGACCAAGCGCTATGCCGGGTTCACGGCGGTCGACAACTTCGATCTCGAAGTGCCCAAGGGCGAGCTCGTCGCCTTCCTCGGCCCTTCCGGCTGCGGCAAGACGACCTCGCTCAGGATGATAGCCGGCCTCGTGCCGGCGACCTCCGGCCGCATCCACGTCGGCGGGCAGGACCTCACCACCGTCGAGACGCATCGCCGCGACATGGGGCTCGTCTTCCAGAGCTATGCGCTCTTCCCGCATATGAGCATTGCGAAGAACGTCGCCTTCGGCCTGGAAATGCGAAAGGTCCCGCGGGACGAGATCGCGCGCCGTGTCAAGGAGGCGATCGCGCTCGTCCATCTGACCGGCAAGGAAGAGCACAGGCCGGCGCAGCTCTCCGGTGGCCAGCAGCAGCGCGTGGCGCTGGCTCGCGCGCTGGTGATCCGGCCCTCGATCCTGCTGCTCGACGAGCCGCTCTCCAATCTCGACGCCAAGCTGCGCGACGAGATGCGCAACGAGATCCGCGACATCCAGAAGCGCCTCGGCATCACCGCGATCTTCGTGACCCATGACCAGGGCGAGGCGCTGACCATGTGCGACAAGGTGGTGGTGATGAATCAAGGCCGGCTCGAGCAGGTCGGCACCCCGGTCGACCTCTATGAACGGCCGAAAACCGCCTTCGTCGCGAGCTTCGTCGGCCGCACCAACCGGCTGAAGGCTGTTGCAAAGGACGGAACTGCGGAGTTCGCCGGCCAGCAGATCGCCGCCCCCCCCACCCTGTCCGGGCCGGTCGAGGTCATGATCCGGCCGCACCGCGTCTCGCTCTCGCCGGCGGCTGATGGTCAGGGCATGTCCGGCACGATCTCGCGCGCGATCTTCGCCGGCGACGTCCTGCAATATGACGTCGACGTCGCCGGGCAGGTCGTCTCGGTCGAACTCGCCACGCGTGGCGGGGAAACCGTGCTCGCCCCCGGCACGCCGGTCAGCCTGTCATGGCGCCCGCAGGACATTTTCGTCTACGGGGCGGCAGCATGAGCACGGCAGCGGCCATTGCGGCTCCGGTGCAGGCCTCCCCCGCGCGCAGCAGCGGGCTCGGCCTCGTGGTCGCGCTGCTTGCGCCGATCGCGCTGGTCAATGCCGTCGGCTTCCTCACACCGGTCATCAACCTCGCGCGGATGTCCTTCTACGAGGTCGAGCCAAGCGGCGCGATGCGCGAGGTCTATACGCTGGCGACCTGGGCCAAGATGGTCACGGACAGCTTCTATGCCGAGCTGATCGTCAACAGCATCACGGCGAGCCTCGGCATCACGCTGCTGACACTCATCTGCTCCTACCCGATCGCGCTCTATCTGCATCGTTCGAGCGGCAGCTGGAAGACCATTCTGCTGGTGCTGGTGATCTCGCCGCTGCTGACCTCGGCGGTGGTGCGCACCTATGGCTGGATCGCGATCCTCTCCGACAACGGCCTCGTCAACAATGCGCTGGCGGCGCTTGGCCTCGCACCCCAGCGGCTGATGTTCAACCTCACCGGCGTCACCATCGGCCTCACCGAGATCCTGATGCCCTATATGATCCTGGCGCTGCTTGCCGGCTTCGGCCGGCTCGACCCGCGCGTCGAGGAGGCAGCCTCCACCCTCGGCGCGCCGCCCTTCACCATCTTCCGCCGCATCATCCTGCCGCTGACCCTGCCCGGCATCGCGCTCGGCTGCCTGCTCTGCTTCGTGCTCGCGGTGTCGTCCTTCATCACGCCGAAGCTGCTCGGCGGCGGGCGCGTCTTCCTGCTCGCCACCGAGATCTACGATCAGGCGATCGTGACGCTGAACTGGCCGCTCGCCTCGACGCTCTCGATCCTCATCCTGATCATCTTCGGCGGCGCGCTCGTGCTTTACACCCGCGCGCTGCGCGCGATCCTGTGAGGGAGGCCAGCCATGGATGAACGCCCAGTCTCGCTCACCCTGAAGCTGCTCGCGGCCGCGATGTTCGTCTTCCTGCTGGCGCCACTCATCGTCGTCGTGCCGATCTCCTTCTCCGGCGACGCCTATATGACGTTTCCGCCGACGAGCTGGAGCCTCAAGTGGTATCCCGCGATCTTCACGGACGGCAAGATGACGGCCGCCTTCTGGACGAGCCTCGTCCTCGCCGCCGTCGTCACCGCCTTGAGCCTCGCCATCGCGCTCCCGGCGGCCTATGCGCTGGTCAGGCTGAAGCCAAACGGCGCGGAAGCACTTTCGAGCCTGTTCACCGCGCCGCTCCTGCTGCCGACCATCGTGCTCGGTCTCGCCATCCTGATCGTCTTCGCCAGACTCGGCCTGCTCGCCACCTTCCCCGGCCTCGTCGCCGCGCATTTGGTGGTGACGCTCCCCTATGCGCTACGCGTGCTGGCGACGGCGCTCGCCACCCTGCCGATCGCGGTCGAGGAAGCAGCCTCCACGCTCGGCGCCTCGCCCTTCACCGTCTTCCGCCGCATCACCCTGCCAATGATGAAGTCCGGGCTGATCGGCACGACGGCGCTTTGCTTCCTCGTCTCCTTCGACGAGGTCGTGCTCTCGCTCTTCATGACCGGCCCGCGCATCTCGACGCTGCCGGTCGCGATGTATCACCATGTCGAGCAGCAGGCGGACCCGCTCGTTGCGGCGCTCTCCGTGCTGCTCGTCGTCCTCACCCTTCTCATCGTGCTCGTGGTCGACCGCAGCTCCGGCCTCGCCAGGACCTTCGTAAAATGACGCCCATGCCTTTGTCTGCGACCGCCTGAAGCGCGCGCCAGCTCGAACGAACGCCAGCCCCCCGATCAACCTGCCCCGCTCGCACCGCCGCGAGTGGGAACCCTGGAGCTTTGCCCCGTGGAGCCCGACATCCGTATCGCCGTCGATATTGGCGGCACCTTCACCGACATCGAGATCCTCGATGCCAATTCCGGTGCGATCCACCAGATCAAGACACCGAGCACGCCCGCCGATCCCTCAATCGGCCTGCTCACCGGCATCCGGCAGGCGTCGGAGCGCTTCGGCTTCCCGATGGAAGCGGTGCAGTACCTGCTGCACGGCACCACGATCGCGACCAATGCCGTGCTCGAGCGCAAGCTGCCGCTCGGCGCGGTCGTCACCACGGCCGGCTTCGAGGACGTGATGCAGATCGGCCGCCACGGCCGCAGCGATGTCTATGCGATCACGCTCGCCCAGCCGCAGCCGTTGGTGGCGCGCCGGCTCTGCTTCGGCGTGGCGGAGCGCGTCAACGCAGCCGGCGAAATCACGGTGCCGCTCGACGAGGACGATGTGCGCCGCATCGCGACCGAGATTGCGCGTGCCGGCGTCAAGTCGGTCGCGATCTGCCTGCTGCACGCCTACGCCAACCCGGCTCATGAAAGGCGGGTCGGCGCGATCCTCGCCGCGCTGCTGCCGGAGGTCGCGATCACGCTCGCCTCCGACATCTCGCCCGAGATCCGCGAATATGAGCGCATGTCGACGACGGCGCTCAACGCCATGCTGGTGCCGATCGTGCAGCGCTATACCGACCGGCTCGCCGGGCGGCTCAAGGACGAACTGCCCGAAGCGCAGGTCTACCTTGTGCAGTCGAATGGCGGCGTCTCCGGCCTTGCCAAGGCCGGGCGCGAGCCGGCCCGGCTGCTGCTCTCCGGGCCGAGCGGCGGCGCGGCGGCGGCCAGGCGCCTCTCGGCCGAGCTCGACGAGCCCCATCTCGTCGCGGTGGACATGGGCGGAACCTCCTTCGACATCTCCGTCGTCCATGACGGCGCGGTCGCCATGGTCAACGAGGGCGAGGTCGACGGTCTGCCCGTGCGCCTGCCGATGATCGAGATGCGCACCATCGGCGCCGGCGGCGGCTCGATCGCCTGGGTCGACGAGGGCGGGCGGCTGCGCATCGGCCCGCATTCGGCCGGAGCCGATCCGGGCCCGGCCTGCTACGGCAAGGGCGGCACGCAACTCACCGTCACCGACGCCAACCTCCTGCTCGGCCGTCTCGACGGGGGGAGCTTCATGGGCGGCGCCATGCCGCTCGACCGTGAGGCGGCTCGCAGGGCTGCCGAACCGATCGCCGCGAAGCTCGGTCTCACGGTCGATCAGGTTGCGGCCGGCGTCATCGACGTCGCCAATTCGGCGCTGGCGACGGCGACGCGGCTCTCGCTGTTCGAGAAGGGCATGGATCCCGAGGATTTTGCGCTGCTCTCCTTCGGTGGTGCCGGCGGCGTCCATGCCTGCGAGGTCGCGGAGGAACTCGGCATCCGCCGGGTCATCTTCCCCGCCCATGCCTCGACGCTCTCGGCCTGGGGCATCCTCTGGTCCGACATCGCGCATGATCTGAGCGCGACGCAGATCGGCCTCCTGACCGATCTTGCGCCCACGCTCGCCAAGATTTCGGAGCGCCTCGTCTCCGAAGCCAAAGCGCTGCTCGCGGAGGACGGCGTGCCGGATGGCGCGCAGCGCTTCGAGTGGGCGCTCGACCTGCGCTATGCGGGTCAGGCCTTCGACCTGCGCGTGGAGCTCGACGGCGCCGATTTCTCGCCAGCCGGGGTGGCAAAGGCCACCGCGGCCTTCCATGCGCTGCACCGCCAGCGCTTCTCCTATGACGAGCCGGCGGTCCCGGTCGAGATCGTCGCCCTGCGCCTCAAGGCGGTGGGCGGCCTCGCCAAGCCGATACCGGGCCATGCCGAGGTGGAACATGCGCGGCATGCGAGCCGCAACCGGCCGGTGCACGGCCGCAGCGGACCCGTGACAACGCCGGTCTGGGACCGGGACGCGATCGGCGGCACCGAGGCCGTGTCCGGCCCGGCCATCGTCGAGGAGCCCTACACCTCCATCTATCTGCCGGCCGGCTGGACGATCCTGACCCATGCGTCGGGTGCGCTGATCGCCGACCGTCTCGCCAGCCATTGAGGGTGCCGCCATGACCGATCTTCAGCCGGGCATCGACCCGATCCGCCTCGAAGTCATCCGCAACGCACTGGTCGCGGCCTCCGAGGAGATGAGCATCACGATCTGGCGGACCAGCCGCTCGACCGTGGTGCGCGAGATCCTCGACTTCTCGACCGCCGTCTTCGACGCGCAAGGCAACAACATCGCGCAATCCGCCCGCATTCCGGTCCATCTCAACTCGATGTCGGACTGCCTGCGCACGATCCTCGACCGGTTCATCCCGCTGGAGAAGTGGCAGGACGGCGACGTGATCGTCACCAACGATCCCTATTCCGGCGGGCAGCATCTGCCGGACATCCAGACCTTTCGCCCTGTCTTCGTCGACGGCAGGCGCATCGCGATCGTCGGCACGCTCTGCCATCATGTCGATGTCGGCGGCGGCGCGGCCGGCAGCTACTATGCCGCCGCTACCGAGGTCTTCCACGAAGGCATCCGCATCCCGCCGCTCCGGCTCGTCGACAAGGGCGTGCTCAATAGCGGCGTCTTCGAGATGCTGCTGCACAATGTCCGCCAGCCTGACGAGACGCGCGGCGATCTCAACGCCCAGATCGCCGCGCTCGGTATCGGCGAGCGGGCGGTCGCGCGCATGGCCCGCAAATACGGCACGGCCTCGCTGACCGCCGCCATGGCCGCGATCCTGGACGGTTCCGAGGCAATGATGCGCGCCGCGCTGAAGGCGCTGCCGGACGGGGAATCGTCCTTCGTCGAGCTCGTGGATGATGATGGCCAGTCCGAGGAGCCGATCAGGCTCGCGGTGAAGATCACCAAGGCCGGCGACAGCATCGCGCTCGATTTCGAAGGCTCGAGCCATCAGGTGCGGGGGCCGGTCAACAACACACCCGCGATGACCTGCTCGGCGGTCTACTACGCGTTGCTGGCGGCGTTGGGCGGCGATATTCCGGCCAATTCCGGCTGCTACCGGCCGGTGACGGTCAAGCTGCCCGAAGGCAGCGTCGTCAACGCGGCCTTCCCGGCGCCGGTCGCCGGCCGCATGGTGGTCAACCACCGCATCGCGACCGCCGTGTTCGGCGCTCTCGCCGCGATCATGCCGGAACGCATCCCGGCGGCCTATTACGCGATTTCGTATGTCTACGCCCTGCAGACCACGAACAAGCAGGGCAAGCAACAGGTCTATTTCGACATCGAGGTCGGCGGCTGGGGCGGCCATGCCGGCGGCGACGGCGCCAGCGCGTTGTCCTGCGGCCTGCACAACAACACCAATGCGCCGATCGAGATGGTCGAGGCGAAATATCCGGTGACCTTCATGAAATACGGCCTCATCCCGGATTCCGGTGGTGCTGGCCGGTTCCGCGGCGGCCTTGGTCTCGTGCGCGAATGGCGGCTCGATGCCGCCGAGGGCTCACTCTCGACCAATTTCGAGCGCTTCCGCCATGCGCCCTACGGCATCAGGGGCGGCGAGCCGGGCTCGCTCAGCCGCACGACCGTGACGCATCCGGACGGCTCGACCCTCTCCTTGCGCTCGAAGGTTTCCGGCATCCCGCTTCGGCGTGGCGATGTCGTCACCATCGAGACCTCCGGAGGCGGCGGCTATGGCGATCCAAGCGGCCGCGATCCGGAGCGGCTTGCCCGCGATCTCGCCGAGGGGCTCGTGACATCGGAAAGGGCCGCAGCCCTCTATGGCCGGAACGAGCGAAAGGAGATCGCAGCGTGACTGCCAACGCTCCGCACGACGCCGTCACCCTGAGCCTGACGGAAGTGGAAGCCCTGACGCGTTCGGCGTTGCTGGCCTGTGGCGTCGATCCGCGCAACGAGCCCGCGATCACGGCCTCGATGGTCGCGGCGGAAGCCGAAGGCATTCATAGCCATGGGCTGGCGCGCCTGCCGACCTATTGCGAGCACGCAAAGGTCGGCAAGATCGACGGCAAAGCGCGCCCCGTGCTGGACAGCCCGCGGCCCGGCCTCGTACGCGTCGATGCGAAAGGCGGCTTCGCCCATCCGGCGATCGATTTCGGGTTGCCCGCACTCTGCGAGGCGGTGAAGACGCAAGGCATAGCCGCGCTCGCGATAACAAACTCCTATAACTGCGGCGTCGTCGGCTATCATGTCGAGCGCGTCGCGGCGGAAGGGTTTTTGGCGCTTGGGTTTGTCAACGCGCCTGCTTCGATCGCGCCGATGGGCGGCACGAAGCCGGTCTTCGGCACCAACCCCATCGCGCTTGCGGTGCCGCGCTCGGGCCGGGAACCGCTCGTGCTGGACCAGTCTTCGAGCGTCGTCGCCAAGAGCGAGATCGTCGTGCATCAGCAGCGCGGCGAGCCGATCCCGCTCGGATGGGCGCTCGACAAGGACGGAAACCCCACGAGCGACCCTGCCGCTGCGCTCGCCGGTGGCACCATGGTTCCCGCGGGAGGGTATAAGGGGGCCGGGCTCGCGCTCATCGTCGAACTGCTCGCGGCCTGGCTGACCGGCGCCAACCTCTCGATCGATGCTTCCTCCTTTGCCGACAATTTGGGCCGCTCGCCGCGCACCGGCCAGTTCTTTATCGCAATCGACAGCGGTGCCCTCGCCGGCCCGAACTCGAACGAGCGTCTGGAACGCCTGTTCGGCGCCATCTTGCAGCAGGATGGTGCGCGACTGCCGGGCGAGCGGCGGAGCCGTGCGAAGAGGCGGACGGCAGCGCAGGGAGTAACCATTCCCAATGCGCTGTTCGAACGCTTGCAGCGCTACGCCGCCTGACAGGTAGAAGGGCAGCTCAAGGCCACCATAGATCGCCGCGCGTCCGATAGGACGCGGTAACGGTGATCTATGCTTTTGTTATCGCATCGGATCTTTCCGAAAAGTGGTTTCCACTTTTCGGTCCGATTCTACAGTTCGACCGATTACACGGCTGCGGGCTCCGCCAGCTCCAATTTTGAAGCGACCGTCGTGCCCATGGCCGGTAGCCGCCAGCCCTTGATGAGGCCATAGATCGCCGGGATCACGAGCAGTGTCAGCACGGTCGACGAGATCATGCCGCCGATCATCGGCACGGCGATGCGCTGCATCACCTCGGAACCCGTGCCGGTATTCCAGAGGATCGGCAGCAGGCCGGCCATGATTGCGACCACGGTCATGATCTTCGGTCGCACCCGCTCGACTGCGCCCAGCATGATCGCCTCATGCAGGTCGGCGCGGGTAAAGGCCCGCTCTTGCCCGACGCAGCGCGCGCGCACCTCACTGAGCGCGTGATCGAGATAGATCAGCATGATCACACCCGTCTCGGCGGCGACGCCAGCGAGAGCGATGAAGCCGACGGCCACGGCCACCGACATGTTGAAGCCGAGCCACCAGAGCAGCCAGATGCCCCCGACCAGGGCGAAGGGCAGCGAGAGCATGACGATGAAGGTCTCGGTCAGCCTGCGAAAGTTCAGGTAGAGCAGCAGGAAGATGATCGCGAGCGTCACCGGCACGACCAGCTTGAGGCGTGCCTCGGCCCGTTCGAGGTATTCGAACTGGCCGCTCCAGGCGATGCGGTAGCCCGCGGGCAGCTTGACGCTCTGCGCAATCGCGTTCTGGGCATCGCGGACATAACCGCCGAGATCGCGCCCCGCCGTGTCCACGAAGATATAGACCGCGAGCTCGCCGTTCTCGGTGCGGATCGAGGCGGCGCCGCGCTTGCGCTCGATGCTCGCGACCTCTCCGAGCGGCACGCTGGCGCCGGACGGCGTCGAGACCTGGACCTCGCGGGCGACCGCCTGCGGATCGGAACGCAGATCCCGCGGGTAGCGGATGGCGACCCCATAGCGCTCGCGGCCCTCGACCGTCGTCGTCACGGTCTCTCCGCCCATCGCCATCAGGATCGCATTCTGGACGTCGCCGACGGCGAGCCCGTAGCGGCCCAGGGCGATCCGATCCGGCACGATGTCGAGGAAGTAGCCGCCGATGACGCGTTCGGCATAGGCGCTGCTCGTGCCCGGAACGGCCTTCAGTACGGTCTCCACCTGGCGCGAGACCGCCTCCATCTGCGCGAGATCGGTGCCGAACACCTTCACTCCGATCGGCGTGCGGATGCCGGTCGCCAGCATGTCGATGCGCGCGCGGATCGGCTGGGTCCAGGCATTGGAGACGCCCGGGAACTGGAGCGCCTTGTCCATCTCGGCCTTGAGGCTGTCGAGCGTGACGCCTGCGCGCCATTCCGTCTTGGGCTTCAGGTTGATGATGGTCTCGAACATCTCGGTCGGCGCCGGATCGGTCGCGGTCTGGGCGCGGCCGGCCTTGCCATAGACCGAGGCAACCTCCGGAAAGGAGCGGATGATCCGGTTCTGGGTCTGGAGCAGCTCGGCCGCCTTGGTTACGGAGATGCCGGGCAAGGTGGTCGGCATGTACATCAGCGTGCCCTCGTCGAGGGTCGGCATGAACTCCGAACCGAGCTGGCGTGCTGGCCAGAAACTGAATCCGAGGACCGCCAGCGCGAGCAGGATCGTCAGGGTCTTGGCTCCGAGGACGCCGCGGATGATCGGGCGGTAGACTGCGATCAGGCCGCGATTGATCGGATTCCGACTCTCCGGGATGATCCTCCCCTTGACGAAGATGACCATCAGGGCCGGCACGAGCGTCACCGACAGGAGCGCTGCCGCCGCCATGGCGAAGGTCTTGGTGAAGGCAAGCGGCCCGAACAGGCGACCTTCCTCCGCCTCCAATGTGAAGATCGGCAGGAACGAGACGGTGATGACGAGCAGGCTGAAGAACAGCGCCGGACCGACCTCACTCGCCGCCTCGATCAGGATTTCGACGCGCGGCTTGTCCGGCGGCGCCCGTTCGAGATGCTTGTGAGCGTTTTCGATCATGACGATGGCGGCGTCGATCATGGCTCCGACCGCGATGGCGATCCCGCCCAGGCTCATGATGTTCGAACCGAGCCCGAGTGCCTTCATCGCCGAGAAGGCCATCAGGATGCCGACCGGCAGCATGATGATCGCCACCAGCGCGCTGCGCAGATGCAGCAGGAAGACGATGCAGACCAGCGCGACGATAATGCTCTCTTCGATCAATGTGCCCTTCAATGTCTCGATCGCCCGCTCGATCAGCCCGGAACGATCATAGACAGGCACAATCTCCGCCCCGCCCGGCAGGCTCGAGGCGATCTCCGCAAGGCGCGTCTTGGCCCGCTCGATGACGGAGAGCGCGTTGGCGCCGAAACGCTGCAGCACGATGCCGCTTGCGACCTCGCCCTCGCCATTGAGTTCGGTGATGCCGCGCCGCTCATCGGGACCGAGTTCGACACGGGCGACATCGGATAGGCGCAGGGGCACGCCGCGCTCGCTCTTCAGGACGATGTTCTCGATGTCGGCGAGCGACTTGAGATAGCCGCGGCCGCGCACCATGAACTCGAACTCGCTGAGCTCGACCGTACGGCCGCCGACATCCATGTTGCTGCTGCGCACGGCCTCGCGCAGTGCCGCCAGCGAGACACCCTGAGCACGCAGGCGCACGGGATCGACGACGATCGCATATTGCTTGACGAAACCGCCGACGCTCGCGACCTCGGCCACGCCCTCGGCACGTGAAGCGGCAAAGCGTACGACCCAATCCTGCACGGAGCGCAGCTCGGCCAAGGTCATGTCCTTGGCCATGACCGCGTATTGATAGACCCAGCCGACTCCGGTCGCGTCCGGCCCGAGCGTGGGCGATACGCCGGCCGGCAGGCGTCGCGGAGCGGCGTTGAGATATTCGAGCACGCGCGAGCGCGCCCAGTAGGGATCGGTGCCCTCCTCAAAGATGACGTAGACGAAGGAGACGCCGAAGAAGGAGAAGCCGCGCACGACCCGCGCCTTGGGCACGGTCAGCATCGAGGTCGTGAGAGGATAGGTGACCTGATCCTCGATCACCTGCGGCGCCTGGCCGGGATATTCGGTGTAGACGATGACCTGGACGTCGGAGAGGTCGGGAATGGCGTCGAGCGGCAAGGTCTTCAGCGCATAGATACCGGCGGCCACGGCAAAGGCCGTGGCAACGAAGACGAGGATCAGGTTACGCGCCGACCAGGCGATCAGGCGGGCGATCATGGCTTGGCTTCCGGCTGTGCGAAGCCGCTCAGGGCGGCCTTGAGGTTGCTCTCGGCGTCGATCAGGAAGTTGGCCGAGATGACGACGCGGTCGCCCTCGGAGACGCCCTCGGTGATCGCGACCATGCCGTCGCCGCGACGGCCGAGCTTGACCTCGCGCGGTTCGAAACGGCCCTCGCCGCGATCGAGGATAACGACGCGGCGCGTGCCGCTATCGATTACGGCGCTGTCGGGAACCGCCAGTTCCGGAGCTGCATCACCGGAGCCGATTTCGACGTCGGCATACATGTTCGGCAGCAGCACGCCCTCGCGGTTGGCGATTTCGATGCGGACCTTTGCCGTGCGCGTTGCCTCGGCGATCTGCGGATAGATCACGCTGACCCGCCCCTCGAACGAACTTCCGGGGCGACCACGCAGCTGCACCGCAGCCGGTGCGCCGATGCGAACGGCGGCCAGCTCGCGTTCCGGCACGTCGGCCAGAACCCAGATCGTCGAGATGTCGGCAAGCCGGAACAGGCTGTTGCCGGCCACGATTTTCATGCCGTCGCTGACCGTGCGTTCAAGCACGATGCCGTCGCGTGGCGCCGACCAGTTGATCGTCAGCGGCACCTTGCGGCTGCGCTCGATCTCGGCGATGACCTCGGGTGGAAGGCCGAGGTTTTCGAGCCGCTGCCTTGCTCCGCCTTCGGGCACGCCGCGCGCGGCAGCATTGAGCTCGGTGATGAACTGGGCCCCCGCCGTGCTGATCTCGGGGGAGTAGATGCGCACGAGCCGCGTGCCTTTCGCGACGCGGTCACCCGTCGTGACCGGCGCGACCTCCTGGACGAAAGCATCCGCACGCATTGCGATGACGGAAACCCGGCGCTCGTCGAGCTGGACGGAGCCGGGTACGCGGATCGATCGATCGATTGCCTTGCGTCTGACCGGCTCCGAGCGCACGCCGCTGCGCTGGATGCGCCCCGGCGAGAGCTTGACGATTCCGGCCTCGTTTGCCTCGCCTTCGTAGACGGGGAGATAATCCATCCCCATCGAGTCCTTCTTCGGCACCGGCGAGGTGTCCGGGAGACCCATGGGATTGCGGTAGTAGAGGACGCGCTTCGCGTCGGCCTGCGCCGTCCGCTCCTCACTCGGGGGCTTCTCCTCGAAGCTGATGTCCTGGCTGGCGTGGACGGCCGTGAAGGGCCGGCCGTCCTCGGTCTGGCGCGGCCCTGCCGAATAGACGGGCTTTCGATCGGGATCCTGATAATAGATCACCGGTCCGGTTCCGACGGGCTCGTTTGCCGCGAGCGAACCCTCGATGCCGAACCAGGTGCGGAGGCCCGCCACCGCGATACCGCGTTGCCCGGCCCAATAGCCTGCACCTCCCGCCGCCAGAATGGCGGCGAGAGCGAGGCCCGTGAGGGCAATACGCTTCATGGCACGGCCTTGAAGATCAGCTTGTTTTCGAGCGCGCCAGTCTCGCCCTGGATCTTGGCGCCCAGCGAGAGGCGCCAGCCGCCGGCCATGACCAGATTGGTCTTGAAGCGATAGGTTCCGGGCTCGGTCGATGGCATCGCCTCGATCGGCGACGCCATCATCTCCATGCCGTCAGGCGCCATATCGATGCGCTGGGCGAAGATCACCGCATCCGGGACCGACTTGCCCGAGCGCTTATCGACGAGCTGAACGGCTAAGATGACGCCGTTGCCCTGCTTGAGCTCGTTCTGCACAAGCCGGAATTCGTAGTCCTTGATGTCCGCGAGCGCCGGAAGTGAGGCAGCCGCGAGCGGAAGCGCTGCGGCGAGCGCACGCAAAGTGTTGATGAAGGTCATGATCGTAGTCCTGAGTGCATCAGGCATGCCGCGCATGCGCACAGCCCTAGACGTGGCGATGGCCACGGCTCACCGCCCGCCCGGAGCTTCCGCGCGGACGAAACCAGCGCCGACGCGCTGGCGATGCCTCAGGCTCGTGGAGGTCGTGCAGGCGGCTCGAACGGCCGCGACATACGGGCAGCGTCATCCCCTGCCAGCACGAGTTGGGCGATGACGGGCTGGACGAGTGTGACGAATGACGTGGGTTCGCTCGCGAAGCACTTGGCCAGGCAGAAGCTCAGCGCCGGGCAGTTGGTCGTGCAGTCCTTCGCCTTGCCCTGATCGGTCGGGCAGCACGGCATGCCGACATCCATCGGCATCACCGTTTCCATGACGTCCATCCGGCCAAAACTTGCCTGCGCCGGGCTGACGAAGGCAGCCAGAACGGTGGCCGCGACAAACACGGCCAGCACCAGACAATGCGCAAGCAGCCGAAGCTTCATGCGGATGGAATGGCATGGCTGGAACATCCGCGAAAGGCCGCTCGCTTCAAGACTTCGTCATCGCGGACTCTCGCGTTCCAAAATGCTGGGCAGCCTCAGGCAGAGACCGTGCTCGCAGGCACAACCGCACTGAAAATTGGCGCAGGCAGTTCCCGCTGTAGCCAATCGACGCGCCACCAGAAATGACCGTGGCCGGTGTCCAAGACTCAAAAGGCGAGGTCGAAAACCGGCCTCGCCCCTGCACGAGAGATGAGATGAGGTCTCGGCTTACTTCGCCGTGCGCGCAGCCGCGACCCAGCTGTCGAACTGAGTCTTGTGCGCGCCGACCCATTCATCAGCCATCTTGGTGATGAGGGCGTTGCTGCCGCCGTTCTTGTTGATGTTGAATTCCCAGTGCGACCAGTCCTCGAGCGGGAACTTGATGTTCTCGACGAGGGCCTTCACGGCCGGGTTGGCGGCAACGAATTTCTTGTTCGCGACAGCGCCCCAGTTCCAGGAAGCCATGGCCATGCGGCAGGGATCGGCGCCGCCGGCGCAGCCCTTCACACCCTTGACCAGCGCCGAGCCCTTGTTCGGGACGGAGGGCGGCAGCGCATCCTCCGGCGTCGGCAGCCAGACCACGTCCTTGCCCGGAACGAGCGCATTGTTCACCCAGGACGGGCTCCAGGCGTAGAAGAAGGCCGGCTCGCCGCGCTTCACGCGCGCCACGGCCTCGACCATCAGCGCCTCGTACTTGCCGCGGATCGACTTCACCGTGTCCTTCAGGCCGAACTTGTCGAGCTGGAAGTCGACGACGTCGCCGCAAGACCAGCCGGGATCGCAATTGATCAGGTCGGCCTTGCCGTCCTTGCCGAACAGCGCCGCGATCTTGGGATCCTTCATCTGGATCAGCGAGGTGATGTTATGGGCGTCGGCCGTCTTCTTGTCGATCAGGTAGCCGTTGATGCCGCCGCCGACGATCAGGCCGGCGCCGACGATCTCGGCATCCTTCTCGACCGCGCGGAAGCCCGGCTCGCGCTGCGGGAAATTGACGTCGGTCGCGAGATCAAGGTCGCCCTGCGCCGCGGCCTGGAAGAACAGCGTGGTGTTCACGGTGCTGAGCTTGACGTCGTAGCCGAGCTCCTTCAGCGCCTTCATCACGATCTGGGCGGTGACATAGTTGGCGCCGAGGCTGTCGCTCTGGGCATAGCGCACGGTCTTGCCCTTGCCGGGCATGTCCTGAGCAACAGAGGGCATTGCCGCAAAGGCGAGCACGCCCGCGGCAACCGCCGCCGTCAGCATCTTCAATCTGGCCATGGTCATCGTCTCGTTCTCCTCGTGGTCGCCGGTTCGCGCCGGTCTGTCTGCTGATGGTTTTCGTTGTTTCCCCTCCCCGCCTCGCGGCGGGTCTCAAAGACCGGGCGCAACCGCGCTCCGTCCCTTCTCCTGCGCATCATGCGATGCGTCAGACAGCCTGCTTCGCCGGGGCCGCCACCGCCGCCGCCTCCGCATCGGGCTGACCACCCCTGAACAGGCGCGCTATCGTGCCGAGCAGCGAGGTGCGTGCGGCGGACCTGCCGCCCGCCTTCGGCGCGGCCAGCTTCTGCGTGATGCGGTCGAGCACCATGGCGAGCAGGACGATGGCGATGCCACCGACCGCCGCACGGCCGACGTCGAGGCGACCGAGGCCTTGCAGCACGACGAGGCCGAGCCCCTCCGCGCCGATCATCGCGACGACGACCGAGAGCACCATTGCCGTCAGCACGGTCTGGTTCAGGCCGCCGAGGATGGTCGGGATCGCGAGCGGCAGCTGGATCTCGAAGAGGAGCTGGCGCTTGTCGGCACCGAAGGCGAGGCCGGCCTCGACGATCTCGTGCTCGACCATGCGAATGCCGAGATTGGTGAAGCGGATCAGCGGCGGTGCGGCGGCCGTCACGACCGCGACCTCGCCCGGCACGGTACCGACGCCGAACAGCATCACCACGGGGACGAGATACACGAAGCTCGGCGTCGTCTGCATGATGTCGAGGATCGGGCGCACGACGTTCCAGACCCGGTCGCTGCGCGCGCACCAGATGCCGATCGGAATGCCGATGACGGCGCAGAAGACGATGGCGGTCGAGATCAGCGAGAGCGTCGTCATCGCCTCGCTCCAGACGCCGAGCGCGGCGATGACGATCAACGAGACAGCGCTGAACACCGCGATGCCGAGCGTGGAGAGCCGCCAAGCCAGCAGGAAGAAGCCGACCACGAAGAGCGGGAACGGAATGGCGTGGAGGACCCAGTCGTTCAGGCTCAGCAGGTTCTCGACCGGCCATTTGATGGCGAGGAAGATCGGACGCAGGTTGAGCGCGACCCAGCTGACGCCCTGCTGGATCCAGGCGTCGATCGGGAAGACGGCAAGATCGTCGGCCTTAAACATGGCGCTCTCCGGCGGAAACGGTCTTGGGGGTGGTGGAGGAGATGCGGGCCAGGATGTCGTCGGCGCCGAGCGAGCCCATGAACTTGCCCTGCTCGTCGACGACCGCGATCGGACGGCCGTCGCGATAGCTGCGCGCGACGTCGAGCAGCTTCGCGCCGGGTCGGACGCTGACATAGTCGCTGCTCGGCGCAGCGATCTCGCCACTCGCGCGGGCGCGCACGCAGGCTTCGGCGTCGAGCGCGCCGAGCACCTTGCCCTCGCGATCGAGCATGAAGCCGGCGCCGCCGGCCTCGCCGACGAGCGTGCCGCGCTCCGACCGCAGGATCGGCTCGCCGGCCCGCATCACAGAACGCGCATCGAACAGCCGGGCGCGATCGACCTCGCGGGTGAAGGCCGCGACATAGTCGCTGCCCGGCTCCAGCACGATCGACTGCGGCGTGCCTTCGCGCACCAACTCACCCTCGGACATGATGGCGATGCGGGTGCCGAGCTTCAGCGCCTCCTGGAAATCGTGGGTGATGAACAGGATGGTCTTGTTCAGCGTGCGCTGCAGGCGCAGCAGCTCGTCCTGCATCTCGGTGCGGATCAGCGGGTCGAGCGCGCTGAAGGCCTCGTCCATGATCAGGATGTCGGCATCGGTGGCGAGCGCACGGGCGAGGCCGACACGCTGGCGCATGCCGCCCGACAGCTCGTGCGGGTAATGGTAGCCCCAGCGGCCGAGGCCGACGACGGTGAGCACCTCCTCGGCGCGGCGGCGACGCTCGGCCGGAGCGATGCCGCGCAGCTTCAAGCCGAACTCGACATTCTCGATGACGCGCTTGTTGGGCAGGAGCGCGAAATGCTGGAAGACCATCGAGATGCGGGTGCGGCGCACCTCGCGCAGATCCTCCTCGCCCAGCGCGACGATGTCGCGCCCGTCGAGCAGGATCTTGCCGGCGCTCGGCTCGTTCAATCGGTTGATGCAGCGCGCCAGCGTGGACTTGCCGGAACCCGACAGGCCCATGACCATGTACATGGCACCCTGCGGCACGCTCAGCGAGACATTGTTGAGCCCGACCACCGCGCCGAGCTTCTCGAAAACCTCGTTCTTGTTGCCGCCCTTCGCCAGGATCTCGAGCGCCGGGCGGGGCGTGTTCGAAAATATCTTGTACAGATTCTGGATCTGCAGTCGCTCGGTCATATCCGGACCCCTCCTCTCGGCACCCGATTGGGTCGGGCTTGTTCGACCTGCCTGCCGACAGCAATTAAGTGCCGGCCAGGATGGCGCGTCTTCCTGCGATCCGATGGAGGAACGAGCTCCCCCCTCGTCCCCCCAGAGGAAGATGCGCGCGACCGCCGCTAGCGCAGCGGCGAAAAATCCGTCGGCAGCAGGATCCGGTTCTCGGCCTGCTCGATGTTCTCGGACAGCTTGGGCAGGAAGGCCTGCCAGTGCGGGTCGTCCGCGAGCTGCTGGCGCCGGCGCGTCCTGTCCTCGAAATCGGCATAGGCCCACAGATGGGTCACATGGCTGAGCGGCCCGATCTCGGTGGTGAAGTAGCCGATCAGATGCCCGAGGATCGGCTGCTGGATCGCCAGGCCCTCCTCGCGCACGAGCTGGAGATAGCGGCCCATGCGGCCGTTGCGGATCCGGTAAATGCGTTCCTCGACGATCATGCCGACTGCCCTCTCGCACCATCGCCGAGGAAGTCGCGCATCAGCCCGGCAACCTGCTCCGGTGCTTCCGTCAGGATCGAGTGACGCAGGCCCGACAGGATGTGCAGCTTCGAGGCGGAGATGCGCTCGTGCATGTAGAGCGCCATGCGCGGATTCGACCCGGCGTCGTGCTCGCCGGTCGCGATCAGGACGGGGACGCGGATCTGATCGAGCAGCCCGCCAAAATCCGTCTGGGCCAGCACGCGATAAGCCGCGGCATAGCACTCGGGATCGTTTTCGGCGTTGCGCTGACGCAGCTTGGCGATGAGCTCCGGATTCCTTGCCTGGAAGCCCTCGGTCAGCCAGCGCGACAGCGAGGCATCGTAATGCGAGCCGCGGTCACCCGCCTGCAACGCCGCAAGCCGGGCGGCGACGCGCTCGCGCTCCTCTTCGGTGCGCCCGGCGACGGTCGCCAGCAGCACGAGGCGGCGGATGCGGTCCTGATGCGTCAGCGCCAGGCGTTGCGCGATCAGCCCGCCGAGCGAGAAGCCGGCGAGGTTGAAGGTCTCGAAACCGGCATGGTCGGCCAGCGCCAGCACGTCACCGATAAAATCGTCGATCTCGTAGCGGCCCCGCACCTTGCTCGAACGGCCATGACCGCGCAGGTCGAAGGTGAGAATCCGGAAGCGGTCGGAGAGGCGCTCGACCACGCCCTCCCAGGCTTCGAGGTAGGAGCCGACGCCGTGAATGCAGATCAACGGCTCGCCCTGCCCTTCGATCCGATAATTCAGCGTCACACCGCCGACGGTCAGGCTCTGCAGCTCTTCCGCCGGCTCGGCGCGGTGGACAATCGATGTTGCGGCAGCCATGGCTCAGTTCCCCACCGCGGCGAAGCGAGGAGTTTGCTCCACCGCCTTGGCCTTTTCCCGCTCACGAGCGGCGAAGTACGGCATTACCTCGTCGATGAAGAGACGCAGCGTCTTCACCTGCAATTCGAAGGGCAGGTTGAAGGACAGGCCCAGCGCGAATTGGTCGACACCGGCATCCTCGTAGATTTGCAGCTTGCGGATCACCTCGTCGGGCGTGCCGAACATCAGATTGTCGCGCACGGCCTGGGGGTTGTAATTGTCGCGGTTGGCGATGGTCTCGAAGGGGATGGCCTCGGGGAAGCCGTTCATCACCGCGCCGCTGTTCTGCATCAGGTTCTCGAAATAGCCGCCGTAGTCGACCGAGTGCCGCACCGCGAGCTCCCAATCCTCCTTGCGGTCGTAGACGCAGGTGCGCCGCTGCATCATCAGGCGCGGACGCGGGCGCTCCGGATGGCCGGCCACCGCCTTGCGGAACTTCTCACCGAGCACACCGACCTCGACCGGCGGCGCCGAAAGCGGCGTCGAGAGGATGTTGGCGCCGATGCCCACCGCCCAGTCGAAGGTGCCGGGATCGCGCGCCGCGACCCAGATCGCCGGATGCGGTTGCTGCAGGGGCTTGGGCACCGAGGTGGCGAGTGGGAACTGCCAGTAGTGGCCATTGTGCTCGTAGTCGCCGGCCCAGAGCTTCTGCACCGCCGGCACCAGTTCCTTCATGAAGGCGACGCCTTCCTGCTGCGGGATGCCGCCGGCCATGCGGTCGAACTCGTATTGGTAGGCGCCACGCGCGATGCCGAATTCGAGGCGCCCCCCGGTCAGGTGGTCGCAGAGTGCTGCCTCCCCCGCCAGCCTGATCGGCGACCAGTAGGGCGCCACGATCGTCGCGGTGCCGAGCCGAATGCGGTCGGTGTGCTGGGCGAGCCAGGTCAAGGTCTGAAAGGGGTTCGGCGAGATCGTGCACTCGATGGTGTGGTGCTCGGCGGTCCACAGCGTCTCGAATCCGCCTTCGTCGGCGATCTTCGCCAGCGCGCGGAAGTTGCGGACGGCGTCCTGCATGGAATCCTGCGGCGAGAACCGCTCCATGAAGAGCGAGACGGCGAATTTCATGGCTTTCCTCCGTTCTGGCTTCTGTCGCGGACAGCTCAGCGCAGGCGAATGACGAACGGGTCCTGCATGGCGCCCGAGTAGTCGATGAGAACGTTCTTCAGGCGCGAGAACTCGCGCATGACCTCGAAGCCGCCGCGGCGGCCATAGCCGCTGTTCTTCATGCCGCCATTGGCGGACATGTAGGCGGCGGAGCGGTAGGTGTTGATCCAGACGGTGCCGGCATCGATCTCGCGGGCGAAGCGCATCGCCCGGTCGATGTCCCTGGTCCAGATGCCGGAAGCGAGACCGTATTCGGTGTCGTTGGCGAGCTGGATCATTTCGGCCTCGGTCTTGAACGGCACGATGCCGACGACCGGTCCGAAGATCTCCTCGCGCATGAAGCGCATGTCGTTGCGCGCCTCGACCAGCACGGTCGGCTCGAAATACCAGCCGCGCGCCAGCTCACCGTCCTGCGGCTTGCGGCCACCGACCGCGACCTTGGCGCCCTCGCGCACGCCGGAGCCGACATAGTCCTCGACCTTGGCGAGTTGGGACGCCAGCGCGACCGGGCCGATATCGGTGTCCTCGACCTGGGGATGGCCGACCTTGATGCGGCGCGTGCGCTCGACCAGCGCCTCGACGAAGCGGTCGTAGATCGGCTGCTCGACGAAGCAGCGCGAGCCGGCGACGCAGGTCTGGCCGGCGGCGGCGAAGACGCCGGAGACGACGCCGTTCACCGCCCGGTCGATGTCGACATCGGAGAAGATGACATGGGGCGACTTGCCGCCGAGCTCCATCTGGCAGGGCACGAGGTTCTGCGCAGCGTTGCCGGCGATCTTGCGCCCGGTGAAGGTCGAGCCGGTGAAGACGTATTTCGCGATGCCGGGGTGACGCGTCAGGGCCTCGCCGGTGGTGGCACCGTCGCCGGTGACGACGTTGATCACGCCGGGCGGAATGCCGGCCTCGATCGCGAGTTCTGCCAATGCGAGGCTCGACGCCGTAGCGTGCTCGGAAGGCTTCACCACGATGGTGTTGCCGATGGCGAGGCACGGAGCGAGCGTGCCGGTCAGCATCATCAGCGGCGAGTTCCAGGGGATGATCATGCCGATCACGCCCAGCGGCTCGCGCAGATTGAAGTTCAGCGAGTCGAGCTTGTTGACCGGAATCGTCTCGCCGAGCAGCTTGTCGGCCATGCCGGCGAAATAGAGATAGGAGTCCGGGATCGCCCGCATCTGGGCCCGCATCTCCTTGAGCAGCTTGCCGTTGTCGCGGCACTCGATCATCGCCAGCTCGTCGGCGTTCTGCAGGACGAGCTCGCCGAGGCGGCGCACCAGCTTGCCGCGTTCGGTCTGGGTCATCCGGCGCCAGGCCGGGTTGACGAAGGCAGCCCTGGCCGAGCGCACGGCGGCATCGACATCGGCGGCGTCACCCTGAGCGAACTCGTACCAGGGCTCGGCCGTCGTCGGATCGTAGGAGGGGACGTAGACGCCGCTCCTGGGCGCGACGAACGCGCCGTCGATGAATAGGCCCTGGCGCGAACCTTCGAGAGATTTGACGGTGGTCTTCATGGTCGCTCTGCCGGCTCAGATTTACGGGAGGTTGGCCCAGGGCTGCGCGTCGCCGACCATCGCGAGACGGCCGCCGTCATCGGAATCCATGTAGATTCCGAAGCGCTTGCTGGCGCTTTCGCGGGCATAGCGCCGCAGCATCGAATTGATTTCCCCGGTCGGAATCTCGTCGTAGGGGAGCCGGTCGATCGGGAAGAAGCGAAGCCCAGCGGAGAGCGCCAGCGAGGCGGATTCCTGAGCAAGGCGGGCGCGATAGATCAGGTAACCCGGGTCGCCGTCGCTGACGTCGAAGACGGAGTAGAGGAAGGTGTCGTCGGGCACGAGCGTCAGCGCGTCGCCGCCATCGAGCTTCAGCTCGTTATCGGCGATACGGCGCTTCGCGCTCGGCAGCACCCAGCCACCCTTGCCGTCCGATCGCAGCAGCAAATGCCCATCTGCCTCAATGAGGTAGCCGACGATCATGCCATGCGACTCGAGCCAGCCCGGCGGCAGCGGATCCTTCACATTGGCGTAGCGGCCGCGGCAGAAGCCGAGCGGCGCGCTCGGGCTCGTGCCGAAAGCCTGCACCTCGCCGATCAGCACGACATGGTCGCCGGCATCGACGCGGTTGTGGATCGTGCAGTCGAACCAGGTCAGGCAATCCGTCAGGACCGGCGCGCCGGTGTGGACGCGGTCGTGATTGACCGTGTCGAACTTGTTCGCGGCCTTCGAGGCGAAGAGGTTCGAGATGTCGGTCTGCGCCTCGTGCAGCAGATTGACCGCGAAGGACACCGAGCTGTTGAAGGCGCCGTAGCTATGGGCACTCTTGCCCACGCAAACCAGCAGCAGCGGCGGGTCGAGCGAAACCGAGGTGAAGGAGTTCGCGGTCATGCCGCGCGGGGTGCCGTCGGCATCGCGCGTCGTGATGACGGTGACACCGGTCACGAAGGTTCCGAAGGCGCGTCGCAACGCGACCGGGTCGATCGCGGTAACTGTCTTTTCCGCGGGAGCGAGCATCCGCCTCACCTCGATCAATGCGGGATCGTGGTGAGAGGCTAGGCGCCGAGAATGCCCTTCGCTTCCTAGGAACAGCCGGACGGATGCGGGAAATGTTTCGTCGGATTGATGGAGCCGATGCTTCTTCTCAGGCCACCTTCACTTCGCTGCCCTCGATGACGCCATGCAGCCGGATGGCAAGCTCGATGGCGAAACGCTTGTCGGCCGTTTCGGGGTCAATCCCGAAGAGGTCCTGGATGCGCGAGAGCCGGTAGCGCAGCGTCGTGACGTGCAGCCCCATGGCATCGGCGCAGGCCTGGGCGCGGCAACCCTCGCGGAGATAGGCGGACAGCGTCTCCAGATAGGGCGTGTCGTGCTTGCGGTCATGCGCGATCACCGCGCCGATCGCGCCATCGACGAAGCTGCGGACATCCGCCGACTCGGCGGCGCCGATCAGCATCGGCATCGGACCGAAATCGAAGGCCGATAAGGTTCCGCTGCGCCCGAAGGACCGTGCAATGCGGATCATCCGCCAGCAGCGCTCCCATTCCTTGGGATAGCTATCGAAGCCTTCGCAAATCCCACCCAGGACGACGGTCGGTTCCCGGCTGAAGTTGTGGCGTAGCGTGTCCACGATGCGCCGCGCCAGTCGCTCGATCCGGCCGGGCTCTCCTTCCTTTTCTTCCGGCACCAGGCAAACGAGGCCGCCGCCAATGGCAATCACGCTCACCGACAGGTTCATCTGGCGTGCGATGCGCGTTACGGCATGGTGACAATCGACGCCAATGTCGGCCGGCAATGACGGCATGTCAGGAAAATCGACGACAAGCATGCGCGCCGGCCTGCCGAGCGCCAGTCCCAGCCGCCGGCCCCTCTCAACCACATCCTGGGCATCGCGCCAGCGGTGCTCGACGATCTCGAAGAACAGCTCGGTCAGGGTGCGCGTCTCGAAGCGGAAGCGGATGACACTGCGCATCATCTGCACGCTAAGGGCGAATTTCACGCTATCGAGCAGCAAACGCTGGAGGTCGCCGCCTGCCTCCCCGGCTTCCGGAAAGATGACCAACGCCCCCACCGGCTGCCCATCGACGTCGAGCGCCTCGATCCTTGCCATAATCTGCAGCCGCTGCGTCCCGTCGTCGAGGCGCAGGCTCTGCGGCTCGACCCGACCGATCGCCACGGCATCCCGTGCGGCGGCGGTGATCTGGGCGCCGATCGCGCCGTCGAGCGCCCGCTGCCAGGCCGCATCGTCGAAGCGTAGCGGTGCCGGCGAGCGGCTGGCCGCGAGTGCATTGCCGGCGAAATCCACGACAAGGATCGCATCCGGCAGCAGCCCGGCGAGCATCGTGGAGAGCGCCGCGGTCGAACCGCCCGACAGGACCTGCTGCAGCAGCATGGTCTGGGTCTGCAATGCGCTCTGCAGCTGCTCCGCAGCCTGGCGCTGCGCACGCAGACGATGTTCGCGCTCGACGGCGATGCCGCCGAGATGGACGATCATGCCCATGAAGGCGAGATCGTCGGCCGATACGTCCTGAATGTCGCGGGAGACAACGTTCAGCACCATTGCCCGCCCCTGCTCATCGGAGCAGCTCATCGGCAGCACCAATACCGTGCGGTAGTCGCGTTCGAACGCTTCCCGGCGATAACCAGGAAATTCCTCCGAGACGCGCGCGTCCCGGATGTAGACGGGTTCATTGCGCTGGAGAGCGATCAGGGCCGGGCTGGTGGCCAGCTCCCAGCGGTTTTCCAGGCGCCGGCGCAGCAGGGTCGGATCGTGCCGGACGACGACGTGAGCCTCGCCATGGGGCGCATCGATCGCCATGATCGAGCCCAGCGTCCAGCCGCCATGTTCGCAGGCCGCGCGGATGAGATCGCGGAGCACCGTGTCGAGGTCGCCGCCGGAGTTGATCCGGCTTGCAACGTCGCGCAACGAACGCATCTGCGAAGCTTGGTCCGCCATGGGTTCCTCCCCGTCGACCGCGCCCGATCTTACGCCGCACCGCAGGTCAATCCATGAATTTCTTCCCGCGATCCGATGGAAGACGATGCACGAACGGCGTCGCTACGCTTGTTCGCCCAATCACGATCGCAACAGGTGGACACGCCATGGATTACGGCCTTCGCAAGATCTCGACCTTCGTCGAGGAAACCTTCATCGAGGGCGGCAAGGCCGCCGACAAGCCGGTGCGCTTCGTCGTGGTAGCCGCCGTGCTGCGCAATCCCTGGGCGGGCCAGGGCTTCGTCGAGAACCTGCGCCCGGAGATCCTGCGCATCGCGCCCGAGCTCGGGAAGGAGCTGACGAAGCGCCTCGTCGCCGTGATGCCGGCCGAGCAGGTCGAGGCCTATGGAAAGGCAGCCGCCGTCGGCAGCAATGGCGAGATCGAGCACGCCTCCGCACTGATCCACACACTGCGCTTCGGCAACATGTTCCGTGATGCGGTGAAGGGCACGGCCTATCTCAGCTTCACCAACACCCGCAACGCGCCAGGCGCCCTGCTCTCGCTGCCGATGATCCACAAAACCGAGACCGGCAAGCGTTCCCACTTCCTCACCGCCCAGTTCCTGATCCCGGATGCGCCGGCGGCCGACGAGGTGCTGGTCGCGATCGGCGCCGCCGATAACAGCCGCGCCCATCCCCGGCTCGCCGACCGCTTCCAGGACATGGAAGAGATGAAGCGGGAGCTGGCGGACGCCTGAACCAATAGGCCAAGGCAATCTGTCAGCCTTACGGGGCCCGCCTATCCGACGGGCCCTCTTCTTTTGCCTGCCCTGTGAGGACCGAGTCGTCATCTCAGGAGAGCGCGACCTTCTCGCGAGCAAGCTCGTCCATGACCTGCCGCACGGCCTTCTCGGCGATGGCGACGATCTCGTCGATCTCGTCGCGGCTTGTCACCAGCGGCGGTGCGAAGCCGAGGATCTCGCCATGCGGCATGGCGCGCGCGATCAAGCCGCGGTCGCGCGCCGCCTTGGAGATGCGGGCGCCGACCTTGAGAGCGGGATCGAAGCGGGTCTTGGCGTCGCGATTGGCAACGAATTCGAGCGCGCCCAGCATGCCGACGCCACGCACTTCGCCGACGATCGGGAGCTGAGCGAAGGTTGTTTTCAGTCGCTCCTGGAAATAGCCGCCGACATCGCGCGCCCTGCCCGCCAGATCTTCCTTCTCGACGATGTCGAGCACGGCATTCGCCGCGGCGGCGCCGATCGGGTGGCCGGAGTAGGTGTAACCGTGCGAGAAGGCTCCGACGCGATCCGCGCCCTCCTCCATCACCTTGTAGACCTTCTCGCCGACGATCGCGGCCGAAAGCGGAAAATAGGCGGAAGTCAGGCCCTTGGCGACGGTGATCAAATCGGGCTCGATGCCGTAGAGGTGAGAGCCGAAGGGCGTGCCGACGCGTCCGAATCCGGTCACGACCTCGTCGGCGATCAACAGCACGTCGTATTTGCGTAAGATCGCCTGGATCGCCGGCCAGTAGCCCTGCGGCGGCGGGGTGATGCCGCCTGTGCCAAGCACCGGCTCGCCGATGAAGGCGCCGACCGTTTCCGGGCCCTCGCGCAGGATCAACTCCTCCAGCTCGGAGGCGAGGCGCCGCGAGAATTCGGCCTCGGTCTCGCCGGCCTGCGCACCCCAGTAATGATGCGGCGCACCGGTATGGAGGATGCCGGAGAACGGCAGGTCCATATGGTCGTGATAGAAGCTCATCCCGGTCATCGAGCCCGAGACGACGCTGCAGCCATGGTAGCCGCGCAGGCGCGAGATGATCTTCTTCTTCCGCGGCTGGCCGCGCAGGTTGTTGTAATACCAGACGAGCTTGGCCTGGGTCTCGTTCGCGTCCGAGCCGGACATGCCGTAGAAGACCTTGCTCATCTTGCCCGGCGCCATCCTCACAAGGCGGTCGGAGAGGATGGCCAGCTCGTCGGTCGTATGGGCGGCATAGGAGTGGTAATAGGCCAGCCGATAGGCCTGCCGCGAGATCGCCTCGGCGACCTCGGTGCGGCCATAGCCGATATTGACGCAATAGAGGCCGGCGAAGCCGTCGATATAGCTGCGGCCGGTCGCGTCCTGAATGCGGATGCCCTTGCCGGTCTCGACGATGGTGGGCTCGCCGAGCTTGCCGGTGGCGAAGTCCTTGAGCTGGGTGAAGGGATGCAGGGTGCTGGCGCGATCCAGCGCGCCGATCATCTCAAGATTGAGCATAATTCATTATCTCCTTGATTATACAGCAAGATTTCCGAAGCAGACATATTTCGCTTCGAGATATTCGCTGAGGCCGTGGCGCGAGCCTTCCCGGCCGAGGCCGGACTGCTTCCAGCCGCCGAAGGGAATGGGCGCGCCGGTGAATTTCGGCGTGTTGACCGCGACCATGCCGTATTCGAGCGCATCGGTGAGGCGCATCGCCCGGCGCAGATCCTCGGTGTACAGGTAGGCGGCGAGCCCCATCTCGGTCGCGTTGGCGCGGGCGACGACCTCCTCCTCCATGTCGAAGGGCAGGATCGCGGCGACAGGACCGAAGGTCTCCTCGCGGGCGATCAACATGTCGTCGGTGACATCGGCCAGCACGGCCGGCTGGACGAAATTGCCGCCGAGCGGGCTGTCCTGCCCGCCAGCGACCAGCCGGGCGCCGGCCGCCACCGCCTGGGCGATCTGCTGGCGGCACTTCACGGCGACGGAGGGGCGCGTCATCGGGCCGATATCGACGCCCTCCTCCAGCCCATGGCCGACCTTGAGGCGCGCTGTCGCTTCGGCATAAGCCGCGACGAAGCGCTCATAGACGCCGCGCTGGACATAGATGCGGTTGGCGGCGAGGCAGTCCTGCCCCGAGGTCGCGAATTTGGCTGCGATGCCGCCGATGACGGCCTGTTCCAGCGGCGCATCGTCGAAAACGATGAAGGGCGCATGGCCGCCGAGTTCGAGCGAAGCACGCTTCACCGTCTGGGCCGCCTGGCCGAGCAGGAGGCGGCCGATCTCGGTCGAGCCGGTGAAGGAGAAGGCGCGGATCTCCGTATGCGTCAACAGGCGATGCGCCGTCGGCGCGGCCGCGCCGGTCAGTACCTGGAAGACACCCTTCGGAAAACCGACTTCCTCCGCGAGCTTCGCCAGAGCGAGCGCCGAGAGCGGCGTTTCCGGGGCAGGCTTCACCACCATGGCGCAGCCGGCAGCGAGCGCCGCCCCGGCCTTGCGGGTGATCATCGCGCTCGGGAAGTTCCACGGCGTCACAGCGGCTGCAACGCCGATCGGCTGCATCTGCACCGAGAGTCGGCTGCCGGGCAGATGGCTGGGAATGGTCTCGCCATAGCTGCGCTCGCCCTCGGCCGCGAACCAGTCGAGGAAGGCGGCGGCATAGGCGATCTCGCCCTTCGCTTCAGCAAGCGGCTTGCCCTGCTCGGCGGTCATGATGACGGCGAGGTCGTCGGCATTGCGCCGCATCGCCGTCGCCCAGCCGCGCAGCAGGCAGCCGCGCTCGGCCGGCAGCGTCTGGCGCCACAGCTTCTGCGCGACGACCGCGGCCGCGACGGCCTCGTCAACGGCCTCCAGCGGCAGCGAGGCCACGCTCGCGATGGTTTCCTGCGTCGCGGGATCGACCACCGCGATCCGCTCGGCGACATCGCGCCAGCCTCCATTCACGAAAGCCCTGGTCTCCAGCAGATCGCCACGCTTCAGCTCTTTCAGCGCTTTCGCGGATAAACCCCGCATCCCATCCTCCGCCTCGATGATTGAGTGGCGGAGAGGCTAGTGCAGAGAATGCGGCCTATGCCGATGAAGCACGCGTGTTCGCGATGATTTTCGGCTTGGATGGGGCCAGGAACGCAGGTTTTCAGCATGATTGAACTCGACAGCCTGGATCGCAGACTTCTGGACGCGGTGCAGCAGAACAACCGCTTGACCACGGCCGAGCTCGGCGAGCGCGTCGGCCTTTCTGCCACAGCCTGCCAGCGCCGCCTCAAGCGCCTGCGTGACGCCGGCGTGATCGAGGCCGATGTCGCCATCGTCTCGCCGCGCGCCGTCGGTCGTCCGCTCTCGATGCTGGTGCTGGTGACGCTGGAGCGCGAACGGGCCGACATCGTCGATCGCTTCAAGGCCTCCATCCGGGCGACGAGGGAGGTCATGATCGGCTTCTACGTCACCGGCGATGCCGATTTCGTGCTCCACGTCACCGCTCGGGACATGGAGGATTATGAGCGCTTTACCCGCCGGTTCTTCTACGAAAATCCCGACATCAAGGGCTTCAAGACCCTGGTGGTGATGGACCGCGTGAAGGCGAGCTTCGCCCTCCCGATCGATCCGTGACGCGACGGGGCCTCCATCGCCGGCCGAGCATGCGCCGTTTCGATGGAAAGCACATCCCCGCTCTCCAACCCACGGCAGGAAGTGGCGATGGCGTCGGCCCGCTAGCCTTCCTTGGGGAATCGAAATTCGAGGAGATTGATGATGGCTGCCTTCTGGACGCGTAGAGCCGGGCTGATCCTGGCACTGGCTGGGCTGTGGGCGGGCTGCGCGTCCGCCGAGGCCCTTCCCGGAGCGGGCAAGACCGTGCGTATCGCCATCGGCGACACGTTGGGCGCCGGACGGATGCAGGACCACATCATCGAGACCGCATTCCAGAAGCTGGGCTACAAGCCGGTCGAGACACAGATCAACCCGACCCTGTTCTTCCAGGCCTCGGCACTCGGCGATCTCGATATGATCTCGGGCGTCAACTTTCCGCAGCGCGAGCCGCAATTCAAGGCCGTCGAAAAGCAGCTGGCCACGATCGGCGACGGGACAATCGTCGAAGGCGGCGTCAACGGCTACCTGATCGACAAGAAGACGGCGGATGCCCTCGGCATCACCCAGCTCGACCAGCTCAAGGACGCCCAGATCGCCGCCAAGCTCTCGGCCGAGGGCAAGGTCAACCTGATCAACTGCGATCCCGGCTGGTCCTGCGGCGACGTCGTCGAATACCAGCTCGACAAGTTCGGCCTGAAGAGCACCATCAAGTCGGTGCGCGGCAAATACGAGGCCCTGATGGCCGAGGCGATCGCGCGGGTCATGCGTGGCGAGCCGACGCTCTACTATGCCTGGAGCCCGTCCTGGGTGATGGACAAGCTCGTGCCGGGCAAGGATGTCGTCTGGCTGCCAACGCCTTTCGACGCCGTGCCGCCGAACATCAAGGTTTCGGCGAGCGCCCTGGTGCCGGGCGTCAAGGGCTGTGCCGGCGGGCAGGATCCGTGTCGGATGGCGCTCGGCCAATGGAACTACATGCCGATCGCGAACCGCGACTTCCTGGCCAAGAACCCGGCGATCCAGCGCTTCCTCGCGCTTTCGCGCTACCCGCGCGACACCTGGGCGAAATGGGAAGGCGCCATTGCCCTCGACAGCTCTCCGCGCGCCATCAAGGCCGCGGCCGAAGCCTGGATCAAGGAGAACCAGTCGACCTTCGACGGCTGGATCAACGAGTCGCTGGCAGCCGCACGCTGACCAGCCGCGCGATCACGACAGCCGGCTGACCGGCCCCTTCGCGCCTTCCGCACAGCTTCACTCCGATCGGATTCCATCATGGACATTGCCCACGACCGCAACGATATCGGCCCCGTCATCGATGCCATCGTGCGCGAGATCGCGCCGAGCCTCGTCGAAATCCGCCGTGACATCCATGCCCATCCGGAAATCGGCTTCGAGGTCGAGCGCACCGCCGGCGTAGTCGCCGCCGAGCTGACGCGGCTGGGCATCGCCTGCAAGACCGGCGTCGGACGCACCGGCGTCGTCGCCGATATCCAGGGCAGCGCCCCCGGGCCACGGCTCGTGATCCGCGCCGATATGGACGCGCTGCCGATGCAGGAGACCACCGGCCTGCCCTATGCCAGCACCATCCCGGGCCGGATGCACGCCTGCGGCCACGACCTGCACACCGCGACCCTGATCGGCGTCGGAGCCGTGCTCAGTCAGCTCTCCGGCAAGCTGAGCGGTTCGATCCGGCTCGTTTTCCAGCCCGCCGAGGAGACGATCGACAGCGGCGCCGCCGCCATGATCGCCGACGGCGCGCTGGAGGGTGTCGACATGGCGCTCGGCTTCCATAACGAGCCGAGCGTCCCGGCCGGCAAGATCGCCTATATCCGCGGCGCGAGCTTCGCCTCGGCCGACAGCTTCCAGATCGTGGTCGAAGGTCGCTCCGGCCATGCCGCCCAGCCGCATGAGGCGGTCGATCCGATCGTGGCGGCCGGCCATCTCCTGACCCAGTTACAGACGATCGTCTCGCGCGAACTCAATCCGATCCGTAGCGCCGTCGTGACTGTGGGACGCATCGAAGGCGGGGACGCCTACAACATCATCCCGAACCGCTGCACCATGGCAGGTACGGTTCGCACACGCTCCCCAGAGGCGCGCGATGCCATCGAGGCGGCCATGAAGCGCATCTGCGCCGGCGTCTCACTCGTCCACCGCGTCGATTGCAAGGTCGACTACCGCCGTAACCTGCCACCCGTGATGAGCGCGGACGGCCTGCTCGATCTCACCGTCGAGGCCGTCAGGCAGCAGGGCGGCGACGTCATCGAGGTCGAGGGCGGTTTTGGCGCGGAGGATTTCGCCTTCTTCTCCGAGCGTGTGCCCTCTTCCCATATCCGCATCGGCTCCGGCCAGCCAGGCCGAGAGGACCGCGTTCACAACTCGAACTATCAGCCCGACGAGGGCAGCATCGCCGCTGGCGTTCGAGCCCTGAGCCGCACCGCTTTTGAACTGCTCGGAAATCCACGAGCATCCGAACGCCATCGGCCGCAATAGCGCGGCCGATCCCGCAGCTGGCCCGGAGTCCATCGCGACCTTGGTCGTCATCTCTGTCCTTCACAAGCGTGCCAGACGACGGTCGATCGCGTCCTGGAGATGATACCAGCCGCTCACGATCGGCAGGAACCAGGGGCGTCCGTCGTAAAGCGGGACCGGGATCTCGGGAAATGCCGGATCGTCGAAGGCGCTCCTGCGATTCTGCTGACCGAGCAGCTTCAGCGCGGATTGGTGGCCGAGATAGGTCATCAGCGCCACGCCGTTGCCGTTGCAGCCCACAGCGAAGTCGATGCCGTCGCGCTTGCCCATATGCGCGATCTTGTCGGCCGTCATCCCGACCTTGCCACTCCAGCAATGCGTGACCTTGTAACCGGCGAGTTGCGGCCAGACCTTCAGCATCATCGCGTGGAGCTTCGGAGCTGCCTCGCGCTCCGGGATGGAGAACATGCCGGGCCGGCTGCCGAAGAGGATGCGCGTGCCATCCGGCGACGGGCGCGAATAGATCAGCTCGCGCTTGGAATCCGTGATCATGCGGCGGCCGGGATTGATCTCGGCCATCAGCTCCGGCGGGAGCGGTTCGGTCGCGATCTGATAGCTCAGGACGCCGACGATACGGTTGTGCAGGAAGCCGCTTGCCTTGTCGCTGTAGCCGTTGGTGCCGAAGAAGACATGCCGCGCGCGGATGACGCCGCGGCCGGTTTCGACGTCGTGGAAGCCGTCCGGGCGATTCTTCACCTTCAGGACGGGCGCGTGCGAGCGCAGCGTCGCACCATTCGCGGCGGCGAGGCGACGCAGCGCCCGATGATATTTGCCAGGGTGAAGGCCGCCATAGTCGTCGATGACGATGCCGCCGTGATAGAAATCGGTCTTGGTGACCTCGTGCTGGCGCGATTTCGGGATCTCGTGAACGGTTACGCCGGTGTGCTTCGCCAGCAGCTCGCCCTGGCGGCATAGCCGGTCGTAGTGACGCGGCACATGCGCCCCGAAATAGCGGCCGAAGATGCCGAGATCGGCATCAAGGCCGTGCTGACGGATCAATGCCTTGAGGTGGTCGTAAGAAGACAGTGAGTCTTCCAGCAGGCGTTCCATCCGCGCGGCGTCGACGCCCTTGATCGCGCCGCCGATCACCAGCTTCTGACCGCTCGACACCATGCCACCCGAGCGCGTCGAGGCGCCGGCGCCCAATTCCGCGGCGTCGACGACGGTGACGTCGACGCCATTGCGAGCGAGCTCGGCCGCCGCTGAAAGCCCGCAATAACCGGAGCCGACGACGAGCACGTCGGTGGTTTCCGGCAGAGGCTCACGCGCAGTCTCAGGAGGGGCGGCGTCCCACCAATAGGGGTTCGTCGTGAAATCGGGCGCCAGAACGCCGGCCGGCTCAACCATGTGCGGCCTCTCCGAAAGATCTGATGGAGGACAGGAAGCCGCGGGTCCGCTCGTGCTGCGGGGCCCCGAACAGCCTTTCCGGCGCGCCCTCCTCCACGATGCGGCCCTCGGCCATGAAAACGATGCGATCGGCAACCTCGCGGGCGAAGCCCATTTCGTGCGTGACGACGACCATGGTCGTCCCCTCGCGCGCCAAATCCTTCATCACGTCGAGGACACTGCCAATGGTCTCGGGATCGAGAGCCGAGGTCGGCTCGTCGAAGAGAATCGCCTTCGGCCGCATGGCAAGCGCGCGCACGATGGCGACCCGCTGCTGCTGGCCGCCGGACAGTGCGGCAGGATAATCGTCGGCCTTGTGCGCGAGGCCGACACGCGCCAACAGGGCGCGTGCTTCCTCCTCCGCCTTGGCTCGCGGCACACCGCGGCGGCGCTCGGGCGTCAACGTCATGTTGCGCAGCACCGTCAGGTGCGGGAATAGCGAATAGTCTTGGAAGACCATGCCCACCTCGGTCCGCATGCGCTGCCAGGCGGCCTCGTGGTGGATGTCGACGGGCCGCCCGGCAACCTTGAGGGTGCCTTCGTCCGGGCGGACGAGACCGTTGATGCAGCGGATCAGCGTGCTCTTGCCCGAGCCGCTCGGGCCGATCAGCACCACCACGGAGCCGACCTCCACATCGAGATCGACGCCATGCAGGGCACGGTGTGCGCCGAAGCTCTTGCCGATCCCGCGCAGGCTGATCAGTGGCGAAGCGCTCATGCTGCGAGCTCCCGCATGTCGCGCTTCAGGACCTCGCGCGCGGCCTGCAGGCGACCGCGCTTCGCTGCCAGCGTTGCCCGGCGGGTTTCGAGACGGGCCTGCGCACTCTCGACGGCGCGCGCCACCGCCTCCGGGGCCGGCCCGCCCGGCAGATTGCGGCCGGCGGCACCGACCGCCGGGTTCAGGCAGCGGCGAACCGCTTCGGCCGACAGCTTCAACGGACGACCGAGCTGTTCGAGGGCCGCCGCATCGACCATCTCCGTCGTGATGCCGTCGGCCGCAAGCCCGGTATCCATCGCCGCGCGCACGACGCCGCCCACGACGTGGTGGGCCTCGCGGAAGGATAGGTCGGCCTCCCGCACCATCAGATCGGCCAGATCGGTGGCAGAGGCGAAATCCTCAGTGACGCGACGCTTCATGAGCGGGGCGTTCGGCCGGGCGGTCGCGATGACGAGGTCGAAGAGCGCCAGGCAGCGCAAGACCTCTTCGCCGGCCTCCCAGACGCCGCGCATGGCCTCGCGATTGCCGTCGATGGTGTTGGTGAAATGGGTGCCCTTCACCGCCGTGGCGGAAGCGACGTAGAGGCCGACAAGATGGCCGGCCTTGCCCTTGAGGTGCTCGAGCACCACCGGGTTCTTCTTCTGCGGCATGATGCTGGAGGTCCCGGTGACACGGTCAGGGAATTCGATCGTCTGGAATTCGTGCGAGACCATGACGTGATAGTCCTGCGCGACGCGGCTCCAGCCGAGGGCGATCTGCGAGAGGCCCGAGAGTATCTCCAGGCCGAAATCGCGCGTCGCCACCGCGTCGAGCGTGTTCTCCACCAGTCCCTCGAAGCCGAGCGAACGGGCGACCGCGTCGCGGTCGATGGCGAAGGTCGTACCGGCAAGCGCACCCGCACCGAGCGGGCTGATATTGGTGCGCGACCAGGCATCGGCCAGGCGACCGTGGTCGCGCTCCAGCGACTGGGCGACACCGGCGAGATAGAAGCCGTATGTGACCGGTTGGGCCGGCTGCAGATGCGTGTAGCCCGGCATCACCACGTCGCGGAAGCGGAAGGCCCCATCGAGAGCATGTTCCTCGACCGACAGCAGCGCCTGGCTGGCGTCGAGCAGCAGGTCGCGGGCGCGTAGCCGATCGAGCGCCGCGGTGAGATCGTTGCGGCTGCGGGCGATGTGCATGCGCCCGCCCGCCTCGGTGCCGATCAGCTTGATGAGGTGGGCCTCGTAGTTGAAGTACGAATCCTCGCGCTCGGGATCGAGCTCGACGACCTCCGGCCCCTCCTGCTCCATCTGCAGCAGGCCGGCTGCGAGTGCCTTGGCGGCCTGGGGCGAGATGAGACCGCGGCGCGCCAGCATCAGCACATGCGCCTGGTTGAGATCGCTCATATGGCTGAAGACGGTGCGGAAATCCCGCGCGAGGCGCGGCGCGTAGATGTGCTCGCAGACCTCCTCGGCGACCTTTTCGGTCAGGCGGCGGCTGACTTTCGATTCCATGGCGATGTCCTTCGCGACGATGCGAGATCAGGGAAGCTGAGGGGCGGGCTCGGGCGCGGGAGCGGCTCCGGGCGCAGGCTGGCGGTGGTCGCGCTTCAGGCGCTTTTCGAGCCAGCGGCCGAACCAGGTCAGGGCCGAGCAGATAACGAAATAGGTGAGAAGCACCGCGGCGTAGACGATGAAGGCGGGGTTCCAGCCTTCCATCATCGTGGTGCGTTCGACGATGATCTGTCCGACCTTGAAGAACTCGTTGACGCCGACCAGCGCGCCCAGCGACGTCGCCTGCACGAGGAGCGTCAGCAGGCCGACGAAGGGCGGCAGGATGGCGCGCAGGGCCTGCGGCCCGGTGATGAAGACGTAGACCTCCCAGGTCTTCAGCCCGAGCGCGGCCGCGCTCTGCCACTGGTGCCTGGGCACCGCGTTGAAGCCGCCGCGGACGATCTCGACGCCGTTGGCGCTGCCCCAGAGCGAGAGGCCGACCGTCACGGCCGCAAACGGCGAGAGTTCGAGCCCGAAAAGCGGAGCGACGAAAAAGACGAAGAAGATGTTCACGACGAGCGGGATGTCGCGGAAGAGTTCGACATAGACCTTCACCGCGACGCGCAGCCAGTCGAAGCGCAAGGTGGCCAGCGTGCCAAGCACGAAGGAGATGATCGTCGCGAAGAACAGTGTCGCCAGCGCCAGCCCCAGCGTCATCGCCAGGCCCTGCATGATGAAGGGAAGATTGCGGACCAGGAGTTCCATCGCGCCCTCCTCAGTGACGGAACGGCGCGTTGAGCCGGTATTCGAGGCGGCTCGCGAGGAAGGACAGAACAAGGACCAGCGCGAGATAGATCACGCAGATCGCGGCGAACATTTCGATGGTGCGGAAATCCATCGAGATCCGGTCGATGGCGACATAGGTGAGCTCCGCGAGGCCGATCGCCTGCAGATAAGAGGAGTTTTTCAGGAGCGAGATCGAGGTATTGAGCATCGATGGCAAGCCGACGCGGATCGCCATCGGGGCGGCCACCAGTCGAAAGAAGCGCCAGGGCGACAGACCGAGCGAAAAGGCGGCCTCCCGCAGCCCCTTGCCGACGGTCTCAAGCCCGCCTCGAATGTTCTCGATCTGATAGGCACCGGCCCATATCGTCAGGCACAGCACGCCGGACCAGAACAGAGAGAGCCGCAAACCCAACCCCGGCAGCCCATAGAAGATGAAGAAGAGCTGGGCGAGCAGCGGCGTGTTGCGGATGAACTCGACATAGCCCGCGACGAGCTTGCCGAGCACGGGGATCTGCAGCACACGCGCCGCGGCGCCGAGCAGGCCGAGGACGATGGAAAGCACGATCGACAGTGCGCTGACCTGCACGGTCATCCAGAGGCCGCGCATCAGCGCAGGCCACTGCCCCTCGATATAGGCCACGTCGAACTCCATGGCGCGCTCCTCCCGCTAACAGGCTGTCGGGCTGCCGGGAGCGCGACGACTCCCGGCGCTTGCGTTCGCTCAACGCGCGTTAGGCTTCGGCTTGGTGAAGGCGTCGACGTAGAAGGGGCGGATCTCGGCCGGGATCCACTTGTCGACCCACTTGTCGTAGAGGCCTTCGGCCTTCATGCGGTCGAGCGCGGCATCGACATAGGCGAGCCATCCGGCCTCGTTCTTGCGCACGCCGACGGCGGCGTCGGAGACCGCGAAGGGCTCGCCGACGAGGCGCAGGCTCGGATCCTTCGCGGCAATGACGACGAGCGTGGCGGCATCGTGGGTATAAGCGTCGCCCCGGCCCTGCTTCAGCGCCTGCAGAGCGTCGGAGGCGGTGTTGAGCCGCAGGTTGTCGACCTTCGCCATGTTGTCCTCGAACCACTTCGCCTGGGTCGAGCCCTTGAGCATGATCACGGTCTTGCCGGCGACGTCGTCGAGCTTCTTGATCGGGCTGTCCTTGGCGACGAGCATGTCCGAGCCGCCCCAGCGATAGGGCTTTGAGAAATCGATCACCCGCGCGCGCTCGGGAGTGATCCCGAGTGTCGCAATCAGGATGTCGACCTTCTTGCCCGTCAATTGAGGAATGCGGTTTTCGGCGGTGACGCAGGTCAGCTCGATCTTGTCGGGCGAACCGAAGGCCCAGGCGGCGATCTGGATCGCCATGTCGGTTTCGACGCCGGCGAACTTGCCGGTCTCGTCCTTGTATCCGTAGGGCGGCTGATCGCAGCGGACGCCGGCCTTCAGCACGCCGGCGGATTTGATGGCCTCCGGCAGCGGTGGCAGGCTCTGAGCGTGCGCTGCGATACCGTAAAAGGTGGCTACAACAGCCGAGAGCGCCGCAAGACGCGAAGCGAGCATGGTCATCCGTTTTCCCTCTGTTGGACCGATGGATCGGTTCTCGATGGCAAGCTGTCGGTCTGCGCCGACCTTGTGCGTACCGCTTGTGCGGCATCCTTGTTCCCGGGCGCTGCGGCCAGGTCCGTTTCTCCGGGGTTGCGCATCCCCGAGCCGGTAAGCACGAGCACCGCGTGGCGCTCGGCGAGGTTGCGCTGGCGAGCCAGATCGGCGAGCGCCGCCAAGGCAGAGGCCGCCGACAATTCGGCATGCAGCCCGCAGGCCGCCAGTCGCCGTTGCGCGGCGCGGGCCGCTTCGTCGCAGACGGGAACGGCCCGTCCGGCGCTGGCGCGCAGAGCTTCGACGGCCTGCCATGTCACCGTGCTGCCAGCGATCGAGGCCTGAACGGTCTGGCCTTCGAAGGTCTCACGGTAGTCGGCGCCGGCGAGCACCCGTGCGAGGCGCGGGAACGGCTCGGCCGCGACCAGCACCGGCAGGCCGTTGCCAAGTTCCTCGAACCCGAGCCGCATGCCGGAAAGCAGATCCCCACGCGAGCATGGCACGACCACGAGGTCGGGCGGGTCCGGCTCCGCCAGCTCGGCAGCCAGCGTCTTGTAGCCCTCGATACCGAACGGATTGGTGCCGATGGCGGGGACCCGGTAGTTCGTCGCGGCGAAGGCGCCTTCGCCGACGCGCTGCGACAGGTATGTCCACCGCCCCATGCTGTCGGAGAAGCTTTTAAGCGTCGCGCCATGCGACGCGATCGCCTTGCGGTAGGACTGCGGCAACGCATCGGTGACCGCGATCTCTGCCGCAAGGCCGGCCCGCCGCGCATAAGCGGCAATGGAGAGACCGCCATTGCCGCTCGATGCGGCCACGACGGTCTCGACTCCGCGCTCCAGCGCTCGCGCCAGCAGCTGCGCGCTCATCCGGTCCTTGTGCGAGCCCGTCGGATTGCACCATTCGAGCTTGGCCGACAGGCGGCCAAGCCCCAGTTCGGCAGCAAGGCCCGGCAATTCGATCAGCTGCGTTCCGCCCTCTCCCAGCGACAGGGCGCCGGGATAAGGCAGCGCGATACCGCTCCCGCCCGCCGCATAGGTCAGCCGCAGATTGGCAGCGTGCCCGCCGGCAGCGCAGCGTGGGCAGCCCGCTTCATATTCGCAGACGGGCCAAACCGCGTCGCAGCGCAGGCAGCTCATGCCGGAGAGCCGGGTCGTCGCTGCGATGATGGGGCGCACTGACATAGCCAAAAGTATTGTCAGCGCTGCCCATCTGGTCAAATCTCAGTTTTTCGATCTGCTATTCACCAGTGATATGAGGCGCCGGATGAATCTGAGACAGGTGGATGCCTTCCGGACGATCATGCTGCGCGGTTCGATGACGGCCGCCGCGCAGGAGCTTCACACGTCGCAGCCCAGCATCAGCCGGCTGATCGCGGAGCTCGAAGCCGAGATCGATTTGAAGCTGTTCGATCGCAAAGCCGGACGATTGCGTCCGACGCAGGAAGGGCTGGCCTTCTATCGAGAGGTCGAGCGCAGCTTCACCGGGCTCGAAAATCTCTCTTATGCGGCACGTGACATCCGCGCTTTCGGCACCGGGCGGCTTCGCATCGCGGCGATGCCAGTGATGGCGCTCGGCTTCATTCCGCGCTGCATTCGCCGGTTCAAGGAGCAATTTCCCAAGGCGATCGTCTCGCTGCAGATGGGCAATGACGGCACTGTGACGCGCTGGATGTCGTCATCCTATTGCGACATCGGCTTCATCGCGAACGTGATCGACATTCCGCTTGTCGAACATCGGCCGCTCTATGCGATCCCGGGCGTCTGTGCTCTTCCGCCCGGCCATCGGCTCGCCGAGCAAGATGTCGTCACGGCAAAAGACCTGGACGGCGAGCCCTTCATCTCGCTGTCGCTGGAGGACGGCGCACGCATCCGCGTCGATCGGGTCTTCGAAGATGCTGGCGTACGCCGCCAACTCACGGTGGAAACCCCGTTCAGTGCGGCGATCTGCGCGCTCGTCGAGCAGGGCATCGGTGTCGGCATCGTGAATCCGATCGCCGCCGACGACTACCGTCGCAGTGGCATTTCGTTCCGGCCGTTCGAACCGCAAGTCATGTTCCACGGCCACGCGATGTTCCCAAGTCACCACCGGGAAGATCCGCTCGTCGATGGTTTCCTTGCCATCGTTCGCGACGACCTCGCCGTATACAATGCGAAGGCATTGCACGGCTCGATCCCGGCATCGAAATCAAGCTGATTGCGCTGCCGGCCCTGCGCCATTTGCGGACATTGGGCAATGACCCGACAGCCGACATTCGCCACGGGTGATCTCCAGCCGGGCGCATCCTGGGATGTTACGCCGCATCGCGGTCGACCTCCCTTATGGAGAGCCGGCTCCGTGACACAGGACTGTTCGCCTCGTCGCCTGCCTCTGCTTTTGAGAGGCAGGCTTTCATTCTCGATGGCTGCCGCGCGAAAGCCAGCACCACTAGCTTCCTCGCCGTCGCCAGGTGTCGCAGCAGCGTGACGTCTCGCAGACCGATGAGGAGTTACGAGGATGTCTGACATCATGGGAACGGCCGTCGTTACCGGTGCATCGGGCGGCATCGGAGCGGTCTATGCCGACCGTCTCGCCAAGCGGGGATATGACCTCGTCCTGGTCGCGCGCAGCTCTGACAAGCTTGCCTCCGTCGCCGAACGGATCAGCGCGAGGACCGGTCGGCAGGTCGACGTCATGCCCGCCGATCTCGCAGATCCGTCAGACCTCGCGCGTGTCGAGGCCTTCCTGAGGGAAACCCCGGACGTCACCTTGCTCGTCAACAATGCGGGCCTCGGCGGCGTGTTGACGCTGCTCGACTCCGACGTCGACGAGATGACCTCGCTGATCTCGCTCAACGTCACCGCGCTGACCCGCCTGACCTATGCCATCGTCCCCCAATTCGTCGCCCGTGGCGCCGGGACGATCATCAACATCGCCTCGATCGTTGCCATCAACCCGGAAACCCTGAATGGCGTCTACGGTGGCAGCAAGGCCTTCGTCCTCGCCTTCAGCCAGAGCCTGCGGCATGAACTCGCGGGCACCGGCGTCACCGTACAAGTCGTGCTTCCGGGCGCGACCGCGACCGACTTCTGGGCGATCGCCGGCCGCCCGGTCGAGCATTTGCCTGGCGCGATCGTCATGAGCAGCGAGGATCTCGTCGATGCCGCGCTCGTCGGGCTCGACCAGGGCGAATTCGCCACCATCCCTCCCCTCCAGGACGGCGGGCTCTTCGACGCCTACGAATCCGCCAGGCAGGCGATGATCGGCAAGCTCTCGACGGCCAATCCGGCGCCTCGCTACCGGGTTGCGGCCTGAACCTTCCGGTCGAATGAGCAGCAACCGAACCCGTTGCAGCGGCCCGGACCGCCGCGTGACAAGCCGGAGCTCGACGATGGCATTATTGGACGAGGTGATCGAAGCGCATGGCAGCCTCGCCGCGCGCAGGGCGTGCGAGCGGGGCGAGGCGACGGTCGTCGGCCCGGCACGGGTTCCGGTACGAGGCGCGTGACGTGACGGCACGACACTGAATTCATTCCGTCCCGTAGAAATCATCCTCCCCGGCGTTCAGCATCGCCGCCAGGGTCTGCAGAGCACCATCGAGCTGATCCATGGCGGGGGCCGCCAGCGCCAGCCTGACGGCGTTCGGCGCATGGCCGGGGGTCACGGCGAAAGTGGTCGAGGGCGTCAACGCGATGTCGCGCCTGGCTGCTGCGACGACGAAGCTCTGCGAGCGCCAGTGCGGCGGCAGCGTCAGCCACAGATGGTAGCATTTTTCGTTGGCCTGGATCTCGAAACCCGAGAGGCGATCGGCGGCCAGTTTCTGACGCGCGCGGGCGTCGAGGCGCTTCAGCCTCGTCAGTTCGGCAACGGTACCATCGCTCATCATCCGTTGCGCGGCAGCGAACGCAAAGCCCGACGCGGTCCAGCCTCCCGAGCGCACCGCGGCCATCACGCTTTCGCGCAAACGCAGAGGCGGGATGACAAAGCCCAGCGTCAGGCCGGGCGCGGCCTTCTTCGACAGGCTGTCGAGAACGATGCAGGAGTCCGGCGCGAGCGCCGCAAGCGGCGGCTCGTCATCGAGAAAGCCGTAGACATGGTCCTCGATGACCGTGAGGTCGAGCTTTTCGACGACGCGCAGCAGATCGGCCCGGCGCGCCGCGGTCATCGTCATGCCCAGCGGATTCTGGACCGCGGGCTGGATGTAGATGGCTGAGAGATGGGCCTCGCGATGCGCCTTCTCCACAGCGTCTGGCCGGACGCCGCCATCGTCCATCGCCAGCGGCACCAGCGAAATGCCGAGCCGGGCAGCGGCGCCTTTGATGAAGGGGTAGGTCAAGGCCTCGACGCCGCAGCGCCCTCCCGTCGGCACGGTCGCGGCGAGCGCAGCGGCAATGGCCTGGCGTCCGTTGCCGGTGAAGACGAGATGCCCGGGTACAGGGGACCATGCACCCTGCGACAGGTAGGTGGCTGCAATGCTCCGCGCAGCAGAGGTTCCGCCGCTGGTCCCCTGCTTCAGCGCGGCAGCCAGCTCAGCCGGTTGGTCGAGGCCAGCCAGGCTTTTCGCGATGAGCGCGGTCTGCTCGGAAAGGAGCGGGTAATTGAACTCGAGGTCGATCCGGATGCCGCGCGGCTCGCCCGGCGCCGCCATGCCGCGTCGGGCCTCGCCCGAGATGAAGGTTCCCCTGCCGACCTCGCCGACGACCAGCCCGCGGCGCAGCAGCTCGGCGTAAACGCGGCTTGCCGTCGAGACGGCGATGTTGCGCTCATAGGCAAAGCTGCGCTGCGGAGGCAGGCGATCCCCCGGCTTGAGCGTGCCGCCTGCGATCTCCGCGGCGATCGCGTCGGCGAGCCTCAGGTAGTCGGACTTCGACATTATTGCACCGAGTACAATGTTTCGATTGCTCTGATCATAGCATCGGATCATTCTGCCCGCATCAACCGATTGCACCGGAAGCGGCGTGAATTTCGTCGGTCAATGCGCAGGGCAGCCCGGTCTGGGCGCCCGCGCTCGCGGCGTCGCTTTGCCCGGAGGAACCAGGAGATCGGACATGACTGCGCTCCTTTCAACGATCGCCCGCCCCGTGCTCAGCAAGACACCCGGCGCCTCCTTTCGGCTGCTCGGCGCCTGCCGTGACGGGGTTGCGCGCTATTTCGTCCGCCGCGACGCCATCGCGAGACTTCGCGAGTTCGACGACTCCGAGCTGCGGGATATCGGCCTCACACGAAGCCAGATCGAGCCGGCGGTCCGCGGCCTCGGCACCCCCCTCCCGGACTGGCCGAGGCGGTGACGATGATCTCTTCCTCGACCCGGGGAACGGCTGCGCAGTCTCGCCAATGCTCGCCTGATGCGGAGGGCTAGCATGGAACTGACGGTTGCCACGATCCTGGTCGCCTTTGCGGGCGTGTTCCTGATCAGCTTCATGAGGGGTGCGTTTGGCGGCGGCTTCGCCATCGTCGGCATTCCGCTGCTATCGACCGTGATGGATCCGGTCGCTGCCGGCGGATTGCTCGCGCCGCTCTTCATTGCAATGGACCTCTACGCCTTGCGCTACTGGAAGCCTTCGACCTGGTCGAGGCCGGATCTCAGGCTGCTCGTTCCCGGGCTCGTGATCGGCATCGGGTTCGGCTACATGCTGTTCCGCGTCCTCGACCACCGGGCCATTGCGATCATGATGGCCGCAATCACGCTGGTCTTCGTCGGCCTTTGGCTCGTGCGGGGCGCAGAGGTGACGGTTCGCCCGCGCTCCGCGCCGAAGGCGATCGCGGCCGGCCTCACTTCCGGAGTCACCACCATGGTGGCGCATTCGGGCGGGCCGCCGCTTGCGATGTATCTGCTGCCACTCGGCCTCAGCAAGGAGATCTATGCGGGAACGACAAGCCTGTTCTTCACCGTCGGCAACGCGACCAAGCTGGTACCGTGGCTGCTTCTGGTGCAGCCGGCGGCGGACACCTGGGCCTTGATGGCGATCTGCCTGCTCGCCATTCCGGCTGGCATCTGGCTGGGCTGGCGGCTACACGGCGCATTGGACCAGCGCCAGGTCTATCGCGCCTGCTACGGCTTGCTGGTCGTCACAGCGCTGAAGCTGCTGTGGGACGGTATTTCCGGATTTTTGGGGTGAGCGCGGGCGATGCTCGCTGCCAGGGTGTTGGCTCGTGAGGCATGCCGTGCAGGAGATTGCCGAGTATATTGGCGCAAGCCGCCTGCAACCCGGCAAGGCTTCGAGCGAGGCGGCCTGAACACGACACCGAAAGCGCGGGGCGGGACATGACGCAGTTGTATCTGGACGATCTCCAGCCCGGGCAAACCTTCGTCAGCGGTTCGCACGCACTCGACGAGGAGCAGATCAAAGCATTCGCGAGAGCATTCGACCCCCAGGTTTTCCATCTCGACGGAGAGGCGGCGGAAAGGACGCTGTTCGGCGGCCTCGCTGCCAGCGGCTGGCATACCGCTGCGATCACCATGCGGTTGAACGTGGAGTCGGGCCTGCCGCTCGCGAATGGCATCATCGGGGCCGGAGGCGAGATCAGCTGGCCGGCTCCAACGCGGCCGGGCGACATTCTCCACGTCGAAAGCGAGGTGATGGATGTCGCCCCATCGCGCTCGCGCCCTGAGCGCGGCATCGCCACCATCGTCAGCAAGACGCTCAACCAGCGTGGCGAGGTTCTTCAGATCCTGACCGCCAAGCTGGTCGTCTATCGCCGGCCTGCGGCCTGAACAGCCGAACGCGCCGGTCAGCCATAGCGGTTGCGAGCCCATCCTCAATGGGCTCCCCCACCCCCACCGCCGAGATCGACCTTCCGTGTGAAGAGCAGCGCGACGGCAGCGAGCGCCAGCACCGTGCCAATCACGGCAAAGGTGTCGCTGAAGCCCAGAATGAGCGCCTGGCGATGGACGGTCGCTCCGATCGCGGCGATCGCCTTCTGCTTGGCGACCGCAATGTCGCTCACGCCATGGGCCATGAAGTACTGCGTCAGATGGTCGATCCGGTCGCGCACTTCCTCCCGGTAGACCGTCACCGACTGGCCGATGATGTTCGAGTGGAACTGCTCGCGCTTCGTCAGCACCGTTCCGAGCACGGCCGTGCCGACCGCGCCGCCGAGATTACGCAGCATGTTCGAAAGGCCAGACGCCGCGGCCGCCTCGCTCGGTGCGATGCCGGCGGTGGTGATGACGGTGATCGGCGTCAGCACGAGCGCCTGGCCGATTGCGCGCACGATGTTGGGGACGAAGAACTGATCGCCGGCGCTGTCGAGCGACAGGGTGATGTTCAGGAAACAGCTCGCGGCAAAGATGCTGATGCCGACGAAGCCGACATAGCGCGCATCGAACCGCTTCATCAGCAGCGGGACCAGCGGAATGATGAGCAATTGCGGCAGGCCGGTCCAGGCGAGCACGAGTCCGATCTGCTCGGCGTTGTAGCGCTGCACCTGGCCGAGATACTGCGGCAGGATGTAGACGGTGCCGAAGAGCGCGACGCCGACCAGCACATTGACCAGAACACCGACGCCGAAGTTGCGCTGCTTGAGAAGGCGCAGCTGGACCAGCGGCTTCGCCACGGTGAGTTCGATGGCGACGAAGGCGGTCAGGAACAACGCTGCCGTGATCGCGAGCTTGACGATGAAAGGCGACTGGAACCAGTCGTCCTTGTTGCCTTCCTCGAGCACGGTCTGCAGCGCCGAGAGGCCGATCGCCATGGTCACGATCCCGGCCCAGTCGCCCTCCCGGAGCAGCGAAAGCTGCATGGGCTTCTTCTCGAGCGTGAAGTAGAGCGCGATGGCCATGACGATGCTGGGCGGCGTGTTGACGAAGAAGATCGTCTGCCAGCCGTAATTCTCGGTCAGGTAGCCACCGATGGTCGGGCCGATCGCCGGCGCGAAAGTGACCGACAGCGCGAACAGCGCCAGTCCGAAAGGCTGCTGAGCCTTGGGCAGCTTGGTCAGCACCATGGTGAACGCCATCGGGATCAGGACGCCGCCGGCAAAGCCCTGCAGGCCGCGCAGTGCGATCATCGAGCCCAGATCATGGGCGAAGGCGCACAGGGTGGAGAAGAGTGGGAACAGGATGGCGTTCGCCAGCATGTAGCGCCGGAACGAGAAGACGCGGCTCAGATAGTCGGTGAGCGGGATCACCACGATCTCGCCAATGAGATAGGAGGTCGAGATCCAGGCGCCGTTGTCGACACCGGTTCCGATACCGCCCTCGATGTCGAGCAGCGAGGCGTTGGTGATCTGGATGTTGAGGATCGCCATGAAGGCGCCGACCATGCCGGCGCTCACCGCGATCCAGGCAGTCGTGCTTGCCTTCTGGGACAAAGGCGCCGCTGGCGCGATGGCGCCGGGAAAGTCGGGCGAAATCGTTGACGCCGTGTTGGACATTGTTCCCTCCTGCCATGCCTTGGCCGGTCAGGCGGGCCTTGCGGCCCTCAGTTGATGCGTCCGGATAGCTGCGCGACCGCGGTCACCGCGGGCTTGGTATCGATGGTCGGGTAAACCGACATGCCGGGACGAAGCACGACCGAAAGCGGGCTGCCGTGGTCGAGCACGATCTTCACGGGAATGCGCTGCACCACCTTCGTGAAATTGCCGGTGGCGTTGTCGGGCGGCAGCAGCGCGAACTCCTGGCCGCTGGCCGGCGAGAGGCTGTCGACATGGCCCTGGAAGACCCGGCCGGGGAAGGTGTCCACTTCGATCGTCACCTTCTGCCCGGCATGGACTCCGGTGAGCTGCGTCTCCTTGTAGTTGGCGACGATATAGGCGGCCTCCGTCGGCACGACGGCCATCAGCTGCGTACCCGCCTGGACGTACTGACCGACGCGCAATGTGCGGTTGCCGACCACGCCGCCGACCGGCGCGACGAGCGCGGTGTAGGAGAGATTCAGCTCGGCCTGATCCTGTACGGCCTTGGCGCTGTCCAGCGCCGCCTGCGCCTGGGCGAGCTCGGCCTTGATCACGTCGAGCTGCCTGACCGCACTGGCGAGCGCTGCCGTGTCGCGCGTCACCGCAGCGCGGGCGACGCCGATGCGGGAGGCGGCGAGCTGCGCGTTCTGAACGCTGCCGTATCCGGTCTTCGCCAATCGGGCATAGCGGTCGTTGTTCTGCTCGGCGAAGGTCTCGTCGGCCTTGTCGGCTTCAAGGGTCGCCTTCGCCGCATCGATCGCCGAGAGCTGGGCGGCGAGTGAGGCCTGCTTGTTCGCGATATTGGCCTTGGCGGCCTCGACCTGGGCCTTGGCCTGCTCGAGGCTGACCTTGAAGTCGCGGTCGTCGATGCGGGCCAGGACCTGCCCTGCCCTCACCGCCTCGTTGTCACGCACGAGCACGGTGGCGATATAGCCGGAGATCTTCGGAGCGATCGTCGTGCTGTCAGCCTTCACATAGGCGTTGTCCGTCGAAACCTCGAAGCGTCCCGTCGTCCAATAGCGCCAGCCGAAATCAGCTGCCCCCGCCAGGGCGGCGATGGCGACGGTAGCGAAGAGCAGCGGCCGCAGCCGGCGCTTGCGAACAGGCTCGGATGTGCCGATCGGAGCGGACGGGACCGGCAGAACCGGCTCCTGCGGCATTTTCATGCCGGGCACAGCTTCCGCGGCCGGAAGCGCCTTCTCCATCGTGAAGACTGTCTGGTGCTGGCTCATTTGTCCGTCTCTTTCAGATTGCCGCAGGGATTTGAACGGAGACGCGGGCTGTGCTGACGAACCCGTCCGCGTCCCCGGCTCGGCGTGCGCGGGGGCGATCCACGCCGAGGCGTCCGGATTGGATTAGGCGGGAACAGCGAGCGCGACGCTGGCGGCGATCCCGTTGCGGGTCATCTTCGAATAGGGACAGGTCGCATGCGCGCGATCGACCAGCTGCTGCGCGAGATCGTCGGCGACGCCCGGGATGCTGACGTTGAGGCGGGCGGTCAGGAAATAGCCTTCCGCGTCGTCGAGCGAGAGGTTGACCTCGGCATCGACCGCGGTCTCAGGCGGAAGCCTGATGCCCAATTCCCTGGCTGCGTGCCCAAGCGCGCCCTCAAAGCAGGCGGACCAGCCTGCCGCGAAGAGCTGCTCGGGATTGGTGCCCGGGCGGTTCGAGCCGGGCACCGACAGCTTGACGTCGAGCTGGCCGTCCGAGCTCTTCGCCCAGCCCTCGCGGCCTCCAACGGTATGGACATTGGCGGTGAAGAGCGTCTTGGCAGTCATGTGAAGTCTCCTGTTTCCGTATTCGGGATGCCCGATACCTAGGGGAGACTTCAGCCGGTCAGCAGACAGCGAAAGCGATAAGCAGCCTCTCAAGTGCTGAGATGGAACACCACAAGCGCCGCTTCTAGCGGCGGGCCCGCTGAGCGGACTTCTATTCGCCGGGCTGATCTCCCGCCGGCCTGGATGCGGCGAAATCCTTCAAGGCGCGCTTCAGCCGTGGCGCCATCCAATCGATGAACACGCGCACTTTCAGCGGCAACAGCCCCTGACGCGCATAGATCAGGTGGACTGGGAACGACTGGCTCTCATATGCGTCGAGCATCGCGACCAGGGCGCCCGATTGCAGTTCTCTCGCGACTTGGTAACGGGGAGCGCGGATGATCCCAACCCCACGTAAGGCCGCGGTGACGGTCGCCGTGGCTGTGTTCGCACGGATCCGGATGTTCGGCTTTCCTTCCAGCCTGCGGCCTTCGTGCTGGTAGATCCAGCCTGGCTCGGTGATCTGGCCGAAAACCACGCCATCGTGGCTGACGAGGTCGTCCGGGCTCGACGGGTATCCCTTGCGCGCCAGATATTCCGGGCTGGCGCAGGTCACGAAGCCGAATTCGCCGACCTTGACCGCATGAAGCGAACTGTCGGCAAGCTCGCCCAGCCGGATGCCGACGTCCACATGCTCATCGACGAGGCTCATGATGCGGTCAAGGCAAAACACGTTCAGCGTGATCTCGGGATGTTCGCACAGGAAGTCGCATGCGAGCGGCAGCACATGGTCGTGACCGAACGCAATCGGCATGGTGATCGTCAGCACGCCTCTCGGCGTTTCGTATTCACCGGATGCCCGCAGCTCGGCATCCTCGATTTGCGCCATGATCTGGCGGGCCGCGTCGACATAATCGCGGCCTGCATCGGTGAGCTGGATGTTGCGGCTCGTCCGGACGAGAAGACGAGTGCCGAGATGGCGCTCCAGCTCCGCGACTTTCCGGCTGACGCTCGGCAGTGGCGCGTTCAGCTTGCGGCTGCCCGCCGACAAGCTGCCGGCATCGACGACCGCCAACAAAACCTGCATCGCATCGAACCGGTCCATGCGGTCCTGCCCCCCTTGCGTCAGCGGTCGTCGCTCTGCTCTGCGATGCCGGCCGGCGGAGCATTTGGACGTGGCCTGGCCCGATTGAACGGTCCGGTTTCAGCCTAACGCATGGTCGGCTTCGGAGCCATGTTCGACGGGCGCAGATCAACGCCGGCAACTGAAACGATGCCGAAGGCGGGCGGCTGGCGCTCGCGCTCAAATCGGGCAACTCGGCTCATCACTCTCGCGTACCAAACGCTGTTTACGCGGCCGAAGAGCTCGAAGAGACTGCAAAGCTCCTGATCCTCCTCTCCGGTCGCTGCGACAAGCTTCTTGGTGAGACCGAAGTCGAGGAACTCAAGCGCGCTTTTTCGGGGGCTGAGCGTCATGTCTCTCACGATCGGTATGGTGGCCCATGACAGCAAGAAGCCGGATCTCGCTGCCTGGGCGGTGCAGCACGCCGACTTGATCGCGCGCCATACCATCGTCGCTACAGCGACGACGGGAGGCGTGCTGAAATCCTCGCTTCCTGATCTCAATATCCGCCTGGTCAAAAGCGGTCCGCTCGGCGGCGATCAGCAAGTCGGCGCGATGATTGCGCAAGGCGAGCTGGACGTCCTCCTGTTCTTTCCCGATCCCCTCGCCGCCCAACCTCACGACGTCGACGTCAAGGCACTGCTGAGGCTCGTCCTAGTGTACGATATCCCAGCTGCGTTCAGCCCCAGCACTGCGAGCGCCCTCGCACGATCTGGCCTTTTCGATCGGTAAACACGCCGCAATGCGGCGCCGAGCACACCGCATCTCAGAAGAGAATGCGTGATCGGAAACTGGCGCCCGACAACAAGGCGCCAGTTCCAGGCCTGTCAGTAGGTCTGACCAAGGTACTCCGCGATGGCCTTGGCGTCCTTCTCGTCGATCGGGGCCTTGTAGACCTTGATCATCTTCTGGACCTCGGCCTCCCAGAAGGCATGCCCCTTCTTGCTCGGCTGGTAGTTGATGTAGTCGATCGAGTGGCAGGCCGTGCAATTGATCTTGGCGGCCTCGAAGCCCGGCTCGGAGCCCGGCTTGAGCGTGGCCGTCTCGTCCGGCAGCTTGTAGGTCTTCGGCGCGGCGAGCGCGGTTCCGCCGAGGGCGAACGCCAGGGCGAATGCGGCACTGAGCGCGCCGGGGCGGCGAGTGGTGATCGTCATGATGTTCTGCCTCACGCTGCCGTGACGCGCGTCATCTCGACGACGTTGCGCAGGTAGCCGGACGGATTCCAGAGCGGCTGCATCGGCTGGGTCTGGCCCTTGCCATTGGTGGCCTTGACCATAGCTTCTGCTCGCCGGCGGCGACGGGAACGTTCGCCTTCCATTCGCGGAAGGAGTACTTGCCGAGATCCTGGCCGAGGTTGGCCTTGACCCAGGACTGGCCGCCATCGCCGGAAACCTGGACTTCGGCAATGCCGGAGCCCCCGTCGAAGGCGATGCCGCGCAGCGCCAGTTGGCCCGCCTTGACCTTCGCCCCGTCCAGCACATTGGTGATGAACGAGCGAACGGTGAAGCGGTTGATCGGGATCGTCGCCACCGGCACCTTTCCGGGCTCGACGCAGGCGCAGTCATTGTCGGGGATCCGGTAGGCCGTCTTCATCCAGAAGCTGTCGAGCTCCTTGTCGAGCACGGTGATCTCGTTGAGGTGCTTGACCCAATAGGTGCCGTAGTAGCCCGGCACGACCAGGCGCAGCGGATAGCCGTTGAGCCAAGGCAGATCCGTCCCGTTCATGGCATAGGCGAGCATGACTTCGCCATCGCGGGCATGGTCGAGTGCGAGCGCCTTGGTGAAGTCGGGCGTATCGGGCGCAACCGGGCCGTCGAGGCCCCCGAAGGCCACCTGCACGGCTCCCGGCTGGACACCCGCCCGCTCAAGCACGGCCTTGAGCGAGACACCGCGCCAGCGCGCATTGCCCATGGCGCCGTTGCCGAGCTGTCCGCCAGCGACCCGCGGCTCGACGAAGCCGCGGCTATTGCCGGAGCATTGGTTGACGGCCACGACTTCGACCGCGGGGAAGCTGCTCTTCAGCTCGCGCAGCGACAGCGAGAGCGGCTTCGATACCTTGCCCTTCACCTCGAGCCGGAAGGTTTCCGGGTCGATCTCCAGAGGAATGTCGGCGAGATGATAGCGCACGAAGAAGGCGTCGTTCGGCGTGATGATGCCCTCGTTGAACACTGAGAACGGCGTCTCGAGCTGCGGTGGGCGGGCTGTCTGCTGGATCAGCGGGCGCTTGCCCGGCACTTTGACGAGTTCGCGCTCGCCGTTCTCGAAGGGCAATTTGACGGTTTCGGCGGCCAGGGCGGAAAGTCGCGCCCCCCCGATCGCGACGGCTCCCAGCCCCAATGCGGCACTGCCGGCAGATGTGAGCATCTGTCGTCTGTTCAACATGGCGTTTCTCCCGAGGACACATTCCTCAGGAGATTGAGACGCATGAGAGCGTCGATTTATTCCATGTCGAGGAAAGACGATGGTCAGGCGCCGCAGGGCTGCCCGATATTCGGCACGTCCCTGAGAGCTGCGACCTGCTCGTCGGTCGGCGCCTGCTTTTGATGGGTCAGCTTGGCGATGACATCAGCGAGACGGTCGAGCCGCTCCGGATCCATGCCTCTGCTCAGCAGCGCATAGTCGGCTTCTGTCGTGCTCCAGGCGCGTATGCGCAACCCGTCGCGATCGCTTTTTGCCGGCGGCTCGCCCGAGCCTCTTGAGCGCGGAGCCATCCAGAGCCCGAGCCGGCAGCCATGTGGACCGCGATAGCCGGCAAGCATGCCTCCCTCGCGCGACGTCGGATCGAGCGACAGGTAAGTGAGCTCCAGCGCGGAGGCGCGCAGATCGGGAAGACGCCCGCTTCGTGCGGCGGCGAGATCGACCTGGATGCGCTGCTCCGGCACCTCCGCCTGGCGTCCGTCGATCCAGTGGCGATGAGCCGCGACCGCCGCGGCGAGCCCTCCGTCGGGCGCCGTCGCCGGGCCCGAGAGGCGCAGGGCGAGGAAACCGATGCAGGCGGCGAGCGACAAAGCGGCGGCGATAGGCAGAGCCACCCTCCTGCGACGCCGGCGTGGCAGTACGAATGCCGGGATCTCCGTCTCGGAAGGCAGGCGGCGCGTGACGGCGCGCAGCCGCGACAGCGTCGCGACGCGTTCGGCCAGCCGGGGATCACGAGCGACCGCTGCCGCGACATCGGCCGCTTCGCCTGGCGAAAGTTCGTCGTCGATATATGCGCTCAGCTTGTCCCAGGAGACGTCGCCTTCCCGGTCGGGATTATCATCGTGCATGTCGGCGCCTCGCCTGAAGCGGGCGCAGGTTCTCGCGCTCGATGACTGCCAGCAATGCCTGCCTCGCCCGGCTCAACCGGCTCATGATCGTCCCTTGCGGCACGCCTAGGATAGACGCGACCTCGCCATAGCTGAAGCCCGCCAGATCGACCAGTTCGATGATCTCGCGGTGGTCTGGCGGGATCTGCCTCAATGCCTGCCGAACGGTGATTTCCGCAATGATGCTGTCATCGTAGCGATGGTCGAAGCCAGGGCCCTCCTCCACAACTCGGTTTTCAGGCTCGTCATGGATGTGGCGGTTGCGGCGATAATTGTCGATCCAGGCGTTGCGCACGATCTTGAACAACCACGCGCGAACGGCTTCAGGGCGAGGCCGAGCACCCGCGCTCCCGAGGGCCTTGAGAGCGCAGGACTGGACCAGGTCCGCAGCGGCGTCGGGATTGTCGGTCAAGCGGAGCGCATAGGAAAAAAGGCTCTTCCAATTGCTGCGCAACGCATCTTCGATCATCGCTCGCAGGGCAACACCTCTCGAACCGAAGGCAAATCGCTCGGTTAGCAACGTCTCTCTTCAGAGTCCGATACGTCCGGTTTCCGAGCGCAGCGGCCTCTGAATTGGGGTCGAACAGATTCAGGCGATGCCCAACAGACGTATAAGGCTGACGCTGACTGCGGCAAGCGCGAGCAGAGAAAGGGAAACTGCCGCTGTTACGCTCCGACCAGCCTTGGCAACCGCGCGGATGTCGACGCCAAGACCCAGCGCGGCCATCGAGATGATCGTCAGGATGGTCGCGGCTCGGGCGATAGGCGCAAGCGCGCCCTCCGGGATACCACCGTGCGAACGCAGCGCCGCCATCGCAAGAAAGCCGATGATGAACCACGGAACAAGCTTGTGCACGGCCAATCGACCACGGGGCCGATGCTCTTCAGCGAGATTGTCCGCTTTCGCCCGCGCCCGGCTGCTGAGAATCGAAAGGATGAGAACGACGGGCCCGAGCATCAGCACACGTACGAGCTTGACGAGCGTGCCGATCTGGACGCTGGCGGCGGCCACCGGCGCCGTTGCCGCCAGAACCTGCGGGACCGCATAAACGGTGAGGCCCGCCAGCACGCCGTATTGGATATCCGACAGCTGCAGCAGCGGAACCAGCAGTGGAAGACCCAGCACCACCAGGACGCCCAGCACGGCGGTGAACGCGATGGACGCCGCCACGTCGTGGCCGCTGGCGCCTATGACGGGCGCCACTGCTGCAATGGCCGAGTTGCCACAGATCGAATTGCCGCAAGCGACCAAGACGGCCATGCGCTTGGGCAAGCCCAGCAAGCGTCCGATCAGAAAGCTGACGGCAAGCGCTACTGCAACGACTGCCGCGATACCGACGATCAAGCTTGGTCCAGCGGCGATGAGCGTGGCGGCGTTCAGCGATGCTCCGAGGAGTACGATCGCTATTTCCAGAACCGTCTTGGCCGAGAACGCGATGCCCGGTAGCCAGAACCGCGATGGCGTCCAGAAGGTTCGTACCGCAGTTCCAAGCAAGATTGCCAAGACAAGGGCTTCCAGCCAGGCACGGCCGGCAAAATGCGCCTCCAGCGCCTCAAGGCCGTAGGCTGCACCACTGACAAGCGCGCAAAGCCCAAGGCCAGGCAGGAGTTGCCCGGCTCGCTGAACAGGCGAACGGAAGAGTGCAGAAACGTCATTCATGGATGGGGCGCCGGGGGTCGGAAAACTCTTTCTTCTTCGCACCATCTTTGAGAAAAATCATCCAATCCAACGCATTGAATCGAACGTTCTCATCTATTTTGTCGAACGCTGGCCTCGGCCTCGGGGAGCGGCCCTGAACAATCACCGGTCTTCCTCGTTTCAGCCCGGTCTCCGGCAGGCTACCCGCGATGAAGCAATGGCATCGTCCGAGGCGGGCGCAAAAGGCAGCGAGATCGCTGCTTCGGGTCTGACCACCGGCAGATGACCGATCACATGAAGCCTGGATTTCGCGGCAGATACTGCGTCCAGTCGCCATAGCCGGGCGATGCCATCAAGAGCATTGGAAAGCTGATCCGCATGCCTTGATTGACCGCAAGGCTCAAGGCGCTGTCGCATGTGCCCGGCAGAAACGCCGAAACCTTCTCAACGGAGCGATCTGCCGCCAACCTCAACGCAGTCGCAAAGGCATCGCGAAGACTGTCAGGTCGCCTGACTGCGAGGGGGCCGATGTGCCCGTTGGAGCTGATGTAGCTGTAGCCGATGCTGCCGCTGCCGGCGTAGAGCAGAACCCCTGTAATCGCCGGGTCGCTGAGCAAGTAGCGGTGATGCTTTTCCCGCGAGACGCCTATGGCGCAGGTATCGATCTCGGCAAGTTTTTCCATGGTCGTCGTGCTGCCGTCGATCGCGATAGCTCGCAATGGCGGCTCCGGCAGCGCCTGCGTCACCCGTTCGCGTGCGGCGTTGAACAAGTAGATCGGCATCTTGGGAAAGAGGCCGTGCCGCATGTAAAGGCCCTGCGAGACACGGTTGAAGGTGAACGTAATCAGCGCCTTGTGAATTGCTCCTGATTTCCGGGCGTGCTCCATGGTTCGTTCCATTAGTTCGTTTCCGATACCCTGGCCCTGTCGGGCGGTATCGACGAACAGCTGGGCGAGGAACCAGACATCCCCGCAAACCCAACTCCAGGCAAAGCCGAGTATCTCCCCTCTGTCCTCAGCGACCCATAGGCCGTCAGGGTCGTCCTGGAGCGAGAACAGCTGAAAGCTGGGAGGGCTTGCCATCGCCATCGGGCCGAAGCCATGCCGAACGGTGAGATCGTTGATGCTAGCAACCACCAAAGCGTCGGCCGCGGCCAGATCATCCGCCCGAGCTGGTCTACAAACAAGCGACATTGTGTCACTCCGGCACAGGTTTCGGGACGGGGTGCGGGCAGCCGTCCCAATCATACCGGTTCTCACGATCGCAGTCTCGGACACTGCGGATTCCGCTTTCGGCTCCCCGGGGCGGTCAATTGAGGGCCCGATTTGAGTTGAATACATGGTCGTTTACGCCCATGCTTATTGTTGGCTCTGCGGCGGCAGGATAGCGGCCGGTGTCCAATCGCCGTCGCAAGGGCAATGACCGCGCTCACCGCCAAGATGGCACGCGTGATGCATGTATCGTCAAGGCGCGGGACAGCTGCTTGTAAACAGTGAGAGGTCGGCCGCGTGAACGCATGACTGCCACGACGGCGTCTGTGTCGTCGTCTTAGAGGGCGGCCATGCATTGGACAGGAACTTGCGAGACCATCATCGGTTGAACGTTGAGGGTCGTCGTCGAGGAGACCACCAATCGGTGGAAGGCTGCCATGATCGAGCGAGACAGCGATGTTTTCCGCTTATTCTCTGAGGACTACCGAAGCTATTCGCAGGAGGAGATGAGCCTGCAGGAATACCTGCTGGCTTGTCGCGAGGATAAGTCGATGTATGCCTCCGCGGCCGAGCGGATGGTCGATGCGATCGGGAAGCCGACATTGCTCGACACCAGCAAGGACGAGCGGCTCGGCCGGATTTTCGCCAACAGGACCATCAAGATCTACCCCTCCTTCGCCGATTTCTACGGCATGGAAGATACGATCGAGCGGATCGCCGGCTATTTTCGCTATGCTTCACAAGGGTTGGAGGAGCGCAAGCAGATCCTCTACCTGCTCGGGCCGGTCGGCGGCGGCAAGTCCTCGCTGGCGGAGCAGCTCAAGAAGCTCATGGAGGAGCGACCGTTCTACACGCTCAAGGTGGGCGGCAAGATCAGCCCTGTCTTTGAATCGCCGCTGGGGCTGTTCCATCCGGAGCGCATGGGCGGTCTCTTCGAGGACAAGTACGGCATCGCGCGGCGGCGGTTGAACGGCCTGATCTCGCCCTGGGCGGCAAAGCGGCTGGACGAATTGTCCGGCGACATTTCCAAGTTCAGCGTCGTCAAGCTGATGCCGTCGCGGCTGCGCCAGATCGCTATCGCCAAGACCGAGCCGGGCGACGAGAACAACCAGGATGTTTCGACGCTCGTCGGCAAGGTCGACATCCGCCAGCTCGAGAATTTCAGCCAGTCGGACCCGGACGCCTATTCCTACAGCGGCGGGCTGAACCGGACGACGCAAGGCCTGCTCGAATTCGTCGAGATGTTCAAGGCGCCGATCAAGGTGCTGCATCCCCTGCTGACCGCGACCCAGGAGGGCAGCTACAACGGCACCGAGAACTTCGGTGCCTTCCCCTATCAGGGCATCGTGCTGGCCCACTCCAACGAGTCCGAATGGCTGCAATTCAAGAACAACAAGAACAACGAGGCGTTCCTTGACCGCATTCTGGTGGTCAAGGTGCCCTATTGCCTGCGCGTCACCGAAGAACGGGAAATCTACGAAAAGCTGCTGCGCGAGAGCGAGCTGGCCGGCAGTCCCTGCGCACCCGAAGTGCTCGACATCCTCAGCCGCTTCACGGTCTCGACCCGGCTGGCCGAGTTCGAGAACTCGCCGCTTTACACCAAGATGCGCGTCTATGACGGCGAGAACCTCAAGGAGCTGGAGCCGAGGGCCAAGGCCATCCAGGAGTATCGCGACGCTGCCGGCGTCGATGAGGGCATGACCGGCGTCAGCACGCGCTTTGCCTTCAAGATCCTCTCACAGACCTTCAACTACGACACCGAGGAACTCGCCGCCGACCCCGTGCACCTGATGTATATCCTGGAAGGGGCGATCAAGCGCGAGCAGTTCCCCAAGGAGACGGAAGCGGCCTATCTCGACTTCATCAAGTCGGAGCTTGCCGCGCGCTATGCCGAATTCATCGGACACGAGATCCAGAAGGCCTATCTGGAGTCCTATGGCGAATACGGTCAGAACCTGTTCGACCGCTATATCGCCTACGCCGATGCGTGGGTGGAGGATCAGGACTACAAGGATCCCGATACCGGCCAGATCCTCAACCGGCAGGTTCTGGACAACGAGCTGTCCCAGATCGAGAAGCCGGCGGGCATCGCCAACCCCAAGGACTTCCGTAACGAGGTCGTGAAGTTCACGCTGCGCGCACGCGCCCGGAACAGCGGCCGCAACCCGTCCTGGACCAGCTATGAAAAGCTCCGCGAGGTCATCGAGAAGCGGATGTTCGGGCAGGTCGAGGATCTGCTTCCCGTCATCAGTTTCGGCTCGAAGCAGGACAGCGTGACCGAGAAGCGGCATCATGGATTCGTCGAGCGTATGGTCGAGCGTGGTTATACCGAGCGCCAGGTCCGGCGCCTGGTGGATTGGTACATGCGCGTGAACAAGGCGGGTTGACGTCGGCCCGAGGGTGCCCATGCCCATCTTCATCGACCGTCGATTGAACCCGAAGGACAAAAGCCTGGGCAATCGCCAGCGCTTCCTGCGCCGCGTGCGCAAGGAGCTGAAGCGAAATATCCAGGACCAGATCCGAGCCGGCAAGATCGCCGATGTGGACGGCGAACATGTCGTCTCGATGCCGGCGAGCGAGACGAGCGAGCCGAGCTTCCGCGATGCGAAGGATAGCGGTCGTCGCCAATATGTCCTGCCCGGGAACAAGCATTTTTCTCCGGGTGACCGGATGCCGAAGCCGGGTCAGGGTGGCGGGGCGGGATCGTCGCCGGGCTCGCAGCCATCCGAGGATGATTTTCGCTTCGAGCTGTCGCGCGAAGAGGTGCTCGACCTGTTCTTCGAGGACCTCGAACTTCCCGACATGGTCAAGCTCAACCTCAAGGAAATTCTCGCCTTCAAGCCGCGGCGGGCCGGCTTTTCGGTAAGCGGGTCGCCCACCAACATCAGCGTCGCGCGCACCATGCGGAACAGCCACGGCCGCCGCATCGCGCTCCGGCGGCCCAAGCGCGAGGAGCTCGAGGTCATCCTCCGGGAGCTGGCCAGCCTCGAAGCCAACCGAGCTGATCCAGAGATCTGTCGGCGCATCGCCGCCCTGCGCGCGGAACTCGACCGGCTGGAACGCCGGCGCAAGGTCATCGCCTTCGTCGACCCGGTCGATATCCGCTTCAACCGCTTCGACCCCCAGCCTCAGCCTAACGCGAACGCGGTCATGTTCTGCCTTATGGACGTCTCGGGCTCCATGGGCGAACGCGAGAAAGACCTCGCCAAACGCTTCTTCGTCCTGCTGCATCTTTTCCTGAAGCGGCGCTACGACCGCACCGACATCGTCTTCATCCGCCATACCCACGAGGCTCAGGAGGTGGACGAGGAAACCTTCTTCTACAGCACGCAGAGCGGCGGCACTGTCGTCTCGACTGCGCTGAAGGAAATGCAACGCATCATCAAAAAGCGCTATCCCAGCCGGGAATGGAACATCTACGCCGCCCAGGCTTCGGACGGCGACAATCTCGCCACCGACTCCGAGCATTGCCTGTCGCTGATGGATGCCGAGATCATGCGCCTGTGCCAGTATTTCGCCTATGTCGAGATTATCGACGAGCGCGAAAGCGAGATCTTCGGCTCCACTGACAACGGGACATCGCTCTGGCGCGCCTATCAGGCCGTCAAGGACAGGTGGTCGAACTTCGACATGAGCCGCATCGCCAAGGCGGCCGACATCTATCCGGTCTTCCGTCAGCTCTTCACCAAACAATCGGCACTGCAGCGCGACTGAAAGGAGCGCCGATGCCCAGGCACGCGCCCAGACCCGACTTGCTGTTTTCCGGTTCGGACTGGAACTTCCGGACGCTGTCGCGTGCTTACGACGTTATCGAGAGGGTTGCGAAGGATGAGCTCCATCTCGATGTCTATCCGGTCCAGATGGAAGTCATCTCCTCCGAGCAGATGCTCGACGCCTATTCGTCCATCGGCATGCCGCTGATGTATCGCCACTGGTCCTTCGGCAAGCATTTCATTCATCAGGAGCTGCTCTATCGCAAGGGCGGGCGCGGGCTCGCCTATGAACTCGTGATCAATTCCAACCCTTGCATCGTCTACCTCATGGAAGAGAACACCATGGCCCTGCAGGCCCTGGTGACGGCGCATGCGGCGCTGGGCCACAATCACTTTTTCAAGAACAACTACCTGTTCCAGCAATGGACGGATGCCGGCGCCATCCTGGGCTATATGGATTTCGCCAAGGGCTTCATCGCCCGCTGCGAGGAAAGGCACGGCTTGGCGGCGGTGGAAGCCGTTCTCGATGCCGCCCATGCCCTGATGGACCAAGGCGTGTTCCGATATCGCCGCCCTCCGAAGCTCTCTTCGGCCAAGCAGCGCGAAGGACTTCGCGAGCGGCTGGAGTACGAAGAGCGCTCCTACAACGATCTGTGGCGCACCATCCCGCGCTCGACGGATGGCAGCAAGCCCGACGAGACGGAGGATACGGTCGCAGAGCGGAAGAAGGCGCTCAATCTCCCTGAGGAGAACCTGCTCTATTTCCTTGAAAAAAATAGCTTAATCCTTGAGCCCTGGCAGCGCGAGATCCTCAGAATCGTCCGGGTCATCGCGCAGTATTTCTATCCCCAGCGGCAGACGCAGGTGATGAACGAAGGCTGCGCGACCTTCGTGCACTACACGGTCATGAACGCACTGTTCGACCAAGGCCGGATCAGCGAAGGCGCCATGCTGGAAATCCTGCGCAACCACTCGAATGTCGTCTTCCAGCCGGCCTTCGACGATCCCCGCTTTTCCGGCATCAATCCTTATGCGTTGGGCCTGGACATGATGCAGGATATCCAGCGTATCGCGACCGAGCCCACGGCGGAGGATCGTGACTGGTTTCCCGAGATCGCGGGAAAGGGCGACTGGCGCACGATTCTGCTCGACGCCTGGGCCAATCACCGCGACGAGTCCTTCATCCGCCAGTATCTCAGTCCGGCTCTGATCCGAAAATGGCGGATGTTCGTGCTGTCCGACACGGCGGACGATCGCTTCTACACTGTGGCCTCAATCCATAACGAACGCGGCTACGAGCACATCCGCGCCGCGTTGGCCCAGAGATACGATATCGGCGCAAGCTATTCGGACATCCAGGTCGTGGATGTGGACCTGCTCGGCCAGAGGCATCTGCGTCTGCAGCACAGGGTCAACAACGGCATCGTGCTGGAAAACACCAGCTGCGATGCGACCCTGCGCCGTATCCATGAGCTTTGGGGTTACGAGGTCAGCCTGGAAGGCGTCGACGCGCAGACGGGAGCCACGCTCTACGAACGGTCCAGCAGTCAGCTTACTAAATAGCTGATCTGTCCAGGTCTAGAGTCTGCCGATTTTACACGGAACCGCGAGTCATCCCGGCCGGAGCGAAGCGGAGAGCCGGGATCCATGCCTGAACCTTGATCGGAAACGCTTCGGCATGGATCCCGGGTCAAGCCCGGGATGACGTCGTGGTTCCATGTAAACCCAGCACGCTCTAGGACGCCGAAGAAGCGCGACAAGCCCAAAGAGACGCGGCTCGATGCATCTTCGCGGAGACTCTTCACCAAAACCGCGGGAACGAGCCGTACCGCGCAGCCGGATCAGCGGGACAGGTCTGATATCGTCGTTCATTGATCAGAATGAGCGCGAGGGCGCCGCAATACCCCCAGGTCGCAACGAAAGCACCGCACCGGCCGCAGACGACTTCGACCTCCGGCTTGAGAATGCTCGGAAGCGAGACATGAGGAGAGCCACATGTCTCGCAGCGAAACGCGTTCTGATCCATGCCGAACCTCCCGGCTTGCTGGATATTCGTCGCGGCAAGCCGCGTTCCAGTTCATCGTCGCCGCGTGATGCTCCGAAGCGCGGCTTGCCGGGCAACCGCCTTCGAACGAGGCCGATATCATCGCCCCTCACCGGGCGGCACCGGCTTCAGGTTGCCGGAACCGACGTCAGCAAGGCTGGTCTGCGCGATCAGGTCAGACAAGCGATGGTCCTGTTCCGGGACGGGCAGAACAATGTCGCCAGCATCAATGAACGGATCGACCGGATCGAGGCGGCTTCAATGCCGCCTGACGGAATGAAGCGCCGCCGCAGGGTGGTCCGTGTGACGGCCTGCTTGGTCGAAACATCGCTGCGGACAGGGAACCTGGGTCCGTCGCCGGGGTTCACTCGTTCATCCAAGTGAAGGAGGACGACATGCCTGCAAAATCAGCCTCTCAGCAGAAAGCCGCCGGCGCTGCGCTGGCCGCCAAGCGCGGCGATATGAAGAAGAGCGAACTCAAGGGCGCTTCGAAATCGATGGAAAAGTCGATGAGCGAAAGTGAGCTCGAAAAGATGGCTTCCACCAAGCGCAAGGGGAAGCCCGAGCACAAGGCGAAGCACTGAGAGCCTCTCTCGAAACGCTACTCCAGCGGCCATCTGGCTCGCCGAAGCGGCTTTCGAGACAGACTCTGAGAGCGGATGATTATCCGCTCCTTCAGCCGAGATCGCGGCTCAGCCGCTCTTCAGCTTGCCAAGATTATCCGGCAGTCCCGCGATTGGGAGGGCATCCGGTCTGGGCAAGCTATCGGCTTGTTCAGGTCCGGGACAGTTCTCGCCCTTATGCGCCATCACCAGCGATCGTAGTAGTCGCGGCGATAGCCATGGGCTGGCGCCCAGGGCGGCGGGCCACCGTAGCGGCGTCCGTAGCCGTACCCCTCGCCGTACCCGTACCCACCACGATAGCCATGACGGCGCTCAGAGTAGCGCTGGCGCTCCATGTTCTCCTGAATGATCATCAGGCGTTCACGCTTGGCCTCGCTCATCGTGAATTCGACCGCCTGCTTGTCGAGGCGCTGAGCAACGTCTCGGGGCAGCGCCTCGCCGGCGTGAACTGACGTCAACGAAGCGGCGACACCGAAGCCGACGAGGGCTGTGATTGCAAACCGACGCATGGGAATCTCCCTTTTTTGCTCTAGCCAGTAGAGCAGTCAGTTATGGAACGCGGCCTGAACAGGATTGTTCGCGAGCGTTCATCTTCCCGCTTCGGCTCTATCCGTTGGGCGGATCATCTGGCATCCAGGATATCCAACGCGCCTTCGTACTTGGCCAGGAGTTTCTTTCGCTCATCATCCGGCAGCTTCGCCAAACGGGTCCTGTCGAGATTGTCCTTCAGATCGGCGATTTTGACCGGCCGTGCCATCTCGTTCGCCCCCGCCCGTTTCACAAAGGCCCGATAGTCCTCGTCATCGGGCCTTGTCAGCGCCAGCACCGCTTCCACGATCGGATCGGAGAAGCCTTCCCGCCGCAGATCATCCGCAGTGATGTCGCTGTCCTCAAGAACATCGTGAAGGACCGCCACGATCGCGCGCTTCTCATCGCCTGAGCGGATGAAACCCAAGGCGACTCTCAGCGGATGCGTAATGTAAGGCGCCCCTGCCTTGTCCCGCTGACCGGAATGAGCCTCCGCAGCAATCTCGATAGCGCGTTCAAGGCTGCTCATCGCTCTTTGCTCCCTGACGCCGGGCTGATGCGTGGCCTCAGCCTTCATGCTTGCCCCCCCAAGAGGGAGAACACGATCGGCCGGCCTGCGTTCCCGCGGGAAAGGATGGCTGATGGCGGCAAGCGTTCAGGGGCGCGATATACTATGGCCTAGGTTCGCGCTCGGCCCCATCAGGAGCCGGGCAGCAGGAACGGCGCACCCTTCACCGAAACGAAAACGGTCTGTCCGATCTGCGGCCGCTCCATGCTCGAAACCTGTGCGGTGAAACGGATTTCCCCGCCGCCCTGGTTCGTCCGCAATGTCACACTGCATTGTGCGCCCCGGAAAGCGACGTTCTCGATGAAGGCTTCAAGGCCCGGACCCGCCGGCGATAGCTGGAACTGCTCCGGCCTGAGCATGATGGTGCCCGCCCCGTGGCGGCCGCCCGTCTCGGCTTCGAACGCGCCGAGCCCGCAGGAGACGCCCCCCTTTTCGATCTTGGCCTCGAACAGGACGGCGCTCCCGAGGAACAGGGCTGTTTCGACATCCGCCGGCTGCCAGTAAAGCTCGGCCGGTCGCCCTGATTGCGCCAGCCGGCCTTCACGCATCACCGCGAGCTGATCGGCGAAGGACAGCGCCTCGCCCTGATCATGGGTGACCAGGATGGTCGTGATGCCGGCTCGGGCGAGCACACGCGCCACAGCCTGCCGGACAGTCTCCCGCAGCCCCGTATCGAGCGCGGAAAACGGCTCGTCGAGCAGCATCAGGGCCGGCTTCCGGGCGAGCGCGCGGGCAAGCGCGACACGCTGCTGCTGCCCTCCGGAGAGTTCGTGCGGCCTGCGGGTCAGCATCGCGGCATCGAGCTCGACGAGCTCCGTCAGCTCGCGCAATCGGGCCGCTCGATCCGGCTCGCTTCGCGGGATGCCGAAACCGAGATTGCCGGCGACGTCGAGATGCGGGAACAGCGCTCCGTCCTGGGCGACATAGCCGATCCGGCGCCGATGCGCTGGGGCGATCGCCGGCCCGTCGGCGAGCACCTGCCCGTCGAGCGTCACCGTTCCCGCATCGGGGGCTTCGAAGCCGGCGATGACACGCAGCAGCGTCGTCTTTCCCGAGCCGGACGGCCCGACAATGGCGACGCGGCTACCTGTCTCAACGGAAAGGGATACGCGATCCAGCGCTGCCGTCGCGCCATAGCGCTTCGAGACATTCGAGATGACGAGCTTGGTCATGCGCCGAGGGATTTGCGTGCCTGAGCGTGCAGCAGCGCGGTCATCGGCAGCGAGAGAAGAATCATCAGCACCGCATAGGGTGCGGCTTTCGCATAGTCGAGCTCGCTGGTAAGAGTCCAGAACTCCGTGGCCAGCGTTCGGGTGCCGTTGGGAGCGAGCAGCAGGGTCGCCGTCAGCTCGGTTGCCACGCCCATCGCGACCAGCGCCATCGCGGCGGCGACGCCGGGCGCGGCGAGCGGCAGCGTCACCGAAAGAAGTGCCCGAGCCGGGTTGCGGCCGAGCGCCGCCGCGGCCCGCTCCAGCTCGACCGGGACCTGCGCGATGCCAGCACGCAGCCCGACCAGCGCGCGCGGCAGGAACATCAGGACATAGGCGAAGACCACGGTCGCGACCGTCTGGTAGAGCGGCAAGGCGATGCGCACTGTCACGGTGACGAGGGCCAGCGCCACCACCACACCCGGCAGCGCGCCGAGATAACTGTGGCAGCTTTCCAGGAAGCGGGTCACCCGGCCGGGCGCACGCACCGACAACCAGGCCATCGGCAACGCGGCCGCCGCTGCAGCAAAGGCACCGGCAGCGGCATAGCCCAGTGTCTCGGCCAGGGACGCGGCCAGCGCGCCCTGCCGCCAGACCTCCTCTCCCGCGGCCATGAGCCAGTGGGTGAGTGTCAGCGCGGGTACGCCGAGGCTCAGAGCGGCGAAGGCGAGTGGCAATGCCAGAGCCGGCAGTCGCCAGGCACCGAGCCGCTGGCGCGGCGCCGGGCGCGGCGCGCCGGAGCCGAGCCGGGCATAGCGCGCGCCGCCGCGCAGCAGCCATTCGAGCCCGATGAGCCCGCAGCAGCTCAGCACCAGCACGCCTGCGAGCATGTTCGCCGCCGGACCGTTATAGCTCGACTGGAACTGGTCGATGATCGCGGTGGTGAAGGTGTCGAAGCGGATCATGGCATAGAGCCCGTATTCGGCGAGCAGATGCAGCCCGACGAGAAGGCTGCCGCCACAGATCGCAAGCCGCAGCTGCGGCAGAACCACCCGCAGAAGCACGCGTGGCGGAGACTGCCCGAGCGAGGCGGCGACATGTTCCAGCTCAGGGTCGAGCCGGCGTATCTGCGCGGCGACGGGCAGATAGAGGAATGGGAGATAGGCGAGGACCGAAACCAGCACCGCCGCCGGCAGCCCGTGGAAGCGCGGCAGGAGGCTGACCCAGGCATAGGACTGGACGAAGGCCGGCACTGCGAGCGGCGCAACCGCAAGCCAGGACAAGAACTTGGCGCCGGGCATGTCGCTGCGCTCGGTGAGCCAGGCCAGCGCAACCGCCAGCAGGATCGCGGGCGGCAGCGTGCAGAGTTCGAGCAGTAGCGTGTTGACGAGCAATTCGCCGACGCGCGGCCGCCAGATCAGCGAGAAGGCCGTCTGCCAACCGGTCTCGATCGCAATCCAGACAATGAATCCCAGTGGCAGCAGGGCGCAGAGGGAGACGCCTCCGGCGAGCAGCAGCATTGCCCGTCCGGTAAGATTGCGTTGCCGCCTGAGCGGCAAGACCGGCAAAGCCGGCGTATCGAGGGAAAGAGAAACGGTCATGGAAGAATGCGCGTGCGGCGGCATCTCGCACGCGCAGTCAATCGACGCAACCGGCTCAGAGCAGGCCCGCGGCGGTCATCAGCTCGGTGACCTTCTTGCTGTCGAGTTGGGAGGGCTCGACCTTCGGTGCATCAAGCTTGGCGATCGGCTCCAGCCTGGGGTTCGAAGCCTCTCCGTTGCCGATGGCGTATTCGAAGGAGTCGCCCTCGCGCAGGACGGCCTGCCCCTGCTTGCCGCTCATCCATTTCACGAAGGCTTCCGCCTCCTTCTTATGCTTGCTGGATTCGAGCACGCCCGCACCGGAGGTGCTGAGGAAGGCGCCGGGATCCTGGCCGCGGAAATAGTGCATCCCGACATTGCTGCTGTTCTCAGCCGTCTTCGCCTGATCGCCGAAGTAGTAATAGTGGTAGATCACCGCGCCCTCGACCTCGCCGGCATTGACCGCCTTCATGGCGACGCTGTTGCCGCGGTAGGCGCTGGAGTTCTCCTTCATTGCCTTGAGCCAGTCGCCCGTGACCTTCTCGCCCTTGAGGACGAGGAGCGCGCCGACGATCGCCTGGAAATCGGCGCCCGATGGCGAGGCCGCCCAACGCCCCTTCCACTTGGCGTCGGCGAGGTCGAGCATCGACTTCGGCAGATCGGCCTCCTTCAGCTTGCGCTTGTCGTAGGCGAAGACAGTGCTGCGCGCGGCGACGCCCGTCCAGCGCCCGCTCGCGGGGCGAAACTGGGCCGGCACCTGTTCGAGGACATCCTTGGGCAGCGTCTCGAACAGCCCGGCCTTCTCGACCAGCACCATGGCCGGCGAGTTCTCGGTGACGAAGACGTCGGCTGGCGAGGAGGCGCCTTCCTGGACGATCTGGTTGGCGAGTTCGGTATCCGAGCCCTTGCGGATCGTCACCTTGATGCCGGTCTCCTTGGTGAAGCCGTCGGCCCAGGCCTGGGTCAGGCTGGCGTGCTGGGCGTTGTAGACCGTGATCCCGTCCTGAGCCCGAACCGCGTTCGCCGCGGCGAGTGTGACGGCGAGAACGCCGATCCGAAGAGCACGGGACGGATATGACGCCATGGTGACCTTCTCCTGCCAACGCAGTTCGTGAGCTGGGCCGGCGTTAGATTCCCAAGCGTCAAAGCTGTCAATTATTATCGTCTAGTTTATAATCTTTCGAAACAATACAACCTACCGACAGGCACTACTTCCGGGCCTTGCTTCACCGCCCTGCCCCTCGACGTGATCTTCAACGAGCTGGCTGAGCCTGGCGGAGTGCCTTGATCCCGGCACATTCAGCATTGTGATTGTCGCGGACACCCTGCTTGGCCGAGCCGGATGCGCGACGATAACGCCTGCTCACACGGTCCGCGTCACCTTGGCCAGATGGGGCGGCCGATCGGGATCGAGGCCTCGGCTTTCCGCCAGAGCAGCGACCGCGCCGTAAAACGCACGGGCTTGCGCCAACGGTAGCAGCGGGGCTGGCAGCGCAGGCGGCAGAGGCAGGTTCCTGCCGTCGACCTCCCCGCTCGCGCCGGCATAGCGCAGATCGGCGCCGAGCTGCGTCAGGGCGGATGCGGCAGCAGCGACGCTCGTGCTGCCCTCGTCGCCGGGGTCCAGCGCCAGCGCCGGGAAGCCCGGCTCAACCAGAGCCAGCGGACCGTGCCGCACCTCGGCGGCACTGAAGGCCTCAGCGTGGATCCGGCAGGTTTCCTTGAACTTGAGCGCGATCTCCTGTGCGATGCCGAAGCTCAGGCCACGGCCGATCACATAGAGACTGCGCGCCTCGCGCCAGGCCGAGAGAGCCGGCCGCCAGTCGCAGCGGCCGGCGGCGTCGAGCGCCTCTGGCGCCTGCGTCAACGCGGTCGACAGGGCATCGTCCTGAGTCCATTCGGCGGCGAGATGCAGGAAAGCGAGACAGGTGGCGAGAAAACTCTTGGTCGCGGCGACGCTGTGCTCCGGCCCGGCCCGCAGCGGCACGAGCACGTCGACCATCTCGGCGAGCGGCGAAGCCTCGTCATTGACGAAGCCGACCACGAGCGCGTCGGCGCGCTTGGCCGCCTCGGTCAGGCGCAGAGCATCGGGGCTGCGACCCGATTGCGAGACGGCGATGAACAGGGCACGGGAGAGATCGAGCTCTCCGCCATAGACCGAGGCGAGGCTCGGCCCGAGCGAGGCGACCGGCAAACCGAGCGCAAGCTCGATCAGATATTTGCCATAGGTTGCGGCATGGTCCGAGGAGCCGCGCGCGCAGGTTGCGACGAAGGCCGGCCGCTTGATGCGCAGGCGCTCGGCCAGATCGGTCATGATGGCCGCGTTCTCCGTCCGCTGGCGGAGCGCGACCGCAGCGGCCTCCGCCGCCTCCCGGGTGAGCAGAGCTTCAACCATGGCGGCGCACCGGCGTTTCGAGCAGCTGGTCCGCGAGGTGGGCGACCTGCCGAGGGTCGAGCTTGCTTCCTGTACCACCGACGCTCTGGACCGAAAGCGTGCCGCAGGCGATGCCCTCGGCGAGCGTGCGCTCGGGCGTGTGCCCAGCGAGCCAAGCCGCCAGGAAGCCAGCATTGAAGGCGTCCCCTGCGCCGGTGGTGTCGATCACCTTCCGGCAAGGCGCAGCCGGCAGCGTGATCTGGTCGCCGCCGCAATAGAGCCGCGCGCCAGCGCCGCCATCCTTGATCGCCACCACCGCGAAATGCTCGGCGAGGCGCCGCCCCGCGAGGTCGAGATCGTCGCAGCCGGCGATCACGCAGGCTTCGGCGGCGTTCGGCAGGAAGATATCGACGCCGCTGCAGCGCGCGATGAGATCATGCGAGCGGATCAGCGCGTCATCCCAGCTCGGGTCGAGCGAGACCGTGAGGCCGCGGCGGCGGGCCTCACTCACCAGATCAGGAATCTCGGCCAGCGTCGCGAACTCAGCGATGTGGAGATGGCAGGCGCGGGCATCGCCGAGCGCAGCCGCCAATGTCGCCGGGCGGGCCGGACCGGCGCGACGCGAGAGAAAGGCGCGCTCCCCGTCCTGAACCATCGCGACGGTGAGCTGCGGACCGGCATCGGCAGCGCTTTCGAGAAAGGCGAGGTCGATGCCGCTGCCTTCGAGCGCAGGCCGCAGCGCTTGCGAGATCGGGTCCTCGCCCAGGCGCGCGAGCAGGCCAGAGGGCCGGCCCAGCCCGATCAGATGCGCAGCGGTAATGAAGCCGCCGCCACCGGGAACGACCGCGACCTCCTCGGCGAAACGCTCCTCGCCGAGCCGTGGCATGGCCGCCAGTCCCCGAAAGACGAGATCGCAATAAAGCCGGCCGATGCTCAGCACCAGACCGCCCGGTTGTGGGCGTTCGACCATCACAGGGCCCGCTCGCTCTTGGCATCGAACAGGCGCAGCGCCGATGCCGGAGCGACGAGCTTGACCGCTGCACCGATGGCAGGCGGCTTCTTGGCCGGCGCCGAGGCAAGCAGCAGCCCGCCTTCGGCCTCGACATGCACGAAGGTTTCCGGTCCGAGCGGCTCGACCACGGCAACCGTGCCGGCGAGGACGAGGTCTGCGCCCTCGCCCGGCTCCAGCACCCGCAATTCCTGCGGGCGGACGCCGACGAGGAGCTCGGCCGGAAGCGGACCGGACCAGGCAACCGGCACCTCGCCGAGCTGGAGGGTGCTCCGACCAGCTTCGGAGGTCGCTTTCGCGGGCACGATGTTCATCGTCGGCGAGCCGATAAAGCGGGCGGTGAAGACATCCGCCGGCTTCTCATAGAGCTCCATTGGCGCGCCGACCTGCAGGATGCGCCCGTCGCGCATCACCACGATCCGGTCGGCCAGCGTCATCGCCTCGACCTGATCGTGAGTGACGAAGACGATAGTGGTGCCGAGCCGCTGGTGCAGCCGCTTGATCTCGAGCCGCATCTGCCCGCGCAGCTGCGCATCGAGGTTGGAGAGCGGCTCATCGAACAGGAAGACGGCCGGATCGCGCACCATGGCACGCCCGATGGCAACGCGCTGGCGCTGGCCGCCGGATAGCGCCGAGGGCCGGCGCTCCAACAACGCCGTCAGGCCGAGCACCTCGGCGACCTCCTCGACGCGCTTGCGCTTCTGCGCCTTGTCGAGCCCGGAGGTGTAGAGGCCGAAGGCAATGTTCTCGGCCACGCTCATATGCGGGTAGATCGCGTAGTTCTGGAACACCATGGCGATGTTCCGCTGCTTGGGCTCCAGCTGGTTGACGACGCGCCCGCCGATCGAAATCGAGCCGCCGTCGATCTCCTCAAGGCCCGCGATCATACGCAGCGTCGTGGACTTGCCGCAGCCGGAGGGGCCGACGAAGACGACAAACTCACCATCCTGGATATCGAGGTCGATGCCGTGCACGACCTGCGTCGGGCCATAGCGCTTGACCAGTTTCTCGATCGCAATCCCGGCCATCAGACGGCTCCTGCCAAGGCGGCGAATGCGCCGTTCAACTCTTGCCGCGCAGACTCCTCGCGCTGCGCCGTCGCGGCAGCCGCGTCGTCGGCTGCAGCAAGCTCGGTGCGATAGCCCGCAAGCGCCGCGCCCAGCGCCTTCGGACCCGGCCCGCCGAAGCGCTCGCGCAGGGCGACGAAATTCTCCGGCGAGACGGCGACTACGAAATCCTCCTGGCTCAGGGCGGGCTCGCGGCCGGCGGCATGGCGGAAGGCAGCGACGAAAGCCTCGTAGCCATCACGCTGCAGGTCACCATCTCTGGCGACGACGGCGCGCGCGACCGCCGAGGCGATCTCGTGCGCGACGCGGAACGGCAGGCCCTCGCGGCGCACCAGCGTGTCGGCAAGCTCGGTGATGGTGATGCAGGACCGGCGGATGGTCTCGGCGACACGGCGGCTGTCCACTGCAAGCGTCGGCAGCAGCGCGGCGAGCAGGTCGAGCACGCGCCCACCCGTCTCAAAGGCCTGATAGCCCGCTTCCTGGGTCTCGCCCTCGCTGTCGTTCATGTCAGTGAAAGGCGTGTTGTGGACGATGTCGCGCGCCATGCGGGCGCGGCTCATCGTCTGCGAGGAGAGATGGCGCAGATGTTCGATCGGCACCGGATTGCGCTTCTGCGGCATGATCGAAGAGATCTGCACGAAGGCATTGGGAACATAGATCTGTCCGACCTCGAAGGCGGTCCAGAACTGCAGGTCCTGGATCACGCGGCCGAGATGGAGGAAGACGAGCTCGATCGCGCTGAAGACGCTGGTGACGTAGTCGACCGCAGCGATGCAGCCATAGGAGTTCTGCAGCGGCGCCTTGAAGCCGAGCAGATGCGCGACGCGGTGACGGTCGAGCGGGAAGCCGGATGTGGTGATCGCGGCGGCACCCATCGGGCAGAGATCGAGGAGCTCGCGCGCCTGCATCAGACGCTGGTGATCGCGCAGCATCACCTCGATGGCGGCGGCGAGATAATGGCCTAGCGTCGAGGGCTGGGCTGGCTGGCCGTGGGTATAGGCGACGATCAGCGTCGCCCGCTCGCGCTCGGCCAGCGTCAGCGCGGCCGCAATGACGGCGCGCAGGCGCGCGGCGAGCCGGTCGAGCCGCGGCTTCAGCGCCAGCTTGAACAAGGTGTGGTCGATGTCGTTGCGGGACCGACCGGTGTGCAGCCGGCCGTCATCCTCCGGTTTCAGGCGCTTGCGCAGCTCGGCTTCGACCAGGAAGAAATAATCCTCGACCTCGCCGGTGTAGCTCAGGGTCGCGGGAGCGATTTCCTGCTCGATCGCGGCGAGCGCGCGGGCGATCTCCGCAGCCGTAATATGCGGCAGGATGCCGGTCTCGGCCAGCATCACGAGATGGGCCCGGTCGATGGCGCGGAAGCCCTCGACGTGATGGGTCTTCGCTCCGTCGAAGAGCGGGCGCAGCACCGTCTCCTTGTAGACCGGATCGGGAAAGACGGATGTGTCGCGCAGGCGCGGGTCGGTGTTGTCAGTCATCGGACCTTATCCCTTCAGCCCGGCGAGCACGACACCACGGACGATGTAGCGCTGCAGCACCAGGAAGACGGTGAGCGTCGGCAGGGTGGCGAGCGCCGCCCCCGTCATGATCAGCTCCCATTGCACCTGCGCCTCCACGGCGAAGCTCGTGAGGCCGACAGGGAGCGTGTAGAGTTCCTTGCTCGTCGTCACGATCAGCGGCCAGATGAAGGCCGTCCAGTTGCCCAGGAAGGTGAAGATCGCGAGGGCCGAGAGCGCCGGCGTCACCAGCGGCATGGCGATGCGCCAGAAGATCGCGAATTCGTTGAGGCCGTCGACGCGCGCCGCCTCGAGGAAATCGTTCGGCACCGTCTCGAAGAACTGCTTCATCAGGAAGGTACCGAAGGCGGTCATGAGCCCTGGGAACATGATGCCCCAATAGCTGTCGAGCCAACCGAAGTTCTTGGCCATGACGTACCAGGGGATGACCAGCATCTCGGTCGGGATCATCAGCGTCGAGAGGATGGCGATGAAAACGAGATAGCGGCCGCGGAACTGGAATTTCGCCAGCGTGTAGCCGACCAGGCTGTCGAAAAAGACGTTGGAGAGCGTCACGACGGCCGCGATGCCGAAGGAATTCGCGAACCAGCGCAGGAAGCGGCCGTCCGACAGCACCGTGACATAGTTTTCCAACGTCGGATGCGCCGGGAAGAAGGCGAGATCGTAGATCTCGGAGGAATCCTTCAGCGAGGTCGCGAACATGAAGGCGAGCGGCGTCACCATCAGGAGGCCGCCGCCGAAGAGCAGCAGCCAGGCAAGGATGCGGCCGGGTCCGGTGCGACCGGAGAGCGGCGAGGCGATGGCGCTCATCAGCGATCCCTCAGCAAGCGTAGCTGCAGCAGCGAGACGCAGAGCAGGACGAGAAAGAGCACGACGGTCTGGGCCGCGGCATAGCCCATTTCGAAGGAGGAGAAGGCGGTCTGGTAGATCATCAGTACGAGCGGCTTGGTCGCGTTCAGCGGCCCGCCGGGATCGCTGCTCGTCTGGCTCGTCATGTTGTAGACCTGATCGAAGATCCGCAGGAACCCGATCGAAGAGAAGACGACGAGGAAGATGATCGTCGGCTTGAGAAGCGGCAGGGTGATCCGCCTGAGGATGGCGAGATCAGGGAGCCCGTCGATGCGTGCCGCCTCGTAATAGGTGGTCGGGATGGCGCGTAAGCCCGCGAGGAAGATCACGACCTGGAAGCCCAGCCCCGCCCAGATCGCCGGCGCGAGCACGGCCGGCAGCGCCTGCGTCGTCGAGCGCAGGAAGGGCTGCTGGGGGATGCCGAGCCCGGCGAGCAGGTTGTTGAACAGGCCGATCGGCACCGGCTGGTAGAACCAGCGCCAGACCCAGGCCATCGCCGCCGCCGTGGTGAGGAAGGGCAGGAAGTAGAGCGCCCGGATGAAGCCGTGCATGAAGCGGACGCGGTCGAGATGATAGGCGATCACGAAGGACAGGATCAGGCTCAGCGGCGTACCGATGACGAGGTAGAGGAAGGTGTTGGCGAACACCTTCCAGAATACTGGATCGGTCAGCAGGCGCTCGAAATTGGCGAGACCGACGAAGGCCGGCGGCGTCATCAGGTTCCACCTCGTGGTCGAGATCACGAAGGCCTCGACCGTCGGATAGAAGCGGATCAGCCCGTAGAACAGGATCGGCACGGCGAGGAAGGCCCAGGCCCAGACGACCTGCTTCTGCCGCAGGCTGAGGCCCTGCCAGAGGCGGCCCTGCGCATCGTTATGTCGCGTGAGACTCATTGCAGCTCGAAATGGCTTTGCGCTTACGACTTGTTCGTCACTCCGGGGCGCCGCGAAGCGGCGAGCCTGGAACCCATGAACACGACGCTGTTCCAGCTCGTCATGCTCGCCCTTGCGGCGAGCATCCACGTCTTGAACGCCACCCTGCCCGAATGAAGACGTGGATGGTCGGGACAAGCCCGACCATGACGGAAAGGGCGGTGTTCATGGGTTCCGGGCTCGCGCCTGCGGCGCGCCCCGGAATGACGCTGCGGCTCCAGCGGAACGCTCACTTCTTGTAGAAGCGGTCGAGGATCGCCTGCTCGGCCTTGGCCGCCTCGGCGAGCGCCGCCTTGGGCTCCTGGTTCTGGAGCAGCACGCGGTTGGCCATGTCGAGGATGACCTGGCGCTGCGGCATCTCGTCGACGAACACCGTCGCCTGCGAATAGTTCAGCGCCTTCAGGAACGGGCCGTAAACCGGATGGCCGAGATTCTTCTCGGTCTCGGCCGCGGCCTTGCGCGCCGGCAGCTCGCCGACCGTCTCCAGCCAAAGCTGCATCGATTCCGGCGAGGTGACGAAGGCCATGAACTTTTTCGCCGCCTCGAGCTTCTCGCCCGTCGGCTTGGTGGTGATGGCGTTAACCCAGTAGCTGGCGAAGTTCGACTTCGTCCCGTCCGGTCCGGCCGGCAGCTCGGCGACGCCCCACTCGAAGTTCTTGATGCCGCCGAACGCGCCCAGGCGGAACGAGCCGTCGATCGTCATCGCCGCACGACCGGCGCGGAAGGCGGCTTGGCCCTCGTCCATGAAGCCGGCGAGCCCAACCTTGTGGACGCGCTGGAGATCGGCATACCAGGCCAGCGACTTGGCGCCCGCCTCGCTGTCATAGGTCACCTTGCGGCTGTCGGCGCTGTAGGGCGCACCGCCCATCTGGCGCAGCAGCACCTCGCGCCACCAGTGATAGTCCTGGCCGGGCATGTCGAGCGTGATGCCCGCCTGCAGCATGTTGCCGGCACCGTCGCGCTTCGTGGTCTTCTTGGCGACGTCGAGGAACTCGTCGAGCGTCTTCGGCGGCTTGGCCGGATCGAGCCCCGCCTCCTGGAAAATCTTCTTGTTGTAGAACAGCGCCAGCGAGCGCACCGCCGTCGGCAGGCCGTAATATTCGCCGTCGCGCTTCATCGCCGAGACGATCGGGTAGAATTCCTTCTCGATCATCTCCGGCGGGAAGGCATCGCGCGGCAGCGGCCGGATGACCTTGCCGGCGATGAAGTTGTCGACCCAGCCATAGAAGAGCTGGACCACGTCCGGCCCCTGCCCGGCGGGCGCCGCCGCGACGATCTTGGTCTGGTAGTCGGCATAGGGGAAGGTCGTGTGCTTGACCTTGATATTCGGGTTTGCGGCCTCGAAGCGCTTGATCAGCTCGTTCATCGCCTTGACGCGAGCGTCGAACACATACTGCCAGTATTCGATCTCGACCGCCTGGGCGCGGGCGCCGGCAATGGCGCCGACAGATATCAACATGCCCAGGAACAATCCGCGAAAGCCGCGCATGACCTCTCCCCTCTGGTTGCGACGCCCGTTTCATCCGCTCCCGGCAGGCTGGGCTGTCTGGCGCCATGCTTTTCCCGGCACAGGATCGCTGTCAACAAATTAATTCACTTGAATTGAATTAATAGCCGTCGCAGCTTGTCCCAACGAAGAAGCCCGGTTTCCGATGCCGCACCGCAAGCCTCCCGCAGCGCACAGCGCCGCCCTCGGCGCCAACCCCGAAAGGGCGCGCCACCACAACCGCCGCGTTGTGCTCGAGACCTTCCGTCAGCATGGCCGGCTCGGCCGCTCGGACATCGCCCACCTGACCCGGCTGACCGCCCAGACCGTCTCGAACATCGTCGCCGAATTGCTGGACGAGGGATATCTGATCGAGCTCGGCCGCCGGCGCACGGCGCGTGGCCAGCCGCCGGTCGAGTTCGCCCTCAACGCCGATGGCGGCCTGACAGCGGGCATGGAGATCGCAGCGGACCACATCACCACGGTGCTGGTCGACCTGACCGGGGAAGTGAGGGCACAGCGTGTCGCCCCCCTCCCCGACCTCGCCGTGGAAGCGGTTCAGGCGCTGGCTGCGGGGGAGCTGGCGCGGGCACGAGCGGCGCAAGGGCTTCCGGAGCGCCTGCTCGGCTGCGGCGTGGTGATGCCGGGTCCGTTCGATTTCGAGGGCACGCTTACTGTCGGCTCGACGGCGCTGCCGGGCTGGACCGGCCATGATGTCACCGCGCTGATGAGCGCCGCGCTCGGCACCTCTGTGACGATCGAAAACGACGCCACGGCCGCCGCGGTCGGAGAGCATCTCTACGGGATCGGCCGCAATCTGCGGCATTTCTGCCTGGTCTATTTCGGCCTCGGCCTCGGGCTCGGGCTGATGTTCGATGGCGCGCCCTATCGCGGCGCCTTCGGCAACGCCGGCGAGATCGGCCATATTCCAGTGGTGCCGCACGGCGAGACCTGCATCTGCGGCCGCCAGGGCTGCCTCGAACGCTATGTCTCGCCGTCGGCGCTGCGGGACGTACTGCGCCGCGCCGGCATCGACCAGATCGATGCCGACGGCATCGCACGCCTCCACGCCGAGGGACATCCGGTCGTGACGGGCTGGATCACCCAGGCAGGGGCATTGCTCGCCCCCGTGCTCGGCTTGCTGGAGAACCTGTTCGACCCGGAGACCATCGTGCTCGGCGGCGCACTACCGGACAGCATCATCGACGCGCTGATCGCAGCTGCTGGGCCGTTGCCGCTCTCGGTAGCGCGGCGCGGTGATCGCTCGGTTCCGCGTGTCCAGCGCGGCGCCACGGGCCAATTCACCGCGGCGCTCGGCGCAGCAGCGCTGCCGCTCCTGGACGCGACAGCGCCGCGGCTGGTGCGCAATCCCACAACGGCCGACGAAAACCAGCCCTCGGCGGCCGACGGCGCCGCCCCTTTTTGAGCCCTCCCCCCGGCAACGGGTGTTCTCCACGGGCAGACCGCTCCGGTCCAAGTCCTGCCTTCCGCGGGGCATACGAAGCTTTCGCGCGCGCTCGATGCAGTGGGTGCTGCCTTCGCAGCTTTCGTCGAAATCGGAGGCTCGCCTCACCATCTCGGGGATGACAGAAGCTGGGCCGTTCAATGCGACGCTCCCGGTGGCCTCCGGGCGGTAGGGTCACCATCGTGGCTGCGCTGGTTCTGGGATCGGCGTGCTGGATCTCGTCCCTCGCCAGAGGAGAGGATGTCTCGAGCCGCGATCTGCGTCTGGATGTTCTTCTCGATGGGCAATCCATTGGCCTGATCGGGGCCTTCCGCCAGAACACGAGGGGGGAGATCTCGGCTCGCCGCGACGAGTTGGAGGAGCTGGGTATCAAGGTTCCGGAAGCCGTCACCAGGGACAGGGACGTCGCCCTGCTTGCCATCCCCGGCGTGACATTCCGATATGACGAGGCGGCACAGCGGATCGATATCAGGCTGCCGCCGGACGGCCGCCTTCCGAAAATCTACGACGCGCAACCTGCAAGCGGCACGCCGCTGCCGAAGCCGGATCGCAGCGCGACCGGCGCGGTGCTCAATTACACGCTGTTCGGAAACTCGGAAGACAGGCAGTTCCGCAGCTTCTGGCGCTATCCGACGCTCTCCGCGACTCTCGACGGCCGCGTCTTCAGCCCGATCGGCGTCTTCTCGCAAACCGGGATCCTGAGCGACCAGACCCTCGTCGGCGGGTCGACGGAAGCGCTTCGCCTTGAGACGAGCTGGACCTATTCCGATCCCGACACGCTGCTGACCTATCGCGCGGGCGACATGATTTCGAGCGGATTGGCCTGGACACGCCCCATTCGACTGGGAGGGGCTCAGTTCCAGCGCAATTTCGGCCTGCGGCCAGACCTGATCACCCTGCCGCTGCCCAGCGTGACGGGCTCCGCGGCCGTCCCCTCGACCGTCGATGTCTTCGTCAATGGCACGAAGGCCATCTCGCAGGACGTCGGCAGCGGACCCTTCCGCATCACCAACATTCCCATCCTCACCGGAAACGGCAACGCCAGCGTTGTGGTGCGCGATGCGTCGGGCCGGCAGAGCGAGTCGAGCTTGCCCTTCGTGGTTTCGAGCAATCTCCTCAGGCCCGGGCTGTTCGACTTCTCGGCGGAGGTCGGCGTGCCGCGGCTGCAGTATGGCCTGCGTTCCAGCATCTATGGCGACGAGATCGCCGGATCGACGAGCGCGCGCTACGGCATCACGGACAGCTTTACAGCCATTGCGCATGCGGAAGCTACGCACGGGCTCGGCATGGGCAGCCTCGGCGGCGTTTTCGGGCTCGGGCAATACGGCGTGCTCACGGCCGCCGGTTCCGGGAGCTGGAATGACGGCCGGACTGGCGGCCAATCCTACCTTTCCTTCGAGACCCAGCTCTGGGGCCTGTCCTTCTTGGCCGCATCGCAGCGAAGCTTCGGAGCCTACAGGGATCTGGCTTCGGCAACCGGCGTTCCGCTTGCGAACCTGAGCAGTGGCATCTCGGCCTATGTCGCCACGCCCGGGTCATCAGCGCTATACGGCGACAAATGGGATCGACTGCTGCTGCCGCCGCGCGCGCTCGACAGGGTTTCGATCGCCATGCCGGTGCCCGCGCTCGGGGGAGCGATCAGTGTCGGCTTCGCGCATGTGAAGCCGGTTGTCGGACCAGCCAATCGCATCATCAACGCGAGCTATACCCGGCCTCTGTTCGGAGGCGGCTCCTTCTACGCGACATTCTTCACCGATCTGGCTGATCAGAAATCAGCCGGGGTTTTCGCAGGCCTGTCCTTTCCGTTCGGGACTGCCATCACGACCTCGACCGGCGCCAGCCGCTCGGGCTCGGCCTGGTCGCTGGCGGCGGACATCAACAAGCCGCTGCAACAGGAAGCCGGAAGCTTTGGCTGGCGGATACGCGACGTTGAAGGGCCTGCCGATCAGAAGCGGCGCTCGGCATCGTTCGCCTACCGCGGAAGCAGCGGCCAGATCGAGGCCGGCGTCGCGCAAAGCGATAGCGCCGCCGCCGCCACGGTCCAGCTGGATGGATCGGTCGCGATCGCAGGAGGTGGCATCTTCATCGGCAACCGGATCGACGACGCATTCGCCGTGGCAAAGGTGGGGGTGCCCGACGTGGACGTGCTCTTCGAAAATCGTGTCGTCGCCCGCACCGATGCTTCCGGCAGCGCGCTCATTCCGACGCTCCGCTCCTATCAGGCCAACAAGATCTCGATCGATGCCCGAGGCCTCCCTGTCGATGCATTGGCGGAAACAACCGTGGAAGTGCGTGCTCCTGCGGATCGGGCCGGCGTGGTCGTCGATTTTGGCGTGAGGTCAGCCAGCAGCGCTGCCATCGTCATTCTCCAGGATGCAGCCGGGCGACCGCTCAAGGTCGGTTCGACGGGCGCGCTCCAGCCAGGTCTGAGGGGCACGGGCGCCGCCGCTCCCGAATTCACGATCGGATATGACGGCCGAGCCTTCATCGAGAATTTGGCCGCGGACAACGAGATTGTCGTGCAGTCCGAGACGGGTGGATGCCGCGCCCGGTTTCCCTTCACTCCGCGTGAAAACACGCAGGTCACGATTGGGCCGGTGCGATGCCAATAGCTTCCCGGATTCGCTCACTCTGCATTGCGGCTGCGATTATCGCATTGGCGGGGCTGCTTCTGGCCAAACCTGCCGCGGCGCAGTCCTGCTCCTTGAGCATGACCCCCCTGGCCTTCGGCAACATCGATGTCACCGCCAATGCCGTGGTGAACGGAACCGGGACCGCGACGGTTTCATGCACAGGGCTGGCGCTCTCGACGGTTGGCGTCTGCATCGATCTCGGAGCCGGGAGCGGCGGCGGCACGAACGCGGCCAACCGCATCATGGCGAACGGCAGCAACCAGCTGCGCTATGGCCTCTTTTCCGATGCGGCAGCCAGCGTCCCTTGGGGATCCGGGACCTGGCCCGGAGGGTCTGCCTCGCCGGTGGGCTTCAACATCGTCCTTTCACTCGGCGGCACCGGCAGCCACAGCCAGACGATCTATGGGCGCGTCTACAACGGCCAGGCCACCGCGGCGCCGGTGGCCTATAGCAGCAGCTTTTCCGGAGCAGATGCACGGATCCGCTACGGCCTCCTCTCTTACCTGCTCGGGTGCGATTTGCTCACGATCTCCCAGACAACAAGCTTCACGGTCACGGCAAACGTCCCCGCAACGTGCAGGATCACGACGAGTGATCTCAATTTCGGATCGATTGGTCTGCTTGCTGCGCCGCATGATGCGCTTACCACGCTCGCGCCCACCTGTACGAACGGCACCGCTTATCAGATCGGTCTGGATGGCGGGCTTTCGGGCGCCAGCGACCCGACACTGCGCCGCATGACGAAGGGAAGCGAGACCGTCACTTATGGGCTCTATCGAAATACGACGCGCACACAGCCTTTCGGGAACACCTTGGGCAGCGACACGCTCGCGGATGTGGGCAACGGCTTGCCTCAGACGACCTATGTCTATGGGCGGGTGCCGGCCCAGGCGACACCGTCGCCCGGTCTCTACAGCGATACCATCCTGGCGACGCTGACCTACTGAGCAGCCACTTCGTGGTCCCTATGCGGACGCCACACCGCCATCCGAGCGCGTCGGAGGCTCGGGTCGCCATGCGGCCAGCGCGCTGTGACCTGTTTCGGTCAGCGCATAGACGCCGCGCTCGGAGCGTTCAAACCAGCCATAGACATTCCGGCGCAGGATCTTCTGGGCATCGGGAAAGGACGGCTTGAGATCGCGCGGCCGCTGCGGCGCTGATGCCATCGCAGCAGCGCAGGCAAGCGCCTGCTGGCGATAGGCCGTCATGATGGGCTTGCGCGTGCCGCCGCCGGGAACGGGGTCGCCCTGACGCCGCTTGTGCTCCTCCACCAGTCTCGAGCGGCGGCGCGGATCCTTCCGCGGCACCGGCGCAGTCGGCGACACGAGGATATCGACGCGCCCCGATTTGGAAACGCCCAGCAATCCAAAACCGAGGCGTCGGCAGAGATTGCGATATCGCGGATCGCTTTCGCGGCCCTTGCCCTTGGCGGAGAGCTGAGCCGCCAACCAGATCTCATCACCGAGGCTCATCCGATCCACGCCCTGCAGGATGAGCTCGAGATTGAATGTCAGCTTCAGTTCGCCGATCACCACCACGGCCGGATCATCGTCGCGCAGTCCGACGAGATCACAGTGCCCGATTTCTCCTTTTACGGCGTAGCCCAAGCCCTCGAGGAAGCGCTTGACGGGTTCATAAAGAGACGTTTCCACACAGACCTCCGGGCAGCCGACAACCAAGCATGCCTGACAGTCGTTTCGGAGAGGCAAACGCCGCCGAGAGTACGATAGTCGCGCCAATCGTTGCCCCCAACATGCTCTGGAAACGGACATGCGAGGCCTTTGCGTGAGCCAGCTTTCGGTCAACGTATCCTTCTCCGGACAGCGGCCTGGATCGAGCTTCGTCATCAACCTGTCGTGAAGCCGTTTGCAGAAGCACGGTTCTCCAACCCTGCTTCCGGATCAGATGCTCCGCTTTCTCCTTCTCCGCCTGTTACGCACCCTCCTGACCGTGACGATCTGCGTGTCGGCCGTGTTCGTCGCGCTGCGTCTGGCGGGCGATCCCGCCGACATCATGCTGTCGATCGATACGCCCCCGGACGTCCGCGCGTACTATCGCGAGCTGTGGGGCCTCGACCGGCCACTACTCGAGCAGTATCTGCGCTATATCGCCAGCGCCGTCCGGGGCGATTTCGGCTTGTCCTTCGCCGATGACCGGCCGGCCTTCGCGGCCGTGATGGAAGCCCTGCCGAAGACCTTCCTCCTCGGCTCCTCGGCCCTGATGCTGGCGCTCGTCATTGGCCTGCCGCTGGGCGTGCTCGCCGCGCTCCGGCACAACCGCGCCGCCGACCGGCTGGCCATGGCGGTTGCGGTGTTCGGCTATGCGATCCCCGTCTTCTTCCTCGGCATTCTCCTGATCCTGCTCTTCGCGCTGAAGCTGCGCGTGCTGCCCTCGGCCGGCTCGGAAAGCCTCTGGCATCTCATCCTGCCGGTCGTGACGCTCGGCCTGCCTCTCGCCGGCCGTCTAGCCCGCTTCGCCCGCACCGCGACGCTGGAGGTGCTGGGCAAGCCCTATATCCGGGCCGCGCGCGGACGGGGCGTGATGCCGCTTGCCGTGATCATCCGGCATGCCCTGCCCAATGCGGCCGTGCCGCTCCTGATGTTCATCGGCATCGAGATCGGTCACATCCTCGCCGGCAGCGCCGTCGTCGAGACCATCTTCGCCTGGCCCGGCGTCGGCCGGCTGCTGGTCGACTCTGTCTCGATGCGGGATCTCGCCGTCGTCCAGGCCGTGATCTTCACGGTGACGGTGATCATGGTCGGCGCCAACCTTCTCGTCGACATCGTGCACATCCTGATCGATCCACGGCTCGGCGGCTTCTCTCGCGCCATGGGCAAGCCGGCCTGATGACAGCTCTCGATATTCCCGCCGCTCCGGCCCCTGCCATCCGCGCCCGCAAGAATGCGATGTCGCCGGTGGTGAAACTCTCCGCCGGTTTCCTGCTGGCCATCGTGCTCGTGGCGCTGCTGGCCGACTGGTTGGCGCCCCTGCCCTATACAGCCCAGAACCTCGCCGCGCGGCTGAAGCCGCCCATGACCGAAGCCGACGGCACGATGTACTGGCTCGGCACCGATCAGCTCGGCCGCGACATCCTGAGCCGCATGGTCTTCGCCGTCCGCAGTTCGATCCTGATCGCGGTGATGGGCACGCTGATCGGCGCGGTCGTCGGCACCTTTCTCGGTTTCGTGGCGGCGCGCCTGCGCGGCTTCGTCGACCAGGCCATCATGATGCTGGTCGATGCGCAGGCAGCGATCCCGGCGCTGTTTCTCGCGCTGACGATGCTCGCCTTCTTCGGCAACAACATCGTCCTCTTCATCATCCTCGTCAGCATCGACGGCTGGGACCGCTATACGCGGCTGGCGCGCGGGCTCGTCGTTTCCGAGCAGGAGAGCGACTACATCAACGCCATCGAGGCCCTGGGCGCAGGGCCTTCGCGGGTCATCCTGCGCCATCTCCTGCCCAACATCGCCGCGGCGCTGGTGGTCCAGGCGACACTGAACTTCCCCGGCACGATCCTGCTCGAAACCTCCCTCTCCTTCCTCGGGCTCGGCGTGCAGCCGCCCGGCACCTCACTCGGGCTGATGCTGGGCGAAGGGCGCCGCTATCTGCTGAACGCCTGGTGGATCGCGGTCTTTCCGGGGCTCGCGATTTTCCTGACGACGCTCTCGATGAGCCTGTTCGGCGACTGGCTGCGCGACCGCTTCGACCCGACGAGCGAACGGCACTAACCATGGCGATCGCAAATCTTGGCACGCCCCGTCCGCTCGCGATCGCGCATCGCGGCGGCGCCCTGCTCGCGCCGGAGAACACGGCTGAAGCCTTCCGCGCTGCAGCGGCGGCGGGTGCGGAGATGGTCGAGACCGATCTGCGCCTGACCGCCGACGGCCACCTCGTCTGCCTGCACGATGCCGATCTGACGCGGATCGCGGGAGATAGCCGCCGGGTCGCGGACACCGACCTGGCTACCCTGCGCGCGATCCTGCCGGGCTTGCTGACGCTCGATGAGGCGATCACGGCATCGGCTCCGCTCGGCCTGCTGCTCGACGTCAAGCTGCTGGATCCGGCGATCCTGCTGCCTATCCTGGCCGTCCTCACCGGGAATGAGGTACTCCAGCGCTGTGTGCTGGGGTTGCGCGACATCGCTCTGCTGTCTGTGGCACGCGCGCTGTCGCCGGATGTCGCGCTCCTCGCCCTTGCCACCGATCCCGATACGATATCGGAAGCCAGGGATGCCGGAGCCGCCTGGTTCCGGCTTTGGCAGGCCGATGCGACCGAGGAGCGGATGGCGGCAATCCGCAAAACCGGCATGCGATCGGTGATCATGGTGGGTCAGCCGCGTTCGGTCGCCCTGCCGGGCTACCCGCCCTTCCCTGTCGGACGCATCGATGCCGACGGCATCCGCCGGGTCATGGTGCTGCGTCCCGACGCGGTCATGCTCGACGATCCGCGCCCGCTCATCGCCATGCGCGCTGTCACGGGCCTGTCGCCAAGCTGAGTCAAGGCAGCCGGACCGCCGCGCCGCTCCGCTCCAGTGCGCCGCAACAGCTCGACACGAGAAGGCTCATGATGACGATCTCCCGCCGCCGTTTCCTTGAAGGTGCGGCCGCCGCCCCGGTACTGCTCAGCGCGCCGCTGGCATTGGCGGCCGGTGATACCCGGCCGAACTTCACCGTCGCCGTCGCCGACCTGCCGGCGACGCTCGAACCGGCGCGCGAGCTCTCCAATGTTGGCACCCGCGTTACCTATTCGATCTTCGACACGCTGATCCGACGCGACTTTCTCGGCGCGGCCGATGGTGGCGGCTCGGAGCTGAAACCGCATCTCGCGACGAAGTGGGAGCGCGTTTCTCCGCAGGAGCTCATCGTCACGCTGCGCCAGGGCGTGAAGTTCCACAACGGCGACGAGCTGACTTCCGAAGACGTGGCCTATACCTTCCGCGAAGGCCGCCTCTGGGGCGACAAGGCGCAGATCCCCGGCGGCAAGCCCTATTTCGGCATCCTCGCCAGCGTCGAGCCGATCGACCGCTACAGTGTCCGCTTCAAGACCAGGGTCGCGGATGTGCTGCTGGAGCAGCGCCTCGCCTCCTGGTGCGCCTGGATCGTCAACAAGCGCGCCTATGAGGCCATGGGCTTCGAGGCCTATTCGCGCAAGCCTGTCGCGACCGGGCCCTATCGCGTCGTTTCGCATTCCGCAGCGGATGCGACCGTTCTCGAAGCCTTCGACGATTACTTCATGGGTAAGCCCACGGCGAAGCGCGTCAGCTTCAAGCGCGTGCCGGAGCTCGCGGCGCGCGTCGCCGGCCTCGTCGCGGGCGACTACGACCTCATCACCAATGTCCCGCCCGATCAGATGAGCGTCGTCGGTGGCTACAAGGACATCGACGTGCGCTCGGTCGTGCTGGCCAACGTCCATGTCCTCGCCTTCAACGATCAGGACAAGGTCCTCGCCGACAAGCGCGTCCGGCAGGCGCTCTGCTACGCCATCGACCGCCAGAAGCTGGTCGACTCGCTCTGGCAGGGCACGGCCCAGGTTCCGGCAAGCCACAACTTCCCGGAATACGGCCAGATGTTCGTCGAAGGCCGCAAGCTGCCTTACGATCCGACGAAGGCGAAGGCTCTGCTGAAGGAAGCCGGCTACAAGGGCGAGCCGGTCGTCTACCGCACGCAAGCCAACTACTACACCAATGCGCTGGAGGCGGCGCAGATCCTGATCGAGCAGTGGAAGGCCGTCGGCATCAACGCCTCGCTGCAGGTCGTCGAGAACTCCGCGCAGCTGCGCGCCCCCGGCGTGCAGATCTTCAACTGGTCGAACTCGACCCGCCTGCCCGATCCGCTCGGCTCGATCTGGGTGGCTTGGGGACCGGCCGGCGAGGTCCAGATCTCGAAGTTCTGGACCTCGGCGCAGACCTTCAACAAGGCCGGCACGGCGCTGGAGGCGGAGGTCGATCCGGCCAAGCGCAAGGCGCTGTTCACCGAGATGCTCGACGTCTGGGAGGACGAGGCCCCGGCCACGATCCTGTACCAGCCGAGCGAGGCCTACGCGATCAAGAAGTCGATCGGCTGGCGGCCGACGACCTTCTATTTCATGGATCTGCGCCCGGACAATCTCAGCTTCGCCAAGGCCTGACAGGCCAGCTCAAGCCGGAAATGCAAAGGGCGACCAACCGGCCGCCCTTTCTTGTTCGACGGGGGCTGGATGTTACTGCCCGCCGCCGAGGATGAAACGGCGGCCGTCCTGCTCGACGACATCGACATGCTGGGCGAAGGCGCCTGCTCCCGCCGAATGCCGCACGACACGCGCCTCCTCCCGCGCCGGCTGCGCAAGGTTGCGGCCGACCATACTGGTAGCCGGTGCGAGCCCAAGCAGCCCGAGCACCGTCGGGCCGATGTCGATGATGCCGGCTGGCTCTTGCGACACCGCGCCGGCTTCGCTGCCGCCGAGGATCAGCACGGTGTTCAGCTCATGCGGGTTGATGCCGCCATGCATGCCGCCGCCGAGCGGCACATCGCCGGGCGTCATCGCCCCAAGACCCGGCAGCCCATACTGATCCTGGTCGAGGCTCGATTTCAGGATGAACATCAGCTCGGGCTGGCGCTCGGCATGGCCTGTGCCCATCAGGGCAAGCGAGAGCGTACCGGCCACCTCGCCTTCGACGCCATTGCGGTCACGCGAGAAGACGTGGCCGATCGCGGGCTGCTGCATCAGCCAGTCCGCGATGCGCGCGACCTCGGCGGGGTCGCCCTCGCGCAGGCGGATCTCGCCGCTCATGCCGCCGGTCGCGACCAGCGTCGCACCGTCGATCACCTTCGCGGCGCTGAGGTCAAAGCCCGCCTTCTGCGCCGTCTCGAAGAGCGGCTCCACCGAGCCCGTCGAGATCTGGCCGTGGTCGGACGCAGCGATCACCGTGATGCGTTCCGAATCCAGCTGCGCCTCGACCCAGTCGAGAATGGTCCCGAAGGCCTTGTCCGCCTCGCGCAGGCCGGCCATCGCGTCCGGCGATCCCAGCCCCCGATAGTGGAAGGTGGTGTCAGGTTCGTTGAACCAGATCAGCGCGACATCCGGCTGGAGCTCCGGCAGCACGAGATCGGTCATCACGCGGCCGCCATAGGCGACCTCCTGCAGCCGCGGCAGCTCGCGCTCCGGCAGCGGGCCGAGCCGCTCGATCGCCTGCTCGACCGCCTCCGGCGTCTGCGTCGCGCCGGCGCCGTGCATGGAGAAGGTCCAGTGCCCGTTGGCACGGGCGCGCGGATTGATGAAATGCGCCGAGCCGGCCGAGCCGGTATGGACGACCGCAAGCCGCTTGCCCGCACGGGCCAGTACGTCGCCGAAGGTATCGGCGGCGAGCAGGCGCCCGTCGTGATGCGCCTCCGCACGGCGGATCAGCGCGGCGTCGCTGGTGTCGAACATGCGGTCGGCGATGGCCGCGCGATGATAGAAGGCGTTGCCGACGATGCCGTGCACGATCGGCGGCGCGCCCGCTGCGATCGAACTGGTCGCGACGCGGGTGACCGATGGGAAGACGCTGCGCGCCTGGCGGAACCATGTCCCGCGCGCGGCCAGCCGCATGATGTTGGGCGTCAGCTCGGGCGTGACGAGGTCCGGCCGCAGGCCGTCAAAGACGGCGATGACGACGCGGTCGGCGGTCGGCTGGTCGGGGCGGCTCATCTCGTCTCCGGCTTAGGCAAAGGCAATCGATCAGGCAGCGGCCGCCGCCGGCGCGGCGGAGACCAGATGGCAGGCGGCCAGGCGGCCATCGGCCACGGCCTTGAGCGCCGGCACCTCCTCCCGGCAGCGGGCCACCGCGCGTGGGCAGCGCGGATGGAAGGCGCAGCCCTGGGGCCGGTCGACGGGATTCGGCGGGTCGCCCTTCAGGATGATGCGCCCCTGCGTGCCACGCAACGGTGTCGGTACGGCCGAGACCAGCGCCTCGGTGTAGGGGTGAGCCGGCGCATGGAACAGCGCGTCCGGCGGCCCCTGCTCGACAATGCGGCCGAGATACATCACCGCGACCTCGTCGGCGATCTGCCTGACCACCTTGAGATCATGGCTGATGAAGAGATAGGCCATGCCAAAGCGGGCCTGCAGGTCCTGCATCAAATTGATCACCTGCGCCGCGACGGAGACGTCGAGCGCCGAGATCGGCTCGTCGCAGACCAGCAGCACCGGATCGAGCACGAGCGCACGGGCGAGCACGACGCGCTGGCGTTGCCCGCCGGAGAGTTCGTGCGGATAGCGTTCGAACAGGTCCGGCCTGAGGCCGACCGCCTCGAACAACGCAAGCGCCTTCTGCCGGCGCGCCTTCTCGTTGTCTTCCAGCCGGTGAATGGTCAGGGGCTCGACGACTTGCTGCCCCACCGGCAGGCGGCGGTCGAGCGCGGCAAGCGGGTCCTGATGCACCATCTGCATCCGCCGGCGCATGGCGCGCCAGTGCCGATCGCGCAGCGCCGTCACCGGAGCGCCCTCGAAGGTGATCTGCCCGCGCGTCGCCGGCAGCAGGCCGAGCGTCAGCTTCGCGGTGGTGGACTTGCCGCAACCGGATTCACCGACGATGCCGAGCGTCCTGCCGCGTTCGAGCGAAAAGCTCACGCCATCGACGGCATGCAGGATCCCGCGCGTGCCACCCGCCATCGAGACGGGATATTCACGCGCAAGGTCGCGGACGTCGAGAAGCGGCGTCATGCCGGCACCTCAGTTTGCTGGGGCAGCGTCGCGGCCGGAAGCGAGCCGTCTCCGGGCACCGGCAGCTCATCGAGCCGCAGGCACGCCGCCCGCTGGTCTTGCCCGGCAAAGGCGAGCTCCGGCAGCTCATGGCAACAGCGCTCGACAGCAACCGGGCAACGCGGCGCGAAGGCGCAGCCCGCCGGGATGGCCGCTGGCGCGGGAACAGTGCCGGGGATCGGTGTCAGCCGCCGTCGCGGGCCGTCGAGCGTCGGCAGGGCCGCGAGCAGGCCCTGCGTATAGGGATGGCGCGGGCGCGTGAGCAGGTCGCGCGTCGCCGCCGTCTCGACGATCCGCCCGGCATACATCACCGCGATCCGATCGCAGAGATCGCCGACCACGCCGATATCGTGCGAGATCAGGATGAGCGCCATGCCGGTCTCGCGGCGGATGTCGCGGATCAGATCGAGCACCTGCGCCTGGATCGTGGCGTCGAGCGCAGTCGTCGGTTCGTCGGCGACGAGGACGTCGGGTTCACCCGCCAGGGCGAGCGCGATCATGACGCGCTGGTTCATGCCGCCTGAAAACTCATGCGGATACTGTCGCAAGCGCCGCGCACCATCGGCGATGCCGACGCGGTCGAGCAGGCGCAAGGCTTCCCGGCGTGCAGCCTCGCCGGTCAGGCCTCGATGCAGGCGCAGCACCTCGGCCAGTTGCGTGCCGATGCGTTGCACCGGGTTCAGAGCACTGGAAGGATCCTGGAAGATCAGCGCGATGCGGCCGCCGCGGACCCGCCCGAGCTCACGTTCGGAAAGCTGCGCGATGTCACGCCCCTCGAGCAGAACCTCCCCGCCCGTTGTCACCCCTTGGCCGAGAAGGCGCAGCGCCGCGAGCCAGGTGATGCTCTTGCCGCAGCCCGACTCGCCGACGATGCCCAACGCCTCGCCGCGGGCGACCGACAACTCGACACCGCGGACGATCGGCATCGCGCCCGGGACAGTAACGGTGAAATCCTGCAGGCGCAGGAGCGCCGGGCGGCCCGCCGTAGCGAGATGGCCGGGCACCAGCTCCTGCGGCCGGTCCGGCGTCTGACCTGATGATCGAAACATGCCGAGCGGAGTACCGCCCAGCCCATGACCGCCTTGTGACAGTCTGCGCCGCCCTCGGTCGCCCGTCCACGACTGCACCCCGGCAGATCGCGCTCGCTGGTGCCGCTATTCCCCTGCCAGCGGGCGCTCGGTCATCTCCGCGGCAACGGCCGCGTCGATCGGCGTATCGTAGGTCATCAGGATGTAGCCGAGGATCGAGTAGAAGCCGACGGTCGCGATCAGGTCGAAGACAGCCTCGCGCCCCAGCGCGGCAGCGAGTTCGGTCTCCAGCGCGGGCGAGAGACGCCGGTCGTCGAAGAGCGCGTCCACCGCCCGCGCGATCAGCCCATCCTCGCCCTCTGGCATGCCACGCAGCGCGGCGATACGCGCGTCGCTCATGCCCAGAACCCGCGCCCGGCTGACATGGTGCGCCCACTCATAGGGCGAGCCCATGCGATGGGCCGCGCGTAGGATCACCACCTCCGAGCGTACCGGCCCGAGCGCGCTGTCCTTGACGACATGCTGGCGCAGCGGCGCCCAGGCCTTCAGCAGCGCCGGATGATGCGCCATCGTCCGGTACACATTGAGCGCGCCAGCGAAGCTGGTCTTCATCTCGGCGATGGCTTCGGGCCAGTCGGCATCGCTGATCGGCGGGCAAGGAGAGGTCGTCATCGGATGTCTCGCGGAACTCAGGGCGTGAGATACTTGGCGTAGAGCGCAGGGGCCCGATCAGCCCAGATGCCGGTGAAGCTGCGATAGCGCGCGACCTCGGCAAGGTCGATCTCGACCCGCAGCACGTCCTCGCGATCATGGTCGAGCGCGCCGAGCACGCGGCCATCCGGCGCCACCGCGCAGGAGCGGCCGAAGAAGCGCTGCCCGCCGCGGCTGCCGCTGCGGTTGCAGCTCAGGAAGAAGACGCCGTTCTCGGTCGCCCGCGTATAGGCGCGGTGGATGAACAGCGCCTCATCCTTCACCGGCGCGGTCTCGGCGCCAAAGGAGGCCCAGACCGAGGTGACGATGCTCGCGCCCTGCAAGGCAAGGATGCGGGTGATCTCCGGAAAGCGGATGTCGTAGCAGACCTGCATGCCGAGCCGCGTACCGAAGGCGGGATAAGTGTCGATGCTGTCACCGCCGGTGAAGAACAGCTTCTCGTTCTGCCACTGATGGACCTTGGTGTAGTCGCCCAGCAGGCCCTCGGGTCCGATCAGCAGCGAGGCGTTGCGCATGACGCCGGCGCGCAAGCGATCGCGCAGGCCGAGCCCGATCACCAGATGCACACGGTGCCGCGCCGCCAGCGCGACGAGCGCCCTGATCTCCTCGCCATCCGGCGCAGCACAGGCCTCATACAGCGCCGCGCCGAAATGCGGCACGTCGCTGACCATCGGCCCGCCCGGCACCAGCGGCTCGACATAGCCGGTGTTCGCCAGCTCCGGGAACAGGATGAGCTGTGCGCCCTGCGCCGCCTCGGCGGCGACGAACTCATGGATGCGCCGAAAATTCTCAGCCGGCGCCAGGGACTGGACGTCGAGCTGGACGAGGCTGGCGGAAATCATGCGTCGGCTCCGGCGATGCGGCGGCCAGCGGCGAAATCCCAATCCCGCCCCGGCGCTGCGTTGATCAAGGCGCGTGTATAGTCGTGACGCGGGCTGGCCAACACCTCGGCCGCCGGCCCGTCCTCGACGACGCGGCCGCGCTGCATCACCATCACCTCGTCGCAGATCTGGGCGGCGACGCGCAGGTCGTGGGTGATGAACAGCACCGCGAGATTGCGCCGCTCCTGGATCTCGGCCAGCAGCGCGAGCACCTGCGCCTGCACCGAGACGTCGAGCGCCGAGACGGCCTCGTCCGCGACGATGACCTCGGGCTCCATCATCAAAGCGCGCGCAATCGCGATGCGCTGACGCTGGCCGCCGGAGAACTGGTGCGGGAAACGCTCGAGACTGGTGCGCGGCAGGCCGACCACCTCGATCAGCTCGCCCGCGCGCTTCAACGCCGAGGAGCGATCCTCGCCGAGATTGAGCGGCCCCTCGATCAGGCTCTCGCCGATGCGCAGGCGCGGATTGAGCGAGCGGTTCGGGTCCTGGAAGACCATCTGCACGCGCCGCCGCGCCGGCGCCAGCGCCGCCTGGCCCTGGAGCGGGGCGATGTCCTGGCCGTTGACCCGGATTTCGCCGCCGGTCGGATGCTCCAGCCGGAGCAGACAGCGCGCCACCGTCGATTTGCCCGAGCCGCTCTCACCGACGATGCCGAGCGTGCGCCCGCGTTCCAGCTTGAAGCTGACATCGTTCACGGCGCGCACGGTGCGGATGTCCCGTCCCATCAGCTTCCCGAGCAGCGAGCCCAAGCTGAAGGTCTTTTCGAGATTGCGGATCTCGACGACGGCTTCCGGCTCCTTCGCCGGGGTGCGCGGTGCCCGCGGCACCAGCGACGGCACGGCCTGCAGCAGGCTGCGCGTGTACTCTTCGCGCGGCTGGCTCAGCACCTGCTCGACCGGGCCGGTCTCGACGATCTCGCCCCGACGCATCACGCAGACGCGGTCAGCGATGTCGACGACCACGCCCATATCATGGGTGATGAACAGGACAGCGGTGTTCTGCTTCTCCTGCAATTCGCGGATCAGGCTGAGGATCTGCTTCTGCGTGGTGACGTCGAGCGCGGTGGTCGGCTCGTCGGCGATCAGGAGCTTCGGCTTGAGGGCCAGCGCCATCGCGATCATCACGCGCTGGCGCTGGCCGCCGGAGAGCTGGTGCGGGTAGCTGTCGTAGATCCGCGCCGGATCAGGCAGATGCACCGCGGCGAAGGCGGCGAGCGCGGCTTCGCGACGCTCCTTCGGCCGCATCTGGGTGTGCGCCCAATAGACCTCGTCCATCTGCAGCCCGATGGTCAGCACCGGGTTCAGCGCCGTCATCGGCTCCTGGAAGATCATCGCCATCTCGGCGCCGCGCAGCGCCTTGGTGCGAGAGGGCGTCGCAGTGAGGATATCCTCGCCGTTGAGCAGCACCGTGCCGCCCGTGGCCCGCAACTCGTCGCGCGGCAAGAGGTCCATCGCGACCAGCGACGTCACCGACTTGCCGGAACCGGATTCGCCGACGAGGCAGAGCGTCTCGCCCGGCTGGATGTCGAAACTGATGCCCTTCAGGATTTCGGAAGGCTCACGCCCGCGCGTCGCGACCTTGAGGTCGCGGATCGAGAGCACCGGCCGGGTCGGAGAGGTCATCTGCGTCACGGGCTCCTCCCCTGCATCTTCGGATCGAGCCGGTCGCGCAGCGCGTCGCCGAGCAGGTTGATCGACAGGATGCACAGCGACAGCACGATCGCCGGCCAGAACACCAGCCAGTGATTGATCGCGAAATAGAGCCGGCCCTCGGCCATGATGTTGCCCCAGCTCGGGATTTCCGTGCCGATGCCGACGCCCAGAAAGGACAGCGCAGCCTCGGTCAGGATGGCGGAGGCGTACATGTAAGTGCCCTGCACGATCAGCGGCGCGATCGTCGTCGGCAGCAGGTGCTTCCAGATCAGCTTGGCCGGGGGCGTGCCGAGCAGCATCGCGGCGTCGACATAGGTCTCCTCGCGGGCCGCGATCACGCGCGCCCGGACGAGGCGCACCACCTGCGGGATCGCCGGGATCATGATGGCGAAGATGACGGTGACGAGCCCGCCACGGGTCAGTGCGACGATGGCGATGGCGAGCAGGATGCCGGGGATCGCCATCAGCCCGTCCATCATCCGCATCAGCACGGCATCGATGCCGCGATACCAGCCGGCGAGCAGGCCAAGCGGCAGCCCGATCAGGATCGCGCCAGTGGCGACGCCGGCGCCCACCAGCAGCGAGACCCGCGCGCCATAGACCACGCGCGAATAGAGGTCGCGGCCGAAACTGTCTGTGCCCAGCCAATAGGTGTTGGAAGCGGGCTTCAGCCGCATGGCCGCGTTGAGCTTGGTCGGCTCGAAATTGGCGAGCAGCGGCGCGAAGACCGCCATCGCGACGATGGCGATGAGGACGACGACGGCGAGCACCGTCGTCCAGTGCGGCGGGTTTCGCAGCAGGCGGCGCCGGGGCAGCGCGCCCTGCACGGGGTTCGATGAAGCGCTCATTGGTAGCGGATCCTCGGGTCGGTCAGGGCATAGGAGAGGTCGATCAGCAGGTTGATCAGCACATAGGTGCCGGCCGTCAGCAGGATGATCGCCTGGATCAGCGGGTAGTCGCGCGCCAGCACGCCATCGACGACCAGCCGGCCGAGACCAGGAATATTGAAGACCGTCTCGGTGACGACGACGCCGGAAATCATCATCGCGAAGCCCGTGCCGACCACCGTGAGGATCGGGATCGCGGCGTTGCGCAGCGCGTGGCGGAACAGGACGATGCGCTCGCCCAGCCCCTTGGCGCGTGCCGTGCGGACATAATCCTCGCGCAGCACCTCCAGCATCGAGGCGCGCGTCATGCGCGAGACCAGCGCGATGTAGAAGGAGGAGAGCGCCAGCCCCGGCAGCAGGATGCGGTGGAGGAACGGCCCGAAACCCTCGGCGAGCGGCTTGTAGCCCTGCACCGGGAACCATTTCAGATCGACGGCGAAGACCGCGATCAGCACATAGCCGATCACGAAGATCGGCACCGAGAAGCCGACGACCGACAGCGCCATGACGAAGCGGTCGACCAGTCCGCCATGGCGCCAGGCCGCGAGCACGCCGAGCGGCAGCGAAATGACGATGGTGAAGATCATCGCCATGACCGCGAGCGCCAGCGTCGGCCCGATGCGCTGGCCGATCATCTCCAGCACCGACCGCTGCGAGATCAGAGAGTGACCGAAATCGCCGCCCGCCATGCCGCCGATCCAGGCGATGAACTGGCTGGCGAGCGGCTTGTCGAGGCCGAGATTCTCGCGGATGGCGGCGAGCTGGGCCGGTGTCGCCTGGTCGCCGGCGATGGCCTGAGCCGGGTCGCCCGGGGTCAGGCGCAGCAGCAGGAAGACGAACAGCGCCACGAAGAACATGACGGGGATCGCCATCGCCAGCCTGCGCAGGAAATAGGAAGCCATGGAGTGCTCCGCGCGCATGGCACCGGCCAGGATGCCGGTGCCGAAAACAAGGCCTGCGGGGAAACGGGCGACGGCGGGGCCGCCGCCCGAGACGCGAGTTATTTGCTCACGCCCCAGAACAGGGTGAGGGGGCCGGGCTGGAGGTTCTTCAGATTGGCCCGCCACGCGGCGACGGACTGGAACTCACCGGCATTGAAGTAGAAGCCTTCGTCATAGGCGATCTGCTGGATCTCCTTGGCGATCTTCTTCTGCTCGTCGAGCGTCGGCGCGGTGAGATAGGCGGTGCGCAATTCCTCGACGCGGGCGCTACGCGGCCAGCCCGACCAGGCGGTGTCCGAGCCCGAGGCGTCGAGCAGCGCGTGGACGGTCGGGTTCCAGATGCCTGACACACCCCAATAGGTGAAGAAGAAGTTCCAGCCGCCCTGCGCCACCGGCTGCCAGCCGTTCTTGCGCGATTGCAGCGTGGCCCAGTCCATCGCGGCGACATCGACCTTGAAGCCGGCTTCGCGCAGGCGTTCGGCGGCGACGATCGGCTGGGTCGAGAGGATCGTCAGATCCGTCGGCTGCATCATCAGCACCGGCGTGCCGTCATAACCCGAGGCCTTAAGCAGTTCCTTGGCCTTGGCCATGCGCTCCTTGGCGCTGCCCTTCAGGTATTCCGCGCCGGCATCGGAGGCGAGCGGCACGTCGCAGCCATAGACCGAGGCGCAGAGCTTGTAATACTGGCCGTCGCCGATCGCGGTCTGCATCAGCTCACCCTGATCCAGCGCATACATCGCCGCCTGGCGGATTTTCGGATTATCGAAGGGCGGCAGGCGATGGTTGACGCGGCCGGTGACCTGGCTGCCGAGCGCATTGATGGCGCCGGTCTTGATCTCGTCATTGGCCTTGAGCAGCGGCAGCAGGTCGATCGTCACCTGCTCGATCAGGTCGACATCGCCGGACTGCAGCGCGTTGATCGAGGTCTGCATGTCCGGCATCGCCTTCCAGACGACCTTGTCGACATTCACGACCTTGCCGCCGGCGGTCCAGCTCATCGGCTCGGAACGCGGCTTGTAGTCCTTGTTCTTGACGTAGACGGCCTGGTCGCCGGGCCGGTACTGCTCGGCCACGAAGCGGAACGGGCCGGAGCCGACCATCTCGGTGACCTGCTTGCCGGCGGGCGTCTCGGCGAGGCGCTTCGGCATCATGAAGGGCGGCACCGGCGAGGGTTTCGCCAGCAATTCAAGCACCTGGCCGAAGGGCTTCGAGAGACGGATGACGAGCACCTTGTCGGAGGTCGCCTCGATCGAGGCGACATGGGCCATCATGGTGCGGGCCGCGCCGTCGTTCTCGCCCCAGCGCTTGATCGAGGCGACGCAATCCGCGGCCGTAACCGGCGTGCCGTCATGCCACTTCAGCCCGTCGCGCAGGGTGAAGGTGTAGGTCATCTTGTCGGCCGAGACGCTGTAGTCGGCCATTTGCGGCTGCGGGTTGTACTTGGCGTCCATGCCGAGCAGCGTGTCGAACACCATGAAGCCATGGGTGCGCACGATCTGGGCGGTGCTCAGGATCGGATCGAGCGTCCTGAGCGGCGCCTGCATGACGACATTGAGCGTCGTCTCGGCAAAAGCCGGCATCGCGTGAAGGGAGCCCGCGACCAGCGCGGCAGCCCCGAATGTCTTGAACCGAAACGTCATTTTCCCCTCGCTTCTGGTTGGTTTGATTGGCTTTTCGTATCAGGCCGGAGCATCGCTCCACGGATAGGCATTGGCCGTGTCGAGCTGCCGGTACGGGATCAGCCGCACGTCCGCAGGGCCGAGATCGGGCGTGTCGACCACGAGGATGCGGTCGGCCAAGGGCTCGTAGAAATCGCGGAAATGGGTCTTCGAGCGCAGCAGGATGACGTCGTAATCCTCCGGCCGCTCGCCGAAGATGTAGAAGGGGTCGCCATCGACCGCGAAGGCGAAATGCGAGACGACGGAGACGCGGATCGCGCCGATCTGGATGAGCGCCGTCAGCCCGAGATCGACGAAGGAACCGCGTTGGTAGCGTCCCGAAACGGTGAAGGATTTCGGCCCCGACCAGAGAACCTGCGCCACGACCTCGACAGGGCCGCCGGTCTCCGGAGCCGTCTTGCCGGCGAGCGCGACCTTGATTTCGGCCCCCTCTCCCGCAGCGTGCGCCTGCGCGGCGGTCTCGGGATCGAGCAGGAAGGGTACGTTCACTCGCCCGACATCGCGCGTGAGCAGCGCCCGCAGCAGATGGGTCGAGTCGTTCATCCGGTCGGCATGCTCGAGCAGCACGATCGGGCGGCCGTTGGCGGGCTTGCGCTCGATGTCGGCAAGCGCCGCCTCGGCGCTCAGGATCGGAATGGCGCTCGCGATGGCTTGACGCGACCCGCGCAGCCAGGCCGAGAAAGCTTGGACGTTGGCCTCGGCGGCGCCCTGCCCGTTCCAATCGAGGCAGATCACCGACATGCCGGTATTGGCGCTGTCGGCATAGGAGAAACCGGCCATGATCGAGATGTCGCAATCGCCTGCTGCCTCGGCGGCGCGTGCCTCGGCGATGATCGAGGCGAGCGGCTCCAGCGCCGTGGCCGACATGATCGAGGGAATGACGACATTCGGGCGCGCCACCGCGAGGCCTGGGCGGCGCCCTTCACGCAGGAGCCTGAGCAGCGCCCGCGCCGCCCGCTCGCCGGTCTCGCCCATGTCGATATGCGGCGAATGACGATAGGCGACGGCGATATCCGCGCTGCGAAGGGTCTCGCTGTCGATGTTGCCGTGATAGTCGAGCGCGACGGCGATCGGCAGCGACGGCGCGGCAGCGCGTACCGCATCGATGACGTGCCGCTCGACATCCGCGAAGCCCGGCGCCCAGCAGGCACCGTGGAGGAACAGGATCACGCCGTCGAGCGGGCCACTCTTGTCGAGGCCCTCGACGATCTCGCGCGTGTAATGCGCAACCGCCTCGTCCGAAGCCGGGCCGAGCGCGCCGAGCAGCGTGTGGAACAGCGGCACGAACTCCGCGCCTTCCGCCTCGCAGATCTTCAGGCAGCCACCCGGAACCGTGTTGGTGCCGCGAAACCGTTCGACCAGCTCCGCCCCGCGCACGCAGACGCGCTCGAATTCCGCCAGCTCCACGATCTGCGGAACGGCCGTGACCGATTCGAGATTGAAGCCGGCGAAGGCGATGCGGGGCATCATGGCGGTCGTCAGCCCTTGACCGCCGCGTCGATCGCGCCGCCGATCCGCTCGACGATCTGGTCGATCTCCTCGGGACCGATGATGTAGGGCGGCGCCAGCAGCACATGGTCGCCCAGCCGGCCGTCGATGGTGCCGCCCATCGGGTAGCTCATCAGGCCGCGGGCCATCGCCTCCTTCTTGATCCGGGCATGCATCTTCAGCGCTGGATCGAAGGGCGCCTTGCTCTCCTTGTCAGCAACGATCTCGATGCCGCGGAACAGCCCTCGTCCGCGGATGTCGCCGACATGCGGCGACTGGCCGAGGCGCGCATCGAGCCCGGCCTGCAGGCGCTCGCCCATCAGCCGGACATTCGCCAGCATCTCAGGCTGGGAAATGAGCTCGACGACCTTGTTCGCCGCAGCCGCCGCCATCGGGTGGCAGATATAGGTGTGACCGTGCTGGAAGAGCCCCGAGCCTTCGGCGAAGGCGCGGTAGATCTTGTCCGAGAGCAGCACCGCGCCGATCGGCTGGTACCCGCCGCCAAGCCCCTTGGCGATGGTGACGAGGTCGGGCGCGATGCCCTCCTGCTCGCAGGCGAACATCGTGCCGGTGCGACCCATGCCGCACATCACCTCGTCGAGGATCAGCAGCACGCCATATTTGTCGCAGATGCGGCGGATGCGGGCGAAATAGTCCGCGACTGGGCCCACGGCGCCCAGCGTCGCGCCCACCACCGGCTCGGCGACGAAGGCGATGACCTCCTCAGCTCCGAGCTCGAGAATCTTTGCCTCGAGCTCGTCGGCGAGGCGGGCGGCGTAGGCTTCCGACGTCTCACCCAGCTTCTGGTCGCGATAGGCGTAGCAGGGCGAGACATGGTGGGTCTGCGGCAGGATCGGCTGGAACTGCGCCCGCCGCCAGGCATTGCCGCCGGCGGCCAGCGCGCCCAGCGTGTTGCCGTGATAGCTCTGCCGGCGCGCAATGAAATGGCGGCGCTGCGGCTGGCCGATCTCGACGAAATACTGCCGCGCCATCTTCATGGCCGCCTCGACAGCCTCCGAACCGCCGGAGACGAGATAGACGTAATCGAGGCCCTCGGGCGCCAGCCCGACCAGGCGCTCGGCCAGTTCTTCGGCGACATCGGTGGTGAAGAAGGAGGTGTGCGCGTAGGCGATGCGGTCCATCTGCGCGCGCATCGCGGCCAGCACCTCGGGGTGGCCATGGCCGAGGCAGGAGACGGCGGCGCCGCCCGAACCATCGATATAGCTGCGCCCGTCCTTGTCGGTAATAAAGACACCCTGCCCTGCGACCGCCTCGGGCAGCCGGCCTCCGATGGAGCGGTGGAGAATTCTGGTCATCTCAGCTTCCCGGACTGGCGCGGACAGGCCGCCGCGGCGCGCCGCTCATCGCACAGCTTTATCCGCATTGCAACATTTGTTTTAAATGATACAAATAGGAAACGATTGAGTCCGATACTGTTGCAACGAAACAAAACAATCGAAAGCGGCTTGAAGGCTGAGGGAAACCGCAGAATCCGTTTGAAATCCGCCGGGCGCGCGGGAATGGTCGGCAGGAAAGAGAGGCAGGGCGCGATTCAAATGTTGCAGAACGACCCTTTGCGCGACCGCATCATCAGCCGTTTCGACGGCATGTCGCCGCAATTGCAGCAGGCCGCGCGTTACATCCTCGAACACCCGCAGGAGGTGGCGCTGGTCTCGATGCGGGAATTGTCGCGCAATGCCGGCGTGCAGCCCTCGACCATGACGCGGCTCGCCAAGTTCCTCGACCTATCGGGCTATGACGACATCCGCGCCCATCACGCCGAGGCGCTGCGCTTCCGCGCCGACGGTTTTGCGGCGCGTGCCATGCAGCACGGCGAGAGCGAGCAGGACATGGCGGCAGCGCAGCTCTCGCGCCGGATGCTGCAGGGCCTGGCCGCGCAGATCGCGCGGCTGTCGGAACCGGCCTCGCTGGAGCGCCTCTCCGCTGCTGCGGACCGGCTGGCACAGGCGCGCCGGATCTATGTGCTGGGCTTACGCTCCTGCCACTCGGTCGCCTGGCATTTCCACTATGTGATGGCGCTGCTCGGCGAGAAGACGATCCATCTCGACGGGCCGGCCGATACGGTCGGCGACGGGCTGATCCGGGCGGGCGCTGAGGATGTGCTGCTCGCCATCTCGATCAATCCTTATGCTCGCCACAGCCTCGAGCTCGCACAACTCGCCCGCGAGAAGGGGCTCGGCATCGTGGCGATCACGGACAGCGAGGTCTCGCCGCTCGTCGGCATCGCCGATCATGCGATCCTCTGCTCAACCGAGAGCCAGAGCTTCTTCCACACGCTGACCCCCGCCTTGGCCGTATCCGAAGTGCTGTGCGGCTTGCTGGCGAACAAGGACCGTGCGACGGCGCTGGAATCGCTGCAGCGCGCCGATCGGCACCTGCTCTCGCTCAACACCTATGCGAGCGCGATCCCCCGCCGCAGGATCTGAGCCGACCGGCGCGCGGGAGCGCGAGCCGAACCGGAAACCGATCGCGCCGAGAACGGCCTGGGCCGGGCATTCATGGCGTCCGGCATGGGAGGCTAGCGGAAATGCCGGAGAGCCCAAAAACCCAAGGCAGCCAGGCTCAACAACCAGATGAGGACGATGACCGTAGCCACAACTGCGCTACGCGGTCGCCCGGCGCGCTCGTCAGCCTTCCTCCGAAAATCGCCCATGAGGCCAGCCGGTATGAGGCGGACAGCCAGAGCGATGCCGGCGGGCACGATGAGCAGATCATCCAGATGACCCAGTACCGGGATGAAATCCGGAATGAGGTCGATTGGACTGAGAGCGTAGGCAGCGACTGCGGCGGCAACGACTTTCGCGATCGACGGCGTCCGCGGATCGGGCTGCAATCCAAAGAGCGACGGCGTCACGCTTGACCCATCGAGCCCATTGCTTGGCTCGCTCCAAGATTGGCGCGGCTTCGCATGAACCAGAAGCGTCCGCAACGGGCCGGCCGCGCTCCGCTGCATAGGCAACCGGCCAAGCTGCTTCCGCTTTCAGACGAAGAAAAAATCATTCGCTGTCAGCGGGTTCGTGAAATTGTGGAGAGTAACCTGATCCGCTCCTGCGGTAATGACGGTGTCGGCGCCACTTTGCGCGATGGTCAGATCGGCGAAGGATTGCACGCCCGCCACGCCGCTGAACTCGATTTTGTCCTGCTGGTCCTGGCTGAAGTCTTCGATGGTGTTATTCGTCCCCACCGTCGTCGAGCCAGCATCCTTGAACACGAACAGATCGGCCCCGCCCTGAGCGTGGTCGCTCAGTTGTCCGTCACCCCAGATGTCGTTGCTGACCGCGGATCCGGGTGCAGCGGTCCCGGCGATCAGGGTGTCATCGCCGCCCTTGGCGAAGCCCGACAGCTCTGCTGCGTCACCGAAGAGAGTGTTGGTCACCGTGCCGCCGCCGGTGTTGCTGCCGCCGGTCAGCGTATCGTTGCCGGCTTTCGCCGCTCCGGACATGGATTGCGCGTCGCCGTAGAACTGGTCGAGAACATCCCCGGCACCGGTGTCGCCCGACAGGCGATCATTGCCGCCTATAGCATCGCCGGACATCGTCAGCGCGTCGCCATAGGCCAGATTCACGAACTGCGCGGCGAATCCCCCATTGCCGGGAAGGAGCGCGACGTCATCGCCACCCTGAGCATGGCCGGACATGTTGCCGCCCGCATCACCGAAGAAAGTATTGAGGGAGTTGAAACTGCCCGTGAACGTATCGTTGCCGCCCTTGGCAAAGTCGGAGATGTCGCCGCCCGCGTCACCGTAGAAAGTGTAGGAGGACAAGGCTCTCGTGCCTGTGAAGCTGTCATCGCCGCCCTGAGCATGACCGGACATGTTGCGCCCGGCGTCACCGTAGAAAGTGTTGTCGCTGGAGAGGGCGCCGCCGGTGAAATCGTCGTTGCCGCCCTGGGTAAAATCGGACATGTCGACGCGCGCATCACCGTAGAAAGTGTTGGAAATGTCCCGGAGGGTCTCGCTGGTGAAGCTGTCATTGCCGCCTTGAGCATGGTCGAACATGCTGCCGCCGCTGTCTCCGTAGAAAACGTTGTGCGACGCGAAGCCGCCGCCGAAGTAGCTGTCGTTGCCGCCCCGAGCATGGCCGGACATATCGCCGCCCGCATCACCGGTGAAAGTGTTTTCGGATAGGGCGGAGCCCAGGAAACGATCATCGCCGCCCTGAGCCTGGTCGGACATCCGGCCGCCCGCATCACCGATAAAAGTGTTGATGGAGATGCCCCCGCCCCGGAAAACGTCGTTGCCGCCGGTGCTGTGGTCGAGCATGTCGCCACCCACGTCACCGTAACCAGTGTTGGTGGAGCTGAGCGCCCCCCTGAAAGAGTCGTCGCCGCCCTGAGCATGATCGAACATGCTGCCAACCGCGTCACCATAGAAGGTGTAGTTGGAGGGGGCGCCCCCGGTAAACGTGTCGTTGCCGCCCCTGGAGAAATCGAGCAGGCTGCCGCCGGCATCGCCGATCAAGACATTGTTGCTCGGATCGCCGGCGAGGATGTCATCGGTGCCCAATTGATGATCGGTCAGATCACCCGGGGTAAATGGGACGCGGTGAGACATGGTATGCTCCCACTGAGTTACCCCAGCGCCCATCACAATTTTAGGCTGGTACGCCCGGGCCCACAATGAACACAAATGGGCTAATCCCTTTGGATCGATGGCAGCGCCGGGGCGCGACGGCCATACTTGTTGCGATGTGGTCTAGTCGTAGGCCCGCCTTTCCTTGTCAGTGGCCAGCGTGATCCGCCCCCTCACCCCGGCGGCATTGTCTCGAACGTCGGCAGGTCCGGATCGACGTAGTCCCAGCCGTGACCGCGCACGCCGTAGGTCACCACTCGCGGCGCGTACCGGCTCGGATCGTCGAGGCTCGCGGCGTGCACGGTGAACAGATCGGGCATAGCCGCGAATGTCAGGTAGACCGGCGATCCGCAGGCGGGGCAGAAGCCGCGCGTCTTCACCTTGCCGCTGTCGGCAACCATGTCCCAATGCGTCGCCTCACCCGCTAGCTTCACCTGCGTGCGTGACGGGAAGGTCAGATAGGAGCCATGCCCGGTGCCGCTCGTCTGCTGGCAGTCGCGGCACTGGCAGTCGTTCATGAAGATCGGCTCGCAAGAGATCTCGTAGCGGACCGCACCGCAGGCGCAGCCGCCGGTATAAGCGTCGCTCATTCTTCTCTCCTGTCATGAAGCATCGATGGATCGCGCAGGTCGCGGCGATCGGGGATTCGCTCCGGAGGCCCGGCTTCGCGCCCGGTCAGCCCTGCTCGCCGGCGATGCTGCCGATGCTCGGGACGACCTTCTTCCAGCCATTGCCCATGGTCTCGAAAGCGGACTGGTTCCTCGGCACGACGAAGCCGGCATGGACGAGGCGCAGGCGCGTTCCGTTCGCCGTTCTGGAGAGCGTCCAGGTGACGACGGTTTCCAGCAGCGAGCCGTAGCCGGCGTTCCCTTCGTGCCCGCCTTTCCAGCTGTAGACGAGGCTCTCGTTCGGGATAACCTCCAGCACCTGGCAATGAATGGTGCCGTCCCACGCGCCGGCGGGCTTGGTCTGGAAGGTGAAGTGCTTGCCCTTCACCGGCTCGAATCCCGTCGGCGCCATCAGCCAGCGGCCAATCAGCTCTCCGGTGGTCAAAGTCTTCCAGAGCGTCTCCGGCGCGTGCGGAAAGAGCTCCTCGACCACGATGTCCCTGATGTCGGATGCAATGTCGTTCATGGATCGATCTCCTTGAGAAGGGCACGGAGGTCGGCGAACCGGTCGCGCCAGAAGGCGCCATAATGGCTCATCCAGTCGGCCAGCGGCTCGAGGCCTTCGGGCCGGGCGCGGTAATAGACGTTCCGGCCCTCGGGGCGTTCGGCGACCAGGCCCGCCTGCTTCAACGACTTCAGATGCTGGGAGATGGCGCCCTGGGTCACGCCGCTCCCCCGCGTCAGTTCGACCACGGTGATCTCGCCGGACCGGATAATCCGCTCGAACACCGCCCGCCGGGTCGGAACGGCGAGCGCCTGCATGACGGCGTCGATGGAGGCAGTTGCTATCATGGCCAATCAAATAGTCTCAGCTAATTAATTAGTCAATGCTATTTTATTAGCGATGCGGAACCTCGATGGCCGGTCGCCGCCGAGCCGTGTCCAACCCCGGTAGGAGTGCCCGCTCACCAATGGGTTCGGATGCGCTGGCGGGGAATGACCGGCTCCAGGATGCCGGCCGAAGAGCTCCCCTGAAGCTCTTCATCGCTGTTTGCCCAAACGCAAAGAAGCCCGCGGATCGCCTCGCTATCACCGCTTGGCCCCCTGCCGTCCGCATGCGGGGTTTCACGAGCCGGCCTTGCCGGCGCCACCCCGCAAACCCTCGCAACGGAAGGGTGAACGCATGGCCGAACGTCTGACAAAGGCGGGAGCCCGAAATGTCTTCTACGGCGGATCGATCTTCTTCTTCGCCATCTTCGTCGGGCTCACCGCGCACAGCCACTGGTTCATGCGGACGAAGTCCACCGATGAGTCGACCCTGACCCCCGCGGTCGCCCGCGGCAAGCATGTCTGGGAGCGCAACTCCTGCATCAACTGCCACACGCTTCTCGGCGAAGGCGCTTATTTCGCGCCCGAGCTCGGCAATGTCTGGAAGCGCTATGGCGGCGACAAGGACCCGGCAGGCGCGCGGGAGAGTCTCAAGGCCTGGATGCAGGCCCAGCCGAGCGGAATCGAGGGACGGCGCCAGATGCCGCAATTCAATCTGACCGAGCAGGAACTCAAGGATCTGGCCGATTTCCTTGAATGGACGAGCCGGATCAAGACCCAGAACTGGCCGCCCAACGATGCCGGCTGAGACGTCGCGACAGGAGAGAGCCATGCCAGGCTACAACACGACGAGATACAAGACCCAGAACGTCGCGATGCTCTATTTCTATGGAGCGCTCGCCCTGTTCATCGCGCAGGTCGCCTTCGGGGTCGTGGCGGGACTGATCTATGTCCTGCCCAATACGCTTTCGGTCATCCTGCCCTTCAACATCGTGCGGATGATCCACACCAACGCGCTGGTGGTCTGGCTGCTGCTCGGCTTCATGGGCGCGACCTACTACCTGCTGCCGGAAGAGGCGCAGACCGAACTCTACAGCCCGAAACTGGCCGTGGCGCAGTTCTGGATCTTCTTCATCGCCGCCGGCGTCACGGTGGTTGGCTATCTCTTCCGCATCCATGAGGGGCGCGAATTCCTCGAACAGCCTTTCGCGATCAAGGTCGGCATCGTCATCGTCGTGCTGATGTTCCTGTTCAACGTCACCATGACCTCGCTGAAGGGCCGCAAGACCACCGTCACCAACATCCTGCTGATGGGCCTGTGGCTCCTGGCGGTGTTCTTCCTCTTCGCCTTCTACAACCCGGCCAACCTGGCGCTGGACAAGATGTACTGGTGGTACGTCATCCATCTCTGGGTGGAGGGCGTCTGGGAGCTGATCATGGCCTCGGTTCTGGCCTTCCTGATGATCAAGCTCAACGGCGTCGACCGCGAGGTGGTCGAGAAGTGGCTCTACGTCATCGTCGGCCTCGCCCTCTTCTCCGGCATCCTCGGCACCGGCCACCATTATTACTGGATCGGCGCGCCCGGATACTGGCAGTGGATCGGCTCGCTGTTCTCGACGCTGGAGGTCGCGCCCTTCTTCTCCATGGTGCTCTTCACCTTCCACATGACCTGGAAGGCGGGCCGCAACCATCCCAACAAGGCGGCGCTGCTCTGGTCGATCGGCTGCTCGGTGATGGCCTTCTTCGGTGCCGGCGTCTGGGGCTTCCTGCACACGCTGTCCTCGGTGAACTACTACACCCATGGCACGCAGGTCACCGCCGCCCATGGCCACCTCGCCTTCTTCGGGGCCTATGTGATGCTGAATCTGGCGGTGATGGCCTATGCCATCCCCGAGCTGAAGGGACGTGCGCCCTACAACCAGTGGCTCTCGATCACGAGCTTCTGGATGATGGTCACGGCGATGTCGGTGATGACCTTCGCGCTGACCTTCGCCGGCGTGGTTCAGGTCCATCTCCAGCGCGTCCTCGGCCAGTCCTTCATGGAGGTCCAGGACCAGATCGCCCTGTTCTACTGGGTCCGGCTCGGCTCCGGCACGGTGGTGGTGATCTCGGCGCTGATGTTCGCCTGGGCCGTGCTGGTGCCCCGCCGCGAGCGCAGCCTTGAGCCGACCGCGCTCGCCCAGCCGGCGGAATGATGCCTGAGCCCGCCGGCCTTGCGGGCCGGCGGGCGGCCGTCTCCCTGTCCCGAGGATTTCCATCATGAACATGATCCCGCGCCCGCCTATCCCGGCTCCCGCCAATGACGCGCTCGACATCCCCGCCTATACCGCCTCCGGCCATGAACGCTTCCTGTTCGAGAAGGCCTGGGAGCGGCGCCTGCCGCTGCTGCTCAAGGGGCCGACCGGCTCGGGCAAGACGCGCTTCGTCGCCCATATGGCGGCAAAGCTCGGGCTGCCGCTGTTCACAGTCGCCTGCCACGACGATCTTTCCGCCGCCGACCTGACCGGTCGTCATCTGCTCAAGGGCGGCGAGACGGTGTGGACCGACGGGCCCCTGACGCGGGCCGTGCGCGAAGGCGGGCTGTGCTACCTCGACGAGATCGTCGAAGCCCGCAAGGACGTCGCGGTGGTGCTGCACCCGCTCACTGACGACCGGCGCATCCTGCCGCTGGAGCGCACCGGCGAGCTGCTGGCCGCCCCCGCCTCCTTCATGATCGCGGTCTCCTACAACCCCGGCTATCAGAACCTGCTCAAGAACCTGAAGCCCTCGACCCGTCAGCGCTTCGTCTCGATCAGCTTCGACTTCCTGCCGCGCGAGCAGGAGATCGCCGTGGTGGCGCGGGAAAGCGGGCTCGACGAGGCCGCGGTCGCGCCGCTGGTCGATCTCGCCCGGCGCCTGCGCACGCTGAAGGGGCAGGACATCGAGGAAGGCGTCTCGACCCGTCTCGTCGTCTATGCTGCGAGCTTGATCGCGGCGGGCCTGCCGCGCTCCGAGGCCGTGATGGCCGCCATCATCGAGCCGCTGACCGACGAGCCGGAGGTGCGGGCTGGGCTCGTCGAGGTCGCCCGCGCGGTCCTGGGATAGGCGGTGCGCGATGCTGGACTTCCTCGAACTGGAAGAGACGGTAGGACGTTTCTGGCACAAGCTGGTCGGCGGGACCGCGAGCCTGCCGCATCATCCGCAGGCGGCGGTAACGCTCGCGAGCATGGCGCCGACACTCGCCGTCTGCTTTCGCGGCTTCGGCGGCGAGCCCGGTGTCCGGATCGTGCCGGCCCGCGAGCGCGTTGCCGGTCATCGGCTCAATCTGCGCCAGCGCGTCGGCCTCGGCGAGGAGCGGCTGGCGCAGGCGCGGCGCACCCCGGACAGCCTGCAGCTTCCGGCCGAGATCGCGCTGTTTCCCCAGCCCAGGCTGAACCGCGACCTCTATATCTGGCTCGCGGCCTGCATGGCCGTGATGGCGCCCTCCCCGGTGCCCGAACACGATCCGCTTCACCGTGACATCGCCCTCCTCGCAGCGGCGAGCCGGCTGGTGGAAACGGTCCTGACGGCCTTCCCCGGCCTCGCCCCGAGCTATCGGCGCCTCGCTGCGATGATGCTCGCAACCCGACAGCGGGAAGGTCTGCCGGCGACCGAAGCGAGGATCGAAGCTTTGATCCGTGCGCTATTGCGTGGCGAAGACATCGACCTCGGTCCGGGGAGCTGGCCGGCGAAGGCGCCGGCCGGCTATCTGCCGGCACTTGGGGTGCCTCTCTGGCCGCTGGCGAGCGCGGCCGCGCCCGCCCGTACCCGCCGGCGCGACGAGGACCAGCCACCGCCGGCCTCGACCCGCGCCGAGGAGCAGATGAAGACCTATGCCGCCAGCCGCGACGAGACGGCGCAGGAATGGCGCGAGCGCAGCCCGTTCATCCTCAACCGCTTCGAGAAGATCCTGGCGATGTCGGAGATGGTCGCGGTCGATCGACCGTCCGACGACAGCGAGGAACATGATCCGGAAGCGGCGGACGAGCTCGATGACATGGTGCTGAGCGAGTGCAAGGGCCGGCCGGCCTCGCGCTTCCGCTTCGATCTCGATCTGCCGCCGGAGGCGATCGACGATGCCGCCCTCGCCGGCGCGCTGACCTACCCGGAATGGGATTTCCGCAGCGCCTCCTATCGCGAGGATCACTGCCGGGTGCTCGCCGCGACGGCCCGGCAGGAGCTGGAGCCGCCCGCACAGGACGCTGCGACGCGCGCGCTGGTGCGCCAGGTCCGCCGTCAGTTCGAGGCGCTGCGCCCCCTGCGCGAACCGCAACGTGGCCAGGTGGACGGCCCTGATCTCGATCTCGACGCGGTCGTGCGCCGGCAGGCCGATCTCGCCGCCGGGGGGGCCGGCAGCGACCGCATCCATCTGGCGTCACGGCCGCAGGCGCATGATCTCGCCGTGACGACGCTGATGGACGTCTCGCTCTCGACCGATTCCTGGTTCGACGATCTGCGCGTGCTCGATGTCGAGAAGCAGGCGCTGACCGTCTTCGCCCATGGCCTGGCGGCCTGCGGTGACCGCCACGAGATCCTGACCTTCACCTCGCGCCGCCGCGACTGGGTCCGGATCGAGACGCTGAAGCGCTTCGACGAGGCGATGGGGCCGGCAGTCGAGGCGCGCATCGCCGCGCTCAGGCCCGGCTACTACACCCGCATCGGCACGGCGATCCGCCATGCCGCGGCCGGGCTCAAGGCCCGCCCGGATCGCCGCAAGCTGCTGCTTGTCCTGACCGACGGCAAGCCCAACGACATCGACCATTACGAAGGCCGCTTCGCCATGGAGGACACACGCATGGCGGTGATCGAGGCGCGCCGCGGCGGCATCTGCGTTTTCGCTGTGACGGTCGACCGTGAGTCCCGCGCCTACATCCCGCATCTCTTCGGCCGCAACGGCCACGCCGTGGTCTCGAAGCTCGACCGCCTGCCGGCGGCACTGCCAGCGATCTACCGCGCGCTGGCCGCCTAAAGCGTGCTGATTTTACATGGAACCACGCCGTCATCCTGGGCTTGACCCACGGCTGTCCGGTTTGCGTCGCGCTGGCGGGTGCCGGGGCGGGCTCCTCCCTTCCCCCTTGTGGGGAAGGGTATGGGGATGGGGGTAGTTCCGCTTGGTGAGCGTTGAACCCAGTCGTTCGCCCCCCACCCCTGCCCCTCCCCACAAGGGGGAGGGGTTCCCCGCGCCTGTCATCTCCGTCGCAATTCTATGGAAAGCATTCGATCCATTGTGCTTTCCGAGACGGTCCTCAAAACGAACCGGACAGCCGTAGGGCAAGCCCGGGATGACGGCGTGACTCCATGTAAAATCAGCACGCTCCGAGGAGAACACCATGACCGACGCCCAGATGGGTCTTGCCGTCGCTACGCCGGCCATCATCGCGATGGCCGTGATGCTCTATCGCATGGGCGTGCTGCAGAAGGGCGGCGTCGTGACGGCCGTGCTGATGTCGCTCGCCATTGCCGCCTTCCTCTTCCTCGAACAGTGACGCGGGCCAAGCGCGCACTGTTTGAGCCTCGACAAATTGCCACAGACACGACCCGGCTAGGCTGAATGACACCCCGCATTCGGGGCCGCAACGGAGCCGGAAACCATGACCACCCTGCCCCTCGAACCGCTGGACGTGCGCGCGATTCCGCCCGTCGTCCGCCACGCTACGATCTTCGGCATCCTGGAGCGTCTGGCGCCGGGCGAAGCCTTCAGCATCGTCAACGACCATGATCCCGCGCCGCTGCGGCGGCAGATCGAGGCTCGCTATCCCGGCGCTTACTCCTGGGCCTATATCGTGCCGGGTCCGGATGTCTGGCAGGTCGAGATCGGCCGCAACGAAGCCGGCGCCCAAGAGGCCCAAGAGCATGCCGCCGATTGCGGCGGCCATGACGAAGGCCATTCCTGCACCTGCGGCCACTGAAGCCGCCTGACCGGGAGACCGCAGCCATGCCGATGGCATCGCTGTCCCGCTGGACGATGAGCTATTTCGCGGCCGCGCTCGCCTTCCTGCTCGCAGCCGAGGCCCTCGCCATCGCCGGCCTGGGCTACCCGGCGGCTGGCCTGGGCGACCCTGCGACGCTCATCCTCGTCCATATCGTGGTGATCGGCTGGCTCAGCCTCGCCATGGCGGGGGCACTGCTGCAATTCGTGCCGGTCCTGGTCTCCCGCCCTCTCGCCTTCCCGCAGTTGGCCCTGCCCGCGCTCCTAGCGCTCATCGGCGGTCTCCTCCTGCTTTGCGCCGGCTTCGCGACGCTCGCCGGCTGGATCGACGGGCCGCTGGACTTGCTGCCGCTGGCAGCCGCCGGTCTGCTGACCGGCTTTGCCCTGCTCGGGCTGATGCTGGTGGCGACGCTGCTGAGCGCGCGGCCGGTCACGCTGTTCGCATATTTCGTCCTGGCTGGTCTGGCCTGCCTCGCCGCCACGGCGCTGAGCGGCGCGGTCTTCGCCGCGATCCTGTCCGGCCGCGGGGTCTGGCTCGGCGACCTCGCGGTGCTGCCGGACGGCCTGCCCTTTCATGCCTTGCTCGGCCTCGGTGGCTGGCTGGGCCTCATCGCCTTCGGCGTCAGCTACCGGCTCTTCGTCATGTTCATGATGTCGCCGGAACCGCCCGTCCGCCGCGTGCGGCCAGTGCTGGTATGTGCAGGCCTTGGGCTCGGGATCGCCTTTGCCGGGTTGGTCGCTCCCTGCGCCGGCTTCGAACCGGGAACCGGATGGGTCGCGACGGCGCTCGGCGGGCTCGCCATAGCGAGCGCGTTCTACGGCCGGGACATCCTCGCCCTCTATCGCACGCGTCGGCGCAAGGCGCTCGACATCAACATGCTCGCCAGCGTCCCGGCCTATGCCTCGCTCGGCCTCGGCACCGCGCTCACGCCGATTGCTGTCGCTGCCGGTGCCGAAGAGGGCGTCGTAGCGGCGCTGATCTTCCTTCTCGCCTTCGGCTGGCTCGGTGGGTTGACGCTCGCCCAGCTCGTGAAGATCGTCTCCTTCATGACCTGGCTCGAAACCTATGCGCCCCGGCTCGGGCACGGCCCGGCGCCGCGCGTCGGTGACCTCGTCGCGCTGCCGCGCACCGGCTGGTGGTTCGCGCTCTACTTTGCAGGCGCCACGCTGGGACCCGCCACCCTGGTTGTCGGAGCGGCCTCCGGCTTCCGCTTGGCCATGCTGACCTGCCTGGTGGGGACCGCCGGAGTTGCCGCGGAGCTCGTGCGCGTGCGCCGCTTGTCTGAGATCAAGGCCAACGCCCGGCCGCCAGCGCATGAACGCCCATGGCTGCTGTTTGCACGCATCGGCGAAAGGAGACCACCTCATGTCGACCACCCAAACGCCGCTAGCCCGCGAGCTTGACGTCAGACCGATGCTGCGGGCCGGCGAGGAGCCGTTCCAGGCGATCATGGACGCCGTCAGCGCACTGGTCCCCGGCCAGGCCCTTCGCCTCATCGCGCCGTTCAGGCCGGTGCCGCTGTTCTCCGTCATGGCCAATCGCGGCTTCGCAGCAAGCGAGCAAGCGCTCGGCAACGGCGATTGGGAAGTGACCTTCTCCCCCGTCCAGCCCCCGGACGAGAGTGAAGGCCTCGCCATCGGCAGCGCTCCTTCGGCTCTTTTCTGGGGCGAACCGGCTGCGGAGCTGGACCTCATCGACCTCGAGCCACCCGAGCCGATGGTGCGCATCCTCGAGACGCTCGAGGGCCTGCAGCCGGGCGATGTTCTGTTTGCGCTCCTGGCCCGCGAGCCGGTCTTCCTCTTCCCGGAGCTGGCGAAACGCCAGCACGAATGGGCCGGCAATTTCGACGCATCCGGCACGGCCTATCGCCTGCTTGTGCGTCACGGCGGCGGGAGTGCTCACTAATGAGCGTCAACCTGGAACGCCTCGTCGAGATCGCGCTGCGTGACGTGCTCGATCCCGAAATGGGCCGCAGCGTCGTCGATCTCGGCCTGATCTACGCGATCAGAGCGACGCCGGACGGAGCGATCGCCATCACCATGACCACGACGACCCGCGGCTGTCCGCTGGCCGGCTTCCTGAAGGAAGCTGTCGCCATGGCGGCTGGAGCGGTGGAAGGCGTCACGGATGTCGTGGTGACGCTCACTTACGAGCCGGCCTGGGAACCTGCAATGGTCGCCGCCGAATGATTGCGGATGGCGCTATCGTCAAAGATGTTGTGCTGCAACAAAGAGAGATTTCGCCAGTCTCCTAAAGTCCTCATGACCGGTAGATCTCCGGTCATTGGGCAAGGAGACAAGCCATGGGCGAAGAGCTCAAACTGACCCGCCGCAGCATTCTGGCGGGAGCAGCAGCCACCGGGGCACTCGTCCAGGCTGCTTCTACGCCGGCTCAGGCGCAGGCCGTGATGAGCAAGGCCTCGGCCGCGGATGTGGCGAAGCTGCCGCGCGTCAAGGCGAAGCTGGTCGATCCGCCTTTCGTGCAGGCGCATGAGCAGATCGCGACCGGCGGCCCGAAGGTCGTCGAGTTCGAGATGACGATCCGCGAGAAGAAGATCGTCCTCGACGACGCCGGCACCGAGACCTTCGCCTTTACTTTCAACGGCACGGTCCCCGGCCCACTGATGGTCGTGCACGAGGGCGACTATGTCGAACTCACGCTGATCAACGCCGAAACGAATGAGCTGATGCACAACATCGACTTCCATTCGTCGACAGGCGCGCTCGGCGGCGGTGCGCTGACCGAAGTCAACCCCGGCGAGAAGGTCGTGCTGCGCTGGAAGGCCACCCGGCCGGGCGTGTTCGTCTACCACTGCGCCCCTCCCGGCATGGTGCCCTGGCACGTCACCGCCGGCATGAACGGCGCGATCATGGTGCTGCCGCGCGACGGGCTGAAGGACCATCAGGGCAAGCCGCTGAAATACGACAAGGTCTATTACGTCGGCGAGCAGGACTTCTATGTCCCGCGCGACGAGAACGGCAAATTCAAGCGCTATGCCAGCGTCGGCGAGGCCCATGAGGACGTGCAGAAGGCGATGCGGACGCTGACTCCGACCCATATCGTCTTCAATGGCAGGGTCGGCGGATTGACCGGCAAGAACGCCATGACCGCCAAGGTCGGCGAGACCGTGCTGATCGTCCATTCGCAGGCCAACCGCGACACCCGCCCGCACCTGATCGGCGGCCACGGCGACTATGTCTGGGCCACCGGCAAGTTCCGCAACCCGCCGGAGCGTGATCTGGAAACCTGGTTCATCCCCGGCGGCTGCGCCGGAGCTGCGCTCTACACCTTCCTGCAGCCGGGCATCTACGCCTACGTCAACCACAACCTGATCGAGGCCTTCGAGCTCGGCGCCGCCGGACACTTCAAGGTCGAGGGCGAGTGGAACGACGATCTGATGAAGCAGCTCCTGGCCCCCGCCGGCATCTGACGTCCTCCTGCCTCCCCGCTTCCGCGGGGAGGCAGCCCTTCCCGAGAGCATTTCCGCGTTCCTCTGAATCGCGAAAATGCCCTATGCCTTTGTTTTATCGCATTTTCTTCACGCGAACCGGTGTCCACTTCGCTCGAAAATGCTCTCATGGGCTTCCGCCATGGTTACGACGCTGCATCTCTCGCTGCCGAGGCTGACGACCTCTCTCGGGCTCCTGTTCATGGCAGGTGCCGTGGCCCTTCTGGTGGCCGGCCCCGCGCATCGCACTGCACCGGCTTTCCCCCTACCGCAGACGGCTGTCGTGCCGCCGGCCACGCTCTTGCACCGGATTGACGGCGAATACAGCCGCGCCAGCCGCCCGGTCGACGCCCCGCGCAGCACCGTCCGGATCAGGCAGCCCCTCGAGATCATGCGCTATCAGGTCACGGCCGCCGACTATACGCGCTGCGTCGGGGCCGGCGCCTGCAAGCGCCTCGATCAGCCCGCGTCGCGCGGCGACCTGCCGGTGACCGGCGTCAGCCATGTCGATGCCACCGATTATGCCAATTGGCTGTCGCGCGAGACGGGGACCGTCTGGCGCCTGCCGACCGATCTTGAATGGGCGCATGCCGCCGGCTCGCGCTTCGTCGACGATGCGCGCGGCCTGGACGGTGGCGAGACCAATCCGGCATTGCGCTGGCTCGCCGACTACGAACGCGAGGCCAACCGCAAGGCGGCGAACGATCCGGCGCCTCGCCCGGTCGGCAGCTTCGGCGCCAACGAGCACGGCATCCACGACATCGCCGGCAACATCTGGGAATGGACGCAGACTTGCCAGCGCCGCGTCGCGCTCGACGCGGCCGGCCGCACGCTCGGCGAGACCAGCAATTGCGGCATCTATGTCGTCGAGGGGCAGCACCGCGCGCCGATGAGCTTCTTCATCCGCAACCCCAAGGCCGGCGGCTGCTCCGTGGCGACCCCGCCCGACAATCTCGGCTTCCGCCTGGTCCGGGAACAGGGCTGGCGCGACCGGTTGCGCGGGCTTCTGCCGGCATGAACGTCGCCATACGCAGCGGCTTGGGCGTCGCCCAGCCGGAAACCGGGAATGGCATCGAGCTCCTGCTCTGGATCCTGATCTGGAGCGAGCTCATCGTCTTCGGCGCGCTGCTCGGCGCCTTCCTGCTGTTGGGAATGATCGATCCGCCGGCACTGGCCGCCTTGCGCGGCGAACTCGACCTCACCCTCGCCGGGATTGCCACGGTCGTGCTTGTCTCCAGCGGGTTCTTCGCAGCTCGTGCTGCCTCTGGACATCATCCACGCCGCAATCTCGTTGCCGCGGCTTTAGGAGGCTTCACCTTCTGCGCGCTCAAGATCGCAGCGTTCGCGCGTGAGCTTCCGGTGCTCGCCGCGACGGAAGGACGCCTTCCCGAGCTCTATATGCTCGTTGTCGGCTTCCACTTCGCCCATGTCGCGTTCGTCGCCGGGTTGCTGCTGCTCGTCGCCTGGCGGCCGACGCCGCGCCATGTCGCCGCCGTCGCGACGGTCTGGCACCTGGTCGACCTCGTCTGGCTCCTGATCCTTCCCGTCATCTATCTCGGCTGAGATGCGTTCCCCCCGCACCCTCCCCCTTCCGGCCGTCCTCGCCGGCCTGTTCGTCGCGACGGGCTTGAGCCTGCTCGCAGCGTCCGTTCTGCCGGCGGGGCTTCGTGGCCCTGCGATCGCTGCCCTGAGTCTGACGAAGGCGATGCTCGTGGTGCTGGGGTTCATGCGCCTGCAACGCGAGAGCCCGGCACTGGCCGGCGCACTCATCGGCTATGCCGCCCTCGTCTGCTTGCTGGCAGGCGCCAGGATTGCGCTGACCGGGGTATCGTGACGCACTTGAACGCCCACCGCGATTACGGTCTTATCCTGCATCCCGCCTGCGTAACGGCAGGGCGCGGGCCCTTTTCAAACCGGCCGTAGGAAGACAGCATCGTGGCAATGGATCGCAGCGTGCTGCGCAGCATCCCGCTCTTCGCGGCCATGAGCGACGCGCAGCTCGACCGCATGACCGCGCAGGCCAGTGCGCGGCGAATCCCCCAGGGCGAAGCGGTTTTCGAGCAGGGCGACCCGGCAAAGGCATTCTATCTGCTGCTGCATGGCCGGCTGAAGGTGACGCAGGTGACGCGTGACGGTCAGCAGATCATCGTGCGAGTCGTCCATCCCGGCGACCTGTTCGGCTTTACGCGCGCACTCAGCCGCCCCGACTACCCGGGAACCGCGACAGCGGCCGTCGACAGCCTCGTCGCAGCATGGCCGAGCGAATCCTGGGACAGCTTCGTCGAGGACAATCCGCATCTGGCGATGAACGCCATTCGGACCATCGGCCAGCGCCTCGACGAAGCCCATACCCGCATCCGTGAGATGTCGACGGAGGAAGTCGAGCGCCGGGTCGCTCACGCCGTGCTGAGGCTGGTCGAGCAGGCCGGAAAACGCGACGAAACCGGCGTGCGCGTCGATTTCCCGATTTCCCGGCGCGACATCGCCGAAATGACCGGCACCACCCTGCATACGGTATCGCGCATCCTCAGCGCCTGGGAGACGCAGGGCTTGGTCGAAGGCGGCCGGCAGAAGCTCGTGGTTTGCGATGCTCCCGCCCTGAAGCGCCTCGCGGAAAACGCGAAATAAGCAATTCCTGCGCGTTGCAGTTTTTGTCGAATGCGGCTCGGTCAGGCCCGCTGCGCGGCGGGCGTCGCCTTCGGGGCGAGGCGTGAACCGGTCAACACCTGCCAGTAGTCCGCCGCAAAGATCAGAAACGCCAGCGACCAGCTCAGCCCGGCGACATGCAGCAGCGCGACCGGACCATGGCCGAGCGCCGAGCAGATCCGCGCCACGGTGCCGATGACGACGAGCCCATAGCAGAGCTGGGTCGCGGCTGTGGCGACGAGGGGGCGGCCTGTGTGGCCGAGGCTGGCGCGCGACATTACGGCGAGCGTCATGGTGCCGAAGGCGCCGGCGGTCCAGGCATGGAGGCCGGCGGCAGGCGTCACGAAACCAAGGCTCGCGGCAGCCGTCAGCGCGAAGCCCAGTGGCACGAAGAGGTAGCCGATGTGCAGGATGACGAGCAGGGGGTTGCGCCAGGTGCGCTCGCCCGCCCAACGGGCCAGCCTGAAGAGGTGAAGCCCGGAAGCGACCGCCAATGCCACGCCGGTTGCGTGAGCATCAGGCAGAGCCACCCAAAGACCGAGGGCAGCGGCACTCGCCGCCAGAACAACCTTGTCGTAGCACCCGAAGGGAACCGGCATCCGCCCCTGCTGACGCTGCGCCAGCCAATTGCGCGTGAAGCTCGGCACGATGCGCCCCGCAATCAACGCGACCAGCAAGAGCACGACGGCGATGGCGAAACGACGGGCGAAATCCGCGCTTCCGGCCAGCCCGGCCTCCAGATGGAAGGCCAGGTTGGCCATCAGCAGCAGCCCGATCAGCACCACGACCTTGAGATTGCGCCAGTTGCGCCCCGCCACGATCTCGCGCGCGGCCGCACCGGCGAGCAGGAGGAGAAAGAGAGCGTCGAGAGCCATGGCCAGGCGCCAGCCGATCACGGCCGAAAGCGCGACCGCGACCCGGCCTGCGAGCCAGGCCAGAACAAGTACGAGCAGCGGCGTTCCCTGCACGGGGAGCCGGCCGGTCCAATTCGGGATGGCAGTCAGCAGGAAGCCGGCGACCGCTGCCGCCTGATAGCCGAAGAGCATCTCGTGGACGTGCCAATCCACTGGCGTGAAGGACGTCGGCATGGCGAGATGGCCGGTGACGATCAGCAACCACACCAGCACCGTCAGCCCGGCCTGCAGGGCAGCCAGAAGAAAGAATGGCCGGAAGCCATAGGACAGCAAAGCGGGCCCCTCATAAGCGCGCAACCTCGGTATGGGTGCCATCGGAACCGTCCTCCCGCGGCCGGTTTCGTCCGGCCGCGCCCGATCGTTAGGTATTCCAGAGCTTACTTCTTTTTAACGGAACCACCGCCGTCATTCCGGGGCGGACCGGAGGTCCGAGCCCGGAACCCAGAACCGCTGTGCTGCGACAAGTGGGCTCCCCGCCCTGTTCGCCTTTCGGGTGACCGGCATCGGTTCTGGGTTCCGGGCTCGAGCGCTGCGCGCTCGCCCCGGAATGACGGTGGTGGTTCCGTCAAAACACTGCACGCTCTAGGTTACTGCGCCTTGGCGACCTGACCCGCCTTGGCAATGAGGTCGGCGAAGACCTGCTTCGCCTTGCCGGGAGCCTTGGCAGCGCCGGCACCGGCGGCATCGAGATTGGTCGGCTCCCCGACCACGATCAGCGCCACCATCCCCATGCCGTAGTGTGGCTTGCAGCGAACGCCGTAGACACCGGCCTCCTTGAAGGTCACGTCGACCTGCTCGTTCATCTTGCCTGCAAAAGGCTCTGCACCCGTCGGCAGTATCTCCGGAATGCTCTCCGCATTGTGGCTCTTGTCGGTCGGAACGAACTTCACCGTGTCGCCGGGTGCGATCTTCACCAGCGCCGGCTCGAACACCATGACTCCGGCGGCGCCCTTATTGAGCATCTTGACCTCGACTTCCGCGGCATTCGCCCCGGCGGCCGCCAGCGCCATCAGCGCGCCGGCCAGAATGGTCCTGAACATCTGTCTTCTCCATCACCGCAGCGAGCTCATCAATCTCTCGCTGCACCGCAACACTAGCGGCCTGCGACCGGCGACAATTTGCGAAAACGCAAATCCGGAATGGATTGGGACAGGCTTCCCGAAACCGGGGTCACAATTCGCGCAAGGCGGCCGCACCCGCTTCGGCGCTGCGCCCGATCTCGATGAAGAGGAGCGCCAGTTCCTCGAAGACGCTGCGATCGCTCTCGGCCTCGCTCAGCGCATCGAGTTCCGAGAGGAACACAAGCAGCGCGGAAATCCGCTCCTTGTGATCGCGCGCGGTTGCGAGCTGCCGACGCCATTCGCGCCGGCGTTCGAGCTGGTCGAAGCGATCGAGCGCACCGTCGAGCGTCTCCCGACAGGTGCAATTCAGCTCCTCGGGTCGCAGCACCCTTCGCAGCCGGCCGATCAGCTCGCTCGCCGATGTCGGCGGAGCGCTAGGTTCATGAGCGTTGCTCGCTCCCCTGCCCTGCCCATCAATCACGACCGGCTCCTTTCGTCTTTAGACGGGGTTCAACGCATTGCGCCTAGATTTCCGCTCCCACACGCGTGTGGCCGGGGGCCGCATGCAGGAAGCCATTGGCCAGCGGCACGTCCGGATAGATCTCGCCCAACCGCCTCTCGGCTTCTTCCGGGTCGAGCCGCTCGTCGACGGCGTCGCGGAACAATTGCGCGACCGCGACCATGTCGCAGCCCTGCGGCGAGAGGCGCAGAGAAGCGACACCCGCGCGGCGCAATGAGGGGACGTCGCGCAACAGGCTGGCACAGCTATGCGACAGGGTCTGCACCCCGTTGACCGAGAGAAATCCGGCGCCGTCGAGCGTCTTGACGGGCATGCCGTCGGGATCCTGCTCGCAGACGAAGCGACAATTGTCCTTGGTCAGCTTGTGGGCGCGCGCATGGTAGCAGCGCGCCGAGATCGCCAAAGGCACCTTGCCGAAGGCGAAGACTTCGGTCGCGACCTGCGGCAGAGCGGCAGCGATGGTCGCGACCGCAGGCAACGGGAGTTCCGGCGGCAGGCAGATGCGCGTCGCGCCACGCTCCACCAGAAAGCCGGCCGCCGTCTCGTTATAGACATTGACGAAGGGGCCGACCGAAAACGGCTTCCGCGACAATGCGGCGAGGCAGGTCAGATCATTGATTTCGACCTCGGCTTCATCGGCCTGCATTAGCTCGCGGGTCTGGCGGCGCTCGCGCGGCAGCGAGACCAGGATCAGGCTGGAATGCAGCACCCGCTTGCCCGCCGCCTCCAGCCGCTCGACCACGGCGGGGATGTGGTCCTGCTTGAAGGGCGCCCGCTTCGAACAGACGGCTTCGCCGACCACGACAGTGTCGACAGGCGCCTCATCCGCGATCCGATAGTAGAAATCGCGCCAGCGCTCCGGCGACCAGTGATAGAGGACGGGGCCGAGGGTGAGCTGCATCGCCTGTTCCTTCTTCTTCGCGTGCTAGCGCCAGCCCTTGCGATAGGCGCCGACCGTGCTCGTCTGCCCTTCCGCCATGGCCGCAAGGCCAGCTGCAGGCGGGCTGCGCCCCTCGTCGATCGCGGCAAGAATCTTGCGGAAGGAGCGCACCACCCCCGCGATGTAGGCCCGGCCGCGCTGGCGGCCCTCGATCTTGAATGCGGTCACCCCCGCATCGCGCAGCGCCGGCAGCATCACGGCGGCATCCAGGCTGACGGGCTCCTCGAAGATGTAGCCGGAGCCCTTGGGCGTGGCGAAGCGGCCCTTGCACAGGGTTGGATAACCCGCCGGCTCGTCCTTGCCGAAGCTGTTGATGGTGAAACCGCCCAGGGTGGAGACGATGCGCCCGTCACGCTCGGCATAGGCAACGTGGCTTGCCGGAGAACAGACACCGTTCATGTTCGGCGACTGGCCGGTGGCGTAGGAGGAGAGCGAGCAACGCCCCTCCTCCATCACGCACAGCCCGCCGAAGACGAAGACCTCCGTCTCGCAGGGGCTCTCCCGCACGATCGAGGCGATCTCCATCACGTTGAGCACGCGCGGCAGCACGACGCGGCGCGCGCCGAAGCTCTCGGCATAGAAGCGGATCGCGTCGGGATTGGCCGCGCCGGCCTGCACCGAGACATGGAGCCTCTGGCCGGGATGCCGGCGATGCGCATAGTCGAGCGTCGCAAGATCGGCCAGGATCAAGGCGTCGGCCCCGGCCGCCACGGCGTCGTCGATCGCCGCTTGCCAGAGCCCGAACGCGCCGGCACGCGCGAAAGTGTTGATCGCGACCAGCACCTTGACGCCATGCCGATGGGCGAAAGCGATGCCCTTGCGCAGTTCGTCACGCGAGAAATTGAGGCCGGGGAAATTGCGGGCATTGGTCTCGTCGCGAAAGCCGCAATAGACCGCGTCCGCTCCCGCCTCGACGGCAGCTTCGAGACTAGCCGGCGTCCCGGCCGGGCAGATCAGCTCCACGTCCGGCCTCCTGAGGCGGCGGGTAGCGATTGCAGCTGTCTGCGAACAGTCTCGCTCAGCCGTCGGCCCAGCGGGCCGAGGTGGCCGAAGAGCACGGCTCCGAAATCGATCCGCGCATCGTCGATCGCATTGCGCAGGGCGAGCGCAGCGGCGACATCGCCCTCGACCCAGAGCACGCGCGAGAAGAACAGCGCATCGCCGTCGAGCGTGCCCTCCGCCATGCCGACGAGCCCCGCCAGCGGCCCGCGGATGCTGGCGTCGAGACCGGCCGGAAGAGTCCGCACAGCCCGGACCCGCGGATGGCGCGGCTTCGGCTCGAGGACGAAGGCGAACGGCAGGTCGGTCGGATCGATGCCGAAGCGCTTGTTCGCATGCTCCCCGAGGCGGCCGTAAAGATCGGGGTGCAATCTGCCGATCCGAGCGAGCATCAGCGCCAGCGCCGGCTGCAGCGGCGCAAGCGGCAATGGCGCGACGGCGCGCGCCAGCCATGGCGGCAGCACCGGCGGAATCGCCGGTAGCTCGGTCATCTGTGGATCCGACATCGATCACCTCCAGAACCGAGACTAGGCTGGAAGGAGAAGCGCTCATTGCTCTGGCGCAAAGACGGCCGCGATTGCAACGGCCCATGGTCCGGCAACCGGAGCCCCTGCCTTGCCGATCCGCACCCTGCCCCGCTTTCGCGATCTCAGTGCCTTTCTCACCCATCTTGATGCAGCCGGGCAGCTGAGGCGTATCGCCGAGCCGGTCAGCGTCGTCCACGAGATCACCGAGATCCACCGGCGCGTCATCGCGGACGAGGGGCCGGCACTGCTGTTCGAACGCCCCCTGCAGCCGGACGGCTCGGTTTCGTCCATGCCGCTGCTGACCAATCTCTTCGGCACGGTCGAACGCGTCGCCTGGGGCCTTGGGATCGAGCGCGAAAACCTGTCCGCCTTCGGCCGAACGCTCGCCGAACTGCGCGAACCGCGACCGCCGCGGGGACTCGCGGAGGCGTGGAAGTCGTTGCCGCTGGCCCGCGCCGCCCTGTCGATGCGACCGCGCGAGATCAGACGCGCACCGGTGCAGGAGCGGATCTTCCGAGGCGACGCGATCGACCTGACGGCGCTGCCGGTCCAGCTCTGCTGGCCGGGCGAAGCTGCGCCGCTGATCACCTGGCCGCTGGTGCTGACGGCGCCGCCCGAGCCTTCGCTCCATGATGAAGGCAATCTCGGCGTCTACCGTATGCAGGTGCTCGGCCGCGACCGCGCCATCCTGCGCTGGCTGGCCCATCGCGGCGGCGCCCGCCACCATCAGCAATGGCACCGGCTCGGCCGTGACATGCCGGTCGCGGTCGTGATCGGCGCCGACCCGGCGACGATCCTGTCGGCCGTGCTGCCGCTGCCGGAAACCGTCCCGGAGCTGCGCTTCTCCGGCCTGCTGCGCGGCGAGCGGCCGGCGCTGGTCCCCTGCGTCAGCATCCCGCTCGCCGTCCCCGCCGAAGCCGAGATCGTGATCGAGGGCCTGGTCTCACCTGACGAGACGGCGCCGGAAGGACCGTTCGGCGACCATACCGGCTACTACAATGCGGTCGAGCCCTTCCCGGTGATGCGCGTGACCGCGGTGACGATGCGACGGGCGCCGCTCTATCTCTCGACCTTCACCGGCCGGGCGCCGGACGAGCCCTCACGCATCGGCGAGGCGCTCAATGTCCTGTTCCTGCCGCTGCTGCAGCGGCAGTTTCCCGAGGTGGTCGACGTCTGGCTGCCGCCGGAGGCCTGTTCCTACCGAATCGCCGTCGTAGCCATCGCCAAACGCTATCCGGGACAGGCGCGGCGGCTGATGCTCGGCCTGTGGTCGCTGCTGCCGCAGTTCAGCTACACAAAGCTCGTCATTATCGTCGATGGCGACATCGACCCGCGCGACTGGGCGCAGGTGATGTGGGCGGTCGCGACCCGGTCCGATGCGAGCCGCGATCTCGTCACGCTTTCCGATACCCCGATCGACTATCTCGACTTCGCCTCGCCGAAGCCGGGCCTGGGCGGCAAGCTCGGCATCGACGCCACCAACAAGCTGCCGCCGGAGACCGAGCGGGAATGGGGCCGGCCGATGGCCATGGATCCGCAGGTCATGGCCCGCATCGATACGCTCTGGCCCTCGCTCGGGCTCACGCCGGCTTCCGGAAGCTCTCGATGAACCGGCCGGTGCGCGTCGTCGTCGGGATCAGCGGAGCCTCCGGCGCGGCGATCGGGCTCCGGGTGCTGGAATTGCTGGCCGAAGCCCGCCTGATCGAGACTCATCTGGTGATCTCGCCGGCGGCGGAGCGGACGCTCGCAACCGAGATCGGCCCGGACGCTCCGGCGCGAGCGCGAGCGCTGGCCTCCTGCTGCCATGACCATCGCGACATCGGCGCCAGCATCGCCAGCGGCTCCTTCCGCACTGCCGGAATGATCGTCGCGCCCTGCTCGATGCGCAGCCTCAGCGCCATCGCCTACGGACAGCTCGGCGACCTGCTGGCGCGCGCCGCCGACGTCCAGCTCAAGGAACGGCGCCGGCTGGTGCTGCTGGTGCGCGAAAGCCCGCTGCATCTCGGCCATCTGCGCGCCATGGTGCAGGTCACGGAATATGGCGCCATCATCGCCCCACCCGTCCCGGCCTTCTATCTGCGGCCTCGCAACGTCGCGGAGATCATCGACCAGATCGCTCGGCGCGCCATCGGCCTGCTGGACCTCGGCGTCGAGACGCCAGTGCCGGCCGAATGGCATGGCGACGATGACTGAAACGGCTTTGAGCCGATTTCGATCAGATTGAACCACGCGAGCCGTCATTGCGAGGAGCGGAGCGACGAAGCAATCCAGGGGCACTGGGTGAGACGTTCAACCCAGTCCCCCTGGATTGCTTCGCTGCGCTCGCAATGACGGTGAGGTTGATCGAAAATGCTCTAGACGGCCCGGCTATAGCGGCGCGGCGACTGTTCGACATGGGCATCGAAGACCGACGCCACCTTGCGCACGAACAGGCGCGCATTCTCCGGGAGGAGCACGCGGCTACCGTCGAAGTCGATCACGCCATCCGACGCCAACTGGTCAAGGGCGCGTAACGCGGGAGCGAGGACCTGCGGATCGACCGGATGCCGTGCGCAGACTGCATCGATATCGACCGCGAGATCGCACATCACGCGCTCGATCAGTTCGGCCCGCAGGCGGTCCTCGGCGCTCAGGCGATAACCCCTGGCGGTAGGCAGCACATTGTCGGCGATGCGCTCCGCATAGCGGCCGATGACCACCTCGTTCTGGACATAGCCCTGCGGCAAACGCCCGATCGCCGACGCCCCGAAGCCGATCAGCGCCTCGCAGGGATCGGTGGTGTAGCCCTGGAAATTGCGGTGGAGCCGGCCTTCCGGCAGCGCCCGGGCCATCGCGTCGTCCGGCCGGGCGAAATGATCGAGCCCGATGCGGACATAGCCCGCCGCGGCGAGCCTACGCGCCATCGCCTCCGCCTGCTCGTGCCGCGCTTGCCCGTCGGGCAGGTCCTCAGTGGCGATCCGGCGCTGGTGCTTCTTGAATTCCGGCACATGGGCGTAGCCGAAGATCGAGAAGCGGTCGGGCCGCATCGCCAGACATTGCTCGACGGTGTCGAGGCAGGATTGCAGCGTCTGCTTCGGCAGGCCGTAGATCAGGTCAAAGCTGACGGCGCGGACTCCCGCCTCGCGCAAGCCCGTGACAACGGCGGCGGTCTGCTCGACGCTCTGGATGCGGTTGATCGCCTTCTGCACGGCGGGGTCGAAGCTCTGCACCCCGAGGCTCGCGCGGTTGACGCCGGCCGCCGCCAGGGCGGTCGTCATCGCAGGCTCAAGGCGGCGTGGATCGATTTCGACCGCAATCTCGGCGTCGGGATGAACAGCGAAATGCTGGCGCAGCAGCCCGACAAGCGCGACGAAATCCGCCGGCTCGAGGATCGTCGGCGTGCCGCCGCCAAAATGGACGTGACGCACATCGACCGGTGCGGACAAATGCTCGGCGACCAGAGCGATTTCCCCGCGCAGCGCAGCGAGATAGTCGATGATCGGGCCGTTTCGCAGCGCCACCGTGGTGTGACAACCGCAATACCAGCACATCGAGCGGCAGAACGGCACATGCAGATAGAGAGACGTCGTCGTTCCCGCCGCAAGCGCCTTCAGCCACTTCGCATAGGACGGCCCGTCCACTTCTGCGTGAAAGTGCGGAGCTGTCGGATAGCTGGTGTAGCGCGGAAGCCGCTCGTCTCGATATGGTGTGGCCTGCATGGTGCGGCTCCGATGGACCGTTCAATCGAGCCCTTGTTTTAGCCGCCAGCGCGATCCTCTTCTTTGACATGCTGCAAACACGCGCCGTGCCGGCCGCCTTCCAAGCGCAGGTCGAGCCAACGCCTGCCCCGCATGGCCGCCGCCATCAGTCGAATCTCCCTGAATGTCCGGCCTTGTCGGCGGGTCCCAGCTCCTGCGCTGCAACCGTCCGTACCGCCTGTGTGAGTTGGTCGAGCAGCCGCGCCGCCAATCGTGTGCGCTGCCAGTACAGCGCAACCCCGATCCGCTTTTGCGGTGGCAGCTCGATCAGGCGACCAGCGGCAACCAGCGGGCTCGCGAGAGGCACAGGGGCCATTGACCATCCCAGCCCGGCAAGCGTCATATCCAGCATGCCCTGGGTCGATGGCGTCCAATGAATGGGCGGCGAGATCGTCGCTCCCCATGCCTCCCGCGCCCATCGCGACTGCAATTCATCGCGACGATCGAAGCGCATCATCGGAGCACGCTGCAGGCTCCCTGCATCGACGCCCGCCGAGAAATGGCTGCTCACAAATGCCGGACTGGCCACCGCCAGGTATTCGACGATGCCGAGCGGATGAATCTTGCAGCCGACGACGGGAGCCGGGTCGGCCGTCACCGCCGCCAGAACATCGCCGGTGCGAAGCCGCTCGGCGGTATGGGCCTCGTCCTCCAGGACAAGATCGAGCAAGCCGCCGGTTTCAGTCGCGAATTGAGCTGCTGCCCTGGGGAACCATGTGCTGACGCTATCCGCATTGACCGCGACCCGCACCGCATAGGGGCCGGTTTCCGGGCCAGCCGTCAGGCCGGGCAGAGCGCCGACGACCTCGGTTTCGAGGAGCCGGACCTGCTCGACATGGGCACAGAGCTTGGCGCCGATCTCCGTGGGGCGGCAGGGCGTGCCTCTCGTCAGCAGGATCGCTCCGAGCCGTTCCTCTAGGCCTTTCACACGTTGCGAGACAGCCGACGGCGTAACGCCCAGCGCTGCCGCCGCCTTCTCGAAACTGCCTTCGCGTGCGACGGCGGCGACTGCCGCCAGCGCTTGATAGTCGAGCATTAGTTTTCCTAAATCATCATAAGAGAATTTAGTTAGACTACATCGATATCCAAGCGCATCAAGCCCGCATGACCAGCGCTCTTCTGCCTGCCTTCGCCAAGGGCTTTGCCCTCTCCGCCGGCCTCATCGTCGCCATCGGCGCCCAGAACATGTTCGTCCTCCGCCAGGGGCTGAAGCGGGAGCATGTTTGGCCCATCGTCCTCTTCTGCGCGGCGGCCGATGCCTGCCTGATCGTCGCGGGGGTGAGCGGCCTGGGCAGCGTGCTTGCGGTTGTTCCGGGATTGTCGCTGGCTCTCGGCCTTGGCGGAGCCGCCTTCCTGACCTGGTACGGCGTCTCGGCCCTGCGTCGGGCAGCCGGCCCAACCGCGCTCATCGTCGATCAGCAGGCGGCGGTCAGTCTCAGTGCCGCGCTTGCAGGCAGCGCGGCCTTCACCTTCCTCAACCCGCACGTCTACATCGACACCGTCATGCTGATGGGCGCCGTTGGGACGAGCCTGCCTCCAAGCGAGCGCACGCCATTCATGGTCGGAGCGGCGAGCGCGAGCTTCGCCTGGTTCGCATCGCTGGGGTTCGGCGCTCGCTTCCTGGCGCCGCTCTTCGCCAGGCCGGCAGCCTGGCGCATCCTGGATATCGCGATCGGCGTCTTGATGCTGGCGCTCGCCGCGAGCCTGGTTCGCGGCGCACTGGCGAGTTGACGAGCAAGATAGATCCAGCTCAGTCACCGGATCAGGATGATGCTGGCCGCCCTCGCCACGCGTCCCCAATCGATCCGGCACCAAGCCATGAGCGAGCGGAGCAGAACATGGCCGAAACTTCGATCTTTCGTGGACTCTCAGCCTTTCCACTGACACCGGCCGATGCCGACGGCGTGGTTGATACGGAAGCCTTTGCCCGCATGCTCGATCGGCTCGTGGCGGCCGGGGTCGATTCCATTGCCGTGCTGGGCAGCACCGGCACCTACGCCTATCTGGAGCGGAGCGAGCGATCGCGCGCGCTGGCAGCAGCCGTCGAGACCGTCGCGGGCCGCGTCCCGTTAATTGCCGGCATCGGCGCCATGCGAACCTCATGGGTGCGGGAGCTCGCCGGAAATGCCGAGCGCATGGGAGCTGACGGGCTGCTGCTGGCTCCGGTCTCGTACACACCGCTCACGCAGGACGAGGTCTTCGGCCAATTCGAAGCGGTCTCGACCACATCCGGCCTGCCGATCTGCATCTACAACAATCCCAGCACGACCCATTTCACCTTCTCGGCAGAGCTGATCGGGCGCCTCTCCAGATTGGCGAACATCGCCGCGATCAAAATGCCGCTTCCCGCGGACGGAAACTTCGAAGGCGAAATCGGTCTGCTGCGATCGTCCTGCCAGCACGGGATAACCGTCGGATATAGCGGCGATTGGGGCGCGGCCTCGGCGCTTCTCGCCGGCGCGGATGCCTGGTACAGCGTCGTCGCCGGCCTTCTGCCGGCCGCCGCCCTGCGTTTGACGCGCGCCGCGATCGCCGGCGACCATGACGCAACTCACGCTGCCAATGCCGCTTTCGAGCCGCTCTGGTCGCTGTTTCGCGCCCATGGCAGCCTGCGCGTGATGTATCTGATCGCGGATCAGCTCGGACTTCAGCCCGGAGCACCGCCATTGCCCATCCAGCCCCTCGCCGGCTCCGTCGGCAAAGTGGTCGAGGGCGCACTTCAGCTTATCGAGAGATCTGCTGCGATCGGGAACTGACTTCGCGCCCAAAAAAGGACGTTGGCCGGTAGCCGCCGTGCTCCCGGTGCATCGTCCGCCGCAGCGACTGGTCAGCCCGTGGTCCCGAAATTGCGCCTTCGTCTCGCAGCCGCTTCGAGGTTCGTTCAGAATCTCACAGCCAGCGCGCCCTTGAAGCTGTGGTCCTGGGCATCGGTTGCGAGCTGCCCGGCATAGGACAGGCTGAGCGTCGCATTTCGGCTGATGGCGAGGTCGAGCCCTGCTTCCGCCAGCGCTGCATCGCGAGCGATCGGCAGGCCCGCGATGGTGAACGCACTGGATCCTGCGAAAGCGAGTGTCGTCCTCGGATCGACGTCGCCGAAGGCGTGGCGCCAGGCGAGTGCCCCACGCAGGCTCAGCTCCATGCCCTGGACCGCAACGGTGGTCGAGGCGCGGAGTCCCAATGTCGAGTAGCCCAGATTGGTGTCATCGCCGCGGGCAGTCAGCGCCGCGAGCCCGCCAGTCTCGCTGAAACCGGCCGTATGCAGGTTGACGTAGGCCAGGCCGACGAAAGGCTCGAGCTCGACCCGCCCCAAGGTGACGCGGTAGCCAAGCTCTCCGAAGACCTGCGCCGTGCCCGCGTCATAGCCGCCCTTGAGCCTGTCGCCGAAGCCGGCGAAGGCGACGGTGCGGCTGGTCTCGACGTCGTGCCAGGTGTAGCTCGCGCCGACCCTGAGCCCGAGCGCTCCCCACTGGCCACCACCATAGAGGCCAAGATGATAGTTGTCGCTCTCGCCCGAGGAGAGCCTGCCCTTCACGTCGAATTCGCTGTGGCTGTAGCCGGCGATGAGGCCGAAGCGCAGCGTGTCGAACACGGCTGCGTCGGCGCCGAGCAGGAAGCCCCCCGTCGAGCGGGTCAGGCCGGCGGCGTTGCGGTTTCCGTCGGTCCTGCCCCAGGCGCCGTAGCCCTGGCCCCAGACGGCGAAGCGGTCGGACCTCAGCGCCGGCATCGGGCCCGTCACGCCTGGCGCAAGATCAGCGGTGAAGCCGTAGCTCATGGTCGCCATTGGCGCTGCGCCGACCGAGCCGAAGGCCGAGCGCAGCCGGTCGTTCATCGCATTGCGCATGAACCAGCTCTCGTCGATCAACGCCGTTTTCGCCGAGGCATGGATCTCGCCGGAGAGCGTGTCGAAAGCTACCCGTGCCGAGGGCGCATCGAGCATCAGGAGGCTGTTGTAGAGCGCGAGCGTCCCGCCCGCCTGCGGCAGCGTGTTCAGCGCCACAGCAGTCGCGAACTGGTTGCGTGTCTCCGCCACGGTCTGGAAGACGGAAGGCGGCGGAGCGGGTGGCGTCACCGGCGGCGCGGCCGGATCGGAGGGCGTCACCGGCGATGTGCCCTTGACCGCGATGACGAGGTCGACCTGGTTCGGCTGCTGGTCGAGGCTGAGGTCGAGGAAGGCCGAGCGCGAGACCGCGCCGGGCGCGGTGCCCGAGACGCCGCCGGTCGCGGTCAGGACCGTGTAGCGCTGGCCGTTGATGTAGCTGGTCTGCGGATCGAGCGCGGTCACGCCGACCTGGCTGCCGGTGACGATGGCGCTTCCGGTCACGGCGATGCGGTCGGAGGTGCCGTTGCCGGCGATCTCGGCCTCGTAGGTCGAGCCGGGCGCCAGCGTCAGGTTGCCATTGACGTTGAGGGTGCCGATCGAGTTGCCCGGGGCAATGGTCGCCCCCGATTGGATCGTGGTGGAGCCGACCGTGCCGCTGCCGCCGAGCGCTGCGCCCGAGAGCACGGTGACGGCCGAGTTCGCGAACGAGGCATTCACCGAGAGCTTGCCCGCCTCGACGGTGGTGGAGCCGCCCAGATTGCCGTCGCCGGTCAGATTGAGATTGCCCGCCCCGCGCTTGGTGAGGGTGCCGGTGCCGTTGATCGCTCGGGCGAAGGTTCCGTCGCCCGGCTGGTCGAAGACCAGCGCGGCGTTGTTGTGGATCGGACCGAGGCCGAAGCTCGTCGCCGAGCCTATCAGCGTGCCGGCCTGGATCAGCGTGCCGCCATAGCTGTTGGTACCGGTCAGGGTGAGCGACCCGGCCCCCAGCTTCTGCACGTCGCCGCTGCCCGAAATGGTTCCGGTGAAGGTGATGTTGTCCGAGCGGTTGAAGGCGAGCGTGCGATTGTTGACGACGTTGCCGATGATCGAGCCGGTGGTGCCGCCATTGCCGATCTGCAGGACGCCGGCGCTGATCGTCGTGCCGCCTGTGTAGCTGTTGGTGCCGGTCAGGATCTGCGTGCCGGCGCCGCTCTTGACCAGCTTCAGCGGCGCGTCGCCCGGCTCACCATCCAAGATCGTGCCGGCGAAACTCGCCGTTCCGGAGGGCAGCACAACGGTCAGCGAGCCGGCCAGTGTGTCGTGGGCATTGACGACGATGCCCGAGCCTGAGAGCGAGCGCACCATCGTGTTGTGGCCGTTCGTCATCAGCGCGCCGGTGCTGGCAAGCGTCACGTCTGAGTTCGGCGAGAAGGCGGTGTTGGTGAGCGCCGTCAGTGTCACGCCGGCGCCAACCGAAGTCGGGCCGGTATAGCTGTTGTTACCGCGGAGATCGACCGCACCGATATCGGTATCGCTGTTGACAAAGGCGAGCGCTCCGCCGGCGCCGCTGCCATCGGTGATATTGCCCGAGAGCGTCATCACCTGGCCGTTGACGTCGACCCTGCCGCCGGCGGCGTTGACTACGATGGCATTGGCGAAGCTGTTGATGAAGTTCGTTCCCGCCTTGAACGTGCCGCCGTTCAGCGTAAGCGCACCCGGACCGAGCGCATCGGCGCTGCCCGCCTGCAGGGTGCCTGCCGTGATCACCGTGCCGCCGCCATGGCTGTTGAAGCCGGAGAGCAGCAGCGTACCGGCACCGAGCTTGGTCAGGCTGCCAGGCCCGGAGACCGCGCCACCCAGCTCGAACTGCGTACCGGCCGCCACGTCGAAGCCGCCGGGGCCGTCGAGCGTCACCGGGCGGAACGAGGCGAAGCTGGCCGTGGTCGCGAGCGTGCCACCATTGAGGCTCAAGCCGCCGGAGGCCGCCCCGAGATTGGCATCAGCGGAGATCTGCAGTACGCCGCCTTCGATCGCCGTGCCGCCGCTGTAGCTGTTGCTGCCGGAGAGCACGAGCCTGCCGTTGCCGACCTTGGCGATGGCCGTGCCGCCGCCATCGGCGATGGTCGAAGCGATGTTGGCGGTGACGCCGTTATCGACGTTGAAGGTGCCGGCCGTGCCGCTCGCGGGCCGGATCGAAAGCGTGCCGCCGCTCAGCGCGTAGCCATTCGCCGAGAATTGCAGGGTGTCGAAGCTTATCGTGCCGGCAACGCTGACCGCGCCGCCGGCGGTGCCGGCGAAGACGCCGACCGAGCCGCCCCAGCCGGCATTGGCGCTGCCGGTGCTATTGGTCCAATTGGTGCCGAAGGGAGCCCAGGTGCCGGCGCCGCCGTTGACGAGGCCGTTGCCGATTGTGTTCGTGCCGTCCCAGAACTGCATGGTCTGGCCGGTGCCGAACACGGCGAGGTTGACCTGCCCCGCCGTCGCCGTCTCGACCTGCGCGTTGGCGATGGTGAAGCCGCTGCGGGTCGAGGTCACGCCCTGGCTGGCGAAGCTGCCGGCGAGCGTGCCGCCATAGTCGAACAGCCGATAATGGCCGGCGGCCGCCGCGCGCGCATCGAGGGTGCCGCCGAGCGTGAGATTGCCGGTGACCTCGACGAGGTCGTTGCCGGCGACGGGATCGCTGCCGCCGACCACGCCCGGCGAATTCAGCTCGAAGATCGAGGTCGAGCCGCCATTCAGCGTGAGCGCACCGACCGTCAGCGTGCCGGGACTATGGCCCGCCGACAGGGTGCCGTTGACGGTTACGGCCCCGGCGATGCCGCCCGTCCCGGACAACGTCGCGCCGGCGTTCACCGTCATCGCCCCCAGCCCGCTCAGCGTGCCGTCGACACGCAGCTCGCCGGCCGAAACCAGCGTGGCGCCGCCATAGCTGCTGGCCCCGCTCAGGGTCTGCAGGCCCGCTCCCTGCTTGACGAGGCCGCCGGTGCCGTCGATCGAACCGGCGAAAATCTGGTTCGTCGCATTGCCGAAGGTCAACGTGTTGAGGCCGAGCGCGACCGTGCTGCCAGCGACACCGGACAAGGAACCGATGGTCTTGTCGCCGAAGCCGAGGCTCATGTCGAAAGCGGCGCCTGCCCCGGCAAGCGAGACAGCCGAACTCGCCGCAAGGCTGCCGCCAGTGAGCGCCAGCGTGCCGGCATTGATCGTCGTGCCGCCCGTATAGGTGTTCGCACCGTCCAGCGTCAGCGTGCCAGCGCCCTGCTTGACGAGGCCGCCCGAGCCGCCGATGACACCGGCGAAGGTCTGATTGAACGCATCGCCTAAGATCAGCGTGTGGGCACCGAGCGCGACGGTGGTGGCGGCGCTGCCCGCCAACGCTCCGATGGTTCGGTTGCCGTCGGCGGCGCTGATGTCGAAGCCCGCTCCTGCATTGGCAAGGTTCAAGGCGCCGGTCATGGCGAGGCTGCCTGCGCCGCTCAGCGCGAGCGTGCCGGCATTGATCGTGGTGCCGCCGATATAGGCGTTTGCGCCGGTGAATGTCTGCGTGCCGGCGCCGCCCTTCACGAGCGTGCCGGAGCCGGTGATGACGCCGGCGTAACTGGTGCTACTGGCGGAGGAGGTGGTGAGCGTCGCCGTGCCCAGAGCGATGGCGCCGCCCGTTCCGCTCAGGCCGGCGACGCTCTGGTTGAAACCGTTGAGGTCGAGCGTGCCGCCATTGACGGTGAGCGGCCCGGGGCCGAGCGTGTTCACCTCGTTCGTCTGCAGGAGGCCGGCCTCAACGACGGTGCCACCATGGCTGTTCGCGCCGGCCAGAAACATCGTGCCTGCGCCGGTCTTGATGAGGGCGCCAGAGCCCGAGAGGGTGGCTCCCGACTCAATCGAAAAAGAGCCGCCCGCAACGACATTCACCGTTAGGTCGGTCGCCGCGACGACCGCCATCGGCCCATAGCCCAGGAAGAATATCTCGGGGGTGGCCGCCTGCACGTCGATGGTCGCGTTCGTGCCGTCGAATCTCAGCGTGCCATTGCCGATGCCGTAGCGGGTTCCGCTGCTGGGAGCAAAAGTGAGGGTGTTCACCGTGAATGTCCCACCGCTCAGGTTGATCCCGGTATTGACGGGTGGGTCGGGCAGGAGCACCTGCGCCGTCGCGCTGTTCGGGACAACGCCCGTGTCCCAAGAGCCGGGCGTGCTCCAGGAAGCGCCACCCCCGCCAACGAAGGTGAAGGTCTGGGCCATTGCGGCGCCGGCCGGCAGCGTCAATACAGCAATGGTGGCGCCAGCAAGCGCCGTCGAACCTTTCAGCAGGCGGGCACGGCGAGCCATGCCGGGAGCGGGGCCTGTGGCGGGGCGAACATGCGAGAAGGCGTCAGGTCGCCTCGTTGGCCTCGCCCGGATCGAGGCGAAGTCGGGGAAGCCCCGTTCGTCCAAACGCATGCCGCAATGCCCCCGCAGGCAAGCCGCCGCAGCCGCCTGGCACAGGCCATTATCTCAGGCGAATCGCGGCTCGCCCACTACCCGAAAGGGTATGGTCCGCGCCATGCGATGCGGAAGATGCAGGCTCGCGCTTTAACGCATACCCCACCGATCGTCGCTAGATAATGGTGGTCAGGCGCACCGGCTTGGGACACGACGCGCCACGAAACCGAGGAATCATGGACGGCGACCTGAGGAACGAGATCATTGCTCTCTATGAAGCCCAGCCGGACCTGCTCAGCCTGCCCGGTCTTATCTTCGCCGGGGTCAGCCGCCTGATCGGCGCGGAGGTGGTGAGCTTTTCCGAGTTTCATCACCCGAGCCGGGATTTCCGCTCGATGGTTTCGGTGGAGGACGATCCCGAAAGGCGGGGCCGGGCCATGCAGGCCTTCGCCAGCCACATGCACTCGCATCCGTTCTGGCAGTATGACCCTGCCTTCTTCGGCGAGCGGGCGCTGCGTGAATCGGATTTCTTCACGGAGGAGGCGTTCCTGGCGCTGCCGATCGCCAGGGAGGTCTTCCTGCCATCCGGCGCGCGCCACATGATGGCCGTCGTCCTGACACACGAGCACTACGTCGTGACGATCGTCGGCCACCGCGTCCTGGGTCGGCCGCCCTTCAGCGAGGCGGAGCGCGACAGGCTGGAAGCCTTCCGCCCGCATATGATGCGCAGCTACCAGCAGGCGCAGGAGCGCACGCTGGCCAAGCTCACTCCCGGCGAGCGGCTGCGGCTGGCCTTTCCCGATCTCACACCGCGGCAGCTCGAGGTCGCCTCCCTGATCGCCTCGGGCAAGTCGAACGAGGAGATCGCCACGATCCTCGGCACCGGCATCGATGCCGTCAAAGCCCATGTCAAGGCGATCTACGGCAAGATCGATCTCGACAGCCGCCGCGCCATGGCGGCCGTCGCCCACACCGTGCCGCCATTCGCGAAGCTGCCGCCCCTCTGGAAGCTCGATCTGGAAGCCTGGGGCGGCCGAGGCGAATAGCTGGGCTAGGCAGGCCACCGGCGGATCAGGAGCTTGATCTGCCGGCGCGTGCCAAGTCTCTTCGCGGCAGAACTCTATGCTCGGAGCGAGCTAGGCCTTCTGCATCAAGGCCGAGCGCAGCTGAAGCAGCTCCTCACACACCGCTTCGAGCTCCTGCACGACGAAGCCGTTGCGGAGAGCGGGGCAGTGTTCGGCGAGCCTGTCGCCGAGGATGCCGGTGAAGACGACCTTGCCTTCGGGCGAGACGACAAGGCCGTTTTCCTGCTCGAACGACGCATTCCAGGCAATCGCTTCAGCACCGGTGATACCGCCCGGAAGATCGAGTTCGAGCGCCCCGTCCACGAGGCGGACCGGATAGCCGCCCGGCAGGCCGTTCGGCCCGGGGACATGCCCCTTCCATGACCGGTTGGCCGCCATGGCGAGCAGCATGGGAACGCCGCTGGCGCCGGAGATCTCGATGACCGGTTCGGGTGTGAGCTGGATGTCCGCGAAGCGCGCATAGACGTCCGCGACCTCTGTGCCTTCGAGCCAGACGCGCGGAGACCGACCGCCCCGATCCTCCGGCCGGCGACGCCAGGCGGCGAGGTTCTGGTAATGGGCGAGAACCTTGACCTCGCTTCCCGGCGGCGTGGCGACCGAGCCGGCGAAGACGTTGGACAGGATCGCGACATTGCCCATGCCGCAAGCGACGTCATGGCCCATCGCACGGATCATGCCGTTGACCACGTCCGGGAAGCCGCAATTGACCAATGTCACCGGCCTGCCACCGCGCGTGATCGCCGCGGCGACCCGCGATGAGAGCAGCGCCTGGAACACCGCCGTAGCGCTCAGGCCGCCCTCGGCCACGAGCTGCGTCCAGGCGTTGCCGGTCTGGGCGATCACCTGCGATGTCTGAATCGAGGCGGCCTGGACGACGATGCGCGGACCGGTTGCAGCGAGCATCTCGTCTGATGCGTTCGGAGCGAGCAGATCGACTGCGTGGGTGGTAAAGCGGGCCTTCTTGCCGAACAGCGCGGCACGAGCGTTCGCAGCGGTGCGCAGCCAGTTCAACCGCTCGCGATTGCGGCCGGCGATGACGACCTCGACCGGCTCGTCCGCAGTCGCGGCAATGTCGAAGGCGATGCGCGCGGCAAAGCCGCCGGTTCCGGAAACAAGGATATCACAGCCGGCCATCTCAGCGCCCCATCGCCATCGCCGCCCTGTCCCAGCAATCGTCGAGCCGGGGCGAGAGCTTGTGCTTCATGATGCGCTGGCTTGCCGTGCGTTCGAACTCATCGACGACGGCGATATAGCGCGGGTTCTGGTAGGGCGCGAGGCGCTGGCCGAGCCAGCCGGACAGCGCCTGCGGATCGATGACGGCGCCGTCGCGCGGCTTGACGAACAGCTTGATGTCCTGCTCGCCGACATCGGCGGCGACGCCGATCATGGCGCAGTCCTCGACCGCCTCGTGCTCGGCCGCGACATGCTCGACCTCCCAGGCTGAGACATTCTCGCCCCGGCAGCGCACGCTGTCGGTCATCCGGCCGTGGAAATAGAGATTGCCGCCGGCGTCGAAGGAGCCGAGATCGCCGGTATGGAAACCGTCGGCGCGCAAGGCCTTCGCCGTCGCCTCGGGATTGTCGAGATAGCCGGGGAAGATGGCGCCGGGAATGCTGGTCTCGATCACGATCTCGCCGCGCTCGCCGATGGCGACCGCCAGGCCATCCCCATCCAGCAATTTCACCGTGAACCAGGGCATCGGCCTGCCGACCGAGCCGACCACGCCGGTGACGTTGCAGGTCGTGAGGCTGGAGGCCTCCGTCATGCCGTAGCATTCGCGGATATCGATGCCGAAGCGGTCGCGGAACTGCGGCCAGATGTCAGCGGGGCAGCCGCCTCCCCAGGCGATGCGCACGCCGTGCTCACGGTCGCGGGCCGAAGGCGGCTGCTTCAGCAGGATCTGGAGGATGCCGCCGAGATAATGGATATGGCTCGCGCCCTCCGCTCTGACCTGATCCCAGAAGCGGCTGGCGCTGAAGCGCTCGACCATGGCGAGCGTGATGCCTCTGATCATAGGCAAGGGCAGAAGCTGCGCGCCGCCGATATGGTAGAGCGGCTCCCAGACGAAGAAGACATCACCCGGCTTCGCGTCGGAGAGCAGCGCGACGCTCTCGGCCGCCAGCCGCAGCATGCGGTGCGAAACGATCACGCCCTTCGGCCGCCCGGTGGTGCCGGAGGTGTACATGATCGCGAACACCACATCGGCCGGCGGCACGGGCTCCTCGAAGGAGCCCGTGCCGGCCAGAACGGCGTCGAGCTCGCCGCCCGGCGCATGGGCGAGCAGCGGCAGCTCCGCTTCGGACGCCATCGCCTCGGCGATCTGCGGCGCAAGCTCGGCATCGGCAACGATAAGGCGCGGCCGCGAATGCGTCAGCAGATAGCGTAGTCCCTCGCCGCGCTGCTGGGCGTTGACCGGCACCCAGGCGACACCGGCGCGAGCGAGGCCGAAGACCACCGCGATGGTCGCGATCGAATTACGCATCATCACGGCGACCCGGTCGCCGGCCACGATGCCGCGTGTTCTCAGATGCGCGGCGAAGGCGGCCGAGCGCCGCTCGATCTCGGCATAGGTCACAGGCTCGCCGCAGAAGCGCGCATAGACGCGCTCCGGCTCTGCCGCGGCGCGTGTCGTCAGAAGGCTCACGAAGCCAGCGTCGTCGAAGGAGGTCATCGTCGTCGGTTCAGTCGAGTCGGGAAGAGGAGCGGAAGCGTTCCGCGATGAGCAGCATCGCCGTCACCACGACGAAGACGACCACGGAGACCGCCGCCAGCGTGGGGTTGAGCTGCAGGATCATGTCGTCCCACATCTGCTTCGGCAGCGTCGTCTTGATGCCGCCCGAGACGAAGATCGCGATGGTCAGTTCGTCGAAGGAGGTGATGAAGGCGAAGAGGAAGGCGGCGACGAGGCCGCCCTTGACCAGCGGGATGGTGACGCCGGTCAGCGTCCGCACCCGGTTGGCGCCCAGCGTCGCCGCCGCCTGGTCGAGACGCTGGTCGTAGGTCTTCAGCACGGCGGCGATGGTGACCAGCGTGAAGGGGATGGCCAGCACGGTGTGGCCGATGACGAGGCCGAGATCGGTCGCGATCAGCCCCAGCCGCGCGAAGAGGTAGAACAGCCCGACGGCGATGACGATGCGCGGCACGATCATCGGCGCAAGGAAGAAGGCGAAGATCAGCCCGGCCCAGCGGGTGCGGCTGTTCGCCAGCGCCAGCGCCGTGAAGCCGCCGATAGCCGTCGCAGCGAGTGCCGTGACGAAGGCGACCGTGAAGGAGCGGATCGTTGCCTGGATCCAGAGCGGAGAGCTGAAATAGGTCTGGAACCAGCTCAGCCCATAACCCGGCGGCGGGAATTCCAAGAATTGCGAGGAGGTGAAGGCGAGCGGAATGACGAGCAGCGTCGGCAGCACCAGAAAGGCGATGACGAGCCAGCAGAAGCCGGGCAGCAGCATCGCGCAGATACGCTTGCCGAGCAGTGAACGCGTGACCTCTGCGAGCCGCCCCACCAGCGTCGCAACGGTGGAGAGGATGGCGAGGCCGAGATCGCGGATGCGGCCGGTGCCGACCTGAGCCGAACCGCCGGCGATGGTCGAGAGTCCGAATACCCGGTCGTAGACGACGCAGGAAGCCAGCGCCGCCGCCAGCATCATCGCCGAGAGAGCTCCGGCGAAGGGCCAGTTCAGCAGCTCCTGCACCTGCGTGATGATGAGCTGCGCCAGCATGGTTTCCTGTCGCCCGCCGAGGAAGGCCGGCACGATGAAGAAGCCGAGCGAAGAGATGAAGACGAGCAGCCCCGCCGCCGCCACACCCGGCAGAGAGAGTTTGAAGTAGACCAGCCAGAAGGCGCGCACCGGCGCGGCGCCCAGCGTCTGCGCCGCCTGGACGAGCCGCCGGTCGATGCCGGCCATCACCGGCTGCATGGTCATCACCGCCAGCGGCACCATGGCATGGACCATGCCGACCATGACGCCGAACTGGTTGTTGATCAGCGACAGCGGCTGGTCGACCACATGCGAGCCGGTCAGCAGCGAATTGATCACGCCGCTGCGGCCTAGGATCAGCATCCAGGCGAAGGTCTTGACGAGATAGCTCGTCCAGAACGGCACCATGACGAAGATCAGCATCCGCCCGCGGAACATGTCGGGCAGGCGCGCCAGCCAATAGGCGAGCGGATAGCCGATCAGCAGCGACCACAAGGCCGTCCACCCAGCGATGCGGAAGGTGATGCCGAGCACGCGCAGATAGACGTCGGTCGCGGCGATGCGCTGATAGGCGCCGGCAGAGAAAGCTCCGCTCTCCGGATCGACGATACTGAGGCCGAGAAGCTGCGCGACCGGCCAGACGAAAAAGACCGCGAGGAACAGAAGGCCGGGCACCGCCAGCCAGAGCGCGCTGAGGCGCAGCCTGCCCGCACGCGCTGGCGCGCTACTGATGCTCACGGCGCTCATGCGACCAGCACCGCCTTGTCGCGCGGCCAGCCGGCGACGATGGCCTCGTCGATCGCCGGCACCGCATCGTCGGGGCCTAGGCGCAGTACGAGCTGACCGCCATCCGCGAGCGCGGCGATGATCCGCGTCTCTGAGCCGGCATAGACGATCTCGCTGACGCGCCCGCTCACCGCGTTGCCGTCCTGCGCGCCGAGGCGCAGGTTCTCGGGCCGGATCACCAGCGCCGCATCTTGGCTCTCGCAATGCGCGCCCCGCGGCAGGGCGAAGCGGCCATGCGCGGTTTCGAGCGAGCCGTTGCCGTCCCAGCGGCCGCGGAAGATGTTGGAGATGCCGATGAAATCGGCGGCGAAGGCAGTGCGCGGGCGCTCGTAGATTTCGCGCGGGGTGCCGAGCTGCTCGATCTTCGCGTGATTCATCAGGCAGATGCGGTCGGACATCGCGAGCGCCTCTTCCTGATCATGCGTGACATAGACGATCGTGGCGCCGCTCTCGCGGTGCAGCCGCTTGATCTCGATCTGCATATGCTCGCGCAGCTTCTTGTCGAGAGCGCCGAGCGGCTCGTCCATCAGGATGATCGAGGGCTGGTAGACGAAGCAGCGCGCCAGCGCAACGCGCTGTTGCTGGCCACCCGACAGTTCGCGCGGGAAACGCCCGGCGAGATGCCCGAGATGCACCATGTCCAGGGCTTCGGAGACGCGCTTTGCGACCTCCGCGCCCGGACGTCCGCGCATCTTGAGCGGAAAGGCGATGTTCTCCGCCACCGTCAGGTGCGGAAACAGCGCATAGTGCTGGAAGACGAGGCCGATGTCGCGCTGATACACCGGCATGGCCGACTGGTCCCGGCCATCGATGACGACCCTGCCCTCGCTCGCCTCGACCAGCCCGCAGATGAGCTGCAGCAGCGTCGTCTTGCCGGAGCCCGAGGGCCCCAGCAAGGTGAGGAACTCGCCCTCGGCGACGCTGAGCGAACTGGGCTCGAGGGCCGTGGTCGCGCCGTATCGCTTGCACAGACCCTCGACGACCAGCTTGGCGTTCTTCGATTCAATCGCGGTCATCACGGAGCTCGTCGCCATCGGCATCAGGTCAGGAGCCAGGCGTTGAAGCGCTCGGTCACCTTGGCGCGGTTGGCGCTCCACCAATCCTCGTCGGCGATAGCCATCTGCTTCAGGTTCTCCGGCGAGGTCGGCAGGAGCTTGGCGCGCTCGGCGGGAATCGTCTGATAGGCGTCGAGATTGGTCGGGCCATAGGCCAGCGTATCGGTGAACACGGCCTGCGCCTTGGGGTCCGAACAGAAGCGGATGAACTGGCGGGCGACATCGGCCTTCGGCCCGCCTTTCGGCAGTCCCCAACCCTCGATCGAATAAAGGCCCTGGTTCCAGACGATCTTCGCCGGCGCGCCACCGTCGATCGCCGCCTGAAGCCGCGCATTCCAGCCCGGCAGCATGTCGACCTCACCGCTCTGCAGCAGCTGGGTCGACTGCGCGCCGCCGGTCCACCAGACCGCGACATGCGGCTTGATCTTGTCCAGCACCTTGAAGGCGCGTTCGACATCGAGCGGATAGAGCTTGTCGAGCGGCACACCGTCGGCGAGCAGCGCCTGCTCGATGGTGTCGATCGGGTTCTTGCGCAGCGCGCGGCGGCCCGGAAACTTCTCGACGTTGAAGAAATCGGTCCAGCTCGCCGGGGCGTTCTTCACCCGGTCCGTCCGGTAGGCAAAGATCGTCGAATAGACGTCCGTGCCCATGAATTCGGGCGAGATCGCCTGCGGCATCAGCTTCGGCACGTCGGCATGCGCGAAGCCGATCGGATCGAGCAGGCCTTGCGCCTTCAGGATGTCGCGGGCGGAGAGCGTCAGCGTGCAGACGTCCCAGGTGTAGGACTTCGTCTCGACCATCGCCTTGAACTGCGCCGTCGGCTCCGCTTCGCGGGCGACGTTGACCACCTTGTTGCCGGTCGCCCTCTCGAAAGGATCGTAGAAAGCCTTGCGGAAGGCGGGGCCGAACGGGCCACCGGGGTCGGCGACGGTGATCTGCACGGCAGCGCGCGCCGTGCCGATGAGATAGGGTGCCGCGAGCGCGCCGGCGGCAGCGCTACCGGCGAGCTGCAGCAGGGTACGCCTCGTCGGATTCGTGGTTCTGCTCGTCATCGTCTTCTCCCCTTCAAGCGGTTTTCCGCATTTCCCCGTGGGTGATCAGATCGTCAGGCGCTTTGACCTTCAGGCGCTCTTGCGCGCGGCGCGCGCGGCGAGAAACGCCTCCATCATCCGCGCCGGCTCGCCGGTCGCGTAGGCTTCGCGCTGGGTGCGGATGCCGGCGGCGAGACATTCCCGGAAGCTCTCCTCGGTCACCTCGCGGAAGCGGGCCTTGTTAAGCCGCATGGCGACCGGCGCCTTCGCCGCAAGCTCCTCGGCCAGCGCGAGCGAGGCTTCCATCACCTTTTCCTTCGGCACGATCCGGTTGATCAGACCGATGCGGAAGCACTCATCGGCGTCCATCATGCGGCCCGTCAGGGTGAGGTCGATGGTCCGGGCAAGGCCGATCATCTCCTTCATGATCCAGGGACCGGTCACCGAGGCGATGCCGGAATTGATCTCGGGCTGGCCCATGGTGACGCCGTCATGGCCGATGCGCAGGTCGCAGAGCAGCGCGACCTGGAAGGCCGAGCCGGCCGCAACGCCGTTCAGCGCCGCGATGATCGGCTTCGAGAGCGAGCGGATGCGGTCGTAAAGGCGCTCCCATTCATGCATCCAGGCTTCGGCCCGGTCCGGATCGAAGGTCTTGGTCTCGTTGAGGTCCTGGCCGGCGCCGAAGGCACGATCCCCTGCCCCGGTGAGGATGATGGCGCGCACAGCCTGGTTCGCCTCCAGCTCCTCCAGCCCCTCGACCAGGCGGGCCCGCATTGGCGCGTTCCAGGCGTTGAGGATCTGCGGGCGGTTGAGGGTCAGGATGCCGACCGCGCCGCGCACCTCGACCAGAACTGACTCCTTCATGACGCTCTCCGATGAATGTTTATTTCTATACGATAACTTCTATTGAATAGTCGACGAAGTTGCGCCACCTTGTCAAGGCCGTCGGTCACAGCCATTGATCGATTCAGGAGAGCAGGCCCCGATGACGATGCCCGAAGCGAGACAAAACGGCCGCAAGCGAGCGGCCTCGGCAGGTGAAGAGGCCGGGCGCAAAGACGATGTGCTGATGGTCAACTCGGTCGAGAAGGCGTTCCGCGTTCTCTCCGCCTTCGGTCGCCAGCATCAGACGCTGAACCTGTCGCAGGTGGCCTCGGAGACCGGCATGGATCTCAGCGCCGCCCAGCGCTTCACCCATACGCTCACCAAGCTCGGCTATCTGCGGAAGGACGCGCAGACCAAGCGCTTCGAACTGACCGCCAAGACGCTCGATCTCGGCTACCATTTCGTGCGCAGCAGCCGCCTGCTCGACCGGGCGATGCCCTATCTCATGCATCTGAGCAAGGAGACGGAGGAGACGGTCAACCTGACCGTGCGGGACGGCACCGAGATCATCTTCGTCTCGCGCTTCCTCAGCCGGCATGTGCTGAATACCGACGTCATCATCGGCACGCGGATGCCGGCCTATTGCACGGCGCCGGGCATCGCCATGCTGTCGCGCCTCCCCGAGGACGAGGCGATGGCGATCATCGATGCATCCGACCTCAAGCCGCACACGCCCTCGACCACCTGGCAGCGCGAGGCGTTGCGCGAGAAGCTGCGCCAATCGGCGGCTCAGGGCTACGCCACGGCTTTCGAGGAGGTCTATCTCGGCGACGCTTCCATCGCGGCCGTGATCGTCGATCACCACGGCCAGCCGGAAGCGGCCGTCAATATCGCGACCTCGACCTCGCGCTATAGCCATGCCGAGGTCGTCGCGCGCTTCTCCTCGCTCGTCATCGCAACCGCGCACGCCATTTCCCGCGTCTGAGCCATGCGGAGGAAGCGCTTGACAGGCCGTCGGTCGACTTATCAATATCCAAGAGAAATTATTGCATTGAAATAACTCTGCAGGATCCGCATGGACGCTCCGAAGCCCCTGTTCCGCCGCGTGGCGGTGCGCGCCGGACGGCCGGCGACGCTCAGCTTCGAAGGCATGACCATCACGGCGACGGCGGGCGACAGCGTCCTCGCTGCACTGCTCGAAAGCGGCGCCCTGGTCCGCCGGCTGGAATTCGGCGGCGAGCCGCGCGCCGGCTTCTGCCTCATGGGCGCCTGCCAGGACTGCTGGGTCTGGAGTGCGGAGGGCGGGCGGATCAGGGCCTGCACCACGCTGGTCTCCGACGGGATGGTGCTGTTCGCCGAGCCCCAGCCGATGGGTGCTGCCCATGGCTGAAGTCGTCATCGTCGGCGCCGGCCCGGCCGGCATCAGCGCTGCCGAGGTGCTCTGCGCGAAGGGCCTGAAGCCCGTCCTGATCGACGAGGGAGCCAGAGCCGGCGGGCAAGGCTATCGCCGCCCGTCCGATGATCTCGCCCTCGACATGAAGCGGCTGATGGGTTCGGAGGCACAGCGCTACGCCGACCTGCATCGCCGGTTCGAAGCTCTGCTTCCCGCCATCGACTATCGCCCGCATACGCTCGTCTGGGCTGTCGACGGCAACCAGTTGCATCTGCTGCGCGAGGGCAAGGCCGAGACCCTGGCCTTCGACAAGCTGCTGATCGCCAGCGGCGCGATGGACCGGGTGGCGCCCCTGCCCGGCTGGACCCTGCCGGGCGTCTTCACGCTCGGCGGCGCTCAGGTGGCGCTCAAGGATCAGGGCTGCCTGATCGGGAGCCGCGTCGCCTTCCTCGGCTCCTCGCCGCTGCTGGCGCTGGCCGCCAAGCAATATCGCGACATGGGCGCCGATATCGCCTTCATCGCCGATACGAGCCCGTTCACGGCCAAGGTTGCCGCCATGCCGGCGCTGCTTCGCGCACCGCGGACCCTGTTCCGCGGGCTCTGGTATATGGCAGCGTCGCTACGCGCCGGAACCACCATGCTGCATGGGGTGACGCCGATCGCAATCGAGGGCCGGAACCGTGTCGAGGCGCTCGTCCTGCGCGATGCAAGCGGTCGCGAACGCCGCTTCGCCTGCGACGCCGTCGCGCTCGGCTATGGGCTGAAGCCGGAAACGCAGCTTGCCGACCTGGCCGGTGCACAATTCGCCTACGATGCCGATTTCAGGCTGTTCCTGCCGGTAATCGACGGGATGGGCCGGGCGCGACCGGGCCTCTATCTCGCCGGCGACGGCGTGCGGATTGGCGGCGCCGATGCAGCCGAGGCCAGCGGCGCCTTGGCCGCCCATGCGATCCTGTCGGATCTCGGACAGTCTCAGGACATCGGCTCCGTCAGGCAGTTGGCCCGACGGGTCGAGCGCCTGCGCAGCTTCCAGCGCGGGCTCGCGCGCGCCTTCGCCTGGCCGAAGGCGCAGATCGCCGCCCTGCCCGATTCCGTGACGCTCTGCCGCTGCGAGAACGTGACGGTCGGCGAGGTGCGTGCCGCGATGGCCAGGGATCTCGGCCCGGTCGAGGTCAACCGGGTGAAGGCGATGACGCGCTGCGGGATGGGACGCTGCCAAGGCCGCGTCTGCGGCCCCGCCTTGCAGGAAATCGTCGCCGCCAAAGCCGGGGCGACGGTGCCGCGGCCGGGCGGCTGCGCGGCCAGGCGCCGGTCAAGCCGATCGCGCTCGCCGCAGCCGAGGACGCGGCATGAGCGGTCCCACCACGGATGTCGCCATCATCGGCGGCGGGCTTGTCGGCGCCTGGACCGCCTTCTTCCTCGCCCGGCGCGGCCAGCGCGTGACCCTGATCGAGAAGGGCGTCGTCGGCGCCCAGTCGAGCGGCGTCAACTTCGGCAATCTGCGCCTCCAGGGGCGATTTCCGGGCCAGTATCCGCTCTCCCTGCGCTCCCAGGCGCTCTGGGAGGATTTCGACGCGCTGATCGGCGAGGACTGCGAGTTCGAGCAGACCGGGCATCTCTACCTCGCCTATGACGAGGAGGAGCACGCCAAGCTCGAAGGCTACGCCAAGGTTTCTGAGTCCTGTGGGCTTGCGATCGAGCGCGTCGGCCCGGCCGATCTCAAGCGGCGCTGGCCCTGGCTCGGCGAGCGCGCCGTTGCCGCCACCTACTCGGCCCGCGACGCCACCGCCAATCCGCGCCTCGCAACGCCTGCCGTCGTGCGCGCCGCGGCGAGACATGGCGCGGTCGTCCGCGAGAGCACCCGCGTCACCACTGTCGACCGCTCCGGCGACGGCTTCGTGCTGACGCTCGCGAAGGGTGAGACCCTGAGCTGTGGCGTGCTCGTCAACAGCGCTGGCGCCTGGGCGCTCGAGATCGCGGAGCGCTTCGGCGAGACGGCGCCGCTCTTTCCCGCCGGCCCTCCCCAGTTCGTGACGGAGCCTTTCCCCTATCTGATCGAGCCTTCCGTCCAGGCAATCGATGGCTCAGTGATCTTCCGGCAGATTCCGCGCGGCAACATCATCCTCGCCGGCTATCCACGCACGGCGGCCGATCCACAGGCGAACCGGGCCCCCGTGCCTCCGGCCAAGACGCTCGCGGCGATGAAGGCGCTGGCGCGCGTCGCGCCTATGCTTGCGCAGTGCCATGTCATCCGAGTCTGGTCGGGCATCGAGGCCTATCTGCCCGACATGATCCCCGTGATCGGACCGAGCGAAACGACGCCGGGACTGTTCCACGCCTTCGGTTTCTGCGGCCATGGCTTCCAGATCGGCCCCGGCGTGGGGCTATGCCTCAGCGAGATGATCCTCGACGGCGCGACACAGACGCCCCTGGAGCCGTTCTCGATCGGACGTTTCCGTTCGGCGACAACCGTCAGCGAAAAGTTCCGCAAGGAGTTCGACTGAAGCGCGTCGGGATCGGTGGCAGCCCTATCAACCTGCCGGCGTTCGAACGCCCGGTCATGTCCGCGCAAGGCTGAGGCGAACCCGGGTCATCCAGCCATCGCGCCAAACGGCGAGCTCTCCGCCATGGGCCTTCGCGACCTCCATCGCGATGGACAGGCCGAGCCCCGAACCGCTGGAGGCTGGGCCTTTCGCGAAAGGGCGGAGGAGATCTGCGGGCGGCGCCGGAAATCCCTCGCCGTCATCCGCCACATCGATCCACGCATGCTCCGCATCTTCACCCACCGTTACGACAAGCCGGCTCTCGGCACCGTGCTTCAGCGCGTTGTCGATCAGGTTTCCCAGAGCTTCGCGCAGGCTCACGGCATCGCCGTTCACGATCGGCGGCGGCTCGGCCGGAATGAAGGCGATGTCGACCTCGCGGGGCAGCGAGAGCGGCACCGTCTTGGCCAGAACGGATTTCGCCAGCTCGTTCAGGTCGACCGCCGCCGTTGCCGCTGCATCCTTGCGATGGATCACCATCGCATGGTCGAGAAGCTGCCCGGTAAGGCGGCCAAGCTCGGCCGTGCGTTCATGGATCCGCTTGACGGTGTCGGCCTTGCGCCGCGACGCGGGCGTCGCGAGCAGGATTTCGACCTGGGCATCGAGCGCCGCCAGCGGCGTGCGGATCTGATGGGCAGCGTCGGCGATGAAGCGCTGCATGATCGCCATGCGCTCGGACAGACGGCGCATGAAGTCGTCGATCGCCTGGACGAGATTGCGGATCTCCACCGGCGGCTCGGCCGCGATCGGCCGCAGATCGTCGGGCCGGCGGCTCGCGATCTCGCGCTCGATGCGCATCAGCGGCTGCAGCGCCAGCGTCACGGCATAGGCAGTCGCGATCAGGGCGAGCAGGCTCATGGCGGCGATGACGCCGAGCGCCTTCAGCGTCAGGTCGCGGGCGAGCGCGCGCCGCGCCTCGGTCGTCTGCGCGACGATGATGGTCGCCCAATTGTTCGTTCCGGGAAGCTCGATCTGCCGCGCCAGAGTGGCGATGCGCACCGGCTGGCCCTGATAGAGACCGTCTTCGAGGACGACCCCGGCGCGGATATCGACGGGGTCGGCATCCGAAGCAAGATCATCGTAGCCGGCGACGACGACGCCGCGCGGATCGACGACCTTGTAGAAGACGAGGTCATAGGCGGCGAGCGTCGCGATCGTGGACACGGGAGGCTCGACCGTCACCACCCCGCCTTGCACATAGACGTTCTCGGCGATCTGCACTGCGCCGCCGGCGAGCAGCCGGTCATAGGCCTGCTGCGCGGCAAGGGAAGACGAGTGCCAGGCCGCGAAACCGAGCAAAATCGCCCCCGCCGCCAGCACCGCCGAGAGCACGGCGACGATGCGGAAACGGAGCGACAGGCGCAGGTCAGAGAGCAGCAAGCTGATACCCCAATCCGCGCAGGGTCCGGATTTCAACCGGCGCGTCGGCGAGCTTGCGGCGCAGCCGCGCCACGAACTGCTCGACCGCGTTGGGGCTCGCCTCCTGGTCGAAATTGAAGAGCTGCTCGACGAGCTCCTCCTTGGGCACGATCCGCTCGGGGCGGGCGGCGAGGATTTCAAGCACGGTCAACTCACGGCGCGTCAGGTTGAGCGGCCGGTCGCCGATGGTCGCGACCCGCCCTGCCCGGTCGATGGCGAGCGGCCCGACCCGCAGCATGTTGTCGGGCTGCCCGGCGCTGCGCCGCAGCAGTGCCCGCGCGCGCGCTTCGAGCTCGCCATAGTCGAAGGGTTTGACCAGATAGTCGTCGGCACCGAGATCGAGCGCGCCGATGCGCTCGTCCACGGCCGAGCGCGCCGTCAGCACCAGTACCGGCGTCGTCAGCCGCCGAGCCCGCATCTGACGGAGAACCGCCAAGCCGTCCTGCCCCGGCAGGCTGAGATCGAGAATGACGAGATCATAGGCCTGCACGACCAGCAGCTCGGCAGCCGTGATGCCATCCTGCTCCCAGTCGACGGCGTGGCCGATCTTCTCGAGCCGCATCACCACGGCCTCGGCGATATCGGCGGTGTCTTCGACGACGAGCACGCGCAAGCGGAACAGCCTCTGGTTTTCGAGTCAGGCTGGAGTCAGTCCCGCAGGTTACCACTGTCGGCAAGCGCCCATAAGTGCGCTCGGGAAACGAAGACAAGGGAGGGTGCATGCTAGCCCCGTTCGACGCCACAACCGCGACTCCGCTCCTCTCGGTGGAGGGCGTCACGCTGCAATACAAGACGCCCGACGCGGTCGTAACCGCGACGCGGCGCGTCTCCTTCGACGTCTATCCGTCCGACCGCTTCGTCCTGCTCGGGCCCTCCGGCTGCGGCAAGTCGACCCTGCTCAAGGCGATCGGCGGCTACCTGACGCCCGTCGAGGGCGAGATCAGCCTGAAGGGCCGCAAGGTTTCCGGCCCCGGACCGGACCGGATGATGGTCTTTCAGGAATTCGACCAGCTCCTGCCCTGGAAGACGGTGCGCGAGAACGTCGTCTTCGCGCTGACGGCCTCGGGCCGTGCCACTCAGGCGGAAGCTGCTGAGCGCGCCCGCTCCTATATCGACAAGGTCGGCCTGACCAAGTTCATCGACAGCTACCCGCACATGCTCTCCGGCGGCATGAAGCAGCGTGTCGCCATCGCCCGCGGCATGGCGATGGAGCCCGACGTTCTGCTGATGGATGAGCCCTTCGCCGCGCTCGACGCCCTGACCCGGCGCAAGATGCAGGACGAATTGCTGCGGCTCTGGGACGACACCAAGTTCACCGTGCTCTTCGTCACCCATTCGATCGAGGAAGCCATCCGCATCGGCACCCGCATCCTGCTGCTCTCGCCGCACCCCGGCGAGGTCAAGGCCGAGCTCAACAGCGTGCCGCCCGAGGAGATGGGCACCGGCAAGCAGGCCGCGCTCGAAACCCGCATCAACGACATGCTCTTTGCACATCACTGAGCCGGAGGTGACCGACATGACCGATCTCGTCAGCTTCCGCCCGGAAATCATCCGCGACGTCAACTCCAGCGACGCCCCCGTCGTCGCCAAGACCATCGGCCTCGTCGAGCGCGTCTACCGCCTCGGCTTCGTGCGCAAGGGATTGATCCTCGCCGCCCTTGCCATCGCCTGGGAGATCTATGGCCGCTGGCTCGGCAATCCGCTGCTGTTCCCCACCTTCGGCCAGACGGTCGAGGCCTTCATCAGCAACATCGTCAACGGCGTCATCCCGCAGCGCATGCTGGTCTCGCTGCAGACGCTGGTGATCGGCTATGGCATCGGCATCGGCCTTGCCGCCCTGCTCACGACGCTGGCGATCGGCTCGCGTATCGGCGCCGACCTGCTCGAGACCCTGACCTCGATGTTCAACCCCCTGCCCGCCATCGCGCTCTTGCCTCTGGCGCTGATCTGGTTTGGGCTCGGCACCGGCAGCGTGATCTTCGTGCTCGTCCATTCCGTGCTCTGGGCGATCGCGCTCAACACCCATGCCGGCTTCCGCTCGGTCTCGAACACGCTGCGCATGGTCGGGCAGAACTACGGCCTGCGCGGGCTGAAGCTGGTGCGGCTCATCCTGATCCCGGCCGCCTTCCCGGCGATCCTGACCGGCCTCAAGGTTGGCTGGGCCTTCGCCTGGCGCACGCTGATCGCGGCCGAACTCGTCTTCGGCGTCTCGTCGGGCTCCGGCGGCCTCGGCTGGTTCATCTTCGAGAACCGCAACCAGCTGGAGACGGCGAACGTCTTTGCCGGCCTGTTCACCGTGATCCTGATCGGCCTCTTCGTCGAGAACGTCATCTTCGCCACCATCGAGCGCAAGACGATCCGCCGCTGGGGCATGCAGCACTGACTACCCACATCCAAAAGGCCGAACGGCCGTCACTCGGAGGGAAACATCCAATGGCATTCAAGACTTTCCTGCGCGCCGCTTTCACGGCCGTAGCGCTCGGCGCGGCGCTCGCCGCCCCGGCCCGCGCCGAGGTCAGCGAGGTCCGCATCTCCAAGGGCTTCGGCATCCTCTATCTGCCGCTCATCGTGATGCAGGACCAGCAGTTCCTGGAGAAGCGCGCCAAGGCCGCTGGCCTCGGCGACATCAAGGTGACCTGGCTGATGCTCGACGGCGGCAACGTCATCAACGACGCGATGATGGCCGGCACGCTCGACTTCGCCGGTACCGGCGCGCCGGGCTTCGTCACGCTCTGGGCCAAGGCCAAGGGCATCCCGGGCGTCGAGGTCGTCGGCGTCTCCGGCATGAGCTCGACCTCGCTGTGGCTGATGTCGAACAAGCCGGAGCTCAAGTCGCTCAAGGACTTCACCGCGACGGACAAGATCGCCCTACCGGGCATCAAGACCTCGCTCGCCGCCGTCGTGCTGCAGATGATCGCAGCCAAGGAGTTCGGCGACGCTGCTTACGCCAAGATGGACCCGATGACGGTGAGCCTGCCGCATCCGGAGGCGCTCGCGGCGCTGATCGGCGGCAAGACCGAGATCAAGGCGCATTTCACCTCGCCGCCCTTCCAGTACATCGAGGCCAAGAGCCCGGGCATCCACCGCGTGCTCAACTCGGTCGACTATCTCGGCAACCTGACGCTCGACGTCACCTTCGCGCCGAAGAAGTTCGTCGATGCCAACCCGAAAATGACCCAGGCCTTTATCGACGCGATGGACGACGCCAACGCGCTGATCGACAAGGACAAGAAGCTCGCCGCCGAAATCTTCGCCAAGAGCTCGAAGGTGAAGGTCGATGCCGCCGAGGTGCAGCAGATGATCGAGGACAAGGACTCGCGCTTCACCGCGACGCCGGAAGGCGTGATGAAATTCGCCGAGTTCATGCACAAGGCCGGCTCGATCAAGGTGAAGCCGGCCAAGTGGAGCGACATGTTCGTGCCGCAGATCGCAGGCCGTTCGGGCAGCTGAGCGCCCAATCGCCAAACGGCCGGCACGGTGGAGCGATTTTCGATCGGCCTGAACCGTCATTGCGAGCGAAGCGAAGCAATCCAGGGGGGCGTAGAGCTCTGCCGCCCCGGGATTGCTTCGTCGCTTCGCTCCTCGCAATGACGGCTTCTGCGATCCAGCCTGATCGGAAAACGCTCTAGGCCTTTGTTTTATCGCATTTTCTTCACGCGAACCGGTGTCCACTTCGCTCGAAAATGCTCTAAGCGCGGATCAAACTGTCTGTATCAAGCAGCACGGAGCCGGCTCAGGAAAGCCAGTGCGGCAACCGGGCTGGCGCGACGCCGGAAAGAGCCGCTTCGATGCAGTCCTCGAATGTCCCGAGCCTGACGCTGCAGCTGGAGAGCCCCGGACCGTAATGTGCATATTTTCCGGAGTTGGTGAGGACCACCTTCGCCCTCTCCGGAAAGACCGGGCGCGTCATCGAGCACCAGCAGAGATCGGGAACGACCTCGACGCCGCTCCCTCGAAGCCTTGCCAGCATTCCCTCGGCTTCCGCTGCGGCCAGGACTTCCCGCCCCGTCGTGATGATGACGGAGAGATTGCCTGCAAGGCGATGTCCGTCGAGCCGCTCCGCGACGGCCCTGCACTCGTCCAGCGAGGCGTGAGGGCTGCCGATCGCGACGAGATCGATGCCCGCCGGTCCGTCATTCAGGTGGCGCCAGCCGGCTGCAAGAGCCTCGCGCGTGACGACGACTTCGTCTTCGGGGCTGCCGCCGAGGCTGTCCGCTTCCGGCGTGATGCCCTCGATATGCAGCATGGCCGCCGCCGAGGTCGTGCCGAATGCGGCGCAGAGCGCCTTGAGATCGTCCCGTGTCAGCCGCGCCTGCGCGAGCCCCTTGATCAACGGGATACGATCCGGCGAGGAAAGGCCCGCGAGATAGCCGATCAACGGCCAGGCCGAGCTGTCCGCTCCTTCCGGCAACTCCACACGAACCGCACGACGCGCGCGCCGGCCTTCGTCGAGGAACGCCCCGGCAAGTGGGGCGCGGCCGGTGACTGCGATGCAGAAATCCAGGAAGTCGGGGTGTTTCGCCGTCCGGGCTCCCAATACCGAATTGGCGAAGATCACGGCATTCGATTCAGACCAGCCGATCGCTTCCCCGAATCCAGGCGGCTCCGGCAGGGAATAGGGAGCGCAGGTGAAGCTCGGCCGGCAGCCCATGCGGACATAGGCGTCGGCCAGGCGTGCGGCAGGCTCGCCAAACGCCGGCGCCACGCCCTGGCGGCGCCAGTTGGCGTGATCCACCGAGATCGCGTTCATCGTCGTCGGGACGCGAACGGCGGCGCCCAACGCCTCCATCTTCTCGGCGAAGATCAGATTGGCCGGACCGGCATAGATGCAGCCATCGACATGCGCCCGCGTGACGTCGACAAGCCCGGCGGCGCCCTGCTGGCGGGCCATGGCGCAGACGATCCGCATGGCCTGCTGCGCTGCGATCCCCTCATCCCCAGCGAGCAAGCGGCGATCGCTGGCGGAAAGCTGCAGGTCGCCATGTGCAGCCGCAGAAAGCGGGATATGCACCCGCCCACCATCAGCCGAGACAGCGTCTGGCGCGATCTTCGCCTCGGCTGCGGAAGAGAGAGCAGTGAACGCCGCTTCCGGCAGGCGAATGACCGGAATGCGGCGTCCGAACATTTCCGCGGCGACGATGGCGCCGAGCGTCAGCGTATCCTCGGGGCCAGCGAAGATCAGCGCGGCGGGACTACGCCCCGAGAGCGCGAGCTCCAGCAGCACTCCTGAGCCCGAGCAGGAGCCGCGGCTGCTCGGCATCAGCACGACCGCGCCGGCGAGCGAGGTGCCGTGCGAGGGATGGTGCACGTCGATCACCGTTCCCGTAGCCGGATCGACGCCGCCCCAGAAACTCAGCGGCTCCTTCATCACGACGATCGGCCCTGAGGCCAGGCCGGGAAGGAGGGAGATTCCAACGTCGTGCTGCAAGGATGCGTCCATATCGCTGATCATTGAATGCCGCAGAAGTGTCGGGAGGCGCGGAGAAGCTCCTCCCCAGGGTGAACCCATCTCATCTGATCGGAGGCGCATATTGAAGCCCACCCTTCGTCCAGAGGTTGTTGGGCCCGCGCGAGAGCTTCAGCAGACTGCCGCTGCCGAGGTGGCGCTCGAACGACTCGCCATAGTTGCCCACCGCCCTGACGATACGCACGACCCAGTCCTTCGAAAGTCCGAGGCCTTCCCCGAAGTTGCCTTCGCTTCCGAGCAGCCTGCGGATATCCGGCACCTTGGAATCGATCATCCGGTCGACGTTTTCCTTCGTGACACCGAACTCTTCAGCGTTGAGCAGGGCGAACTGAGTCCAGCGGACGATGCGGAACCATTGATCGTCTCCGGCGCGGACGAAGGTGCCCAGCGGCTCCTTCGAAATGAGCTGAGACAGGATCACATGTTCTTCCGGAGCGCGAAACTTCAACAAGGGCGCAGCCGGTCCCTTCCGCCTTCGGCATCCGCTTCCGCCTCTGCGACGAACGATCTCTTGGAGCACACTTGGATGGCAGAACATTCGATCGGATTTCTTGGGGTCGGCACGCTTGCGAAAGCCATGATCCTGGGTCTCCGCAAGCGTTGGCCGGAGCTGGAGATCCAGCTCTCGCCGCGCTCGGAAAAGCTCTCCTCGGAACTGGCGGCTGCGGACCCCAAGATTCACCGGCACGGTCGAATGCGGCTGTCGTTGCGGCGAGCGACGTGATCTTCCTGACGGTGCGCCCTCCGCAATTCGAAGAAGCGGTGCGCGATTTGCGTTTCCGCCCCGATCAACTCGTCCTGTCGTGCCTCGCTGGCATGTCGATCGCCGAGGTCAGGGAGCGCTGCGCGCCCGCCGAGGTGGCGCGGGTCCTGCCAATCCCGGCAATCGAACGCAGCGAAGGACCGATCGTGCTGTGTCCGAGCGTGGCGCGAGCACGCGCGCTGTTCGATGGCCTGGGCGATATCGTAGACGTGGCGGACGAAGCTTCCCTCGCCGCCATCTGGCCGTGCAGCGCGTTCATGTCGCCCTATTTCGCCCTGCAATCGGCGCTGATCGACTGGGTCGTCGAACGCGGCGTGGATCGTTCGGCGGCCGTCACCTATGTGCGCTCGCTTCTTCGGGCCTCGCGACGACAAGCGCGCTGACCGATCTCGAGCGCCTGGACCAGCTGATTCAGGAACATGAGACACCGGGCGGCCTCAACTATCGCGTCCGCCTGCAACTGGAGAGCGCCGGCTGGTTTGCGGCCGTCGGAGACGCCCTCGATATGACCTCGCATCTTCGGGGCGCCCAGCTCACGAATTCAACGGCCTCCTGACGGCCTGCGCCCAACTCCCGTTTTCCAAGCCGAGGTTCCTTCGGGATCGTCGCCCCCGAAGGAAATCTCGGTTTTTGCCTGTGATGGCTGGATCGGCTCCGTCAAGACGATCCGGGCGGGTTTCCCGAGCGCAGGAGCGCCGGCAGCCCGCCCGATCCTCGGCCTCCTCGTTCAGGCAGCGTTCGGCCGCGCGGTCACAAGCGCACCAACAGCGTCGGCCGTCGCTGCCGACAAGGTCCAGCCGAGATGTCCGTGCCCGGTGTTGTAGAACACCCGCGGATCGCGACCCCGCATGACCCGCGGCAGCATGTCGGGCATCATCGGCCGCAGACCGGCCCAGGGAACGGCCTGCCGCGTGCTCATGCCGGGAAAGTGCTTGCGACACCACTGGACGAGGGGCTCGATTCGGGCCGCCCGGATATCCTTGTTGTAGCCGTTGAACTCGGCCGTTCCGGCCACACGGAAACGCGTTGACCCCAGCCGGCTGGTGACGATCTTCGCGCTGTCGTCGAGCAGGCTCGTCCAGGGCGCCGCCTCCTGATCGGACGCCTCGGGAAGATGAACCGTGATTGAGTATCCCTTCACGGGATAGACGTTGACGCGGTCGCCGAGCCGCGAGGCGAGCTGGCGGGACATGACGCCGCCGCAGACCACGATGCGGTCAAACCGGTCGACCTGCAGGCCGGCCTGCCCTTCGCCTTCCGTCGGCTGCCAGCTTACCCGGATACCGTCTCCTGCGTCGTGCTGAATCGACCGAACCTCACTCGACAGGCGCATCGTCACGCCCCGCCGCTCGCAGGCGCGCGCGAGCCCGACGGTGAACTTATGAATGTCGCCGGTGAAGTCCGAGGGGGTGTAGAAGCCGCCATAGAACTCGCCCTTCAACGCAGGCTCGATCGCCCGGATCTCCTCCATCGTCACGGCCCGGCGCTCGAGGCCTCCTCTGGCAAGTAGCGTCGAAACCTTCGCTGCGGCCTCGAACTCCGCCTTGCTGTGGTAGAAGTGGAGAATGCCGCGTTCCTCGCAATCGAACGCGATGCCTTCGTCGCGCGCCATCTGCATGAGATGCGCGCGGGCCTCGATCGCGAGCCGCGCGGTCGTCAGCGTGTTCTGCTCGTATTTCGGGATCGAAGCGACGAACTCACCCATCCAGGACAGCTTGTGCCAGGACGGCCTGGGATTGACGAGGAGCGGGGCGCCCGGCGTGAACATCCACTTGATGCCTTTCAGCACCGTGGCCCAGCTGTTCCAGACTTCGGCATTCGAGGCCGAGAGCTGGCCGCCATTGGCAAAGGAGGTTTCCATCGCGGCATAGGGCTGGCGGTCGAAGACCGTGACCTCGCAGCCGCGCCGGGCAAGGTTGTAGGCAGTCGTGATGCCGGTAATGCCCGCTCCGATGACGGCGACGCGTGAAATGTCGGATATGTTCATAGGTGCTCCTGCCCGCGCAATGCGGGTCTCTGGCACCCCCTCTGTCATTGGCCTGAGAGCTTCATCACGCCCAGTCATTGGGCAGCGATTTTCACCATCGGCGCAGGGCTGCTGCCCTGCTTTTCAGAGTTCAATCATCGCAGCGGTACTTTTGCCTGAGAGTTTCCGGGGCGGTTGCTCCGTCGGCGCCGTTCCGACCCTGAGGTCGGAACGATCTCTCCCGCTGGCGGGAATGCTAGAAATCCGGAGCTTAAAGTCAATATCCCTTCAGGGGGCATTCGGGACCAGCGCCGTCTCCTGTCTCGCACCAGACACTCTGGGGAATGCTTCAGTGGAAAAGCCGACAATGGAGGCCCGATCTCCGGAAGATTCAGGAGGCAGTTTTGCTTTGATGTAGCGGCCGTTTTCTCCATAGTCGGATGCGGCTGCATGCGGATTCGAGGCTGTGAAGCGCTGGGGTTATCTGATCACGGCAATATGCCCGATGGCCTCGTGCTGTGCTGCGTGGGCCGCAGAGTCCGCCCAGGACATCGTCGAGCGGAGCATTAGCCGGCTCGGCATACAGGCGGAGATGCCTGGCGCGGTCGCGAAAATGCCGGGCTGGCTTGACTGGTTGAAGTTCAACCTTTCGGCGGACACCCTTCGCATCCTGCTCTGGGGCGCCGTCATTCTCGGTGTCGCCGTCACGATCTGGTCGTTGCGCGACAGCCTGCCTGTGTTCAGCCGGTCCCGCCGGATCACGGCGCGCGAGGCAGAGACTCACGCGCCCGATCCATCGAGCCGGATGGACGAGGCCCGCCTGGAGGCAGACGAACTCGCCGGCCAGGGGCAATATGGCGAGGCCATGCATGTGCTGCTGCTCAAGGGCCTCGCCGAAATCCGGCTGCGCCTCGGCACCAGCTTCGCGGCCTCGCTGACGAGCCGCGAGATCCTGCACCGCGTGTCACTGCCTCAGGCAGGTGGCAGCGCACTCCGCGCCATCGTTCAATCGGTCGAGCAAACCTATTTCGGCGGGCGGCCTGCCGATCGGGAGGCTTATCTCGGATGCCGAGAGGAGTTCGAGGCGCTGAAGCGCTCGCTGGCGGCGAGCCCGGCATGATGGGGAGCGTCACCTTCCAACCGCGGGTCCTGGCTGCGCTCGGCGCGGCGCTCTGCGCCTTGTTCGCCGCCTCGCTGCTGCTGACCGGCGCCGGAGGCCGCAGCCAGACGGGAGCCATCTTCGGAGCCAACAGCTATTCCCGCTCCGCGGTCGGCCATCTCGCCTTCCATGAGCTGCTGCGGGAACTCGGCCACAAGACGGTCGGCGCCGAGCATCAGCCACTCGCCATGCTCGGACAGAACGGTGTGCTCATCCTCGCCGAGCCGGCGGGCAGCCTCGCCGGCGAGGAGGATCGCAACAAGCTTCAGACCGCCGGCAAGATCCTCCTCGTCCTACCGAAATGGAACGTGCGCCGGGACGAGCGCCGAAACGGCTGGATCGAATCGGCCGAAGCCGCCCCGCCTCTGCAGGCGCAGGCCATTCTGAGCGCGGCGGTGAACGGCGGCACCATCACACGGGCCGCCCCGCCGACCACGTATCAGAAGACGATCGCGGCCGCCGACCCGACGATCCGGGGTGAAGTCCAGCTCATCAAGGACTCCAAACTGACCCCGCTGATCGCCACTCCCGAAGGCATCCTGCTCGGCGAGCTGCGACAGGGCAACCGCCGCATCTGGGTCTTGGCCGATCCCGATCCGATCGAGAACCACGGGATCGGAAAGGGCGAGAACGCCGCCTTCGCGCGGGACGTGATCGCGACGCTTCTGGCTGGCCGCAACGGCACGCAGGTCTTCGACGAGACGATCCACGGCTTTCGACGCGCGCCGCCCAATCTCCTGAAGTTCCTCCACGAGTTCCCGCTCAATCTCGCCCTCGTCCAAATTCTGGCTGCGGTCGCTCTGCTGCTCTGGGCCGCGATGGGGCGCTTCGGCGCGCCGCAAGCCATGCCGCGCCGGCTCGAGGCCGGCCGCTATGCGCTGATCGACAATGCCGCCTCCCTGCTCGACCATGCCGGGCACCAGGCCGCGATCCTGCGCCGCTACATCACGATGATGCTCCACGATGCCGGGAAAGCCCTGCGCGCGCCGCAGCGCCTGGACGATCCCGCACTGGTGGCCTGGCTCACTCAGGCGGCGAGCGCCCGCGGCATCGACACGAAGCCGCTCGAAGCGCTGGAACGCATGACAGCGGCCGAATCCCGCAACCTGACCGCGCTGCTGACCGCAGCGCAGGCCCTCTACCGCTGGCGCAAGGATCTGCCGCATGGAATTTCGCGACGTCTCGACGATCACTGAAGGCATCAGGGGCGAGATCCGCAAAGCCGTCGTCGGCCAGGATGAGGTCGTCGAGCTGATGCTCGTCAGCCTGCTCTGCGGCGGGCATGTCCTGCTCGAAGGCGTTCCGGGCACGGCGAAGACGTTGTTGGCGCAATCCTTCGCCGCCGGCCTGTCGCTGCGTTTCGGGCGGATGCAGTTCACGCCCGACATGATGCCCGGCGACCTGATCGGCACCAATCTCTTCGACTTCCGATCGAGCAGCTTCAACCTGACCCGCGGGCCGATCTTCACCGACATCCTGCTCGCCGACGAGATCAACCGCACCCCACCCAAGACGCAGGCCGCCCTGCTCCAGGCCATGAACGAGCGCAACGTCACCATCGACGGCGTCACCCATCCGCTGGGCGAGGCCTTCATGGTGGTCGCGACGCAGAACCCGATCGAGCAGCAGGGCACCTACCCCCTGCCCGAGGCCCAGCTCGACCGCTTCCTGTTCAAGATCGACCTGACCTATCCGAGCCGCGAGGAGGAATACGCCATCGTCGCGCGCCATGGGCACCGCGCCGCGATGCCGAAGCTCGTCGAATTCGGATTGTCGCCGGTCGTTTCCGAAGCCGACCTGCTCGCCGCGCGCGGCCTCGTCGGCGGGATCAATCTCGGCGAGCCGCTGGTCGGCTATATCGTCGATCTCGTCCGCGCGACCCGCAGCCATCCGGCGATCGAGACCGGCGCCTCGCCCCGCGCCGCCACGATGCTGGCCTCGGCCAGCCGGGCCCGCGCCGTGACGCAGGGGCGCGACTTCGTCATTCCCGACGACGTCAAGGGTATCGCCCTGCCCTTGCTGCGACACCGGATCGTCCTCTCGCCCAATGCCGAGATCGACGGGCAGGACAGCGACAAGATCATCGCCGAGCTCATCGACCAGGTCGCCGCCCCGCGATGATCAGGCCGACGCTGCGTGCCGTGCTGACCTTCGCTGCGACCGGGCCGGCCGCCGTCGCACTGCTCGTGCACGACCCGGCGCTTTGGCCGATCGCTTTCGACCTCGGCCTGTTCGTGCTGGCGCTGATCGGGGTCGACGCCCTGCTCTGCATTCGGCCATCGCGGCTGAAGCTCTCCGTCGATGCGCCGTCCCGGCTCTTCATCGGCAGCGAAGGGCGATTGACCATCGGTGCCGCCATCGACGGTGCCTCTCGGCCGGTGACGATAGAGGCCCTGCCCGAGCAGAGCGGCGATGCCACCCCGCCGGATCCGGTCCGGCTGGTCGTTGCTCCCGGCGCCAGCGCCTCGGCGATGCTGCCGCTGAAGCCGCTGCGCCGCGGCCGAATCGTGATCGAGGCGCTCTGGCTGCGCTGGCGCGGGCCGCTCGGCCTCGCCGGCCGGAGCCAGCGCCGGCCACTAGCTTTCACGATCGACGTCGTGCCCGACATCCGCGGCATCGCCTCATCCGCCATCCAGTTCTTCAGCCGCGACGCCATCGACGGGATCAAGGTGCAGCGCCAGAAGGGCGAAGGCACCGAATTCGAGGCGCTGCGCGACCATGTGCAGGGGCTCGACAACCGCTTCATCGACTGGAAGCACTCCGCCAAGCATCTGAAGCTGCTGTCGAAGGAATTCCAGGTCGAGCGCAATCACCAGATCATCCTCGCCTTCGACACCGGCTACCTGATGGCCGAGCCGATCGCCGGGCTGCCCCGGCTCGACCACGCGATCCACGCCGGGCTGCTGCTGGGCTGGGTCGCACTGCGCAGCGGCGACCATGTCGGCAGCTTCGCCTTCGACGCGCGGATCCGGCAATACCTGCAGCCCTCGCGCGGCCGCAGCGCCTTCGCCCGGCTTCAGAACGCCTCGGGCGAGCTCGCCTATCGGGCCGACGAAACCAATTTCACGCTCGGGCTCGCCGAGCTCAACGCCCGGCTCAAACGGCGGGCCCTCGTGATCCTGTTCACCGAGTTCATCGACACCACCACCGCCGAGCTGTTGCTGGAAGGCCTGCAGCGCATGGCCAATCGCCACGCCGTGATCTTCGTCACGCTCAGCGACCCGCTACTGGCAAACGTCGTCGATGCCGATCCCGGCAGTTTCCGCCCCGTCGCCGAGGCCGTCGTCGCCCGCGACCTGCAGCGCGAGCGCGCCATCGTGCTGGAGCGGCTGGCGCGCATGGGCGTGCACTGCCTGGAGATCCCGCCACGCGGGCTGGCCGTCGATCTCGTCAACCGCTACCTGACCATCAAGCAGAGGGGGCTGCTATAGAACCGTTCGGCCCTTTGCCCGCCACATCGCCAGCTCCGGCCGCGACCGTCACCCTGCGCAGCGCCGAGTTCCGCAGAAGCCGCGAGGTCGCGTGGCGGACGCTGGACAACCTCGTCTCGCGGGTCGAGAGGAAGGGCCTGTCCCGCCTCTCCGCCGAGGAGCTGCGGGAGCTGCCCCTGCTCTACCGGACGGCGGCCTCGTCACTGTCCGTCGCCCGCTCGATCGCACTCGACCGCAACTTGATCCTCTATCTCGAAGGGTTGGTGCTGCGCGCCTTCTTCGTCGTCTACGGGCCGCGAACCGGGATCATGGAAGCCTTGGCCGGTTTCTTGAAGCGCGGTTTCCCGGCTGCCGTCCGCAAGGCGGGCTGGCACATCCTGCTGGCGACACTCGCCATCGCGGCCGGCGTCATTATCGGATTCATGCTCGTCCTGCCCAACGAGAACTGGTTCAGCGTCCTGGTCCCGGAGACCATGGCTGGCGGGCGCGGGCCGGCGAGCACGGCAGAGCAATTACGCCGCACCGAGATCTTCGCGCCCTGGCCGGGCTTCGTCGAATCCTTCGTCGTCTTCGCCAGCTTCCTGTTCCGCAACAACGCGACGGTCGGGATCATGACCTTCGGGCTCGGCTTCTTCGGCGGCGTGCCGACGCTGCTGCTGCTCGGCTATCAGGGCGTCATGCTCGGCGCCTTCTTCGCCCTGCATCACAACCGTGGGCTACTCTACGACTTCATCGGCTGGGTCTCGATCCATGGCGTGACCGAGATCGGTGCGCTGATCCTCTGCGGTGCCGGCGGCCTGGTCATCGCCGAGAAGGTGCTCTTTCCGGGACGGTATGGCCGGCTTGACAGTCTGGCGCTTGCCGGCAAGGCCGCGGCGGGGCTGGCGGGCGGCGCCGTGCTGATGCTCTTCGTCGCCGGGATCATCGAGGGCGGCCTGCGCCAGCTCATCGCCTCGACGCCATGGCGCCTCGCGATCGGGGCAGCGACGGGACTGCTCTGGATGGCCTACTTCCACTCATGCGGCAGGCGCGAAGGCCATGGCCCAGCGGCTTGACCGGATCAACCGTCTGCTCGACGGCATCACGCGCAACCGGCGCGAGATCACGACGCCGGAAGGCGTGGTGCTGGAGGTCGATATCGCCAATCACGGCGAGAGGCTCGTCGCCTTCCTCATCGACTTCCTGTTCTGGATGCTGGCGACCGCCCTGCTCTTCCTGATTCTGGGTCTGACCGTGATCCACGGCGTCAGCGGATCGGTGACGATCACCATCGTCCTCTTCCTCTCCTTCCTGCTGCGGAACCTCTACTTCATCCATTTCGAGCTGCAGAGCCAGGGGGCGACGCCTGGCAAGCGCATCGTCAACCTGAAGGTGATCGATCGGAGCGGCGGCCCGCTGCTGCCCGGCGCGATCATCGCCCGTAACCTGACGCGCGAGGTCGAGATCTTCCTGCCGCTCGGGCTGTTCTTCGCCGTGCCCAAATTCGGTGCCGGGGCGGAGTTCTGGACGGCCGCGAGCTATTTCGGCTGGGCCGTCGCTCTGTCGGCCCTGCCCTTCTTCAACCGGGATCACCTGCGCGCCGGCGACCTGATCGCCGGGACGATGGTCATCTCGGTGCCGCGCCGAGCCCTGCTGGCCGATCTCGCCGACAGCGAGAGCCGCTACGTCTTCACTCACAAGCAACTCGACGCCTACGGCGCGTTCGAGTTGCAAGTGCTCGAGGAACTGCTGCGCCGGCCGCCATCGCCCGATACCTGGACGATGCAACAGCAGGTCTGCGACAAGATCTGCCGCAAGATCGGCTGGGCTGACCCGGTCCCACCCGCGGAGGCGCTATCCTTCCTGCGGGCCTTCTACACGGCCGAGCGCGCACATCTCGAACGCGAGCAGGAGTTCGGCCGATATCGCGCCGACAAAAATGCTGCTGCCGGGTCGTAAAGACCCGGCAGCAGCATAGAGCCTGTTTCGTTTTCACGGAAACACGCCGTCATTCCGGGCAAGCCGCGATAGCGGCGCCGATCCGGAATCCATCGTAGAGTTCGGCGCTCTAAGATGGATTCCGGGTCAAGCCCGGAATGACGGCGCGGTTCCGCGTAAAATCTGCATGCTCTAGATCGCCGTTATCGCATCGGATTTTTCCGAAAAGTGGATTCCACTTTTCGGTCCGATGCTATTGTCCTCCCGGCCGCGTCAGTCGAAGACACTGGCCAGCGTGTCGAGGTCGACACCTTCCTTCGCCATCCGCAGGTCATGATAGATGACGGCGGAGAGCACGGCGCTGAAAGCGGTCAGGACAACCTGCCAGAGGAAGCCGATCACCTGCCCGACCACGCCGGGTCCGCCGATCTTCGCGAGGACCAGTGCGCCCACCAGGGCGATCACCACGACCAGCAGGAACAATCCGAAGATCTGCCAGCGATAGCCCTTGGTCAGCGCCACACTGCGCTCCAAGCTCGCCGAGACGCCCTTCTTCTCGATCACGCAGGCGGGAACGGCAACATAGAGCATGCAGCCGATGATGACGCCCGGCACGACGAAAAACACAAAGCCGAGGCCGGTTGCGAGGCCGACCAGGATGCCGACGCCGATGACAGGAACCGCGCGCGCGAATCCGATCCGCAGCGACTCGCCGATCGTGAAGGGCTGGCGCCGCATTTCCTGGAAAGCGCCGTAGAGGCTCGTCGCCTGCGCGACGGTCTGGAGCACGAAGGTCAGGATTCCCGTCAGGACCCCCGCAAACCCAATGCCTGCCGGCGAGTCGCCCGCGCCCGACATCAGCCCAAGGGTCAGAAGGAGAATCGGCACCATCGGCAGAAGCGCGAGCAGGACGAATTTGCCGAATTGCTGGCCGAGGATGGCGAATGTCTTGCTCATCACGGAGCCGACACGGAACTGTCCCGCTACGGCGGCAAAGCCGCCAGTTGATGTACTGCTCATGCGCCTCTCCCCAAATGTGGCGGAATAGTGGCACGGCGCACAGCGTCGGGCAATTGGCCCTGAGAGACGCGATTAAGATCCGATTTCGACGATGTTCGCGTTCCGCAATCTCGAAGGCGCTCCCCCGTGAATGGGCAGCGTTCCAGCTGCGATGGCGAGCAGCTTTTGAACCCCGATGACCACGAAGGACCGATGCTTGAGCAGAAAAACCGCTCGAGACAGAAAGGTCGAAATATCGGGAAAGTCTGACCGAGATATTCCGGAAATTGGAACCAAGGGCGAGGAATATCCTCTAAACCCTTGATTTCAATGGCGCGGGCGACGGGGCTCGAACCCGCGACCTCCGGCGTGACAGGCCGGCACTCTAACCGACTGAGCTACGCCCGCGCTGGGCGGCTGAGGCATTCGCCGTCAGCGACGTGGTGAGTATTGCTCCCGGCCGGAAGTGTCAAGCACGTGATGCCGGCAAATTCACATCTGGGGAAAAATACCTTTCGCCGGCACTCACGGATCGGGCGTGCCGCCTCCCGTTTCTGGGGATGCGAGGCAAGGATCGAGCAGCACATGCCGCCGGTCCTGGCGGTTATATCCGCCCCGCAGAATGGCCTTGTCACCCAGCTTGAGTTCGTTGGTGCTGTAGGTCACGCAGAGCACGCGCACGCCGGGCTCGGGACAAACGGCGACGTACCAGAGCGCGCCATCGGTCTGAATCAGGGACACTGTTCCGGCGATCGCCATGTCGACGCGCGAATCGGGCGGCACCGAGTCGGGCAATTGCCCGGCGATGTCCTCGCAGCTCGCAGGCTTGCCGGGCTGCTCGGGTTGCGAGAAGGCGGGACGGCCGGTGAAGAAGGAATCCGGCAGCAGCGTTTGCGCCAGTGCTGGCTCCAGGCCCAGAGCGACGGACAAGCTCGCGGCGGCAAGGGCGTGCCGGCGGCGGCGGGAGCGGATCAGGGATAGCGCGTTCACCCGCATCAACCTGCCCATCAAGATGGCGGAATTCCGCCCGCAGCCGCGTTTCCCCCAAGCCTTGAGAGACAGGGTGCTTGCGATGCGGCTCTCGAAGCCTTAAACGGCGTGCGCCGGGGGCGGTTAGCTCAGTTGGTAGAGCGCCTCGTTTACACCGAGGATGTCGGCGGTTCGAGCCCGTCACTGCCCACCACCATTTCCCTCCATGTCCCTAGCATCGGACCGAAAAGTGGAATCCACTTTTCGGAAAAATCCGATGCAATAACAAATGCATAGATCACCGTTCCCGCGTCCGATAGGACGCGCGGCGATCGAGGCTTGCAGGCGCCCACTCGGCCGGGGCCCTTTCGTCCTGCGCCCAAAAGAAAACCGCCGGCGCTTGCGCGCCGGCGGTTCTCATTCCTCAGACCGCAGGTCAGTGGGCGACCACGCCCGCCGCCTCGTCATCCGCGCCCGGAGCGGGCACGGCCTTTAGATCCTCTTCCCAGACGATCGGAACCGGCTGGCGGGTCAGCGCATGCTGGAGCACCTGCTCCATGCGCGAGACCGGGACGATCTCCATGCCGTCCTTAACCGACTTGGGAAGGTCGATCAGGTCCTTGGCGTTCTCCTCCGGGATCAGCACCTTCTTGATGCCGCCCCGCAGCGCCGCCAGGAGCTTCTCCTTCAGTCCGCCGATCGGCAGCACCCTGCCCCGCAGCGTGACCTCGCCAGTCATGGCGACGTCACGGATGGTCGGGATGCCGGTCAGGATCGAGACGATGGTGGTCGCCATCGCGATACCCGCCGAAGGTCCGTCCTTCGGGGTCGCCCCTTCGGGAACGTGGACGTGGATGTCGCGCCGATCGAAGAGCGGCGGCTCGATGCCGAAATCGACGGCCCGCGAGCGGACATAGGACGCCGCCGCCGATATCGATTCCTTCATCACGTCACGCAGGTTGCCGGTGACGGTCATGCGGCCCTTGCCGGGCACCATGACGCCCTCGATCGTCAGCAGCTCGCCGCCGACCTCTGTCCAGGCCAGACCGGTGACGACACCGACCTGATCCTCCGTCTCGGCCATGCCGTAGCGATAGCGCGGCGGGCCGAGATACTCCTCTAGCAGCGGCTCATTGACGACGACCTTGTCCTTCTTGCCGAGCACTATGTCCTTCACGCCCTTGCGGACGGTGTTGGAGAGCTCGCGCTCGAGGTTACGGACGCCGGCCTCGCGGGTGTAACGCCGCACCAGGGTCTGCAGAGCGTCGTTGGTGATCGACCACTCCTTGCCGCTGAGCCCATGCTTCTTGATCGCGCTCGGGATCAGGTGCTTGCGCGCGATCTCGGTCTTCTCTTCCTCGGTGTAGCCGGCGATGCGGATCACCTCCATGCGGTCCAGAAGGGCCGGCGGGATGTTCAGCGTGTTCGCCGTCGTCACGAACATCACATTCGACAGGTCGTAATCGACCTCGAGGTAATGGTCGTTGAAGGTCGAGTTCTGCTCGGGATCGAGCACCTCCAGCAGGGCCGCCGAGGGATCGCCGCGGAAGTCCTGGCCCATCTTGTCGATCTCGTCGAGCAGGATGAGCGGATTGGAGGTCTTGGCCTTCTTCATCGACTGGATGATCTTGCCGGGCATCGAGCCGATATAGGTGCGCCGGTGACCGCGGATCTCGGCCTCGTCACGCACGCCGCCGAGCGACATGCGGACGAACTCGCGCCCCGTCGCCTTGGCGATCGACTTGCCGAGCGAGGTCTTGCCGACGCCGGGAGGGCCGACGAGGCACAGGATCGGGCCGGCGAGCTTGTTGGCGCGCTGCTGCACGGCGAGGTACTCGACGATGCGATCCTTGACCTTGTCCAGGCCGAAGTGATCGTCGTCCAACACCAGCTGGGCGGCGTTGAGGTCCTTCTTGATCTTCGAGCGCTTGCCCCACGGGATGCCGAGCATCCAGTCGAGATAGTTGCGCACGACGGTCGCCTCCGCCGACATCGGCGACATCTGGCGCAGCTTCTTCAGCTCGGCCGTCGCCTTGTCGCGGGCTTCCTTGGTCAGCTTGGTCCGGGCAATGCGCTCTTCCAGCTCGGCCAGCTCGTCACGGCCTTCCTCGCCGTCGCCCAGCTCCTTCTGGATCGCCTTCATCTGCTCGTTGAGATAGTACTCGCGCTGGGTCTTCTCCATCTGGCGCTTGACGCGCGAGCGGATTCGCTTCTCGACCTGGAGCACGGACATCTCGCTCTCCATGAGCGAAAGCACCTTCTCCAGACGATGGCCGACATTGGTGATTTCCAGCACACCCTGACGATCGGCGATCTTCACCGCCAGATGCGAGGCGACTGTATCGGCGAGCTTGGCCGGCTCGTCGATCTGCGAGACCGCAGCGACGATCTCACCCGAGATCTTCTTGTTGAGCTTCACATAGCTCTCGAACTCGCTGACGACCGAGCGGGCGAGCGCCTCGACCTCGACCTTCTTGCCTTCCTCCTCGGCCAGGCCGATGGCCTCCGCCTCGTAGTAGGTCTCGGCCGCGGAATAGGACAGCGCCCTGGCGCGGCCGACGCCCTCGACCAGCACCTTCACGGTCGAGTCGGGCAGCTTGAGCAGCTGCAGCACGCGGGCGAGCGTGCCGATTTCATAGATATCCTTGGTCTGCGGGTCATCGTCGCCGGCGTTCTTCTGAGTCGCTAGCAGGATGAGCCCGTCCGTCTTCACCACCTCCTCGAGCGCGCGGATCGACTTCTCGCGGCCCACGAAGAGCGGGACGATCATATGCGGGAAGACGACGATGTCGCGCAAAGGCAGAACCGGGTAGGTGCCGGTCTCGCCTGGGACGAAGGGAGCGCGTGGCGTCGAGCCAGTCATGGCAGTTCCTTTGCAGTTGCGCCCGGCGGACCCCCAAGATGGGCGGAGCGATCGGACGTGTGCGGCCAAGGCGACCATTCGCCTCTCCGCCCCTGCGCATCGCACCCTTGCTAGGCATGCGACTCTCGCAAGTGGACCTAAAGTGGAGACTTCCTCGCCGGCTTTCAAGCAAGGTATCCGGGCCATGCACCGCTGTCCTGCAGCGGGCGAAGACCGGAAACCGCGACTTGCGACGGTTCAATCTCGGACGGAGCTGTCGCAGTGCAGCACCGCGATCAGCCTACGCCCATCACAACGCAAAACGCGCGCCAAGGGCGCGCGTCGCGTTGTCGCAAGGCTTGGGACAAATCTCAGGCCGAGGCGGTTTTGGATTCATCCTCGCGCTCGGCATAGATGAACAGCGGCCGCGCCTTGTTCTCCACCGCCTCCGGCCCGATCACGACCTGCTCGACGCCTTCCAGCCCCGGTAGCTCGTACATGGTCTCGAGCAGGATGCCCTCCATGATCGAGCGCAGGCCGCGCGCGCCGGTCTTCCGGTCGATCGCCTTTCGGGCGATCAGGCTGACGGCCTCGTCGGTGAAGGTGAGCTGGGTGTCCTCCATCTCGAAGAGGCGCTGATACTGCTTGACCAGCGCGTTCTTCGGCTCGGTCAGGATCGTCTTCAGCGCAGCTTCGTCGAGATCCTCCAGCGTCGCCAGCACCGGCAGACGGCCGACGAATTCCGGGATCAGGCCGAACTTCAGCAGATCCTCGGGCTCGACCTCGCGGAAGATCGCGCCGGTGCGGCGCTCGTCGGGCGCCTTGACGGTCGCGCCGAAGCCGATCGAAGTGCCCTTGCCGCGGCTCGAGATGATCTTGTCGAGGCCGGCGAAGGCGCCGCCGCAGATGAAGAGGATGTTCGTCGTATCGACCTGCAGGAACTCCTGCTGCGGATGCTTGCGCCCGCCCTGCGGCGGCACGCTCGCAACCGTGCCTTCCATGATCTTCAGCAGCGCCTGCTGGACGCCCTCGCCCGAGACGTCGCGGGTGATCGAGGGGTTGTCCGACTTGCGGCTGATCTTGTCGATCTCGTCGATATAGACGATGCCGCGCTGCGCCCGCTCGACATTGTAGTCGGAGGCCTGGAGCAGCTTGAGGATGATGTTCTCGACATCCTCGCCGACATAGCCGGCCTCGGTCAGCGTCGTCGCATCCGCCATGGTGAATGGCACATCGAGGATGCGGGCGAGCGTCTGCGCGAGCAGCGTCTTGCCCGAGCCGGTCGGCCCGATCAGCAGGATGTTCGACTTCGCCAGCTCGACGTCGTTGTGCTTTGTCGCGTGGCTGAGGCGCTTATAGTGGTTGTGGACCGCCACGGAGAGCACCTTCTTGGCGTGCTCCTGGCCGATGACATAGTCGTCCAGAACCTTGCGGATCTCCTTGGGGGTCGGCACGCCGTCCTTCGACTTCACCAGCGCGGATTTCGATTCCTCGCGGATGATGTCCATGCAGAGCTCAACGCATTCATCGCAGATGAACACGGTCGGGCCCGCGATGAGCTTGCGGACCTCGTGTTGGCTCTTGCCGCAGAAAGAGCAGTACAGCGTGCTCTTCGAGTCGCCGCCGGGCTTATTAGCCATTGTCCATCTCCAGTTCCGGAGACCGGGACCACACCAGCCGAGGCGGATGCAACCGTCGTCTCTCCGTCATAAATAAGCGCTCAGATCACGATGATTAGGTTAACGACCCGTTCCGATACATCCGGATACGCAGGGCCAATCCAAACCGGATCATAGTGGAGCGCTCGTCCGCTCACCCCCGACCCCATGCAAACACGGGGCCGGCTTGCTTTCAATATGGTCCCTGTGAGCCGGCGCGCCAACCCACAGGTTCGAGACCCCACGCCGCAGGGCTCAGGCCGCCTCTTCCGGCCGCTTCTCGATGACCTGATCGATCAGGCCGAACTCCTTGGCCTGGTCGGCGGTCATGAAGTTGTCGCGCTCCAGCGCGTTGTGGATGTCCTCATAGGGACGACCGGTGTGCTTCACGTAGATTTCGTTCAGCCGCTTCTTCAGGCTCTCGACTTCCTTGGCGTGGATCAGGATGTCGGTGACCTGGCCCTGATAGCCGCCGGAAGGCTGGTGGACCATGATGCGGGCGTTCGGCAGGGCGAAGCGCATGTCCTTGGCGCCGGCCGTCAGCAGCAGCGAGCCCATCGAGGCGGCCTGGCCGATGCAAAGCGTCGTCACCGGGCAGCGGATGAACTGCATGGTGTCGTAGATCGACAGGCCGGAGGTGACCACGCCACCGGGCGAGTTGATGTAGAAGGAGATCTCCTTCTTCGGGTTCTCGGCCTCGAGGAAGAGCAGCTGGGCAACGACCAGCGAGGCGGAGATGTCCTCGACCGGGCCGGTCAGGAAGATGATGCGCTCGCGCAGCAGGCGCGAATAGATGTCGAAGGCGCGCTCTCCGCGGCTCGACTGCTCGACCACCATCGGGACGAGATTGTTGTAGGTCTCGATCGGATCGCGAAGCATGGCTCAGTCCTCGGGTGATAGCGCCGGATTGCGGCGGTTTATCGAATCAACGGCTGCTAGGAAGACAACCACATAAGCACGGCAAACGCGGCTGAAAAGGGAAGCGCCGCCGGTCGTGAAGGCCGGCGGCGCGAATAGCGGCATTAAGGTTGCCGGCAGCCTCAGGCGGAGGCGTCGTCAGCCTTCTCGTCGGCCTTGGCCTCGGCCTTCTTGCCCTTCTTGGCAGCGGCCTTCTTCGGCTTGGCCTCGGCGGTCTCTTCCGCCTCGTCGTCAGCGTAGAGCGCCTCGCGCGAGACGGTCTGGTCCTCGACCTTCACCTGGCCGAGGAGATGGTCGACGACCTTCTCCTCGAAGATCGGCGCGCGGATCTCGGCCAGAGCTTGCGGGTTCTTGCGGTAGAACTCCCAGACCTGCTTTTCCTGGCCGGGGAACTGGCGAGCGCGCTCGATCAGGGCCTGGGTGACCTCGTCATCCGAGATCTGCACCTTGGCCTGCTCGCCGATCTCGGCCAGCACAAGGCCGAGGCGCACCCGGCGCTCGGCGATCTTGCGGTAGTCGGCGCGGGCGGCGTCCTCGGTGGTGTCCTCGTCGGCGAAGGTCTTGCTGGCGGCCTTCATGTCGGCCTCGACCTGGCTCCAGACGCTGTTGAACTCCTGATCGACGAGGGTCGGCGGCAGCTCGAAGGTGTACTTGCCGTCGAGCGCGTCGAGCAGGCTCTTCTTGAGCTTGCGACGGGACTGGGCCTGGAAGTCGCGGCCGATCTGCTCGCGCACGGCGGTCTTCAGGGCGTCGAGCGACTCCATGCCGAAGGCCTTGGCGAGCTCGTCGTCGATCTTGGCCGCATCGGCCTTCTGGATTTCGGTGACGGTGACCTCGAACTCGGCCGGCTGGCCGGCGAGATGGGCCGCCCCGTAGTTCTCCGGGAAGGTGACCTTGATCGCGCGGGTCTCGCCCTGCTTCACGCCTTCGAGCTGATCCTCGAAGCCGGGGATGAACTGGCCGGCGCCGAGATCCAGCGGAATGCCCTCGCCGGTGCCGCCCTCGAAGGCCTTGCCGTCGATGGTGCCGACATAGGAGATGATCAGGCGGTCGCCGCTCTCGGCCTTGGCCTTCTCGCCCTTCGGCGAATAGGTGCGGTTGCCAGCGGCCATACGCTCCAGCGCGGCGTCGACATCGGCGTCCGGAACCTCGGCGACGGGCTTCGTCAGCGAGACGTCGGAGATGTCGGCCAGCTCGATCTTCGGCAGCACCTCGAGCGCGACGGTGAAGGCGAGATCGCCCTTGGCCTCCATCGCGGCCTCGATCTCTTCCTTGTTCTCGGGGAAGCGGATCTGCGGCTCGAAGGCGAGCTTCAGGTTGTTGTCGGCGACAATCTTCTGGTTCGCCTCGTTGACGGCGTTCTGGAGAACGTCGGACATCACCGAACGGCCATAGAGGCGGCGCAGATGCGCGACCGGCACCTTGCCCGGACGGAAGCCGTTGATGCGGGCCTTGCCCTGGAGGTCCTGCAGGCTGTCGTCGAGCCTGGTCTTCAGGTCGGCGGCGTTCAGCACCACCTGGAATTCGCGCTTGAGGCCCTGGGACAGGGTTTCGGTCACGTTCATCTTTTTACCGCCAACAGCTCGTTTACGTCTCAATGTCCAAAGCGCGACGCCGGTTCCGACCGCCGCCGCGCTCGCGAAAAAACTCTCGCATCGGACCAAAAAGTGGAATCCACTTTTCGGAAAAATCCGATGCGATAACAAACACATAGATCACCGTTTCCGCGCCCGGAAGGGCGCGCGGCGATCTAGGCCGATGGTGCGGGCGGAGGGACTCGAACCCCCACGACTTTCGCCGCTGGAACCTAAATCCAGTGCGTCTACCAGTTCCGCCACGCCCGCCGGCCCGATAGCGCTGCACGCGAGCAAACGCAGCGCGGCCATCGTTAAGCCGCGGTGCTATACGCATTTCGGCCGCCGCTTGCAGCAAAAAAATGACGGTTCTGCAAAGAACGCCATTCGCACCGGTTTTCACTGCGGGCGACATGGCCCCTCTCGCCTCGGGAGCCCACCCGGATTATGCGATGTGCCATGACGAAATCGCGTCCTGTCCGCCCCGCCCTTCTATCCCGTCGGCACCTGCTTGCCGGCCTCGGCAGCGCGGGACTGTTGGCGCCGTCCGCAGGCTTCGCGCAAACGGCAGCTGAGGCACCGAAAGCAGCTGATGCCGCGCAGCCCCGCACGCTCACGGCTGCCACGGCCAAGGCGCGGCTGCGCCCCACGCCACCGGTCGAGACCGAGATCTGGGCGTTCGACGGGGCAACACCCGGGCCGACGCTGCGAATCAAGCAGGGCGAAACCCTCAACCTCAAGCTCGAGAATCGGACGACGGCACCGCTCGGGCTGCACTGGTACGGCCTGCGCGGCGAAGCGGCGCGCGACGGCGTCGGCGGCTTCAGCCAGCCGCCAATCCTTCCGGGCGAGACCGGCGAAATCCGCCTGACCCCGCCGGACAGCGGCACCCTGCTCTACCGGCCGCTGGTTCTCGGCGGCTCCTCGGAACCCTGCGGCCGCGGTTTGAGCGGCCTGCTGGTCGTCGAGGAAACGGAGCCACCCGCGGTCGACCTCGACCTGCCCGTGCTGGTGACGGACTGGCTGCTGGGCGACGACCAATCGCTTCAGCCCTTCGTCCTGCAAGGGAACCCCGCCGCTTCCGCCGGACGGCTCGGCAGCTGGCTCACCGTGAACGGCCGCTCACCGCCTCTGCCGGTGACGGCAAGGCCGGGCGCCCGGATCCGCTTACGCCTCGCCAATGCCTGCAATGCCCGGATCATGCGGCTGCGCTTCGATGGCGGCAAGCCGACCGTGATCGCGGTCGACAGCCAGCCGACGGAGAGTTTCGAGCCGGTCCGCTCGCAGCTCCCGTTCGCACCGGGCACGCGCTACGACGTGATCCTCGACCTGCCGGTGGAAGTCGGCGCCTCAGTCAACGTCACCGCCCTGATCGGGCCGGGCCTGCCGCTGGTGCGAATCGTGACCGCGGGAGAGCCGAAGGTACCGCCCGCCGCAGTTCCCGCGCTCAAGCTCAACCCGACGTTGCCTGCCGCCGTCCGGATGCAGGATGCGACGCGCCCCGAGATCGTGATCGAAGGCGGTGCGAAGCTCGGCGACGACCAGAAGCTCGATTTCTCGGGTCTCGACCTCGCCAGGCCCTGGCTCGTCAATGGCGGGGTCGGCAGCCTCGACAGCAAATCCCTGTTCAGCGTGAAGCGCGGCACGCCGATGGTGATCGCCATCGACAACCGCACCGCCTTCATCCAGCCGATACACGTCCATGGCCACAGCTTCCGGCTGCTGCACCCGCTCGACGACGGCTGGGAGAACTACTTCCTCGACACGGTGCAGATCCCTGAGCGCAAGAAGCTGCACATCGCCTTCATCGCCGACAATCCCGGCCGCTGGCTGATCTCCTCGACCGTGCTGGAGCGCTTCGACCTCGGCGTCTGGACCTGGTTCGAGGTGACGTGAGACAGCATCGTCATTCCGGGGCGGGCCGCAGGCCCGAGCCCGGAACCCATGACCACGACGGATTACAGCAAAGCCTGAATCGCCAGCAATTCAGAGTCGAAGCGCGGTGTTCATGGGTTCCGGGCTCTTCGCTCCGCGAAGCCCCGGAATGACGGCGGAGCGCGGCCGTTCACAATCCCAGCCGTTTGACCACGTCCTGTACAATCGCGTCCTTGCTATCCTCGACCGAGACGACCAGTGGCCGCTCGCCCGGCCCGGGCTCCTCCAGCGTGGCGAACTGGCTGTCGAGCAGCGCCGGCGGCATGAAATGATGCTGGCGGGCGGCCATGCGCCGGCCGATCAGCTCGCGCGAGCCCTTGAGATAGACCAGCGCCACATCGGGCCGGTCGCCGACGATGACCTGCCGATAGGCGCGCTTCAGGGCCGAGCAGGTGACGATGCCGTGCTCGCCCTTCTCCCGCAGATCGTCGACCCAGGCGGCGATGGCAGCGAGCCAGGGCTTGCGGTCCTCGTCGGTCAGCGGCGTGCCGCCGGCCATCTTGGCGACGTTCTCGGGCGGATGGAAAGAATCGGCATCGCGGAAAGGCCAGCCGAGGCGCGCGGCCAGCCGCTCGCCCAGCGAGGTCTTGCCGGAGCTGGCGACGCCCATGACGACGACGACGGCCGGGCGGCCGCCCTTGATTTCACGCATCACGGGGTCAGGCCTGCCTGGCTTCTGTTTTCTTGGGTTCGACATGGCCGCCGAAGCCGGCGCGCATGGCGGAGAGGATCTTCTCGCCGAAGGTGTGGTCGACACGCGAGCGGAAGCGCGCGAACAGCGCCGAGGTCAGCACCTCGGCCGGCGTCGCCGTCTCGACGGCGGCATCGACCGTCCAGCGCCCCTCGCCCGAATCCGAGACATTGCCGGTGTAGGAGGACAGCTCCTCATCCGCCGCCAGCGCCTCTGCCGTCAGATCCAGCAGCCAGGAGGTGACGACCGAGCCGCGGCGCCAGACCTCGGCGATCTCGGCCACGTCGAAATCGAAGCCGTACTCGGCCGGCAGGCCCTCCTTGGCGGAGGCGTTGCGCAGCAGGTCGAAGCCTTCGGCGAAGGCCTGCATCATGCCGTATTCGATGCCGTTATGGATCATCTTGACGAAATGGCCGGCGCCGGTCGGGCCACAATGCAGATAGCCCTGCTCGGCCGTCGGGTTGCGGCCCTCGCGATGCCTGGTCGGTTCGATCTCGCCCTTGCCGGGCGCCAGCACCTTGAGGATCGGCTCCAGCCGATGGAAGGCCTCCTTGTCGCCGCCGACCATCAGGCAATAGCCCCGCTCCAGCCCATGGACACCGCCGGAGGTGCCGATATCCATATAGTGGATGCCTTTCGCCCCCAGCTCCTTGCCGCGGCGGACATCGTCCTTCCAGAAGGCGTTGCCGCCGTCGATCAGCGTATCGCCCTCCGTGACGAGGCCAGCGAGCTCGGCGAGCGTGGCCTCGGTGATCTTGCCGGCCGGCAGCATCACCCAGATCGCGCGGGGAGCCTTCAGCTTGGCGACCATGTCCTTGAGATCGACGGCGACGATGGCACCGTCGGCGGCAAGCGCCTGCCCCGGCTTCGGGTCGCGGTCATAGACCACGCATTCATGGCCGGCGCGCATCAGCCGGCGCACGATATTGCCCCCCATCCGGCCGAGGCCGATCACTCCAAGCTGCATATCCGACACTCCGCGAAGCCCGCTTTTGTCGCTGCTTCAAGCATGGAGGTGGCCGGCGGAGCAAGCCGGCGCAGTTCCGCCGCTAAGCTTCGGCGCGCTTCTGCAGGGCGCGCCAACGCCCCGGCGTGACGCCATAAGCGCGGCGGAACTGGCGCGTCAGATGACTCTGATCAGCGAAGCCGCAGGCAAAAGCGGCGTCGGCGAGCGAGAGGCCCTCGGCCAGCATGCGGCGGGCGCGGTCGAGACGGCGCATCACAAGATAATTATAGGGGCTCGTGCCGAAGGCGGCGCGGAACTGCCGCGCCAGTGCGAAGCGATCGAGCCCGGTCAACGCCTCGAGCTGTGACGAATCCACGATGTCCGCCGCATGGGCGTCGAGATAGCCGCGCGCCCGCGACAACGCGGCCGAATCGACGCGTCCCGGACGTATCCGGCCCACGGAGGGATCGAGCGCGAGCAGCGCGGCGGCAAGGCGTTCCACCATGCCGTCCGCCGCCATCCCATCGAGCGGCAGATCGAGATCGCGCAGCGCATGGGCGATGGCACCGAGCAGCCGCGGATCCTGCGAGACCGCGGCGGAGACGAAGGGCAAGGCCCGGCCGCGCTCGCCCATCGCTTCACGGATCAGCCGTGGCTCGACATAGAGCATGCGGTAACGGAAGCCCTCGGCGATGCCGGAGCGCCCGTTATGCAGCTCGTCCGGGTGGATGACGATGGCGTGGCCGCTGAGGCTGTCCTGCCGCGCGCCGCGATAGTCGAAGGATTGCACGCCCGACAGGGTCAGGCCGAAAGCATAGGTGTCGTGTCGGTGCGGGTCATAGGCGTAGCCGCGGAAGAAGGCCTCGATCCGCTCGATGCCGGCGGCGCCGGTGCCGAGCCGCACCCAATCCTCGGCGCCCGATCTGCACGATCGTTCAAGACGCGCCTTTCCTGCCTCGGCTACCGCTCGATCCATGCGTTACGATACCAAGATCGCCATCGTGGTGCGCGAGAATCTCGCCACCTGGCAGAAACTCAACGTCGCCAGCTTTCTTGCGGGCGGGCTCGTCGGTGCAACCCCGGAAATTGCCGGAGAACCCTACAGCGATGGCTCGGGCCGCTTCTACGGCCCGCTGGTCCGGCAGCCGGTGCTGATCTTCGCCGCCACGGGCGAGGAACTGAAGCAGGCACTGCAGCGCGCTCAGGGGCGCGGCGTGCGGGCTCATCTCTATACGAACGAGCTGTTCGCCACCGGCAACGATATCGACAACCGCGCGACGGTGGCTGCGGTCGCGACGGCCGATCTCGACCTCGTCGGGCTCGGGCTGCATGCCGAGCGCAAGGAGATCGACAAGATCGTCAAGGGGCTGAAGCTGCACGGCTGATCGACTCAAGGGAAAAGCGGCTCGACCGGCTCCGTCGCTCGAACCTCTTCCAGTGCCAGCCGCCTGATTGCAACGCCCGTCGGGAACGCCAAATCGGCGCGCCAGCGCGCAACCAGCGCATCCGCATCCACGCCCGACGCGAGATCGACCGCCATCACCTCTCGGACGACGCCGCTCCCGGCATCCCGCTCGGTCGCGACGAAGCGCAATCGGCCCCCGTAGGCGAGGGCCAAAACCTCCACCTCCCGCAGCAAGGCCTGCCGGACGCCGCCGGCACGCGCGTCATATTCGAGGATGATCAGCCGGCCCATGGCGGCTCAGCCATTCCGGAAAGTGTAGCTGTAGCCGTTGATCGCCGGCACACCGCCGAGATGGGCGTAGAGCACCTTCGAGCCGGCGGGGAAGAAACCCTTCCGCACCAGATCGATCATGCCCTGCATGGATTTTCCCTCATAGACGGGGTCGGTCATCATGCCTTCGAGCCGGGCGGAGAGGCGGATGGCTTCGACCGTCTCCTTCGAGGGCACGCCGTAGACCGGATAGGCGTAATCCTCGTTGAGGACGATGTCGTCGGCCACGATGTCCTTGCCGCCGATCAGCGCCGAGGTCTTCTGCGCGATGTCGAGCACCTGCGCCTTGGTCTGCGCCGGGGTGAAGGAAGCGTCGATGCCGATGACCTTGCGCTGGCGCCCGTCCTTGGCGAAGCCGACGACCATGCCGGCATGGGTCGAGCCCGTGACCGTGCAGACGACGATGTAGTCGAACTTGAAGCCGAGCGCGGCCTCCTGCGCCCTCACCTCCTCGGCGAAACCGACATAGCCGAGGCCGCCGAACTTGTGGACCGAAGCGCCCGCGGGAATGGCGTAGGGCTTGCCGCCCTTCGCCTTCACATCCGCCAGCGCGTTCTCCCAGCTTGCACGGATGCCAATGTCGAAGCCCTCGTCAACCAGTTCGACATGGGCGCCCATGACGCGGGACATCAGGATGTTGCCGACCCGGTCATAGACCGCATCGTCATGCGGAACCCAACTCTCCTGCACGAGCCGGCACTTCATGCCGATCTTGGCGGCGGTCGCCGCAACCATGCGGGTGTGGTTCGACTGGACGCCACCGATCGAGACCAGCGTGTCGGCGCCGGACGCGATCGCGTCGGGGATGATGTATTCGAGCTTGCGCAGCTTGTTGCCGCCGAAGGCGAGGCCGGAATTGCAGTCCTCGCGCTTGGCGTAGAGCTCGATGGCGCCGCCGAGATGGGCGGACAGCCGCGACAGCTTCTCGATCGGCGTCGGCCCGAATGTCAGGGGATAGCGTTCAAACTGGCTCAGCATGGCGGGTTTTCCTCCGAAATGACCCGCAAATACTAACAAAACGCTCCTGAAAGGTACTCCCGAACTTTGCCCTCGATTCTTCCTAAGCTTTCACTCACAGCTCAATCTGATATGATTGAGTTGCACTTCTATATCTGAAAATGGAAGAATCGTTCATGAAGCCTGAGCTGGACCGAACCGACGTCAAGATTCTGCGCCTGCTGCAGAGCGACGGGCGCATGGGCAATGCCGAAATCGCCAAGCGCGTGAACACCAGCGCCGCCACCTGTCACCGTCGCATCCAGCGCCTTTTCGCCGAGGGTTACATCACCGGCGTCCGTGCACAGATCTCGCCCCAGAAGATCGATATGGGCACGCTGGCCTTCGTCGGCGTCGTGCTCGACCGTTCGACGCCGGAGAGCTTCGGCGCCTTCGAGGCGGCTGTCCGCGCAATGCCGCTCGTCCTCGACTGCCATATCGTCGCAGGCGACTTCGACTACATCCTGAAGATCCGGGTGCGGGACATGGCCGACTTCAACAAGCTCCACGCCGACAAGCTGATCGCCCTGCCCGGCGTGCGCCAGACGCGGACTTTCTTCGTGATGAAGGAGGTCGTGGACAACGCGCCGCTGGCGTTCTGAGGGATGGTGGCCCTGCGTCATTCTCGGGCGAAGCGAAGCGCAGACCCGAGAATCTCATGACGAGCTGGTGCCTCATCCTGCCTGAGATGCTCGGGTCGAGCCCGAGCATGACGGCGCAACTGCCTCAGACCTGAATCAGCCGCTGCACCTGATTGCCGTCGAGCTCGTTCATCGCGCCCGACAGCACGACCTCGCCGCGATCCATCACGAACATCGTGTCGGCGAGTTCGCGGGCGAAGTCGAAATATTGCTCGACGAGAACGATCGCCATGCCGCCCTTCTGGCGGAGGTAATCGATGGCGCGGCCGATATCCTTGATGATCGAGGGCTGGATGCCCTCGGTCGGCTCGTCCAGCACCAGCAGCCTGGGTCGGGTCACCAGCGCCCGCGCGATCGCGAGCTGCTGCTGCTGGCCACCCGAGAGGTCTCCGCCGCGCCGGCCGAGCATCGACTGCAGCACGGGGAACAGGTCGAAGAGTTCATCCGGGACGTAGCGATCCTTGCGCTTCAGCGGCGCAAAGCCCGTCTCCAGATTCTCCTTCACCGTCAGGAGCGGGAAGATCTCCCGCCCCTGCGGCACATAGGCGATGCCGGCGCGCGCGCGTTCTTCGCTGCGCAGACCGGAAATATCCTCTCCATCGAAGCGGATATGGCCGGCCGAGATCGGCTGATGGCCGACGATGGCGCGCATCAGCGAGGTCTTGCCGACGCCGTTGCGGCCCATCACGCAGGTAACCTTGCCGGGCTCCGCGGCGATCGAGACATGGCGCAGGGCCTGGGCGGCACCGTAATGCAGGTTGATGGCGTCGACGGTCAGCATGAGGGCGATCCTGTCCCGATCACGACAGCGTGGAGAAACACGCCGTCATCCCGGACAAGCCGCGCAGCGGCGCCGATCCGGGATCCATCGTAGAGCGCCGGAGCCCTATGATGGATCCCGGATCTCCGCTCCGCTTCGTCCGGGATGACGGTGCGGATGGCAGGTCGGGTCGTGCGAGATGACTGAACTGACATCCTCACCGCCCCAGATAGACTTCGACGACGCGCTCATTGGCGCTGACCTGATCGAGCGGACCTTCGGCCAGCACCGATCCCTCATGCAGCACCGTCACCTTCACGCCGAGCTCGCGGATGAAGCCCATGTCGTGCTCGACGACGATGACCGAATGATCCCTGGCGATCTCCTTGAGCAGCACCGCCGTCTGTGCCGTCTCGCCGTCGGTCATGCCGGCAGCGGGCTCGTCGACGAGCAGGAGCTTCGGGTCCTGCGCCAGCAACATGCCGATCTCGAGCCATTGCTTCTGGCCATGCGAGAGCGAGCCGGCGAGCCGGTCGCGCTTGTCGGCCAATTTCACGATGCCGAGGATGTCGTCGATGCGCTTCTGCTGCGGTGCCTCGGTTTTCCAAAACAGCGTTCGGCCGACCGTGCGCTTCGATTTCAGCGCGAGCAGGATGTTGTCCTCGATCGTATGGAAGTCGAAGACCGTCGGCTTCTGGAACTTGCGGCCGATGCCGAGATTGGCGATCGCCGCCTCGTCCAATTTGGTCAGGTCGACGGTGCCGGCGAACATCACCGTACCGACATCGGGCTTCGTCTTGCCGGTGATGATGTCCATCATCGTGGTCTTGCCGGCGCCGTTGGGGCCGATGATGGCGCGCATCTCGCCGGGCTCGATCGTCAGCGACAGGCCGCGGATCGCCTTGAAGCCGTCGAAGGAGACGCTGACGCCGTCGAGATAGAGCAGCGAGGAGGTCAGGGCGCCGGGTACGGGAGCGTTCATTGGCTTCACTCCGCCGGGGCCGGCTCGGCGGCCGGCGTCGTATCGACCTTGCGGCGGCGTGCCCAGAGCGCCTCGGCCGTGCCCAGGATGCCCTTGGGCAGGAAGAGCGTGACGACGACGAAGAGCCCGCCCAGCGCGAAGAGCCAGTAAGGCGCCATGAAGCCCGAGGTGAACACCGTCTTGGCCCAGTTGACGACGACCGCGCCCAAGGCCGCGCCGACCAGCGTGCCGCGGCCGCCGACCGCGACCCAGATCACGGTCTCGATCGAGTTGGCCGGGGCGAATTCGCTGGGATTGATGATGCCGACCTGCGGCACATAGAGCGCCCCCGCGACACCCGCCATGCAGGCCGAGACGGTGAAGACGAAGAGCTTGAAGCGGTCGACCCGGTAGCCGAGGAAGCGGGTGCGGGACTCGGCGTCGCGGATCGCGATGACGACCTTGCCGAGCTTCGAGACGACGATGCCGCGCGCGATCAGGAAGCCGGCCGCCAGCATCACGCAGGTCAGGGAAAACAGTGCGGCGCGCGTCCCTTGCGCCTGGACGTTGAAGCCGAGGATATCCTTGAAGTCGGTCAGGCCGTTATTGCCGCCGAAGCCCATGTCGTTGCGGAAGAAGGCGAGCAGCAGCGCGTAGGTCAGCGCCTGGGTGATGATCGAGAGATAGACGCCGGTGACGCGCGAGCGGAAGGCGAACCAGCCGAAGACGAAGGCGAGCAGGCCGGGCACCAGCAGCACCATCAGCATGGCGAAGGGGAAGGAGGAGAAGCCCCACCAGTACCAGGGCAATTCCTGCCAGTTCAGGAAGACCATGAAGTCGGGCAGGATCGGGTTGCCATAGACGCCGCGGGTGCCGATCTGGCGCATGAGGTACATGCCCATGGCATAGCCGCCGAGCGCGAAGAACGCGCCGTGGCCGAGGCTCAGGATGCCGCAATAGCCCCAGACGAGGTCGAGCGAGACCGCCAGCAGCGCGTAGCAGAGGTACTTGCCCCAGAGCGACATGGTCGAGGTCGGAACATGGAAGGGCGAACTCGCCGGCAGCAAAAGGTTCGCCAGCGGCACGAGCACGGCCAAGGCCAGCAGGATCGCCAGGAAGATGCTGGCGCGCCGATCCATGTTCTGCAGGAGGAAGCGGGTGATCATGCTTCCACCGCCCGGCCCTTCAGCGCGAACAGGCCGCGCGGGCGCTTCTGGATGAAGAGAATGATGCAGACCAGCAGCGCAATCTTGCCGAGCACGGCGCCAGCATAGGGTTCGAGCAGCTTGTTGGCGACGCCGAGCGTCATGGCGCCGACCAGCGTGCCCCAGAGATTGCCGACGCCACCGAAGACCACGACCATGAACGAGTCGATGATGTAGCTCTGGCCGAGATTGGGGCTGACATTGTCGATCTGCGACAATGCGACGCCCGCGAGACCGGCGACGCCGGAGCCGAGCCCGAAGGTCAGCGCGTCGATGCGGCCGGTGCGGATGCCCATCGCCGAGGCCATGCGCCGGTTCTGGGTGACGGCGCGCATCTGCAGGCCCATCGGGGTGAGCTTCAGGATGGCGAGCAGCGCGGCGAAGACCAGGGCCGCAAAGACGATGATCCAGAGTCGGTTATAGGTGATCGCCAGACCGCCGAGCTCGAAGGCGCCGGACATGAAGGCCGGCGCGCCGACCTCGCGGTTGGTCGGGCCGAAGGCGGTACGCACCGCCTGCTGCAGGATCAAGCTGATGCCCCAGGTGGCGAGCAACGTCTCCAGCGGACGGCCGTAGAGGAAGCGGATGACGCCGCGCTCGATGGCGATGCCGACCGCGCCGGCGACGATGAAGGCGGCCGGCAACGCGATCGCCAGCGACCAGTCGAACAGCCAGGGCGCGTTGGTGCGGATCAGTTCTTGCACAACGAAGGTCGTGTAGGCGCCGAGCATCACCATCTCGCCATGGGCCATGTTGATCACGCCCATGACCCCGAAGGTGATGGCGAGGCCAATGGCGGCGAGCAGCAGCACCGAGCCGAGCGAGAGGCCATACCAAAGGTTCTGTGCGACGCGCCACAACGCGAGCCGGCCCTCGATTGCGGCGATCGCCCTGGCCTGCGCATCCCGGAGGCTCGGGGTGATCTCGCCAGAGAGGCTACGGAGAGTTGCCAGCGCGTCCTGATCGCCGCGTTCACGCAGGATCTCGACGGCCGCGACGCGGTCAAGTGGCTGGGCATCGGGCTTGGCGATCAGGATCGCGGCCTGTGCCTGGCGCAAGGCAGCGAGCGCGCGCGGATCGGTTTCCTTGCCGATCGCAGCTTCGACGATCGGCAGCAGGCTGGCATCGCGCGACTTGAAGACGGCTTCCGCCGCCGCGACCCGCCTGCCTGGATCGGGATTGAGCAGGCTCAGGCCACCGAGCGCGGCCTGTACGGCACGGCGCACGGCGTTGTTAAGGCGCACCATCTTTAAACCCTCGGGCGCGGCGGTCAGCGCCTGCCCCGTGCGGGCATCGACAAAGCCGCCTGAGGCCGTCTTGACCACGACCCCGCCTGGCCCAGCGAGCAGCCGCCCGTCGCCGAGCGCCTCGACGATCAACGCGGCGTTCGGATGGGCGGTCGAAACCAGGAGCTCGATCGCGCGGGAGGTGTCGGAATAGCTGTCCGCCGCCAGCCGCGTGAAGGCTTCCTCTGCCGTCTGCGCGAAGGAAGCGACCGAAGCCGCGACCAGCGTGACGACGATCACCACGACGTGCAGCAGGCGATAGAACAAGGACATCAGCTCGCTTTTCATCGTGAAGCACAGCGTGAGAAAAGGAGGCGCGGGCCCCCCCCTCCCGGACGGGAGAGGGGCAGGGGTGAGGGATCGCCCGCAAACGCGTGGACTCTGCCTCTTATCCCAAGCCTCGGCCAATGCTCGCCTAATACTACGCCGGCCTTCCCTCACCCCTGCCCCTCTCCCATCCCGGAGAGGGGTTCCCCGCGCCATGTTTGGTTGGCTTCCGCTTATGAGCAGCAGCGAAAACGAAGGGCGGCCGGGATTTTCCCGTGCCGCCCTTCCCCCTCATGATCTCAAACGGCGCCGCACTTGCCGGTCTTGACGTTGAAGTTGCCGCACTTCTTCTCGACCCAGTCGCCGATCAGGTCCTTGGAACCGTCGAGTTCCTTCGACCAGGCATCGCCCGGCACGAGACCGCTGGTCTTCCAGACCACGTCGAACTGGCCGTCGTCCTTGATCTCGCCGATGAAGACCGGCTTGGTGATGTGGTGGTTGGGGAGCATCTTCGAGATGCCTCCGGTCAGGTTCGGCGCCTCGATGCCGGGCAGCGCGTCGATGACCTTGTCCGGGTCGGTCGACTTCACCTTCTCGACCGCCTTCACCCACATGGCGAAGCCGACGACATGGGCTTCCATCGGGTCGTTGGTGACGCGCTTCGGATTCTTGGTGAAGGCCTGCCACTGCTTGATGAAGGCCTCGTTCTCCGGGGTCTTGATCGATTGGAAGTAGTTCCAGGCGGCGAGATGGCCGACGAGCGGCTTGGTGTCGATGCCGGCGAGTTCCTCCTCGCCGACCGAGAAGGCGACGACCGGGATGTCGGTCGCCTTGATGCCCTGGTTGCCGAGCTCCTTATAGAAGGGCACGTTGGCGTCGCCGTTGATGGTCGAGACCACGGCGGTCTTCTTGCCGGCCGAGCCGAACTTCTTGATGTCGGAGACGATGGTCTGCCAGTCGGAATGACCGAAGGGCGTGTAGTTGATCATGATGTCCTCAGGCTTCACGCCCTTGGACTTGAGATACGCCTCGAGGATCTTGTTGGTCGTGCGCGGATAGACGTAGTCCGTGCCGGCGAGCACCCAGCGCTCGACCTTCTCCTCCTTGGCGAGATAGTCGACGGCGGGGATCGCCTGCTGGTTCGGCGCGGCACCGGTATAGAAGACGTTGCGCTCGCTCTCCTCGCCCTCGTACTGGACGGGGTAGAACAGGATGTTGTTGAGCTCCTTGAACACCGGCAGCACCGATTTGCGCGACACGGAGGTCCAGCAGCCGAAGGTGGCTGCGACCTTGTCCTTGGTGATCAGCTCGCGCGCCTTCTCGGCGAAGAGCGGCCAGTTCGAAGCAGGATCGACGACGACGGCCTCGAGCTTCTTGCCGAGCAGGCCGCCCTTCTTGTTCTGCTCTTCGATGAGCATGAGCATGACGTCCTTCAGCGTCGTCTCGGAGATGGCCATCGTGCCCGAGAGCGAGTGAAGGATGCCGACCTTGATCGTCTCCTGCTGCGCCGCCGCCGGCAGATAGGAGGATCCGAGGAAAGCGGCGCCAGCCAGAGCCGAGCCGAGGAATTCGCGACGATTGGTGTTCACGGACATCTCCCGAAGGATGTTTGTTGGCGGCGCCCCTCGACGCCGGCAGGCCTCCCTGGCCCGGAGGCAGTTTTCGCAAAGGCTGTGCCAAGCGCCCGCGGCCTTTGTGACAAGGCGCAAATCTCTGCCGCCAGCGGAGCTTTGGCGGCATTTCCTGCGAAAGCTTATTCCCTCGGCGCAATCATCGGGTTGAAAGCGGAGAAATTGCCTATTTTGCAGTCAATTTATGTGGCGCATGTTTGTGCATCGCAGCATCTGCCTCGAATTTCATCGACAGGCACTGACTTTAAGTAACGGGGCACAGCGTTTTTTTTGGCATTTACGAGCACCAGAGAATCGCCTTAGCCTCATCTTCGTCGGCAACAACTGAAAGGAGGTGATCCAGTGTCTCATTGTCATCAACCGCTGGTGCAAGGCGGGTGGACCTGGACCTCTTCTTGCTGGGGTTCGCGTTCCGCGTGAGTTTTCGCACCTTTGATCCGGCTCGCCGGATCGCGGTTCGACAATGGAAGGGCTGTCCGCGAGGGCGGCCCTTCTTCTTTTGATCTACATATCTATTATCGCATCGGATTTTTCCGAAAAGTGGATTCCACTTTTCGGTCCGATGCTAAGGCGAATGCTGGCGCCAGGCTCCAAGGCATGGCAGACAAGCGCGGTGTCCTGCTTTCCTGACCTAGACCCGACGAGTACCCGCCTTGTCCGTCCCTGAACCGAGCCGTGAGGCGATCCTCGATTTCATCGAGGAGGAGCGCGCCGCCGGCCGCGAGGTCGGCCGCCGCGAGATCGCGCGTGCCTTTGGCCTCGACCAAGGTGGCAAGATCTGGCTGAAGCGCCTGCTGCGGGAGATGGAGCAGGAGGGCGAGATCGGCGGCGACGGCAAGGAGCGCCCGGTGCATCCGCGTGGCGCGCTGCCGCCCGTGCTGCTGTCCGAGATCAAGCGCCGCGACCGCGAGGGCGACCTTGTCGCCCAGCCGCTCGAATGGGACGAAGCGGAAAACGGCACTCCGCCGCAGATCCTGGTCGAGCGCACCCGCGAGGGACGACGCAAGCCGAACGCAGCGGCCCCCGCCCCCGGCGTCGGCGATCAAGTCATCCTCAAGCTGACGCGACTGCGCGGCGTCGAGGGCTTCGGCTATTCCGGCCGCGTGCTCAAGATCATGGGCAAGGCCAGGGCCGCCGTGCTCGGCATCTTCCGCGCCCTGCCCGACGGCTCGGGCCGACTGGTGCCGATCGACAAGAAGGCGCAGGGGCGCGAGGCGATCATCCCCAAGGGCCGCACCGGCGAAGCCCAGGACGGTGACCTCGTCTCGGTTTCGCTGCGCCGCGAGAGCCGCTTTGGTCCGCCAGAGGCGCAGGTGCGCGAGCGGCTGGGCTCGATCAAGTCCGAGCGTGCCGTCAGCCTGATCGCGATCCACGCCCACGGCATCCCGCATGAATTCCCGCCGGCAGCCCTGCAGGAAGCCGCCAACGCGCCGACCGCGACGCTGAAAGGACGCGAGGACTGGCGCGAGCTGCCGCTCGTCACCATCGATCCGGCCGACGCCAAGGACCATGACGACGCGGTCCATGCAGCGCCCGATGAGGACCCGGCCAATCCCGGCGGCTTCGTCGTCACCGTCGCCATCGCCGATGTCGCAGCCTATGTCCGGTCGGGTTCGGCGCTCGATCGCGAGGCGCTGGAGCGCGGCAACTCCGTTTATTTCCCCGATCGCGTCGTGCCGATGCTGCCGGAGCGGATTTCGAACGACCTGTGCTCCCTCCGCGAGGGTGAGGACCGGCCGGCCATGGCGGTCCGGATCGTGCTCAAGTCCGATGGATCGAAGAAGAGCCATTCCTTCCATCGCGTCCTGATGCGCTCGGCGGCCAAGCTCTCCTACCAGCAGGCTCAAAGCGCCATCGACGGCAAACCGGACGAGAAGACCGGGCCGATCCGCGAAAGCGTGCTGATGCCGCTCTGGGCGGCCTATGGCGTGGCGGCGCGCGCCCGCGACCAGCGCCAGCCGCTGGATCTCGATCTGCCCGAGCGCAAGCTGATCCTGAAGCCCGACGGCTCGGTCGAGCGCGTGATCGTGCCGGAGCGATTGGCGGCACATCGGCTGATCGAGGAGTTCATGATCCTCGCCAATGTCGCAGCGGCCGAGACGCTGGAGAAGGCCGGGAGCCTGCTGGTCTATCGCTGCCACGATGAGCCGTCGCTGGAGAAGATGCGCGCGCTCGGCGAGGTGCTGGCCTCGATCGGCATCAAGCTGCCGAAGGACGGGGCGCTCAGGCCCGTGCTGTTCAACCGCATCCTGGCGATGATCAAGGGCTCGGAGAACGAGACGCTGATCAACGAGGTGGTGCTGCGGACCCAGGCGCAGGCCGAATACGTCGCCGAGAATTACGGCCACTTCGGCCTCAATCTGCGCCGCTATGCGCATTTCACCTCGCCGATCCGCCGCTATGCCGACCTGATCGTCCACCGCGCGCTCATCACCGCGCTCAAGCTCGGCGATGACGGCCTGCCGAAGGTCACGACGCTGGCGGAGCTGCGCGAGGTCGCGACCCGCATCTCCGCCGCCGAGCGGCGCGCCATGGCGGCCGAGCGCGAGACCACCGACCGGCTGATCGCGCATTTCCTCGCCGACCAGATCGGCGCGAGCTTCGACGGGCGCGTCGGCGGGGTGAACCGCGCCGGCCTCTTCGTGAAGCTCGACCACACCGGCGCCGACGGGTTCATCCCCGCCTCCACGCTCGGCGGCGACTATTACCGCTATGACGAGGCTGCCCATGCCCTGATCGGCACGCGCACCGGCGAAAGCTGGCGCCTCGGCGACAAGGTGCACGTCAAACTGGTCGAGGCCGCGCCCGTCGCCGGCGCGCTGCGCTTCGAGCTGCTCTCGGCCGGCCGCACTGTGGCGACAGGCCGCGCTGGCAAGCGCGGCAGCGGCGCGCCATATGGGGAAAGCCGGCCGGCGAGCTTCGGAAAGAGAGCCAAGCCGGGCCGAGCCGGGCCCGGCAAGAGGCGGTGATGGGCGTCCAGATCCACAGCGCGGAAACGCCTATCGAGATGCGCGACTGGCGCGACGCCGTGGCGCGCGGGCTGAAGGGCCGCTGCCCGCATTGCGGGCGGGGCCGGCTGTTCCGCGCTTTCCTGAAGCCGGTCGACGCCTGCGAATCCTGCGGCGAGGAACTGCACCATCAGCGCGCCGACGACCTGCCGCCCTATATCGTCATCACCATCGTCGGCCATATCGTGGTCGGCGGCATCCTGCTCGCCGAGAAATACGGCGACTGGCCGATGTGGTGGCACATGGCACTCTGGCCGGCATTGACGCTGATCCTGTCCGTCGCCCTGATGCAGCCCGTGAAAGGCGGTGTCGTCGGCCTGCAATGGGCCATGCGCATGCATGGTTTCGGCGGTGAGCCCGACCGGCCCGAACGCCAGCCCCTGCCCTCACCTGGACCGCGCGCATGACCGATCACACCGTCACCCTGACCCAGGCCGAGCGTATCCGCACCACGGTCAATCTGCGTCCGAAAGACGCCGCGACCATGTTGATCCTCGACCGTAGCGGCGCACGCCCGAAGGTTCTGATGGGCAAGCGCCATCCGGGTCACAAATTCATGCCAGGCAAGTATGTCTTCCCCGGCGGACGGATCGACGAGGGCGACCGGCGCATGATCGCGACCGGCGCCCTGCCACAGATCTGCGAGGACCGTCTCGGCAAGCGCTGCCTGCGCCCGAGCGCCGGCAAGGCACGGGCGCTGGCGCTCGCCGCGATCCGCGAGACCTTCGAGGAGACGGGGCTGCTTTTCGGCTCGGCCGAGTTCGGTGCGCCCGAGAATGCGCCGCCCGGGAGCTGGCACGATTTCGCGGCGCAGGGCGTGTTTCCCGATCTCTCGGCCGTCACCTTCGTCGCGCGCGCGATCACGCCGCCGCGCCGGCCGAAGCGCTTCGACACCCGCTTCTTCACCGTCGACGCCGCCGCGGTTGCCGGCAAGGTCGAGGGCATTGTCGGGCCGGATTCGGAACTGACCGATCTCGTCTGGGTCGATTTCGAGGAGGCGAAGGCGCTCGACCTGCCGACGATCACCACTGTCATCCTGCAGGAGGTCGAATCGCGCATCGCCGCCGGCTTCGCGCCCTATCTGCCGGTGCCCTTTTATTGGGAGAAGCGTGGCAGCTTCGTGCGCGAGGAACTCTAAGGGCCCGAATTTCCCGCCCCAGTGGCCGACAGCGTCATCAGATCGTTATTCTTTCTTGACTTCCCCAGCCCTTTGCGGCATCTCCCACGCCGACGGTTTGCCGGGCTCGCCCGGCCATTTTCTTTTCCGAGGGCCCTGCGGCCCGCATGGTTCGAGGATAGACCCATGGCCAAGGCCGTGACGATCAAGATCAAGCTGCTTTCGACCGCAGACACCGGCTTCTTCTACGTGACGAAGAAGAACTCGCGCACGATGACCGAGAAGATGTCGAAGAAGAAGTACGACCCGGTCGCGCGCAAGCACGTCGAGTTCAAGGAGACCAAGATCAAGTAAGGCTCTGCTTTACCGATCTGATCGACGTAAAACCGCCCTTCCGGGCGGTTTTTTGTTGCCTGCGCTCAGGCTGCATCTCTGTTGGCTGAGCCGATCACCGTCACCCCGCCCGCTCGGCTGGCGACGCCCGGCTGGTTAGAGCTCAAGCGGCAGATGCGTGTGATCGGCGATCAACCACGACAAAAAGCCCGTGCCGATCATCAGCACGGCCACCAGTACGGCCTGGACCATAACGCGACACGCCCCCGTTTCCCCGCGCGGCAATAGCTAGAATTTTAATGTTTTGTAAATGAATTTGTTCGGCAGAATCGCGCTCTTGAAGGCTGCATGACGCCAATGGAGGCAGCCCGACATGGATGAACTCTCGGAGGCCGGGCTGGATCTCGAGCTCAGCGAATTCGGCAAGCGCCTGGATTCGCTGCTGATCTCCCGCGGATGGAATCCCCGAGCGCGACTGGGCCAGCGTTCGACATTCGAGTTTTCGGCGAAACGATATTCGTCGGACACTGTCCACATCATCCTCGATGCCGTCATGCCGGAGGCCGCGGCCAGGGAAATCATGGCCCTTGCGCTCCGGCATGGCCTGGCCGAACCGACGCAGCAAGACACCCCATCCGAACGACGCTGAACGGCGCGCCCCGCAGCGCAACCGCCCTCCGCAGACCTCAATAGGCTCAATCGCGCGCCATCGCTTCGCAGCAGCCGGGTTATTGACTATTCCGGGAAAGCCCCCACCTGATGCGCTTCCGCCGTCGCCCGGATGCCGAAGCCGGGATTGCAGGATAGCGAGGCCCGAACGGCATGGTGCGACAGTTGCTGAAGCTGCTGGTCGAGATTGATTCCTCACGCTTCCTGACCACGCGCATCGGTGCCGCCCTCGGCGTGCTGGCCTTGCTCGCGGTCTTCGGCGCTGCCGGTTACTGGCTGCCGGCGGCGATCTCCGGCTATCTCTACCGCTGAAGCGGCAGCTCCAGAAACATGGTGGCCGGCCGGCGACGGTTCTGAGGAGGCCAGAATTCCGTCACCGACCGGCCGAGCCCTTCGGTTTCCCAGGAGATGCGGCGGACCTGAGCACCCGAGGGGCATTCGGGAGCGATCACCGGGATCGCTGCGTTGCAACGACCCTTACAATGCAACGTATCCGAATCAATCAAATCCGACCGATTCCCTTGCGTTCATCGATCGTTAACCCTACCGGCTAATCTTAAATTTCCGCGGGACGCAGCTGACTCTACGGCAATTCCGAAAACAACTTCAGATACTTGCCAACTGCTGCTCGCGCGCAACCTTAACGTTCGGCCGTAAGTACGCTTATGCAGCGGATCGCCGTCTCCGAAGACAGCCCGCCGACCCGGCCCGAGTGCGCCCCACCGACCTGAATTGAGCGAAAACTGATCGCTTACGCAGCGCTTGCGACGATGACGCGGTTGCGGCCGCCAGCCTTGGCTCGATAGAGGGCATCATCAGCGCGCTTCATGATGTCGGCTGAGGAGGCGTCTCCGGCGCGGCGGTTCGCGACGCCCACCGAAACCGTGACCCTGATGTCGCGCGTGTTGTTCTGGATCGCGAAAGGCTCGCTCTCGACCCGCTCGCGAATACGCTCCGCAACCTGATAGGCAGCATCGCGCCCCGTATCGGGCAGGACGACGACAACCTCCTCGCCGCCCATGCGGGCAACGAGGTCGATACCACGGGTGCAGGCGCGGACGCGGTTGGCGAACTCGCGCAGCACCTCGTCGCCGGCATCATGCCCCCAGCTGTCGTTGACAGCCTTGAAGTGATCGACATCGAGCAGGAGGATCGAGAGCGAGCGCGCACGCAGCGCCGACTCGTCGAACATCATGGCGAGCCGGCTGGTCATGAAGCGACGATTGTGCAGCCCCGTGAGTTGGTCCATCACCGCCATCTCCATCGAGGACTGCACGCTGTCGCGCAGTCGCTCGGTGAAGCGCTTCCGGCGCACCTGGGTGCGAACCCGGGCGAGCAGCTCGTTGCGATCGATCGGGCGGAGCAGAAAGTCATGCGCGCCGATATCGAGACCGCGCAGGATACGGGCGCGATCCTCGACCTCCCCCATCAGCAGCACGGAGATGTTGCGCGTGCGCTCCAGCGAGCGCAGCTGGCTGCACAGGCGCAAGCCGTCCTGATCCTGCAGGTCGAGGCTGATGATGACGCTGTCGAATCCGCCGTCGGCAGCCCGCAGCGCGGCCTGCTGGGCATCGCTCTCGACCTCGACGGCATGGAAGGCCGAGAGCGCGCTCTGAAGCCGCTCGACCACGTTGGGTCGGTCTTCGACCAGCAGGATGCGGCCATTGAGTCCGGTTTCAGCGGCAGCGGCGGCCAGCGGATCGGCCATGCCGAGCCGAACCGAGGCGACGGCACGGCCGCGCAGCTCGTCCGTCATCTCCTTCAATCGCGCCAGGCTTCGCACCCGGGCGAAGAGCGCCGCATCGTCGAGCGGCTTGGTCAGGAAGTCATCGGCGCCGGCATCGAGCCCCTGCAGTCGGTCGCGCGGCTGATCCAGCGCGGTGACCATGACAACCGGAATATGCGCGGTCGCCGGCGTCCCCTTCAGGCGGCGGCAGACCTCGAAACCGTTCATGCCCGGCATCATGACATCGAGCAGGACGATATCCGCCTCGCCGCGCTCGCAGATCGCAATCGCCTCCGCGCCGTTCAGCGCCGTCACCACGCCGAAATACTCGGCCGAGAGCTTGGCCTCGAGCAGCTTCACATTGGCGGCAATGTCATCGACGACGAGGACGCGGGCGGTCATGGGTTGCTCTTGGGCACCTCAGGCTGCGCCGGCATAGGCACGGACCGTCTCCAGGAACTTCGCAACCGAGATGGGCTTGGAGAGATAGGCCTCACAGCCTCCCTCCCGGATCCGCTCCTCGTCGCCCTTCATGGCAAAGGCCGTCACGGCCACCACCGGGATCGCCTTGAGGTCGTCGTCCTCCTTGATCCATTTGGTGACTTCGAGGCCCGAGACCTCGGGAAGCTGAATATCCATCAGGATCAGCGCCGGGTGATGGGTCCGCGCCAGCTCAATGGCTTCGATGCCGTCCGACGTCTTCAGGGTCGCATAGCCATGCGCCTCGAGAAGATCGTTGAAGAGCTTCATGTTGAGTTCGTTGTCTTCGACGATCAGAACCGTCTTCATCAGGCCGCCCTTCATTCGCGCCGGAGATGCCACCGGGGAGCCGGCGGCCTTCCCAAAATGGTGGCGTCGTTGGATGATTGCAGTAGCACGCGAGCAGTTGACGAAACGCAAACCAGATACGCGACTCCCAGGCCATGGCACCAAGACTGACGACCGAGGATGCAGAGACACTGGCGTTGCGCGCCCTCGGCTTCCTGGCCGCCGAACCGGAACGGATCGAGCCTTTCCTCGCCGCAACCGGCCTCGGCCCGGCCAATCTGCGCTCCGCGGCGAGCGAACCGGGCTTCCTCGCGGCGGTGCTCGACCATATCTCAGGAAGCGATTCGCTCCTGCTAGAGTTTGCCGAAAATTTAAGGCTGAATCCGGAAATCGTCGGCGAGGCGCGCCGCCTGCTCGCCGGGCCGGAGCCGGACGACTTCTCTTGACCGCGCATCCCCTCGCGCTGCGCAGCCTGTGCCGCGACTGCCTGGCGGATCACGAGGCGGCGGGGCCGCTCCGGCGCTGCCCGACCTGCGGCTCGCCGCGCCTGATCCGCCACGCCGAGCGCGATGCCTTGAGCCTCGCCCATATCGACTGCGACGCCTTCTACGCCACAATCGAGAAGCGCGACGATCCGAGCCTGCAGGACAAGCCGGTGATCGTCGGCGGCGGCAAGCGCGGCGTGGTCTCGACCTGCTGCTACATCGCCCGCACCTACGGGGTGCGCTCGGCCATGCCGATGTTCAAGGCGCTGAAGGCCTGCCCCGAGGCGGTGGTGGTCAAGCCGAACATGGCGAAGTACGTCAGCGTCGGCCGCGAGGTCCGGCAGATGATGCGCGAGTTGACGCCGCTGGTCGAACCGCTCTCGATCGACGAGGCCTTTCTCGATCTTGCAGGCACGGAGCGTCTCCACCACGCCAGCCCGGCCGTGACGCTGGCGCGCTTCGCCAAACGTATCGAAGCCGAACTCGGCATCACCATCTCGGTCGGCCTGTCCTACGCCAAGTTCCTGGCGAAGGTCGCCTCCGACCTCGACAAGCCGCGGGGCTTCTCGATCATCGGCCGTGGCGAGGCGGTCGCCTTCCTCGCCGACAAGCCGGTCAGCCTGATCCCCGGCATGGGGCCTGCAAGCGTCTCGAAGCTGGCGGAAGGCGGGTTCAAGCTGATTGGCGACCTGCGCGAGGCTCCGGTCGAGAAGCTCTTCCGCATCGCGGGTAAGGACGGCCCGCGGCTCAAGAACCTCGCGAACGGCGTCGATCCACGCAAGGTCACGCCCGAGCGCGAGACCAAGAGCGTCTCGAGCGAAACCACGCTCGACGTCGATCTCTCAGCCTTTGAGGAGCTGGAGCCGATCCTGTGGCGGCTCTGCGAGAAGACCTCGAAGCGGCTGAAGGCGCAGGAGCTCGCCAGCCGGACCATCACGCTGAAGCTGAAGACGGCCGACTTCCACATCATCACCCGCGCCACGCGGCTGCCCGAGCCGACGCAACTCGCCGCCCGGCTCTTCACCGCCGGGCGCGACCTGCTGAAACGCGAATGCAACGGACCGCGCTACCGGTTGATCGGCATCGGCACGAGCGATTTCAGCCCACCCGAGCAAGCGGACCATGGCGACCTTGCCGATACCGCGACGCCGCGTCTCAAGGCGATGGAAGGCGCGCTCGACAAGCTGCGCGCCCGCTTCGGCGACGAGGCGATCGGCAAGGGGCTGAGCCTCAGGCTCCCGCAGCGCCGATCGTCCGAGCCGGCTATTTCGCGCAAGCTTCCTGAGGAAGAAGATCCAGACGCGTGAGCGTGCCGCGCAGCGCAAAGCTGCCATAGTCGAGCTTGATCGCGCCGGTGACGCCGTTGTCGTAGAGCTCGAAGGAGATCGAATAGGACGGCGTCGATTCGCCCGAGCCGACCTTGAAATACGAGATCGTGACCGGCCAACGCGCGATCTTCTCGAATTCGGAGCGCTGCAGCGGTTTTTCGGACGGCTCGCCCTCGATGCGTTTTCCGATGACCGAAAGCGTGTCGTAGACCTCCTTGCCGGAGTTCGCGCCGTCATAGAGTCGCACGTTGAGCGTATGCTTGCCGGCACGCGCAGCCTGGATCACCGCCTTCATCTGAGCATTCGGGAAGAGCGCATCGGCGCCGTCACGATGGGTTTCGGCCTTGGGCTGGCGCAATTTCACCTCATAGCCGCCGCTGTTTTTCTCGGCGGTACCGTCGACGGTCTCGGGCGTGGCGCCGCCCGAGGAGCTTTCGGTCTTGAAGCGATAGCTTGCGCCATCCCCCGCCTCGAAGCTGGTCGTGCGCGCATCGATGACCCGTGGCCCTGCTTCAGTGCCGAGCTGTGTGACCTGGCGGAAGGACAGGGCATAGCCCTCGCAGGCGTCGCCGGTGAACTCGAAGGCGATGCGGCCCTTGGCCGTCTCGATGTTGCCTGAAGGCTTGGCATTGTCGAGGACGAGGTCGTAGACCGCGCGATGCGGCGCGAGCACCACCCGGTCCGGAGCGGGCTGCGCCGCATTTGCCTGCGCCCAGGCCGGCCCTGCGGCCAGCATCAGGGTTGCGATACCGACCTGGCTCGCATGGGCCGCGAGCCTCAAGCTTATGTCGTTCATGCGCCGCTTTTCCGTTCCATCCTCGGTGGAAATCTAGGTGCAATGCGGCAATGGCGCAAACATGGCGATGAGCCCGCTTCCTGACGCCGCATCACCCCTGCCCGCCGGACATGTCGCGATGCTTGCGGGCCGTCCGGGCTTCGGCCATGAAAGACCAGTCTCGCAAGATCGGTCCCGAAAAGACCCTGCCTCGCTCGCGGAGCCATGCTCATGAACGTCGTCGAAACACGCCTCGCCGAACTCGGAATCACCCTGCCGAGCCCGGCCGCTCCCGTCGCCAACTACGTGCCCTATGTCATCACCGGCAACCTGCTGGTCATCTCCGGCCAGATCTGCTTCGGGCTCGACGGCAAGCTCTCCGACAAGCACAAGGGCAAGCTGGGCGCCGAGATCTTCAACGAGGCCGGGCTCGAGGCTGCGCGGCTGTGCGCGATCAACGTGCTCGCCCAGGCCAAGGCGGCGCTCGATGGCGATCTCGGCCGGATCGTGCGCTGCGTGCGCCTCGGCGGTTTCATCAACGCCGCCCCGCATTTCGCGGCGCTCCCGGCGATCATGAACGGCGCCTCCGATCTCATGGTCGAAGTGCTCGGCGACAGCGGCCGCCATGCCCGCTCGACCGTGGGCGTAGCCGAGCTGCCGGCCGATGCCGCCGTCGAAGTCGAGGCGATGTTCGAGATCATCTGATGACTCAGGCTTCCAACACGACCACCCGGCCCGAACTGGGCTGGCTGATTGCCCGGCCGATCGCTCACCGCGGCCTGCATGATCTCGCCGCCGGCGTCATCGAGAACAGCGCCTCGGCCGCCGAGGCCGCCATCGCCGGCGGCTTCGGCATCGAATGCGACGTCCAGCTCACCGCCGACGGCGAAGCGGTCGTGTTCCACGATTTCATGCTCGATCGGCTGACGGCTGAGAGCGGCGCCGTCGTCGAGCGCAAGGCCGATGCGCTCTCCGCCATCACGCTCAAGGGCAGCGGCGACCGCATCCTGACCTTGTCGGCCTTCCTCGACCTGATCGGCGGGCGCGTCCCCCTCATCATCGAGATCAAGAGCCGCTTCGACGGCAATCTCGCCCTGACGCGCCGGACCGTGGAGATCGTCCGGGGCTACAAGGACCATCCGATCGTGATCAAATCCTTCGATCCCGATATCGTGACCGCCCTGCGCGAGATCGCGCCGGAGATTCCGCGCGGCATCGTGGCGATGAATGCCTATGATTACGGCGACTACGACAGCCTCTCGCCGGCCCGGAAGCATGCCCTCGCCAATCTGCTGCATTTCACCCAAAGCCGGCCGCACTTCCTCTCCTGGAAGGTCGCGGATCTGGAGAGCGCGGCGCCCTATCTCTGCCGCAACGCGCTCGGGCTGCCGCTGATGAGCTGGACCGTGCGCACGCCGGAGGAGCGGCAGCGGGCCGCGACCTTCGCCGACCAGATGGTCTTCGAGGGCTTTCGTCCTTGAGCAAACGCGAGGGCGACGATCTCATCGTTCGCGTCGCGACCTCGCTCAAGGCCGTCCCGGCAGGCGCGTGGAATGCCTGCGCCAACCCTCATGCCCTGCAGGGCGCCATGTCGGCGCCTTGCCCCGCCGATGCGGATAGCGGCATCGACCGGGACAACCCCTTCGTCAGCCACGAATTCCTGACGGCGCTGGAGGAAAGCGGCTGCACCGGTGGGCGCAGCGGCTGGTCGCCGGCCTATCTCCTCGTCGAGGATGGCGCGGGCGAATTGCTGGCCGCCGCGCCGAGCTTCCTCAAGAGCCACAGCCAGGGCGAATATGTCTTCGACCATGGCTGGGCCGATGCCTATGAACGCGCCGGCGGGCGCTACTATCCCAAGCTCCAGGTCGCCGCGCCCTTCACCCCGGCCACGGGGCCGCGCCTGCTCGTCGCCGACGGACCACGCGCCGACGAAGCGCGAATGGCGCTGATCGCCGGGCTGGAGGCGCTGCGGGCGCAGACACAATCCTCATCGGTGCATGTCACATTCGCGCAGGAGCCGGATATCGCTGCGCTGAAGCAGGCCGGCTATCTCGAGCGCAACGACCTGCAGTTCCATTGGCAGAACGAGCGCTTCGGCAGCTATGACGACTTCCTGGCCACACTGGCCTCGCGCAAGCGCAAGGCGCTGAAGCGCGAGCGGCGCGAGGCGCTCTCGGCCGGCATCACCATCGAGGCGCTCTCGGGCCGCGACCTGACCGAGGCGGTCTGGGACGATTTCTTCGCCTTCTATCAGGACACCGGCTCGCGCAAATGGGGCCGGCCCTATCTCAATCGCGCATTCTTCTCGCGCGTCGGCGCGGCGATGGGCGAACGCATCGTGCTGATGATGGCGAAGCGCGCCGGGCGCTACATCGCCGGCGCGATCAATTTCCGGGGAGCGAACACCCTCTACGGCCGCAACTGGGGCTGCATCGAGGACCATCCCTTCCTGCATTTCGAGGTCTGCTACCATCAGGCTATCGACTATGCGATCGCGCATGGGCTTGCCCGCGTCGAGGCCGGAGCGCAGGGCGAGCACAAGCTGGCGCGCGGCTATCGGCCCGTCGTCACCCACTCCCTGCATCATATCGCCGACCCCGGGCTGCGCCGGCCGGTCGCGGCCTATCTGACGCAGGAGCGCGAGCAGATCGCCGCCGCGCAGGCCGCGCTTGCAGCGGAAACTCCGTTTCGCAAGACGGGATCGAATGATGACTGACGCGGTGACGTTCGCAGCAGCGGCAGATCAGCCGGTCTTTTGCCAAGATGGCGAACTCGGCTATCGGCGCAGCCTCACCGATTTCTCCGCACCGCTCCAGCTCGATGAAAGCTACAGGCTGGCGCATCTGCCGCTGGTCGCTCCAGAGCATCCGGGTGTGATCCCCCGGCGCGAGGGCAAGTTCTATGAAATGGGCCGGCATCCGCGCGTGTTCTCGCTGGTGCTGCCGGTTGACGATGCCGCCCTGCAGGCTTCGCCTGGCTTTCGCGCCTTGGAAGACGAGCTCAGGACGGCGCCCCTCGCCGACAAGATCGCCTGGGAGATCCTGCCGAAGCGGCGCGACAAGCTGCACGCCACGGTCTGCGGCTCGCTCGGGATTGAGGAACCGCCTGCGGTCGCGCAGGCCACGCGCGACGCGCTCGGCGGGATCGAGCCCTTCTCCGTCGAATTGCGCGGATTGTTCTCCGGCAACGTCAACCGCGGCCGGCTCTACCTCGCCGCCTATCCCGAGAAGCGCGATGGCGCGAATATGCTGCAGACGGTGCAGGCTGCCTTCGGGCGCGCTCCCAGCGATCTCTGGCTCGTTGGCCTGTATAATCTCAAGGATGATCTCGATGCCGCCGAGACGGCGGTGCTGGATGGCATCGTCACGCGCTGGTGGAACCGGCCGCTGCTGCGTTTCACCGCAACGGCGCTGCAGGTGATGAGCGCCGGTGACGACCTCGTTCTCGATGGCGCCGTCGAGCAGACATTGCCGCTGGGCGCCTGACGCGGACGAGGTCAGCTTTCGCGGCCTTGACGGCCTCGCGAGGCGGCCACAGGGTCAGCGCTCCGCTTCCAAGCCATCGGAACCGCCATGACCGCCTATGATCCGTCCAACATCTTCGCCAAGATCCTGCGCGGCGAGCTGCCCGCCCACACCGTCTATGAGGATGCCGAGACGATCGCGATCATGGACATCATGCCGCGCGCCGAAGGGCATGTGCTGGTGCTCCCGAAGACCGCCTGCCGCAATGTCTTCGACGCGCCGGTCGAGGTGCTGAGTGCCGTCGCGCTGACGACCCAGAAGCTGGCGCGCGCCGTCAGGGCCGCCTTCGCCGCCCAGGGCGTCACGATCCAGCAGTTCAACGAGCCCGCCGGCGGCCAGGTCGTCTTCCACCTCCATGTCCACGTCATGCCGCGCTTCGACGGCGTGGCGCTGCGCCCGCCTATGGGCGCGATGGAGAAGAACGAGGTGCTCGCCAGCAATGCCGAGAAAATTCGCGAGGCCCTGAAAAAAATCTGAGGGGCATGTCACAAGGGGCTGGGCTGCCTCGTCTTGTCGTCATCAACCGATGGAGAAAGACCATGAGCCAACGCCTCAATGCCTTCCAGGTCGCCCCCGGTGCGATCGAAGCGCTGCTAAAGACGCAGAATTACGTCAATGAGAGCGGGCTGGAGCACAGCCTGCTCGAGCTGGTTAAGATGCGGGCGTCGCAGATCAATGCCTGCGCCTACTGCCTGCACATGCACGCGATGGATGCCCGCAAGGCGGGCGAGAGCGAGGCGCGGCTCTACCTGCTCGACGCCTGGCACGAATCCGAGCTCTACACGCCGCGCGAGAAGGCCGCCCTCGGCTGGACCGAGGCGCTGACCCGTCTTTCGGAAGGCAGCCCGAGCGACGAAGCCTTCGCGGAGCTGCGCGCTCATTTCAGCGAGAAGGAATGCGTCGACCTCTCGCTATCGATCTCGACGATCAACGCCTGGAACCGGCTCAATGCCGGCTTCCGCTCGCGCCATCCGGCCGATCGTCCGCGCAAGACCGAGGCTGCCGCCTGAGCCGATGCGTGCCCCGGCCGAGCGGCTTCGCCCGCCTGGCCGACATCCCGTCCCACAGCGAGAACCACCATGAACAAGCGTCTCAACCCCTATACAACCGCCCCCGAGATAATGAAGCCGCTGATGGCGCTCGAAGCCACGGTCGCGGATTCCGGCCTTGAGCACAGCCTGATCGAGCTGGTGAAGATGCGGGCGTCGCAGATCAATGGCTGCGCCTATTGCCTGCACATGCACTCGGCCGATGCCCGCAAGGCCGGCGAGAGCGAAGCGCGGCTCTATCTGCTGAGCGCCTGGCACGAATCCGAGCTCTACACCCCACGCGAGCGCGCCGCGCTGGCCTGGACCGAGGCGCTGACGCTGCTGTCGCAGACCCATGCGCCCGACGCCGATTACGAAGAGGCCTTGCGCCATTTCAGCGGGGAGGAGATGGTCAAGCTCACGCTGCTGATCGGCACGATCAATGTCTGGAACCGGATCGCGGTCGGCTTCCGCTCGCATCATCCGAACGACAGGGCGCCCAAGGTCGAGGCCGCATAGGATCCACGCTCACAGGATTTCATGACGGACGTCACTGCCGCCGGCTTCGAGACCCACCGGTCCTATCTGACCCGCCTCGCCTACCGCATGCTCGGCTCGCTCAGCGATGCCGAGGATGTGGTGCAGGACGCCTGGCTGCGCTGGCACGACTCCGCGCCGGAAGCGCTGGCGAATCCACGGGCCTGGCTTGGGCGCGTGGTGACGCGGCTCTGCCTCGACCTGATGAAATCGGCCAGGCGGCGGCGCGAGACCTATGTCGGCGCCTGGCTGCCGGAGCCGTTGATCGAGGAGATCGGCGGCACCGCGAGCAGCGATGAGGGCCTCGACGTTCCCTATGTGCTCCAGCTCGCGCTGGAGCGGCTGTCTCCGCTCGAACGCGCCGCCTTCCTGCTGCACGACGTGTTCGACCTGCCCTTCTCCGAGATCGCCGAGACGCTCGGGCGCAGCGAGACGGCCTGCCGGCAGCTCGTCTCGCGGGCGCGCCGGCATGCGCGGCAGGAGGGCCCGCGCCACCCGCTCTCTCCCGATGAGGCGCGGCGCTATGCCGTCGCCTTCTTCGAAGCGGCGCACAGCACCGATCCGACGGCCCTGAAGGGCTTGCTGGCGCAGGATGCGGTGCTGCATGGCGATGGCGGCGGCAAGGCGAGCTCGGTGCTCAACCCGATCTTCGGCAGCGAGAAGATCGGCCGCTTCTTCGCCGGCCTCGCCCGCAAGCCGCAGCAGCAGGGTTTCGTCCCGCGCTACGAGCCGATGCTGATCAACGGCATGCCCGGCTACATCAGCATGGAAACCGACACCGCCCAGGCAGTCGTTCTCGACATCCGCGACGGGCAGGTCCAGGCGATCTACGTCATTCGCAACCCGGACAAGCTCAGCCCTGTGCGGGAGCGGCTCAAGGCGGGCAGAGGCTAAGCTGCCCCGAACAGCCAGACGCCGCCGATCAGCACGACCTCGCCAACGAGAACGGCCAGCATCATCCGGCGCCGGCTCACGGCCATCACGGCCACGGCAGCAGCGAGCGCAGCGACGCGCACGAACAGCGGTGCATAGGCCAGCGCGCCCGGCGGCGAGACTATCAACTTGGCGACGATACCGGCGAGCAGCGCCGTCGCGACCGCCCTCACCCATTCGAGCAGCGGCGAGTCGGCTTTAAGCCCACGCGCGAAGCCGACGGCGAGCCAGCGCCAGATCTCAGTCGGCAGCACCGCGAAAAGCAAGAGTGCGAGATAGGGCCAGAGCGGCCCGTCGAGCAGGGCGATCGGCTGGGTCATTTGGCCGCCTTGCGCTTGCGGCCGATCATGAAGGCGATGCTGCCGGCAATGAGTCCGGCTACGATGAGATCGAAGCCACCACCGATGAAGCGCTCGCAGACCGGCGCGAGCGCCAGCCCCAGCACCAGTGCCGTGACGTCGCTGCGATGGCGCAAGCCAGCCGTCAGAGAGACCAGGAAGAAGATCGGCGTCAGGCAGAGCAGCCCGGCGGCGAAGGGGACGGGCAAGGCGCCGAGCAGATAGTAACCGGCGAAAGTCCCGACCGAGCTCACCGCCATGCAGGTGTTGGCGAAGCCGAGGAAATAGGCCACGCGCTGATGCACCGGGATGCCCGGCAGCCGGCGCAGCCCCTCGGTCCAGGCCGTCACTGCGACGTAGTGCGAAAGAAAGAGCTGCTGCCAGATGCTCTGGCCGGGCCGGCGCAGCAGCGGCAGGATCGCCATCGTCATCGGCAGGAAGCGCAGCGAGGCGAAGGCGATCGCAATCGCGATCGCGCTCCAGGCGGCACCGGCGGCAATGGAGGCGAAGAACAGCACCTGCGAAGGGCCGGCCCAGACCAGGATGGTCGAGAGCACCGCGACATCGACCGGGTATCCGACGTCGCGGGCCAGGGAGCCGATGCCGATCAGCCCGAAGCCGACGATCCAGGCCGGAAGCAGCAGCGCATCGCGCATGCCGGCCAGCGCGACGCGCTGCCAGCTCCAGTCGGCGGATACGCTCATGGGATCATCGCTGCGAGCAGCCTCGGGGACATCAAAACGGCCCGTGCAGAGCGCACGGGCCATTCAACCCCTATGGCTTACCTCGCGAGGGCCCGCCAAGCTTCCGGAAGGAGGAACGGCCCTGCACTCCCTGCAAGGCCGCGGCTGCTCAGCCCTTGCCGCCCTTCATCGCCATGGTGACGAGCTCATTGGCGAAGTCGATCAGCTCCTTCGGAATGCCGCCGACCGCCTGGATGCCGAGATAGATCAGATAGATGAAGGCCGGCACCAGGATCCAGCCCAGCACCTCCTCAAAGATCTTGCGGCGGCGGCGGCGGCGGTCGCGCTTCTCGAACCAGCCGAGCTTTTCCTTGGCAGGGCGCTGCGGCGCCGGAGCCGCCGTGGGCGTTGCGCCCTCGCCGGTTTCGGCGAGGGCTGCTTTCTTGCGTCTGAACAACACGTTCTCAGGCCTTCGTCAGCGGTACCTTCGGCACAGTACGGATCGTGCGCCCGGATGTCTTCGGCGGATTGCCGGGGCCGTCATCCGGGCCAGAGCCGCCCTTGGGGGCCTTGCGGGGCGGTGCCTTCGTGGTCTTGCCATCGCTCATGGCCTTGGCACGCGGCTTTGTCGCTCGCTTGGCCGTCGCGGCCGCGACGTCCTTCTCCGGCTTGGGCTTGGCCGGGCCGTCCGGGAATTCCAAACCGAGCACCTTGATGCCGGTCTCGGACTGGACCACCACCACCTTGACCGCGCCGCCACCCTTCAGCCGCCCGAAGAGAACCTCATCGGCGAGCGGCGTCTTGATCGTCTGCTGGATGAGCCGCGCCATCGGCCGGGCGCCCATCGCCTCGTCATAGCCGTTGTCGACGAGCCATTCGCGTGCCTCGTCCGAGAGCTCGATGGTGACGTTGCGGTCGGCGAGCTGCGCCTCGAGCTGGAGCACGAACTTGTCGACGACGCGGGCGACCACGCTCTTCGGCAGATGGCTGAAGGAGATGGTGGCGTCGAGACGGTTGCGGAACTCCGGCGCGAACAGCTTGTTGATCGCCTCCGTGTCGTCGCCCTCACGCTTGCTGCGGGTGAAGCCATAGGCCGAGCGGGCGAGATCGGCCGCGCCGGCATTGGTCGTCATGATCAGGATGACGTTCCTGAAATCGACCTGCTTGCCGTTGTTGTCGGTCAGCTTGCCGTGGTCCATCACCTGCAGGAGGATGTTGAACAGGTCGGGATGGGCCTTCTCGATCTCGTCGAGCAGCAGCACGCTGTGCGGATGCTGGTCGATCTGGTCGGTCAGCAGACCGCCCTGATCGAAGCCGACATAGCCGGGGGGCGCGCCGATCAGCCGCGAGACGGTGTGGCGCTCCATGTATTCCGACATGTCGAAGCGGATCAGCTCGACGCCGAGCGAGAGCGCGAGCTGACGCGCCACCTCGGTCTTGCCGACGCCCGTGGGGCCGGCGAAGAGATAGCAGCCGATCGGCTTCTCACCGTCGCGCAGACCGGCGCGGGCGAGCTTGATCGCCGAGGACAGCGCCTCGATCGCCTTCTCCTGGCCGTAAACCGAGCGCTTCAGCGTCTGCTCGAGATTACGCAGCACCTCGGCATCGTCCTTGGAGACGGTCTTGGCCGGGATGCGGGCCATGGTCGAGACAGCCACCTCGACCTCCTTCACGCCGATGGTCTTCTTGCGCTTGTTCTCTGGCAACAGCATCTGCGAGGCGCCGGTCTCGTCGATAACGTCGATCGCCTTGTCCGGCAGCTTGCGGTCATGGATGTAGCGCGCCGAGAGTTCCACCGCCGCCTTGATGGCGTCGTGGGTGTAGCGCAGCTTGTGGAACTCCTCGAAATAGGGCTTGAGGCCTTTGAGGATCTCGATCGTATCCGGGACCGACGGCTCGTTGACGTCGATCTTCTGGAAGCGGCGCACCAGCGCCCGATCCTTCTCGAAATACTGGCGGTATTCCTTGTAGGTGGTCGAGCCGATGCAGCGCAGCGTGCCGGAGGCGAGCGCGGGCTTGAGCAGGTTCGAGGCGTCCATCGCCCCGCCCGAGGTCGCACCGGCGCCGATCACCGTGTGGATCTCGTCGATGAACATGATCGCCTTGGGGTGCTGCTCGATCTCCTTCATCACCTGCTTGAGACGCTCCTCGAAGTCACCGCGATAGCGGGTGCCGGCGAGCAGCGTGCCCATGTCGAGCGAGAAGACGGTCGCGTCCTTCAGCACCTCGGGAACTTCCCCGCGGGTGATCTTCAGGGCGAGGCCCTCGGCGATCGCGGTCTTGCCGACACCGGGGTCGCCGACCAGGAGCGGATTGTTCTTCTGGCGGCGGCAGAGGATCTGGATGGTGCGCTGGACCTCGGCCTCGCGGCCGATCAGCGGATCGATGCGCCCGTCCCTCGCCTTCCGATTCAGGTTGACGCAATAAGCGTCCAGCGCGCTTTCCTTTTTCTTCTTTTCCTTGTCCTCGCTGCTGCCCTGTTCGGAGCGCTGCTCGCGCTGCGGCTCGCCTTCCTCCTCGGAGCCGCGCACCGGGCGGCTCTCGCTGGCGCCGGGGCGCTTGGCGATACCGTGGCTGATGTAATTGACCGCGTCGTAGCGGGTCATGTCCTGCTCCTGCAGGAAATACGCCGCATGGCTCTCGCGCTCGGCGAACATGGCGACGAGCACATTGGCGCCGGTCACCTCCTCGCGACCGGACGACTGGACATGGATGACGGCGCGCTGGATCACGCGCTGGAAGCCGGCGGTCGGCTTGGAATCGTCGCGCCCGTCGGTGACGAGATTCGTCAGCTCGGAGTCGATGTAATCGACGAGATTGCGCCTGAGCAGGTCGAGATCGACGCTGCAAGCACGCATGACAGCGGCCGCGTCCTGATCGTCGACCAGGGCGAGCAGGAGATGTTCGAGAGTGGCGTATTCGTGACGGCGCTCATTGGCGAGAGCCAGAGCCCGGTGAAGCGCCTGTTCGAGACTGCGCGAGAAACTCGGCAAGGGAGCGCTCCTATCTGTTCGAAGAGGGGGACGTCTGACCCAAGATCATTTTTTCTCCATCACGCATTGCAGCGGGTGCATATGCTTGCGCGCCAGATCCATGACGAGGGTGACTTTGGTCTCGGCGACCTCATAGGTGAAGACGCCGCATTCACCGACGCCGTTCTGATGCACATGCATCATGATCCGCGTGGCTTCGGCGCGATCCTTGTTGAAGAACCGCTCCAGAACGTGAACGACGAACTCCATCGGGGTGTAGTCGTCGTTCAGCAGCAGGACACGATAGAGATTGGGCTTGCGCGTCCGCGTGCGGGTCAGCACCGCCGTGCCGGTGCCTTCCTTGCCGCCATTGGCCGGGGGGCCGGCACGCCGCGGGCGATCAGCCATGGTCAGCGGGCCCGCGCCCACGGGCAGACGCGACGTCCGATCGGCATGCACTGCTCTGCCCTGGCCTGCCTGCATCATTCACGCCCCGCCATGCCTATCGGATTCCAACCCAAATCGATCCTGCGTTCCCACCCGAGATAGTGCTTCGCCCACGAATTTACAGACCTCTTTCCTGCTTCGCCAGTCCGTTCCCGCCAGCTGCACGCAACTCTTCGCGACATGGCCGCCAACCGCTCGCGCGGCTTGACCCAGCCCGGCCCGGCCAGACATAGAGGCCGCTGGACAAGGACACCACCATGACACCCAACGCCGTCGTCACCATCGGCGAAGATCTCGCCCGGCCCGTGCGCTTCGGCAATGCCTTGCCGCTCGCGCTGATCGCCGGCCCCTGCCAGATGGAAAGTCGCGATCATGCGCTCGAATGCGCGCTGGCCCTGAAGGAAATCGCGGCCGATCTCAATATCGGACTGGTGTTCAAGACCTCCTTCGACAAAGCGAACCGGACCAGCGTCAGAGGCGCCCGCGGCATGGGCCTGGAAGCCGCCCTGCCCGTCTTTGCCGAGATCCGCGAGCGCACCGGACTGCCGGTTCTGACCGACGTGCATGATGCGGGCCAATGCGCCCCGATCGCCGAGGTCGTCGACGTGCTGCAGATTCCCGCCTTCCTCTGCCGCCAGACCGACCTGCTCGTCGCAGCGGCGCAGACCGGCCGGGTCGTCAACGTCAAGAAGGGCCAGTTCCTGGCGCCCTGGGATATGGTCAACGTCGCCGCGAAGGTGATCGAGAGCGGCAATCCGAACCTCATGTTGACCGAACGCGGCGCCTCCTTCGGCTACAACACGCTGGTTTCGGACATGCGCGCCCTGCCGACCATGGCCGAGATCGGCGCGCCGGTGATCTTCGACGCCACCCATTCCGTGCAGCAGCCGGGCGGCAAGGGAGCCTCGACGGGCGGGCAGCGCGAATTCGTGCCGGTGCTGTCGCGGGCAGCCGTCGCCGTCGGCGTCGCCGGGCTCTTCATCGAGACCCATCCCGATCCCGATCGCGCACCATCCGACGGCCCGAACATGGTGCCTCTCTCCGAGTTCCAGGATCTGATCGCCGAACTGCAGGGTTTCGATCGCCTCGCCAAGAACCGCCCGGCCCCAGCCGTCGCCTATGTCTGAACCCGCATCGGCGCCCAAATCCGATCTGGGCGCCCTGATCCCGATCCTGGGGCTCTGCGGCTTCGCCTCGACCTTCACCATGCGGCTGATCGACCCGCTGGTCCCGACCCTCGCGGGCGAGTTCGGCCAGAGCGTCCAACAGATCGCCTTCGTGGCAACCGCCTTCTCCAGCTGCTACGCGCTGGGCCAACCTTTCCTTGGTCCGATCGCCGACTCGGTCGGCAAGTTGCGCAGCATCTCGACCTGCCTCGCCGCACTCTGCGTGCTCTCGACGCTCGCGGCCTTCGCCACCAGCTTCTGGGCCCTCCTTGTGCTGCGTGCGGCAGGCGGCGCGATGGCGGGCGGCGTGATTCCCGCGGCGATGGCCGCCATCGGCGACCGTGCGCCAATGGCAGAGCGGCAGATCATGCTCGGCCGTTTCCTGGTGATCATGATCATCGGGCAGATGGCGGGAGCCACCTTCTCCGGCCTCGTCGCCGACCATATCGGCTGGCGTGCCGTGCTCGTCATCGCGGGCGTGCTCGCCGGCGGCGGTGCGCTCCTGGTGCGGCTCGTGCTGAAGCCGCGGCCCAACGCCGCGCGTACGCCGCTCAGCCTCGCGGGCGCGATCAAAAGCTATCAGGCGGTCTTCGCCAATCCGCGCAGCAAGCTGCTCTATCTGCTCGTGCTGCTGGAAGGGTCGCTCGTCTTCGGGTTGTCGCCGTTCATCGCCGCCATCCTGCATGAGCGTTCCGGAGCCAGCCCTTCGCAGGCCGGCCTTGCGATCGGTGCGATGGGGCTCGGCGGGCTCGTCTACGGCGTGCTGACACGCATCCTGGTCGAACGGGTCGGGCCGCGCCAGATGATGCGCTATGGCGGCCTCGCGGTGGCGCTGGCCTATTTCGCCTTCACCCTGCCCGCGCCGTGGTGGACGGCCATCGGCGTATTCCTGCTGACCGGCTTCGGCTTCTTCCTGCTCCATGGCACGTTCCAGGCGCAAGCGACGGAGCTCGCGCCGACGGCACGCGGCTCGGCGATGGCGCTGTTCGCCTGCTTCTTCTTCATGGGGCACGCCACCGGGCCGCTGGTCATGGCCGCGCTGCTGAATCTCCTCGGAACCCAGCAGGCGCTCATCGTCTTCGGTATCGGGATCGGCGTTCTCGGCTTCGTGACGCCGCGCCTTCTCCCTCCGCTCGGCTCGCGGAGCTGACGCGCGCCGATTGGGCACGGAACCAAGCCGTCATTCCGGGGCAGGCCAAGGGCCTGAGCCCGGAACCCATGAACACAGGGCTTGAAGAATGGCTACGGCGATGCCGCTCTTCTTCATTTCAGCAGTGTTCATGGGTTCCAGGCTCGCGCCTTCGGCGCGCCCCGGAATGACGGCTCGGTTCCGTTGAAAAACGCCTGATGCTTCAGCGCCCACGATAGGGCGCGACGCCCTGATCCGGCAGCCAGAGGCCCTTCGGCGGCTCGCCAGTCTGCCAGAACACGTCGATCGGAATGCCGCCGCGCGGGTACCAGTAGCCGCCGATACGGAACCATTCCGGCTCGAGCAGATCGACCAGCGTCTTGCCGATCGAGACGGTGCAGTCCTCGTGGAAGGCACCGTGATTGCGGAACGCGCCGAGATAAAGCTTCAGCGACTTCGACTCCACCAGCCACTGGCCCGGCAGGTAGTCGATGACGAGGATGCCGAAATCGGGCTGCCCCGTGACCGGGCAGATCGAGGTGAATTCCGGGCAGGTGAAGCGCGCGAGATAGCGCGTGCCGGCATGGGGATTGGGCACGCGGTCGAGCCGCGCTTCCTCGGGCGAGGTAGGCAGCGGGCTGCTCTGACCGAGCTGCAAGGTCGAGGCGTCGATGGCCATGGGAGATGCTCCTCAAGTTTGGGGAGCCTGTAGCTCATCTTTCGTGAAGGGGGAAAGCCGCGAATGCCACGCGCCTGCCATCGTCGGACGCTACGAGCGCGCATCGACGCCCAAAGCTTATGCCTGCTTCAACTCGATCAATATTTATCGAATTTCCACACGCTTCCTTGCTTCGACGGAAGCCAAACTATACCCCAGTACAACTACTCGGCATCGATCACTACAATTCTATGATAATTGCAGGCATATTATTCCTGATCGGATTCTTGATCGGCCTCTCGCACGGATATCCGGCGATCGCGCTTGCCAGCGCGATCATGACCATTGCTATCTTCCCTCTCTGGCTGATCCGGGGAGAACTCGACTTGTTCAGTATCCTCGTCTGGATCGGCTATCTCTTCGCACTGCAGAGCGGCTTCATGCTCGGCAGCTATCTCGGCCTGCCCAACGACAAGAGTTAGGCGGTATGGACAGTTGTCGAGATGGATCGGCCGGAACCGCCGCCGTCATTCCGGGGCGGCCCTTGGGCCGAGCCCGGAACCCATGAACACGACGCTCCAGAGAGGGCCGGACCGGCTTGGAGCACGGCTCTTCCTGCTGAGACGGTGTTCATGGGTTCCGGGCTCAGGCCTCCGGCCTGCCCCGGAATGACGACCATCCTACCAGAACCAGATCGGCCGCCCGGCGAAGGCGCATAGCCCGGCCCACCACAGGATTGTCAGGCCGCACCAGAACAGGACAGCGAGCAAGGACGGTCGGCGGCGGCTCGTAAGATTCTGGAACATGTTCGTTTCTCGAAGGAAAGCTGGACTGCGCTCATCCGGCTCTTCCGCAACCTGCGAGCCAGCAGCGGAATCGGGACCTCGGACATGGCCTGCAGCGCTCCGCCCGGCTTCGCGATCCACCACTAAACATCGATGGCTTGAAGTGCCCGGGATGCGGATCGGGGCTTTCGCGACGGCAGGCTGTTGGCTAGAAGCGCCTCACCCTTCCTCGTCTTCTCCGGAGCCTGCCATGACCGCGATCATCGACATCATCGGACGCCAGATCCTCGATTCCCGCGGCAACCCGACAGTCGAGGTCGATGTCGTGCTCGAGGATGGCTCGATGGGCCGCGCCGCCGTCCCCTCCGGCGCCTCGACCGGCGCGCATGAGGCGGTCGAGCTGCGCGACGGCGACAAGAACCGCTATCTCGGCAAGGGCGTGCTCAAGGCGGTCGAATCCGTCAACGTCGCCATCGCCGAGGCGATCGTCGCGATGGACGCCGAAGACCAGACCGCCATCGACCAGACAATGATCGAGCTCGACGGCACGCCCAACAAGGCGAAGCTCGGCGCCAACGCCATCCTCGGCGTCTCGCTCGCGGTCGCCAAGGCTGCGGCGGAAGCCTCGGGCCTGCCGCTCTACCGTTATGTCGGCGGCACCTCGGCACGCGTCCTGCCCGTGCCGATGATGAACATCGTCAATGGCGGCGCCCATGCCGACAACCCGATCGACTTCCAGGAATTCATGATCATGCCCGTCGGCGCGGAGTCCTTCACTGAGGGCCTGCGCATGGGCTCGGAGATCTTCCACACGCTGAAGAAGAAGCTGCACGACGCCGGCCACAACACCAATGTCGGCGACGAGGGCGGCTTCGCTCCGAACATCAAGTCGGCGGAAGCCGCGCTCGACTTCGTCATGCAGGCGATCGAGAGCGCCGGCTACCGGCCCGGCGAGGACATCGCGCTGGCGCTCGACTGCGCCGCGACCGAGTTCTTCAAGGACGGCGCCTATGTCTATGAGGGCGAGCGCAAGACGCGCGATCCCAAGGCGCAGGCCAAATACCTCGCCAAGCTCGTCGGCAACTACCCGATCGTCTCGATCGAGGACGGCATGTCGGAGGATGACTGGGAGGGCTGGAAGGTGCTGACCGACCTCGTCGGCGCGAAGTGCCAGCTCGTCGGCGACGACCTCTTCGTCACCAATGTCAGCCGCCTGTCGCAGGGCATCAAGGGCAAGACCGCCAACTCCATCCTGGTCAAGGTCAACCAGATCGGCTCGCTGACCGAGACGCTCGCCGCCGTCGATATGGCGCAGCGCGCCGGCTATACCGCCGTGATGTCGCACCGTTCGGGCGAGACCGAGGATTCGACGATTGCCGACCTCGCGGTCGCGACCAATTGCGGGCAGATCAAGACCGGCTCGCTCGCCCGCTCCGACCGGACGGCGAAGTACAACCAGCTGCTGCGCATCGAGGAGGAGCTGGGCGCGCAGGCGATCTATGCCGGCCGCGGCGCGCTCAAGGCGCTGGCCTGATCAAACCTCCGCTGCCGCGTTCACCAACGCGGCAGCAGGCTCACCGCCTGGGAGAGCCCCCAGGAGCCCGCCGCCTGGACACTGCCGGCGGCGCCCGTCACGGCGTCGGAGACCTTGGTCGCCGGCGCCACCACGAAACGGCTCCAGAAATCATCGCGGGACGCCTCGCTCGCCTGTGCCGTCTCGATTGCCGTCGCCGCCGCTGGCGGCAGGATCACGAGCGGAGCTGCGACAGCGATGTTGCGCTCCGGCGGCGAAGCGGTTCGCCGCGCCGGGGACGAATGTCTCGCCTTCTCCGCCGTTTCCAGCCGCGGCTTGCCGAGCGCCGCAAATTGCGGTGGGGCCCATTCGTCGCGCTCCGGCCAGCTCACCGACATCGGCATTGCCAGGGCGGCCGGCGTGACCTGCCGGTTGGTCCGGAAGTCCTCGCTCGCGGCAAGGTCGGCACCATCGAGTCGATCGGTGATCTTCCCATCCCGAAGCAGTGCAAGTTTCGGCAGCATCGCCTGCTCGATCGGCGCATGCACGGCCCCATGGCGCGGCATAGCGCCGGACAGCAGGCCGGGCGGCGTCGCGAGCAGCGCTGTCGCAGTGGCAATGCCCAATGACAGCAGGAGATGGTGGCCGAGACGGCTCGCCATGGCGGCAGGGCTGGGAGAATAGCGGTTGCCGGGCATCGGCGGTCACTCCGGTGGCTGGCCCAGTTGATATCGCGCCGCAAAGGAAGCCGATGCGACTAGGCGCCAGAAGGGCCGAAACGCGGCGCAAATGCGGTCTGCCCCCGCAAGCGCGGGTGCCATGCACAACAGCCCGTAACGGCGGTGCAACAATCCGCGTTATGCCAGCGCATGGATCAGCGCCTCGCCAGCCTTGCTGCCGTGCACGACAAGGAGCACCGCCGACGCCGGCTGGCGGTAGCGGGCATGCTGCTCAGCGTCCTGATCTTCGGGTCGAATTTTGCGCTGAGCCGTCATGCCTTCCTGCACGGCATCACGCCTTATGACCTGCTGGCGCTGCGCTTCGGGACGGCGGGCCTTCTGCTCCTGCCGTTGTTCCTGAAATCCGGCCTCGCGCGCTGTGGCGGCGCCGGCTGGGGGCGGGGCTCTCTGCTGTTCCTGTCGAGCGGCCTTCCGATGACCTTCCTGATGATGATGGGCCTGACCATGGCCCCGGCGGCGCACGGCGCGACGATCGGGCCGGGCACCGTCACGATCATCGGCATCATCGGCTCGGTCGTCCTGTTCGGCGCGGCGCTAACACGCAACCTCGTCATCGGCATTGCCGGCGTGCTGGCCGGTCTCGCCTGCCTCGCGATCGCAGGCACGACGGGCGCGAGCGCAGGAACGCTGCGCGGCGACCTGATGTTCGTGGGCGTCGGCCTGCTCTGGGGCTTCTATCCGCTGATGATCCAGCTCTGGAAGCTCGACGGACTGCGCGCCTCGGCGGTTGTTTCGGTGCTGTCGATGGCCTGCTGGCTGCCGATCTACGCCCTGTTCTTCTTCCGCGGCTTCGACATCGCGCCATGGTGGGTGCTGTCGCTGCACGCGCTCTATCAGGGCGTGGCCAATGTCATTATCGGCCTGTGGATCTGGGGCTGGGCGGCGCATGTCCTGGGGCCGGCGGTCGTCGGTCGCTTCCCGCCGCTGATCCCGGTCACGGGCACGTTGCTGGCGATCCCGGTGCTCGGCGAGATCCCATCCTCGCTGCAGCTCGCCGGCATCATGCTGATCATCGGCGGGCTGTTCGTCGCCTCATGGCGCAAGCCGGCGCGCAAGCCCGGTCACGAACAGGTTCCAGCCGACCGAAACGACGAGACCTGAGGCGAGCGCCGTCCATGTGCCGAACGGCACGGCCATCAGATGCACGGCGGCAAGCCCCAGGCCCGTGCCCAGCAGCCCGAGCGCCCCGCTGCCGATCACCGCAGCGGTGGCCTTCCCGCCGATGCGGGGATGCAGGATCACGATCAGGCTCGACAGGACAATGGGCAGCCCGGCAAGGACGCCCGACCAGAGCGGCCCGACTCGATCGCTCGCGGCTGTGACGATTCCCGCCAGCACCGCGACGCAACCGGCCCTGATCGGGATGGCATAGCGCGAAAGCGCGACAGGGGCGGCCATGCGCACGGAGAGATAAGGCCGCACCAGCATGTGCACGACAGCGAAGGCGAGGATGGTCAGGACGGCGAGCGGCAGCACCGGCAGCGCCAGGCTGCGCACGCCGGCCAGCGCGAGAACCCAGACGGCCGAGGCAATCGCGAGCGAGGGCAACATCGTCAGGCGTTGGGCCAGAAGCACATAGCTCACGATGAAGGCGGCATGGGTGACATTGGCATTCATCGTGCCCAGCGCGCTGGCGGCAATGAAAGCCGCGTCGTGATCGAGCGCGAGGAAAACAAGCACGGGGCCGAGCGAGATCGGCAGCGTCGCGATCATCGCCGCGACCAGCGGTCCCGTGCGCTCGGCCAGAACGGAGCAACCGACCACCACCGAAGCGGCGATCGCCATCTTGACCGGCAGAAGAGCGAGCCCTGCGCTCAAGCCGCCTCGCCTCTGGCCCAGCCTTCCTTGGTCTCGGCGATGAAATCGGCGAGGCGCCCGGCCACGATGGCGGCGCGCAGGCCTGCCATCAGATCGTGGTAGTAGGCGAGGTTCACCCAGGTCAGCAGCATCTTGCCGAGCATTTCCTCGGCCTTGACGAGATGATGCAGATAGGCACGCGACCAGCTATTGGCCGCCGGGCAGGAGGATTGCTCGTCGATCGGGCGCGGGTCCTCGGCGTGCTTGGCGTTCTTGAGGTTCATCCGGCCGAAGCGGGTGAAGATCTGGCCGTGGCGGCCGGCGCGGGTCGGCATCACGCAGTCGAACATGTCGATGCCGCGCGCGACCGACTGGATGATGTCGTCCGGCGTGCCGACGCCCATCAGGTAGCGCGGCTTCTCCTGCGGCAGATGCGGCTCGACCGTCTCGATCATAGCCAGCATGATCTCCTGCGGCTCGCCGACCGCGAGACCGCCGACGGCGTAACCCTTGAGATCCATGGCGGCAAGCTCGCGCGCACTCTCGACGCGCAGATGCGGCACCGCCCCGCCCTGGACGATGCCGAACAGCGCCCGCCCCGGATGACTGCCGAAAGCCGTCTTGCAGCGCTCGGCCCAGCGCAGCGACAGTCGCATCGCCTTCTCCGCCACCTTGTCCTCGCAGGGCAGCGCGACACACTCGTCGAGCTGCATCACGATGTCGGAGCCGAGCAGGTTCTGGATCTCGACCGAGCGCTCGGGGGTGAGCACATGCTTCGAGCCGTCGATATGGGACTGGAAGGTGACGCCCTCCTCCGTCAGCTTCCTCAACTGCGACAGCGACATCACCTGGAAGCCGCCGGAATCGGTCAGGATCGGATGCGGCCAGTTCATGAACTTATGCAGGCCGCCGAGCCTGGCGACGCGTTCGGCGCCGGGCCGCAGCATCAGGTGGTAGGTGTTGCCGAGCACGACGTCGGCGCCAAGCGCCCTCACCTGCTCGGGGTACATGCCCTTCACGGTCGCGGCGGTGCCGACCGGCATGAAGGCGGGCGTACGGATGACGCCGCGCGGCATGCTGATCGCGCCGGTGCGGGCGGCACCGTCGCGGGCGGCGACATGAAAGGCGAACTCCGTGGCGGCGGGTTGCGGCGCCAGCGGCTCGGTCATCTTGGGCTGAACGGTCATGGCCTGCGAGGTAGAGCAGCGCGGGGATTTAGGGAAGAGCTACGCGCGCCGGGCGGCTGTCTCTCGCCGTCATGCTCGGGCTTGACCCGAGCATCTCATAGCCCGAGGGCTCCCTGAGCCTGTTCGGCAAGAGGTTCTCGGGTCGGCGCTCCGCGCCGCCCGAGAATGACGGCAACAGGGAAGGCTCACCCCTTCGCCAGCACGGCCTCGTAGATCTCCGGCTTGAAGCCGACGATCGTCTTGCCCTTGCCGAAATCGAGCACCGGGCGCTTGATCATCGCGGGCTGGGCGAGCATCAGCGCGACGGCCTTGGCCGCATCGAGCCCTTGCTTCTCGGCGTCTGGAAGCGCGCGGAAGGTCGTGCCGGCGCGGTTCAGCACCGTCTCCCAGCCATGCTCCTTCACCCAGCCTTCGAGCGAGGCCTTGTCGATCCCGCTCGCCTTGTAGTCGTGGAAGCCGTAGGTCGCGCCATGACCGTCGAGCCAGCTGCGCGCCTTCTTCATCGTGTCGCAGTTCTTGATGCCGTAGATCGTAATCGTCATGCCTTCATCCGGACTGTGTGAAACGGCGCTGCACCCGCAATCCGCCTGTCATCGGGGTTTGTCAGCAGCGCTGCAAACAGGCATGACATGGCGGGTGACATCGTCGGATGCAGGCAGGAGATAGCATGGATACCGTCTCGGCCTCTGCGCAGAAAACGCCGGCTCCACCTGCTTTTCCCATCGGCGCTGGAAGGACCATCCGATCGTCGGCGTCGATTTTCCCGATACCTCGACCTTCACTTGCGACGGCCGCTGGATGCAGACGGCCTGCGACGCTCTGGCAATCCATCTTGGCAAGGAAACCGATCTTCTTGCCGGAATCGACATCGGCGGCCTCGGCTTTGCGGGCGCGTTGGCGCTGCGAAACGGCCTCGGCTTCATCGATATCCGCAAGGTCGGTTCGATCCGCGCCGACGTCGTCCGCAGCCTCGCGGCCAATTACGAACTCGGCAATGGCGTCGTCCTGTCGAAGGGCCATCGGCTCGACGGGCGTCACGTGACCATCATCGACGACTGCCTCGTCACGGGTGGCACCGCGCTGGCGGCGGCGCAGCTGCTTCGCCGGCTGGGCGCACGCTGCACGCATGCGCTCTTCATCTTCGAACTCGACGGGCTCGGAGGCCGCGAGCGGCTTCTCCAGGGCGGCATCTCCGTGCACGCCCTGAAAAGACTGGCTCCGGTTCAACCCCAGGAGCTCCCCAGCGACAGGCCCTGAAAGGACGCCAGTGCTCAGGGGCGCTTCGGGATGTCGAGGCCGCGCTGCACCGCCGGGCGCGACAGGCAGCGCTCCAGCCAGATCGGCACATGCGTCAGCGCGGAATAGTCGACGAGTTCGCCGGCGCCGTAGAAGCCGACGAGATTGCGCACCCAGCCGAGGATGGCGATGTCGGCAATGGTGAATTCATCGCCCATGATCCAAGTACGGCTCACCAGCCGGTCCTCCAGCACGCTGAGCAGGCGCTTGCTCTCGCTGGCGTAGCGGTCGCGCGGGCGCTTGTCCTCATATTCGCGGCCGGCGAACTTGTGGAAGAAGCCGAGCTGGCCGAACATCGGGCCGATCGCCGCCATCTGGAAGAACACCCACTGGATGGTCTCGTAGCGTTTCGCAGGGTCCTTCGGCAGGAGCTTGCCGGTCTTCTCGGCGAGGTAGAGCAGGATCGCGCCCGACTCCCACAGGCCGAGCGGCTTTCCGTCCGGCCCGTTCGGATCGATGATCGCAGGGATCTTGCCGTTGGGGTTGAGCGAAAGGAATTCCGGGCCCCAGGTCTCGTTCTTGCCGATGTCGACGAGGTGCGGCTCGTAGGGCAGCTCGAGCTCCTCCAGCGCGATCGAGACCTTCACGCCGTTCGGCGTCGGCAGCGAATAGAGCTGGATGCGGTCAGGATGGCGGGCGGGCCAGCGCTTGTTGATCGGGAACGCGGAGAGATCGGCCATAGGGTGCTCCGGTTGAATCGGGCGAGCTTCGGAGCAGGACGATAGAGCCGGGCGCGCCCAAAGCAACGGGGGGCCCGGCCCATGGCTGCAAGACCGGCTTGCGCCGGTGCATGATCAGGCGCCGGCAAGAGGCCAGCGACCGAGAATCTCGTAGGGTTTACTAGGAACGCTGCGGATCAGGACAAAATCCGTCACAGGCCAGCTCAGCGGACGCACGTGGAACGCCTTCGTCCGGAAGCGGTCGTAAAGGAGCGTCAGATGCGGGCGACCGGAAGATCGCTTGCCGCGAAAACCGCATCTCCCGATCCAACATGTTGTGAAGCCGGTCGGCTCCGATCACGCCATCCTCACCGGTGACGACGAGCGCGGGTGTTTTGGCGTTTTGGGCGAAAGTCGCCACTTGGTCGAAGTTCAGCGTGAAGCATGCCTGCCTGATGCGCAGTGCCGCGCGATGCATCAAGGCAAGTGTTCCTGGGAATCCGGTTCTCTGTTTTCGAGCCAGCCCCAGAGCGTGACGTGGTATTTGCCGACCCCGCGTGGATCGCCGGACAGGCCGAGCCAGTTGCGCAGCGCGCACGCCATACGGTCGGCCGAAGCCGCTGCGACCGGGTTCGGCAGAAGCGCGAAGAAGTAATTCGCCTGCCTTGGAAGCCAGACACTCCGTTCCATGATCGCCTCCTTCGAAAAGACGGCAGAAACAACACCATAGAACAAAACAAGAACAGCTCAACCATGAAAGAGTTGCCCGCTCGCGAGGCCACACCGTCACCATAGATGGCTGATGTCGATCGACGACAAGAAAGTCGTTGGAGCGGTTCGCGCTCAAGGCGGGCAGTGCCGCCCTGGAGCGCCCTCGCTCACTCCCACTCGATTGCCTAAACAGATCATAAGCATTTGAAATCGAAAGAAAATTTTTCCCTTCTGAATGGAGATACCGACTTTCGGGCCGTCAAAACGCTATGCTTATGATTTCAAAAGGAAAACCGGCGCCAAAATTTTTCTGTGGCTTCGGCAACCATCGGGGTCGATCGACCCTCTGGACAGAATTTTTGGGCAAGCCGTTGCCTTGGATTTGACGATCAAAAGTACCGTCACGCCACGCAGCAGACTGGCCGTGCCAAGGCTATGCGCGGATGAGTGTCCTCGGATCTTCGTCCAACCTTATCGGTCACAAGTCGCCCGCCTGCTGCTCTATTCGCGAATCGCCGGCCATCGAGCCGGGACCGTCCACGGTCACTTCCCCTCTCGTCAAGCCATGGGCATTGGCTCACTTCTCGGCGCAAGAGTTCAGTATCGGCGTAATCGCCTTCACATGCTCGTCGATCCGCTCAAGCACTTTCGCCGGGACAACGTGGCGCTCAGGCAGACGCCACCAGTGTTCGTTGACGAGTTCGACGGTCTCGACCACTGCCTTCAGGACTGCTGGCTCCGGAAGCCTTGCGCGGTTCGCAAATGCTTTCCATCGCGGTGCTGCTAGCGCCTTGAACGAGCGCTCCCCTCCAAGCGAAAGCGCCATGGCGTCGGCGGGAATATATGGCACGGTCGACAGGACGTCGTAGATTGGTGCAAGCGCCGGCTTGTCGCCGTTTCCAGGATAGATCAACGACCAGTTCTTCAGGTGCATGTCGCCGTTGCCCGCAATGACGGTCAGTGCCAGGCGACGGAGCGGTGACAGCCCGACCTGATGTAACCGTTCGAACAGAAGGAAATCATCGATATCCGTCAGCGGAAAGTCGCCCGGCCCAGCTTCGGACTTTTGACCCAGCGCCCGCTCGACATAGGCGGAAAGACGTTCCGGCGTGACGCCCACACGAAGTTCGAAGTGATCGACCGCAAGAAGATAGCGCAGCAACGCCGGGTCGGGTGGACGAACCTCGACAACCCGTTCGGTCGGCGGGCGGCGCTTGCGCGGCGGCATATAGAGAAGCGAAGAGGCAAGCGGCAGCACTTCGAGTTGGAGGCGAGCCCGCGCGCCTATATCCTCCGCCGCGTCGATCTGCGACGTACCCAGCGCGCAGAAGACGATCCGTGCTGACGGTGGCCATGCGGTCGCTGAACCGCACCACATTGGTCATGCGTCGCTCGATGCGGAAGGTCGTCGTCTCGATGTCGTGAACATGATCATCGATGGCGGCGAATACACGGACCGTGTCGCGAAGGTCGGTGATGATCGTCTCGCGGGCAGCGACGGTGTCGCGTGCGATGCCGCCCAACTTCCAGCCCTCGGCGATCGCCTCGAGCGCCTGTTCATCCTCCAGCAGCTTCTCGCCGGTTTCGAGGATCAGACCACGGAAGCGATAGGGGCTCTCACGCGCGTGAAGGTTGCGGTAGTCTTGGACGACCTCGGCCTCGATGAAGTCAGTCACGAAACGGTGGACAAGCGCGGTGGCGGTGGGTTGCGCCATAATCAACGCCTCGACACGGCGCATCGTGCCCGCGACCGTACGTAGATGGTTCATGAAGCCGCGCGCTGCGAGCGCTGCCTCGCGCACGTTCAGCGCCTTAGCGAGCGGATCGTCTTCAACCGACTGAAGAAGCGTCAGGACATTGAGAACCGCGCCGCCATAGGAGCGGACACGGCCGTTCCGGATATCAAGCAATGTGTGCAGAACCAGTCGTGCCGAAGGATCGAAATCGACGACGCGACGATAGCGATCGCGATATTCTACGAGCCAACCGGTCTCGATCAGGCGGTTATACGCGGCGATATAGGTCTGCCCGGCTGCCGCCTGGGTGCCGCCATCAGACAACGCCTCCGCTACGGTAGCCCGACCGGCGCGGTCGATGAATTCTTCGATCGCCGCGAAAACGCGCTTACGCGTGGCGATCTCACCTGACTGCCCAAAGGGATCTTCGGCCATATGCGTCAGTAAATCGGCAAAGAAATAACGAGCGCTACCGGTGAAGACGCGGAATAACCCCGACGGTACTGAACCGAAGAGATAAGCCTCCCGCGCCTCGTCCATTTATCCCCCTCTCGGTGCCGATCCGACAACATCCCGAAACAACACGATCTCTCGCTTGGTCGGCAGTGAGAGCATACACCCCGAACCGCGCGCCCGACGCGCGTTCTCTAAATGTTCCATCGACGAGTGAGAGAGTCAATTCACAAGGCGACCGAACCGACCTCGGCCGATTGTTCAGTCCATCCACTCGATCCTTACTTCACCGGCCAGGAGTGCGGCAGCACGGGCAAGATGTTTCAGGACAGGTCGGCGACTCGACTTCTGAAAGAATCGGCCAGTGCGTGCCTGCCTGTCCAGTTGCGTCAGTGACAGATGCCTCGATGCCGCTCTTGAGCGAATCGTGTCGAGGGCGGGCACATCGAACGCTACGAGCCGCGCTCTTCGCCGAGCTGCACTCACGTGCCTTGCCTTGCTCACGATCTGCGACACGCGCAAGCCGGGAAAAAGCACCAGTAGTTCCGACCGGGATGCATTTCTCTCACAGGCTGCGATGAGACGTCTGACTTCGACAGTCGTCCAGACATGACGACAACGGACAATACCAAGAGATCTGGCACGATGCTTCAGCGCGGAAAGCGTGCGATGCGGCAGTTGCGCCTGAAGTCGCGGATAGGAGGGGTATTCCGCTCGAATTCGGTCATCCTCCTCAGCCGACCAGAGCAATGTTGCAGCAGGTCGCTTCCTGTCCTGCGCCTTAACCAAGTGAGACAAGCTCGTCATGCCAGCGCACCATAGGCCTGCCGCCAAGGATTTCTACCGCAAGCTGCAGCGCCCGCCAGTTCACATACCGCGGCGAGACGAAGTACCTTTTCGTGCCAAGACAGCGGTCCAAATCGGTCATCGACAAACGAAGATCGTAAGCGCGTTGGCGAATGGAATCGACCAGGAGCACACCGGTCGGCAGCGGAGCACGGCGGGGGCGGCGAAATCCGAGATGTGCAGCCTTGTGCCAGATTTGCTTGGAGGTCTTCCCGGGAAAAAGGCCAGTGAGCTGACCGATCGGCACCCCAGTCACATAGGGTTTCCGCAAGCGCATCGCGTGAGCGGAAGGTTGTAGCGGCGGTCAATACTCGCGCCGAAAATACGCTATTGCCGCCAATTCCCCTCTACTCCCACTCGATCGTCCCAGGCGGCTTCGAGGTCACGTCGTAGACGACGCGGTTGATGCCCTTGACCTCGTTGATGATCCGCGTGGCTGCACGGCCGAGGAAGTTCATGTCGAAGGGATAGAAATCCGCCGTCATGCCATCGACCGAGGTCACGGCGCGCAGCGCGCAGACATGATCGTAGGTGCGATAGTCGCCCATCACGCCGACGGTGCGGACCGGCAGCAGCACGGCGAAGGCCTGCCAGATCACGTCATAGAGGCCGGCCTTGCGGATCTCGTCGAGATAGATCGCATCGGCCTTGCGCAGGATGTCGAGCTTCTCCTTGGTGATCTCGCCGGGGCAGCGGATGGCGAGGCCCGGCCCCGGGAAGGGATGGCGGCCGACGAAGGCCTCGGGCAGGCCGAGCTCGCGGCCGAGCACGCGAACCTCGTCCTTGAACAGCTCACGCAGCGGCTCGACGAGCTTCATCTTCATGCGCTCGGGCAGGCCGCCGACATTGTGGTGGCTCTTGATCGTCACCGAGGGGCCACCGGAGAAGGACACGCTCTCGATCACGTCGGGATAGAGCGTGCCCTGCGCCAGGAAATCGGCGCCGCCGAGCTTGGCAGCTTCCGCATCGAAGACGTCGATGAAGAGCCGGCCGATGGTCTTGCGCTTGGCTTCCGGATCGGAGCCGCACTTGGCGAGCTCCGACAAGAAAAGCTCTTCGGCGTCAACGTGGACCAGTGGGATGTTGTAGTGGTCCCTGAAGAGGGTGACGACCTGCTCGGCCTCGCCCAGCCGCATCAGCCCGTGATCGACGAAGACGCAGGTGAGCTGGTCGCCGATCGCCTCATGGATCAGCACGGCCGCAACAGCCGAGTCGACGCCGCCGGAAAGACCGCAGATGACGCGGCCAGAGCCAACCTGCTCGCGGATCTTCTTCTGCATCTCGGCGCGGTAGGCCGACATGCTCCAATCCGGCTTGCAGCCGCAGATCTCGACGACGAAGTTGCGCAGCAGCTTGCCGCCATCGGGCGTATGGACCACCTCGGGATGGAACATCGTGGTGTAGAAGCGCCGCTCCTCGTCGCTCGCCACCGCGAAGGGCGCGTTCTCCGAGGTTGCCTTGACCGAGAAGCCCTGCGGCAGCTTGGTGACGCGGTCGCCATGGCTCATCCAGACCGGGTAGCGCGAGCCCTTCTCCCAGACGCCCTCGAACAGCGCCGACGGCGCGAGGATTTCGACATCGGCCCGGCCAAACTCGGCGGCGTGCCCGCCCTCGACGGTGCCGCCGAGCTGATGCGCCATGGTCTGCTGACCATAGCAGATGCCCATCAGCGGAATATTTGCCGTGAAGACCGCTTCAGGAGCGCGGGGGCTGCCCTCGTCCGGCACCGAAGCGGGGCCGCCGGAGAAGATCACGCCCTTCGGCTTCAGCCGCTCGAACGCCTCACCCGCCGACTGGAACGGGGCGATCTCGCAGTAGACGCCGATCTCGCGGATGCGCCGCGCGATCAGCTGCGTCACCTGCGAGCCGAAATCGATGATGAGGATGGAGTCGTGATGGGGCTGAGCGCTCGTCATCGCGTCCCGTTACTGGATCACGCGGGCGCGCGCAACGGCCGTAGCCGTCTCAATCCCCGCGCTGGAGGCAAGCCAGGTAGAAACCATCCGTTCCGGTGCGGCGCGGCGAGAGCTGCAGGCCGAACTCCGTGGCGAAGCGGGCGAGCAGGGAGAAGTCGCTTTCCGCGCCCTTGAGCACGTCGATCGGCGCGATCGGAGCGAAGCCGGGATGGCGGCCAAGGAAGGCGCGGATGGCCTCGTCATTTTCCTCGGGCAGCATGGAGCAGGTGATATAGGCAATGCGCCCGCCCGGCTTTACCAGCTTGGCGGCGCGGGCCAGCACCTCGGCCTGATCCTTGATCCGTTCGGCGAGCGCGCCGGGACGCACGCGCCATTTCGCATCGGGATTGCGCCGCCAGGTACCCGAGCCGGTGCAGGGCGCATCGACCAGCACGAGATCGGCCTGACCGGCGACATCCGCCAAAGGCTCATGGCCGCGCGAGCGCGGGATGCGCACCTCGACGATGCTCGCGCCCGAGCGCGCCACGCGGTCATGCAGTGGCGCGAGCCGGCGGCTGTCGAGATCGGTGGCGTAGAGGCTGCCGCGGTTCGCCATTAGCGCAGCGAGGGCCAGCGTCTTGCCCCCTGCCCCGGCGCAGAGATCGATGACTGTCTCGCCTGGCCGGGCGCCGGCGAGCAATGTCACCAGCTGCGAGCCTTCGTCCTGAACCTCGAAGGCACCGGCAAAGAAACCGGGCTCGGTCTGCAGCGAAGGGCCGCGGCCGTCATGGCCGGGCTGGAAGCGTAAGCCATCGGGCGACCATGCGCCGGTCTCCGGCTGATGGTGAGCGAGATCCTTGAGAACGGCGTCGCGGCCGGCCTTGAGGCGATTGACGCGCAAGTCGATCGGCGCGCGGGCGGCCAGCGCCTGCCCCTCCGCCATCGCCGCCTCGCCGAAGCCGCCGTGGAACGAAGGCCACAGCCATTCGGGCACGTCCGCCCGTACCCAATCAGGCGCCCCCTCGTCGGAAAAGGCGGTGAGAAGTGCAGTCTCATCGGCGCTGAGCGGCGCCGGAGCGTGATTCTCGCCCGAGAACAGCGCAGCGATCTCATCCAACGGCAGGCCACGCAGCCCAGCGAGCATGCCGAGAACGAGTGCGCGTGGCTCCTCGGAGGCCATGGCGTAGCCGGCAGACGCCTTGCGACGCAGCGCGTCATAGACGAGCGAGGCGATGGCCGCGCGGTCCTTCGAGCCGGCGAAGCGGCGCGACAGCCCCCAGTCCTTCAGCGCATCAGCCGCCGGGCGACGGCGCTCGATGATGTCCTGCAGCACCTCGATGGCGGCGCTGATCCGGGCGGCTGGCGTCATGATGCTTCAATCCTGGCGTGGGCGGCTCAAGCCCGGCGCCGCAAGGCGGTGAGTAAGGTGTGCTTCGACCCGTTCAAACATGACGCCGAGGCATGGTGGCCCATGCGGCATGCACTTGACGCGGTCGTTTCACAAGCGGAAAGACGATGCAACCGCATGTCGCGGCCGCCGGGATATCCACACATGAAAAGCGCCAGCCGCATCGTCATTCTGAGCCTTGTCGCCCTCGGCCTTGCCGCTTGCGCGACCCAGCCGCAGCCGGAATTCACACCGCCGCCCTCAAAGCGCCTCGACGCGAAGACCACGCTCGAAAATCGCCGCTGACGTCAGGCGGACACAGGATCGCCCGCGCGCCCTGACCGGCAGCGCGGGCTTTTTGTTGGCCGTCGCAAGGCGCGAGAGCTGATACCAGCGATCCCAAGCAATCTTTTCATGGAGCTGTCACATCACCCGACCTAAGTTCGCGCGTATTTCCGCGAGCCGGGGTCAAACCATGAAAAAGACGCTGCTTCTCTCGACATCGCTTCTCGCCGCGCTGGCCGTGCAGCCGCTCGCGGCCCTCGCCCAGCAGGCATCTACCTCCACCAGCAAGCCGCTGATCATCGCCCACCGCGGCGCCAGCGGCTACATGCCCGAGCACACGATCGAGGGCTACAAGCTCGCCATCGAGATGGGCGCGGATTTCATCGAGCCCGATCTGGTCTCGACCAAGGACGGTGTTCTGATCGTGCGGCACGAGCCGATGCTGAGCGGCACCACCGACATCGCCGACCGGCCGGAGTTCGCCAGTCGCAAGACGACGCGCAAGGTCGACGGCATCGACACCACCGACTGGTTCGCCAATGATTTCACCCTGGCCGAGATCAAGACCCTGCGCGCCAAGCAGGCTTTCGCCGATCGCGACCAGTCGCATAACGGCAAGTACCAGATCCCGGCCTTCCAGGAGGTGATCGACCTCGCCAAGGCGGAAAGCGCCCGCACCGGCCGCACCATCGGCATCTATCCGGAAACCAAACACCCGACCTATCACGCCGCGCTCGGCCTCGCCTTCGAGGACAAGCTCCTCGACATGCTCAAGGCCGCCGGCTGGACCGAGAAGACCTCGCCGGTGTTCATCCAGAGCTTCGAGACGGGAAACCTGAAATATCTGCGCAAGAAGACGCAGCTGCGCCTCGTCCAGCTCGTCGATGGCGACGGCGTCGACAAGGACGGCAAGGTCACGCTCGTGGCCCCCTTCGACCGCCCCTATGACTTCGCCGTGCTCGGCGACAAGCGCACCTTCCAGGACATGCTCTCGGCCGAAGGGCTCAAGGAGATCGCGACCTATGCCGACGGCGTCGGCCCCTGGAAGCCCTACATCATGGGCGCCAAGCAGACGATCGGCGCTGATGGCAAGCCGCAGGATCTCAACGGCGACGGCACCATCGACGAGCGCGACCGCACGCTGATCGCGCCGACGAACGTGGTCAAGGATGCCCATGCCGCCGGCCTCCTCGTCCACACCTGGACCTTCCGGAGCGAGCCGAAGCGGCTGGCCTCGGACTTCAAGGGCGACGCCGCGGCCGAGTACAAGGCCTTCTTCGCGCTCGGCATCGACGGCCTGTTCTCGGATTTCTCGGATCAGGCCGTGAAGGCGCGCGACGCGAAGTAAGGTTTCCCGCCATAGAGGGCACGGCGCATTTTCACGGAAACGCGGGTCATCCCGGGCTTGACCCGGGATCCATGCCGGAGCGCTTCCGACGAAGGTTCAGGCATGGATCCCGGATCTCCGCTTCGCTCCGTCCGGGATGACCCGCGTGTCCGTGAAAGATCTACAAACTCACGGAAAGCCCGCGGCGCCCAGCGCCGCGGGCCTTGGCCGTCAGCGGGCTTCGCGCCCGCTCCCTACAAATCAGATTGGTCAATCGCAGACGCGGGTCGTGCGCCGCACCACGCCGCGCGGTGTTTCCCGCTCGGTCGTAATCGTGCGGCAATCGTCGCCGCGGTAATAGTTGGCGCGTCGCCATTCGCGCTCGCGCATGCGCTCATAGCGCTCCTGACGCATCTCGCGATCGATCGCCCGCTCATGGGGCGTGCGGGGATCGACGCTCACGCCGCCCGGTCCGATGTTGATCGACTGAGCATAGGCGCCGCTGCTCGCCAGAAGAGCAACAGCTATGACAGGGACAAAACGATTCATGACGTACCCTCCGTTTGCGCCATCAACGCACCGGACAAGGACTCGTTCCGCAAAAGGTTCCATCTGCGGCTGAAGATGCTTAGCGATTCTTTGGGGATCGCCCCTCAAACGAAAAAGCGCGCCGGCAAGGCCGGCGCGCTTCCATCGCTCGATGAGCTGTTCTTTGTCAGTGCAGGATCTGGCTGAGGAAGAGCTTGGTGCGCTCGTGCTGCGGGTTCTTGAAGAACTCGTTCGGGGTGTTCATCTCGACGATCTGGCCGGCATCCATGAAGATGACGCGGTCGGCGACCTGGCGGGCGAAGCCCATCTCGTGGGTGACGCAGAGCATGGTCATGCCCTCCTCCGCCAGCGAGACCATGGTGTCGAGCACCTCCTTGACCATTTCGGGGTCGAGCGCCGAGGTCGGCTCGTCGAACAGCATGATCTTCGGGCTCATGCACAATGAGCGGGCGATCGCCACGCGCTGCTGCTGGCCGCCGGAGAGCTGGCCCGGGTACTTCGCCGCCTGCTCCGGGATCTTGACGCGCTTGAGGTAGTGCATCGCGATCTCCTCGGCGTCCTTCTTGGGCATCTTCCTCACCCAGATCGGCGCGAGCGTCAGATTCTCGAGAATCGTCAGATGCGGGAACAGGTTGAAGTGCTGGAAGACCATGCCGACGTCGCGGCGGATCTCGTCGATCTTCTTGAGGTCGTTGGTGAGCTCCGTCCCGTCGACGACGATCTGGCCCTTCTGGTGCTCCTCGAGCCGGTTGATGCAGCGGATCATCGTCGACTTGCCCGAGCCGGACGGGCCGCAGATGACGAGCTTCTCGCCGCGCGAGACCTTGAGGTTCACGTCGCGCAGGACATGGAACTCGCCGTACCACTTGTTCACCCCGATCATCTCGACGGCGGTGGCGGTGTTGAGCGAGGTCTGCTTAAGAGCCGCAGGCCGGGAGTCGGTCATCTTGGTTTCTGCCATTGCCATGGTCGTCATTCCTCTCAACGTTTTTGGCCGGCGGCGAGGCGCTTTTCGACAGCTACCGAGTAGCGCGACATTCCCCAGCAGCAAAGGAAATAGAAGATCGCGGCGAAGGCATAGCCGGTCGTCCGCGTGGTCGGCGTCGCCCAGGTCGGGTCGACGAGGGTCGCCTCGATCGTGCGCAGGAAGTCGAAGATGCCGACGATGGTGACCAGCGTCGTATCCTTGAACAACCCGATGAAGGTGTTGACGATGCCGGGGATCACGATCCGCAGCGCCTGCGGCAGGACGATCAGGCGCGTCATCTGCCAGTAGCCGAGGCCGAGCGACATCGCGCCTTCGTATTGGCCCTTGGGGATCGCCTGCAGGCCGCCGCGCACCACCTCCGCCATATAGGCGGCGGCGAAGAGCGCGACGCCGATCAGCGGCCTGAGCAACCGGTCCGGCGACCATTCCTGCGGCACGAAGAGCGGCAGCATGGTGTTGGCCATGAACAGCACGGTGATCAGCGGCACGCCGCGGACGAACTCGATGAAGATCACCGAGAGCAGCTGGATCGCCGGCAGCCTGGAACGGCGGCCGAGCGCCAGCAGCACGCCGAGCGGCAACGAGAACACGATGCCGACCGCAGAGACCAAGAAGGTCACCGTCATGCCGCCCCAAAGCCCGGTATCGACGCGGGGCAGCCCGACCCTGTCGGCCAGCAGGGCGAGCACACCGAAGACGACCAGCGCGATCAGGATCAGGCGCTTCGGCCGATAGAAGCGCTGCCAGACCGGCATCGCCTGCTCGACCGCCAGCTGTCCCTCGCCGATCCAGAACCCGATCAGTGACGGCACGAAGGACAGGACGAGATAGACCACCGCCAGCGCGAAGCTCACCAGGATCAGGAAGCGCAGCAAGCCTTCGGCCCGGTCACCGCCCAGCAGCAGGATGAAGGCGCTGGTCGGCAGAATGACGAAGAAGAAGAAGACGCCGATCTTCTTCATTGGCGCCTTGTTCCAGAGCAGCCAGACCACGCCCAGCGCGAACATCGCGAAGACGATGTTGACCCGCCAGCGCTCCGTCACCGGATAGGAGCCGTAGATGAAATACTGGAGGCGGTCGGCGATATAGGCCCAGCAGGCACCGACCGGCCGGCCGACCTTGTCGGCGAGGCAGGCGTCGCGGCTCGTGCCGGTCCAGACCGCGTCGAGGAAGTAGAACCGGATCAGCCCCGGCACCGCATCGACCACCAGGTAGAGGCAGAGCAGGGTCAGGATCGTATTGAGCGGGCTGGAGAACAGGTGAGCCCTGATCCAGGCCAAGGGGCCGGCCACGGAAAGCGGGGCAGGCTCCTGCTGCAGCGTCTCCTTGCGGACGAAGGCGTAGGGCGTGAGTTCGGTGGTTGCGTCGGTCATCGGTCTGCCCTCACCGTTCAACCAGCGCCATGCGCTTATTGTAGATGTTCATGAAGAACGATGTCACCAGCGAGATCGTCAGATAGACCGCCATGGTGATCGACACCATCTCGACCGCCTGCCCGGTCTGGTTCAGCACCGTACCCATGAAGACCTGGACGAGATCCGGATAGCCGATCGCCACCGCCAGCGAGGAGTTCTTGACGAGGTTGAGGTATTGCGAGGTCAGCGGCGGGATGATGACGCGCATCGCCTGCGGGATGACGACGAGCTTCAGCGTCGGGCCAGAGCGCAGGCCGAGCGCATGGGCCGCTTCGGACTGCCCCCTGGACACCGCCATGATGCCGGCACGCACGACCTCGGCGATGAAGCCGCCGGTATAGGTCGAGAGACCGATCAGCAGCGCCACGAACTCCGGAAAGATCTGCATGCCGCCGGTCAGGTTGAAGCGGCCCTGCTGCGGATAATCGAAGGAGAGCGGCCGGCCCGTGATGAAGAACACGAAAAGCGGCAGCCCGATGATCAGAGCGAGCGCGATCCAGCCGTTATGGTGCTGCTTGCCCGTCTGCATCTGCTGGCGCCGCGACCAGATGAAGAAGGCGATCGCCGCGGCGATGCCGACGATGAAGGCGATGACGACCGCCTCGAAGGCTGGCGCAAATTGCGGGCTCGGCAGGATGATGCCGCGATTGTTGAGATAGATGCTGCCAGGCAGCGCGATCGAGTTGCGGGCGTCCGGCAGAGGCTTCAGCACCGCGTTGTACCAGAAGAAGAGCTGGAGCAGCAGCGGGATGTTGCGGATGACCTCGACATAGATCATCGCCAGCTTGGAGACGATCCAGTTGTTCGATAGCCGCGCCACGCCGACGGTGAAGCCGATGATGGTGGCGAAGACGATGCCGAGGGCGGCAACGAGCAGCGTGTTGAGCAGGCCGACCAGGAAGGCCTGACCATAGGTCGAGCCACCCTGGGCCGAGAATGGGATCAGCTTCTGGTTGACGTCGAATCCGGCGGCGTTGTGCCAGAAGCCGAAGCCTGAGGCGATCTTCTGCGCACGCAGGTTCTCGATGGCGTTGGATGCCGCCGACCAGATCAGGAAGCCGACGATCGCCAGCAGAGCGATCTGATAGACATAGCCTCGGATCTTGGGGTCGTAAAACAACGACGCCTTGCCGGGTGATACCGTTTGGTCGGGAATGCTCGACACTTGTCACGCCCTTTTTGCTTCGCTTGTGGCGGCCGGTGATCCTGCGGCTGTGCGGTTGCGCCGAGGTCGTCTTGTTGTCCGTGCCGCGCTTTTTTTGTGAGCTTCTTGCCGGAAGGGCGCGCCATGCGAGCCCCGCCGTCGTTCACGAACCCGACGCGATACCGACGCCGATAGCTGCCGCGCTGGCGGCAGTGATGCTCTCTGTCTTCATGCCGTTCCCCTGTTCGGAGCAGGTTTGTCCCGCTCTCCCCGATTGAACAAATCTTGAGCAGCAAATGCCGACACGGCAAGCCCTGCTGAAGCAAAATCCCGAGCAGCAATTCCCGGACCAACCGCGCCTGCTGCCGTCCGGCGCTGGTCTGGAATCTCTGCGCGCCCGAAACCGCGTCGTCAACGAACAATCCCGTTAACGCATTGCGGCGCTTCGCAATCCGTTGGATTGCCCTGATCCGGAGCTGATACACGAACGCCGCGAAACGCTTCGAGAGCGGCTCGCGGCGGGGTGCGGCCGCTTCAGGCCGTAAGACAAACGAGGCGCCGGTCTACCCGGCGCCCCGTGAATGCATCAGCGAACCGGCGGAGCGTACTGCAGGCCACCCTTGGTCCAGAGCGCGTTCTGACCGCGGGCGATCTTGAGCAGCGAGCCCTGGCCGACGTTGCGCTCGAACGATTCGCCATAATTGCCGACGAGCTTGACGATGCGCACGACCCAGTCCGGCGTCAGGCCGACCTGCTCGCCGAACTTGCCCTCGGTGCCGAGCAGGCGCTTGATCTCCGGGTTGTCGGCCTTGAGCTGCTGGTCGACATTCGCCTGGGTGACGCCGAGCTCTTCGGCGTTCAGCATGGCGAAGTGGACCCACTTCACCAGATTGAACCACTGCGGGTCGTTATTGCGGACGGACGGGCCGAGCGGCTCCTTGGAGATGATCTCCGGCAGGACGAGGTGGTCGTCCGGGTTGGTGAGCTTCAGGCGCTCGGCATAGAGGCCCGAGGCGTCGGTGGTGAAGGCGTCGCAGCGGCCGGCGTCATAGGCCTTGACCGTCTCGTCGGAGGTCGCGAAGGCCACGACCTCGTATTTCAGGTTGTTGGCGCGGAAGTAGTCGGCGAGGTTGAGCTCGGTGGTGGTGCCCTGCTGGGTGCAGACCGAAGCGCCCGAGAGCTGCAGGGCCGAATTCACGCCGAGCTTCTTGCGGACCATGAAGCCCTGGCCGTCATAGTAGTTGACGCCGGTGAAGAGCAGGCCGAGCGAGGCGTCGCGCGTCATCGTCCAGGTTGAGTTGCGCACCAGCACGTCAATCTCGCCCGACTGGAGCGCCGTGAAGCGGTCCTTGGCCGAAAGCGGGATGAACTTCACTTTGTTCGGGTCGTTGAAGATCGTCGCCGCGATCGCGCGGCAGAGATCGACGTCGAGCCCCTTCCAATTGCCCTGCGCATCCGGCACGCCAAAGCCGGCAAGGCCAGTGTTCGAGCCGCAATTCAGGATACCGCGTTGCTTGACCTGCGCGAGCGTCGCCTGGGCCGAAGCCGCAGTTGCGGAAATCGCCAGGCCGATTCCTGCCGCAAGGGCGGCTGCTACAAACTTTTTCATCGGTACTCTCCCATTGAAGCCACGTTTCCGGCTTGCGCCGAACGCCATCCCGGTCTCGCCGCTGGCAGCATTTTCGCTGCTCGATTAGCCTTACGTTTGGTGCGGCGCCCCCGTTGCGGCGTCGATTGCCAGAGCGACCCATGAGCGTCAAGCAACCGCCATCCGCCCTCGGCGCCCCTTGTTCACCGCATACATCACATGCGAGTTTGTGGGGTGTGGTCAAGCCCGACTGCGTCTTCTTGCCTTCGAGACCTGCCATTTCCATGAAAAAGCTGTCTTCGCCTGAATTTGCGCGCCTCGGCGAGCGGACGCGCCTCGTGCTGGCCGGGCGCGACCCCGACGATAGCTACGGCTTTGTCAATCCGCCTATCGTACGAGGCTCGACGGTCGTCTACCCGAACACCGAGGACTTCCTGGTCCGCAAGGCGCGCTACACCTATGGCACGGACGGCAACCCGACGCTCGACGCGCTGATGGCGGCGGCCAATACAATCGAGGGCGGAGCCGGCGTGGTCGTCACGCCGTCGGGACTGATGGCCTGCACGCTCGCCTTCCTGACCATGCTCTCCGCCGGCGACCATGTGCTGGTGACGGACAGCGTCTACCGTCCGACGCGCATTTTCTGCGATACCTTCCTGAAGCGGATGGGGGTCGAGATCACCTATTACGACCCGCTGATCGGCGGCGACGTCGCCAAGCTGTTCAAGCCGAACACCAAGGCTGTCTGGACCGAGGCGCCTGGTTCCCAGACCTTCGAGATGCAGGACATCCCGGCCATCGTCGCGGCGGCGCATGAACGCGACATCCTGGTCGCGATCGACAACACCTGGGCGACGCCGCTGTTCTTCGATGCCCACAAGTTCGGCGTCGACTACTCGGTGCAGGCCGGCACCAAATACTACGCCGCTCATTCCGACGTGCTGATCGGCACCATCTCGGCGCGCACGCCGGAACTGTTCAAGAAGCTGCGCGCGGCCTGGAATCAGCTCGGGCTGATCGTCGCGCCGGAAGACGCCTTCCTGACGCTGCGCGGCATGCGGACCATGGCTATCAGACTCAAGGAACAGATGCCCGCGGGCATCGCCATGGCCGAATGGCTGCGCGAACGCCCCGAGGTCGCCCGTGTCCTCCACCCCGCCCTTCCGGGCGCGCCGGGGCACGAGATCTGGAAGCGCGACTTCACCGGCGCCTCCTCGCTCTTCACGATCGAGCTGAAGCCCGTCTCGATGAAGGCGGTCGGCGCGATGCTCGACGGGCTGACCCTCTTCGGCATCGGCGCCTCCTGGGGTGGCTATGAGAGCCTCGTCCTGCCCTTCGACTGCAAGGACTACCGCACGGCGACCAAGCCCGATTTCAAGGGGCCGACGGTCCGCCTCCATATTGGCCTCGAAGATATCGAGGACCTGAAAGCCGATCTCGACGCCGGCTTCGCGCGACTGCGTGCGGCAAGCTGAGTGCCGACCGCGGAACGGGAGCCTCCTCGCCGTCATTCTCGGGCGAAGCCCTCGGGTCCGACCTTCGGTCGGCCCAAGGATAAACTCCGCGCAGACCCGAGAATCTCTTGCAGGAGATGCTCGGGTCGAGCCCGAGCCTGACGCCCGGGGAGAGGAGCCTCAGAGCCGGCCGATCTCGAAGTCGCGCCCGAGCAGCTTGGCAAGCTGCTTGAGCCGGCCCTCGACGCGCTCGCTCGCCAGGGAAGCGAGGTCTTCCGGAAAGCGCAGGAGCAGGCGATTGTCGACGCAGGTCGCCGGGATGCGCGGCAGGATGCCGGCCATGCCGGCTGACAAGAGATAGGCAACGCGGAAGATCGCGGCGATCAACACCGCACGCGCCAGCAGCGCCGGCGGCAGCAATGTCTTCAGGCCTTCCGCCGCCGGGGAACTCGCCTTAAGCCCGGCATAGCGATGGAAGATCGTCATCGCCAGGAAGGCGCGCCCGAGATGGTCGATGCCGGTGAAATAGGCATGGGCAATGACGTTCATGCTCTGCTCGCCGCGATAGTCCGGATGGGCACGCCAGCCGATGTCGGAGAGCAGGCAGACGGTCTCGATCAGACGGCCTGAGGGCTCGTCCTGCGCAAGCCCTGCCGTTTCGAGAATTCCACCCGTCCAGGCGATGAGGTCAGCGGCGTGACGCGGGTCGCGGGCGCGCAGGAGATTGTAGTCGCGCGCCGCCTGCAGCAGCGGGTCGGCGGTCTGTTCCTCCGGCGAGAGCTGCTCATGCAGGAGCCCCTCGCGCACGCCCTGTGCCGAGATGATGATGTTGCGCGGCTTGCCGCGCTTGATCAGTTCGTCGAGCACCAGCGCCCCATAGGCGAGCAGCGGCCGGCGCGCCGAGGAGACCGAATCGATGGCGTCGAGCACCGATGCATCGGCCCGCTCGACCAGCTTGACGAAATCGACCGCATCCTTGGGCGGGATGGTGTAGCCATGCATGACGTTGAGCGGGTAGCTCGCGCGACGCTGATGGAGCGTCGCAAGCGCGCGCCAGGTGCCGCCGACGGCGAAGAAATCCCGGCCCTTCATCGCGGCGAGCTGCGGCAGCTTATCGAGCTCGTCCTTCACGATCTTCTCGGCCGCCCGGATCGAGCCCTTCGAGCGATCGAGCAGGGCAAGACCGCCGAGGGGGACGCTGGCACCCTTCCCTACTGCGCCGTTCTTCACAGAAATCAGCTCCAGGCTGCCGCCGCCGAGATCGCCCACGACACCGTTGGGAGAATCGAAACCGGAGATCACGCCAAGGCCCGAGAGAATCGCCTCACGGCCGCCGGAAATCAGCTCGATCGGCTGGCCGATCGCCTCCTCCGCGCGGGCGATGAAGTCCGGCCCGTTCTCGGCGTAACGCGCAGCCGCGGTGGCGATGACGCGGAGTTCGCCGACATGCATCGCCTCGCAGAGGATGCGGAAGCGCACGAGAGCCTGGATCGCCTTCTCGATGGCGTCCCCCGCCAGCCGGCCGGTCGTGGCGACCTGCCGGCCGAGACCAGCCATCTCCTTCTCGTTGAAGACCTGCGACGGCGCCCGGGCCAGCATCTCGTAGACGACGAGACGCACGGAGTTCGAGCCGATATCGACGATGGCGATGGTGTCGGCGAGCGCGAGCCGCCCCGGCGCGTGCCTCAGCTCAGGCTTTACGGCCTCCCCGGCGCGTAAGGGAGCGAGGACTTGAATTGGAGAGAGATTTTCCACGTCCGGACAGGCTCGGGTTTGTCATGAAGTACTTATGCGCGTTGAACGGCTCTTCGTTCGGCGCGAGGACAATGCGGCGCGAGCCGCCATCGGGCAATATCGTCCAGCTCTGCTCGTTGTCGAGCAGGTTGGCCAACATGATCTGATCGAGCAGCTGCTGATGCACGGTCGGATTGAGGATCGGCGTCAGCGCCTCGACGCGCCGGTCGAGATTGCGCGGCATCAGGTCGGCCGAGGAGATGTAGACCTTGGCCTTGGGCGAAGGCATGCCGTGGCCGGCCCCGAAGGCATAGACGCGGGTGTGCTCGAGGAAGCGCCCGATGATCGACTTGACGCGAATGTTCTCCGACAGGCCGGGCAGGCCCGGCCGCAGGCAGCAGATGCCGCGCACGACGAAGTCGATCTCGACGCCGGCCTGACTGGCGTCATAGAGCGCGTCGATGATCTCGGGATCGACCAGCGAATTGCACTTGCCCCAGATCGCGCCCTTGCGGCCGGCCTTCACATGGGCGACCTCCTCGGCGATGTCGTCGAGCAGGCGCTGCTTGAGGCTTGTCGGCGAGACGGCCATGCGTTCCAGCCCGGCCGGCTCGGCATAGCCGGTGATGAAATTGAAGACACGGGCGACATCCTGCGACAGCACCGGGTCGGCGGTGAAGAAGGAGACGTCGGTATAGATGCGGGCCGTGATCGGGTGGTAGTTGCCGGTCGCGATGTGGCAGTAGCTGACGAGCTGGCCGGCTTCGCGCCGCACGACCAGCGAGAGCTTGGCGTGGGTCTTGAGCTCGATGAAGCCGTAGACGACCTGGACGCCGGCGCGCTCCATCTCCTTCGCCCAGCGGATGTTCGCCTCTTCATCGAAGCGCGCCTTGAGCTCGACCAGGGCGGTGACGGATTTGCCGGCCTCCGCGGCTTCCGTCAGCGCCTTGACGATCGGCGAATTGGCCGAAGTGCGGTAGAGCGTCTGCTTGATCGCGACGACGTTGGGATCGCGCGCCGCCTGCTGCAGAAACTGCACGACGACGTCGAAGCTTTCATAAGGGTGGTGGACGAGCAGATCCTTCTGGCGGATCGCAGCGAGGCAGTCGCCGCCATGCTCACGGATGCGCTCGGGGAAGCGAGCGTTGTAGGGCTTGAACTTCAGGTCCGGCCGGTCGACGCCGACAAGCTGGGAGAGCTCGTTCAGGCCGATCATGCCGTTGACCTCGACGACCTCGTCGCTGTCGACCTTGAGCTCGCGCACGATCAGCCGGCGCAGGTGGTCGGGCATGCCGGTCGAGAGTTCGAGCCGGATCACGACGCCGAGGCGGCGCTGCTTCAGCATGGTCTCGAAGACCCGGACGAGATCCTCCGCCTCCTCCTCGATGTCGAGATCGGAATCGCGGATGACGCGGAAGGAGCCAGTACCCTTGACCTCGTAGCCGGGGAAGAGCTTGCCGATGAAGAGCGAGACCGCATCTTCGAGTGTAATGAAGCGGTGCAGCCCCTCGCGGGCCAGATCGGGCAGCTCGATGAAGCGGTCGATCTTGACCGGCACGCGGATCAGCGCGTCGAGCTGGCGCCCGTCGCTCTTGCGCTCCAGCGCCAGCGCGATGGTGAAGCCGAGATTGGGGATGAAGGGGAACGGGTGCGCCGGGTCGATCGCCAGCGGCGTCAGCACCGGGAAGACGTAGTTGAGAAAGTAGTCCTCCAGCCAGATCCGGTCCTGCGAGCCGATATCACCCGGCTGCAGCAGGTGGATGCGATTCCCGTGCAGATCGTGGCGAAGTTCCGCCCAGCGCGCCTGCTGGTCGTCGGTCAGAGCCATGACCGCCTGGCCGATCGCGACGAGCTGCTCGGCCGGGGTGAGGCCGTCCTGGCTCGGCGTGGTCACGCCGGCCTTGAGCTGCTCGCGCAGGCCGGAGACACGGACCATGAAGAATTCGTCGAGATTGTTCGCCGAGATCGAAAGGAAGCGCAGCTGCTCCAGCAGCGGGTGGCTGCGGTTCGAGGCCTCCTCCATGACACGACGGTTGAACTGCAGCCAGGACAGCTCGCGGTTCATGAAGCGCTCGGGCTGCTGGCGCAGCGGCGCCGCTTCGGCCTCGCTGGAGAGCCTCTCCGGCTCGTCGATCACGGCTTCGAGAGTCATGCGCTTCACCCGTGTCCTGATCGTCTTTTCGGTCATGGCGCCGTTGAAGCCATTCTAGCGTGACAGTTCGATGACGGGCGAGATGATTTCGCATGACGGCATGGCCGCTCTGCAAGCGCATTCTCTTTAGCCGGGCTCATCCGGAAACCATTCCGACAGCACTTCCTGCACCAGCGGGCGCGTGACGCGCCGGCCACGCTCCAGCGCGACGCGATCAAGACGGTCGACCACCTGCCGCGCGGCGGCGAAGGAGCGCTCCATCCGTAGCGCCAGCGCCTCGATGACCGCCGTGTCGACGACGAGCTGGCGGTCGATGAAGAGCTTGACGAGCAGCGCACGCAGCAGCCCGTCATCGGGCGGCTCGATCGTGGCGCCCGGCGCGAGCCGCAGCCGCGACAGCAGGTCCGGCACGCGCAAGCCCCAGCGATCGGGCTCGGTGCGCGCCGTCAGCAGCAGATGCCCACCGCGGGCCTTCATCGCGTTCATCAGGTGAAAGAGCGCGGCCTCGTCGAGCGGACCGGCGTCGCAATCCTCGACGACAAGGGCGCCGCCGGAGACAAGGTGTGGGACCTTCGCCTCGGTCAGCTCCGTGGCTCGAATCGTCCAGGCATGGGCAGCGCGGGCCCAGATCGCGGCGAGATGGGTCTTGCCGGCGCCTTCCGGCCCCGTGAGACGCAGCCAGGCGTCGGGCCATTGCGGCCAGCGCTCGACCAGACCGTAGGCGGCCTCGTTGGACGGGCCGACCAGGAAATCCTCGACGCCATGGCGGCTGTCGACCGGCAGGTCGAAAGCGAGCTGGCGCGGGCGCGGTGGAATTTCGGACATGACGTATTTCAGAGTTCGGCGTCGGCGCTCGGCTTGGCTCGGGCCGCACGCTTGGTACCCACACCGTGGTAGAGGTTGCTGGCGAGATATTGCCGCAGCGCGAAGCGGCAGAGCACGCCGATCACCGCCGCAAGCGGCACCGCCAGCAGCAGGCCGACGAAGCCGAACAGCGAGCCGAAGGCGAGCAGCGCGAACATCAGCCAGACCGGATGCACGCCGATCGAGTCACCGACGAATTTCGGCTGGAAGATGTTTCCTTCAAGGAACTGGCCGGCGAGGAAGACGCCGAGCGTCGCGAGCGGCCAGGTCCAGTCCGGCCAGAACTGCACGATCGCCACGCCAACCGAGAGCACGAGCCCGGTCAGCGAGCCGACATAGGGGATAAAGGAGAGGAAGCCCGAGATGATGCCGATCAGCGCGCCGAAATTGACGCCGATGATGCTCAGCCCAATCGCGTAGAAGGTGCCCAGCAGCAGGCAGACGAGCGCCTGGCCGCGCAGGAAGCCGGCGATGGCCATGTCCATCTCATGCAGCAGGCCGCGAATGGTGTCGCGATGATCGAGCGGCAGCCAGCTGTCGACGGTCGCGACCATCCGGTCCCAGTCGACCAGCAGGTAGAAGGCGATGACCGGCGTCAGAACCAAGAGCGAGAACACGCCGACGATGGCGGTGCCGCCGCTCCAGAGCGATTGCAGCAGGCCGCCGACCCATTTGGTCGCCTCGCCGACGAGGTTTCCGAGCGAGTTCTGCGCTTCCTGCTGCAGGTTTCCGGCTCCCAGGCGCTCGAGCCAGGGGAAGCCCTTCTCCATTACCAGCGCCTGCAACTTGGCCGCATCGGAAGGCAGGCGGTCGACGAGCCCGGCGAGCTGCCGGCCGAGCAGCGGCGCCAGCAGCACCAGCGCGATCACGAAGATGATGAGGAAGACGACAAGGATGACGATAGTCGCGGTCAGCCGGTTCATGCCCATCCGCTCCAGCCTGTCGGCCAGCGGGTCGAGCAGATAGGCGAGCGCCAGTGCCGCGATGAAAGGCAGCAGGATATCGCGCAAAAGCACGAGCAGGAGGATGAAGACCAGGAGGGAGCCCAGCCAAAAGCCGATCTGGCGCTGCAACGTCATCGATCAGCCTCTTTCGCCTATCCGACCAGCGGAATGGGACAAATGTGCACGGAAAGCCGCAGTTCCAAGCGCCGGCCGCGTGTGAAACTTCATCAGCCCGCCATGTGGCGCAGCCAGAAGGCGAGATAGGCCGCCATCGAGGCGAGCGTCAACAGAGCGACGACGAACTCCGCCGCCACCGCGACCGAACCGAGCTCGATGCCGAAGGCGCGCGAGCCCAGCGCCAGCGCCGCAAAGGCAATCTGTGCGGCGGTGTTGAGCTTGCTGACGACGAAAGGCGCGATCGCCACCGGCCGATCCATCAACCAGGACAGGATCACGGCGGCCACGATCATCAGGTCTCGCGCCACGACCAAAATGACGAGCCAGGTGGGCACCACCCCGACCGTTGCGAGCGTGATGTAGATCGAGACGATCAGCGCCTTGTCGGCGATCGGGTCGAGCCAGGCGCCGAGCTCGCTCGCCATCCCGCAGCGCTTGGCGAGGAAGCCGTCGATCGCATCGGAGATCCCGGCCACCACAAAGAGGATGAAGGCGACATCCCAGCGCGCATTGACGATCATGACGATCACCAGCGGGACCAGGAACAACCGGCCGACCGTGATCAGATTAGGGATCGTCATCAAAAACGCCCGAGCGGACCTCGACAAAAATTGACGCTAAGGTCGCCGACAGTGGATCGGCAAGAGCGAAAACGCCGATACGCCTTGCAAGGCGTGGCGCGCTTGCCTATCGCTCCCGCGAGCACGCAAGGAAGGCGGAACGCAATGAGCAAGCCCGGCGCAAACGGACTGACCTATGCGCAGGCGGGTGTCGACATCGACGCCGGCAACGCCATGGTCGACGAGATCAAGCCGCTGGTGCGCGCCACGCGCCGGCCCGGCGCCGACGCCGAGATCGGCGGGTTCGGCGGGCTGTTCGATCTCAAGGCCGCCGGCTTCAACGACCCGATCCTGGTTGCGGCCAATGACGGCGTCGGCACCAAGGTGAAGATCGCGATCGAAAGCGGCCTGCATTCGACGATCGGCATCGATCTCGTCGCGATGTGCGTCAACGACCTCATCGTCCAGGGCGCCGAGCCCCTGCTCTTCCTCGACTACTACGCCACCGGCAAGCTCGACCCGAAGGTCGGCGTCGAGATCGTGCGCGGCATCGCCGATGGCTGCCGCCAGGCCGGCTGCGCGCTGATCGGCGGCGAGACCGCCGAGATGCCCGGCATGTATGCCGAGAAGGATTACGATCTCGCCGGCTTCGCGGTCGGCGCAGCCGAGCGCGGCACGCTGCTGCCACGCGAGGATCTGAAGCCCGGCGACGTGGTCTTCGGCCTGCCGTCCTCCGGCGTGCACTCGAACGGCTATTCGCTGGTGCGCCGCATCGTCGCGCTCAGCGGCCTCGGCTGGGAGGCACCCGCCCCCTTCTCGCCGGCCAAGAGCCTGGCCGAGGCGCTGCTGGAGCCGACCCGGATCTATGTGAAGCCGCTGCTGCAAGCGCTGAAGGCAACCGATGGCATCAAGGCGCTGGCCCATATCACCGGCGGCGGCTTCCCCGACAACATCCCGCGTGTGCTGCCCGAAGGGCTCGGCGTCGCGCTCGACTTGGCCTCGATCCCGGCTCCGCCCGTCTTCGGTTGGCTCGCCAAGGTCGGTGGTGTCGCCGAGCGCGAGATGCTGCGCACCTTCAACTGCGGCATCGGCATGATCGTCGCGGCGCAGGCCGACAAGGCCGACGGGGTTCTCACGGCGCTGAAGGCGACTGGCGAGGCCCCCGTGAAGCTCGGCGAAATCGTGCCGGTCGCAGCCGGCGAGGAGCAGGTCAGCTACCGCGGCAAGCTCTCGCTGTGAGCACGGCTGACACCCGCAAGCGCGTCGGGGTACTGATCTCCGGGCGCGGCTCAAACATGGTCTCGCTGGCGGAAGCGGCGCAGGCGCCCGACTACCCGGCCGAGATCGCGCTCGTCATCTCCAATATTCCCGACGTCGCCGGGCTCGACCGCGCACGCGGCTTCGGCGTCGCTACGGCGACGATCGACCATCGCCCCTTCGGCAGGGATCGCGAGGCGTTCGAGCGTGCGGTGGATGAGCTGCTGCGCGTCAACCAGATCGATCTGGTCGTGCTTGCCGGCTTCATGCGCATCCTGACACCCTGGTTCGTGAAGCGCTGGGAAGGGCGGATGATCAATATCCACCCGTCGCTGCTGCCGCTGTTCAGGGGTACGCATACGCATCGGCAGGCCCTGGAGGCCGGCGTCAGCGAGCATGGTTGCTCGGTGCATTTCGTCGTGCCGGAACTCGATGCCGGGCCGGTCATCTTGCAGGCGAAGGTGCCGGTCCTGCCCGGCGACGACGAGGAAACGCTGGCCAAGCGCGTCCTCGTCGAGGAGCACAAGCTCTATCCGGCGGCGCTGGCGGAGGTCGCTTCCGGCCGTGCCAGGCTCGCGGGCGACGCCGTCATCCGGGCCTGATCGTCCGAGCCCTCGCGCTTGCAGCGCTCCCATTCCTCGCGTGTCCTCTCCTCCTCCTTCTGCCAGCGGCGGAAGAGGTCGGCGCGGCGGGCGGGGTAGCGCTCCTCCAGCGCAACGAGGCCAGTCATCCGGTCGGTGCGGAAATGGCGGAAGGCCTGCCTGAGCTCGCACCAGGCGATGACGATCCGCACGCGCTCGTAGAAGGTCATTCCGATCGGCCAGATCATGCGCTGGGTCGCATGGCCGCTCTCGTCGCTGTAGTGGATCGAGAGCTTGCGACCGTTACGGATGGCGGCGCGCACGGCGGCAACGTCGACCTGATCGACCGGCACGTCGCCGGGATAAGACGCCGCGAACAAAGCGCCATCGAGCAGGATCGGCCTGAGATGTGGCGGCAGCACCGCCGCAACCTTGCTGACCACGTCCTCGGCGGCGCGCGCGAGCACCGGATCGGCGCGCTCGCTCAGCCAGCGCATGCCGACCAGCACGGCTTCGATCTCGTCGGGCGAAAGCATCAGCGGCGGCAGGTCGAAACCGGCGTCGAGCACATAGCCGATGCCGGCCTCGCCGCGCACGGGAACGCCCTGGCGGACCAGCGCGCCGATGTCGCGATAGACCGTACGCACGGAGACATCGAGCTCGGAAGCCAGAGTCTCGGCGGTCACGGGGCGCCTGCGACGACGCAGGCTTTGAATCATGTCGAGCAATCGTTCGGCGCGCTGCACGGCGTCGTCTCCCCACTCGTCTCCCGATCCAGCGTCCTTGCCGCCCGACCGGAAACGATCGAACGGGTGTCGACTTGGATCTGCGGCAGAATGGCCCAGCTGCGCTGACAGCTTCTGTCAGGAGTCTGTCAGCAGCAAGGCGACCATGACGAGAGACGCGTGCGCCGGTGGCCCGGCGCGCCGATCAGCTCAGAACGGCCGCTTCAGCTTGCACTGGTCGATGAAACGCAGGCCCTTCTCGCGGGCCGAGTCGTTGAAATAGCCGGTCTCCCGGAATGCCTGGATCTCGTCCTTGGTCATGGCGTTGACCGTGCCCTTGGCGTAGCAGCTGCACGGGCTGTGCACCGCTTCGCGCGTCGTGGCGAGGAGCTGCGACTGCGTGATCAGGCAGGCGTCGAAGGCACGCAGCTGGATCATGTAAGGGGTGAGGTTCTTGGCGGTCGGGTCCGGCGGCGGCAGCGCCGTCGAGCTGCTTGCGGCATAGGCCGAGACGCTCGCCAGGATCGACAGTCCACCGGCCAGAACGACCGCACCCATCCGCCGCATCATCATGATTTCGCCTGCCCTTCGAGAACGGGGCACATCGCGATCACCATGCTGCGCCCACGTTCGGCATGGCCATAGAGCTAGGTCAACGTCAAGAGGACGCGCGATCGCTTACTGCGGTTTTCAAGGATAGTGCTTCCGCTGCGACGGTTTCCGGCTGGTTGTCGCCAGTAACCGGCTGGACACCGGGTTCGATTCCGAACCCCGGCTCGTCGATGACCGGAGCCCGGTCCGCCAACTCGAGAAACACAGCGGCGCAAAGCAGCCAGACGATCGCCACTTCCATCATCATCGCCGCCCCCTGCGAACCCGCCGACCGGAGTCTTCCGATCCACGAACACACTCTGGCGGCGATCGATTAACGACCGGTTCGCGGCCGCGTGCCGAGACAATCTCCGGCCCGGCAACAATGGCCGCAGGCGGATCAGACAGGCAAAAAGAAAAAACCAACCTTGAGCCAACACATTGATATTCCTACGATAACGAAAAACTCACCTTAACCGCGCATTAATCCCCTTCCCTCAGATTGCCCGCATTCAATCGATCGGAGGCGCCGTCGCGTCGGAGTTCTGGATTATGCGTTGCGTTGCGTATCTGGCTGGTCTGACGACTTGCCTCTCCCTCTCGCTGCCCGGCAATGCCCAGGCGCAGTCGAGCGACTATTCAACCCTCACCTCGCCCCAGTCGGCACAGAATTGGTACCTGACGCTCGGCGCCGGCGTGCGCTATCAGCCGGACTACACCGGCTCGGATGACTATGTCTTCCGCGCCTGGCCGATCATCTCGCTCGGCAAGGGCCTGAAGAGCACCTGGTGGAGTGCCGAAGACGATGCGATGCTCAGCATCGGCTTCTTCTCCGGCCAGGGCTGGCGCATCGGCTTCTCCGGCGATCTGCTCTGGAAGCGCAGCGCCAAAGTCAATCCAGCGCTCGTCGCCGTGCCGGAAACCAAGTTCGGCGCCGAGGCCGGCGGCTTCGTCGAATTCTACCCGACCTCCTGGCTGCGCGCCCGCGCCGATCTGCGCCGCGGCATCGTCGCGCATGACGGCGTCGTCGCCGACCTGAAGCTCGATGCCTTCTCCAATCTCGGCCCGTGGACGTTGGGTGCCGGCCCGCGCATGCGGATCGCCTCGGCCGACTATGTCAGGACCTATTTCGGAACCTATGGCGCGATGCCGGGCACGGGCGGCTTCCTGCAGCGCTTCAACGCCGGCGTCCACACCGTCGGCGCCCTGGCGCAGCTGACCTATCACTGGTCGGATCAGCTCAAGACCACCGCCTATGTCGAGTACAAGCACCTCGTCGGCGACGCCGCGCGCTCTCCGATCGTCAGGCCGTTCGGCTCTCGCGACTCGATCACGATCGGCCTCTCGGCGAGCTATTCGTTCGACACGGGAACGAACTACTCCTTCGGGCTCTGAGGCACACCAATTTTCGACGGACCCACACCGTCATTCCGGGGCTTCGCGTCAGCCAAGAGCCTGGAACCCATGAACACGAGATCAGACGAGAGGACTCGTCGGATCAGGCCCTTTCGATGTGCAGTCGTGTTCATGGGTTCCGGGCTCGGGCCTGCGGCCCGCCCCGGAATGACGGTGTGGTTCCGTCGAAACACAACGCGTTCCAAACGGAAAAAGGCGGACCGGAGACCGGCCCGCCTTTCTGCTTTCAGCTCAGTCTGCGGCTGAAATCAGCCGACGATCTCGTTGCCCGAGAAGAACTGGGCGATCTCGACGACCGCGGTCTCCGGCGCATCCGAACCGTGCACGGTGTTCTCGCCGACCGACAGGGCGAAGAGCTTGCGGATGGTGCCCTCGGCGGCGTTGGCCGGGTTGGTGGCGCCCATCACGTCGCGATAGGCCGCGATCGCGTTCTCGCCTTCCAGCACCTGCACGACGACCGGGCCGGAGGTCATGAACTCGACGAGCTCGCCGAAGAAGGGACGCGCCGCGTGGACGGCATAGAAGGTCTCGGCCTGGGCCTTGGTCATCTGGATGCGCTTCTGCGCGACGATGCGCAAGCCAGCCTTCTCGATGACCGCGTTGACCGCGCCGGTGAGGTCGCGCTTCGTCGCGTCGGGCTTGAGAATGGAGAAGGTACGCTGGACAGCCATCGAAAGATCCTTGGATGGGATACGGAAAAGGGGAATGCGGCGCGCTTATAGCCGCCGCCTCCCCGCCCCACAAGGCTCGTAGCCGTGCTGTTCTCAGTGCCGCGTCAGGAAGGCGCGGGCCTCGCGCAGCGCTTCCGCGATCTGATCGCGGCTCATCTCCAGCGCCAGCTCCTGGCGGTGCGCCGCCGCCCGGGCGCAGCCACGGGCAAAGGCGACGTTGAACCATTTCTGCGCCGCGACGAGATCGACGGCCCCTGCCCGCCCCGACGCATGCATCAGGCCAAGCTCGTAATAGGCCTCGGCCGAAACCTCTGCCGGGATCACCAGTGAAGCGGGGACTGCGCTCATCTCCATGCGTGCCATGACGAAATCTCCCTGCACCTTCTGTGGTTGTGCCGGCCACCCGTCCAAGGTCCCGGTCGATGGGTGCGAGAGTGAGCCCGAGCGTTAAAGCGCGCGCTAAATTTTGCGATGAATCGAGTCTCAACGAGACGTAATCGCCTGGTTAAAGCAACCAAGGATTCACTTCAAAATCCCGAAAACAGAAGCGATTTCAATAGCCTGCCAAACCAACTCCGCACCTGTCGTTGAGATTGGATTCACCTTGCGCAAGGGAAGAGATGGCCACCTCTTCCCTTGCGGCAGCTTGAGCAGCACAGAAACCCCGATATAGTTCATATCTGAACCATACAGGCATAGCGGGTCGGACAAGGGAGGATCGGATGAATTACGGGACCGGATCGAAGCTCGCAGCCTTGGCCGCGCTCGGCATGCTGGCGGGCATCGCGACGGCGGGAGCCCAGGAGGTCGTCGGCGTCTGGGAGCGCGATACGGGTGCTTCACGTGTGCGCTTCAGCAAGTGCGGCGAAGCGCTCTGCGGATCGCTCTCCTGGCTCAGGGACCAGAACGGGCCGGCCAAGGTCGGCCAGCGCATCTTCCACGACATGAAGCCGAACGGCGCGAACAAGTGGAGCGGCAGCGCCTTCAACCCGGAGGACGGCAAGACCTATTCCGGTACGATGACGCTCTCGGGCGATACGCTGACCACGGCCGGCTGCGTCATGGGCGGGCTGATCTGCCGCTCGGTGAAGTGGAATCGGGCGAACTGAGGCACGGAATGGCGCCGGAACCGCAATGCGGAACCCCTCCCCCTTGTGGGGAGGGGCAGGGATGGGGGTCGAAAAGCAAGGCGATTGATGGGGAGATGTTCTCGGCGCCGCTGCCACGGCTTGGAACTTTCAGCCGATCACCAAGCGGCACTACCCCCACCCCTGCCCCTCCCCACAAGGGGGGAGGGGTTCGCGCGCGACTGATCTCCGGCGTTCCGGCCTATGCCTATCCTGCCCGCATCCCGTCCGACCGCGTTGTCCGGGCGGCTGGCGAAAAGCGCCTCAGCGCGCCCTCTGGCCGAAGAGGATCGCCTTCTGCTCCGGCGTGTTGATGCCGGCCGGGTTACGCAGCTCCTCGCCGACCTTGAGGCCGCGCGCGACGGCGGGGCGGGCCAGCATCGTCTCGATCCAGCGCCCGACATGCGGGAACTGCTTGATGTCCTGGCCCTGGCGCTCCCAGCCGCGGGCCCAGCCGATGCAGGCCATGTCGGCGATGGAATAGTCGCCGCAGATGTAGTCCCGCCCTTCGAGGCGCTTGTTCAGCACGCCGTAGAGCCGGTTCGCCTCATTGGTGTAGCGCTCGATGGCATAGTGCACCTGCTCGGGCGCGTAGATGCGGAAGTGATGGGTCTGGCCGAGCATGGGGCCGAAGCCACCCATCTGCCAGAACAGCCACTCATCGACCGCGACACGAGCGCGCTCGTCCTGCGGATAGAACTTGCCGGTCTTGCGGCCGAGATATTGCAGGATGGCGCCCGACTCGAAGACGGAGATCGGCTTGCCGTCCGGCCCGTCGGGATCGACGATCGCCGGCATGCGGTTGTTCGGGGAGATGGCGAGAAATTCCGGCTTGAACTGGTCACCCTTGCCGATGTTCACAGGAATGACGTTGTAGGGCAGCCCGCATTCCTCGAGCATGATGGTGATCTTCCAGCCGTTCGGCGTCGGCCAGAAATACAGGTCAATCGGCTTGGCGGGAGCTTCGGACATCGTTCGCTTCCTTTCAGGCGTAGCGCTTCGGCCGGAAACCTAAGCAGCGGGCCCACAGGCCGGAAGAGCGGTTCGGACAACCCCGCCCTCCTTCTGAAGAGCATCAACTGTCGGGCCGCCCCGTCAGCGGTCGAGCGCCCATTTGAAGCCTTCATGGCTCTGGTCGAAGCCGAGATTGCGGTAGAAGCGATGGGCGTCGGTGCGGCTCTTGTTGGAGGTGAGCTCGACGAGGCCCACGCCGTTCTCCGCCGCGAAGGCGAGCGCGTGGCGCATCATCACCGCGCCGATGCCGAGCCCGCGGGATTCCGGCGCGACATGGACGCTTTCGATCTTGGCGCGCAGGCGGCCGCGTTCGGCCAGCCCCGGCAGCAGCGTGATCTGATAGGTGCCGACCACCACCCCTACCCGCTCGGCGACGAAGAGCCGGTTGTGTGGACTGGCTTCGATCGCGGCAAAGGCTTTCGAATAGGCGGGGTCGCGCGCCTCCGCGGCGATGGCCTCCGGCGTGCGCGTCTGCGTCGACGCGCCATGCATGATCAGCGCTGCGACGCGCGGCACGTCGGCCGCCACCGCCTCGCGCATGACGATTTCGGAGACATCCACGGCTTGTCGGATCATCGCGGCTTCCTTGCGGCTCCCGCCGCGCTCATTCGACGAAGAGGCGCTTGGCCATCAACAGGGTGTTGGGGGTGTCGTCGCGGCCGTCGAAACGCGCCTGACGCTGCAGGAAGAAGCCCATGCGCTCGTAGAAGGCGATGGCCGGCTCGTTCTGGCTCTCGACCTCCAGGCGCGCTACCGGCGCCTTCGGGAAGCAGGCGAGCGCGACCTGCAGCAGCGTCCGCCCGATGCCGACGCCTTGCCAGGCCGGCAGGACGTAGAGCCGCGTCAGCAGGGCAGCGCCATCGCGTTCCTGCCGGGCCGAGGCGGTGGCGACGACCTCCTCGCCGATCAGCGCGACGAGGAAGATCCCCTCGTCCCGGCCGAGCTGGCTGTGCAGGTTCTCCAGCGAGTGCCAGGCATTGGTGATCTCGGCAACGCGCTGCCAGCCATAGATGCCGTCATAGGTGGCATGCCAGGTCTCGACCAAAAGCGCCCTCACCGCCGGAACATCGGCGGCTTCAGCGTCGCGGATGACGAGATCGGCCGGGATCATCCCAGCTCCCTGTCGCGATGGAACCACCGCGTCATTCCGGGGCGCGCCACAGGCGCGAGCCCGGCACCCATGAACACCGGCGGTGCCGGAAAATCTGTGCGGCGGGACGCTTTTCTACGACATCCGGTGTTCATGGGTTCCGGGCTCTTCGCTTGCGCGAAGCCCCGGAATGACGGTCGAGGTTCCCCACCGCCCGCCAAAGCTAGATCCCCAGCTTCTTCTTCAGGATCTCGTTGAGCGCCTGCGGGTTGGCCTTGCCGCCCGAGGCCTTCATCGCCTGGCCGACGAACCAGCCGAGCATGGTGGGCTTGGCCTTGACCTGCTCGACCTTGTCGGGATTGGCCGCGATGATCTCGTCGACCGCCTTCTCGATGGCGCCGGTGTCGGTGACCTGCTTCATGCCGCGGGCCTCTACGATCTCGCGCGGGTCGCCGCCTTCGGTCCAGAGGATCTCGAATAGGTCCTTGGCGATCTTGCCGGAGATGACGCTCTCGCCGATCAGATCGACGAGCCCGCCGAGCTGGGCAGCCGAAACCGGCGAGGCGGTGACATCCTTGCCTTCCTTGTTGAGACGGCCGAAGAGCTCGTTGATCACCCAGTTGGCGGCGGCCTTGCCATCGCGGCCCTTGGCGACCGCCTCGAAATAGTCGGCCTGCTCGCGCTCGGCGACGAGCACCGAAGCGTCATAGGGCGAAAGCCCGTATTCCGTGATGAAGCGCGCCTTCTTGCCGTCCGGCAGCTCCGGCAACGCGCCTTTCAGGCTTTCGACGAAGGCATCGTCGAATTCGAGCGGCAGCAGGTCCGGATCGGGGAAATAGCGATAATCATGCGCCTCTTCCTTGGAGCGCATCGAGCGCGTCTCGCCCTTGCCGGGATCGTAGAGGCGGGTCTCCTGATCGATCGTGCCGCCATCCTCGATGATGCCGATCTGGCGGCGCGCCTCGGCCTCGACCGCCTGGCCGATGAAGCGGATCGAGTTGACGTTCTTGATCTCGCAGCGCGTGCCGAGCGCGTCACCGGGCTTGCGCACCGAGACGTTGACGTCGGCGCGCAGGTTGCCCTTCTCCATGTCGCCGTCGCAGGTGCCGAGATAGCGCAGGATGGTGCGCAGCTTCGAGACATAGGCTTTCGCCTCCTCGGAGGAGCGCAGATCGGGCTTGGAGACGATCTCCATCAGCGCCACGCCCGAGCGGTTGAGGTCGACGAAGCTCATCGTCGGATGCTGGTCGTGGATCGACTTGCCGGCATCCTGCTCCAGATGCAGCCGCTCGATGCCCACGGTGATCTGCTCGGTCGGCGAGAGATCGACGACGATCTCGCCCTCGCCCACGATCGGGCTCTTGTACTGGCTGATCTGGTAGCCCTGCGGCAGATCCGGGTAGAAATAGTTCTTGCGGTCGAAGACCGAGCGGTGGTTGATCTGCGCGTTGAGGCCAAGACCGGTGCGCACCGCCTGGCGGACGCATTCGGCGTTGATGACCGGCAGCATGCCGGGCATGGCGGCGTCGACGAGGCTGACATGCTCGTTCGGTTCGGCGCCGAAACCGGTCGAGGCGCCGGAGAACAGCTTGGCATTGGAGGTGACCTGGGCATGGATCTCCATGCCGATCACGACTTCCCAATCGCCAGTCGCGCCCTTGATCAGCTTCTTCGGGTCGGCGGGGCGGGCATGCACATTCATCTGTGGTCTTCCGGCTGCTAGAGCCGGATCCGATCAGGTTCAAACCTGATCGGTGAATCCGTCTCTAAGATGATATTAGAGAACGCGTGACCCGATCAGATTGCAACGCAATCTGATCGGCGCGTGCTCTAGGTCGCCTACGCGTTACGATGTCGGCGAGCTTGCGGCAAGCATCCGTTGCTTCGCATGGCTGCCCTGAAACTCCGCGGCATAGTGCAGCGCCGTTGCGCTCCTGCAACCAGATGGCGGGAATATGGCTTATCTGGCGCAATATCGCATTTCTTGACGGGTGATGGATCTTGACATTCGTCAGCCATCATCCCTTTTAGCGTCAAAGGTCGCAAAACCGGCTATGGTTGCGCCGCCTGTCATTCGGAGTTCCGTCATGTCACGCAGCCGTTTCATCGGCGTGGTGCTCACTGCCATTGCTACGTCGACCGGCCTCACCACGTTCGACGCCGCTGCCCAGGGAGCTCCGCCGGCCCCTCCGGTTCAGGTCGCGCCCCCTCTCGCCAAGCGCATCACCAACTGGGACGAGTTCACCGGCCGCTTCGAAGCGAGCGAGCAGGTCGAGATCCGTGCCCGCGTCTCCGGCTTCATCGACAGCGTGCACTTCCCAGACGGTGCGCTTGTCCAGAAGGGCGACCTGCTCTTTACCATCGATCAGCGGCCTTACAAACTGGCCGTCGACGTTGCTCGCGCCGACGTCACCCGCGCCAAGGCCCAGGTCGAGCTCTCCCAGAACGAGGTCGATCGCGCCGAGGGCCTGACCCAGAACCGCACGATCACGGCCCGCGACGTCGACCAGCGCCGCGCCAACCTCAACAGCGCGGTCGGAACGCTGCAGGGCGCCGAGGCCAATCTCAAGAACGCCGAGCTCAACCTCGAATGGACCGAGGTGCGCGCCCCGCTCTCCGGGCGCATCTCGAACCGCCGCGTCGACCCGGGCAACCTGATCGCCGGCGGCCAGTCGGGCGCGACGCTGCTGACGACCATCGTCGCGGTCTCGCCGATCTACTTCACCTTCGATGTCTCGGAAGCCGACTTCCTGCGCTATTCCCGCATGGCCAGCCTGCGCGACGGTTCGGGCAAGGACGCCGGTGTCCCGGTCGAGGTGAAGCTGTCGGATGAAACCAAATGGGGCCGCCGCGGCAAGGTCAACTTCGTCGACAACGCCGTGAACGCGCGTTCGGCCACGATCCGCGGCCGCGCCGTGTTCGACAACAAGGACCAGTTCCTGACTCCCGGCGTGTTCGGCCGCCTGCGCTTCTTCGCCGGCGAATCCGACGCGCTGCTCGTGCCCGATACCGTGCTCGTCTCCGACCAGGCCAACAAGATCGTGCTCACGGTCGGCCCCGAGAACAAGGTCGTGCCGAAGCGGGTCGAGCTCGGGCCGATCAGCGAGGGCTTGAGGGTGATCCGCTCCGGCCTGTCGGTCGAGGACAAGGTGATCGTCGGCGGCAATGCCAATCCGATGGTCCGTCCTGGCGTCGCCGTCACGCCGCAGCCGGGCGAGATCAAGGTCGCGACGACGAACTGAGCGCCTCCCGCGCCGGCTTTTCCCAAGGCCGGCGCACCGCTTCTCGGGCCGTGCCGACCCAACACCGAAACACGGGCGCCACCGGGCGTCCGCCCGCTTTTCCGGACAGGACGCTTCCATGTTCCGCTTCGCCCATTTCTTCATCGATCGACCGATCTTCGCCACCGTGCTTTCGGTGCTGCTGACGATCGCCGGCGCCATCGCCCAGCGCACACTGGCGATTTCCGAATACCCCGAGATCGCACCGCCGACGGTGTCGATCCGCGCCACCTATCCCGGCGCCTCGGCCGAGGTCGTCGCCGCCACGGTGGCGACGCCGATCGAGCAGCAGGTCAACGGCGTCGACGACATGCTCTACATCACCTCGCAGTCGACCGGCGACGGCGTGGTGACGATCAACGTCGTGTTCAAGGCCGGCATCGACATCGACCAGGCCCAGGTTCTGGTGCAGAACCGCGTCTCGCAGGCCGAGCCGCGCCTGCCGCTGGAGGTGCGCCAGCTCGGCCTGCAGGTGCGCAAGGCCTCGCCCGACTTCCTGATGGTCATCAACATGATCTCGCCGGACGGGTCGCGCGACGCGCAGTACATCTCCAACTACGCCTCGCTCTACGTGAAGGACGTGCTCACCCGCGTCGATGGCGTCGGCGACGTGCAGGTCTTCGGCGCGCGCGACTTCTCGATGCGCATCTGGCTCGACCCGGCCAAGGTTGCCGCGCGCAACCTGACGGCGGGCGACGTGGTCGCCGCGCTCAGGGCGGCGAACGTCCAGGTTGCGGCCGGCGCGCTGAACCAGCCGCCGGCGAAGTCGGACGAGGCCTTCCAGTTCTCGGTCAACACGCTCGGCCGCCTGACCGATGTCTCCGAGTTCGAGAACATCGTGGTGCGTTCCGATGCCGATGGCGGCACGATCCGCGTTCGCGACATCGCCCGCGTCGAGCTCGGCTCGCAGGACTACACCTCCAACGCCTATCTCGATAACAAGAACACCGTCGCCATGGGCGTCTTCCAGCGGCCCGGCTCCAACGCGCTGGCGACGTCGGACAAGCTGATCGCGACGATGAACGAGATGGCCAAGCAGTTCCCGCCGGGCCTCGAACACCGCATCATCTACAACCCGACCGAGTTCATCGGCGAGTCCGTCGACGCGGTGGTACACACGCTGCTCGAGGCGGTCGTGCTCGTCGTCATCGTGGTGATCCTGTTCCTGCAGACCTGGCGCGCCGCGATCATTCCCATCGTGGCCATTCCGGTCTCGTTGGTCGGCACCTTTCTGGTGATGAGCGCGGTCGGCATCTCCTTCAACACGATCTCGCTGCTGGCGCTCGTGCTCGCCATCGGCATCGTCGTCGACGACGCGATCGTGGTGGTGGAGAACGTCGAACGCTATCTGGCGGAAGGTCTTTCGCCCAAGGAAGCCGCGCACAAGACGATGGACGAGGTCGGCGGCGCGCTGCTGGCGATCGCGCTGGTGCTCTGCGCCGTGTTCATCCCGACCGCCTTCATCAGCGGTCTGCAGGGCACCTTCTATCAGCAGTTCGCGGTCACGATCGCAGCCTCGACGGCGATCTCCTGCTTCGTCTCGCTGACGCTCTCGCCGGCGATGTCGGCGGTGCTGCTCAAGCCGCACAGGAAGCACGACGAGCACGCTCAGCATGGCTTCCTCTACAAGCTCGGCGCACCTGTCCGCTGGTTCTTCTACTACTTCAATGCCGGCTTCGACTGGCTGTCGCGGGGCTATGGGCGCGTCACCGCACGGCTCATCCGCATCGCAGTGATCCTGCTGATCGTCTATTCCGGCCTGATCGCCGCGACGGTCTGGGACATCCGCCGGACGCCGACCGGCCTCGTGCCTCAACTCGACCGCGGCTATTTCATCGTCGCGATGCAGTTGCCGCCGGGCTCTTCGCTTCAGCGCACCGATGCCGTGCTCCGCAAGGCCAACGAGCTCCTGCTGTCGCGGCCGGGCGTGGCGCATACCGTCGCCTTCGCCGGCCTCGACGGCGCGACCTTCACAATCGCGCCCAATACCGGCGTCGCCTTCGTCACGCTCGCGCCGTTCAAGGATCGCGAGAAGGACGGCCTGACCACCGCCGGCATCCTCAACGACCTGCGCCAGCAGATGTTCACGATCCCGGAGGCTTTCACGCTCGTCATCGAGCCGCCGGCCATTCCGGGCATCGGCACGGGCGGCGGCCTCAAGGGCTATGTCCAGGATCGCAGCGGCCGCGGCCTGCCGGCGCTGGAAGGCGCGGCCTGGATCGTCGCCGGCTCGGCCGGGCAGGTCGACGGCATCCAGCAGCCCTTCACGCTGTTCTCGACCAGGACGCCGCAGATCTATGCCGATATCGACCGCACCAAGGCGGAGATGCTCGGCGTGCCGATCACGCGCATCTTCGAGACTCTGTCGACCTATATGGGCTCGGCCTATATCAACGACTTCAACCTGCTGGGCCGCACCTATCGCGTCACGGCGCAGGCTGACAATCCGTTCCGCCTGACCACGCGCGACGTCGCCAATCTCAAGACCCGCAACGCGGATGGCGAGATGGTGCCGATCGGCTCGGTCGCCTCCTTCCATGACACGACCGGCGCCTATCGCGTGCCGCGCTACAACCTCTACCCGGCGGCCGAGGTGCAGCTTTCGATGAAGCACGGCTTCTCGACCGGCCAGGGCATCGCGGCGATCGAGAAGATCGCGGCGGAGCGACTGCCGGCGGGCTTCGGCTTCGAATGGACCGAGATCGCGCTGCAGGAGAAGCTCGCAGGCAATACGGCGATCATCGCCTTCGGGCTTGCCGTGGTGTTCGTCTTCCTGCTGTTGGCGGCGCTCTACGAGAGCTGGCTCTTGCCGCTTTCGGTCATCCTGATCGTGCCGATGTGTATCCTGGCTGCGATGTTCGGCGTGAACTACGCCAATCTGGATCGGAACATCCTCGTCGATATCGGCCTCGTGGTGCTCGTCGGCCTTGCCGCCAAGAACGCGATCCTGATCGTCGAGTTCGCCAAGCAGGCGGAGGAGGAAGGCATGCACCGCCGCGACGCGGCGATCGCCGCCGCCCGCACCCGCCTGCGGCCGATCCTGATGACCTCGATGGCCTTCATCCTCGGCGTGCTGCCGCTGACGATCTCGGTCGGCGCCGGTGCCGAGATGCGCCAGGCGATGGGCATCGCGGTGTTCTCCGGCATGCTGGGCGTCACCTTCTTCGGCCTGATCTTCACGCCGGTGTTCTATGTGATGGTGCGCTGGCTGGCGGAGCTGGGTGGCAAGCGACGCAAGGTGCAGGCTGCGCGCCAAGAGCCGACGAGAGCGCATGGCTGAAGGTGACGGCGGCGGCTTTCCGGCCGCCGCTGCCCCAACGGCAGATGTGAAAAAGGGCCGCTCGCGCGGCCCTTTTTGTTTTCTCAAGGCGTCATTCTCGGGCGGAGCGAAGCGCAGACCCGAGAATCTCGATCAGGAGATGCTCGGGTCAAGCCCGAGCATGACGACGAGAATGGCTCAGCCCCACCAGCGCTCCGACACCGGGAAGCGGCCGGCCGCCTGCTCGATCACCTCGCCGAGCGAGAACAGCGTCTCCTCGTCGAAGGGGCGACCAATGAGCTGCAGGCCGAGCGGCAGGCCCTGAGCGTCGAGCCCGGCGGGCACGGCGATACCCGGCAGGCCGGCCATGTTCACGGTCACGGTGAAGACGTCGTTGAGATACATCTCGACCGGATCGGCCGAACCCTTCTCGCCGATGCCGAAGGCCGCGGACGGCGTCGCAGGCGTCAGCACCGCATCGATGCCCTGCGCATAAACCGTCTCGAAGTCGCGCTTGATGAGGGTGCGGACCTTCTGGGCGCGCAGATAATAGGCGTCGTAATAGCCGGCCGAGAGCACATAGGTGCCGATCATGATGCGGCGCTTGACCTCGGCGCCGAAGCCGGCGGCGCGGGTCTTCTCGTACATCTCGACGATGTCCTTGCCCTGCTTGCGCAGGCCGTAGCGGACGCCGTCGTAGCGGGCGAGGTTCGAGGAGGCCTCAGCCGGGGCGACGATGTAATAGGCCGGCAGCGCGTATTTGGTGTGCGGCAGCGAAATCTCGACGATCTCGGCGCCGGCGGCCTTGAGCCATTCGATGCCCTTCTGCCAGAGCGCGTCGATCTCGGGGTTCAGGCCCTCGAGCCGGTACTCCCTGGGAATGCCGATCTTCATGCCCTTCACCGAGCGGCCAACGGATGCCTCGTAGTCGGGCACCGGCGTATTGACCGAAGTCGTGTCCTTCTGGTCGTGGCCGGCCATGGAGCGCAGCATCACGGCGCAGTCGCGCACGCTCTTGCCGATCGGCCCGGCCTGGTCGAGCGAGGAGGCGAAGGCGACGATGCCCCAGCGCGAGCAGCGGCCATAGGTCGGCTTGATGCCGACCGTGCCGGTGAAGGCGGCGGGCTGGCGGATCGAGCCGCCGGTGTCGGTCGCGGTCGCGGCAAGGCAGAGATCGGCGGCGACGGCCGCGGCCGAACCGCCCGACGAGCCGCCCGGAACGAGATGGTTGCCCTCGACGGCCCCGCCCTGCCCGGCTCCGACATTCGAGCCCAGTCCTACGTTGGAACCTTTGCGGCGCCACGGGTTGACGACATTGCCGAAGGCCGAAGTCTCGTTCGACGAGCCCATGGCGAATTCGTCATTGTTGAGCTTGCCGAGCATCACCGCGCCATCGCGCCAGAGCTGGCTGGAGACGGTCGACTCATAGGCCGGCACGAAATTGCCGAGGATGTTCGAGCAGGCGGTGGTGCGCACGCCCTCAGTGGCGAAGAGATCCTTGATGCCGAGCGGCAGGCCTTCGAGCGGGCGCGCCTCGCCCTTGGCGAGCTTCTCGTCGGAGGCAGCGGCCTGCTTCAGGGCCTGCTCCGGCGTCTCCAGCACATAGGCATTGAGGGCGCGCGCCTTCTCGACGGCGGCGATATGCGCCTTCGCCAATTCGGTGGCGGAGAAGGTCTTGGCTTTCAGGCCGTCGCGGGCCTCGGTCAGCGTCAGGCGGGTGAGATCGGTCACGGGAGAATTCCGGAGTTTATCTGGTCATAAAGACCCCGGATCGCGCTTCGCGCGTCCGGGGTGATCGAATAGGCGCGCCTGGCGCCTATTCGATCACCTTCGGCACGATGAAATAGTTGTCCTCGGAAGCCGGGGCGTTGGCGACGATCGTGTCGGCGATTTCGCCGTCATTGACCAGGTCCTCGCGCTGTTTCATCGCCATCGGCGTCACCGAGGTCATCGGCTCGACGCCATCCACGTTGACCTCGCCGAGCTGCTCGACGAAGCCGAGGATGGCGTTGAGCTCGCCTTGCAGCTTGGGCAGATCGGCCTCCGGCACGGCGATGCGCGCGAGATGCGCGACGCGTTTGACGGTGGCGAGATCGACCGACATGGCGGACTCCTGAATGGGGCGCGGCTCACGCGCCGGAAACGGTTCGCCGCGCTATAGCAGATGGCGGCGCGTAAGTAAGGGCCAAGACGAAGCGCGACATGGCCGGGCTTGACCCGACCTTCTCTCCATTCAGAGATTCTCGGCTCTCCGCGGAGTTCATCCTTGGGCCGATCAAAGATCGGACCCGAGGACTACGGCCGAGAATGACGGCCAGGTCAGACCGCGAAAGCTTCGCCCTTCTTTGGCACGATGGCCTCGATGCCGCTGCCCTTCAGTCCCGCGACGAAGGTATCGGCATTCTGGTCGATGATCGGGAAGGTGCCGTAATGGCTGGGGATCGCGACCTTCGGCTTGACGAAACGGGTCATGGCGAGCGCGGCGACCTTGCCGCCCATGGTGAAGCGATCGCCGATCGGGCAAATGCAAGCCTCGACACCGTGGATCTCGGCGAGCAGCGCCATGTCGGAAAAGATATCGGTGTCGCCCATATGCCAGAGCGTCTTCTCACCCCTGGCCTTGATGATCGCGCCATTGGCGCTGCCCACGGGGACATTGACGCCGCCCTCGCCCATCCCGGCCGAGTGATCGGCGCGGACGAGCGTGACACTGAACGGGCCGAGGTCGACCGTGCCGCCGGTGTTCATCGGCTGGAAGCTCTTCAGCCCCTGCCCGGCCAGATGCATGGCCAGATCATAGTTGGTGATCACCGTCGCGCCGGTCTTGCCGGCGATGTCGAGCGTGTCGCCGACATGGTCGCCATGGCCGTGGGTAACGACGATATGGCTCACGCCCTTGCAGATCGCCGCGACATCGCCCTCGAAGGCCGGGTTTCCAGTGAAGAACGGGTCGATCAGGATGGCGGCGCCGTCGATGTCGACGCGGAAGGCGGAGTGGCCGTACCAGGTGAGTTTCATGCGAAGCCTCCGGGCTTTCGAGATGCCGCCCCTATCTAGGCCGATCCGGGCCTGCGACCAAGTCGACAATGCATCAGGAGAAAGGCAGGCTGGCGCCATGTCGAACCAACGGAATCGCCCCATGACCGACGCTGCCACACTTGCCCGCCGGATCGCCCAGGGCCATGGCGACGAGCCGGCCGATCTCGTCATCAGGGGGGCGAAGCTCCTCGATCTCGTCACCGGCGCGCTGGTCGAAAGCGACATCGCGATCTGCGGCGGCACCATCGTGGGAACCTATGGCAATTACGAAGGTCGGCGCGTCATCGACGCGAAGGGCCTCATCGCAGTGCCCGGCTTCATCGACACGCATCTGCACATCGAATCCTCGCTGGTTACGCCACTCGAATTCGAGCGCTGCGTGCTGCCGCACGGCGTCACCACGGCGATCTGCGACCCGCACGAGATCTCGAACGTGCTCGGCGCCGAAGGCATCCGCTATTTCCTCGCCTGCGCCGAGGCGATGCGGATGGATCTCCGCGTCAACCTGTCGAGCTGCGTGCCGGCGACGCATCTGGAAACCGCCGGCGCGCAGCTCGAAGCCAGCGACCTGACGCCGATGATGGATCATCCCAAGGTGATCGGGCTGGCCGAGTTCATGAACTTCCCCGGCGTGATCCATCGCGATCCGGGCTGCCTCGCCAAGCTCGAAGCCTTCTCCGACCGTCATATCGATGGCCACGCGCCGCTGGTGCGGGGTATGGACCTCAACGCCTATCTCGCGGCCGGCATCCGCACCGACCACGAGACGACGACGGCCGAAGAAGCGCGGGAGAAGCTCGCCAAGGGCATGGCGATCCTGATCCGCGAGGGCTCGGTCTCGAAGGATCTGCACGCGCTGATCCCGCTGATCTCGCGCGACGCCTCGCCCTTCCTCGCCTTCTGCACCGACGATCGCAATCCGCTCGACATCGCCGAGGAAGGCCATCTCGACTACATGATCCGCACCGCCATCGCTAACGGCGCCGATGTGCTGGCGACCTATCGCATCGCCTCGCTCTCGGCGGCGCGCAATTTCGGCCTGTTCGACCGCGGCTTCATCGGCCCCGGCAAGCGCGCCGACATCGTGCTGGTCGAAGACCTCGCCGCCTGCTCGGTGAAGCAGGTCATCACTGGGGGCCGGCTGGTCGAAGAGGCGCTGTTCGCGGATCGGACGGCGATCGCTCCAGTCGGGCTCGGCAGCGTGAAGAGCCGCAAGCTCGCTCCCAGCGATTTCCGGGCACAGGCGCGCGACGGCAAGACGCCGGTGATCGGCGTGGTGCCGGGGCGGATCATCACCGAGCGGCTATCGATGTCCCTGCCCTCGCGCGACGGTGAGGCCCTGCCGGATGCGGCGCAGGATGCGATCAAGGTCACCGTCATCGAGCGTCACGGCAAAAACGGCGGCATCGCCACCGGTTTCGTCCACGGCTTCGGCATGAAGCGCGGCGCCATCGCCTCCTCGGTCGGCCATGACAGCCACAATCTCTGCGTGGTCGGCGTCGACGCGGCATCGATGGCCGCCGCGGCCAACCGGCTGATCGAGATCGGGGGCGGCTTCGCCGTGGCGGATGGCGGCAAGGTCACGGCGGAGCTGGCGCTGCCCGTCGCGGGGCTGATGAGCGAACAGCCCTTCGAGGTGGTGCGGCACGATCTGGAGCATCTGCGTGCCGCAGCGAAGGCGCTCGGCGTCGTGCTGGCCGAGCCTTTCCTGCAGGTCGCCTTCCTGACGCTGCCGGTGATCCCGCACCTCAAGATCACCGACAAGGGGCTGGTCGATGTGGATCGGTTCGATTTTGTGTGAGGTTGCCGTCATGCTCGGGCTTGCCCCGAGCATCTCGGAAACCAGCGCCTTCTCGTCCCGAGATTCTCGGGTCCGCGCAAAGCGCGGCCCGAGAATGACGTCAACTGCAGGCGCTAGATTCGCTCTTCCAGCGCAGCCATGACCTTCTCGGCGACGAGCCCCGAGACGCGGCCGTTCGACTCCACCGTATTGCCGGCGATGTGTGGCGTGAGGATCAGGTTGGGAGTGCCGGCGAAGACCTTGGCGGCGTCCTTGCCGAGCGGCTCCTGCTCGTAGACATCGATCGCGGCGCCGCCGAGCTTGCCGGCCTTCAGGGCTGCAGCCAGCGCCGCCTCGTCCATGATGCCGCCGCGCGCGGTGTTGATCAGGATCGCGTCCGGCTTCATGCGGGCGAAGGCTTCGATACCGATCAGGCCGCGCGTCTCGGCGGTCAGCGGCACGTGCAGGCTGATGACATCGGCCTCGGCCAGCAGGTCTTCGAAGCCAAGCGACCTCACCCCGCTCCAGGCCGGATCGTCGGCGGGCAGGCGCGGATGGTAGGCGGCGACCTCCATGCCGATCGCGCGGGCATGATGGGCAACGTCGCGCGCGATGGCGCCGAAGCCGACGAAGCCCATCAGCTTGCCGGCGATTTCCCGGCCGATCAGCTTCGTCTTGGGGAACTCGCCGGCCAGCATCGCGGCATTGGCGAAATAGGCGCCGCGCAGCAGGGTCATCGCGGTGCCGATGACATATTCGACGACGGACAGGCTGTTGGCGCCGGTCGCGGGGAAGACGCGGATGCCGCGGGCGGCACAGGCTTCCATGTCGAGATTGTCGAGGCCGACACCTAGCCGGCCGATCACTTTCAGCGCCTTTGCGGCCTCCAGCACCTTGCCGCGGACCTGCGTCTGGTTGCGGACGATCACGGCCGGGACATCGGCAACGAGCCGCGCGATCTCGTCCGGGCTGGCATAGAGCTCGGGATCATAGTGGACTGCGAAGCGCGCCTTGAGGTTCGCGACGGCTGCGTCGTCCATGAACTCGGTGATGACGATGTCGGTCATGGGGCTGTGCTGACGATGAAACGAAGGCGTGGATCGGGGCTGTAGAGCGGCGCGACGAAGGTCTCGACCAGCTGCCCGCCGTTCTTCTCGATGATGCGGCGGGAAGCATGGTTCTCGACGTCGCAGGTGATCGAGATTTCCGGCAGCCCGGCCTCGCGCGCGATGCCCAGCATCGCGGCCAATGCGGCCGTGGCATAGCCATGGCCGGCGAAGGCCGGCAGGATGGTGTAGCCGATATGCCCGAGCACATGCTCGGGCAAGGCGAACACAGGCCTGCCCTTGTCATCCTCCTGCCAGCGCAGATTGATCGAGCCGACGAAGGGCCGCTCTGGCCGATCCTCGGCGAAGATCCAGCGCGTCGGCCCGGGGATGCGATCGACCTCGCGGCCATCCGGCAGGCGGATGCGGCCGGGGCCGCCCCGGAGCTCGGCGAGGAAGGCATCGGGATCGACGGCGATGGCGGCGAGTTGCTCGGGCGCGACGTTGCGCGTCGTATTCGGCGACCAGCCACCATGCAGAGCCGCCTCATAGGCGCCGAGCAGGGTCTTGTCGGGAACTCGCAACGAGATGCGCGCCGGCACGGCGGAACGTCCTTCCATGGCGGCGACGCCGCTTTCCTAGATCGCCGCGCGTCCGACAGGACGCGGTAACGGTGATCTATGCTCTTGTTATCGCATCGGATTGTTCCGAAGCGCGCGCATATAGCCGAATTGGCGGCAGGACGCGATGGCGCTGGCGCTACAGCTTGCAGGAAACCGTCATTCGCGCGGCGCACAGCAATGGCTGCGGCGCGAGCACCTCGCAACCGGGCGCTGCGCATGGTACCGCCATGGCATGACCAGCCAGATCGTCCCGCTCGAAGCCTTCCTCGACCTGCCGGCGCATGCGCGCCTGCTCGGTCTCGATCTCGGCACCAAGACGATCGGGCTTGCGCTCTCGGACCTGGAGCGGCAGATCGCGACGCCGCTGGAGACGATTCAGCGGGTGAAGTTCGGGCTCGATGCGGCCGCACTGCTGAAGATCGCTGAAAAGCACCAGATCGCGGGGCTGGTGATCGGCCTGCCGCTCAATATGGACGGCACGGAGGGACCGCGCGTGCAGTCCACCCGCGCCTTCGTGCGCAACCTCGCCCCCCTCACCGCTCTGCCGATCGTGTTCTGGGACGAACGGATGTCGACGATGGCCGTGACACGCACCCTGCTCGATGCCGATGCCTCGCGCGCCAAGCGCGCGGCGGTCGTCGACAAGATGGCCGCCGCCTACATCCTGCAGGGCGCGCTCGACCGGCTGGGCCGGCTCGCAGAGATGGAGGAGGACGAAGGCGAGCCGAACAACTAAAAACCCGTCCCGCCGGAAGCGGAACGGGTTCTACAAATGCGTAGCGAATGCCGAGCCTCGGCCTCGCCGCTAGGGCTCCGGCGCTACTGGCCCAGCAAGTTGCGCTGGAACTGCTGCTGCTTGAACGCCTTCTTCTGCGCTTCGCGCTCGTTCTTGATCGCGCGCTTGCGCTCTTCCATCGTCATGCCAGCCATCGGGTCCTGCTGGCGACGGCCGCCGTCGTAGCCGGGCCGACGATCGTTGCGCCAGTCTCCGCGGCCATCGTCGCGGCCGTAACCGCGGCGCTCGTCACGCCAATCCCTGCGCTCGCCGTCGCGCCCATAGCTGCGACGCTCATAGCTACGACGCTCATAGCCATCGCCATAGCGCCGCTCGTAGGGGCGATCATAGTCCGGGCCGGCATAGTATTGCGCTGCGGCGGGCTGAACACAGGCCCAGCCGACCGTCGCCAATCCCAGCCCGGCGATCAGAGCATTTCGAAGCGACGTCATTTCAGTGATACCCCAGCCCTTCCAAAAACAAGCGACACCAAGATTCTGGCGTCGAATCGCAAAGATTTCCCTGACGCGCCCCACAAAGATCGGCCCGCGCAGATTGCGCGGGCCTTGCAAGACGCTTCCTTGCATCAGACCGAAAAATGGAAGCCCCTTTCGGAAGAATCTGACGCAATAACAAATAGATAGATCACCGTTATCGCGTCCGGCAGGACGCGCGGCGATCTAGGCCGCGACCTCAGCGGTAATCGCGGAAATCATACGGCGCATAATAGCCGCCGTAGGGCGCATAGTAGCGCCGCGGATAGGCATAGACCGGCGGCGGCGGAGGCGCATAGTCGTCCTCATAATAGTACGGCGCCCCATAGGCGCGGTTGTTCGCCGCGATAGCCGCCGCGCCGAGAATACCGAGACCCACGGCCCCCGCGACCGCAGCGCCGCGCGAATAGCCGCGATAGCCGCGATAGCCGTAGTAGCCGCGATAGCCGCGGTAGTACTGCGTATATTCGGCCTGCGCCTTGTCGAGCCGCGCCGCATCGAAGAGGCGCTGCTCTTTCGCCATGGCGGGAACCGCGAAGCTGCTCACCGCCATACCTGCGGCAGTCAGCGCGATGGCGAACTTCTTGCTCAGAGAGATCATGACGGAATCTCCTTTCTCGGGACCCTCCCGAACCACGCAAACAGGTTCGCTCGGTCCGGTTGAATGCGACCTGAACCAATCGCGGCAGCATTGCGGCAGGGACACAGCGGCTTCCCGTCAACGCCCTTGCCGGCTGCGGGCCGCCATGGAACAGGCTGGTCCAACCCAATCACCGTATCAACCGGTGGCGGGTTCCGTTGTTCCTGCCACCCTGCCGGTCTGCCATGCTCGACAGCCTGATCGCCGTTTTCCTCGTCATCGCGACGGGCTGGCTCCTGAAAGCCCGCAACCTCGTTTCACCCTCGCATTGGCTGGGTGTCGAGCGCCTGACCTATCAGGTCCTTTTCCCCGCCGTCGTCATCCATACGCTCGCCATGGCAGATCTGCGCGGCGTACCGGTCGTCGCCATGGGGGCGAGCCTCGTCCTCGCCATCCTCAGCGTCGCAGCCCTTCTGCTCCTCACCCGGCCGCTCCTGGCGCGAGCAGGCATCGACGGGCCTGCCTTCACCTCGATTTTCCAGGGCTCGGTCCGCTGGAACACTTTCGTCGCACTGGCGCTTGCCGCCGGCCTGCAAGGCCGCAATGGCGCGACGCTGATGGCGATTGCCGTCGCCTCAATGATCCCCTTGCTCAATGTCCTGTGCGTCGTCGTCCTCGCGCGCTTCGCCAATGGCAAGCCGATGAGCGTGGGCGGCACGGTGCGCTCGATCCTGTACAACCCCTTCATCTGGTCCTCTGCCGTGGGCCTCGCCTTCAATCAGGTCCAGTGGCTGCTGCCTTCGGCCTTCACAGGCTATCTCGACATATTGGGGCGGGCTTCCCTCGGCATCGGCCTGCTGGTTGTGGGCTCCGCGCTCGATCTCAATCGCCTTGCGCGCCCCCGCCTGGCCCATGGGGTCGCAGTCGCGTTGAAGCTCGCTGTGATGCCGCTGGCGGCCTGGCTCTATGCCGGATTATTCGGCGTCACCGGCCCGGCCCTGACCATGACGATCGTTGCCGGTGCCGTTCCGACCGCCACAGCCGCCTACTTCCTCGCCCGCGATCTCGGTGGCGACGCGCCGCTCATGGCCGAGATCACAACCCTTCAGACCCTGCTCGCGCTGGCAACGCTCCCGGTCGCCGTCCTGTTCCTGGCCTGATCAACCAAGACTTGAAATTTGTTGTATGATACAATTTATAATTGCATATCGAAGGAACGCCTCCGGACGAGTGCCGTGCCTGCCAGACGAGGGAATCCATGCGCATAAAGCCAAAGGCGCGAAAGCTGGTTCCACCCGAACCGGATCTCGATGAGCAGGACGACAACCTTCCCGATCGGCCGATGACAGCGCTGGAGGCGGCGTCCTTCATCGAGAGCATGGCCGCCGAGCTGCGAGGCATGGCGCGCGGCACGAAGCTCGAAACCTTGTCCTATTTCCTGGAGATGGCGCGGATCGAGGCGTCCGCCGAGGTCGAGCGCCTGGTCAAATCGAACGGCAAGGGCCATTAGATCGCCGCGCGTCCTTTCGGACGCGATAACGGCGATCTATGAGTTTGTTATCGCATCGGATTTTTCCGAAAAGTGGATTCCACTTTTCGGTCCGATGCTGTAGGCCTCAGAGCCTGAGGAGTGTCAGGAGCTCGCCCGCGACAATGCTCCTCCGGGGTGACGGTGCACTTGCCCTTCGAGTTCCAGTTCGACCAATACCCGGTTGATCTCGCGCGCGGCATGACCGCTCGCGCGGACGAGGTCGTCGAGCCCGATCGGCGTCGGTCCCAGCAATTCCAGCACGAGGCGCCCGAGGCCCGACTGCAAGGCAGGCCGCTCGACCTCCTCGGCCGATGACGGGGAATCGAAATCCCCGTCATGTCCTATGAACCCCGGCGCCGATGCCACTTCCGGCAGGTCGAGCTCATCCCACATTGCCTCGCTCGCCGGGTCGCCGGCGACCTCCCGCAGCGCAGAGCGTTCCAGCCAGGAGGTAGGGTCCTGCCGACGCAGCGGCGCAAGCGCCTCGATGACATGCGTCGCTTCGGCGCAAAGCGTCGCTCCCTCCCGAATCAGATGGTTACCGCCTTCGGCGCGCGGATCGAGCGGCGAGCCCGGCACGGCGAAGACCAACCTGCCCTGCTCGTTGGCGAAGCGCGCCGTGATCAAAGAGCCCGAGCGACGTGCCGCCTCGACCACCACGGTGCCGAGCGAGAGGCCGGAAACCAACCGGTTACGCCGGGGGAAATCGCGCGCCCTCGCGACCCAGCCGAGCGGCATTTCGCTAAGGACGGCGCCGCGCTCGGCGATGCGCTCCGCCAGCGGGATGTTCTGCGGCGGATAGATTTCGTCGAGGCCGCCCGCGAGCACGGCGATCGTGCCCGTATCGAGGCTGGCTTGGTGAGCAGCCGTGTCGATGCCGCGGGCGAGCCCGGAGACAACGGCGAAATCGGCTTCGCCGAGCTCGCGCGCCAGTCGACCGGTGAACGTCATCCCCGCTGCGGAGGCATTGCGGGAACCGACGAGGGCGACCGCCGGCCTCTGGAGAATCGGCACCTGCCCGAGCACTGCGATCAGCGGCGGCGCCGAATCGATCGCCTGCAGCGGCGCCGGGTACTCCGTTTCGCCGAGCGCGATCAGGCGTCCGCCGAGACGTCGCAGTCCCTCGATTTCGCGTTCCGCCTCGGCTGGCTGGCAGATGCGGATCGTACGGCCTGCTCGTCGCGCGAGCTCAGGCAGGGCCTCAAGCGCGGCACCAGCCCCGCCGAAGCGGTTCATCAGGGTACGGAAGGTACGCGGGCCGATGCCCTCGCTGCGGATCAGCCTCAACCAATCGAGACGCTGGCAATCGGAGAGGACGATGCCAGCCGCCATACCGCTCAGCCCCTCTGGCCGATCTTGCCTTCGCGCCCGGCCAGGAGCCGGGCGATATTAGCCCGGTGCATGATCCAGAGCAGCACGGTCAGGATGGCCATGACGATGGCGGCCTGGTGCATGCCCGCCCAGAACCAGAGCAGCAGCGGCGTCAGCAGGCTGGCCACCAGCGCCGAAAGGGAAGAATAGCGCGAGAGATAGGCGACGCTCAGCCAAATCGCGGCGAAGACGAGCGCAATCGAACCCTTCACCCCGATGAGCACGCCGAGATAGGTCGCGACGCCCTTGCCGCCCTTGAAGCCGACCCAGACTGGGAAGAGATGGCCGAGGAAGGCGCCGACGCCGGCCGCCAGCGCCGCTTCCGGCCCGCCGAGCAGGCGCGCGCCGACGATGACCGCCGCGGTGCCCTTCAGCATGTCACCGACGAGGGTGGCGGCAGCGAGCTTCTTGTTGCCGGTGCGCAGGACATTGGTCGCGCCGATATTGCCGGAGCCGATGCTGCGCAGATCCGGCCCGCCCGCCAGACGCGTCAGGATGATGCCGAAGGGGATGGAGCCAAAGAGATAGCCGACGACGAGGGCAATCAGCGTGGCGGAGCCGGAAAGGCTCCAGGTCAACGTCTCAGCCATTCAGCCCCCTCGCCCGGCAATCCGCCGCCAGAATAGAACCTGTATCCATCAATGCAAAGCGCGCCGTCATCCCGGACAAGCCGCCCTCGGCGGCGCCGATCCGGGATCCATGCCGGAGCGTTTCCGATCAAGGTTCAGGCATGGATCCCGGGTCTCGCTTCGCTCGCCCGGGACGACCCGCGCGGGTATCGTCGGCGCTTCGCCACAACGGCAAAGCGTTCAGCCCGGCTCGCCCTCATACACCACCCGCCCGGCGACGATCGTGGCGGCGACAATGCCTTCCAGCCGCGCCTCGTCGAAGGGCGAGTTCTTGGCACGCGACTTGAGCTTGCGCTTGTCGACGACGAACGGCGCCTCGGGATCGAACAGGACGAGGTCGGCCGGCGCCCCCGGAGCAAGGCGCCCCGATGGCAAGCCGAGCAGCGTGGCAGGCCGAGCCGACAGGGCTGCGAGAAGCTGGGGCAGCCCAATCTGGCCCGCCTGCACCAGCCGCTGAGCGGCCGATAGCATGGTCTCGATGCCGAGCGCGCCGTCCGCGGCCTCGGCGAAGGGCTGACGCTTGGTCTCGACATCCTGCGGATCATGGTCGGAAACGACGACGTCGATCACGCCTTCGGCGAGAGCGGCGACCAGAGCGAGGCGATCATCCTCGTGGCGCAGCGGCGGCGAGACCTTGCAGAAGGTCCGGTAGTCGCCGACGTCGTTCTCGTTGAGGGTGAGATTGTTGATCGAGACGCCGCAGGTGAGGCGGACGCCATCCTGCTTGGCTCGGCGAACGAGTTCAGCCGATTCCGCGCAGGAAATCATCGCGGCGTGATAACGGGCGCCGGTGGCGCGGGCGAGGCGGATGTCGCGCTCCAGCATCACCGTCTCGGCCTCGAGCGGGATGCCGGGCAGGCCCTTGCGGCTGGCGAACTCGCCCTCGTTCATCACGCCGGAACCACGCAGTTCCGGGTCCTCGACATGGTTCATGATCAGCGCGTCGAAGTTGCGGGCGTAGATCATGGCGCGGCGCATGACCTGCGGATTGCGCAAGGCCCTGGCGCCATCGCCGAAGGCAACCGCACCGGCTTCGAGCAGCAGGCCGAACTCGGTGATTTCCCTGCCTTCCAGCCCCTTGGTCAGCGCGGCGCAGGGCAGCACGTTGACGATCGCCTTGTCGCGGGCGCGGCGCTTCAGGAAGTCGATGATGGCGGGATCGTCGATCGGCGGGTCGGTGTCGGGCCGGCAGACGATGGTGGTGACACCGCCGGCTGCGGCGGCATGCGAGCCGGTGCCGAGCGTCTCACGGAACTCCGCCCCCGGCTCGCCAAGGAAGGCGCGCAGGTCGATCAGGCCCGGCGTCAGCACCTGCCCCCCCGCATCGAGCCGGCGGACGCCCTCGCCCGTCGCAGGCGCGGCGCCCCATTCGACCGAGGCGATCACGCCGTCACGCAACAGGACGGCTCCGGTTCCGTCGCGGCCGGTCACGGGGTCGACCAGCCGGGCGTTGACGATCGCCAGATCCTGCGCTGCGATATCCTGCGTTTCAGCCATGTTCGGTTCCATCCCGGCGGTCAGCATCCGGCCGGCGCGTGAAGACGACGCTCCAGAAGGCGACGAGCCCCCAGAACAGCAGACAGAGCAGGACGCCGGCGATCACGATGAACCAGGTCCAGCCTGCGCGCGGATCGGCATAGAGGAAGCCGACTGCCACGACGAGATAGAGCCCCGTGAAGACGAGGCGCGCCCGGCGCATCAGAGGGAGCAGCCAGGCGAGAACGGTCCCCATCCCGCTCAGACATTCGGCAGATGCTGGGCGAGCGCATCGAGCACGGCCATGCGGACCGCGACGCCCATCTCGACCTGCTCGCGGATCAGCGACTGCGCGCCGTCGGCCACTTCCGACGAGATCTCGACGCCGCGGTTCATCGGCCCCGGATGCATCACAAGCGCATCCGGCGCAGCGCGCTCGAGCTTCTCGCGATCGAGGCCGTAATAGCGGAAATACTCCTTCGAGGACGGCACGAAGGCGCCGTGCATGCGCTCGAGCTGGAGGCGCAGCATCATCACGATATCAGCGCCTTCGAGCCCCTTGTTCATGTCCGTGTAGAGCTCGGCGCCCATGCGCTCGATGCCCGGCGGCATCAGCGTCGAAGGCGCGATCAGTCGGACCTTGGCACCGAGCGCATTGAGCAGGATGATGTTGGAACGAGCGACGCGCGAATGCAGGATGTCGCCGCAGATCGCCACCGTCAGCCCCTGGATGCGGCCCTTGTTGCGGCGGATCGTCAGCGCGTCGAGCAGCGCCTGCGTCGGATGCTCATGGGCGCCGTCGCCAGCATTGACCACCGAGCAGCTCACCTTGCGGGCAAGGAGATTGACCGCGCCGGCGGCATGGTGGCGCACCACGATGATGTCCGGCCGCATGGCGTTCAGCGTCGCGGCGGTGTCGATCAGCGTCTCGCCCTTCTTCACCGAGGAGGAAGCGACGGACATGTTCATCACATCGGCGCCGAGCCGTTTTCCCGCGAGTTCGAAGGAGGCCTGCGTGCGGGTCGAGGGCTCGAAGAACAGGTTGATCTGGGTGCGGCCGCGCAGCGTCGCGGCTTTCTTCTCGACCTGCCGGGAGAGCGCGACATAGGCCTCGGCCCGGTCCAACAGCCCTTCGATGTCGAGATGGGACAACCCCTCGATGCCGAGCAGGTGGCGGTGCGGATAGAGCGGGGCTGGCGATGTCATTTGAAGGTGGCTGTTTAGGCGCGACTCGCCTCCGGTGCAAGCCGCCCCAAAAGAGAAAGGCTGTCATGCCGCGCGCAGCGGTGGAGCTTGTTGCCGATTGGCGCTAGGTCAGATGCCTCGCCCGTCCGCTCCCATGTTTTGCCGAAGGGACCAAGCCTTGTCCGCCTCCACGACCGCCTATGTTCCAGGGTCTCACGGCATCGCGTGGGAAGCCCTCACCCCGGCTGAGGCCGGCCTGGATGCCGGCCGGCTCGCAGCAGCCGTCGCCTTCGCGCAGGATCACGAGAGCCCCTGGCCGCGCAGCCTCTACTATCCGGATGGCTCTTATGTCGGAAATGTCGAGTGGAACGAGACGGGTCCCTGGACCGAGATCGTCGGCCCGGTCCGCGAGCGCGGCGGGCCGGCGGGATTGATTCTGAAAGGTGGTCGGATCGTCGCCGAATGGGGCGACACCGCCCGCCCCGACATGACCTTCTCGATCGCCAAGAGCTATCTGTCCGTGCTCGCCGGCATCGCGTTCGACGACGGGCTGATCCGGGACGTCGAGGAGCCCGTGGGCAAGAGCGTCGACGATCCCGCCTTCGCCGGGCCGCATAACGGCAAGATCACCTGGCGGCATCTGCTGCAGCAGTCGAGCGAATGGCAGGGCGAGATCTTCGGGAAATCCGACCAGGTCGACCACAATCGCCAGATCGGCCCCGGCGCCGACAACAGCCGCAAGGGCCAGCGCCGCGATCTCAACGAGCCCGGCAGCTTCTACGAATACAACGATGTGCGCGTGAACGTGCTGAGCTACGCGCTGCTCCAGCGCTTCCGCCGGCCGTTGCCGGAGGTGCTGCGCGAGCGCGTCATGGATCCGATCGGCGCCTCGCCGGATTGGCAGTGGCAGGGCTACAGCAGTTCCTTCGTCGAGATCGACGGCCAGCGCATCCAGTCCGTGCCCGGCGGCGGGCACTGGGGCGGCGGGCTCTTCATCGGCGCGCGCGACCATGCCCGCTTCGGCCTGCTGATCGGCCGCCAGGGCGCGTGGAACGGCAGGCAACTGCTCTCTCAGAGCTGGGTCGAGCGGATGCTGACGCCCTCCCCCACGCTCGGCAATTACGGCTATCTCTGGTGGCTGGCACGCGGGCCTGCGGCACGGCCGGGCGTTCCAGAGACCGCCTTCTCGGCGCTCGGCGCCGGCAGCAACGTGATCTGGGTCGAGCCTGAGCGTGACATCGTCGCGGTGCTGCGCTGGATCAACGGGGCCTCGACGGAGGGCTTCATCGACCGGCTGCTGGCGGCGCAGAGCTGAGAGCTCGCCGCGTTCGTCTGGGAACCACTTTCGTCATTCCGGGGCAAGCCGAAGGCTTGAGCCCGGAATGACGAGGTGGTTCCGAGCTTAATCCTTCACCGAATAGACGTGCTCGGGCGCCGGGAAGCGCCGGGCCCGAACGTCAGCGGCATAGTCCGCCACCGCCTTGTCGACGTCCTCAGCCAGATTGCCGAAGAGCTTGACGAATTTCGGCACGCGCCCGGTCAGGCCGAGCATGTCGTCGAGCACGAGCACCTGGCCGTCACAGGCGGCGGAGGCGCCGATGCCGATGGTCGGGATCGCGACCCTGGCGGTGATCTCGGCCGCGAGCGGTTCGGCCACCGCCTCCAGCACCACGGCGAAGGCGCCGGCTTCCGTCACAGCCTCGGCATCGGCCGCGATCGCCGGCCATTCGGCCCGGTTGCGTCCCTGCGCCTTGAAGCCGCCCAGCACGTTCACCGCCTGCGGCGTCAGCCCGACATGCGCCATCACGGGGATGCCCCGCTCGACCAGGAAGCGAATAGTCTTCGCCATGCGCTGCCCGCCCTCGAGCTTCACCGCCCCGCAGCCGGTCTCCTGCATGATGCGGGCAGCATTGCGGAAGGCTTGCTCCGGGCTTTCCTCATAGCTGCCGAAGGGCATGTCGATGACGACCAGCGCGCGCTGCGAGCCGCGCATCACGGCTTGCCCGTGCAGGATCATCATCTCCAGCGTAACCGGCACGGTGCTGTCGAGGCCATGCACGACCATGCCGAGCGAATCCCCCACGAGGAGGAAATCGCAATGGCGATCGGCCAGCGCCGCCATCGGTGCCGTATAGGCGGTCAAGGACACGATCGGCTCCGCTCCCTTGCGGCTGCGGATATCCAACGCCGTCTGGCGTCTGATCTGTGCTTGCGAAGACACGCTCGCCTCCCCATTTCGTAGCCCAAGCCGGAGAAAGGCCCTAAACGGTCCCGTGCGACACTCAAAGCGTAATCGCCGTTTGACACGGCCCGCCCGCTGAACCACTTTCGCGCGCAATTCCGAACCGCAGCGGTCTTGCGGGTCGCGGAACCGTCCGTTACGGCCGGTTCCGCGACCCGATCAGGGCTGTTATCGAGACTGAGACACCATGAAGCTCCTCGTCGTCGAGTCGCCGGCCAAGGCCAAGACGATCAACAAATATCTCGGCTCCGACTACGAGGTCGTGGCGTCCTTCGGCCATATCCGCGACCTGCCGGCCAAGGACGGCTCGGTCGAGCCCGAGAACGATTTCGCCATGAAATGGGAGATCGAGGGCCGCGGTGCCAAGCAGGTCGCCGAGATCGCGCGCGCCGTGAAGGGCGCCGAGAAGCTGATCCTCGCCACCGACCCGGATCGCGAGGGCGAGGCGATCTCCTGGCACGTGCTGGAGGCGCTGAACCAGAAGAAGGTGCTGAAGGGCATCCCGGTCGAGCGCGTCACCTTCAACGCCGTCACCAAGGACGCCGTACAGAAGGCGCTGGCCAATCCGCGCGCCATCGACCAGGCGCTGGTCGACGCCTATCTGGCGCGCCGCGCGCTCGACTATCTCGTCGGCTTCACCCTCTCGCCGGTGCTTTGGCGCAAGCTGCCCGGCGCCCGTTCGGCCGGCCGCGTGCAGTCGGTGGCGCTGCGCATTGTCTGCGACCGCGAGCGCGAGATCGAGGCCTTCAGGGCGCGGGAATACTGGTCGCTGGTCGCGACACTCGCGACCGAATCCGGCCAGACCTTCGAGGCGCGCCTCGTCGGCGCCGACGGCAAGAAGATCGCTCGGCTCGACATCGGCACCGCCGAGGAAGCCAAGGCCTTCAAGGAGGCGCTGGAAACCGCGCTCTTCACTGTGGCTGAGGTCGAGGCCAAGCCGGTCAAGCGCCATCCCTACCCGCCATTCCAGACCTCGACCCTGCAGCAGGAGGCCTCGCGCAAGCTCGGGCTGGCTCCAGCGCGGACAATGCAGCTCGCCCAGCGCCTTTATGAGGGCGTCGACATCGGCGGCGAGACCGTCGGTCTCATCACCTATATGCGAACCGACGGCGTCGACATGGACGGCTCGGCCATCACCGCCGCCCGCCGCGTCATCGGCAAGGAGTTCGGCGACAAATACGTCCCGAACGCGCCGCGCAAATACACGGTCAAGGCCAAGAACGCACAGGAGGCCCACGAGGCGATCCGCCCGACCGAGCTCGGCCGGCTGCCGGCGATGGTCGCGCGCCATCTCGAGCCGGAGCAGGCGAAGCTCTACGAATTGATCTGGAAGCGCACCATCGCGAGCCAGATGGAATCGGCCGAACTCGAGCGCACCACGGTCGACATCGCCGCCAAGGTCGGCGCGCGCAATCTCGACCTGCGCGCCACCGGACAGGTCGTGCTCTTCGACGGCTTCCTGACGCTCTATCAGGAGAGCCGCGACGACGAGGAGGACGAGGACTCCAGGAAGCTGCCGGCGATGAAGGCCGGCGACCGGCTGGAGAAGCGCGCCATCGCCGCCGACCAGCACTTCACCGAGCCGCCGCCGCGCTTCTCGGAAGCGAGCCTAGTCAAGCGCATGGAAGAGCTCGGCATCGGCCGGCCCTCGACCTATGCCGCGACGCTGGCGACCTTGCGCGATCGCGAATATGTCCGCGTCGAGAAGAAGCGCCTCGTGCCCGAGGACAAGGGCATGCTGGTGACGGCATTCCTGGAGAGCTTCTTCGGGCGCTATGTCGAGTACGACTTCACGGCAGGCCTGGAAGAGAACCTCGACCGGGTCTCGAATGCCGAGATCGACTGGAAGGCGCTGCTGCGCGCGTTCTGGGAGGAATTCCAGGCCTCGATCGGCGAGACCAAGGACTTGCGCGTCGGCGACGTGCTGGAGGCGCTGAACGGCATCCTCGGCGACTATATCTTCCCGCCGAAGGCCGATGGCTCCGATCCGCGCGTCTGCCCGAACTGCGGCAACGGCACGCTCTCGCTCAAGCTCGGCAAGTTCGGCGCCTTCGTCGGCTGCTCGAACTATCCCGAGTGCCGCTATACCCGCCCGCTCTCCATCCCGGCGGCCGAGGGCGAGGCTTCCGCCGAAGGTGGCCAGGGCACGCCCGGCGTGCGCGTGCTCGGCACCGACCCGGCGACCGGCCTCGAAGTGACGATGCGGGACGGCCGCTTCGGCCCCTATATTCAGCTCGGCGAGGGCGAGAAGCCGAAGCGCTCCAGCCTGCCCAAGGGCATGACGCCGGCAAGCGTCACGCTGGAGAAGGCGCTGGCCCTGCTCTCCCTGCCGCGTGAAGTCGCGCGCCATCCGGAGTCGGGCGAGCCGATCCTGGTCGGCATCGGCCGCTACGGACCTTACGTCCAGCACGGCAAGACCTACGCCAATATCGACAAGGGCGACGACGTGCTTGAACTCGGCGCCAACCGTGCCATTGACCTGATCGTCGCCAAGGAAAACGGCGGCGGGCGGCGCGGCGGTGCGGCGGCGGCGCCGGGCCGTGCGCTCGGCGAGCATCCTGCGGGCGGCCCGCTGGAGGTGAAGGCCGGCAAATACGGCCCCTATGTCGCCTGGGGCAAGATCTTCGCGACGCTGCCCAAGACGATGACCGCTGAGAGCATCACGCTGGAACAGGCGATCGAGCTGGCGAACGCCAAGGCCGAGGCGAAGGGCGGTGCCAAGGGCAAAGCCAAAGCCGCGGGCGCGTCGAAGGCCAAGGCTCCGGCGAAGAAGGCCGCAGCCAAGAAAGCGACAAGCGAGAAGGCGGAGAAGGCGCCTGCCAAGAGCAGGGCCAAGGCGGCGGGCGGCTGATCCAGCAAGGGTCTGCCCTGCCACACGCCGTCATGCTCGGGTCAAGCCCGAGCATGACGGCATCTGACGGCCGGGCCCAGCCCTGCTCCGCCGTTGACTTCGCCAGTGATGGGAGGAGGATACCCGCTCTGATGCGTCACCACGCAAGAGAGGGGCGCCTATCATGACCATCGCCAAAAAGCTTCAAAGCTATATCGACGGCCAAGGCATCGCCTATGACACCGTCGCCCATAATCGCACGGCCACCAGCAGCCAGGCGGCGCAGGCGGCCCATATTCCCGGCAGCAAGCTGGCCAAATCGGTCGTCGTCCATCACGAGACCGGCTATGTGCTCGCTGTCGTGCCGAGCACGCACCGGATCGAGCTTTCGCGCTTGCAGGATGTGATGAATAAGCGTCTCGGCCTCGCCTCCGAGGACGAGATCGGCTCGCTATTCTCCGACTGCGACATCGGCGCCGTTCCACCGGTCGGATCGGCCTATGACGTGCCGGTGCTCCTCGACGAGAGCCTCGGCGACGCCAAGGAGATCTATTTCGAAGGCGGTGACCACCGGACATTGGTGCATGTCAGCGGCGCCGACTTCCTCAACCTGATGAAGGATGCGCGGGTAGCAAGCTTCAGCCACCCATCCTACTAGGGACATCGTCGGCACGGCGTGAGACGGACGCCCTCCGGCATGCAACGTGGTGAAACTCAGGTCTCGGCCGGCGGCTGATGCGTCGGCCGGAGGTCAGCCGTTTCCTGCGACCACGACCAGCCGCTTGACCTCGCCGCGCAGGAAGGCCTGCAGGAAGCGCTCGTAATCCTTGAAGGAAATGCAGCCGTTCGAGTCGCCGCGCGATCCGAGCAGATAGGTGTGCGCCAATAGCCCGGCGCGGCCATGGATGGCGCCGCTGCCGCCGACCGGGTTCAGGCGGATGGCGCGCACGCCGTGGAACAGCGCCTCGCGCTCGGTCAGCGTGTAGGTGTGCGGCGGGGTGACGCCCTTCATCCGGACATGGGCGTAGCTTGGATTGTCCATCATCTCGCCAAGACCGGAATGGGCTTCGAGCCGCTCGCCATTGGGCATGTAGACCATCTTGGCGCCGATATCGTAGATCGCGGTGCCGGCTTCTGCGGTGCGCGGCGGCGTGCTTGTCGAGGGGCTGAGCCGGGCGACGCGGCCACGGTCGACGACGTCGTCCTGCGGTGCGGCATAGGCGAGCGCCGTGCCCGTCGGCTGCTGCTTCTGCACGCCGAAGATCTTCTCGAAGAAGTTGCGGTTGTCTTCCGGGGTCGGCGCGGCAGCGGCCGTGCGGTTCCGGCGCGGTGCGGTCGGCTGCGCCACGCGCGGCTGGAGCTCCTGCGGCTGCTGGAGATCGGCCTTCGGAAGCAGATCGAGGGGCCGAGGCACCGGCATGGGCACAGGCTTCTCCGCCAGGGTGACCGACGGCTGCGGCGGCAGGGGCAAGGCGGGCTCGGAAGCCGGAGCGGCCGCAGCAATGGAAGATGACGGCGGAACCGGATTCGCCGGCTGGAAGGCGGAACGGACCGGAGCGCCCGGAACGAAGGACGCCGCCTTGCCGCCGGACAGTGCCGGATCGAGCAGGCCGCTATAGGCCGGGGCCGACTGCGTCGCGGCGCGACCGGCAGGCGTCTTGCGAGCGGTGGGCGAGGACGTGTTGCCGGCATCGGGTCCCGGCGCACCCTGCCCCAGCATCCAGAAGCCGGACATAGCACCACAGCTCAGGGCGGCAGCGAGGAAGAACCCTTTCAACAAAGGCCGGCGGCGACGGCGCGGGCGCACATAGGGCGCGCCGCCTTCCCGCACATAGGTCGCATAGGTCATCCGCCGCACTCTCGATACGCTTACGCCACACCCGACGGCGGCGGCGGACACAGCTTCGCCGTTCGCACCCCGATCAAGGGAGGCGCGATGCGCGTCGCGATGTGGCCGAGCATGCCGGGAGAACTCAAACTTCGTTCTGCTTCGATAAGGCGCTGTGTTGGTTAATCGCCGGTGAACCGCATCGATAATTTTTGCGGATGAGGGAGCTGCGGGTTTCAGGCCGCAGCGGCCCCGCAAAACGATGCAAAGGCGGCGCGATCAAGGCCGGCGGATGGAGGAATGGAGACGAAGATTTTTCCCTGGCCGCCGCGATTGGCCCATCTTTTCGGGCGAGGCTGGCCTATCAGCCCATTTCTCCCAACCCGGCGTTCGAATCGGATATGTCGCAAGCATCGCAACCGCAGGGCTTGTCGCCTCGAGAATCTCAGGCCTTCATGGCGGCTGCGCAGGAGGGCGAGACCGACGTGACCGAAGCAGCGGCCGAGCCGAAGACGAGTTCCGTCGCAGCGCTGGGCGCCATCGTCAGCGGCGCGCTCATCCTCCAGGTCGCCGCCACCATCGTGAACACGGCGGTGCCGCTGAAGATGGCGCTGGCGCAGAAGGCGCCGCTGCTGATCGGCCTCGTCGGCTCGGCCTATTCCGTCGGCTTCCTCGCCGGCTGCTTCGTAATCCCCGCCTTCATCCGCCGCGTCGGGCATATCCGCGCCTTCGGCGTCTTCGCGGCCTTGCAGGCCGTTCTGACGCTGAGCTTCACGGCGACGCCGCTCGACGTCTGGGGCATCTCGCGGCTCGGCATGGGCTTCGGCGGCGCCGGCCACGCCATCTGCATCGAGAGCTGGATCAGCGGACAGGCCAAGGCCGGCCAGCGCGGCCGCGTCTTCGGCTTCTACCAGATCCTCAATCGCCTTGCCCTGATCGGCTCGCAGATCGGCGTCGGCTACGTCTCGCTGCAGTCGAACGACATCTTCCTGCTCGCCAGCGCCGCCTTCTCGATCGCGCTGATCCCGGTCGGCATGACGAAGGCGAAGGGGCCGGAATCGGGCGAGGTCGTCTCGGTCCGGCTCAACACGATCTGGCAATACGCGCCGGCCTCGGTCATCGGCTGCCTCTATGTCGGCCTGATGGGCGGCGCACTGACCAATGTGGCGCCGGCCTACGGCATCCTGATCGGGCTCGACCAGACCTGGGCGATCCTGCTGACGGCAGGCATCCAGATCGGCGCGCTGGTGCTGCAATGGCCGCTCGGCCTGCTGGCGGACCGGGTCGAGAGCCGCAAGATCATGCTAAGCGCCACGCTCTCGGTGGTGTTCTGCTCGGTGGCGCTAGGGGCGGTGCTCTGGTTCGCCCTGCCCCATGCCCGCTTCTGGCTGTTCGGCCTGTTCGCGCTCATCGGCGCGGGCTCGATGCCGATCTATACGGTCGCCGTCGCGCATGCCTATTTCCGGCTCGGCCGCGAGCGGGCACTCGGTCTCTCGGCGCAGCTCCTGTTCCTCTGGGCGACGGGCTCGGCGATCGGCCCGCTGGTCTCGACCGCCTTCATGCAGGCAGTCGGCCCGAACGGGCTGCTCGCCTATCTCGGATTGCTCTCGGCGGCAGCAGGCGCCTATCTCGCCTTCCGGCTGCGGCGCAACCCGCCTTCGGCCAATCCCTTTGGGGAGCGCAAGCCGACGGCGCCGACCATTCCCGACGTGTCGCCCTCCGGCCGCTCGCAGGGCGACAAATAGGGCGCCGCTCCGTCATTGCGAGCGCAGCGAAGCAATCCAGTTGGACTGGGTGGAGCGATTCAGCCCAGTCCCCCCTGGATTGCTTCGTCGCTGACGCTCCTCGCAATGACGGGGAATGCACAACCACTGCCCCACCAAGGTGTTCAGACCTCACTCCGCCACGGCGTGGCGGCTGGGCTTGGCCTTGAGCTTCAGCTCCAACAGTTCCTCGCGTTCGCGCGGGGTGTTGCGCATCAGCTGGTCCTTGCCGGGCTGGTACTGCACCGGCTGGGCGACATCGACGCCGTACCAAGCCGCCGCGCGCAGCACGAAGGATGGATCGGCGAGATGCGGGCGTCCGAGCGCGACCAGATCGGCCCGGCCGGCGGCGATGATGGTGTTGACCTGATCAGCCGTGGTGATGTTGCCGACGCACATGGTCGCGACCTCGGCCTCGTTGCGGATGCGGTCCGAGAACGGCGTCTGGAACATGCGGCCATAGATGGGGCGCGATTCCTTCGCGGTCTGCCCGGTCGAGACGTCGACGAGGTCGCACCCCTCGGCAGCGAAGGCCTCGGCGATCGCGACGGAATCCGCAGCAGACAGACCGCCTTCGACCCAGTCGGTCGCGGAGATGCGTACCGACATCGGCTTTTCGCGCGGCCAGGTCTCGCGCAGCGCCCGGAAGACCTCCAGCGGGAAGCGCAGACGGTTCTCGACCGAGCCGCCATATTCGTCAGTGCGCTTGTTGGTGAGCGGCGAGAGGAAGCTCGCCAGCAGATAGCCGTGGGCGCAGTGCAGCTCCAGCATGTCGAAGCCGATGCGCTCGCCGCGCTCGGCAGCCGCGACGAACTCGGCCTTCACCCGGTCCATGTCGGCGCGGGTCATCTCGCGCGGCACCTGGCTCTCCGGGTAGTAGGGCAAGGCTGAGGCCGAGACGATCGGCCAGGCGCCTTCCGGCAGCGGCCGGTCCATGCCCTCCCACATCAGCTTGGTCGCGCCCTTGCGCCCGGCATGGCCGAGCTGGAGGCAGATCTTCGCGGCCGAATGGCCATGGACGAAATCGACGATCCGCTTCCAGGCTGCTTCCTGTGCATCGCTCCAAAGACCGGTACAGCCGGGGGTGATGCGCGCGTCCGGCGCGACGCAGGTCATCTCCGTGAAGATCAGCCCGGCACCACCGACAGCGCGCGAGCCGTAATGCATCAGGTGCCAGTCGGTCGGCAGGCCGTCCTCGGCGGAGTACTGGCACATCGGCGAGACCGTCATGCGGTTCTCGACCTGCATCTCGCGCAATTTGAAGGGCTGGAAGGCCGGCGGGACGGGCGAACCGTCCTTGCGCCGCCTCGCCAGGGGCCCCAGCCCATCCGCGACGAGCTTGTCGACGGCCGAGACCATTTCCGGCGCGCGCAGCGCCAGATTGTCGTAGGTGATCGCCTTGGAACGGGTCATCAGGCCGAAGGCGAAGCGCAGCGGCTCGAAATCCCAGAAGCGCTTCAATTCCTCGAACCAGACCAGCGAGACATCGGCCGCGTGCTGGGTCTTCTCGACCTCCTCGCGGCGCTGCGTCTCGAACAGCTTCAAGCCCGCGGCGACGTCGAGCTTCGCCTGGCCCATCGCCTTGTGCAGCGCGATAGCGTCCTCCATCGCCAGCTTTGTTCCGGAGCCGATCGAGAAATGCGCCGTCGCCTTGGCGTCACCAATCAGCACGACATTCTCGACGACCCAGTTGCGGCAGCGGATCATCGGGAAATTGCGCCAGAGCGAGCGATTGGTGATGAGCCTGTGGCCCTGCAGTTCCTCGGCGAAGACGCCTTCGAGGAAAGTCGCCGACTGCGCCTCGTCGAGCTTGTCGAGCCCGGCTTTGGCGAAGGTCTCGGGATCGGTCTCCAACACCCAGGTCGAGCGCCCGGCCTCATACTGGTAGCAATGGGCGATGAAAAGCCCATGTTCGGTCTGCTTGAAGAAGAAGGTGAAGGCGTCGAAGGGTCGGGTCGAGCCCATCCAGGCGAATTTGTTGGGGCGCAGGTCGGTTTCCGGCTGGAAGCGCTCACGCCAGCTCTCGCGCAGGCGGCTGTTGACGCCATCGGCCGCGACGACGAGGTCGTAGTCGCGCTTCAAGGTCTCGACATCGGCGATCTCGCTGCCGAAATGCAGGCCGACGCCGAGTTCGCGCGCCCTGGCCTGCACTAGCATCAGCAACGAGCGGCGCGAGCAGCCGCAGAAGCCGTTGCCGGGCACGCGGTAGCTGTCGCCCTTGAAATGGATCTCGATGTCGTCCCAATAGGCAAAGTTGTCGCGGATCGCAGCATAGCTGTTCTCATCCGCCGCCTTGAAGATGTCGAGCGTCTGGTCGGAAAAGACGACGCCGAAGCCGAAGGTGTCGTCCGACTGGTTGCGCTCGAAGACATCGACCGAGACCTCGGGCCAGTCCCGCTTCATCAGCAGCGCGAAATAGAGCCCTGCCGGCCCTCCGCCCACAACCGCGATACGCATCGACGCCTCCATCAGGGAACCGGCCGATCCGGTCTGAGAAAATATTTTAAACCTGAAATGATTTTGAACTCAAGAGCCTTTGGCGACCTGCACATCAGGAACCGCCTAACAAGCTCCCTTCTCATATAAATCGCGCACTGCGTTGCAAAATCTTGGCTCCGCCGACCGAGGAAAATCAAGAGGCTTGCAAATTGATTGAGGTTTAAAATATATTAGACAGCGGAGGTCGAACGGTCATGACTCTGCAGGGACAGCACGCGCTGGTGACGGGAGGCGGACGCGGCATCGGCCGAGCCATCGCCACCGCGCTGACTCAGGCAGGGGCGCGGGTCAGCATCCTCGGCCGTGACGAGGCCGCGCTGCGGGACGCCGTCGCAGCCGGGGCCGCCGCCGATTTCGCCGCCTGCGATGTGCGTGACGAGATCTCGGTTTCGGCTGCCCTGGATCAACTTTCTCGAGAGCACGCCTTCGACATCGCGATCGCCAATGCCGGCGCGGTCGAGACCGGCCCGTTCATGCGCAGCGACAGCGAGCGCTTCCGCCGCATGGTCGAGATCAACCTGATCGGCACGGTCAACCTGTTCCATGCCGTGCTGCCCGACATGCTGGAACGCCGTCGCGGCCGGCTGATCGCCATTGCCTCGACGGCCGGGCACCGCGGCTATGCTTACGTCAGCGCCTATGCGGCAGCGAAGCATGCCGTGATCGGGCTCACCCGGTCGCTGGCACTGGAAACGGCGCGCACCGGCGTCACCGTCAATGCCGTCTGCCCGGGCTACGCCGACACCGACATGGTCGCGAGCGGGCTCGACACCATCACAGCCAAGACCGGCAAGAGCCGCGAGCAGGCGCTGGCCGAAATGGTCAAGGACAATCCGCAAGGGCGCCTGATCGCGCCCGAGGAGGTCGCGGCCGCCGTCCTCTATCTCTGCGGTCCGGGCAGCGATGCGGTCACCGGCCAATCGCTTCTGATCAATGGCGGGGAGTTCTGAGATGGAGACGCCCTCCTCCACATTGATGCTCGACCGCGAGACCAAGGCGAGCGAACGCCCCGGCGACCACAAGGACGAGCTGCGCCTGTGGCTCAGGCTGCTGACCTGCTCGACGCTGATCGAGACCGAGATCCGCAACCGGCTGCGCGAGGAGTTCAAGACCACCCTGCCGCGCTTCGACCTGATGGCCCAGCTCGACAAGACCGCAGTCGGCATGACCGTCGGCGAGGTCTCGCAGCGATTGATGGTCTCGAACGGCAACGTCACCGCTGTCGTCGCCGGGCTCGTGACGGATGGGCTCGTCGACAAGCGCTCCGCGCCGCAGGACCGGCGCGTGCAGATCCTCACCCTGACGGCGCAGGGCCGCAAGGCCTTCCGGGCCATGGCCGAGCGCCATGAAGGCTGGATCGCCGAGCTTTTCGCAGGGCTCGATCAGCCCGAGATCGGGCAGCTCTTCCGGCTGCTCGGAGAGACCAAGACCTCGCTGCATCGCGCCATCAATGGACGCCAGAACAGCGCGACCGGAGCGGCGGGAGGAGAGAACGGATGAGCCAGCAAATCAGCCGAGCCAACGCGACCCTTTTGCCGCTGAGCACCTTCCAACCGGTGCATTTCGCGCTTTCCGTCGCCGGCAAGGTCGCGACGGTGACGCTGAACCGGCCTGAGAAAAAGAATCCGCTGACCTTCGCAAGCTATCGTGAACTCACGGATTTCTTCCTCGCGGCGCAGAAAGAAGAAGCGGTCAAGGCGATCGTGGTAACCGGCGCCGGCGGCAATTTCTCCTCGGGCGGCGACGTCTTCGAGATCATCGGTCCGCTCGTCGCGATGGAGACGAAGGACCTGCTCAAATTCACCCGGATGACGGGCGAGCTGGTCAAGGCGATGCGCGCCTGCCCGCAACCGATCGTCGCGGCGATCGATGGCGTCTGCGCCGGCGCCGGCGCCATCGTCGCCATGGCCTCCGACCTCAGGCTCGGCACGGCAGCTTCTAAGATCGCCTTCCTGTTCAACCGCGTCGGCCTCGCCGGCTGCGACATGGGCGCCTGTGCGATGCTGCCGCGCATTATCGGCCAGGGCCGCGCCGCCGAGCTGCTCTACACCGGCCGCGTGCTCAAGGGTGAGGAGGCGGAGCGTTGGGGCTTCCTCAACCGGCTCTGCACGTCTGAGGCCGTCCTGGCCGAAGCGCAGACGCTCGCGGCCGAGCTGGCGGACGGCCCCACCTTCGCCAACGCCATGACCAAGCGCATGCTCGAGATGGAATGGGCGATGTCGGTCGAAAGCGCGATCGAGGCCGAGGCCGTGGCACAGGCGCTGTGCATGCAGACCGAGGATTTCGCCCGCGCCTACCACGCCTTCGCCGAGAAGCGGAAACCGGTCTTCGAGGGCAACTGACATGGGCAGCGCTCCTCGCCTCGGCCTCGACATCCTCGGCGACACGCTGGATTGGCCGTTCTTCGAGGAGCGCCACCGCGCCTTCGCGGCCGAACTCTCCGGCTGGGCCGATTCCTACCTTTCCGACCTGCCCCACGATGATGTCGACGAGGCCTGCCGGGCACGCGTCGCGGCATTGGGTGCGGCAGGTTTCCTGAGAGCCGCCGTGCCGGCCGCCTATGGCGGGCTTTCCGACAGGCTCGACGTGCGCACCCTCTGCCTCGCCCGCGAGATCCTGGCCGCCCATGACGGGCTCGCCGATTTCGCCTTCGCCATGCAGGGGCTCGGCACCGGCTCGATCAGCATCGCAGGCTCCGAGGCGATGAAGCGGCGCATCCTGCCGGATGTCGCTGCGGGCAAGCGCATCGCCGCCTTCGCGCTGTCGGAGAAGGAGGCGGGTTCGGACGTCGCCGCCATGGCAACGACCGCGACGCCGGACGATAGCGGCCATGTCCGCATCGATGGCGAGAAGAGCTGGATCTCCAATGGCGGCATCGCCGACCACTACGTCGTCTTCGCCCGCACCGGCGAGGCGCCGGGTGCGCGCGGGCTTTCCGCCTTCCTGGTCGAGGCCGATACGCCCGGCCTGACCACGCTTGAGCGCATCGAGGTAATCGCGCCGCATCCGCTCGCGACGCTGCGCTTCGAAGGCTGCCGCGTGCCGCTCGATAACCGCATCGGCGGGCCGGGCGACGGCTTCAAGGTCGCGATGGCGACGCTCGACATCTTCCGCTCGACGGTCGGCGCCGCCGCGCTCGGCTTCGCAAGACGGGCGCTGCACGAGACGCTGGGCCACGCCAATGGCCGCAAGCTCTTCGGCGGCACGCTCGGCGACCTCCAGCTCTCGCAGGCGGCGATCGCCGACAGCGCGGCTGAGGTGGATGCCGCAGCCCTCCTCGTCTACCGCGCCGCCTGGACCAAGGACCGCGGCGCTGCCCGCGTCACCCGTGAGGCCGCACTCGCCAAACTCGTCGCGACGGAGAACGCCCAGAGCGTGATCGACCGGGCCGTCCAGATCCATGGCGGCCTCGGCGTCACCAAGGGCGTCAAGGTGGAGGAATTGTACCGGGAGATCAGGGCGCTGCGCATCTACGAGGGTGCCAGCGAGGTCCAGAAGGTCGTGATCGCGCGCGACCTGCTCAAAGCACATGCCGCTGGAGCACGCGCCGATCAGGTTGCAGCGCAACCTGATCGGATAACGCGTTCTCCATCAAATAATTAGAGACGGATTCACCGATCAGGTCGATCCGACCTGATCGGACCCGGCTCTAGGCAGGGGAACGAGATGACAACAACCGGATTCGCGAGATCGGGGCATAAGGACAGCTTCGCACGGGACAACCTGCCGCCGAGCGAAAGCTGGCCCGATCTGAGACTTGAAGAGGCAGGGCTCGCCTATCCCGAGCGGCTGAACTGCGTCGCCGAGCTGCTGGACAGGCACATCACCGAAGGGCGCGGCGAGCGCACGGCCGTAATTGCCGCCGACCTGCACTGGAGCTATGCGGACCTCACTGACAAGGTGAACCGCATCGCCAATGTGCTGACCCGTGATCTCGGCATGGTCAGCGGCAACCGCGTGCTGCTGCGCGCCGGCAATACGCCGATGATGGTCGCTGCCTATCTCGCCGTCATCAAGGCCGGCGGCATCGCGGTCGCGACCATGCCGATGCTGCGGGCGGGCGAGCTCGCTTATCCGCTGCGCAAGGCCAAGATCGCGTTCGCGCTCTGCGACCACCGCCTCACCGCCGAGCTGGAAGCTGCAAAATCACAGGCGCCCGAGCTTGCCCGCATTGTCGCCTTCGGCTCTGCCGGCAGCGAGCTTGAAGGGCTGATGGCGCAGCCGGGCTACGAGCACTTCGAGGCCGCCGACACCGCCCGCGATGATGTCTGCCTGATCGCCTTCACTTCCGGCACCACCGGCGAGCCGAAGGGCACCATGCATTTCCACCAGGACATGCTGGCGATCTGCGACTGCTACGGCGCGCGGGTGCTGAAGGCGTCGCCGGAGGACCGTTTCACCGGCTCGCCGCCGCTCGCCTTCACCTTCGGGCTCGGCGGGCTCGTGCTCTTCCCGATGCGGATTGGCGCGGCGATGGTGCTGCCCGAGAAGGCCGGACCGGCCGACCTAGTCGACGCGATCGAGCGCTACAAGGTCAGCGTCGTCTTCACGGCGCCGACCGCCTACCGCGCCATCCTCGACAAGCTCGACGGACGCGACATCTCCTCGCTGCGCATCTGCGTCTCGGCCGGCGAGGCGCTGCCCAAGGCCACCTTTGACGCCTGGCAGGCGCGTACGGGGCTGCCGCTGATGGACGGCATCGGAGCAACCGAAATGCTGCACATCTTCATCGGCGCGCCGCGCGAGGCGATCCGGCCGGGATCGACCGGGCTGCCGGTGCCGGGCTACGAGGCGAAGATCGTCAACGAGAACGGCAACGAAGTGCCGGACGGCACGCCCGGCAGGCTCGCCGTGCGCGGGCCGACCGGCTGCCGTTACCTCGCCGACCCCCGGCAGGCCAAATACGTCCTGAACGGCTGGAACATCACCGGCGACACCTATCTGCGCGATGCCGACGGTTACTTCTGGTACCAGGCGCGCTCGGACGACATGATCATCTCGGCCGGCTACAACATCGCCGGCCCCGAGGTGGAAGCCTGCCTGCTGACGCATGAGGCGGTGGCGGAATGCGGCGTCGTCGGCGCGCCCTGCCCCGATCGCGGCCAGATCGTGAAGGCCTATGTCGTGCTGCGCGAGGGCGTCACGGGCGATGCGGCGCTGGTCAAGGCGTTGCAGGAGCATGTGAAGGCCGGTATCGCGCCCTACAAATATCCGCGCGCCATCGAATTCGTCGACACCTTGCCGAAGACAGCGACCGGCAAGCTGCAACGCTTCGCCTTGCGCCAGATGGCGCAAGGCGGGGCGTAACTCCTTCCAACCACGAGCCGAATGGCCACTGACGGGGCAACACCATGTCCAACGCTTCATCCTCCCGCGCGATCCTGCCCGAGGGCTGGCCGCAACCCCGCGGCTATGCCAACGGCATGGTGGCGGAAGGCCGGGTGCTGATGACCGGCGGGCTCGTCGGCTGGGATGCGCAAGGTGTCTTCGCGCAGGGCTTCGTCGGCCAGCTCCGGCAGACGTTCATGAACATCAAGGCGGTCGTCGAGGCTGGCGGTGGCCGCGTCGAGGATATCGTGCGCCTGACCTGGTACGTCACCGACATCCAGAGCTACCGCGACAGCCTCCGGGAGATGGGGCCGGTCTATCGCGAGGTCTTCGGCCGGCATTTCCCGGCGATGGCGGTGGTCGCGGTCACCGCGCTGGTCGAGCCGGAAGCGTTGCTGGAGATCGAGGCGACGGCGGTGATCGCAGGCTGAGCCCCTCGAGGACGCGTCATGCTCGGGCTTGACCCGAGCACCTCTTCAACGAAGCCATCTTCCGCAAGAGATTCTCGGGTCGACGCCGTGCGCCGCCCGAGAATGACGGCTAGCTAAATCCCCGCGCCGTCCTGCAAAGCCCCGGCCGGCTCCTTGCTCCAGAGCCGCATGTGGAGCGCCCGCAAGGCGGGACGCAGCAGGATGTCGCCGACGGCGAGCGCCAGAGACGCTGGCGCATTGCGGGTCAGCACGAAGGCGGCGGCGAAAAGGCCGGCCGTGCTCAGCACCCGCCAGCTCACCGCCGCAAGCCAGGCGCGGCGATCAGGCGTGCCGCGCCGGCCGACAATGCGGATGACGTTACGCCGGAACCGGGCCGTCACGCCGCCTTCGCCGATCACAGCCTCATGCTCGGCGCCCCCGCCCGGCTGGACGAAGCCGAAGGCGACGGTCTCGTTGCTGATCCGATCGATCAGAATGAAGCCCCCGAGCTCGTGGCTTTCGGCATAGGGCAGCGAGACCAGCGGCCTGTCGAGCCGGAGCGTGACCAGGCCGATGCCGTTCATGCGTAGGGCTTGCGCCGGCAGCGGCCGAAAGCCCTCGATATCGATGCTGTGGTGCAAGGTCTCGACCGTGGCGCTGGCGCTTTGCGTCGCCATTTTCACCAGGAACTGACCACCCTCCAGCATGGCGCGCTCGCCCGTCCAGAGCAGTCGCGCCGTGAGCCCGCGGCTCACCGGCAGCGCGGTGTGCGCAGCGACTATGACGTCCCCGCGCGAGATGTCGATGTCGTCTTCGAGGGTCACGGTTGCGGCCTGCCCGGCGGCGATCTGGCTCGCCTCGCCGGCAGCACCGATCAGCCGGGCGATGCGGCTCGTGCGTCCGGAGGGCAGCGCTACAACCGGATCGCCAACGCGGGCGCGGCCGGCGACGGGCGTGCCGGCATAACCGCGGAAATCGAGATCCGGGCGATTGACCCACTGCACCGGCAGGACGAAGCCTTCGCCGCTGGGTGCAGCGCGCGTGATCGCAATGCTTTCGAGATAGGGCAACAGCGCCGGGCCGTCATACCAGCCCATGAGCGAGGACGGCCGCATGACGTTCTCGCCGTCGCGCGCCGAGACCGGGATGAAGTTGATCGAGGCGAAGCCGAGGCTCTTCACCGCCGCGCGGTAATCGGCCGCGATCCGCTCGAAGACGGCCTCATCATAGCCGACAAGGTCCATCTTGTTGATCGCGACCACGACATGGCGGACGCCGACCAGCGAGACGATGAAGGAGTGACGGCGCGTCTGCGGCAGCAGGCCCTTGCGGGCATCGACCAGGATGATGGCGAGATCGGCAGTGGAGGCGCCGGTCGCCATGTTGCGGGTGTACTGCTCGTGTCCGGGCGTATCGGCGACGATGAAGCTGCGCTTGTCGGTGGCGAAATAGCGATAGGCCACGTCGATGGTGATGCCCTGCTCGCGCTCGGCCGAGAGGCCGTCGACCAGCAGGGCGAAATCGGGCGCCGCGCCTTGCGTGCCGAATTTGCGGGAATCGCTGTCGAGCGCGCTGAGCTGGTCGTCGAAGACCGCCCCGGCCTCGTAGAGCATGCGGCCGATCAGCGTCGACTTGCCGTCATCCACCGAGCCGCAGGTGATGAAGCGCAGCAGCGAATGCTGGCCGGTTTCGGCTGCGCCCGGCGTATCGTTGGCGGGGAGAAGATTCTGGGCCGGTTTCGGCACCTTCAGGTTCTTTTTGGCCAGGTTCCTGGCGATGGCGAAGCCCATCAGAAATAGCCTTCCTGCTTCTTCTGCTCCATCGAGCCCGAGCCGTCATGGTCGATGACGCGGCCCTGCCGCTCGGAGGACCGGGACGAGCGCATCTCGGCGATGATGTCGGTCAGACTCGCAGCCTCGCTTTCGACCGCGCCGGTCAGGGGGTAGCAGCCGAGGGTGCGGAAGCGGACCATGCGGGTCTCGACCACCTCGCCGGGGCGCAATTTCATGCGTTCGTCGTCGCGCATGATCCAGGCACCATCGCGCTCCACGACCGGGCGCGGCGCGGCAAAGTAGAGCGGCACGACAGGGATGTTCTCCAGCGCGATGTAGTCCCAGATGTCGCGCTCGGTCCAATTGGAGAGCGGGAAGACCCGGAAACTCTCGCCGCGATGCTTGCGCGTGTTGAAAAGCTGCCAGGGCTCGGGGCGCTGGTTCTTCGGGTCCCAGCGATGCTCAGGGCTCCGCAACGAGAAGACACGTTCCTTGGCCCGGCTCTTCTCCTCGTCGCGGCGGGCACCGCCAAAGGCCGCATCGAATTTGTGCAGGTCGAGCGCCTGCTTCAGCCCCTGCGTCTTCATCACGTCGGTGTGGATGCGCGATCCCGAGGCGAAGGGGCCGATGCCGGCCTCGACGCCCTCCCGGTTGACATGGACGATCAGGTCGAGCCCGAGGCGCGCCGCCGTCTCGTCGCGGAAAGCGATCATGTCCCGGAACTTCCAGGTCGTATCGACATGGAGCAGCGGGAAAGGCGGCTTGGCCGGATAGAACGCCTTCATCGCCAGATGCAGCAGGACGGCGGAATCCTTGCCGATCGAATAGAGCAGCACCGGCTTGTCGCAGGTCGCCGCCACCTCGCGGATGATGAAGATGGCTTCCGCCTCGAGCTTCTGGAGATGGCTGAGCTGGATCATGCCTGAGCCTCCGCCGGTGCGGTTTTGGCGCGCGCCAGCTTTCCGTCCGGCCCGACATGCAGGCCGCATTCCTTGGCGGCGTCGTCCTCCCACCACCAGCGCCCGGCCCGCTCGGGCTCGTCGGGGCGGATGGCGCGGGTGCAGGGCTGGCAGCCGATCGAGACGAAGCCTTGGGCGTGCAGTGGATTGATCGGCACGCCATTTTCCTCGGCGAAGGCGAGCGTGCGCTCGCGCGACCAGTCGATCAGCGGGCTCGCCTTGACGAGGCCGCGCGCCGCATCCGCCTCCGCGAGCGGGACGGCGCCGCGCGCCGCCGACTGGTCGGCGCGCAAGCCCGTCAGCCAGATATCGGCGCCCGCCAGCGCTCGGCCGAGCGGCTCGACCTTGCGGATGTCGCAGCAGGATTTGCGGGCATCCCGCGAAGCATAGAAGCCGTTGATGCCGTTCTGGCGGACATAGAGCTCGACCGCCTCATGGCGCGGATAATAGGGGCGGATCAGGATGCCGTAGCGCTCTTCGGTCTTCTGCCAGAGCGCATAGACCTCGGGGAAGAGCCGGCCTGTATCGAGCGTAGCGAAGGTCACCGGTAGCTTCGCCGTGGCGATGAAATGGGTCAGCACCTGGTCTTCAAGCCCGAAGGAGGTGGTGAAGACCACTTCTCCCGCGGCTCCCGCAACGACCCCGGCGAGGCGAGCCGGAACATCGGCCGCGCCGAGCGCCGTATTCAATGTTGCGACGCGGCGCGCCAGCCTTTCCGCGGCAGCCTCATCCGGCGCCGTTTCGGTTGCTGTCGCCTCGTCCTGGCCGGGGCTTTTCGCCATTGTCCTGCCGTGCCGTTTGTTCGGTAAATCGAACAAACGACTTATACCCGCAGGCGCCAAAGCTCAATTCACATGCAGTAGCGTGTTTTTTCTTATTTCACTTTCAGAGGAGAAGATTGTTTTGACGAACGCTGCGCCCCTCGGGTGAGCCGCTACGCCGGCGACGATCCCGGCAGTGATATTCAGCCGGGGGGCTCGACCGGGACGGGCGCAACGAACGAGAGGCCAATCCTTTCAATGGAAATCCCGCGATTTCGGCAGAATACGTACATTGCGCGGATGGCGATGGCGCGGTAGCGGCGGGTTCTTCAGCTCGTCGACGGGGAGCGGCACTTCCGCGGGATGCGTGTCGGAGAGCGAGAGCAGATCGGCCGAGCGGTCGACGATACGCTGGGCCATGAGATGGACGACGCCTTCGACGCTTTTCTGCACCCTGCCCTCGACCAGCATCAGCCGCGCGCCCATGACCTCACGGCGGAAGCGCTCGAACAATCGCGCCCAAATCACGACATTGGTGATGCCGGTCTCGTCCTCCAGCGTGACGAAGATGGCATTGCCGTTGCCCGGGCGCTGGCGCACCAGCACGATTCCGGCCGTGCGGGCGAAGGCGGCATCGGGCCTCGCCTCGGTCTCGGCGCAGCTCAGCACGCCCTCGCGGCGGAAGCGCGGACGCAGGAGCTGCATCGGGTGGCCTTTCAACGAGAGCCGCACCGTCTGGTAGTCGGCAACGATATGTTCGGCCAGCGGCATGACGGGCAGCGCCATCGCCGACTCCTGTCCGAGCTCGCGGGCCTGGGCGGCTGCGAAGAGCGGCAGTGCCGGATCGTCCGGCAGGCGGCGCACGGCCCAGAGCGCTTCACGCCGGTCGAGCCCGAGCGAACGGAAGGCATCAGCATCGGCCAGCAGGCGCATGGCGCGGGCGGGCAGATTGGCCCGGCGCATCAGTTCCTCGACATCGTGGTAGGGGCCGCTCGCTTCCCGCGCCTTTTCGATGGCGTGGCCCCAGTCCTCCTTGAAGCTGTCGATCTGGCAGAAGCCTAGGCGCAGGGCGAAGGGGTGTTTCGGTTCATCCTTCCCATTTTCAGTACAGGCGCTGGGAGAACCCCTCTCCTGTAAGGAGAGGGGCAGGGGTGAGGTGTCGGCCGCTGGACCAATCGGGCGCCACATCTCGGCGGCGCTGCGGTGAGGATCCGGCACACCATCCAACGGCCTTCCCCTCACCCTGCCCTCTCCCTCCGGGAGAGGGTTCCCCGCGGCTTTCTCGGCCACGCCGTCGACATCAATCTTCTCCAGCCCATTGTCCCAGCCACTCCGGTTCACATCGACCGGGCGCGCCTCCACTTTTCCGTTTTCCTCCGCCTCGCGGACGATCTGAGCCGGGGCGTAGAAGCCCATCGGCTGGGAATTCAGCAGCGCGCAGGCGAAGGCGGCCGGGTGGTGCTTCTTCAGATAGGAGGAGATGTAGACCAGCTTGGCGAAGGAAGCCGCATGGCTCTCCGGGAAGCCGTAGCTGCCGAAGCCCTTGATCTGGTCGAAGCAGCGCTGGGCGAAATCGCGCTCGTAGCCGCGTGCGACCATGCGCTCGACCATCATCGCCTCGTAATTGCCGATGGTGCCGGCATTGCGGAAGGTCGCCATCGCCTTGCGCAGGCCGTTGGCTTCGATGTCCGAAAACTCGGCCGCGACCATGGCCAGCTTCATCGCCTGCTCCTGAAAGAGCGGGACGCCGAGGGTCTTGTTCAGGACCTCCTTCAATTCATCCTTGTCATGGGGCGGCTTCGGAGAAGGAAATACGACGTCCTCCAGCTTGGCCCGCCGCTTCAGATAGGGATGCACCATATTGCCCTGGATCGGGCCGGGCCGAACGATCGCGACCTGGATGACGAGGTCGTAGAACTCCCGCGGCTTCAGCCGCGGTAGCATGTTCATCTGCGCCCGGCTCTCGACCTGGAAAACTCCGAGCGACTTGCCCTCGCAGAGCATGTCGTAGGTGCCTTCATCGCCGTCCGTGAAATCGGCGAGCTGATAGGACCTTCCGCCATTGGCTGCGATCAGCTCGAACGCCTTGCGGATGCAGGTCAGCATGCCGAGCGCCAGCACATCGACCTTCATCAGCCTGAGCGCGTCGATGTCGTCGCGGTCCCATTCGATGAAGGTGCGATCGGCCATCGCGGCGTTGCCGATCGGCACCGTTTCGTCGAGACGGCCGCGCGACAATACGAAGCCGCCGACGTGCTGGGAGAGATGGCGCGGATAGCCCAGGAGCCGGATGGCGAAATCGACGGCGCGGCGGATCGTCGGGTTCTTCGGATCGAGCCCGGCCTGGCGGACGCGATTGTCACCGATCTCGCTGCCCCAGCTGCCCCATTGCGTGTCGGCGATGCGAGCGGTGACGTCCTCGGTCAGGCCCAGCACCTTGCCGACCTCGCGGATGGCGCTGCGCGGCCGGTAATGGATCACGGTGGCGGCGATGCCAGCACGCTCACGACCGTACTTCCAGTAGATCCACTGGATCACCTCCTCGCGCCGCTCATGTTCGAAGTCGACGTCGATGTCGGGCGGCTCGCGGCGCTCGGTCGAGATGAAGCGCTCGAACAGCACGTCGTTGTCGTTGGGATCAACGGCGGTGATGCCGAGCACGTAGCAGACGGCTGAATTGGCAGCCGAGCCGCGGCCCTGGCAGAGAATGCCCTTGCTATCAGCGAACTCGACGATCTGGCGGATGGTCAGGAAATAGCGGGCGTATTCCAGCGTCTCGATGAGAGCGAGCTCCTTCGTCAGCAATCCCTGCACCTTTTCCGGCACGCCGTCGGGATAGCGGATCAGGCTGCGGCGCCGGACCAGTTCCACGAGCCAGTCCTGATCCTTCCAGCCGGGCGGCACCGGCTCGTCGGGATATTCATATTTCAGCTGGCGGAGGTCGAATTCGACGCGGGAGAAGAGATGCTGCGTCTCGGCGATCGCCTCAGGCGCATCGCGGAAGAGGCGGGCCATCTCCTGCGGCAGCTTGAGGTGGCGCTCGGCATTGGCCTCCAGCAATCGCCCTGCCCGCTCTATGGTGACGCCCTCGCGGATACAGGTGAGCACGTCCTGAAGATCGCGCTGCTCGATGGAATCGTAGAGCGCATCATTGGTCGCGATCAGCGGAGTGCGGGTCACGGCGGCGATCGTCTTCAGCCGCGCGAGGCGGCGGCGGTCGTCGCCGCGCCGATGCATGCTGGCAGCAAGCCAGACCGCGCCGGGCGCGGCGTCATCGAGCCTAGCGAGCAACCCGGCCAAGCCATCGAGGCGCTGCCCCGGCATCAGGATCAGCAACAGGTCCCGGGCATCGTTCAGGAGGTCGTCGAGGACGAGGTGGCATTCGCCCTTCTTCACGCCCTCCTTCAGGTTGCCATGACTGAGCAAGCGGCAGAGGCGGCCCCAGCCGGCGCGGTTGGCCGGGTAGGCGACGATGTCGGGCGTGCCGTCGGCGAAGACGAGGCGCGTTCCGGTCGCGAGCTTGAAGCGATCCGCTATCGCCTGCATCTGCTCAGGCTTGAAGGATAGATCGGCGAAATCCGGGTTCTCGACCCAGATATATTCGCCGGGGCTGCCACCTTTTCTGACCTTCTCGGGCGCCGGCAAACCGTCCTCCCGCAACTGCCTCAGCGCGGCCCAGGCGCGCACCACGCCCGCCACCGTGTTGCGGTCGGCGATGCCGATGCCGGCATATCCGAGCAGAAGCGCCGTCAGCACCATGTTCGGCCCCGGCGAGGCGCCGCGCAGGAAGGAAAAATTCGTCGCCGCAACAGGTTCGGCGAAGGGGCTGACAGACTGATTCATGCGAAGAGCCCGTGCAGGAACCAGCGTGGCGGGGCGCTATCGGCCTCATAGAAGCCGGTGCGGTAGAGCCAGAAGCGACGGCCTTGCGCATCCTCGACGCGATAATAATCGCGCATCGGCTCGTCGCTGCCGTCGCGCCACCATTCGGGCGCGATGCGCTCGGGGCCTTCGGCGCGGGCGACGTCATGGGTGAGGCGCCGCCAGCGGAAGCGGATCGGCGGACCGTCCGGCACCTCCGCGATGGCCTCGACCGGCTGCGGCGGCTCGAAGAGCTGGAGCGGACGGGCCGGCGGCTCCTGCGGCTCGGGCTCGGGCCAGACCGCTTCCGGCAGCGGCGCGGCGGCCGAAAGCGCTTTTGCCGCGCGGACGGGGTGATGCGTGTCCTGCGCCGCGAAGCGCAACACCCGGTCGCGGCCGAAGCGGGTAACGAGCCGGTCGACGAGATCGGTCACGGCCTCCTCCTCGACGGCGCGGCCATCGAGGCTGTGTTGCGGCGTGTTCAGCAGCTCGCAGACCGGCACGGAGAGCTTGATCGCATCGAAGCCGAAGCCGGGATCGAGCGGATCGGCCAGCGTCTCGATACGCTCGCGATAGAGCCGAAGCAGCGCCTTCGCATCGCGTGAGGGCCTGCCGGTCTCGATGGCGAGGCGGCGGACAGTGCCGTCGCTGCGGAAGAAGGCGATCTCGAAAACGCGCCCGCCTTCGCCACGCGCCTCCAGCACACGGGCCGCTTCCCCGATCAGGCGGGTGACCACCGCCTCGAGGCTCGCGCTATCGGCGAAGGGCTCGGCGAAATGACGCTCGACAATGCAGTCCGGCGGCGAGCGCAGAGGCGTGATGCGCCGGTCCTCGCAGCGGAGGATGCGCCTGAGCTTCGTCGCCAGCGCCTCGCCGAAGCGGGCGGACAGGGTCTCCGAAGGGCGTGCCGCGACATCGGCCAAGGTTTTCAAACCGGCACGGGAGAGCGCGATCACGATCTCGGCTTCGGCCTCCAGCGCCGCGACCGGCAGCAGACGCAGCACGGCTTCGTCCCGTCCCGGCGGGATGATGCCGCCCCGTGTGAAGCGGGCGCAGGCGCGAGCAGCGTCGGGCGTGGCGGCGATGGCGGCTTTCAGGCTCAAACCCATCCGGTCCATCACCCGCCGCACAAGGCCAACCATCCGCTCCTCGCCGCCGAAGAGATGGGCGCAGCCGGTGATGTCGAGCATGATACCATGCGGTTCATCCAGCGCGACCAGGGGCGTGAAGCGGTCGCAGAAGGCGGCGAGCGCTTCGAGGAACTCACGATCCGCCCGGGGCTCAGCCTCCAGTGCGACGAGATCGGGGACGCGGGCGCGGGCATCGGCCAGGGTCAGGCCGCGGGTCAGACCAAGATCGAGAGCACGCCTGTCGCAATCGACCAAGCGCAGTGCGTTGTGCTGCGTCTCGACCAGGACATGCGACTTCTCAGCCGGCGCGCCGAAGGCCGGAATCGCGCCCGTCCGCCGCAACCTGTCCGTCGCCAGGAAGGGGAACCAGAGGGCGAGATAGCGGCGCGGCATGGTCTGTCCGGGAAGCCAGTCTGTCGGATCGGTCGAAAAGGCTGCGTTCCGCGAAAGTTCGTCGGTCACGGTCCCACTCCACATGCCACTCACGTTCCGCCGCACCGCCGCGCTGGCGCAGCAATCTCACGACAAAAGCCGGCGCGCCCGGGGCATTGGCCTCCAGCGCCCGTGATGCGAGCGCCCGCACCTGCCAGCGCGTGCGCGCCGCGCTCGGCGTCTCGGCCGCCGCCACGCGCAGCAGCAGGACCGGCACGCCCGAGCCTTCGGCCGCCAGAGCGAGGCGGCGGCTCGCCGTCAGGTCGAAGGCGCGCGGCTCGCCCCAGGGTTCGATCAGCACGGCGCCGAGCGCCGGGCAGCGTGCCGCCTCGGCACCAGCCCGCAGCACGCTTTCGCCATCGCGCGCCCGCACCAGCAGGAGGCGCGCCGGATCGAGGCCAAGCTCGTTGAGCCCTGGCGCATGCAGCCGGCCAGCCTCGGCATCGACAAAATCCTGCCGCGCCCAGAGGATCGGCCGCTCAGCAATCTTTTCCTCCGCCGCCCCCGCCCTCAAAGCGAGCCCGAGCGCGAAGCCGGTCGCGGTAGCGAGATCGGCCACCTCGGCAGCGTAGATCTCGTGCAGCGCCGCCCGGGCGAGGCCGCCATTCAGGGCCTCGTCCAGCGAAGCCACGCCCAGGTCGATCCGCGCCTGCGAAGCCGGGCCCGCGCGCAGGGCCGCTTCGGCAAGGCTACGGCGCAGATCGGACAGGGTCGGGGCGGTGGCTGCAGTCATGGCAATAAGGTAATTGTTCTCTCTTTGTTCTTTTATAGACCCCTCCCCGCCGGAAGGCGAGTCGAGTCTCACCGCCCTCCGCCTCATCCCTTGTCCCCACCCCCAAAGTTTGTCGGCTGGTGAGGGTAGTGTGTCGGCATCAGTAGGCGAAGTTTGTCGGCAGCGTTGCTCCGTCTCGGACAATCCCCGATCTGCAGGTCAGAACGCACCTTCTCAGACGCTGTGCGGGCCACTTGCTGACAGCTGAGGCCAACGCTTGAAAGCCGGGAGTTGGATCGACGCGGGGCCTTTCCCCACGCCGGCAACTGTGGCGCACCCCAAATGAGCGCCATTCCCCCTAGAAGACCGTGCTATCCCACCCCAGAAGTCTGCGTTAGCGCACCCATAAGTCATCGGCGGTGGAAATCCGGCTATGCCCGCAGAAGCACCATGGCGCGCGCGCTCATGGGCTCCTATCGTAACGAACAGGCGGGCCGACGGCGTAGGGACAAACAGCTACGACATGAAGATGAGCTCTGCTCAAATCGACCTGTTTGATGACGCGCCAGGCTACCGGGAGGCACCGCGGCCAGCGCCGAGGAAGCGTCCGGCCACGGCGCCCTCACCGGCTGGTTGGGACGACGAGGAAGCGGCTCATCGGCTTGAGCAGAGCGGCCAATTCAGGGTTCTGCGGAAGCTCGTGCCGCGCCCAATCATACCGCGGGCCCAAAGCGTCTTTCCGAACCTCGCGATCCTGGTCGACACCGAGACCACTGGTCTGAACCACGCCAAGGACGAGATCATCGAAGTTGGCGCGGTCGCATTCACATACGACGATGACGGCGTGATCGGCGATGTCGTGGGCGTCTACAGCGGGCTTCGTCAGCCTTCGGAACCGATCCCGGCGGAAATCACGCGGCTGACGGGGATCACCGATGAGATGGTTGCCGGGCTCGAAATTGACATCGCGGCGCTCGATGCGCTGGTTGAGCCTGCAGACCTGATCATTGCTCACAACGCCGCATTCGATCGGCCGTTTTGCGAGAAGCTCTCGCCTACCTTCGCGTCCAAAGCCTGGGCGTGTTCCGTGAAGGAGATCCCATGGGCGGATCTTGGCTTCGAGGGAAACAAACTCGGCTACCTCGTCGGCCAGTCTGGCCTGTTTCACGGGGCGCACCGAGCGACGGATGATTGCAACGCGCTGTTGGAGGTCCTCGCGCGGCCGCCCGAAGAGAATCGTGCGCGGCCATTCGCTGAACTCCTGCGATCCAGCGAGCAGAGTCGGGTGCGCATCTATGCGGAAAACGCGCCATTCGACATGAAGGACCAGCTAAAAAGCAGAGGCTACCGCTGGTCGGATGGAAGCGACGGTCGGCCGAGAGCCTGGTGGATCGAGACCGAGGAAGAACTCCGCGTGGAGGAGTTCCGCTATCTTCGTACCGAGATCTATTGCTGGGAAGACGCCGAGCCGCTGACGTGGCGGCTCACGGCGCTTGATCGATATCGCGCGTAATTACCTCGTATAGGCAATGCGGGAACGTAGTGGCGCCAATAGGTGTAAAGCGTTCAAGACCTAATCGGCGCGCTGGTCGGAGCTTTCGTCGTCGCCAAGGAGCAGAGCGGTTCGCCTGCGGTCATCCACTCCCGTGCGGCCTAAGAGCGTTGGGCCGAAAGCGTGAACTTCAGTTTCGGTCCGATGCCATGGAGCTCTGCCGCGTTTCGGAGATTATGATCGATAGGCACAGGACACTTTGCCTCAGCGAATGGAAAGCGCGGCGTCGGCCTCTCAGCGCGCCGTTTGCCTGGGAACCAGACAGACGATCCTAACGGGTCTCTAGTCCAGGCGCCGCGCACACGGTCGCTTCCTTCAGCAACAGCCGCCGATTGAGTCACGTGGCCGAGGCTAGCAGCTCGGCAATGGAGCTGCCACCCACGTACTCCTCATTGACATCGGTATAGCGCTGTCTATTTGTTGCGCCGCAAGGTGTATGGCGCCCGAATCCGCGTGATCCGCCAAACGTCTATCGGCACGTGAGCCGATCCGGTCGCAGCCTACCCGGTAAAAACAAGGAACCCCGGTGAAGACTATCATTATCTGCGGATGGGAATCCGTGACCCTCGCGCACGAGGTCCCGGCCAAAGCGGCCGTCATCCGCCACGTGTCACTTGACTACGGCCGGCGCCATAAAACAGAGCTGACCCATGCACGGGAGCGCGCTTTGGCGTGCCCCGCGACGTCGTCCACATGATCGGCGCTGACCTGCCGCGGCAGGGTCCCAGAGGGGCACTATGCGGAAGATAGCATGCGCGTCACCGTCGAACCCAATACCCCATCAATTCGGCAGTAGCCTTCGGTGTAGGCGCGGCGGAACAACCCGATTCCGAGGCGGTAACGGTCCGTAGCGGCGCTCATCTGTTGTTCTCGCAACTGCGTCGAGCCGGGCGAGGCATTTGGCCTCGCTTCTCAGAACAATCCTACTAGTGCCCGGATTACTGGATCGAAGATCGCCAGGGATACCAGGCAGCGCAACAGCAATAGGGCGCGCAGTCATGTACACCATCGCCAAGCGATTTGCCTTTTCGGCGTCACACGTGATCGGCGGCCTGCCTTCGGATCACCCCTGCGCCCGGCTGCACGGCCACAACTATGAGGTCGAGGTCATTCTGCAATCAGCCGACCTTGATCCGGTGGGCTTTGTCCGCGATTACCGCGAGCTCTCGGAACTCAAGGCGCTCATCGACAACAGCCTGGATCATCGACACCTCAACGAGGTCCTCGGACATGACCGGACAACCAGTGAGGTCATTGCCAAGTGGATCTACGACTGGTGCAGTGCGCGGTGGCCAGAAGTCGCTGCCGTCCGCATCAGCGAGACGCCGAAAACGTGGGCGGAGTACCGTCCATGAAGGGGAGCATTCGCATCAGCGAGATCTTCGGTCCGACGGTCCAGGGAGAAGGTCCGTTGATCGGACGCCCGACAGTGTTCGTACGCACGGGTGGTTGCGATTATCGCTGTCGATGGTGCGACACACTTTACGCGGTGCTGCCCGAGTTCCGCGAAGATTGGACGCTGATGACGCCAAACGCAATCCTGACCGAGGTGGAGCGGCTGTCGAACTCTGCGGGGGTGCTCGTGTCGTTATCGGGGGGCAATCCCGCACTTCAGCCTTTGGCTCCGCTCATCGAACAGGGGCGCCAGAAAGGTCACACATTCGCCCTTGAGACCCAAGGCAGTGTGCCGCAGCCTTGGTTTGCCGCGCTTGACTGGCTCATGCTCAGCCCGAAGCCGCCGTCTTCGGGGATGGCAACCGAGTGGCGGGCCCTCGATGATTGCGTCGCGGCCGCAAAGAGCGGACCGCAATGCGTCGTCAAGGTAGCTGTGTTCGACGACGAGGATTACGCTTACGCCCGGTTCTTGGCGAACCGCTGCCCGGGCTTACCGGTTTATCTGCAGGTCGGGAATTCTGCTCCGCTGATCTCCCATGCGGGCCCTGGCAGCGAAGAGGCCGATTCTTCCGCAGTTGCATGTGTTGGCCTGGGGCAACAGACGCGGCGTTTAACGGCATACCTTGTTGTGCCCTAATTCCGATTAAGAACGCTAATCATTGTGCGGCGCCTCGACGACCTGCGCCCGGCTGGCTACCGAGCAATGATCGCCAGGTTTGTGGAACCGTCTCGATCTCGTCGAAAGCCACGCGGAAAGTTTCGCGATCGATGCTGATGAGTTCCATGACCGCTCGGACGATTATGCTACTCGACGAAGCTCCCGCTCAGTCACTCCAAGGGCGCTCAACAGCTCAGCACGAACTTCCGCGAAACGTCTCGCCCGCGGGCCGGCCTCAATCGGAAGATCGATTTGGATGTCCACCGTGAACCGCCCTTCATCCAGGACAAGGACACGTTGTGCGAGATTAATCGCTTCTTCGACGTCATGCGTCACGAGCAGCACGGCCGGCTTGTGGCGAGCGCAGAGATCGAGGAGAAGCGACTGCATCCGCAAGCGTGTCAGCGCATCAAGCGCACCAAAAGGCTCGTCGAGAAGGAGCAGATCCGGCTCGCGCACGAGTGAACGCGCCAACGCAGCTCGCTGCTGTTCGCCGCCGGAAAGCTGCATCGGCCAAGCTGATGCTCTTGCTGTCAGCTCGACCTCAGCAAGCGACTGCAGAGCTCGTTCCTCCGGGGCAGCTCCTTTGAGGCCTAAGGCGACGTTATCGATGACCTTCTTCCAGGGAAGCAGACGGGCGTCCTGGAAGACAACAGAAATGGCCTTCGGAATTTCCAGCCGTCCCCTTCCCGGCACACCATGGTCGAGACCAGCGAGCGCACGAAGGAGAGTGCTTTTGCCTGAGCCGGATCGTCCGAGGAGCGTGACGAATTCGCCGCGGCGGATTTCGAGATCGACGCCGTCGATGATGGTTCGTTCACCGTAGCACCGCTTTAAGCCGCGAACCCGAACGACAGGGCTTAATCCGCCAGAATTTTGCGCCATGGCAGAGCCTTCCGTGTGATGAGCCGCACCAGCCAGTCTGAGCTAAGGCCGAGCGCAGCGTAGACCGCGAGGCAGAGAATGATCACCTCCGTCTGGCCATAGGTTCGGGCGAGATTGATCATATACCCGAGCCCGCTTGTCGCGTTCACTTGCTCGACTACAACTAACGCCAGCCAGGAATAGGTAACGCCAAAGCGCAAGCCGAGGAGAAAGCCCGGCAACGCCGCCGGTAGGACCACGTGGCGCAGAAACTGCGCATGGGTGAGATCGAGCGTCTCTGCCAGCTCGATAAAGCGCGCATCAGTGGACCGCAGGCCATCGTGCGTCTGGATGTAGATCGGTGCGAACGTGATCAGCGCGATGGTCAGGATTTTCATGCCCTCACCAATGCCGAACCAAAGCATCAGCAGAGGGATCAGCGCCAAGGCCGGAATAGCACGCTTAATCTGAATAGGGCCGTCTACGAGATACTCGCCCACCCGGCTTAAACCAGCGATCACGCCAAGCGAAGCACCGGCCACGATGCCCCAAAACAAGCCCCAGAACGAACGCACGAACGAGGTCCAAAGGTTTTCCTGCAACCGCCCATCCTGCACGAGCTCCAGACCCGTCGTCGCCACTGTCCACGGTGCCGACAAGATGCGGTCATCGATATAGCCGGTTGCAGAACCGACGAGCCAGAGAACGAGCAAGAGTGCCGGCCCGAGCGCGGCGCCATAGGGTATGGGACGCCCCGGTCCCAATTTCCTGCGCCGGCGGGAAGAACTGTCGTCGTCTGCGTTGACAGCGTCGTTCCGGCTAAGCCAGCGATTTGAAACCCGCAGTCGACCAAAGCGTGGGCGGGATATCGATATGTCAGCCATGACTCATTCTCCCAGATAGGCCGCGCCCGCAACCTTCTCGAACCGCCTGTCAAACAGCGCCTCGGCCTTGAGAACCGGCTTGCGAAGTTCCGCAGCCAGGAGATCAATCGTCTCCTGCTGCCGCTCGATAGCGCCGCCCCATTCGAGCGGAACGTCTGGTTTCCCATTGGACTCGACGAGGAAACGCCCGGCGTCCGGCTTTAGCCCTTGGTCTTTGACGTAATAGCCTTTGATCCACTCGTCCGGGTGCGCCTCGATCCATCGGGTGGCCCTGCCCCAAGCCTGGACATAAGCGCGAACCGCAGCGGCCTTATTCGCGTCCTCCAAAGACGACTTCACCACATAAAGATAGGCCGGGTCGTCGCGCAGACCATGCGGAAGCGCCTTTGCTCCATCCCGTGCATAGTTCTGGACGAACCGCTGCTTGTTGGCCTCGGCGATTGGCGCGACATCGACCAGCTTGCTCGCCAGCGCATTCACATACGCATCGCCGACACTCGGAAGTTCGACAAGTTGGACATCGTTGTGAGCGAGATTTAGCTTCTTGAGCAGGCGAAGCACGAGCGCGCCTTGCGCCTGTCCCGGGCTGAAGGCAACCTTCTTGCCTTTCAGATCTTCAAGCTTCTCGATACCCGAACCGGGGGCTGTCGCGATCACGTAGATCGGATGCCCCACCGGATCCAGGCGGAACTTCGCAGCCACGATCTTCACATCAAGACCGGTCCATTGCGCGTGGATCGGCGGGATGTCCGCAACCGAGCCAATATCGAGGGCCTTCGCGCGGAAGGCCTCTATCGTTTGAGGGCCGCCTGAGATGTTCGCCCACTCCACCTTGAACGGCAGGCGCTCCAGCTCTCCGGAAAGGGTCAACGCCACGCGCGTTTGCGGGTCACCGACAACCAGGGTTGTACCTGGCGCAATATGTCCCGGTATTGGAGCGCTTTCCGGCAACGGGCTCGCCATGGCGGACCCTGCCAGCATCACCGATAGGAGTGCCGCATCGATCAACTTCATCGAAGTCCTCGTTCAAAATCGCGCTGCCGGCGAGCCGGAAGGTGGGCATAGGAGATGAGACAAGAGTCCTCAGGCGCTTTTGCGCCTCGCTTGCGCGTAACCGCTTTCCGGTCGCGTCAGCCCGTAATGGTCGCGCAGCGTCGAACCGGCATATTCGTGGCGGAAGAGGCCGCGCTTTCGCAGGATCGGAACGACTTCGTCCACGAAAGCATCGAACCCACCGTGCAGCCAAGGCGGCATGACGTTAAAGCCATCCGCGGCGCCATGTTCGAACCAGGTCTGAATCTCGTTAGCGACGTGCTCGGGCGTACCGACGACCACCCGATGGCCACGCGCGCCAGCGAGCCGTTTGATCAACTGCCGTATAGTCGGGTTCTCGCGGTCAACGATGTCGAGCACAAGCTGGAAGCGGCTCGCTATGCCCTTGGGGCCACCCGTGTCGACGAGGTGGCGCGGGAAAGGCCCATCAAGATCGAACCCGGACAGGTCCAGTCCAATCATACGCTTCAGCTGATCAAGCGACGCGGCGGGCTGGATGAGATCGTTAATCTCCTCCTCCAAGCTATCCGCTTCAGCTTGCGTGGATCCCAAGAAGGGGCTGATGCCCGGAAGGACACGGATATGAGCCGGGTGCCTTCCGAGCGCCGCTCCTCGGTTCTTGATATCGGCATAAAACTCCTGCGCGCTCGCAAGCGTTTGGTGAGCAGTGAAGATCGCCTCCGCAAACTTGGCGGCAAACGAGCGGCCATCGTCGGAAGAACCAGCCTGGACGTAGACCGGTCGCCCTTGCGGAGAACGCGACACATTGAGAGGCCCGCGCACGCGGTAGTGCCGGCCCACATGATCGATGGCATGGACTTTTTCGCTGTCCGCGAAAATCCCGCTCTCTGAATCGGCAACGAGGGCCTCGTCTTCCCAGCTGTCCCAGAGCTTCGTGACGACCTCGAGGAATTCCCGGGCTTTCTCGTAACGCTCGCCATGAGGTGGGTGTTCTGGCAAGCCGAAATTCTGAGCCGCCCCGGCATCGCTGGTGGTCACGATATTCCACCCGGCACGACCATTGCTAATGTGGTCCAGAGACGCGAACAGCCGAGCGAGGTTATAGGGCTCGTTATATGTCGTGGAGGCAGTTCCGATCAGCCCGATATGGCTTGTCGCTGCAGCGATTGCGGTGAGCCAGGTAACAGGCTCGAACCGAACGCGCGAGGAGTACCGTACATTCTCCGGCAGTGAAGGTCCGTCTGCAAAGAAGATCGCATCGAACTTCGCGGCTTCCGCCTTCTGCGCGAGCTCTTGATAATATCGAATATCGAGAACGCGTTTTGGCTCCGATGCACGATAGCGCCAAGCAGCTTCATGGTGGCCGCCGGGATAGATGAACAGGTTGAGCGTAAGCTGGCGTTGAGAGCCTGTCATTTGGCGCTCCTCTCTGCGATAGCATCGGTGGGACGCCGGACAGCGCCTCTGTACCTGTTACGATGCCGACGAGCTCAATAACCGGTCAAGGGAACTATTTTTCGAATACAGATCGAATTTTAGGATGATATAATTCATCTCTATGCGTATATGTACGCATATTTTCAGAATATTATTTCCAATAATCGGTTTAAATAAATGCAAATACGCTACTTTGACGCTGGCATTGATACGTTCTCTTTCATGTTGCGCGTACCTCGTCGCGCAGATCGCCCGTTGGATGGGGAACATTCACAGGTAGCCTCCGCTATCCCGAACGACTGGCTCAGGTGGCGAGCCGACGTACATCAAAGCGGGCGAAACTGACCGGGGCGCGTCAAATGCGAATCTTAGGGTAGCTGCTAAGCCGCCCGTTTTCTGGGCAGAACATCGGTTGCACTTGAAACGAGACATGCTCTTAGTGCAGAACAAGACCATAAATCCCCTAGAGAGCGAATAACGCATGCCTTAGATGCATAACGGAGCTGAGTTAGAGCCCCTAATTGCGACAGGCTGATCGGCTTATATGCAGCGCACAACGAGATTGTCGCTGTGGGCACCGCCCCAGTCCGGAATATTCGCTAAGGGAGTCCACCATGTTCGTCACCATGATCGCCGCCAAAATTCGCGCCTTCCTCCGCTATCGCGAGACCGTTCGCGAGCTCTCCCGTCTGACCAACCGTGAACTCGACGATCTTGGCCTGTCGCGCTCGGAGATCGAGTTCGTCGCCCGCTCGCACGCTGCGGCCTGAAGTCACCGAATAGAACCGCCGCGTCACCGGGCGCGGTGCGTTCCAGGTTAGTTTCTCCCAAGGCTCATGTTTCCCCTCCCCTTGAGCTTCGGTCGAGCGAATGCCCGCCTCACGGCGGGCATTTTGCATTTCAGGACTGCTTTCACTCGACCTGAAACCCGGCCGCGGACTCGCTCCGGCCATGAAAGCCCCAGCTCAACCCATATCCGTCATCGGCGGCGGCCTCGCCGCCACGAAACTTGACTGGGGTAATCTTCGGATGATGGCTCAGTCCCCGAAGAGCCGAGCCTCAGAGGTAGCCGCAATCGGTGGGAGGACAGTGCCAGACTCGTCGTTCAGGCTATTGCGGAGATGCTCGAAGAGCTCGTCTGCCTGGGCCTGATCGAAGTCCATTCTGAAACGCTTTTTGACACCAAGCTGGGTGAGGTCAAAGTGAATGGATGGCTCGACTCCGTGGCGAGCCAAGCAGTTCTGAACGCATTTCAGTGCGCAACCATCGATGGCTACGATCGCCCGACCAGAGGTCGCGACGCGCACCAGCGAGGGAACATCGCCTCCGACGCCCGCGATACAGGACATTTCGGCCAGATCGGAGCGATCCATGCGAATAGCAAGATGGTTGGCGAGTTGAGCGGCGCTTGAACATCCGGAGCAAGAATAGACGAGTGGAAGATGATCGCGTCTCGCCATCCTGAGCCTCCTTCAGGTGAGGCAGACATCACCTCTCTCCCCACGCTTGGCTAACATGAGCCCAATGGGACACCCGCGTCGTTGCGGTAGAGCGAGGACCCGACGATTGATCTCGACGACCAACCGCAATTGCCGCACCGGAGCCATTCTGGCGCTGTAGATGCAATCCAGTCGGAATCGGGCGCGCGGCGCCGTTGATTGTCGATCCTGGCGATCAGCTTCAATGCGCAAGAGGTAACAGAACGTCATCTTCCGCATTCCAGTTCGAAAGGCACAACCTCGCCCGCAGCGAAAGCGGGGCGCCTCGAAGCATTCGCCAGCTTAGCCACGATGCCGGTCCCGTCGCGCCAGGCGTTCCGTATTCTGGGAACGTCGTGCGGGGGACAGCATTGGGCTTCCCGCGGCGCTCTTGGTTATACTTATTGCGTGCGCGGTGTTTCGCGGCTCATGGAGCAGGGCGAACAACGCAGTCCTGCTCGCATTGATCGTCCTCATCGCTGTGCTCGCACCCTGGATTGCGCCGTACGACCCTCTCAAACAGAACATCGTGGCGCGGCCAGCCCCCCTCGGCCGAGTTCTGGCTCGGTACCGATTCCTACGGCTGCGACGTGCTCTCGCGCTTGGGCGACGCATTGCGTGACGCTTCTGACCCGCGGACACGATCAAAGTAAAACCTCATTACTCGAACATGGGCTCAAGAAATCGGCAACTCGCGGCACGCGAGTGCCGAGACCATATGTTTCGTGGAATGTGCCTCCAAATATCGGGAAGCTGAGTCCAGCGCGCGATGTGGCTAAACGACCTGGAGGACGCAGCCGGTCCGGCATTGGGCGTTGCCTTGTTCGCGCTTGCCACGAGGTTGCCGTGGCTGGCCGGATTCCCCGGATCATCGCGGCCTCGACAGAGCTTGCTGTAAGGCTTCGTCGGCATCAGGAGAGCAAAATCGCCTGGCGACCAGCGGCTGGAATAAGTTCCCTATTTGGCCAAAGGATTGACCTTACACAAGCTAGAATTGCTTGCTGAACCAACGCGATCAACCATCCGTCGAAACGGTAACAGACCTCCATGCCTCGATCTCCTGCTTCAGGCGTTCGCCTCTGTCTGACACAAGTCCGAGGGCGTCGCTTCCGAGCAGGAGTTGAGGTGGAGGGTTCTCAGACTCGACCAAGCCTAGAACGGCTGCTGCGAGTTTGTCGGGATCGCCGAGTTGCTTGCCGCTCTTGGCTTGCCGTGCCTGCCGGATCGGATCGAACAGCGCGTCGTAATCTGCGATCGATCGCTCGGTCCTGATCATTGAGCGTCCGGCCCAGTCCGTCCGGAAGGAACCGGGGCACAGGGCCGTCACATGGACGCCGAACGGCGCCATCTCCGCGCGCATGACTTCCGAAATGCCTTGAAGGGCGAACTTGCTTCCGCAGTAATAGGCGATGCCGGGCATGGTGATTATGCCGCCCATCGAGGTCACGTTGACGATGAATCCGCTGCGCCTTTCGCGAAACCGCGGCAGGAAGGCCTTGGCGACCGCAACCGCGCCGAAGACGTTCACGTCGAACTGACGCCGCATTTCCTCAAGGGGCGATTCCTCTAGAATTCCCTCGTGGCCATAGCCGGCATTGTTGATCAGCACATCGACCGGCCCATGGTCCTCCTCGGACTGCCGGACGATGTCGGATACCCGGTTGAAGTCCGTCACGTCGCACAGGACGGATCGTACCGCCGGCGAGCGTTCTGCAAGTGCTGCCCGCGATTGTTCCGAGCGAACTGTGCCGATGACTTTATGGCCCTGGCGTATCGCTGCTGTTGCGATCGCGAAGCCAAAGCCGGAATTCGCGCCGGTGATAAAGAAGGTCCTCTTTGGCATGTGGGACACGCTCCTGTTGATCGATTGGTGTTATTGCTTGATAATATCGAATCCTGTGAGCATCGATTGCAGTTTCTATAATTGTATTGCCAAATCCTATGACATCGGAGAACACGCGGGCGAAACGCCGCGCGCTCGTGGAACTGGCGAGCGCCCTTACCCCGCATCAGGGTTACAATCCTACGCAGCTTCAGGGCGTCCGCATTCTTAGGACCGAGACGGTGCTTCACGATGTTCCCGTGCTCTACAAGCCGGGCGCGGTATTCGTATTGCAGGGACGCAAGCAGGGCATGCTTGAAGGCGAGGTCTATCGCTACGACGAGGAGCACTATCTGGCTGTGTCGGTGCCTGTTCCGTTCCGGATGGAATCGGTCGCCAGCCCCGAACAGCCCCTGCTTGCGGTCTATTTCGAGTTCGACATGCGCCTGGCTGCCGAGATCGCCTCGGAAGTCGGGGAAAGGCGTTCAGAACCGACCGTCGGCAAGATGAGAGGTCTGGTGTCGAGCCGAATGGAGCCGAGCATCGAGGATGCCGTGCTGCGTCTCCTGCGGGCGTTGTGCGATCCTGTCGAGCTTGCGGTTCTGGGACCCGGCATCCTGCGCGAGCTGCATTACCGGGTGCTCGTCGGCCCGCAAGGCGGCGCCATGATCTCAGCCCTGCAGCAGCGGGGCACGGCCGGGAGGATCGTGCAAAGTCTGGCCCGGCTACGCGAGAGCTACGGTTCCGGAATTTCGGTCGCCGCGTTGGCAAGTGAAGCAGGCATGAGCGTCCCCTCGTACCATGTCCACTTCAAGGCCCTGACTGGCAGCACTCCGATACAATATGTGAAGGCGATGCGGCTCCACGAGGCGCGACTGATGATCGCGCGCCGGGACAAAACGATCGCAGAGGTCGCGGCATCGGTCGGCTACGCCAGTCCTGCCCAGTTCAGTCGTGACTTCAAGCGACACTTCCGGCGAACGGCGTCGCAAGAGGCCGATTGGTTTCGCCGGCATGTTGGTGAGCTAGCCTGAACACCTCGCCAGGCAATGGCGGCTTACCCAAATCACAGCTCAAGCCGCAAGGAGCTTGATCTTCTACCTACTAGAAGGTAGCCTGAGACATGAGCAATCTAACTTCAGGTTGCGCGGTACCGGGAAGAGGCCGAGGCGGGGATAGCAAACCTCGAACTTCAGGTATCCGATCCGGTCGAACAGCTTCGGCTCTACGTCGGGTATTGGAAGGCGTGCATCGCGGATGCTAGCGCTCCTCTTTGTGTGTGCGCACTGTTGGCGAGCCAGTTCCCCGTGCTGCCCGAGGACGTTGGCCTGGAGGTCCGGGCACATTTCCGTTCTCTGTCGGAGTGGCTGACTTCCGCGCTGGAGCGCGGCGCGCTGAACGGCCAACTGAAATTGATGAGTACGCCTCGTGCCCAGGCCGAGGCATTCATGGCAATAGTTCACGGTGCGATGCTTTCGGCACGAGCCTACGGCGATCCGAAGATATTCGGTGTCGTGACAGACCCGCTCTTGGAGCGGCTGAAGTAGCTGGCAGGCTTTGCCTTAAATCCCTACCTACCAGTTGGATGGCATCTGATGATAAGCGACCAGTCGCCGAGGTGCCAGCCGACCATGCCCTCCACCGAAACGCCGGCTTGGCCCATCCTCCTGAACAGAAAGAAGACTGAGATGTTTGGAATTTCACCGATCGGCTGGGTGCATACGCTCGGCAGCCCGCCCGCAATTCCGCTCGCGATCTATATGTTCGGTCGCCACGGGCGCATTCTCCCAAGGTCCACGCTAGGCATCGTCTATTTCGTCTCGATGCTAATCGGCGGGGGTACGACGTTTCTTGTCGCGCAGCAGCCGGTAAGCTACGCGATTGGCACAGTAACCATCCTGCTGCTGCTGGCCGGATACGGCATCGGTCGAATTTCGAGCTTTGGGCGCGTGCGCAAGTACCTCGAAACGATCTTCCTCAGCCTGACGGCGTTTCTGCTGATTTTGCCCACTGTTACCGAAATCTTGCGCCGTGTTCCAGACGGTCATCCCTTAGTTACCGATCTGAAGTCACCTCTACTTCTAGTTTCGCAAGCCAGTCTTCTCATCATTCTGATTGTTGGCTTGTCTGCCCAGATCATTCATTTGCGCAGGCAAGGTAGGCGCGGGGCATGACTGCCCTTGGGTGTGCGGCACCGCCCTGGCGGTTGGCGTCGGCCTTGATCAGGCTGGCATCGACCGCAAAGCCTCACCGCCGACCAGGCCTTTGGCCATGCAGCAGGACCGTCCTCGCGAGTTGACCGACGAAGATGATATTTAACCGCTGCTCGCATGACCGAAGCGCGGAACTGACGATGCATCTGCGGGTTCGACTCGCCTCATCGGAGAGCTTGTTCGGCGAGTAAGGACGCGATCAACGCGATGAACGCCTCGATGGCGAAGGCATTGGCGGCCGAAGGGGTCACCGTCAACGCGATATCGCCCGGCACGATTCACAGCGCCACTCTCGATGCTCGTTTTCGCGAAACGGCGGCCGAACGCGGATTGGCCGGCAAGGCTGCGCCGTGGGAGGATATTGAGCGAGCCTTCTTGCCCTTGTTCGCTCAGGTTCCGATTGGCCGCGTTGGCGAACTCGACGAGATCGCTGATGCCGTTGCGTTTCTCGCCAGCCCGCGCGCCGGGTATATCACCGGCGCCAACTTGCGGATCGATGGCGGCTTGTCGCCCAGTCTTTGAAAGCCCCTACGTCTGCAGACCTAAGATGCTTGGCGACCCTCTGCCGATCTTGCGCACTGCGCGACAGTTGGAATGCTTGCGTCTCATCGCGGCAGGAAAACATCGCGAGAATTGCTCGGTTTCGGTCGAGGATCCGAACGAAGCGGCCGCGTCGCGCCCGCTGCTCTGCTGTGGCGCGAGGCTGCGTCTCTCTCAAACCGTACAGAAGAGAAACGTTGAGGTGTGGCGGTACGTGTCGCCGGGATCCAGCCTCGCAGATGGATAATCCGGTTGGTTAGGCGCGTTTGGCCATCCCTGGGGCTCCAGACAGAACGCGTCGGATTGACGATGCAGACGCCCACCTTTTCCGCCCGAGCCGCCGTCGAGAAAGTTTCCCGAATAGAACTGGAGGCCAGGCTGATCGGTCGCGAGATCGAGTGCGCGGCCGGACGCCGGATGGACGACACGGGCGGCAAGCCGTGGCGAGGCGGCCACCTCCCCTGCAAGTACGAAGCAGTGATCATAACCGCGAGCGCGCCGCAACTGCTCGTTCTCAATGCGGATACCGGCTCCGATCGGCCGCGGCGAGCGGAAGTCGAATGGCGTGCCGGCGACGTCGGTCGCTGCTCCAAGCGGGATCAGATTGCCATTGACCGGTAGAAAGCGATCGGCGAACAGCGTGAGCTCGTGATCCAGGATGTCGCGGCCGCCGACGGTGCCGCCCAGGTTGAAATAGCCGTGATGTGTCAGGCTGACGATCGTCGGGCGATCGGTCGTCGCCTCGAACGCGATCGTCAATTCTTGCGGACCGGTGAGCTGGAAGCGGGTCCGCACCACCAGCGCGCCCGGAAAGCCTCCCTCGCCATCCGGACTCACATATCCGAGCGTGACGAACGGCCTGGCACCGCAATCGAGGCTCTCGACGGTCCAGAGCGCCCGGTCGAAGCCGTCTGCTCCGCCGTGCAAGGTGTTGATGCCGTCGTTAGCGCTGAGCTTGTAATGGACGCCATCGAGCGTTAAGGCGGCGCCGGCGATGCGGTTGGCATACCGGCCGACCGTTGCACCAAAGAAGTCCCGCCGAAGGAGATATGGCTCCAGAGCATCGTGGCCGAGGACCACGTCATCACACCGACCATCCCGATCCGATACCCGCAGCGCCTGCACCGCCGCGCCATAAGTGATGATCGCGATTTCGAAGCCGGCTTCGCCACGTAGCGTGATGCGCTCGACCGCGCGCTCATCCGGGAGAATCCCGAAGAAATCACGGGACAATGAATTCGACATCGCCACGGTCCTCGTTCTCACCACATGAAGTCTTCGACGACGGATCGCCGGCCGAGCATGAATACATCCGCCACCAGGCACAGCGGCACAGCGTCGGCATCGATGCCGGAGGTGCGGACCAGTTCCACGAAACGGCGATAGACGCCGCGATATTCCTCCTCCTGCTCATCGACCAGCGGCTCGCCGTCGAGGCTCAGACGCGCGCCGCCGAAAGCCAGGACGAGCCGGCCCGCATCGGTCTCGATCTCGATGGACCAGAACTGCTCGCCGCTCTGGCGAAAATCGAACGATCCATGGATCGGAAGGCCTGAGATCGACGCAAGTTCGACCTCCGCAGCAATCGGCGCCTGTCGGTTGGCTGGAAAATCGAGCTTCGCGCCAGATACGAAGACCGGTTCCGGCAGGATCGCGGACAGGATCGACAGCGCGTTGATGCCGGGGTCGAACACGCCGAGGCCGCCGGGCTCGAAAATCCAGTCCTGCCCGGGATGCCAGACGCGCACGTCCTCCTGCCAGAGGATTGTGACGCTCCGGGCCCGATGTCTCGCCAGAAAGGCGCGCGCCGGTTCGACCGCTGGAGCGAAACGCGAATGCCAGGCCGCGAACAGCGTCCGGTTCTCCCGCTTAGCCATCGCAACGAGAGGATTCAATTCGCCGACCGTCGGGCCAGGCGGCTTCTCCAGTAGGACGTGCTTTCTGGCTGCGAGAGCCGCCATCGCCTGCTCGCGCCGGACAATCGGCGGCGTGCACAGCGCGACGGCGTCGATATCGGAGACTTCGGCCAGCAACTCCTCGATGGATCGGAAACAATCGACACCGGCCAGACGGGCATTGCGGCTGGCCACGGCGACGAGCTCGATTTCGGGAGTGGCTGCGATGGCCGGCAGATGCTGGTCACGCGCGATCTTGCCGAGCCCGACTAGGGCGAGACGGATCGGGCTCATGCGGTCGGCTTCGCCAGCAAGGGCGTTGCGGCAATGGGAGAGAAGCGCGCGAGCCAGCCCCGGCCACGGGCGACATCGACTCGACGAAAGCGATTGAGTAATCGGTTTCTCATTGCACGATCCCCCAAATCATCCTATGAGAAACCGGTTTCTCAAATCGAGGCGAATGATGTCAAGCGCGGTGTCGGGAGAGCGGGTGACGATCTACGACGTGGCCGAAGCCGCGCGCGTCAGCACCGCGACGGCATCTAAGGCGCTCAACGACACCGGGCGGATTTCGATCGAGACGCGCGATCGCATCAAGCGCGTCGCCCGAGAACTCGGCTTCCGGCCCAACTCACTCGCGCGAAGCCTGACCCGCAAGCGCAGCTTCAGCGTCGGATTGCTGACGAACGACACCTATGGCCGCTTCACCTTGCCTCTGATGGCCGGGATCTCCGAAGGGCTGATCGACCACGGCGTATCGGTCTTCCTGTGCGCCATCGGCGACAATCCCGACCTCGCCAGAATCCATGTCGACGCGATGCTCGACAAGCAGGTCGACGGCATCATCGCGACGGGCAAACGCATCGACAAGCCGCTGCCGGTCGACCTCACGAAGCTCTCTGTGCCCGTCGTCTATGCGCTGACCGCCGGCCCGGCCGACAGCATCACGCTCGTTCCGGACGATCGCCAGGGCGCGGGCGAGGCGGTGCGTCATCTCCTCGCTCAAGGGCGGCGACGCATTGCGCATGTCACTGGTCCATCTGAATTCGACGTCGTGCATGAAAGGGCGCTCGCCTGCGCGCAGACGCTGGCGGAAGCAGGTGCATCGACCGACATGGGAACGCTGTTCGGTTCCTGGTCCGAACATTGGGGGCATCAGGCGGTCGAGGCATTGTGGTCCGGCGCCGAGAGGCCCGACGGCATCTTCTGCGGCAACGACCAGATCGCGCGCGGCGTCGTGGACGCGCTGCGCGAGCGTGGCGTGAGCGTGCCCGGTGACGTCTCCGTGGTTGGCTTCGACAATTGGGAGATTGTCGCCAAGGAGACGCGCCCGCCACTCACCACGGTCGACATGAACCTGAAGGAATTGGGGCGGCAGGCGGGATTGGCGCTCGTTCGCCTGGTCAATGGCGAGACGGTCGAAAAGGGTATCTGGAGGCTGCCATGTAGCCTGATCGTTCGTTCGTCTTGAGGAGGTCCTGCCCAACAAAAACGGCCAAGAAACGAAGGCCGCAACCGGAGGAGACGCACATGAAGGGAATCAAGGCTGCATTGCTCGCCCTCGTCGCCGTTCAGGCATCGGCGGGCGTGGCTCTGGCCCAGCAGAAGCTGACGATGTGGTCGCGCTCCAGCAGCGAGGCCTTCATGCCCGCGCTGGTGAAGGCCTTCAACACCGCGCACAAGACGCAGATTGAACTGCAGATAGTCCCGAATACCGAGATGGTTCAGAAATATGCGATTTCGGCCGCTGGCGGCTCGGCGCCAGACCTCCTCTCGCTGGATCTCGTCTATACTCCGGCCTTCGCCGCCTCCGGTCAGCTGGAGGATCTGACCGATCTGGTGAACGGCTTCCCATTCTTCGACAATCTGTCGAAGGCGCATCTCGGCGCGGGAACCTATGAGGGCCGCATCTACGGCGTTCCGATGTCGGCCGACGCCTCGGTGCTGCTCTGGAACAAGAGGCTCTTCAAGCAGGCGGGCCTCGACCCCGAGAAGGGGCCGACGAACTGGGCCGAGATCGAAGAGTATGCCGGCAAGATCAACGCCATCGGCGGCGACATTCGCGGCTTCTACTTCTCCGGCGCCTGCGGCGGGTGCAACGCCTTCACCTTCATGCCGCTGGTCTGGGCTTCGGGCGGCGAGATCCTGACCGACAACGCCAAGAAGGCGACGCTGAACACGCCGCAGATGCGCGATGCGGTGGCACTTTATCGCGGCCTTATCGGCAAGGGCTATGTGCCGGAGAGCGCCAAGACAGATCCCGGCTCGAACTTCTTCGGCGGCTTCGCCACGGACCGCGTCGGCATGTCGCCGATCGGCGCTTTCGCGATCGGCAACCTCGTCAAGAACTACCCCAAGGTCGAATTCGGCGTGACCTTCCTGCCGGGCAAGACCGGCGGCAAGGCCTCCTTCGCCGGCGGCGACAACTTCGTCGTCACCGCGGGCCGCAAGAACATGCCGGCGGTGAAGGAGTTCCTGACCTTCGTCTATTCGCTCGAAGGCCAGACCCTCCTCGCCAGGCTCGGCAGCCTGCCGACGCGCGCCGACGTCGCCGCCGAGGCGGTGAAGGACCTCGACCAGCGCTATCTGACCGCGACTGAGGCGATGAAGATCGGCAGGACGCCCTCCTCGCCCGTCTACAACGACATCATCAACAGCAGCACCGGCCCGTGGAAGCAGATGCTGAACGAGGTGTTCTTCGGCAACGATGTCGAGGGCTCGCTCGTCAAGGCTGAGAAGACGATGCAGTCGATCATCGACTCCTCCGGGAAATAGCCGGCGAAGCCCCGGCCCCCCAACCCGCAGAGTGCCCGGGCGCGATCGCTGTCCCGGGACCGATCGAACCTCGCCGGAACGATGTCATGACCGCGCAAGCGACACTTCCCTTCCCTTCGGCCGGGCGCCGGGGCGCACGCCTGCGCCGCAAACAGCTGGCCGGCCTGCTCTTCGTGGCCCCAGCAGTGCTACTGGTCGCAGTGTTCTTCCTTGTGCCGCTCGGAATGGCGTTCTGGATGTCGCTGCACAACTGGCCGCTGCTCGGCCGGCCGCGCTTCATCGGCCTCGACAACTACCTGAACCTGATGAGCGACCAGCGCTTCTGGAATGCGATGCGTTTCACGCTCTATTACACGGTGGTCGTGACCATCGCGATCTTCGCGGTCGCCTTCCCGCTGGCGCTGTTCGCCGAGAAGGCGCGCCCGATGATCAAGGTCTACCGCACGGCGATCTTCCTGCCCGTGGTCGTCGGCTTCGGCTCGGCCAGCCTGCTCTGGGCCTGGCTGATGAACGTCGATGTCGGGCTGTTCTCGCCGCTGGCCCTCAAGCTCGGCCTGACGGAGAAGCCGGTCAACCTGCTCGCCAGATTCGACACCACGTTCTGGTCGATCATCGTCATGGTCGTCTGGAAGACCGCGGGCTTCAACATGATCATCCTGCTCACCGGCCTGCAGGGCATCTCGTCGGAGGTGCAGGAGGCGGCGCGGATCGACGGCGCCTCATCCTGGCAGCGCTTCCGGCGCATCACCCTGCCCCTGATGCGGCGGACGATCGCGCTGGCGCTGATCCTCTCCGTCGCCGGCTCGGTGCTGGCCTTCGATCAGTTCTACATCATCGCCGATGGCGGGCCGCAGAACAGCACCATCACCGCCGTCTACTGGATTTTCAGCCAGTCCTTCGTCTCGTTCCGGCTGGGTTACGGCGCGGCGATGTCGATGGTGCTGCTGGCGATCCTGGTGACGATCAGCGTCGTGCAATTGCGGCTGCTGCGCACGCCGGAGGGCGTCTGATGTCCGAACGCAAGGTCGCCACGGCCCGACGCAGGCTGTTCGCCACTACGCGCTACCACGCAATCGGTCTCTTCATCTCGCTGCTGTTCGTGGCGCCAATCGCCTGGAGCGCGCTGGTCTCGTTCAAGCCCTCGGCCGAGGCCGCGCGGCCGCCATTGCCACCCTGGCCGGTCGAAGGCTTGAGCACCCAGAGCTACGAGAACCTGGCGAAATACGGCGTCGGCATCTGGACCTATGCCGGCAACAGCCTGACCGTCGCGGCCGCGACCGTGGTCGTCACCGTGATCATCAGCCTGCTGGCGGGCTACGGCTTCTCGCGCTTTAAGTTCCCGCTGAAGAACGTGCTGTTTGTGCTGATCATCTCGACGGTGATGATCCCGTTCCAGTCGATCCTAACGCCGCTCTTCCTGATCCTCACGCGGCTCGGCCTGCAGAACACGCTGCCCGGCATCGTCCTGATCTATGTGACGCTGCATCTGCCCTTCTCGATCTTCATGATGCGCAACGCCTTCGACGCTGTGCCGAAGGAGATCGAGGACGCGGCGCGTGTCGACGGCGCCTCGGTGTTCCTGATGCTGCGCCGGGTGATGCTGCCGCTGGTTCTGCCGGGGGTCGCGACGGTCGCGATCTTCGCCTTCCTGGCCTCGTGGAACGAGTTCCTGGCGGCGCTGATCCTGCTGACCGACCAGAAGAAATACACGCTCCCCGTGATGATGGCGGCGGTCCGCTCCGGCCAGTTTGGCACCATCGACTGGGGCGCGGTGCAATCGGGCGTGATGCTGATGATGGCGCCCTGCCTCGCCCTCTTCCTCCTGCTGCAGCGCTACTACATCCGCGGTCTCACCGCGGGCGCCGTCAAGTGATCCTTCCCAACGACAAAGCGGTGACAATGATGACCTCGCACCACCAGCCCAAGGCCAGCGTCTTCAGGCCCCCCGCCGTTCCCGATGTAGAGATGCGCGGCTTCTGGGGCGAGCGCATCGACGCGATCGTCGACCGCACGGTGATGATCCTATACGACCGCTGCGTCGTAGCCGGCATGTTAGACCAGATCGACCCGACGCGCCCGGTGCCGGAGGTGAAGATGCCCTGGCACACCCGCGCCGACGGCACGCCGGACACCGTGAACGTCCAGATGTTCTGGGATTCAGACGTCGCCAAGGTGATCGAGACGGCGGCCTATGCGCTCTATCGCAAGCCCAATTCCGATCTCAAAGCCAAGATGGACGCGATCATCGACATGTTCGCCGGCTTGCAGCAGCCAGACGGCTACATGAATTCCTGGTTCGTCCGGATGCAGCCGGGCCAGCGTTGGACCAATCTGCGGGACTGCCACGAGCTCTATTGCGCCGGCCACCTGATGGAAGCCGCGGTGGCCTATTTCCACGCGACCGGCAAGCGCAAGCTGCTCGACGTCATGTGCCGCTATGCCGATCATATCGACGCGACATTCGGACCAAACCCTGGCCAGAGGCCCGGCTATTGCGGGCACGAGGAGATCGAGCTCGCGCTGGTTCGCCTCGGCCGCACCACCGGGGAGCAGCGCTATCTCGACCTCGCACGCTATTTCGTCGACCAGCGCGGGCAGCAGCCGAATTATTTCGATGTCGAGGCGGCCGAACGCGGCGTCGATCCGACGCAATGGCGGCACAAGACCTATCTCTACAACCAGTCCCACCTGCCGGTCCGTGAGCAGACCAAGGTCGTCGGCCACGCGGTCCGGGCAATGTATCTCTATTCCGGCATGGCCGATGTGGCGACCGAGTTCGGCGACGACAGCCTGACAGACGCCCTCAAAGTGCTCTGGGAGGACCTGACCTCGAAGCAGATGTACGTCACCGGCGGCATCGGCCCGGCGGCCAGCAACGAGGGCTTCACCGAATATTACGACCTGCCCAACGAAAGCGCCTATGCCGAGACTTGCGCGGCGGTCGCGCTGATGATGTGGGCAAGCCGGATGCTCGGGCGTGGGCCCGACCGACACTATGCCGACATCATGGAGCAAGCGCTTTACAACGGCGCGCTGTCGGGTCTTTCGATCGACGGTTCGCGCTTCTTCTACGACAATCCGCTGGAAAGCAGCGGCGGCCATCATCGCTGGATCTGGCACCGCTGCCCGTGCTGTCCGCCGAACATCGCCCGGACCGTGACGGCGATAGGCAGCTACATGTACGGCGTCTCGTCCGATGGCATCGCCCTGCATCTCTACGGCGCCAGCACGGCCCGGCTGAAGATCGGCACGACGACGGTCAACCTGACACAGGACACGCGCTACCCCACCGATGGCCGCGTCGCCATGTCCATCGGCCTCGAAAGCCCTTCGCACTTCACCTTGTCGCTTCGCGTGCCGGGCTGGTGCGAGAACGCCGCCCTGTCGCTCAACGGCCAGGCCGTGAAGCCCGACGAGGTGCGCGGCGGCTACTTCCACCTGAAGCGCAACTGGCAGGACGGAGACCGGCTGGAACTCGACCTGCCGATGGATGTGCGCGCGCTTTACGCACACCCGGCAGTGAAGGCGGACCTGGGTCGCGTCGCGATCGCCCGCGGACCGCTGATCTACTGCACCGAGGAAGTCGACAACGGCGCAGATCTCAACGCGCTGATCGTGCCGGACGACCTATCGGGCGCGAAGACGGTGCCTCTCCCAGAGCTGAACAACACGGTCGCGATCGAGATTCCGGCGCGACGCGAGCAATGGCCCCGTCGGAACGGCAAGCTCTACGATCCGCACAAGCCAGACCATATCGAGGCGACGGCACGGCTCGTGCCCTATCACCTCTGGGACAATCGCGAGCCCGGCGAAATGCTGGTGTGGGTCAGGGCCGGGGCCGGGCAATGACAACGCAAGACAACGCGACCATCGAGCTGAAGGGCGTCCGCAAGAGCTTCGGCTCCGTCGACGTCATCCACGACCTCGATCTCAAGGTGGAAGGCGGAGAATTCATCGTCTTCGTCGGCCCGTCGGGCTGCGGCAAGTCGACCCTGCTGCGCATGATCGCCGGTCTCGAGGAGGTCACGGATGGCGACATCCTGATCGCCGGCTGGGACGTCACCGATCTCGACCCGTCGAAGCGCGGCATCGCGATGGTGTTCCAGTCCTATGCGCTCTATCCGCATATGAGCGTGCGCGAGAACCTGGCCTTCGGTCTGGAAATCGCCAGGACGCCGGCGGCCGAGATCAGGAAGCAGGTCGATCTGGCGGCGGACATCCTCAAGATCGGTCCGCTTCTCGAACGGCGCCCCGGCCAGCTCTCGGGCGGCCAGAGGCAGCGCGTCGCGATCGGCCGGGCGATCGTCCGCAAGCCGCAGGTGTTCCTGTTCGACGAGCCGCTGAGCAATCTCGACGCGGAACTCAGGGTCAGCATGCGCGTCGAGATCGCGCGGCTGCACCGCGAGCTCGGCAACACGATGATCTACGTCACGCACGACCAGACCGAGGCGATGACGCTGGCGGACCGCATCGTCGTGCTGCGCGACGGCAAGATCGAGCAGGTCGGGACGCCGCGGGAGGTCTACGAGAATCCCGCGAATCTGTTCGTCGCGGGCTTCATCGGCTCGCCACGCATGAACATCGTCGACGGTGTCTGCGTGGCCGCAAACCGTGTCAGCATCGCGGGAACCGAGATCGAACTCGATAGGCCGATGCCGGCTGCGCCGAAAGAGGCAATCAAACTCGGAATTCGCCCCGAACATTGGTCGGTCGGAGAAAGGCGAGAAAATTCGCTGCCGGCGCAGGTCGAATTCGCCGAGTATCTCGGCAGCACGCGATATCTCCATTGCAAGCTCGACAACGGAGATATCGTCACCGCCGAACAACGCGATGGGCGAGACGCCAGGCCCGGCGACAGCCTTTGGTTGTCGTGCGACCAACGAGCCCTGAAATTCTTCTCGATGTCCGGCGAAACGAGGTGCTGACGGGCCCACGCCATCGGTGGGAGGGGCTTGATCTGGCGCATGCAGGTTGCGCCAACATAGATCTTTTGCTGAGCCTGCCTTACGGCAGCAGCCCGATGTCGGCGGGTGGCCGGAGCAGCTTCCATCTTCTCCGTGTACGTATCGAGCGGGCAGCCGGCCGGTGGTGCGCATATTGGGCTGAGATAGTTCGCTTCAGGAAGCAGCAGCAGGTAGTTCAGGCGACGAGCCTTGCCCTCAGCCTTGCCTCCTTCACGTCGCGAGCCGGCGGGAAAGACGAGTGCATGACCGAAGCGTTCAACATCGGCGACGCCAAAAGCCCATTTCACCCATGGGAGACTGGGCTTGCATCGGTCAAGTTTGAGGGCCGAGGATATCAGCCGCTCAAATGCCGGCATACCACTCATATCCGCGATCTTCCCAATAGCCGCCATTGCCGCCCCAAAAGCCTGAGAAGCTATCGACGAGCTCGATGCGCATGAGGTATTTCGCCTGCTTGTAGCCGAGTTGCCGCTCAACCCGCAGGCGCAGGGGCGCGCCGTGCCCGATGGTAAGGTCCTTCCCATTCATGGCATAGGCCAGGATCGTTTGAGGGTGGAAGGCATCGATAAGATCGATGCTCTCGTAGTAGCGGCCGCTACCATCGAGCGTCTTCTCCAGCTCATCGGCACAATGGAAGACCGCGAAGCGAGCCGACGGCTTCAGTCCGGCGGCAGTCAGGACGAGTCCGAGAGGGACGCCTGTCCATTTTCCGATGGCACTCCAGCCTTCGACGCAATCGTGTCGGGTGATCTGCGTTCGCGCAGCAAGCTTCTTCAGATCCGCCAGCGTGAACTCCTGCGGCCGATCGACGAGGCCGTCGATCTTCAATCGCCAATCCGCAAAGCCATTCTCGACGAAAGCTGCATAGTCCTCGCTGTCGGGTCGGCTCGTTCCATTCACGCGGAACGAGGGCGAAATATCCGTCTCAGCGAATTCGCGGGCGCGCGCATCGCGGCCTTGCAACAGCCTCTGCGCCCTCATCGTCAGATTCTCGGCAGAGCGAATGACCGAACCCACTTGCTCGTTCCGCTCAAGCACGTCGCAGCCCGAAAGAGTCAGAGCACTGGCGCCGAGCGTACTGCCGATCAGGAAGCGGCGGCGCGTGAAGAACTGAACAGTCATGATTTCCGCCCACCGTGTCGGATGGCATAACGGCCCGTGATCATCGAGCGCGTGTTGTTCCAGGTGCCCGACAGAACGACCATCGCGACATGCACGATCACGAACAGCACGAGAAGGGACGCTGTGATGAAGTGGATCGTCCGGGCGGTCTGACGCCCGCCAAAGACGTCGACGAGCCAGGGAAGCACGGCGTCGATCCCCGGCGACATCGTCAAACCGGTGATGAGCATCATCGGCAGCAGAACGACGATGACGATCAGATAGGTCAGCTTCTGGAGCGCATTGTAGTGCCGGGCCTCGTCACCTTCCGGGAAGCGAAGCCGGGCATGGTCAACGACCTCATGCCAGAGGTGATGCAATGACAGCTGATGACGCGTCGGTGTCAGGTCCCGCCGGAAATGACCGCTCAGAAAACTGCAGGCGAGATAGACGAGACCATTGATGACGAAGAGCCAGGCGAAGAAGAAGTGCCAATGTCGACCCGCTGCCAGGTCCTGAAAGGATGGAATCGTCGACCAGGCGGGGAAGGCGCGTGGAGTCGGGGTGCCCTCAAAGTTCGAGACGCCGAGCACGCCCGTCGTCGGCAGTTCGACTCCCGCAATCCGCAAGAAGCCATGCAAATCGTCGCCGCTGCCGCCGGCGCCGATCGTCAGCACCGCTGGGTCTCCATCCGCGCCATAGTGACCCCAGTACAGTTCGGGATGCGCGTTGAAGATCTGCAAGCCGCTGAGCAGCAGGAAACTCAGGCACAGAACGTTCAGCCAATGCGTGAGGCGCGTGGCGATGGAATGCCGTCGGACGAGAGAAACTCTCGGTGGCTCGTCATTGTCATTGCGCGCCCATTCCGTCATAGCGGGCTCCTTAGCTGCCTATTGCTGCGAATGCGGTTGTCGTACGTGAATGCGATGGCCGCTGGTGCCGGCCGACTCCGAGAGGCGGTATTCTAGCCTCAACGAGCCGACCGGCAGCCTGGCTGGTTCACATCGGCGGAACGACGCCGTTGGCACCGACGACGACTTGCTGCGCGGTCAGCGCGCCCTTGCCGTCCTTGGCGGCGGCAACGAACACCACCGCTCCGGAGACGAGGTCTTCTTTCTTGGCCGGAGCCAATGTCACGACCGGCGTGCCATCCGGTATCGCGATCTTCTTTTCCTTGCCGTGATAGGAAACGGTGACAGTGCGGCCGTCGACGCCCTTCACCGCGTCCGCGACCGTGGCGTTGGTCATGCTGCTGTTGGGCTTGAGGTCCCAGCCGAAGTTTCCTTCTCCGGCTCCCTTGAGCGCCGGCGGAAAAATCAGGACTTCGAGCGCGCCGTCGCCGCCATCTGCCTTCGGAAGCGAAGCGATGCCGACATAATCGCCTGGCTTGATGTCCGTCACCTGGGCGCGAGCGACACCGGAGACCTTCGCTTCGGATGCAAACATCACGTCGACGACATTGCCCTCTCGTGATTTGACCTTAAGAACGTCGCCGGTCAGGCCGATGACGCTGCCCCTGACATTGACCCGATCGACCTTCGCGTTCTGCGCCATCGCCGGCATCAGGAGGATGCTCGTGGCCGGAGAACTCAACGCACCAGCAAAAAGCAGTGCGGGGATGAATTTGCGAAGCATGGTACGAAATCCTTACCTATTAGTTGGTAGGCATAGCGCTCAAACGTAACCGTCGATGCGGCGCGCCATGATCCACTCGACGGATTGGAAAGCAGGTGTCAGCTCCGCGGCGAAAGCCTCTCCAGGAGGGGCCCCGTGATCAGCCCAAAGATCTCAGGGTCTCCATAGGCCCGTGCCGAAAGCATCGCCCCGTGAACGGTCGCCATGAACATTTCAGCTTCGACGCGAGGCGCGTTCAACAAGGCGAAAAATCCGAGCTCAGCGCCTCGTTCGAACGCAGACGTCAGCCAAGCCGACAGCAGCCGAAAATAGCCGCGGACCTCAAGCGCGACATCCGGCGGCAGAACTGGGAGCTCGCTTGCCAGGAGCGCGCAGATGCAAAACGGTCTGCTTGAATCTGCAATGCAGCCTTTCCAGTAGCCCACATAGTTCTGCAGTTGATCACGTGGATCGGGGGTGTTGCGCTCCATATGAGCGACACTGGCCTCGGCATCCTGACGGTAACGGCTCACAAGCGTCCGCACGAGATCGGCCTTGGTCGGAAAGTGGTGATGGATGCTCGCCTTGCGGATACCCACCACCTCCGAGATGTCAGCATAGCTGAACCCGTTATAGCCGCCGGATACGATTAGCGACCGCGCACAGGCGAGGATCTCTTCGGATGTCGGCGTCAAGTTGTTCATGTGACATGACTACCTTCTAGTAGGTAGCGCGTCAAGCTCGCAGCCTGCTGGCAGTTTCGCCGTCAAGAAACCACCCTTAGCCGCATATCACTACCGGCACGTGGTTCCGATAAGCGCCACAACCGCCCGTGAAATGCGCCACTAACAGACATTGGCGCCTTGGCTGAAAGCCCGAATCTACGTCCGCGACACAGGCATCCTGCATGCGCTTCGCCTTCTCGCTCACTGGCCGCATAGCGCACGCGCCCCACCGGGATCGGCGAGAAGCTTCCCCATCACGACCTCGCGCGCCGCACGGTTTCGATCAGCAGGACGGGGTCGGCCGGCTTCTCGACGAAATCCCAGGCGCCTTCGCGGATCGCTCGGACGGCCATCGGCACATCAGCGTGCCCGGTGATCAGCACCACCGGCAGTTCGGCATCGATAGCGGTCACCGCCGACAGCAGACCGAAGCCGTCGCGGCCGGGCATGCGCACGTCGCTGACCAGCACCGCGGAGCTGTCGCGGGTCAGCTGGGAGAGCGCGGCATCGGCCGTGCGCCTGGTGATGACCTCGAAGCCGTCGAGCTCCAGGGTCAGTCGCCAGGCGTCGAGCACTTCGGCGTCGTCATCGACGAGAACGATCTTCGGAGCGCTCATGCGTCAGCTTCCAGTGGAGCCATGGTGTGTGTCGTCGCGCCTTCGAGGGTAATCAGGAAGCGCGTGCCGGAGGGGCCGGTCGAGGCCACAGCGAGCGTGCCGCCGAGGTCCTTGATGATGTTGTAGGACAGCGAAAGGCCGAGGCCGAGCCCCGACCCGACCGGCTTGGTGGTGAAGAAGGGATCAAAGATCCGCTCCAGATGGGATGGGGCGATCCCAGGGCCGTTGTCCTCGACCCAGATTTCGACACTGTGGCCGCACCGGCGCGCGCCGACGGTCAGCGCGGCGCCTTCCAGGCTCGCAACGGCGTCGAGCGCATTCGCGACGAGATTGACCAGGACCTGCTCCAGACGGATCTCCTCAGCACGGACATAGAGCCGGCTGGCTGGGAGCTCCTGCCGCAGCTCCACGCGCTCCGCATCGAGGCGGGGGGCCGAACAGGGACAGGGCGGTCGCGATGGTCTCGCCGACCTCGACGGGGGCGAGCACGACGCCAGGCTTGCGGGCGAAGCGCCGGAGATGGGCGATCAGTTCGGCCGCCCGCGCGGTCAGGGCCTGGATGCGTGCGATCGTCTCGCGCGCATCGTCCGGCCGGCCGCGCTCCAGCAGCAGCGCGCTGTTGTGGGCGTGCGAGCGGATCGCGGCCAGCGGCTGGTTGAGCTCGTGGCTCAGGCCGGCCGCCATTTGCCCCAGCGCGGCGAGCTTGGCCGCCTGGATCAGGTCGTCGCGCGTCCGCTGGAAGACGGCGAGAGCTCGCACCAGGTCGCCGAGCTCGTCATTGCTCGCCTTCGGCAGCGGCGCGGAAGATTGCCCGCTGGCGATGCTGGTCGCGGCTTCGGTCAGAACCCGCAGCCGTGCCACGAGATGGCGCCGCACATAGAACCAGCCGATCAGCAAGGCTCCGGCGAGCGAGGCGGCGGCGATCGCGAGGAGCAGGTTCCGGCCGAGCAGGATCGCCTCGGCCGAACGGTCGGCGGCCGCTTTCGCGACGGCCTCCGTCTTCTGCACCTCCTGCGAGACCAGCGCGCCGAGTTCGGTGACGAGGCGACGGCTTTCGGAGATGAGGCGCTGAGCATCGGCCAGCGCCGCGAGCTCGGCGCGCTTGATGCCGGGCAAGCCCGCGGTGGTATCAGCCAGACCGATCAGCCGCTGCGTGAGCTGCCGGACGGTGATCGTGTCGGGCCACTCGGTCTTCCCGGTGCCTACCCCGCGATGCTGATGACGACGCGGCCTCGCACCAGGTTCGCGAGGACCTTGCCGGCAACGTCCGGCAGCGCTTCGAAAGGCTGGACCTCGTACATTGTTCTCAGCTTGACCTTGTCGAGGTCGCGCGCGAGCCGCGTCCATGCGGCCTCGCGGACGGCCGGCGGCGGACCAGCGGATTCGACACCGATGAGTGCCACACCTCGCAGGATGAAGGGCAGCACGGAGCCGGGAAGCTCCGCCGCCGCTGGATCGATGTCGCCGAGCGCGACTCGAACACCTTCACGTGCCAGTGCCTTGGCGATCGCGCTGCCGAGGCCACCGCCGGCCCCGAGCACGAGCGCTGTCTTACCGTTGATGCCGAGATCCATCGATTGCGTCCTTTCAAAGTCCGACCAGTTTCAGCCGAGCTTGCCGCAGGCGTCGGCGATGCGCTCGCAGGCGAGCCGGAGGCGCTCCGTGGCGGTGGCGAAGGAAATGCGGAAGAAGGGCGGAAGCCCGAAGGCCGAGCCGGGCACGACCGCGACATTGGCCTCCTCCAGGAGGAAGGTCGCGAAGTCGACATCCGTCTCGATGAGACGACCGTCCGCGCGGCGGCGGCCGATCACGCCGGCGCAGGATGGGAACAGGTAAAACGCGCCGTCCGGCTTGCGGCAGCCGAGGCCCGGGATGCTGTTGAACGCCGCGAGGCAAAGGTCGCGTCGTTGCTGGAACACCACATTGCGCTCGGCCAGGAAGTCGAGCGGGCCGCTCAGGGCCGCGATAGCGGCGGCTTGCGACACCGAGCTCGGATTGGTCGTGCTCTGCGACTGGATCGTCGCCATCGCCTTGATCAGCTTGGCCGGGCCACCGGCATAGCCGATGCGCCAGCCGGTCATCGCATAGGCCTTCGAGACGCCGTTGACCGTTAGCGTGCGGTCGAACAGCCTCGGCTCAACAGCGGCGATGGTGGCGAATTCCCAATCGTCATAGCGCAGGTGCTCGTACATGTCGTCGGTGAGCACCATCACCTGCGGATGGTCGAGCAACACGTCGGCAAGGGCGCGCAGCTCGGCCGCCGTGTAGCCGGCACCAGTCGGGTTGCTCGGCGAGTTGAGCACCAGCCATTTCGTGCGGGGGGTGATCACGGCTGCCAGTGCTCCGGCCGTCAGCTTGAAGCCGCCGGTCTCGCCGCAGGGGACGATGACCGGGTGGCCGCCGGCGAGCCGAACCATGTCGGGATAGGAGACCCAATAGGGCGCCGGGATGACGACCTCGTCGCCCTCGTCAAGCGTGGCGCAGAGCGCGTTGTAGAGCACCTGCTTGCCGCCGGTCCCGACGCTGATCTGCGACGGCTCATAGCGCAGGCCGTTCTCACGCTCGAACTTGGCGACGATGGCGCGCTTCAGCTCGGGCGTACCGTCGACATCTGTGTATTTCGTCTGCCCGGCGTCGATGGCGGCCTTGGCCGCCGCCTTGACGTGATCGGGCGTGTCGAAATCGGGTTCGCCCTGCGACAAGCCGATGACGTCCTTGCCCTGGCGCCGCAGTTCGTTGGCGAGCTGAGTGATTGCGATCGTCGGGGACGGCTGGACCGCCGACATGCGCCGCGCGAGCCGAACGCCGAGCGCCGGCGCAGACGGGGAGGTTGCAGTCGTACCATGCATCGTTCCGCCTCCATCGGGGGCCCGGCCGTCAAGTAGATCGGCCTCCCGCGCCCCTCATCTTTCTCCCTGGAAGCATGCGCCCATATGAAAGAAAGGGAATACGCGTTTCATCGTTTTCGAAAGACAGAAAAACTATCAGCGACCATGCAGCGCAGACCGCCGCTCCGTCCTACCGACCAGGTACGCTGAATTCCTGCCGGATGGCGCGCGCCTCGAGCTCGACCTCGCCGCCCGCGATCGGCGGACGGGCGCGGTAAACCAGCACGCCGCGGCGGATCGGCTCCCCTATTGAGCCGAGCAAGCCCGGGCCCCACAGCTCCGGAATCTCGTGCGCATGGAAGAGCGCGATGCGCGTCGTCTCGCTCCACGAGTGCCCGAGCTTTGCCAGCGTCGCGCCGACCGTGTCGATGGTGAAGCGGGTGCGCCGCTGCATCGCAGCTTGGCTTGTATCGCCCTCGGCGATGATCTTGCCGTCCGCCCCGATATCGGCCTGGCCGGACAAGAGGAAGGTGGTCGTCTTCGCGGTCGCGGGCACTGTGTAGCTGAAGGCGCACATCGCTGTCGCCGCCGGCGGATGAAGGTCGAGTGCGATGTTCGAACGGCAGACGCAGCTATAGTCGCCGAAGAGCAGGCCCCATTCGCGCAGCTTCGCGAGGTATGGCACGTTGAAGCTCGACCAGTTGTCGAGGCTCAGCGGTTCCGGCACGCGGAGCTCGATCCCACAGAAGGCCTGGACCGGCCGGCCGATGCTCTTCAGATAGCTTTCGATGAATTCATAGGCCTCGTCGAGCGGAACCCAGTTCTGACGCTCGGCGCGCACAACCTCGTATCCCTCATCGGGAACGATGCCGGAGCAATAGGCCGCGCCGCTCGGCAGAATGGCGTAGTTGCCGGCGTTGTTGGCGAGCAGCCCGTCGGAACGGGTGGTGATCTGTGGCGTGTCGGTCATGGCGACCTCCGTGATGATGCCTTGGCGGCTTAGAACTCGTTGAGTGCCGGCGGGTCGAACCAGTTGGTCAGCGACAGGCCGCCATCGACGACGAAGGCCGAGCCGGTGACATAGGCAGACAGGCGGTTCGACAGGACCGCGAGCGCCATCGGCGCGAGATCCTCGCTGCGTCCGAGCCGCCCGAGTGGAATATGCCGCGTCAGCGAGGGGTCGGCCACGAATCCACCGGCGGCGATCGCGCCCGACACCAGCGCGTTCACCCTGATGCCGAAGCGCCCCAGCGTCTTGGCAAGCTCTTTGACGAGTATGGCCAGCGCTGCCTTCGAGGTGCTGTAATGAGGCAGGTTGCGCGGCGTCGCCACATGCAGCGAGGTCAGGATCAGGAACGAGCCCGGCTTGCGCTCCGCGATCAGCGAGCGAGCGATCTCGCGCGCCAGATGGAAGCCGGCGTCAACATTCACAGCGCGCATGCGCTCCCAGGTCTCGTCCGACACGGACAAGACGTGGTCTGTCTCAAGCCGCGGAGGAGCTGCACTGTGGACGAAATGGCTGATGGTGCCGAGGGCGGCGAAGGCATGAGCCAGCAATGCGTCGCAACCCGTGCGACTGGCGAGGTCGCCGACCCACGGCACGGCGAGTTCCGGCCTCGGCGAGGCGGCAATGGCAGCGGCAACCCTCTCCTCGCTCAGGTCGGCGAACATGGTCCGAACGCCTTCCGCGACCAGAGCCTGGGCGATTGCACGACCAATGCCGTTACCGGCGCCGGTGGCCAGCGCTGTGTTCTGCTCCGGATCGAAGGCGCGCTCAAAGACGCTCATGCTGCGCATGTCCTTGTTCAAGGAAGGCCGCGACCCGCCGCACGGGGTTTTGTTTCAGCGGTGCAGCCGACAGTTATTGACGAGGTCACCGATCACCGGAATATGCGTTTTCCCGCATTCGAAATTCAGAGAAACTGAAAATGGAGACACGCTTTCTCCAGACCTTCCTGAGCGTCGTGCAAACCGGCTCGCTGTCCGAGGCGGCCCGGCGGCTCAACATCACGCCGTCGGCGGTCGTCCAGCGCATCAAGGCGCTGGAGGACGAGATCGGACAAACGCTCGTCCAGCGTGCCGGCCACGCAATGCAGGTGACACCGGCGGGCGCCGCCATTCTCCAGGACGTCGAGCGCATGCTTACCGTCGCGGACGATATCAAGGCGGCAGCGGCAGCCGATCTCGAAACCGGCTTGCTGCGCATCGGCGTCATCCATTCGGCCCTGACAGGGCTGCTGCCCGACCTACTCGTGCAATTGCGGCAGAACCGACCGGGGATAGAACTTTACATCCTACCGGGCATGTCGGGCGATCTCTATTCCCAGATCACTGTGGGTAAGCTCGACGCAGCGATCATTGTCCAGCCCCATTTTGCTTTGCCCAAAGCCTTCGACTGGGTCCTGTTGCGCCAGGAAGAACTCCTCGTCATCACGCCGCCAGCCGTCGCCGAGACAAACCCGCGCGTACTCCTCAAGCGGGAACCATTCATTCGCTACGATCGCAACCATTGGGGAGGCCGCATTGTCGACCTCTATCTGCGGAAGCTGAAAATTAGGCCTCAGGAGCGGTATGAGCTCGACTCACTTGAAGCGATCACGATTCTCGTCAGCCGCGGTCTCGGTGTCTCACTCGTCCCGGATTGGCTGCCCCCCTGGCCAGAAGGATCGAATGTACGCCGAATAAGGGCGATCGGGGCGCCGACACGCGATATCGGCATAGTCTGGTCGAGGAGCTCGAAGCGGTTGCCGCTCATTCGCGCCTTCGTAGCCGAGGCAGTCGATACTACTCGTTTGAAGCATTCCCTAATGCGAAATGCTTCAGAATAGACGCGGCACTAGTCGCTCACCCGCTGCTGCAATTCTCACCCTGTCAGGCCGGTTGCCGGGCATCGACCCAGCCATCGATCAGGTTGAGGCCGAGCAGGAATTCCGAGGGGAAATGCCGGCGGATCAGCGGTTCGACCGGGATCGCAGCCGAGAGAAAGGCGTGTTCCGCGGCCCGCGCCGCCACCGCCTCGGCATGGGTCACGGCCCTAAACGAGACCGTGCTCCCGGGTCGCGCCTGGGCGAGGCGCCCGAGGTCCGGGCCGATGACGGTGGCAACCTTCGGATAACCTCCGGTCGACTGCCGGTCCGCCATCAGCACGATCGGCTGCCCCTCGCCTGGGACCTGGATCGCCCCCATGGCGATACCGTCCGAAGCGATATTGTAGCCGCGGACATGGGTGAGCTTCGGTCCTTCCAGGAAGCAGGCCATGCGGTCGCCGCGGGCCGATATGGTCCAGGGGCCGGCGAGGAAGGCGGCGATCTGGTCAGGCGCGAAATAATCGTCCTGGGGACCGAGGATGACCCGGATCGTCTCGGCCGGCCGCTCCAGCAACGGAGCGACGATCTCACCCGTCTCGACCTCGGCGGGGGACATTCCCGCGATGGCCAGGCGGTCGCCGGCCATGAGCCCCCGCCCCGCGATGCCGCCGATGCCGGTGCGGGTGTGGGTCGCGGCTGAACCGAGGACCTGCGGCACGTCGAAGCCGCCGGGTACGGCGAGATAGCACCAGGCCCCGGCCTGGCCGGCGCGCAGCTTCAGCTTGGCGCCCGGCTCGACCATGGCGACGACGGCCGGCGGCAGCGCCTGACCATCCAGCGTCACCGCGAAGGCGCCGCCAGCGAGCGCGACCGCGACGGGGCCACCTTCCGCCGTGACCTCAAGGCCGCCGAGCGAAACCTCGATCGCGGCTGCGCCGGCAGGATTGCCGAGGGCACGGTTCGCGAGCGCATGAGCGAAAGGGTCCATCGGGCCGGCGCCGGTGACGCCATAGCGCAGAAAGCCATGGCGGCCGCCATCCTGGATGGTGGAGCCCGGCCCGGCCGCGAGCACGCTGAGCGCAGTCATGCAGGCTGTCTCCGGGCGACGACCTCGCCGGCCTCGGCGCGCTTGTCGAGCATGGCGAAGGTGGCGCAGTCGACCGGCTCGAAGCGCAGGCTGTCGCCCGGCTCCATCAGGAAGGCGCTCGGCCGCTCCGGCGCATAGAGCCGCTCCGGCGTGCGCCCGACGACATACCAGCCGGTCGGCATCGAGAAGGTCGCGATCGCGCTCAGCCCGCCGCCCACCAGCACCACCTTGGTGTTGTGCGGCGGGCGCGGCTTCGTCCGGCGCGAGATCGCGATCTCTTCGGGCAAGCCGCCGAGATAGGTGAAGCCGGGCGCGAAGCCGTACATGTAAGCGCGATAGGTCGCGCCGGCATGGATCGCGGCGGCCCTCTCGGCCGGCAAACCCATGAGCGCAGCCAGTTCGGCGAGGTCCTCGCCATGCGGCTCGTCATAGCAGCAGGGAAGCGTCCAGAACGAGGCGGCGCGGGTCTGCACCATCGGCGCGGCCAGCCGCTCCTCCACGAGCGCGACGAGCGCATCACGGCTGAGCCGCAGCGGATCGTAATGGATCATCAGCGAGCGATAGGTCGGAACCAACTCGCGGACGCCTGCGGGGGCAGCCGAGGCCAGCGCGGCGTCGAGGGCGAGCACACGGTCGTTGATCGCAGGGTCGACGCTGGTGCCGAACTCGACGACCAGCGCCGCTTCGCCGGCATCGAGGAAACGCGGCCGCGGGGACGGCTCAGGGCTCATGCGAAGGCTGCGAGGCGAACTCCCGCCTGCTCCAGCGCCTTGCGCACATGCCGAGCCATCGCGACGGCATGGCTCGAATCGCCATGCACGCAGATCGAATGAACCTTCGTCGGCAGGCGCTTGCCGGAGGCCGTGATAACGATTCCTTCGGTCACCATCTCGACGACACGGCCAGCGGCATCCTCTGGATCGGAGATCATGGCGCCAGGCTTGCCGCGCGCAATCAACTGCCCTTCCTCGGTATAGCCGCGATCGGCGAAGATCTCCTGATGGACGGAAAGCCCGGCCGCCTCGCCGGCAGTCACCTGCTCGGATAGCGCGATCGCCAGCAGCGCCAGACCAGGGTCGACAGCCTTGACGGCGCGTGCGACCGCGTCGGCGACCGCCCGGTCCTCGGCCGCGAGGTTGCCGAGCGCGCCATGAGATTTCACATAGGTGATGCGGTGACCGGCATAAGCCGCCAGCGCAGCCGCGGCGCCGATCTGATAGGCGACCAGACGCTCGATCTCGCCCGTCGAGAACGGGATGCGGCGGCGCCCGAAGCCCCAGAGGTCGGGAAAGCCCGGATGGGCGCCGATCGCGACGCCGCGCTCGCGCGCCGTCGCAAAGGCCTTCGCCATGATCTCGGGGTCGCCGGCATGCAGCCCGCAGGCGACGTTCGCCGAGGTAACGATGGCGAGCATGGCCTCGTCGTCGCCGCAGCTATAGGCACCGAAGCCTTCGCCGAGATCGGAATTGAGATCGACGGACACCATCTGAGATCCTCCCAGGCCGATGGAGCGGAGCGCGGCGCCGCCGGCCGGCGGAGCCGCTCCCATCAAATACCGAGATAAGCCTGGCGGATATCGGGATTGTCGCGCACCTCGGCCGCCGTGCCGGAGAGGCTCACCCGCCCGGTCTGCAACACATAGGCGCGGTCGGCGATCTCGAGGCTCTCGACCAGACGCTGTTCGACCAGGAGCACGGTGACGCCAACCTTGCGGATCGCCAGCACCGCCTCGAAGATCTCGTCGACCAGCTTCGGCATGATGCCCTGCGACGGCTCGTCCAGCATCAGGATTCGCGGCCGCGTCATCAGGGCGCGGCCGATGGCGAGCATCTGCTGCTCGCCGCCGGACAAGGTCGCGGCGCGTTGCGGCAGGCGTTCCTTCAAGCGGGGAAACAGCGTGAACACCTGCTCCAGCGGCTGCTCGCGATCGGCCTTGGCCCGGTGGAGGTAGCTGCCGAGCCTGAGATTGTCGGCGACCGAGAGGCGCGGAAACAGCCGCCGGTTCTCCGGGACATAGGCGACGCCACGCCGGGTGATCTCGTGACCGGGCAGGCCGCTGATCGTCTCGCCGTCGAAGCGGACTTCGCCTGAGCGCGGCTTCTCCATGCCGGAGACCGATTTCAGCAGGGTCGACTTGCCGGCTCCGTTGGCACCGGCGACGACGACGATCTCGCCCTCGGCGACCGAGACCGAGATGTCGGAGATGGCGATCAACCCGTCATAGGCCGTGGTCAGGGCGGAAACTTCAAGCAGCACGGTGTCTCTCCCCCAGATAGGCGGTGATGACGGCGTCGTCGCGGACCACATCCTGCGGCTTGCCCTCAGCGAGCACCTTGCCGAGATTGAGCACCACCGCGCGGTCGACCAGCGGCATGACGATCTCCATGACGTGCTCGACCATGACGACGGTGACGCCCTGATCGCGGACCTTGCGGACGAGCTCGACGCCGAGCCGCGCCTCGCTCGGCGTCAGCCCGGTCATGACCTCGTCGAGCAGCAGGAGCTTCGGTTTGGTGGCCAGCGCACGGGCGACCTCGAGCCGGCGCTTCTCCGGCGGGGTCAGTTCGCCGGCCGAAGCCTGAGCGCGCTGCGCCAACCCGGCAAAGGCCAGCGTCTCGTAGGCGATGCGCCGCGCCTCGGCGCTGCCCGCCGTCTTCACGAAGCCGCCGACCATGACGTTGTCGAGCACGCTCATCGAGTCGAAGGAGCGCGGCACCTGGAAGGTGCGGGCGATCCCGAGCCGGCAGCGCGCCGGTGCCGAAAGCCTGGTAATGTCCTGGCCCTCGAAGAGGATGCGCCCCTCGTTCGGCGGAAACGCCCCGGCGATGAGGTTGAACAGCGTCGACTTGCCGGCGCCGTTGGGGCCGATCAACCCGAGGATCTCGCCTCGCCGGACCGTGATCGACACGTCGGAATTGGCGACGAGGCCGCCGAAGCGCCGCGTCACATTGGCGACGGTGAGGAGGGTGTCCGTGCTCATGAGCGCACCTCCTTCCTGGACTTGCGCTGGAACAGGCTGAGGATGCCCTCGGGCTTGGCCAGCGAGACGAGCATGATCAGGCCGCCATAGATGATCAGATCGATGCCGGAGCCGGACCCGCCGAGATAGGAGCGCGTGATCTCGGTCAGCGGGATCAGGATGGCGGCGCCGACGACGGGGCCCCAGAGGGTGCCGATGCCGCCGAGCACCGCCGGCAGCGCGAAGAGCAGCGAGAAGCGGAAGCTCATCACGCTTTCGGGATCGATATAGGCGAGGAAGCTCGCATAGAACGCGCCGCCGACCGCGGTGAAGAAGGCCGAGACCGCCGCCGCCGCCATCTTCGAATGGAAGATCTCGACGCCGAGGCTCTCCGCCGCCTCTGGATTGTCCTTGACCGCGCGCCACCAATAGCCCCAGCGCGAATCCTCGATCAGGAAAGTGACGAACCAGGTGACCGCCAGCAAAGCGAGCGCGAGGTGGATGTAGGGTACCTTGTCGCGCGCGAACTGCAGCGTCCACCAGCTATCGGAGCCGAAGGGCCACTGGATGCCGAGCGCGCCGCCGACGAAGTCCCAGTTGTGCACGAGCAGGAGGCCGATCTCGGCGATGACAATCGTCGCGATCGAGAAATAATGGCCCTTGAGGCGGAAGCAGGGATAGCCGAGCAGCAACGCGATCACAGCGGAGAGCACGCCACCGACGATCATGCCGCCCCAAGGCACGACCCCGTACGTCACGAACAGAACCGAGGTCGCATAGGCGCCGATGCCGAAATAGAGCGCATGGCCCAGCGAGATCTGACCGCAATAGCCGCCGAGGATGTTCCAGCTCTGCGAGACCGCGGCATAGAGCAGGGTCAGCACCAGGACGTTCTGGAGATAGACGTCCCTGATCACGAAGGGCGACAGCGCAATCGCCGCGAAGACGCCTGCCGCGACGAGAAGCTGATTGCGGCGCCGCGGCAGCAAGCCGGCGGCGGATGGCGAAGTGAGCGCGTCCGTCGTCATGATCAGAGCCTTCCGAACAGGCCGCTCGGCCGAATGAAGACGACACCCAGATAGAGAGCGTAGATGCCGATCGACTTCATCGCCGGAGGCAGCAACGCCGCAGTGAGCGCCTCGACCAGGCCGACGATCACGCCGGCGGCGAGCGCGCCGAAGACGCTGCCGAAACCGCCGAGCGCGACCGTCACATAGGCGATCAGGCCGAAGGTCGCTCCGACCTGGGGGTGAATGTAGTAGAAGATCGCCAGGACGGCACCGGCGAGGCCGACGAGCGAGGCGCCGAGCCCCCAGCCGAGCGCGAAGACGCGGTTGCGGTCGATGCCGACCAGCGCGACCGCGCCCTGGTCCTCTCGCGTCGCCTCCAGCGCCTTGCCGAAATCGGTACGCGACATCAGCAGGTAGAGCCCGCCGAAGGCCGCGATCGAGACCAGCCCACCGAAGATCTGCGGCCAGGGGAGAAAGACGCCAGCAAGGTCAAGCGTCTTGCCGCCCAGCCAGGAGTTGCCGATGCTGCGATAATCGGGCGTGAGAAAGTACTGGGCGGCCCCCTGCATCAACGTCGCAAGCCCGAAGGTAGCAAAGATCTGGACCATGCCCTGATTGGCCTTGGCCCGCATGGCGAAGCGCACCACGCCGAGATAGACTGCCGCACCGACCACGAAGAGCGCGGCAGCTGCGATCGGCACCAGCAGAACCGGGTCGATCGCGGTAAGGAGGAAGGCACCGAAGACGACGTACATCGCCGTCATCAGGAACTCGCCATGAGCGAAGTTCACAACATCCATCAGGCCGAATATGAGCGAGAGGCCCACCGCGATGAGGGCGTAGATCAACCCCATCAGCAGGCCGCTCGCAAGCACCTGAAGCAGGGCTTGCGTCGTCATGGCAAAGGTCCTTCCAGTGCTGTGTGGGGGGTCAGCCGTTCATCGGCCAGATCGCATCCGCGATCGCCACGTCGCTCGGAAAGATCGTCACGAACTTGTCGCCGGCATATTGCAGCAGCACGGGGCTCGCATCGGCGTTCTGCCCGTCGGCGCCATACTTCACCCGCGACCAGGGCATGATCGTGCTGGTGCCCGGAATGTCGGTGGCAGCCAGCGCATCGCGCACCTTGGGCCCATCGACCGAACCGGCCCGGTTGATTGCCTCGGCGAGCAGGAGCAGGCCCATGAACTGGCGCGAGGTGTTGTCGTTCAGGTCGCGGTTCGAGCGCGCCTTGAACATCTCGTTGACCTTGGCGATGAAGGGGCGCTTGGCCGCAAGGTCGAGCGAGAAGCTGGCGCGGGTGATCGCGCCCTTCAGCTTGTCGCCGACCGCGTCATAGGTCACCTGTTCGGAGAAGCCGCTGGCCTGCGCCACCAGATTCTTCGGCTTGTAGCCGAGCTCGGCCATGGTCTTCACCAGCTGCATCGCGTCGGTGGTGTAGGTCGAAGGCATCAGCACGTCGGCATCGGCCGATTTGAGCTGCTGCACCTCGGCGGTCAGCGAGGGCGAGTTGGTGCGGTACTTGATGTCGGCGGCGATCTTGTAACCGCGTTCATTGGCGAGCTTGCGCTGCACGTTCGAGGAATCGGTGCCGAAGATCGTGTCTTCGAAGAACAGGGCGACCGTCTCGATCTTCTTGCCTTTCTTCTTCTGCGTATCGAAGAAGTCGAACATCGCGCCCGAGAACATCTCGTCCTGCGCGGCCGGGCGGAAGAAGAACTTCATGCCCCGGCGCTGCAGGCTCGGCGAGGAGGAATCGGCGCAGAGGAACGGCACGCCATAGCGCTCCGTCACGGCGCTGATCGTGGCCGAGACCGAGGACTGGTAGCACCCGATGATGGCCGAGACCTTCTCCTGCGTAATCAGGCGTTCAGCTTCGGCCCTGCCCTTCTGCGGGTCGGCCTGGTGGTCGGCGAAGACGAGACGGATCTTGGCGCCGCCGAGCCCAATCAGGCCGGCGCCCTTGGCGGCGACCAGATCGAGCGCGTGGTCATTGTTGACGATGTCGAGCGCCGTCTCGAAGGCGTGGCGGGCATCGATGCCGACCTGAGCGCTGGCGCCGGACATCGGATAGATGACGCCGATCGTGACCTCCTTCGGAGCCTGGGCGAGAGCGGCATTGCGCGGATAGGCAAAAGCCGCGCCGGCAACAGTCGATGCCCCCGCCAGAAGCAGTTCTCTACGATCCATGGTAACCCCTCTTTCTCTTGATGACTGCGAGGCTCTTTGCGGCCCGCAGGTTGAAATCAGTCAGATGACGGCGAACTCCGTGTTGCGGCGATCGGTCACCAGCATGCAGCCAGGCGCATGCGTGATCGCGAATGGCGGCTTCACATTCGCGATGATCGATTGCGGCGTGACCCCGCAGGCCCAGAACACCGGGATCTCGTCCGGCAGCACCTCGACGGGATCACCGTAATCCGGCTGCGAGACGTCCCGGATGCCAATCAGCGCCGGATCGCCGATATGAACCGGCGCGCCATGCACCGCGGGAAAGCGCGACGTGATCTGGATGGCGCGGATCGCATGCGCCGCCTTCAGGGGCCGCATCGAGACCACCAGCGGCCCCTCGAAGGGCCCGGCCGGCGTGCAGGGCACATTGGTGCGGAACATCGGCACCCGGATGCCGCGCTCGACATGGCGCAGCGGGATGCCCTCCTGCAGCAGCGCCTCCTCGAAGGAGAGCGAGCAGCCGATCACGAAGGAGACGAGATCGTCGCGCCAGTAGCGACCGACATCACCAGTCTCGGCGACGAGCTCGCCGTTCCGCCAGACGCGATAGCCGGGGAAGTCCGTGCGGATATCCAGATCCTCGCCGAGCCCCGGAACCTTCGGGCTACCTATATCGGACACGCCGATGATCGGACATGGCCGTGGATTGGCTTGGCAGAAACGCAGGAAATCGGCGGCGAGATCGGCCGGCAAGACCGCGAGATTGCCTTGCACGAAGCCAGGCGCGAGCCCAGAGGTGGCACCCGCCAGCGAACCGTCGCGGCAGGCCAACCGGATGGCACGCGCCGAAGCCGCGGCGCCATCCGCATCCCCGCCATGCCATGCTGCGAGAGAGCTTGCCTGGTTCATCGTGCCGGAGCCTCCACCGCGCCGTTCGTCACGACACAATGGGCGCACCCTCGCGCCGGCTCGTCCAATCGTGAATCAGGATGGATCACAATAAGATTCCATTATGCAGTCCGAGCAGCCGGAACTGCACGAATGTCCTGGCGGTGTAGGCTCCAGGGGCAGGCAAATTCCACACGCAGCCAATGAAGGCCAGATGCAGTCTGATGGCTCCGGCCTAAAACCAGAAATGCGTTTCCCTGTTTTCGTTTTTAAGGAAAACTGCAAGCCGACCGCGTCCACTCCGAGGACGCGACGGACCGGTCAGGCCGGTGCAGCAGCATCGTAGGCACGCGCGACCTCCTGGGCAAGCTCAGCCATGGGCCGGGCGAGGCTGCCGCTCAGCGTGAGCGGGAAGGCGGCCATGAAGACCAGGTCCGGCAGCCGCAGCACGGTGTCGACGATGCGCAGCCGCCCCGTTTTCAGCTCCTTCTGGACGACAATCGGCGGGATCAGGCTCAGCCCGATCCGGTCCAGCGTCATCTGGACGATGGTGGTCAGCGAGGAATTGCCGAAGATGCGCGGCGGCGGCAGGCTCGGATCGTTCAACGCCTCGCGCAGCCGCGGATAGGGTGCGGTCGCTTTCGGATAGGTGATGATCGGGAAATCGCGGATCCGGGCGATGCTCAGCGGCTCCTCGCCCAGGGCCAGATCGGGCGAGGCGATCACGGCGAGCGGATAGGCGCAGAGATCGCAGCTCGCCGTGGTGAGGTCGTCGACAGGCCCGAGCAAGAAGGCGAGATCGAGGTCGCCACGAGCCAGGAGCTCACGCATCACCGGCGAGACGTCGACCGTCAGGTCGATGACGATATTGGGATAGACCGCGTGGGCGCGTTCCATGAACCGGCTGAGCCAGGTCTGAGCGATGGTCTCCGAGACGCCCAGCCGCAGGACGCCCTTCATGGCGACCGCCGAGCCGACCTCGGCCAGCATCTCGGCGCGGAGCAGCAGGAAGCGCTCGGCGTACTGGACAAGCTTGCGCCCCTGATACGTCAAGCTGATCGAGCGGGCGTTGCGGTCGAACAGCTTGACGCCGAGCTCCGCCTCAAGCGCCGCGATCCGCTGGGATACGGAAGGCTGGGTGGTGTTGGCCCGCTCTGCCGCGCGGCTGAAGCTGTTGAGTTCGGCGACCCAGTAAAACAGCTCGAGGCTGCGGAAATCCGTCATGTTAGCCGGGCCTTTTCGCGGATCGTCTCAGCCGGCCGGCGCGGCGGCTGCGCGCGAACGCTAGCATGGTCCAGTTGCGGACGCAGCGGCGCTATGCTGTCCCATCGATCTCGAAGCAGGACTCGACCTCGACCGTCATGTTCGACGGCAGCGAGACGGCACCGGAGGCCATGCGGGCGTGCCGCCCCTTCACCTCGAAGACGGCATGCAGCAGATCGGAGGCTCCGTCGACCACCCTGGGATGCTCGCTGAAGTCGGCCATATAGGCGACAAGCCCCGCGACACGAACAACGCGCCTGACCCGGTCGAGATCACCGCTGCAGGCGACCTGCAGATGCGCGAGCAGGTTGAGAGCGCAAAACCTGGCGGCCTCATAGCCTTCCGACACGCTGCGCTCAGCGCCGAGCTTGCCGGCGAAGAGCAGTTCCCCGTCGCGGCGCGGCCCCTGCCCAGCGATGAAGACGAGATTGCCGCCGGTGACGACGAAGGGCACATAGCTGCCGCGCGGCGAACACGGCGCCGGCAGCGCGCCGAGGCCGAGCGCCGCGAGCCGGCCGGCGACCCGCCCGGTCGACGGCGTGACCCGATCCCGAACGGACGCCATCTATTTCACCTGCCGCCAGTCGCCACGGTCGCCCTTCCAGTTGACCGAATGGCCGAGCGCCCTGAGAACCGAGGAGCGCAGCGTGCGAACGAGCCCCTCCCATTCGCGAGCCGAGATACCGTCGACAGCCGGCTCCGGCGCCATGAACATGCCGTCGACACCACCGCCCGACACGCATTGCTCGATGCAACGCACCTCCAGCTCGGGCTCGTGGAAGACGGCCTCGTTGCCGAGCAGCGCGGCCAGCGCCGCGATGATGCCGGTCGCGCCCCAATTCGAGACATTGGCGACGACGAGATGGCTGGCGGCGGTCGCAGCCGCGACGCCGCCGCGGCCGGGAATGCCGCAATCCGCCGCCTTGGGCGAAAACCGCGGCAGATCCTCGGCGACGACGCCCATACCGAGCTCGTTGCCACCGTCGCCAATGCCGATGAAGGGCAAGCCGAGCTCCTTGCCGGTGCGGAACAGATAGTCGAGGTCGCCGACCATGCCGTCGAGCGGGCGCCCTCCCAAGCCGTGATAGAGCCCCTTGGCATTGGCGCCGGGCCGCTCGATCGCCACCAGCAGGCTGGGCCGCGTCCGCGCCAGCAGATCGTCGCTGACAGCACGGGCGCCCTCGGCATCCTTCGGCACCGTGCGGATATAGACCGGGCGCAGGAACGCGATCGGCTCGATCACGCCCGAGCTCGGGAACGGCATGGGCGAGAGGCCGGCGCCGAGGCAGGTCTGGCGCATCATCGCCTCCCAGTCCTCGTCGACGACGATGACGCTCTCGACGCCAAGACCGAGGAAGAGCGCCCGCGCCAGGAGCGCCGCGCCGACCGGCCCGTCGGTCTCCGGCACGCCTCCTCCCTCCGGGAAGCCGGTGGCGATCAGGACCGGCCCGCCCTTCGCCTTGACGGCGCGCACGATGATCTCCGCTGCGCCCATGCAGATCGGGCCGGGCTGGCGCCGTTCGAGGGCCTCGCGGATCTTGTCGATTAGCCCGACCCCGGTCAGGTCGATCGTCATGAAGCGATCGATCGTGGCGGCCACGCGATCATAGAGCGGGTTGTCTTGCGAGAGCATCGCGCGGCGCCTCCTTCTCGGAAAGTTTGTGAATTCGCTTTCATCCGGCGATACAGGCGGCGAACTTGTCGTGATCGACATTGCCGCCGCTGAGGACGAGCGCGACCGCATTGCCGGCCACATCGAGCTTGCCGGCCAGCGCCGCAGCCAACGGCGCGACGCCACCCGGCTCGACCACCAGCTTGAGCAGGTCATAGGCGACGCGCATGGCTTGCTTGACCTCGGCATCCGTTACGACCAAAGCGCCGGCGAGCAGTGCCTGGTTGACGGGAAAGGTCAGCTCGCCCGGCATCGCGACCTGGAGTGCGTCGCACAGGCTCTTGGCTTCCGCCTTGTTGCCTTCGCGCCGACCGGAGGCGAGCGAGCGCGCCGTATCGTCGAAGCCCTCCGGTTCGACGCAATAGACGCGAGTCTGTGGCGAGGCGCCCTGCACCGCCACCGCGCAGCCGGCCGCAAGACCACCGCCGCTGCAGCTCACGGCGAGCATATCGAGTTCGACGCCACGCTCACGCGCCTGCTCCGCGATCTCCAAAGCAACCGTGCCCTGCCCTGCCATGATGTCGGGATCGTCATATGGCGGGATGATGATGGCGCCGGTGGCTGCCGCGATCTCGGCGCCGATCGTCTCGCGCACCTCGGTGGCGCGGTCGTAGAGGCGCACGATGCCGCCGAAGCGCTGGGCGCCTTCGATTTTGGCGCGCGGCGCGTCCGACGGCATCAGGATCGTGGCCTTGATGCCGTGGCGTGCGGCGACGGCGGAGATCGCCAGCGCGTGGTTTCCGGACGACCAGGCGACGATGCCGCCCTTCCGTTCGTCGGCCGTCATCCGCGAGACGCGATTGAGGGCGCCGCGAAACTTGAAGGATCCAGTGACTTGAAGTGTCTCGGCCTTCAGCAGAACCCTGGCGGACAAAAGCCGGTCAAGCTCATCGTTGACGATAATCGGTGTCCTGATGGCGTGCCTGGAAATGCGCCCTGAAGCTGAAGCAACGTCAGAGTAACTGATAGAAAACCTGCTGTTTGCCGCAATTTCTGTAAGGTTGCGTTCCGAAGACATAGATCAAATCCCCATCGACTTGATCTGCAACGCTAATCAAAACGACTATACGGTCAAATTCTCAACCGCGATTGAGCTGGATAAGGCCTGCTTATGCATTTTTTGGCCCACCTTCCCAACGAGCCCAATAGCGCTAGCGGCGAGCGAGGCCTGAAGCAAAATCTGGCTTGGAAGACGCCCGCGCACGACCACCCTGACCAACTATTTTTTCGGACGTGGCGCACCGCCTTCCAAACCGCCCATAGCACCGCCGGAATGGCTGCTATGACCAGTTGTTTAGCGCGATGAGGATCAAGACCGAATTCAATGAGACCCTCCAAGCAAACCTTGACCAACCCGATAGTGTAGTAGGTGATCGCGATGACGGAGAGGTCCTCGACAGCTTGCTGGATATCGGGGCTGCGCTTCCTCCGTCTATCGACCTCACCCCTCTGGCGTTGGCTTCGCGCGGAGCGACCGGCGCCGATGTCGAGGCTCTCGTTCGTCGCGCGAAGGGCACTGCTCGGCGCGCCAGGCGCGATTTCACGCTGGAAGATGTGTTGACGGCGATAGCTGCGAGCGCGCCGAGGTCCGCAGGCGCAGCCAGTTCATCCACTTGCGCTCGCTGAGCCTGCCCGGCGACATCGCGATGGTGTTCGCTGCGCTGCAGGACATCGCATCGGTGACCGGCTTGAGCTTCGCAGCCGACATCAAAAACCATGTCGTGCCCCGCCTGATTCATGCCGGGCTCTACGAACTCGGCTCGACGCTGCAGTTGGCCCATGAGGCAATCGGCGAAGCGATTTCGGCTGGGGCTCAGGAGATGACCATCCAGCACTTCGCACGCGCCTACCGCGCTCGCAGCGGATGCGCCGACAGCGTGAACCCCTTCATCGTCCCCCGGTGGGAGACACTCGACTGCACGTTGGTCCTCAGGAAAACCCAGGCCGAAGCAGAGGCAGCAAGCCACGCGGTCGATCTCAGGAATGCAAGGAAACTGCGATGAGGCTTTAGCCCGAGCCGAGCACCCTTTCGCGTATTTCCGCGGCCACGCCTTCAACACCCAGGACCGTGACGCTGAAGGTTCGCGGGCATGCATCCAGTGCCTCCTCGACGATCACGCGGCCGACCCTAGAGGCGCCTGCATCTGCTTTCGCGGCGAGTGGAGGATCTCGTGCCTACGCACCTGCGAAGTCCACAACGCACCGATCGTCAGCTTGCCAAAGGCCGACCGGCTGTTGAAATGGGACTTCGCTGCGCGCGTCCTCGCGCAGAGGAACGCGTTGATCGTTCCATCGCCGCGGCGCGCTCCTTCGGGCTTTGAAACCTACGTCCGCTCGCGCGTGCACGGAGTGTCCCAGGAACCTAACTGGCTCGATGCTTTCCCTGTGCGAGCAGCGATCGCGAGCTGCAACGCAATCGGTGCAACGGCCGCATTCGGTGGCAAGCATAATCGCAACCTGCTGACCGATGACCAGTGGTGGGAGGCCAGCGGCAAGGGATTTGAGATCGCATCCGCTGGCCCCGACGCCATCGCAGCATTCCTGAGGGATCACCAGGTGCCGACTTACGGCTCGCTGCACCTGTGGCTTTGCAGCGTCAAAGCCAGCGACCCCATCTACGATCCCTTTCGAGAGATCTTGACGCGTCACTTCGTGGACACAGTCGCCTTCAACCCGAATGCTAGGATGTTTGGGAAGCCGCTTCCCGCCCGAGAGATTCACTCCGTCGTGTCGGCCGCCCAAGAATTCGGGATCTTTCGCAAATTCATTCGCCGCATAGTGCTCGCCAGGCTGCCCGAAGCCGAGATGGAACAGGATAAGACTGACGGCGAACTGACGTTCAAGGCAGCCGACTTCGGTGACGAATTCCGCAGGCTCGCATCAGCCCTGCTGGTGCGAGACCTCCCCCCTTATGCCGGCTGCAAGCCGAGGACCGCGCAAACCTTGGTCAGAAAAGGCTTCATCAAGCCGATCCTGGCCCCCAACGGCGATCGGCCCGGCATTCTGCGTTTCGCGCGCGAGGACGTCGATGCGTTCCTTGGACGACTGTCTGCTCGCGCCGAGATCGTGCCGGAAGCACCTGAGGGCGCGCTTCCCATTGCGCTCTCGCCAGCGAATATCCCATGCACCGTCGAGGTTGTGATCAACCTCATTCTGGCCGGGGAACTGTCCTGGCTGGGCCGCCTCGAAAGCGTCCATGGTTTCGACGGACTCCTCGTCGATGCCAGCGAGGTCCGCAAGAAGGCCCTCGGCCCTGCGCCCGGAGCTCTAACCTTCCATCAGGCTTTCCATATCATGGGCGTGGGCGGCGGTGCGTTTCATCGGCTCGTCCGGGCGGGGGTGGTCGAATTGCTGCCGATCACCCAGCCAGGCAACCGCCCGGCGACACCGTACATCGCTTTCGACGAAGTCGTCAGGTTCCGAAAGAAATATGTCTCCCTCCCCGATGTCAGCAAGCTGCTCTCCATCAATTACCGCCACATCAAGCCAGCGCTGGACGCGGCCGGGATCCATGCCCTGGACCTCGGACTCGTGCCCCTCGGGCTGTACGAGCGCGAGCATGTCGCGCGCGTATTTCCGTCTATCATGGAGCACATCGGTAGCCCCGAAATCCTCCCACGGACGCCGCGTACCAGGGCGTGGCTCGGAACCTCGCAGCCAAAAGGCGGCAAGCCTTCCGCTCAGCGCAAGAGGAATTCGGCGATCTCAGCAACCGGAAAAGGGGTTCGGGTAAACCCTCGGGTTAGAATGCGTCGGGCGCCGAGCGACAACCGCCGCCCCCGACCATGAGTTTGCGGCGTTCGACCTAATCTTGGTCAACGCCGATAGCCTGCTCGGATCGCGGCGGACTCAATCGCAGATCTAAAAATTCTTCCGCTAGCGAAACCGTAATCGGCCCCGGGCAACGCCTTGCTCGGGGCCGATTACGTTGTGCTTCCGCGCGACGATTCTCGCCCCGTTTCAAACCAGTTTTGCCAGTCTGGAGCCCCATTTTCGAACTGAGAATGCCGACAGAGTATGGCCTCAAATGCCGACAGACCTCCTGCAACGTCAAAATTTGACACTAACAATATCAATGACTTACAATAGCTCTTGCCGACAAACTATGCGTTCCGCACATCCCTGACGGGTGATGACACCGAACGGGATGCTCCCCCCATGCTCCGGCCTCCCTGGCGGCCGGGACGCCCTTCCAAACCAGCGCCATGGCGAACCGGCCGCCCACGCGCTAGCTTCACGGGCATGTGGGGGATTCTCCAAGCCTACTGGCCGCATATCCTCGCCGCCATCTCCATCGTGATGGCGGCCATCGCCAGTGCGCATGCGGTGATGACGAAGGACGAAGTGCGCGCCGCCATCGGCTGGACCGGCGTCATCATCCTTTCGCCAATCGTCGGCCCCCTCCTCTACGCCATCGCCGGCGTGAACCGGATCCGGCGCGCCACGATCCTGGCGCAACGGCCCGGTCATGGCCGACCTGCGACGCGCTTCCACGCCAGCGCCAAGGCGGTCGGGGCACGGTTCGGGCAACGCTTCGCCGCGCTCAAGACGCTGGGCGATCGCGTCGCCCGCCACCCTCTGACCACCGGCAACAGCATCGAGACCCTGCGAACCGGCGACGAAGCCTACAGCGCCATGCTTACCGCCATCACGGCGGCCGAGCGCAGCATCATCCTCGAAAGCTACATCTTCGACCGCGACCCGATCGGCCTGCGCATCGCCGATGCATTGATCGCCGCGCATCGGCGCGGGGTCGCGGTGCGGGTTCTGATCGACGCGGTCGGCGCCCGCTATTCGGTGCCCAGCATCGCCGGCCATCTGCGCGAGGGCGGCGTCGCGGTCGACGTGTTCAACGGCAACATCATCATGGGCCTCAGGCTGCCCTACGCCAATCTGCGGACGCACCGAAAGATCATCGTCGTCGACGGAACGGTGGCCTTCATGGGCGGCATGAACATCCGCCAAGGCTTCACCCGCGAATTCGCCGGTGACGCCTATGCCCATGACACGCATTTCCGCCTGACCGGGCCGATCGTCGCCGATCTTTTCACGGTCGCGGCGGAGGACTGGCGCTTCGCCTCCGGCGAGGCGCTCGAAGGCCCGGCATGGGACATCACCTTGCCTGCCGCCAGCGAGTTCGCTGCGCTCGTGCGGGCCGTGCCGTCGGGTCCCGACAGCTATCTGGAGACCAATCACAAGCTCTTGATGGGCGCACTTTCGGTCGCGCGGCGCTCCGTCAGGATCATGTCGCCCTATTTCCTGCCGGATCAGGAACTGATCAGCGCGCTCGTCACGGCGGCGCGGCGCGGCGTCGACATCGACATCATCGTCCCCTCCGTCAACAATCTGGTGCTGGTCGACAGGGCAATGACCGCGCAATTCGACCAGATCCTCAAGAATTACTGCCGAATCTGGCGCTCGACCGGCCCGTTCGACCATTCCAAGCTCTTCATTGTCGATGACTGCTGGGCCTATGTCGGCTCCTCAAACCTCGATCCGCGCTCGCTCAGGCTGAATTTCGAGATCGATATCGAGGTTCTCGACCATGATTTCGCCGGCGGAATCGCCGAGCGCGTCGAGGCGGTGATGGCGCAGGCGACGCCGGTCACGCTTGCCGGCCTGCGCGCACGCCCTTATGTCTTGCGTCTGATGGACAGGTTGATCTGGCTCGGCTCGCCTTATCTTTGAGCCGGCACGGCCACATCTCTGACGCCATGGATATGCAAAGCTTCGTCCTGTTCGATTCGAGCGGGCCAAAGCCTCAAACGGCAGAGCGATGCAGAAGAAGAGCCCGAGCCTGCGCGCCAGCATCATCGCCTCGCTCCGCCAGCGGAAGAACCGCGATGAAGCGTCCAGGCACGGGCCGGGCGAGCGGGCGGGCGGCACGCTGGTCGCCTCCTACAACGTTCACAAATGCGTCGGCGTCGACGGGCGCTTCGATCCTGGCCGCATCGCGCAGGTGATCCGCGAGATCGCCCCCGATATCATCGCACTGCAGGAGGCCGACAAGCGCTTCGGCGCCCGCCACGGCCTGCTCGACCTCACCAGGCTGAAGGAGGAGACGGGTCTCCTCCCCGTTCCCATCGAGAGTGCCAATGCCGCCGCCCATGGCTGGCACGGCAATGTCGTGCTGTTCCGGCAGGGGCTGGTGCGAGACGTCCATCAGGTCTCGCTGCCCGGGCTCGAACCACGCGGCGCGCTGGTCATCGATCTCGATCTGGAGGGCGGCACGGAGCTGCGCATCGTCGCCGCGCATCTCGGCCTGCTGCGCCGCTCGCGCTCGCAGCAGACGCGCAGGCTCCTCGATGTGATGAGGGATCGCGACGAGCGTCCCACCCTTCTGCTCGGAGACCTCAACGAGTGGCGGCTCGGCGACCGCTCGTCGCTGAAGGAGCTCGGTCCGACTTTCGGCACGCTGCCGATGCCCGTGCCGAGCTTTCCGTCGGGCCTGCCGCTGCTGGCGCTCGACCGAATCATCGCCAACCGCCCGGAGATGCTGTCCGACGTCACGGTCCACGACACGCCGCTGGCGCGTATCGCCTCAGACCATCTGCCGATCAAGGCCATCCTCGACCCGAGCTTCTCGGGGCTTCCCGTGTCCGCCGCCACGCTTGGAAGCGGCGCAGCTGCGGCTGCCGATGTCATCGGCTTCCGCGATAGCGTAACGCACTCCATCCCCGAAGACGTCACCCTGCCGCTCTCCGGTCTTCCGGACGGAAGCGAACAGAGCAACCGCGAGCTCGTGCGCAAGGCGGGCGACCGGCTGAAGCGCGCCGTCAAACGGACCCTGCGCCGCGCCTGACCCACCTCCTTCAAAGCTTTCGCGGTCCTGCGTCGCGGCGCGCATGCGTTCCGGCGCTGGCGGCCTGCTTTCTGGCTCTGTCAGCGGCCAGATGGCTGGAATCAGATGCCGGATACGCGGCACGGCCCTCGTCCCGGGGGCACTGCTGATGCTGACGCCGGTCAATCTCCTGCTGCCTGATGGGCTGCACCTGCTGGCGCTGATCTGAAGAAATATCTGGGTCGGGTGCGTGGTTCGTTGATCGGGCTCCGCTGCTTCACTATCCCTCTTGTCGACAAGAGGTGTGCGGATGAAATCGGCCAAGACGATCACAAGCGCAGTGCCCGAGCGCAAACGCGGCTCCGGCGTGAAGCTGGTCTACGACCTGCTGCGCGACGAGATCCTCGATCTGGTGCTGCCGCCGGGCAGCCCGATCGACGAGGTGCAGCTCGCCGAGCGGTTCGAAATGTCACGCACGCCCATCCGCGAGGCGCTGGTGCGGCTGGCGGGCGAAGGGCTGATCGTCACCCTGCCCAACCGCTCGACGATGGTGGCGAACCTCGACTTCCTCAACCTGTCGCCGTTCTTCGATGCGCTCATGCTGATGTACCGGGTGACGACGCAGCTTGCGGCCCAGAACCATCGCCCGGAGGATCTGGAGACGATCCGCGCCCGGCAAGAGGAGTTTGCGGCGGCGGTCAAGGCGCAGGATGCGCTCGCGATGATCGCGACGAACGCGGCCTTCCACGCCGCCATCGCCGAAGCCGGCCGCAACCCCTATTTCAACAGCCTCTTCAGCCGCCTGCTCGACGAGGGACGCCGCTTTCTGCGCCTCTACTACCAGTCCTATGATGACCGACTGCCGCAGCAGTTCGTCGACGAGCACGAGGACATGATCGCGGCGATAGCAGCACGGGATATGGCGGCAGCCGAGCGTCTCGGCCGCGCCCATGCCGAGCAGATCATCCAGCAGATTCAGAAGCTTACAGTGGGTGACAAGCGATTGGAGATCGGCCTGTAGCGTTCCCGACACATTCTTGTCGACAAATAATATGCAACATGCAATAAGAGCGCCGAGGAGAGGCTCGCCGCTGCGCGGCACGGCGCTCTTCCAACCCACAAAACCAGCAGGAGAGCGCGATGAAGGCCAAGATTTTCTCGGGCGTGATCCCCGCCCTGATGACGCCCTGCAAGGCGGATCGCAGCCCCGATTTCGATGCGCTGGTGCGCAAGGGCCAGGAGCTCATCGCCGCCGGCATGTCGGCCGTGGTCTATTGCGGCTCGATGGGCGACTGGCCGCTGCTCACCGATGCGCTGCGCATGGAAGGCGTCGAGCGGCTGGTGAAGGCCGGAATCCCGGTCATCGTCGGCACCGGCGCGGTCAACACGGCTTCCGCCGTGTCGCTCGCCGCTCATGCCCAGAAGGTCGGTGCCCAGGGGCTGATGGTGATCCCGCGCGTGCTGTCGCGCGGCACGGTCGTCCTCGCCCAGAAGGCGCATTTCAAGGCGATCCTCTCGGCCGCGCCCGATCTGCCGGCTGTGATCTACAACAGCCCCTATTACGGCTTCGCCACCCGCGCCGATCTGTTCTTCGCCCTGCGCGCCGAGCATCCGAACCTCGTCGGCTTCAAGGAGTTCGGCGGCCCGGCCGACATGCGCTACGCGGCCGAGAACATCACCAGCCGCGACGACAATGTCTCGCTGATGATCGGCGTCGATACCGCTGTCTTCCACGGCTATGTGAACTGTGGCGCGACCGGCGCGATCACCGGCATCGGCAATGTGCTGCCGAAAGAAGTGCTCCATCTGTGCAAGCTGTCCGAGGCGGCTGCCCTTGGCGATGCCGAGGCGCGCCAGCGCGCGCTGGAGCTGGAGCAGGCGCTCGGCGTGCTCTCCTCCTTCGACGAAGGCCCCGATCTCGTGCTCTATTTCAAGCATCTGATGGTGCTGAAGGGCGACAAGGAATACGCTCTGCACTTCAACGAGACCGACATGCTGACCGACAGCCAGCGCGGCTATGCCGAGGCGCAGCTCAAGCTGTTCGACAGCTGGTACGCCGCCTGGACGAAGCAGCCCGGCGCTGTGCAGAAATACGCGGCCTGATAAGCAGGCATCGACCGCATCTGTGGCGATGGAGGCCAACCCCTTCGCCGCGGGCTCCAAGGCGTCTTGAGAGACCGGATCCATGGCCAGCTACACCTTCTCCTGCATCGACGGCCACACCTGCGGTAACCCCGTCCGCCTGGTCTCGGGCGGCGGGCCGCGGCTCGAAGGCGCGAACATGCTGGAGAAGCGCGCGCATTTCCTGCGCGAGTTCGACTGGATCCGCACCGGCCTGATGTTCGAGCCGCGCGGGCACGACATGATGTCCGGCTCGATCCTCTACCCGCCGACCCGGCCGGATTGCGACGTCGCCGTGCTCTTCATCGAGACCTCGGGCTGCCTGCCGATGTGCGGCCACGGCACGATCGGCACCATCACCATGGGCATCGAGAACGGGCTGATCACGCCGCGCGAGCCCGGCAAGCTCTCGATCGACGCGCCGGCCGGCAAGGTCGACATCACCTATCGCCAGGAAGGCCGCTTCGTCGAAGAGGTGCGGCTGACCAATGTGCCGGGCTTCCTTTATGCGGAAGGATTGACGGCGGAGGTCGAGGGCCTCGGCGAGATCGTGGTCGATGTCGCCTATGGCGGCAATTTCTACGCGATCGTCGAGCCGCAGAAGAACTTTCGCGATATGGCCGACCACACCGCCGGGGAACTGGTCGGCTGGTCGCCGAAGCTGCGCGCGGCGCTCAACGCGAAATATGAATTCGTCCATCCCGAGCACCCGGAGATCCGGGGCCTGAGCCATATCCAATGGACGGGCAAGGCGACCAAGCCGGAGGCCCATGCCCGCAACGCGGTGTTCTATGGCGAGAAGGCGATCGACCGCTCGCCCTGCGGCACCGGCACCTCGGCGCGGATGGCGCAGCTCGCCGCCAAGGGCAAGCTCAAGGTCGGCGACGAGTTCGTGCATGAATCGATCATCGGCTCGCTGTTCAAGGGGCGCGTCGAGGCTGCGACCACCGTCGCCAACCGCGAGGCGATCATCCCCTCCATCGCCGGCTGGGCGCGGATGACGGGCATCAACACGATCTTCATCGACGACCGCGACCCCTTCGCCCATGGCTTCGTGGTGAAGTGAGCGAATTCCCAACGCTCTCCGCGTTTTAAGCGCAGACGCACTCTCCCCGCAGAACGACGCATTTCGACGCAGCTGACGGCTGTCGGGCGCGCCGCGCTTGCAGCTCGCCTTGACTTGTCTCGCCCAAATAAATATCCAACCGGTCGGATATTTTTGGAAGCCATCCTATGGGCAGACATCGAACCATCGACCGCGAGGCGGTTCTCGACGCGGCAGAACGGGTCGTGATGCGGGCGGGAGCCGCGCATCTGACACTGGATGCCGTGGCGGCCGAGGCCGGCATCAGCAAGGCCAGCGTGCTCTACGACTACAAGAGCAAGCGCGCGTTGATCGGCGCCGTCATCGAGCGCCGCGTCGGCACCGAGGAAAAGCGAATCCGAGCTTTCATCGACGCCGAAGCCGGCAAGCCGGATGCGGACATCCGTGGGCGGCTCGCCGCCGCCTCGCGCTCTTCCTCGGAAGAGGATCGCTCGGTCGCCCTCAACCTCTGCGTCGCCCTGGCGCAGGATGCCGAATTGCGCGGGCCCGTGCAGAAGTCTCTGCAGGACACGCTTTCCGCCATCGCCGCATCCTCGACACATCCGCGCGGTGCACTGCTCGCCTTCCTCGCCATCGAGGGTTTGACCCTGCTCGACTGGTTCGGGCTGCTCAGCTTCCCGGAAGCCGAGCGCGACAGGTTGATCGCCGAGATCGGCTGGTTGATCGGGCAGTCGCCGAGCGCACTTCCCCAAACCTGACACGCCAACACATCACGCATCGAGCGCCGAGCCCGAACCTATGCCTTTTCCGACTTCGACCCTCTCCCGCATCCTCGTCATCGCGCTGCCGCTGTTCGCGGCCGCCTGCAGCGAAGAGAAGCAACCGGCCAAGACTGCCGCCCAGCTGCCACCCGTGACGGTCGGCATCGTCACCGCCGAGGCGCAGAACCTGCCGGTGACCGACAACCTGCCGGGCCGCATCGCGCCGACCCGCATCGCCGAGGTGCGCCCGCGCGTCACCGGCATCGTGGTCGAGCGCGTGTTCCAGCAGGGCAGCCTCGTGAAGCAAGGCGATGTCCTCTATCGCATCGACCCCGCTCCGTTCCGGGTGCGCGTCGAAAGCGCCCAGGCGACCCTGAAGCGCGCTGAAGCCACGCAATTGCAGGCTCGCCAGCAATCCGACCGCATCATCGAGCTGCGCGAGCGCAACGTCGCCAGCGCGCAGCAGCAGGAAAGCGCGACCGCCGCGCTCGCCCAGGCCGATGCCGATGTCGCCGCCGCCAAGGCGGGGCTCGCCGCGGCGCAGCTCGACCTGCAATATTCGGAAGTCCGCGCCCCGATCAGCGGCCGGATCGGTCGCGCACTGATCACGGAAGGTGCGCTCGTCGGCACCGGTGCCGCCGACATCCTGGCGACGATCCAGCAGCTCAACCCGGTCTATGCCGACTTCACCCAGTCCGCCGGCGAATTGCTGGCGCTGCGCCGCGCCCTGAAGCTTGGCGCGCTGACGAGCTCGGACCCCGGAGCGGCCAATGTCCAGCTGCTGTTCGACAATGGCGAGCGCTATCGCCATTCGGGCAAGCTCCTGTTCTCGGAGGCCACGGTCGATGCGACGACCGGACAGGTGACGCTGCGCGGCGAGTTCCCGAACCCGGAAGGCGATCTCCTGCCCGGCATGTATGTCCGCGTCGAGATCGAACAGGGTGTGCAGAGCAACGCCATCGCCGTGCCACAGCAGGCGATCCAGCGCGATGGCCGCGGCCAGGCGCAGCTCTACATCCTCAAGCAGGACGGCACGCTGGAGCTGCGGCCGGTCCGCGCCGGCCGCACACTGGACAACCGGCAGGTGATCGATGACGGGCTGAAGCCCGGCGAGCAGGTCGTCGTCGAGGGCTTCCAGAAGATCCGGCCCGGCGCGAAGTTCACCGGCGCGCCCTGGCAGGCGGCCGCCCCGGCCAAGGCCGCCGGCAAGCAGGGCTGACGACGATGCCGAGCTTCTTCATCGACCGACCGATCTTCGCCTGGGTCGTCGCGATCTTCATCATGCTCGGCGGGGTCATCACGATCCCGATGCTGCCGATCGCGCAGTACCCCAACGTTGCGCCGCCGCAGATCACGATCAGCACCAACTATCCCGGCGCCTCGCCGGAGGACATCTACCAGAGCGTGACGCGCCCGGTGGAAGAGGAGCTGAACGGCGTCCCGGGCCTGCTGTATTTCGAGTCCACCTCGGAGGCGAACGGCCGCATCAACCTGACCGTCACCTTCGCGCCCGGCACCAAGATCGGCGAGGCGCAGGTCGAGGTGCAGAACCGGATCAGCCGCGTCGAGCCGCGCCTGCCACGCTCGGTGGTGCAGCAGGGCCTGCGCGTCGAGCAGGCCGGCACGAGCTTCCTGCTGCTGGTGACGCTGACCTCGGAAGACGGCCGGCTCGATGCCGTCGGGCTCGGCGACTATCTCAGCCGCAACGTGCTCGGCGAGATCCGACGCGTCTCGGGCGTCGGCAGCGCGACGCTGTTCGCGACCCAGCGCTCGATGCGCATCTGGATGGATGCCGAGAAGCTGCTCGGGCTCAAGCTGACCGCCAACGACGTCATCGCCGCCGTCCAGGCGCAGAACGCGCAGGTCGCGGCCGGCCGCGTCGGCGCCCAGCCGAACCCGATCGGCACGCAGCTTTCGGCGACGGTGCTGGTCAAGGGCCAGCTCGCCTCGCCGGAGGAATTCGGCGCGATCGTGCTGCGCGCCAATACGGACGGCTCTTCGGTGCGGCTGCGCGACGTCGCGCGCGTCGAGGTCGGCGGCGAATCCTACAACTTCTCCACTCGCCTCAACGGCCAGCCCAGCGCGGCCATCGGCGTGCAGCTCTCGCCGACCGGCAATGCGCTGGCCACCGCGACGGCGGTGCGCGCCAAGATGGACGAGCTCGCCCGCTTCTTTCCCGCGGGGCTGAAGCACGAGATCCCCTACGACACCTCGCCCTTCGTGCAGGTCTCGATCGAGAAGGTGATGCACACGCTGCTCGAAGCGATGGTGCTCGTCTTCGTCGTGATGTTCCTGTTCCTGCAGAACTTCCGCTACACGGTGATCCCGACGCTGGTCGTGCCGGTGGCGCTGCTCGGCACCTGCGCGGTGATGTTCGCCGCCGGCTTCTCGATCAACGTGCTGACCATGTTCGCGATGGTCCTGGCGATCGGCATCCTCGTCGACGACGCCATCGTCGTGGTCGAGAATGTCGAGCGCATCATGGCCGAGGAAGGGCTGCCGCCGAAGGAGGCGACCCGCAAGGCGATGGGCCAGATCAGCGGCGCGATCATCGGCATCACGCTGGTGCTGACGGCCGTGTTCGTGCCGATGGCCTTCTTCCCCGGCGCGGTCGGCATCATCTACCAGCAATTCAGCCTGACCATGGTGGTCTCGATCCTGTTCTCGGGCTTCCTGGCGCTGACGCTGACGCCAGCACTCTGCGCCACCTTCCTGAAGCCGATCGCCAAAGGCGGCCATCACGAGAAAAAGGGCATCTTCGGCTGGTTCAACCGTGGCTTCGACCGCGCGACCAACCGTTATGCCGGCGCCGTCGGCGCGATCACGCGCAAGCCCGGCCGCTACATGGTGATCTATCTCGCGCTGCTCGCCGGGCTCGGCTGGGGCTTCCTGCGCCTGCCCTCGGCCTTCCTGCCGAATGAGGACCAGGGCTATCTCCTCGTCGATATCCAGGCCCCGCCGGAAGCCAGCGCCAACCGCACGCTCGAAGTCCTGCAGCAGGTCGAGAAGATCGTGCTGGCCGAGCCCGCCGTCTCTCGCATGGTCGGCATCTCCGGCTACAGCTTCGCCGGCGCCGGCGAGAACGCGGCGCTCGCCTTCATCACCCTGAAGGACTGGAGCGAGCGCGGCCCGAACGATTCCGCTGCGGCGATCGCGCAGCGGATCAACGGCAAGATGTTCCAGATCAAGGACGCGCAGACTTTCGCGCTCTCGCCGCCGCCGATCTCTGGCCTCGGCAATTCGACCGGCTTCAGCTTCCGCCTGCAGGATCGCGGCGGCCTCGGCCAGGAGGCGCTGTCGGCGGCGCGAGTGCAACTGCTCAATGCCGCCACGCAGAGCCCCGTGCTGGCGGGGGTGCGCGTCGAGGGTCTGGCCGACGCCGCCCAGGTCAACCTGATCATCGATCGCGAGAAGGCAAACACCTTCGGCGTCGCCTTCGCCGACATCAACGCGACGATCTCGGCCAATCTCGGCTCGTCCTACGTCAACGACTTCCCGAATGCCGGTCGCATGCAGCGCGTGACCGTGCAGGCCGAGGCGAGCCAGCGCATGCAGGCGGCGGACCTGCTGCGCCTCAACGTCCGCAACGTACATGGCGGCATGGTGCCCTTCTCCGCCTTCGCCTCGGTGGAGTGGCAGAAGGGTCCGACCCAGGTCGTCGGCTATAACGGCTACCCGGCTGTGCGCATCGCCGGGCAGGCGGCACCGGGCTACTCGTCGGGTGCGGCGATCGCCGAGATGCAGCGGCTCGCGCGCGACCTGCCGCAGGGCTTCGGCTATGAATGGACCGGCCAGTCGCTGCAGGAGATCCAGTCGGGATCGCAGGCGCCCTTCCTGATCGGGCTCAGCATTCTCTTCGTCTTCCTGCTGCTCTCGGCGCTCTATGAGAGCTGGTCGATCCCCTTCGCGGTGATGATGGTGGTGCCGCTCGGCGTCATCGGCTCGGTCGCGGCAGTGACGCTCAGGGCGATGCCCAACGACGTCTACTTCATGGTCGGCCTGATCGCGATCATCGGCCTCTCGGCCAAGAACGCGATCCTGATCATCGAGTTCGCCAAGGACCTCCATGCCGAAGGCAAGCCGCTGCTGGAGGCGACGGCCGAGGCCGCGCGGCTGCGCTTCCGCCCGATCCTGATGACGTCGCTGGCGTTCACGCTCGGCGTCGTCCCGCTGGCGATCGCCTCGGGCGCGAGCGCGGCAAGCCAGAACGCCATCGGCACCGGCGTGCTCGGCGGAATGATCTCGGCTACAGTGCTCGCGGTCTTCCTGGTCCCGGCCTTCTTCGTCTTCGTGATGAAGCTGTTCGGGCCGAAGGAGCAGTTCAAGCCGGCTTCGGTGGAGGCCGCGGAGCAGAAACAGGCTGCGGCGGCTAGATCGCGCTGATTTTGCACGGAACCACGCGGTCATCCCGGGCTTGACCCGGGATCCATGCCAGAGCCCTTCCCATTAAGGTTCAGGCATGGATCCCGGCTCTGCGCCGGAGTTTATCCTTGGGCCGATCGAAGATCGGACCCGAGGGCTCCGGCCGGGATGACCCGCGCTTCTATCAAAACCCAGCCTGATCTAGCCGCCCTTCAGCCCCTCGAAGCGCAGCCAGCGGTGCTGCACCGACGACGCGACCGCGCATTCGATGAAGCGGACGCCGCGCGCGCCGTCGACCACGGTGGGATAATCGGCATCCAGAGGATCAGCCACGCGCCCCGCCTGGCGGGCGCGGATATCGGCAAAGACGCCGCGATAGATGTTGGCGAAGGCCTCGATGAAGCCTTCCGGGTGACCGGGCGGGATCCGCCCTGCCCGGCGCGCCGATTCACACAGCCAGGGCGATGCACGCGTCAGGATCTGCATCGGGCCGTCCTGGTGGTAATGGACGAGCCGGTTCGGCTCCTCCTGCCGCCATTCCAGTGTTCCGAGCTCGCCCGATACGCGCAGCCGCAGGTCGTTCTCCAAGCCGGCATTGATCTGCGAGGCGACGAGCACGCCCCGCGCGCCGCCGGCGAAGCGCAGCAGGATGCTGGCATCGTCGTCGAGCGCGCGGCCCGGAACGAGCGCGGAAAGATCGGCGACGAGTTCCTCGATCGCAAGGCCCGTCACGGTCGAAACGAGATTCTCGGCATGGGAGCCGATATCGCCCAGCGCTCCGGCGATGCCGCTGCGGGCGGGGTCGGTGCGCCAGGCAGCCTGCTTGTTGCCGGTCCTCTCCAGCGCGCTGGCTAGCCAGCCCTGATTGTATTCGACCACCACTTTGCGGATGGCGCCGAGCGCGCCGGAGCGCACCATCTCGCGCGCCTGCCGCACCATTGGGTAGCCGGTGTAGTTATAAGTTACGCCGAAGACCGTGCCGCTTGCCTCCACCGTCTCGATCAGCGTATCGGCCTGGGCGCCGGTATGGACCAGCGGCTTGTCGCAGACGACGTTGAAGCCAGCCTCAGTGAAGGCCTGCGCGACCGGGAAATGGCTATCGGTCGGCGTGACGATGACCACTGCATCGACGCGGGCCTCCGTTGGGCGCTCCAGTTCCGCTTCGAGCAGCGCCTGCCAGCTTGGGTGGTTGTCGGCATCGCTCAGGCCGAGCGCGCGCCCGGAGGCCAAGGCCTTCTCCGGCGTCGAGGACAACGCACCGGCAACCAGCTCCGCCTGTCCGTCGAGGGCGATGGCATGGCGGTGCACGGCGCCGATGAAGGCGCCGTGACCGCCGCCGACCATGGCATAGCGCAGGCGGGTGGGAAGTACGTCGGTCATCGGCCTGTCCATGCGTGAATCTGGTGGCCGCCCCGAAACGGAGCGGCCGGGAAGAACCCCGAGCGCCTCAGAACGGCGAATCGGGGAAGTAGAAGTCCTTGGCGTTGCTCTTGTCGATCAGCACCGAGGGGATGATCGTGGTCGCCGGCAGCTTCTCGCCCTTCAGGCGCGCCTCAGCCGTCAGCTTGATCGCGTCATAGATGAACTTCGGCGAATAGCTGACATTGGCCTGGATGCGCGGGTCCTTGTTGTCGAGGATGACCTTGACCATGTCCTTGGCGCCGGCGCCGCCGAAGATGATCTTGATATCCTTGCGGTTGGCCTGATCGATGGCGCGGATCGCGCCGAACGCCATGTCGTCATCCGCCGCCCAGAAGGCGTCGATGTCCTTGAAGCGCGTCAGGAAGTCCTGCGTGACCTTGTAGGCGTCGTCGCGGTTCCAGTTGGCGAATTTGGCATCGAGCAGCTTGATGTCAGGGTTGTTCTTCAACACGCCGTTGAAGGCGTCCATGCGCTCGGTGTCGAGCGTGGTCGGGATGCCGCGCAGCGCCACGACGGTGCCTTTTCCTTTCAGCGTCTTGGCGATGTATTCGGCCGGGATTTTGCCGAAGGCAGTGTTGTCTCCGGCGACATAAGCGTCCTGCGCGGAGGTGTCCGTGAGGCCGCGATCGACGACCGTCACATAGGCGCCCTTCGCCTTTACATTGGCGACCGGCCGGGTCAGCGCCGCCGACTCGAAGGGGAAGACGACGAGCGCGTTGATCTTGTTGACCGTGCTCAGGTCCTGGAGCTGGTTGGCCTGCTCGGTTGCGTTAGCCGCCGTGCGGATCGTGATCTTGAGGTCCTTGTGCTTGGCCTCGAGGTCCTTCTTCGCCTGGTTCGCCCAGTAGTTGATGCCGCCCATGAAGCTGTGGGTCGCGGCGGGGATGGAGACACCGAGATTGACGGGCTCGGCGGCGGCACTGTTCGCGGCGAAGGCGAGGCCCGCTGCGGTGGCGGCGAGCAAGAGGCTGCGTCTGGTCTGCGTGGACATCGCTTCTCTCCCTATCCGGCTCGCCTTCAGCGGCGGCCTTTCTGCAAAAACGCGACGGTGATGATGACGAAGCCCTGCACGGCGGCGTTGAGATAGACGCTGATCAGGCTCGTCAGGTTGAGGATGTTGCTGATCACCGAGAGCAGGATCGCGCCAACGACCGTGCCGGTGATGCTGCCCTGCCCGCCCTTGAGCGCGGCGCCGCCGACGATGACCGAGGCGATGGCCTCCAGCTCCCAGAGGAGGCCCGTGGTCGGCGAGGCCGAGCCGAGGCGTGGCACGTAAAGCAGCGTAGCGATGCCGACGCAGATGCCGAGCAGCATGTAAGTGAGGATCTTGACCCGCTCGACATCGACAGCAGCGTAGCGGGCGACCGTCTCGTTGGAGCCGATCGCCTGGACGTGGCGGCCAAAGGCCGTCTTGTTCAGGATCAACGCGCCGACGATCGCGACCAGCAAGAAGACGATAACCGGAATGGGAACGCCGGCGAGGCTGCCGTAATAGACCGGGGCATAGATGTCGGCGAGGCTGTTCTCCAGCGTCAGCGCACCGCCATCGGCGAAATAGGTCAGATAGGCGCGGAAGATGCCGAGCGTGCCGAGCGTGACGATGAAGGGCTCGATGCGCCCCTTGGCGATCAGCACGCCATGGATCAGGCCGAAGACGGCGCCGAGCAGCACGGCAAGCCCCGCTCCGCAGATCACAGCGAGCAGGGGCGAACCCAGCGCACCCGCCGTCCAGTTGATGAACATGATAACGCAACCGGCGATCAGCGCCGCCATCGAACCGACCGAAAGATCGATGCCGCCGAGGATGATGACGAAGCACATCCCCACCGCGATGATGCCGATGAAAGCCGTGCGGGTGAGCACGTTGAGGCCGTTGTCGAGCGTGGCGAAGTCGCCATTGAGCAGCGCGCCGAGGCCGCAGAGCAGGATGAGGCCGATGATCGGGCCTATGCTGGCGATGCGCTCGGCCAGGGGTGTTCCCGCCTCGCGACGTGCTGCTGCGGGTCCGGCCTGCAAGGTCTCAGGCTGCGACATGGCGCGCTCCCGTTGCATAGGCGATCATCGTCTCTTCCGTCATCTCGTCGCCGGCTACCGTCGTCACCAACCGTCCCTCGCGCATGATCGCGACGCGATGGGCGAGGCCGATCAGCTCGATCAGCTCCGAGGAAATGACGACGACAGCCAGCCCCTGGGCCGCCAGCTTCTGGATCAGGAAGTAGATCTCGCGCTTGGCGCCGACATCGACGCCACGCGTCGGCTCGTCCAGCACCACGACACGCGGTTCCGGGTGCAGCACCTTGGCAAGGGCCAGCTTCTGCTGGTTGCCGCCCGAAAGCGAGGCGGCACGCGCCTCCAGCGATCCGGCGCGGATGCCGAACTCGGCGACGGCACCCTTCAGCGCCTCGCGCTCGGCGGTCTGATCGAGCCAGGGTCTGGCATAGCGTTCCAGCGCCATCAGCGTCAGGTTCGGGCCCAGCGGAAAGGCGGTGTGCAGCCCTTTTCCCTTGCGGTCCTCGCTCAGATAGGTGAGGCCGTTGCGGGCGGCGTCGCGCGGTGAGCGCAGCGAGACCGGCCTGCCGCCGAGCCGGATCGTGCCGTTGCCCGGCCTCAAGCCCATGAGGCCTTCGAACAGCTCGGTGCGACCGGCCCCGACCAGCCCGGCGAAACCGAGGATCTCGCCCGGCCGGACGGCAAAGGAGATATCCTGCGCCCAGCCCGGTACCGTGAAGCCCTCGACTTGCAACGCCGCGGCCGCGGCGTCCGGCTCGACCTTGTCGGGAAAGAGATCGGCGATCTCGCGCCCCACCATCATGGTCGCCATGTCGTGACGGGTCAGCGACGCCGTGGGTGCGCGGCCGACCAATCGGCCGTCCCGCATCACGACGACCTCGTCGGTGATGCGCTCGACCTCGTCGAGCTTGTGCGAGATGTAGACGATGGTGACGCCTTGCGCCTTCATCCGCTCGATCAGTCCGAAGAGGCGCGCCACCTCGGACGGCGTCAGCGTCGCGGTCGGCTCGTCCATGATGAGGAAGCGCGCCTTGCGCGACAGGGCCTTGGCGATCTCGACCAGTTGCTTCTCGGCGACGATCAGGCGGCGCACCGGCTCGTCCGGGTCGCGGCCGAGGCCGACCTCCGCAAGAGCCATCTGCGCTTCGCGGCGCATGGCGCGCTCGTCGAGGAACCAGCCCTTGCGGCGTTCATGCCCGAGAAAGATGTTGCCGGCGATCGTCAGATCCTCGGCCAGGTTGAATTCCTGATGGATCAGCACGATGCCGCGCGCCTCGGCATCGCGCGAGCCTGAGAAGACAACGGGCTCGCCGTCGACCAGCACCCGGCCTTCGCTCGGCTCCTCATAGCCTGCCAGGATCTTCATCAGCGTCGACTTGCCGGCGCCGTTCTCGCCGAGCAGCCCGTAGACGCGGCCAGGTTCGAGGGCGAAGGAGACGCCATGCAGAACCTGGACCGGCCCGAAGCGCTTGACGATGCCGTCGAAGGCGACGGAGAGGCCCGCTCGCTCCTGCAATGCCTCGCTCATGCCGGACTCCCGCTGCGCAGGGCCTCGCGCATGGCGAGCACGCCTGCTCCGATCAGCCCCGTCTCGGAGCCGAGCGGAGCAGCGGTGATCTCGAGATGGCGGGTCGAGAGGGCAAGCGAGCGCTGGTTCACGCTTTGGCGGATCGCGGCGAGGAACATCGGACCGATCGCCGCGACGCCGCCGCCGATGAAGATATGGGAGGGATTGTAGAAGTTGACGAGCGCTGCCAGCACCTGGCCGATCAGTCGACCGGAGCGGCGCACGATCGCATCGGCCTCCGCATCGCCGGCGCGCGACGCGGCGCCGACATCGCTCGCCTCCACCCTGCCCTTCTCGGCGAGCTTCGCCGCAAGCGCCGGGCTCTTTCCGCTTCTTCCAGCTTCGGTGCCCATCGCCACGATGGCAGGCGCCGCAGCCATGGCCTCGACGCAGCCGCGGTTGCCGCAGCGGCAGAGCGGTCCCTCCGGATCGGCGCAGATATGGCCGATGTCACCAGCCGAGCCAGTCGCGCCGCGATAGAGCTCGCCATGGCAGACGATGCCGCAGCCGATGCCGGTGCCGACCTTGATGACAAGGAAATTATCGATCTGCTTGCGCTGCCGCCAGAGCACGCCGAGCGCCATCAGGTTCACGTCATTGTCGACGAAGACGGGGGCGTCGGTGATCTCGCGCAGATCGTCACGGATCGCGTAGCTGTCCCAGCCCGGCATGAGCGGCGGGTTGACCAGCTGGCCGATCGCAAAATTAACCGGGCCCGGCACGCCGATGCCGATGGCGAGGACGCGGTCCGGTGCGATGCCATTTTGCGCCAGCATGGCGGGCAGCAGGCTGCGCAGCCGGGCCATGATCGGGCCCGGACCGGCCCCGACATCGGCCTCCTGCGAGTGGCGCGCGATGATCGAGAGATCGGGTTGGAGCAGCGCCACGTCGAGGCTGGTCGCGCCGATGTCGACGCCGACGAGGACGCCGATGCGGCCATGGACGCGCAAAGTCTCGGGGCGGCGCCCGCCCGTGGAATGCTGCACGCCCGCCTCGTCGAGCAGACCCTGATCGAGCAGCCCGGCCGCGAGCGCATTGGTCTTGCTGCGCGAGAACTGCAGCGTGTCGGCCAGCGCGTGGCGCGCGACGCCGCCGGACCAGAAGGTCGCTTCGAGCAACGCGAGCTCATCCGGGCTCAACCTGTGCCAGGGCAAGGCTATGGCCGTCCTCCCCATCCATTCGGTCTTGTCGCGACCGATTGCTGAAGAGGCTAGGAAAGGTCCCACGGATGCTCAAGACCGAACTTCGGCCAGATCGAGGCAAAAGATCAACTTAAGACATCGGCCGGGCCTTGACCTGCGGCGATCTGGCCGGGCTGTTCGTGACCGGCGCAGCCCAGATGAGTGGCTTCCCGATCGGACCGGGGAAAGCCGGCTGCCACCGCATCGGGGCCGCGAAGCCGGACAGAATCTCCAACCCCGCCGGCACTTCGGACAGGGGGCTATCTGATCATCCGGTTAGCGCTCGCACGAAGCTCGCACAGCCAGACATCGCGCACGGCCGAAAAACGCGAAGGCGTAGGCGTCCTTCAGACTTGATAGACACTGACGGCGGACTTCAAGAGCGCTTTGTCCGCATCGGCGGAGGGAAGCTGGGAATTGTTGTTCGCCGGCTGCAGCTGCAACGCGTTGTTCATTCCCCAGATCGCAGCCTGCGTTCGATTCTGAACTCGGATCTTGCGCAGGATCGCTTTGACGTGAACCTTTACGGTAGCCTCAGCGATATCGATCTTTCGCGCGATGGACTTGTTGGCGTCCCCTTCGATCAGACAACGCAAGATCGCCGTTTCCCGCGGAGACAGCAGCGGTATGTTCGCGCTCTCCGGTGGAGAGCATGGCAAGACCTGCTCAGTGTCGCTGGGGACGGGGACGGCCTTAGGGCGGCGATTTTTTTTGACGGAGGACGCCGATGACGGGAACGTCGGCGGGAAGACCGTCTCTCCCAGCATCACCAGTTCAATCGACTTGACGAAGGAGTCGCAGGAAATGACGTTGGCGAGGTAACCGGTGGCCCCGGCCTTGAACGCCAAAGCTGGCTCGTTCGGGTCGAAATGATCGGCGACAACGGCGACAGGCGCATCCGGATGCTGGTCCTTTACAAGCTCGATTTCGGCCATCACGAGGTCGAAGTCATCGCTGGTATGAGCGATGAGAAACATCAGCCTCTGCGCACGAAGCTTGCTCGCCGATTGCTCCTCGTAGGAGGATGAGGAAAGAATACGAAAATTTTTTTCCTGCAGAATCCGGGCGATCCCCTCTTTCATCAGGGAATATTTTCCAATGAGGACGATACCATAGGTTTTACTCTCCCTCATACGCCCCTCCTGAACCATCAGGAAAACTCATATCCCCTCTAGGTAGGCCAGGCATCGGCTTCAATCATCAATGACAAAATTTATATGATGAAGTTACGCGAGTATATTTTAATTCAAGACTTTATACTATAAAACTACAAACTACTACCCAATCAACACAGACCTTCGACGATCGATACTCGATCCGCCACCCATTCACCTCAGATCGTTAGGGAAGCTTTCAGCCACTGAAATGCCCGTAACGAATTCATCATCAGCTCGACGTGAAATCGAGCTGTCGGCATCGGCATAGATTATTATTAGCTAAATTTGACACGGCCGGCAAGCCAATTAGCAAATCGTTAACCATTGCGCCGAGGCTCGGCACTGGCCATGCCCTTGCGTCAGGCCGACATGAACCCCAAATAGTGGATTGTTATTTATCGATTAAATTCTGAAGCGCCAGCGGATTAACCTAAAAGACAGATGACACGCCTCCGGCACGTCAAGAGTCCCGCCTCCTAGCCGATAGCTGACTGTCGCAGGAACGTAGACGGCTGCAAGCTCAACCAGCCTTCGGCGCAAGAACAGCACCGCTCCGCGCGGTCGAAATCGACTCTTCGATCCTGGTCCATGGCCGCCGGCCAGCATGCCGACCACCAAGAAGCTCGCAAATCGTGCGGCTTGAATTCCCGATATCCCACCCGTCCAAAATTCTACCGCGTAGCGTCGGACGTCCTTCGCACTCAACTTTCCCGGCTGGGAGAAGCTTCGAACCCGGTTGAACCGAATTCTCAAGGTTGAGTGTCATCCTCCTTTCGAGGTCGCGCGCGCGCCTCTCAGCATGTAATACAGACGAATTCGTCCGGTTAGCATCTGAATGGTTTCCTTTGGATTCAAGATCAAATCGAATGTCTTTGCGGCAATCCCCATGGACAGCCTGCGTCCATCGAACTGATATCCGAGATCGCGCAGCCGATCTGCGTGGTAGCCCCAGAACTGTTTGTTCTTAAATTTGAACGCGCTGGCAGATAGATAAGAATAATACTGATCCAGCAACTCGCCGATGCGCTCCTCACGCTCACGCTTGCTCAGATACCAGTCGCCATACTCCTGACAATCACTGATTTCTGCCGACACATAGGCGTTGAATTCGAGAGACGAGGTCGTTGCCCTCTGATAGTGGATTCGTTCGTGTGCGAGAACCTGGTGCACAAAGCCGAAATCAGCATATCGCAGATGCTTCAGGCAGGCGCTGATATCCGCTTCCTGGGTCGGATTTGGAAAGAACTCGTCAGCATTCCGGATCAGATCCGACCGATACAGAACCGAGGTCGGGTTTCCCAACACTCTCTGCATGCCCAGAAGATGAGCACGGCAGATATCTCGACCCGAAACCACTGTGTGCGAATACGGAAGCCCAACATTCCGAACGTACCATATGTCTCGACCGCCACTCAGCTGATAGGCTCCGACAATCCCTACGGACGGATTTTCCTCGGCGAGGCCGATCATCTTCTCAAGGCACTCCGAGTAGATCCAGTCATCCCCTGAAACCACCTTGCAATACTTGCTGTTTTCCGAAATCAGGCCAAAAGCCTTGTTATGGCTGGCAATATTCGGCAGCAGCGTTTCGTTGCTGAAGACCCGAATGCGGCTGTCCCGGCGACGATATTCTTCGGCAATGTCGAGCGTCCCATCAGTGCTGGCATTGTTGAGAATGATGTATTCCCAGTTCTCATAGGTCTGGGACAAGACGCTTTCGATACATTCCCGGAGAAACTCTCCGCTATTGTATACAGGCGTCACAACGCTGACCAGCGGACCGGTTTTCGAGTTCATCTCAGGCCCCCTTCTTGAGAATAGGTTGTTCCCTCGACATCGTTTTCTTTACTTTCCAAGAGTGAGGCGTCGAACTGAATCCTGAATGCGCTCAGCCTTCGTGAAGGAAATATGCGGTCCGCTATCGAAGACGAAACCGGGCTCGTAACGAAACGACATCGTATGCCCGCCATAGTCCGAATTCCGGTCGTACATGATCGGCGTGATGCCTTCTTCCCGGCGTCGGAGCGCCGCACCGAAGCCAGCCGTTCCAGTTCCAGGCACGACGACGTTTGGCATAGATGCACGTCCTTTGAGTTGCCGCGCTATTGCGGGGTCAACCTTCGGCCATCGGGAGCAAAGGCGTCGAAGCGGCTGCTTTCGGCCGCGTTCGGGGGGCGTTCCGCTCGGCATGGTCCTGCAGCAGATATTCGTAGCGCTCGATCTGTCGGCGCGTGAGGGATTGGAGATCCTGCCCTGCCTGGAACGCGTGATACCATTCCACGATCCAGGCCAGGCTCTGATCGAGCTGGAGAACCGGATGCCAGTCGAGGCCTGCCCTCGCCTTGGCGGTATCAAGGCGCAGCAACTGCGCTTCGACGGGATGGGCAGTCGTGTCCGGCGTCCAGGATGCGCCTTCGCCCCACAGCGTCACGAGCTTGTCTACGATCCAGGACACCGGTTTTGCATCCGTCTCCGCCGGTCCGAAATTCCAGCCCGACGCGTAACGGGCTCCGTCCTCGGCAAGCCTCTCGCACAGCAGCAGATAGCCATGGAGCGGCATCAGGACGAACTGCCAGGGCCTGATCGCCAAGGGACTGCGGATACGACAGGGTCGACGGCCCAGAAAGGCCCGGACCAGATCCGGGATGAGCTGATTGGCCGTCCAGTCGCCACCTCCAATGGCATTTCCCGCGCGGGCGCTCGCCAGCGCGACGCCATGCTTGGACAGGGTATCCGGCGAGAAGTAGGAGTCGCGATAGGCGCTGTTCACCAGTTCCGCGCAGGCCCTGGAATTGGAATACGGGTCGTGACCACCCATCGGGTCACTCTCGCGATAACCCCAGACCCATTCCTGGTTCTCGTAGCACTTGTCGCTGGTGACATTGACCACGACACAGGGACGTTCGAGCTGGCGCACCGCCTCCAGCAAATGGACCGTGCCCATGACGTTCGTTGCATAGGTCTCGACCGGTTCTCCGTAGCCGTAGCGAACCACGGACTGGGCCGCCATGTGGATGACGACATCGGGTTTGCATTCGGCGAGCGCGGATTTGAGATGGTCGAAGTCCCGAACGTCGCCAGGGATCGAGCGCACGCAGTCGCCGACCCTCGCCTGCTCGAAGAGGCTCGGCTCGGACGGTGGCTCGAGCGCATAGCCCGTCACGTCGGCCCCCAGAGCATCCAGCCATAGCGAGAGCCAACTGCCCTTGAAGCCAGTGTGTCCGGTGACGAACACTTTGCGGCTCTGCCAAAAAGAACGCTTCAGCATGGCTGATCTAGCCCCGCACTGATGAAATGATCGGCTATCCAGGAGCGCATCCGGCGCCCAGACACGAACTCGATTGCGCAACAGTTCCTTGCGTTACGAGACCGCCTCGACGAGGACACGATGCGGCGAAGCTTCCACCGCCCGCATCGGCCTCGACCGTCCCGGGGACCTCGACGATGACGTCGATGGCCTTGCGCGCGGTCAGCGCGCTCGGATCGTCCGTCAGAACCGGCGTTCCGCCGGCGACGGCCCGTTCAGCTTCCAGCGCCGACGAGACCGCTCCGACCATTCCGACATGGATCGGATGCCTCGCAGCCTCGCGCTCCCGCAAAACGGCCTCGACAGCCACGGCCTTGGCTCCCCATCCGATCGCGCCAGCAAAAGCAATCACACAGCTAAATGCGGGGCAGACGCGACATGGCCGGGCACGCATGTTGCCGGCGGCCAGTTGCTGTCCTGCTCTGAAATTTCGGTCACGGCCAAAGGCCACACGATGCCGAAAGCCGGATCGTCGAAGCGTACGCCCCGGACGGTGGTCGGCGTGTAGAAGGCCGAGGTCATGTAGTGCATCTCGGTATCCGCCTCGAGCGTCTGGTACCCATGCGCGCAGCCCTCGGGCAAGTAGAGCATCCGTCCATTGTCGCCGCTCAGCACCACGCCGTGCCAAGCGCCATAGCTCGGCGACTCCAGCCGCAGATCCAGGACCACGTCGAACATCGCGCCTCGCGTGCAGCGCACCAGCTTCGCCTCGCTGGCAGGCGCTTCCTGGAAGTGCATGCCCCGGACCGTCCCGCGCCTCGTGCTGAGCCCCATATTCGCCTGGACAGGCTCGAACGCTATCCCCTGATCGGCGAATTCCTTGAGGCACCAGGCCCGCATGAAACGCCCGCGGGTATCGGCATGCGGAGCGGGGTCGATTACCATCGCCCCATCGACGCTCGTCTTCGCGAAGTGCATCCGCCACCTCTAGAATTCAGGCTCATATACCTGAACAATGCCGGCCATATTGCCGGAGTTCCGACGCAAGACTTTACGGGAACATGGATTTGCTTTGGAGGTCGGAGAATTCCGTGACCACGCCTGCCCGGCATGCCGGCCCCCGTCGTGACGGGCGGCGGGTCAGGCGAATTTCGCAGTCGCGTCAGATGGAGGACGCGGCTCTCACATCGCGAAAGAGATCAAGATACAGCGCCTTCTCGCCCGCGATGAGAAGCAGGGCCGCGACATAAGTTGCGCCAAACGCGCCGACATCCAGCATGAGACGCAACACCGGCGACAGCGCCGGCGCAGCGAGCGCATGCGCCCCATAAGCGATCGCTCCCGCGATCAAGCTCGCGGCCAGCGGGCTCGCCAGTGCCCCGAAAACCTCGCGGTATCGAACTCCGGTGCCGCGCAGCGCCCACATGGTGACCGGGATCACCTTGAGCACCATGACGGTGGAATAGGCCATTGCGACACCGCGCGGACCGTAAGGAAGTCCGATCAGCACGCCCGCGATCATGAGCGGGGCAGAGAACAACCCGATATACACACCGCGCCTGACCATGCCGAGCGCATTGAGCAGCCAGCCGAGCGGGCTGGAAATCGCGAACACCTGGAGCGTCGGAGCGAGAATCCGGAATATCTCAGCGGCACTTGTCCATTTCGGCCCGAGGACGACCATGATCAGATCATCGGCGAAGAGCGTGCAGACGACCGTCAGAGGCAACGTCAATGTCGCCACCAACGAATAGCCTTTCAGGAAGTAGCGCCGGAAGCGATCGAGATCGCCCTTGGTCCGCGACAGCGCCGCAAACGCGACCTCTCCGATGGTGGAGTTTAGATTCTCGGTCGGGAAATTGATCAGATAGGAGCTCCGGCTGTAGAGGCCGGTCGCCTCCGTGCCCCAGACGCGGCCGAGCAGAAGCTTGTCGATATTGTTCGTGACATAGGTAAGGAAGCCGATCAGCGTTGTGCCGACGCCGAACTGCAGCATGGAGCGGAGCCCGGCAGCAATCCGCGGCCGACCCGGGATCCAGCCGGTCGACAACCACAGGCCGGCTGTCGTAGCCAGCGGCAGGGTGATGGTCATCGACACGATCGCCCAATAGCCATAGCCCATCATCGCCATCCTGATCGACACAGCTGTTGCAATCAGGAGCGAGCAGATCTCGATCTTCGCCGAGGTGCCGAACGACATGCGCCGCTGAAGCAGCACGCCATGTTGAACGCCTGCCGCCGTAATGATGAAGGTGAAGGCAATCACGTCCATGATCGCCAGCAAGCGCGGCTCGCGATAAAACGCGCTGACCATGGGCGCAGCCACGATGGCCGTCAGCGTGAGCAATGCGCCGAATGTCAGGTTCAGCCAGAACAGCAATGATGACTCATCTTCGCTCAGCTTGTCGCGCTGGATGGCGGCCTGAAACAGACCGAAGCAGCCAAACATGTTCAGCACGCCCGTGAAGGCCGTCACCATCGTGACCAGCCCGTAATCTTCGGGAGTCAGCAATCGCCCGAGGACCATGAGCGCCGCGATCCGAACCGTGAAGCCAAGCCCGCGCGAGCCGACATTGATGATTCCGGCGCGAACGGTCTTGTTCTTCAAATCGTGCATAACGTTCTCGATTGCCGTTCAGAGCATCAGCTTCCGGGCATAGAATGCCTCGGCATATCCGCTGGGCGCGTTGCATTCCATTCCACGCAGCCGCATCAGTGCCATGAAGGTCGAGCGATCGAACCAATGCTTGTTGCTTTGGGACTTGAAGGTATTGAGGATCAGATCGACCTTCTTTTCGCAGACATCGTCTGAAAGAGCATTGAAGACGATCGGCTGCCCGAGATCTCCATCGTATTTCGGAATCTCGTATTCCAGGATCAGGTGGCTGCGAAACGTGTTCCACGTCAGTTCGGCGATCAGCCGGTGATCCTGATGTGAATCGTGACGACTATGGGTGAAGATGATGTCGGGCGACACCTCTCGCTTCAGCTCTTCGAAGACGTTCTTGATGTCGGCTCCGACGAAAGGCATGTAGCCATCCTGAAAATCCTTCAGGATGACCCGTTTCATGCGGGCGGGGTCGACGAACTGTCGCGCCCCGCTTTCCGCTTCCGACGCGCGAACCCCGTTCGCGCTGAAGACAACCCAATGGAACACCGCGTCCGGGCGCTCCGCTGCGAGCTGCAGCACCGTTCCGCCGCAACCGATCTCGATGTCGTCGGAGTGGCAGCCCAAGCACAGGATCTGCAGCGGAGACGCGCCGCCGCCATCGGGCTTCAGACGAAGCATGATCACGCCACCTGCGTGATCGAGGGAGCCACCGTCGTCATCGCAGGGTATGAGACGGTGGCGCAGTCCTTCCACACCTTCCACGGCGGATCGGTGTCGTTGAGTTCCTCGAGGCGCTGCTTGTCCTTGAACGTGTCCATGCACTGCCAGAAGCCGGTGCATTTATGCGCCAGCAAGGCCTGACGCTGGATCAGCCGCGCGAACGGCTCCCGCACCAGCTCGTCGCCGGGATTGATGTAGTCGAAGATCTCGTTTCGGAAGACGAAGAAGCCGCCATTGATCCAGATGTCCGACTGGCTCAAGGCCGCAACCTCGGCGATCTTGCCCTCGGGCGTCGTCCGGACGATGTCGAAGCTCGCCGTTGGCTGCACCAGAAGCAGCGAGGCGACGGCGTCGCTGTGCTGCAATTCCTCGATCATCGTCGGCAGATGCTGGTCGCTGAGACCATCGCCGTAATTCGCGAGGAAGTACTCCTCGCCGCGCAGATAGGGCTGCACGGCCTTCAGGCGTTCACCGATCGTCGCGTGCAGACCGGTTTCCACGAAGGTGATCGTCCAGTCATCGCTATCGCGGCTGATGAAGTCGATCTTCTGGCCGCCGCGTGACCAGACGAAGTCGTTCGAGATCGACTCGTCGTATTTCAGGAAATAGTCCTTGATGGCATAACCCTTGTGGCCCAGGCAGAGAATGAAGTCCTTGTGGCCGAAATGGGCATAGTACTTCATCAGATGCCAGAGAATCGGGCGCGAACCGATCTTCACCATTGGCTTCGGGACATCATCCACATAGCCCCGGAGCCGCATGCCGGCACCACCGCAAAAGAGTACGACCTTCATGATACTCTCCTTCCGCAAATGCCGCGGCCCAGCGCCGGCTTTCGTCTAACTCAGGAAGCGGTCACAAGCTTCATTTCTTCAGGACGCTTGTATCCATAACGTTTCATCATCGCTTCATCGGCCATGTTGAGCAGCGTGCCGACAAATTTAGGCCGGGCCTGACCGGCGGATTGAAAAGCCTGCCGGACAAGCTCGGACTCGGTCGCTCCCCATTTCACGACGAGCAGGAAGCCATCCAGTGACTGAGCAGCGGCCCGTACTTCGGGACCCGCCACGAGCGATGGCATGTCGACGATCACCAGGTCATAGGAGCCTTCCGCGGCTCGCAGGATTTCGTCCAGCAAGTCGCGCCGCATCGGATGGAGCCGTCCTTCTGGCCTTTCAGCCAGCGGGAGGACATGCAGCCCGGCCTGCGCCTTGACGATGCAGTCGCGCACCTCGATTTCCGGATCTGCGCCAGAACCGAGCGGAGAGCGCGAAAGGCTCGCAACCCAGCGCGAAATCGAGGGATTTTCCGGTACGGCATCGATCAGCAGGACATTTTTTCCTGAGGCCGCCGCCATCTTCGCCAGGCCGATGGCAAGCGTCGTCGCCCCCTCCCCCGGCAAGGTCGACGTCACGCCGATCGTCCGCAGTCCATGCAGGGAGGTGCCCTGCAATGTGGCGGCCACGCGTCGCAGCACCTGGGCTTCCGATACGAGCAGATGTCGGGCGGCGGTGTCCTCACCCGAAGAACCGATGCCCTGGAAGCGAGGCACGACGCCCAGGCACTCCAGGCCGAGGACGTATTCCATCTGCTGCGCGCTGCGGATCGTATCGTTGACAACGTCGAGCAGGATGGCGGCCGCGGCAGCAGCGCTCAGGCCAAACACCGCAGCGCCGAGGAGGATCAATATGGCCGGCGGTCCGTCTGCCTTGACCGGCGGCTCAGCTTCCGAAACCACCTGAGCGCTCGGGCCGAGACTTTGATAGAGCTCACGTAGCGTTGGCGCTTTCGACGAGGCCGCATCCGATGCCCGCCCGCGCTCCTGCAAATAGACACGGATCACGCTGTTGACGATGCGGGCGGCCTTCTCAGGATCCGAGGCCTTGAAACTCACCGTGATCATATGGCTCGTTCCGACCTGGCGAACGCTGAGCTTGCTGTTCATCGCTTTCAGCGCCGCACCATAACCGGAGATGTTCTGGCCGGCTTCCGAGGAAGACTGCGCGGTATCGCCCTTTTGCGGCTCGGACGGAGAGCGGCCAGCGCCGGCGAATTCAGGGTCCTTGCTCAGTTGCAGCGCGTCGATGACCTTGACCAGCACGTTGCCGGACCGAAGGAGTTCCATCTGGTTCTGCACCATCGGGAGATCGGCGCGGCCTGGCAGGACCGCCATGTCGGAGCCAGTCAGCACCTGCCTGATGTAAACAAGCACTTGACTGGAGGCGGTGTATGTCGTCGAGCGGAAGCCGACATAGAAGCCGGCGATCGCCAGACATAGGAAGGCACCGATACCCAGCAATCGTTTGCGGCTCCGGAGACTTCCCAGGCCAAACGACGGCCGCGGCCGCGTGTTGATCCGGTCGTCGGACGGCTCTGTGCTATGGATGACCGATGGATGGCTGCTCTTGTCCAGCATGGGGCTCAATCAAAAAGAGGGCCTCGGTTCCTACGCCGGTGCGGCTTGACAGACTTGCGGATGAGGAGAGGCATCCTGCCGGCGCGGTCGCGTCGTGATGAGACCGGAACTCTAGCCCCGCCCTTCCCCCCACCCGGCGCCTTCCGCCTGCAGTGGCATTCACAGAGCAAACGCTGGACGATCAGCCCCCGTTCCTGCGGCGCATACTTCAAAACCGCATTGAGATCGCCGGACGGACAGGCGGAGATGAGAGGAAGCTACCGGGCCAGTCGATCATGCTCGGGCGGGCTGGCGCGGCCAAGGCGAGATCATTCGGCGGTGAAATCGGCTGGCAGCTTTCGTCCGATCATCTTCGGCCGCAGCAGTGCTTTCCAGCCGCTAGGCTCAGGACTCGTTGATCAGAGCCAGAAGATGACGGTAGCGGCGATACAGATTGCCGAGAAGAAGGTGTGGGCGCATCGGTCGTAGCGTGTGGCGATGCGCCGCCAGTCTTTGAGCTTGGCGAAGAGGTTCTCGACCTTGTGGCGCTGGCGATAGAGCGTCTTGTCGTAGGGATAAGGGGTTTTCCGGCTTCTGCTCGATGGAATGCAGGGTTCGATGCCTTTGGCGACCAGCGCCTGGCGGAACGCGGCGCTGTCGTAGCCGCGATCGGCGATGAGGGTTTTGGCTGGCGGCAGGGCCACGAGCACGAGGCTTGCGCCCTTGTGGTCGCTCATCTGGCCTTCCGAGAGCAGCATGATGATCGGGCGGCCGGTATCGTCGCAGACGGTGTGGAGCTTGGAGTTCAGCCCGCCCTTGGTGCGCCCGATACGACGGGGAAGAGCCCCTTTTTGAGCAGGCTCGCCGCCGTGCGGTGCGCCTTCAGATGCGTCGCGTCGATCATGATCCGCTCCGGCTTCGGCCCTTCGCCGGCAAGACCGGCGAAGATGCGGTCGAAGACGCCGAGCCGGCTCCAGCGGATGAAGCGGTTATAGAGCGTCTTGTGCGGGCCATAGTTCTTGGGCGCGTCCTTCCACTGCAGGCCGTTGCGGATGACGTAGACGATGCCGCTCACCACGCGACGATCGTCGACCCGCGGCACGCCATGCGAGAGCGGAAAATGCGGCGATATCCTCGCCATCTGGCGCTCGCTCAGCAAAAACAAATCACCCATCACGGCATCCTCCCAGACACCGTGAATCACAGATCAAACCAATTTAATAGGTCCTGAGCCTAGAGCATTTCCGCGATTCTCCGAATCGCGAAAATGCTCCAAATCTTTGTTTTGTCGCACTTTCTTCACGCGAACCGGTATCCACTTCGCTCGAAAATGCTCTAGACGATCTTCCGGCGATTTCTATTGGGCGCCGAAAGAATGTCTTCGCGGCGGATCCACGCATAGATCGTGCCCATGACAAACCAGAAGTACCAATTGAATGACAGATAGAAGTGCATGTTGTCCGAATAGGACTCGAGCACATAGGTCATCAGAATACACAACATGACCAGAAGTCCGGGCGGATCGCGCGGCAGCCCCCTCACCATGCGATAGCCCACCCAACCAAGCAGCCAAGCGAACGCAAGAAGGCCAAGAAGCCCGATTTCGAAGCTCATCTGCAGATAGAAGTTATGGCCGTCGATGCCTTGGGGGCCGATCAGCGGAAAGAAGCTCGGTGTCGACGGCTTGAACGACTCCAGGCCATGGCCGAGGAGCGGACGCTCCATCGCCTGCGGAATGGCGGATTCCCACAGCGCCTGCCGCCAGACGTAGGAGTTCAGCCGGTTGCTGTCGTTGAGTTGCCTGAAGTTATCGACCTCTGTTGCTGCGATGACGTCCGTCAACCGATCCATCAGGCTCGGATTTGCAATGAACAGCACCGGCACCAGCAGAAAGCCTGCGAGAAACCGGCGGTCGATCTTGAGCGCATACACCAGAAACATGAGCCCGCACGCTGCCCAGGCGCTGCGCGTTTTGGTGAGCATCAGGAATGCGGTCAGGAGCGGGATGTAGAGCGCCATCAGCATATGGATTCGCGGCGTCACGCGAATGATCCGCGATGCTCTGACGTAAAGCGCCAGCCCCAGCACCAGCACGAGATAGAACGCATAAATGTTCGGATGCGAGAATGTGCTCTGCAAGCGGAATTCAGAGAAATCGGACAATCCGCGCGCGATGTCGACGAAGGCGTAAAGCGTAGGCGGAATGGACGATCCGATCATCACAAGGACGAACAGGGTGACATCGCGGGAAGACCGCAGGATGAAGAACGGAATCGCGAAGAACGCCCAATAGGATAGCAGAACGAAAGCAAGTCGCGCCGCGGCCGTGAAATCGGGCGCATAAAGTGTCGAACCAAAGGCGATCAGCAGGAACGGCCCCCATAGCGCCACGACAGGAAATGGCGCCCGCAACGGCTCCCGCGCGAGAAAGAGGAATGCAACCGCGATCACGAGCACGTTGAAAAGGGCCCCCACGCCCATTGACGAGGCGCCCGCGTCTCCTGCCAGCAGGTTGAAGACCGGGTCGGAAGACGCCCGAACCAGGAGAACGCCGAACACGACGGCACGCAGCAACCTCCAGATCGCCTCGCTATTGGCTGCTCGCACAGAAGTTGTCTGCCAGGCGCGCTCCGTGTCGCGCCGAAGCAGGCCGCTCTGAATGGCGTCGACCGGGCCGGATGCTGATTTCATGCTTCCCGCTCCCTGGCTCCGAGCCATGCTTGAGGGCGCTCCACGGATGCCTGGCTCGCATCACGGATCGGCCGCAGCCAGAGCTCGACCTCCTGACGCCACGGCGCGGGTACTGCAGCGGCGGCTCGAGCCTGTCCGACCCGATCCGTCATCTGCGGCGCGATCAGCGCGGCGGCGACGCGCGGCAGCTCCCGCCATCGGCCATGCCTGAACGCCAGCGCCATGAAAATGGACGCGGCCTGCCAGCGCGCGCCCCCGCGCAGGAGCTGCTTGGCGAGATAGCGCTCGTGCCCCGCCTCATCCGGCCTGACGCCGTAGGTCGCCGCCAGCGCCGCGTATCGATCGACGATGACCAGACGGCCCGCCCGCATGGGATTGACGTCCATCGAGAGAGACTGCCGGCCCAGACGATAAGCGATCAGAGGCCGGTCAACGGCCGCCAGCGGCGAATGCTGAGCTAACCTGATCCAGAGATCCCAATCCTCGGAGCCGCGCAGCGCGGTATCGAAGCCACCGACCTCCCGGACGAGATCGCGCTCGGCGATCACCGTCGAGCCCGTCGGGATCCGGTTGCTTTTGAGCAAGCCCGCCAGCACGTCTCCACCCTCGACGCGATGATGACCGATGACTTGCAGGTCTTCGTCGACAACCGCGACGCCCGTACACCCCCAACGCGCCGAACCGGCGCGCAATGCGGCAAGCTGCGTCGCCAGCTTGTCCGGCGCCCACAGATCGTCATCGTCGCAGAAGGCCACCCATCGTCCAGTGGCACGAGCAAGGCCGGCGTTCCGGGCGCCCGATATGAATTGCGGCTGAGCGTGGTGCACGACCGTGACGCGCGGATCCGTTGCGGCGAGGCGATCGAGCCACGGCCTCGTTTCGTCTGCCGAGCCATCATTGACCACGACGAGCTCGATCGAGACGCTGTGCTGACGCAGGATGGAATGGACCGCCTGAGGCAGGATCTGCCGGCGATTATGCGTCGGGACGATGACGGTGACGTCAACCACTCAGGCGCTCCTCGTCCGCTTCATGACACAGCACCGCTCGGGTCACCCGTTCGCCCAGACGGAATGTCCAGGCCGAAGCGTGACCACATTGTCCGCTCTCGCTCCGTGGCCATCGGCGACCGCTGCATCCAACGCGCCAGCGGGTTCCTCGATCGGCTCGATCCCGTCGGCGGGCGCTGGCTTCACAACGGCCTCTGCCCTGAACAAAGCGGCCAGCTTCCGGCATTCCTGGACGATATCGTGCTGCTCGAGCACGCGTTTGCGCCCCGAGGCACCCATGGTCTTTACGAGAGCGTCGGGCGCATCCAGGCATTGCCTGATGGCGCCCGCAAGCTGTTCGATGTTTCCGGCAGGAACGAGCCAGCCACAGGCCTGGTCCGTGACCAATTCCGGAATGCCTGCGACATAGGTCGTGATGACCGGACGGCCGAGCGCCAGCGCTTCCATCAGGACGATCGGCAACCCCTCGGCGAAACTCGGCAGAACCAGCGCCCGTGCCTCCCGTATCGCCGCGCGCACCTGGGCGTTGCTCATCCAGCCCGCCAGCACGACCTGCTGTTCCAGCCCAAGTTCCCGGATGCTCCGTTCCAGTTGCGGCCGCAGCGGACCGTCTCCGACCACGGTCAGCCTGAACGGCACGCCGTCGCGCGCGAGAACGGCAAGGGCATGGAGCAAAACCAGTTGCCCCTTCTGCTCGCTGAGCCGGCCAACGGTCACGAGCTGGGTTTTCGGAACGATCCTGGGTGGCTGCATGCTTAGGAAATCGGCGTCCAGCCCGCAACGCACCAGCTTGATCTTCGCCCACTCCTCCGGGGGGATCCAGCGGCAAAGCTGGCTTCCAGTAAATGAGCTCACGACACAGACGAACGCGGCATGCTTCACCTTGGCGGGCAAGCCAAGATACTCCGGCCTGTCGAACTCGTCCGGACCATGCACGGTGAAACTGTACGGCACGCCGGTGAGAATATGGCAGATCATGGCGACTTCCGCGCCATTCGTTCCAAAATGCGCGTGGACGTGCTGGATGTTCTCCTGCATCACCCACCGCGCAAGGACCAGCGCTTCGGCAAGATAGGCCAGGTGGAGTGGCGCCGGACGGCTTGAGCGCCGCATCATTTTCAATGCGGCCCAGGTGGCTTTCGCCAGGGCTTTGGGCTTTTGCACCAGGGCGTCGACAAAGGCCGTAGCAAACTTGGCAAGGTTGCCGTCGAAGATATAGCGGGTGCGGTCCTTCTCCCGGATATCGTCCGGATCGACCAGCTTGCGGCCGCCATTTCGAAGCGAAACACGGAGAACCGAAATCCCGTTCCGCTCGAGCTCGACGATCTCTCGCCGAATGAAAGTGTGCGAGACGGCGGGATATTCGGACACGAAGTAACAGATCCGCATCGACGCTGCCCTTGTCGCTCAATAGGCGTTGGTGTACGCGCGCTTCGAGATGATGGTCATGACCATGATCTTCAGATCGAAGAAGAATGACCAGTTATCGACGTAGTAGAGATCGTGTTCGATCCGCTTCTGCATCTTCTCGAACGTATCGGTTTCGCCCCGAAGGCCATTGACCTGGGCCCAGCCGGTTATCCCCGGCTTGACGTTATGGCGGCGGAACATCCTGCGGATCTGGTCCGCAAACATGTGATTATGGGCGATGGCGTGCGGCCGCGGCCCGACGATCGACATCTCGCCCCTGAGGACATTCAACAATTGCGGGAGCTCGTCGATGTTGGTCCGCCGCAGCACCCTTCCGATGCGGGTCACGCGCGGATCATTCCGGACGGCTTGACGAAACTCGTTGGTCGCGTCGTCCAAAGTCGTCATGCTGCGGAATTTCAAAACCCGAATTGGTTCGTTGTTGAAACCAAGACGTGTCTGACGAAAGAGCACCGGGCCTCGCGAGTCGAGCTTGATCAAGGCGGCTATGACAACGAACAGCGGCCACAGAAGCATCAGCGCCGACGTAGCGACGACGATATCGAACGTGCGCTTCAGCAGCCGGTCCTGCAGCGAACACGGCCCGCAGAACAGTTCGAGCACACGCTGGTCACCATAATGTCCGATGCGGCTGCGCCGCATGAGCTCGGCCAGCTCCACCGGCAAAAGCTGGATGCGGACAGGGAGCTCCGACAGCGCCCCAACGGCCCCCGCGACAACCTCCATATTGTCCGAGCCGAACAGAATGAGCACGGCATCGATAGGCAATGCCCGGCATTCGCGCCGGATCTCTGAAAGTTGTACCTCCAAGGAAGCACTCCCGCCGGCCGGTTCGGACGCTGACGGAAAGTTGTACCACCGTAGGATATGCTCGTGCCGTGCGGCCAGCCGCGCGCGAATATCGCCGACGCCCTGTGCGCCAGGCATGATCAGGACGACCATGCTTTCTCGGCGCCATTGCCCGCGCCAGCGCACATGATCGATGACTTGCCAGAGCACCGCCCTGATGGCGATCTGGCCCAGCAGCGCGGCCACCAGCTGCGCGAGGAACGTGCCGCGGGAATAGTCGTCGAGATTGTCGGTCACGTAGCCGATCGTCAGCAGGATGACGAATGAAAGACCGATAGCGGCACCGCCCCGCGAACGGCTGTGCTCGTTCCATTCCGGGCCAAGCAGATCGTACTGATTGTCGGCGATACACAGAGCGACGTACAGCGCTCCCGCCGCGATGGGAGCCAGAGCATACTCCATCCGGAAGAAGATCACGCCGTATACAGCCACCGAGTAGGCGACAAACGCACCGTATGCGCAGGCGACGATCACGATCATCTCGAGACCGGCCACCACCACGGTCCAAAACACCTGCGTCCTGTGTGTCAGCGCAGTTGCGGAATGATGTTGAGTTCCAGGAGAAACAACATTCGTTGACATTGGCTCGCTGAACGCTCCCGCAACATTTCAAAAACTCTCGACGCCCGCACAAACTCAATGCGGGCGACAGGCGCGGGTTCTTTACGTTCCGTGAAGTTTGGTTTTCGCACGAGATAGTGAGCGTAATCGGCACTCAAAAACGCAACGGGTTGCGCTTTTGATCGTCACCGCCCGATCTCTGACGCAACGTCATTGCGCCTCATTCCTGTTGACTGAGCAGATCATCCCCAAAATCGGCAAGTGTCTCACCGCGAACAAATCGTCTGCTTCGACAGTTAATTTTCAGACGGCGTGCAACGCGACGCGCGACGGCCTCCCGTCGCGAAGGCTGGCGATTCAGCCAGTGCCTTCGCTGGAGAACTTTTGCCTGAGGGGTTTTCCATGCCGTCAGACACAGCTCAGCCTCCCGCATCAGAAGCAACACGGCCCAGTCAGACCCAGATTCTGAATGGTCGCTTCGACAAGCTCTCGGCAGAGCAGACCGTGGAAGAGCTCATTCGAGCCATCCGCGCAGGTGAGCGCGGTGTCCTGTCGACGGTGAACGTCGCGATCCTGATGATGATGCGATCGAACGCACGACTGCAACGCTTCGTCGATTCGTCGCGCTGGACGGTCGCCGATGGGCAGCCGCTCGTCTGGGCATCGCATCTTTGGCAACAGCCCTTGCCTGAGCGCGTAGCCGGCATCGATCTGATCGATCAGCTATGCGCCCGCGCGGCGCAGGAGCGCATCGGCGTCTATTTTCTTGGCGCAGAGAGCGGCACGGTGCGTGCGACCGTCGACGTGCTCCGGAACCGACATCGCGGGCTTGATGTCCGCGGCTACGCCGATGGCTATTTCGGGCCCGAGCAGGCCGAGGCACGCGCGAAAGCCGTGGCGGACAGTGGAGCCGAGCTTCTCTTTGTCGCGATGGGCGTGCCGCGGCAGGAATATTTCATCGAGGAGCAGTGGGGCAATCTCGGCGCCCGGATCGTCATCGGCGTCGGCGGCAGCTTCGATGTCATCGCGGGACGGCGAAAACGGGCGCCCGCTTTCGTCCAGCACGCCGGGCTCGAGTGGGCCTATCGCCTCGCGCAGGAACCTCGCCGGCTGTTCAAGCGCTATCTGGTCACGAACTCCCAGTTCCTTGGCCTGATTTCCTGGAGCGCCATCGCCCAGGTTTCCCATTTCCGGCGCGTGACCCCGCGACCTTGAACGAGGGCTGAGATGGCTCCCCGCAAACGAATTCTTGTCGTGATGGGCACGCGGCCCGAGGCAATCAAGCTCGCCCCCCTCATTCTGAGGGCGAGAGCCGACGCCGAGCGCTTCGAGATGCTGGCAGTGCGCACCAGCCAGCACAAGGAAATGCTCGACCAGGTCGTGACCTATTTCGACCTGCCGATTCTCGCTGACCTCAACATCATGCGCAAAGATCAAAATCTGGCGCATATCACGATGGCGGCGCTGGAAGGGTTGCAACGGGTGATCTCGGAGGCCCGCCCCGATGTCGTCGTCGTGCAGGGCGACACGACAACGAGTTTCGTCGGCGCGCTGGCCGCATTCTATGAGAACGTCCCCGTCGCTCATGTCGAAGCCGGCCTGAGGACCTACGACAAGCGCGCTCCCTTTCCGGAGGAGGTCTATCGCCGTCTGACGAGCGTCATCGCGGACTATCATTTCGCTCCGACCGAAACGGCAAGGTACAACCTGCTGAAGGAGAACGTGCCGGCCGAAACGATATGGGTCACCGGAAACACCGCGATCGATGCGCTGCTTCTGACGCTCTCCAAGGCCGCCCCGACGATCACGCGCGCGTCCTCGCCGACCCTGCTTCTGACCACGCATCGCCGCGAAAACCACGGCGAGCCGATGCGGCGCATCTGCGACGCCGTGCTCGTCCTGCTGGAGCGCTTCCCGAATTTGCGCGTGGTCTGCCCCGTGCACCTCAGCCCGCGCGTGCGTCAGGTCGTCGAGCCGATGCTGGGCTCGCACCCACGGGTGTCGCTCATCGAGCCGCTTGCCTATGAGCAGTTCGTGCTGGCGATGAACAGCGCCCACATCATCCTTTCGGATTCCGGCGGCGTTCAGGAAGAGGCGCCCGCTCTCGGCAAGCCTGTTCTGGTCCTGCGAGATACCACCGAGCGTCCGGAAGCCGTCGAAGCCGGCACCGCGCGCCTCGTCGGCACGGAAGTGGACACAATCGTTTCGGCCTGCGAGGAACTGCTCACGGATCCCGAAGCGTATCGCGCCATGGCGCAGGCCAAAAACCCATTCGGCGACGGCCACGCCTCCGAACAGATCCTCGACATTCTGGCCAGATCGCTCGACAGCGCCCAACGCCGCGAAAAGGCCGATCCCACGAAGGCGCTCGAGACCTTTCCGCTCGCAGGCAGAGTGCCGGCCGAAACGATCCTCCAGGCGGCGATCGCCGCAGAGGCCAAGGTGCGGATGCCGACGAATGTTCAAGGGCCAGGATCATCATGACAGCCGTGATCGGCACAGGCAGCTTCGCACTGGTGATGCTGGGTCTCCTGGCCGCGATCCCGGTCGCCTTCCTCGCAGTGCAGATCGGCGCGTCACTCCTGCCGGCGAGACGGCGGTCCGCATCAACCGCGTCCGGGCTCTGTCCGCGCTTCGCGGTGATCATGCCCGCCTATAATGAAGAAGCGATCATCGCACACTCGATTGCTTCGATCATGGCTCAACTGCCCCCGGTCGGGCGCCTGCTGGTGGTGGCCGACAATTGCTCCGATGGCACCGCGCAGACGGCGGCAAGCGCGGGGGCGGATGTGACCATCCGCCGGGACACGACACGGATCGGAAAAGGCTATGCGCTGGATCACGGGGTCCGGTCGCTCGGCTCCGATCCGCCGCAGGTCATCATCATCATCGACGCCGATTGCGAGGTGATGCCCGGCGCGCTCGAAACCCTGGCAAAACAATGCGCCGCGACGGGACGTCCTGCCCAGGCGCGATATTCGATGCTGGCGCCTCCATCGCCGAGCCCGGCGGACAAGGTTTCGCGGCTGGCCTGGACGATCAAGACCTTCGTGCGGCCGCTGGGCTCGGCGCATCTGGGATGGCCCTGCCAGTTGATGGGCTCCGGGATGGCCCTGCCCTTTTCCCTCGCCTGTCGTCTCGACCTCGCGACCGGGCATCTCGCGGAAGATCAGAAATTCGGTGCCGAGCTTGCGATCGCTGGAAAAGCAGCGTTCTTCTGCCCCGACGCGGAGATCGTCAGCCAGCTTCCCCAGGGCGAAACGGGCAAGCGTCAGCAACGCACGCGATGGGAGCACGGACATCTTGCGATCATCGGCGAGTTCTTCCTTCCGCTGATCAAGCACGCGGTCTCGAAGCGCAGCCTGCATCTCTTCGCGTTCACGCTCGACCTCTGCATTCCGCCGCTGACCCTGCTGGCGATGTCAATCTTATTGCTGTCGGGCCTGAGCCTCTCATGGTTCGTCATGACGAGTGCCGCGAGCCCGCTTGTCGTTTCTGCGACCGTGCTGGCCTGCTTCGCGGGCGCTATCGGCGTCGCGTGGTGGCGTTTCGCCCGGGAGATTATTTCCTGGCGCGAGCTGGCGGCAGGTCCAGCCTATTGCCTGCTCAAGATTCCGTCGTTCATCCGCTTCTTCGTCAACCGCCAGATCGATTGGGTCCGGACGGAGCGATGAGGCGCGGCGGAGCAGGCTTCGACTCCATCCCCTTTGGACAGTCGGTCGGATGAAATCGCATCGCGCACTGCCAAGCCTTCGGGCCCCGTCCATTCCGGCTCGGGCCCGGCTCGCCTGCCTGCTTGCGATCGTCGCGGCCATTGGATGCTACTCAGCCGCTTCGGCGAATGACGCGCGGAATGCTGTCGACGATACACCGAACGGTCAGTTCACCCTTGGCGAGCGGCCGTTCACGGCCAGCTCGTCCTGGAATACGCCGATCGCTTCGAACGCAACCTTCGAAAAGATCGGCTGGCCTGCGGGCGCCCGCTTCGGCGTGGCCTGGAGCAGCTATTCTCCCGCCATTCACGTGAGCTCGGCTTCGGATCCCGCCGTTTCCGTCGAGCACCCGGCAAGCTGGGGGCGCCCCGCCGGCACCCTCAAGATCCGCATCCCTGCCAGCGCCAACGGCGCGACGGGGACCGACGGAGAATTGCTGGTGATCGACGGCGACACCGTTCACAACTTCTGGCAGTTCAAGCGGTTGAGCACCGAGACCGCCACGGCGCAATCCTATGCCGCAACCAACCTCGTCACCGGCGACGGCTGGGGGCGCAGATCGCCCTTTCTCGGCGCCGGCATCGTGGCGGCCGGATCGAGCCAGCTTGCCGGCTTGCTGGTCGAGGCGGAAACCGACCGCGGTGACATAGCGCACGCGTTGCAGATCGCGATCGACGCCGCCTACGCGAAGCCGGGCCGCGTCGGCGAGGCGATCAATGGCGACGGCAGGAAGCCGGACGGGCTGGTCCAGGAAGGCGAACGCCTGGCCATTCCAGCCAGCGTGACGATGCCGCGAGGGCTGTCGCCTCTCGGCCAAAAAGTCTTTCGCGCCTATCAGGTGTACGGCGCTTTTGTGATCGATGTGGCTGGAGGCGTCACCAATTTGCGCGCCCAAGCGAATGCCTACGACCAGATGACGATCATGGCGCTACAACGCGACCTTGCCCGAATCTCCCCGCTGCTTCAGCGCGTGGGGCAGCAGAACGACGCAAATCCTTGACCATCTCGGGAGGGCGCGCAGGCAAGAGCCTGCTCGAAGCGCTCGTTGGCAGGCCGTTGCTTTCGACGCATGGCTGGCACCCACCCGGCTCGGCGGGCGGCCCTTGCGCATCACGGCCTCACTTCAAGTATCGAACGAATCAGTAATTTTATAAGATGTTTAGCCAAAGTCATATATCATATAGTTAATATATCCACAGAATTTTGTGCCCAAACATTTTCATTTTGGCATCACATTCCAAACACGATATCTGGCCACGTTCGCTCGTGGATGGGCCTTTGATTCGCCGCCTGATATGGCGATGACCCGTCATCCGACCGCTAATCGCGCGGCGTGCCTGTCTATTCGCTGCGTTTCCACGGAACGGCGAGGACTACCCGGCTGGCCTACCAATCCCGCTCCCGTTTCCTTCTATATAAAATCAAGGAAAATAGGCTTATGAGCACACTCGACACTCGGCCATTCACCGCGTCTTCGAGTTGGAATACAGAAGTAGCTAACGACGCAACCTTCACAAAACTTAATTGGCCCACATCGACCGGCTACAACTACAGCGTCGCGTGGAACAGTTATTCCCCTTCAGTTTACGTTGCTTCTTCTTCAGATCCACTTGTACAGGTCACCTACCCCCCGGGATGGGGCTATCCTGGCGGCACCATCAGCGTTCACATGCCGGCCGCCGCGGACGGCGCCGCGGGTACTGATGGCGAACTGATCGTCATCGATGGCGACGTCGCCTACAACTTCTGGCAGTTCAACAGAACGAGTGCCACGACCGGTTCGGCCGCTTCGTTCGCGTCCGAGAACATCGTCACAGGCGACGGCTGGGGCAGCAAGTCGCCCTTCCTCGCCGCGGGCATCACGGCTGCCGGCGCAAGTCAGCTCGGCGGTCTGCTCGTCAAGGCAGAAACAGACGACGGGGTGATCGATCACGCGCTGCAGCTCGCGGTCGACTTCTCGCTCGCTAAGCCCGGCGCTGTCGGCCAGGCCATCAACAGCGACGGCAGCAGCGCGTCGGGCATCGTCCAAGAAGGGCAACACCTCGCGATTCCGCCGGGTACGCCGATGCCAGCCGGCCTCTCCCCGCTTGGCCAGCAAGTCTTCAAGGCCATGCAGCAGTATGGCGCCTATGTCATCGATGTGGCCGGCGGCACGACCAACATTCGTGCACAGGCCAACGCCTACGATGACGCGACGATGACGGCGTTGTGGCACGACATGGGGAACATCACGCCATTGCTGCAAGGCGTGAGTGGCGGCACGTCGGGTTCCGGAAGCACGGGCACCAGCCCGACCAATCCGACAACCCCGACCGACCCGACAACCCCGACGGACCCGACAACCCCCACGGCCCCGACCGCGCCCGCAGCCGACACGACTGCACCGTCGGTGCAGTGGGTCGCGGCCAACGGGCCGGGTGTCACGAATGGCACCGGTACGGTCAAAGCCGGCGACACCGTGCACCTGACGCTGAAGCTCAGCGAGGTGGTGAACGTCAGCGGCACGCCGACTCTGTCGCTCAACAGCAACGGCACCGCCACGTATGTGAGTGGCTCCGGCAGCGACACCTTGCAGTTCGACTACAAGGTTGCCGCAGGTGAGAACGCCGCCGATCTCGAGATCAGCGGGTACAACCTGTCCGGGGTGAAGGACCAGGCGGGCAACGCCATCAATGTTTCCGGCGCCCCGCATCAGCCCGGCGGAACGCTGGTCATCAATACCCAGGCGTCGGTCGACCCCACTGCTCCGGTCACCCCCACGACCCCGGTAAACCCGACGACCCCGGTCGCCCCCACCACCCCGGTCGCCCCCACGACCCCGGCCGATACAACAGCGCCGAAGGTCCAGTGGATCGCGGCCAACGCCGCCGGTCTCAGCAACGGAAACGGCACCGTTCGCGCCGGCGACACCGTGCATTTGTCGGTCAACTTCAACGAGGCGATGACCGTCAACGGCTCGCCGACCTTGTCGCTGAACAGCAGCGGCACGGCCAAGTATGTGGGTGGGTCCGGCACCAACACCTTGCAGTTCGACTACACGGTGGGTGCCGGCCAGAAGGCCTCGGACCTCGCGGTCACCGGCTACAATCTGGGTGGTGTAACGGATAAGGCGGGCAATGCCGTCAATCTTACCGGCGCGCCGCTTCAGCCCGCCGGAACGCTGGTCGTCAGCGCGACGTCGTCGGCCGATACCACGAAGCCCAAGGTCCAGTGGATCGCGGCCAACGCCGATGGTCTCAGCAACGGAAACGGCACCGTTCGCGCCGGCGACACCGTGCATTTGTCGGTCAACTTCAACGAGGCGATGACCGTCAACGGCTCGCCGACCTTGTCGCTGAACAGCAACGGCACGGCCAAGTATGTCGGTGGGTCCGGCACCAACACCTTGCAGTTCGACTATACGGTGGGTGCCGGCCAGAACGCCTCGGACCTCGCGGTCACCCGCTACAATCTGGGTGGTGTCACGGATAAGGCGGGTAATACCGTCAATCTCTCCGGCGCGCCGCTCCAGCCCGCCGGAACGCTTGCCGTCAGCGCGACGTCGTTCAGTCCACAGACCGCAACGCTCACCTCGTCGGCGACCGATCTTGCGGCTCCTGCGACGGTGGCGCCCGCGGCGGACACGTCCGTGAGCAGCTTGTCCTCGGCTTCACCGACGACATCGGACACCTCGCTTGTCACCGGCAGCCAGGCCAACAGTCTGACGGATCTGGCGTTCGGTAGCCGCAAGACGGTTGGCTTCCCCGGCTTCCAGGATACCGGTGCAAGTGCTGCACCGTCCGACAGCTCGGTGACGCCAAAGCTTGCCCTGTTGAGTCAGTACTCGGCCTCGAGCTTCGCCACGCCTGCGGCGACCTCCACCGCTGGTCAGACGCAGGGATGGTGGGGCAACGCCGCCCAGACCCTCGCGAAGCCACACGCGTAATGCATCGGCCCGAAAGGTGGGATCCCACCTTTCGGGCACCTGATGCGTCAACAATGACGCCGTGCGTCCGCAAGGACGCACGGCGATCCAAGACGACGATCCAAGTCAGCGAAACACCGAATTCTGGCGTCTTCGTATCAACGCGGCATCAGAGCGCTTGACGCTCGTCGTGGTGTGCATGTGGGGCAACGCCCCGCGCGCATGCGTCAAACGATATATACGCGGGACAAAAAGTTTGAAAAAGCCCGATAACGATACCCTTCCGATGCCTGATGGCGGTCTGGCCGCGCTTATGTTCATCCTGAGCAGTCAGGGCGTGAGCGTAACCCCGGAACAGATCCAGCATCAGTTTCCCGGTCGCCGCATCGGCGTCGTGGAGATGATCCGCTGCGCCAAGAGTCTGGGTCTCAAAGCCCGCTCTGTGACGACGAACTGGGAGCGGCTGGCGCATACGCCGCTGCCCGTGATCGCCGCCATGCGCGACGGAAGCTTCCTGCTGCTGGGACGATGCGGCGAGGACAGCATCCTCGTCCAGGCACCGAACGCCCCACGGCCGAGCATGATGTCGCGGGCCGAGCTGGAAGCGGCCTGGGACGGCCGGCTCGTGCTGATGACGAAGCGGGCTACGTTGACTGATCTTGCCCGACGTTTCGACATCACCTGGTTCATGGGCGCTATCCATAAGTACCGATGGCTCCTGGGCGAAGTTCTGGTGGCGTCCTTCTTCCTCCAGCTCTTCGGCCTGATCTCGCCGCTGTTCTTCCAGGTCGTCATCGACAAGGTTCTCGTGCATCGAAGCATGAGCACGCTGGACGTGCTTGCTTTCGGCCTTGTGGCGATCGCCGTGTTCGAAGTCGTCCTCGGCGCCTTGCGAACTTACCTGTTCTCGCACACCACAAACCGGATCGACGTCGAGCTTGGCGCGCGCCTGTTTCGTCATCTGCTGGCCCTGCCGATCGGCTACTTCCAGGCGAGACGCGTCGGCGATTCCGTCGCCCGCGTGCGCGAGCTCGAGAACATCCGCAACTTCCTCACCAGCTCGGGGCTGACGCTCGTCATCGACCTGTTCTTCACGGTCGTCTTCGTCGCCGCGCTGTTCTTCTATTCCCCGCAGCTGACCTGGATCGTCCTCGCGTCGCTGCCGGTCTATGTCGCTATATCCGCCGGCGTGACGCCGCTCTTTCGCCGCTACCTCGACGAGAAATTCGCCCGCGGCGCGGAGAACCAGGCCTTTCTGGTCGAGAGCGTGACGGCGGTCGAAACGCTCAAGGCCATGGCCATCGAACCCCAGATGCAGCAGCGCTGGGAGGAGCAGCTGGCGGCCTATGTCGCAGCGAGCTTCCGGGTGCTGACCCTGGGCAACGTCGCCAGTGAGACTGTTCAGCTCGTCAGCAAGCTGGTGACCGCCTCGATCCTCTATGTCGGCGCGAAGCTGGTCATCGGCGGCAGCCTTTCGGTCGGCGAGCTCATCGCGTTCAACCTGCTCGCCGGGCGCGTCAGCGGCCCCGTCCTGCGGCTGGCGCAAATCTGGCAGGAATTCCACCAGACCCGGCTCTCGATCGCGCGCCTCGGCGACATTCTCAACACCACGCCCGAGCCGGCCTACAACCCCAGCCGCACGGCCCTCCCGTCGGTTCGTGGCGACATCTCCTTCGAGCACGTCACCTTCCGTTACCGGATCGACGGGCCGGAGATTCTGCGCGACGTCAGCCTGAATATTCCGGCCGGGCAAATGATCGGCATCGTGGGCCCGTCCGGGTCCGGCAAAAGCACCTTGGCCAAGCTCGCCCAGCGGCTCTACGTGCCGGAGAGCGGCCGGGTTCTGGTCGACGGGGTCGATGTCGCCCAGATCGACCCATCCTGGCTGCGCCGTCAGATCGGCATCGTTCTGCAGGACAATATCCTGTTCAACCGCTCGATCCGCGACAACATCGCCTTGGCCGATCCCGCTCTTCCGGCGGAAAAGGTGATCGAAGCCGCGACACTGGCAGGTGCGCACGAGTTCATTCTCAAATTGCCCGAGGGCTACGACACGATCGTCGGCGAGCGTGGCGGCAGCCTGTCCGGCGGGCAGCGCCAGCGCATCGCCATCGCTCGCGCCCTGGCAACCAATCCGCGCATCCTGATCTTCGATGAGGCAACGAGCGCCCTCGACTACGAGAGCGAGCACATCATCCAGCAGAACATGGCGCAGATCGCGCGTTCCCGGACAGTGCTCGTCATCGCACATCGCCTTTCCACCCTGCGGATGGCCGATCGCATCGTGACGATCGAAGGCGGCCGCCTGATCGAGGATGGCACGCACGAAACACTGATGCGGACGGGTGGCCGGTACGCCACGTTGCATCGCCTCCAGTCCGGTTTGCCGGATGTCGGAGGCAAGCCGGCGGTTGCAAGTCACGGGGCTGCTCGATCCGCGACCCCGAACACCATCGAGACGACCGCTCTTTCCATAGCCCAGGGGACCCATGCGGCGCGCTGATTTCCCAGAGGGAACCAGTCGCGGCGAGATAAACGCCATGCACGCGCTCACAAACGATCAGTCTGGCCTTCTTGCTCTGGAGATGCTGCTGCGGCTGCGCGGCGTCGCTGCCACGGTAGAAGAGCTTCGCCGCCATATCGGCAACGGCGCCGTCGGCATCGCCGAGATGCTGCGAGGTGCCCGGGCATACGGCTTCGCGGGGCGGTCTCAGTCCGTCACCTGGGACAAGCTTGTCGATCTTCCGCTGCCCTGCATCGCGGAGCTTCGCAACGGGGGCTTCCTGCTGCTCGGCAAAGTGAGCGAGGAAAAGGCGGTCGTCGTGGCCTCGAACATCACGCAGCCGACCTTGCTGACGCGGGCCGAATTCGAGGCCCAATGGGCCGGGCGCCTCGTCTTGCTGAAACAGGCCGAGGCAGTCGCGCGCTTCGACAAGGCTGTGGCGATCCGGGCACGCCAGGCTCTGACGACAACGGCACAATGGGGCGAGCGCAATACCCGCGCCGCCGTGACGGGCCTTGCGACCCGCTCGCAAGCCCTTCAGAAGGCAATCATCGCACGATCTATGAATGAAAACCGTATGAGATCCCAGGAACTCGCGTTCCTGCCGGCTGCGCTCGAAATCGTGGAAACCCCGCCCTCACCTGTGGGGCGCACCATCGGCCTGAGCATCATCGCCATCTTCGCCGTCGCGCTGGTCTGGGCGTGCATCGGTACCGTTGACATTGTTGCAGTTGCCCCCGGAAAAATCATTCCCAGCGGCCGGACCAAAACGATCCAGCCGTTCGAAACGGGCGTCGTGCGCGCGATCCAGGTCCATGACGGCCAGGCCGTCAAGGCGGGCGACGTGCTGGTGGAGCTCGATACGACCGCCGCCGATGCCGAGCTCGGACATCTGCAGAACGACCTGATGGCCGCGCGTCTCGACATCGCGAGGCTTCAGGCGGCGATCACCAACAAGGACGATCCCCTTTCGGCATTCATCCCGCCCGAGGATGCCCCGGCCGACCTGCTCCGGATGTACCGTGGCTTCCTCATCAGCCAAAACGGCGAGCAAAAGGCCAAACTCGCCGCCATTGATGGTCAGCTCGCGCAAAAGGGCGCAGAACGCGACACGATTCAGGCCTCCGTCGACAAGCTGAAGTCCACGATCGTCCCGCTCCAGCAGCGGGTCGAAATTCGCGAGCATCTTTTCCAGAAGGAACTCGGCTCCAAGGTGACTTATCTCACCGAACTGCAGGATCTCGTCGGCCAGCGTCAGGACATCCTCGTTCAGGAGAAGCGCGGCAGCGAAACGAATGCCGCGGTTACCGCGCTGATGGAGACGCGCACCAAAACCGTGGCCGAGTACGAACGGACCCTTTTCGACGAGCTGACCAAAGCCCAGCAGAAGGCGGCAGGCCTCAAGCGGGATATCGTGAAGGCCGAGCAGCGCAGAAACCTGCAAAGGCTGACGGCGCCGGTCGATGGCATCGTGCAGCAGCTCGCGATTCACACGATCGGCGGCGTCGTGACGCCGGCGCAGTCGCTGATGAACGTCGTTCCTGCGGAAAGCCGGCTGGAAATCGAGGCGATGATCTCGAACCGGGACATCGGCTTCGTAAGCGCCGGCCAGGAGGCCGCGATCAAGATCGATACCTTCAACTTCACACGCTACGGTCTGCTTCGCGGAACCATCCTCAGCATTTCGCAGGATGCGATCACGCGCGACAAGATTCCCGACAGTTCAGGCGAGAAGACGTCGGGCGCGAACAGCGACAGCAGCGAGCCGCGCGGCCAGGAATTGCTCTATTCCGCACGCGTTTCCTTGGATCGCACGCAATTGGCGATCGAGGACAAGCAGGTCAATCTGTCGCCCGGCATGGCTGTGACGGCGGAGATCAAGACTGGAAGGCGGCGGATCATCAGCTATCTGCTCTCGCCGCTCGCTCGCTATCAGCACGACAGCTTGCGCGAACGGTAAGCGCGGCTGTCCCGCTATAGCATCGGACCGAAAAGCGGAATCCACTTTTCGGAACAATCCGCTGCGATTACAATGACTTGGATCGCCGCACGTCCGATAGGACGCGCGGCGATCTAGAGTTCCGGGCAAGAACCTGCCGCGAGCTGGAGACCTGATCGCCGGAGCTTACCAGCTACGGCGGTCAAAAGAACCAGCGTGTGGAATTGGCACCGTGTTGGCCGACCATGACCGCTCGTGTCTGATTGTCGGAACCGATCTCGTTGACGCTCTCGATCGCAAGCAGCGCCGCGAGTCGCGAGCGGGCCCGGTTGATCCTGCTCTTGATCGTTCCAGTCGTGGTTCGGCAAAGCGTGGCCGTATCTTCGTAGGATAGTCCGGCCGCGCCGACCAGCAGGAGAGCCTCGCGCTGATCGAACGGGATTTCCCTCAGAGCCGCGCAGAATTCCTGATACTCCAGCTGACCTTCCTGCTCCGGCGCCGCGCGCAACGCCTCTGAATAGCAGCCGTCCGCGTCCTCCACCTCATGGCGGCGCCTCCGAAGATCGGAGAGGTAGCAGTTTCGCAGGATCGTCGTCAGCCAGGCGCCAAGGTTCGTGCCTGGCCGAAAGGTGTCGATTTTGCTGATGGCGCGCAGCAGCGTTTCCTGCACCAGGTCGTCGGACCTGTCTGCGCTTCGGCTGATGGACATGGCGTAGGCACGCAACTGCGGCTCAAGAGCCAGCATCTGCTGCTGAATGGAGAGCCCGCCAGCTTCCTTCGTCTTTCCAGAACCATTGTCTCCGAAGGCCATCGTCGATCTCCCACTCACATCCACGGGACGCAACAATCCATCACTCGCAAGCGAAACGGGGCCGGGCTCGTGGCTGCGCAGATCGCGCAGCCACGCTGTCACTGCTTAACTCGGGCAGGCATCATCAGATTGGTCTGCTGCTCGAGTGGAGCGGGGGTCAGCGCTCCCGGAAGGATGCTCCTCTGAACCCTGAGCACGTCGCCGGGCAGGAGCTCGGTGTGCTCCTGCGCCTCGATCGTCAGCGCCTTTCCGTCGTCCATGCGGACGACCGTCAGACTGCGGGCTTCGACGGGACCGTCGGAGTTTCCGACCAGGGTCGGAACCGTCATCTTGGCCTCGACGAGGAGATTCCGGTTGGTCTCGAACCTGACGCTGACGTCGTCGAGATCCATCCGAACCTTCTGCACCTCGGCGGTCAGGGACGCATTCCTCTCGCTCTTCAGGTCGAATATCCTCTGGTCGGCCTGCGTGATGTTCTGGCGCGAGCGCAAGATCAGCGTCTGGAAGCCCTGCTCGTTCATTTCGAGCTGCGCCTGCATGCGCTCGAGATTCGCCAGGCGGCTGATGGTGGTTAAGCCGCGCTTGACCAAGCCCCGAACCTCGACGAGCTCCTGTTCGACGCTGGCGATCTGGCGCTTGTTGGCCTGAATCTGGCGCATGATCGCCTCGATCTCGCGCTCGTACAGGCTTCGGTTCTGCTGCAGGCTGTCGATCTGGGTCTTCAGCGCGTCGACGTGAATGCTCAGAAGCGAACGTTCTTCGTCGATCAGCTGCCTCAGCCCGGTGTCGTTTTGCGATCGCATGACGAGTTCCTGCGGGAACTGGGCCTCCGTCCTCATCACGATCTCCGCGTTCAGCCGCGCCCGGCGCGCCGTCAGCTCGTAGTATCGCCGGGTGAGATTCCGCATCTCGCCGGTTATGTTGATACTGTCGCGATCAAGCCGCATCAGGCCGGGATCGTTGAACCGCAGCCATCCACCGGCCAGGCTGACGACCTGCAGAACGGTCATTCCCGGACGGAACTGATACTCGCCGGGCTTCTGGACATCACCCAGGACATAGACTGGCCGCGTCTCGAGAATTTCGACCGACGTGCCGGGCTTGTCGGAAATGCCCGCGCGGACGAAGCGATCGGAAATCTGGTTCGCGATCTCCTTGGCCGAAAGGCCGTCGACCGGAATATCTCCAACCGGTGCGATGGAAATCGTTCCGTTCGCGCGAACGGTGTATTCGCCACTCAGCTCAGGATACTGGAAGATCTTGATCTTGAGCTTGTCGTTGGCGCGAACACTGTAATCGGACGTCGCGCGGACTGCATTTCCGCTAAGAACGCACAGAACCAAAGAAATTGATCCGGCGACAGTTATCCATGAACGGTTCTGCTTCATCGTAGCACCTTTCCGATTCATGATTATCCGGCGGCGGGCTCGGCTGGCATCGCCAGTCCGAACGGACGCCGTCGGGTAGTCGTTGCTGCTTCCGCCTCCCAGAGCTTGTCTCCGAACTGTCCGATCATCCGATCGTCCATCATGTTCAGGACCGCTCCGATGAAGTCCGATGGCATGGCGCCCGATACTGCGAAGGCGCGCTCGACCCGTTCCATCTCGGTGTCACCCCACTTGATGACCAGCAGGATTCCGTCGAGATTCTGCGCGGCCATTCGAAATTCGGCGCCGCGTTCAAGCGGCGGCAGGCTGACGACAATAAGGTCATAATCGACCGAGAGCCTTTGATTGGAGTGCATCCACCAGTTTGCGGCGCTGTCGATATTGTCCGAGACCGCAGTCACAAGAATATCGGGGCCATTTCCACGGTTATTCCGAATGTTTCCGTCGAACGAACGCAGATGCGTATCGGAAAAATCTACGCCCCCAGGCGGCACCTCTTGCGTGAGCGGGCGCGAGGTCTCGTTCCGGCCGACCTCCACAAGCAACACTCTTCTCTGGCTGCGCGCAGCCATGTGTGCGAGTTGCCTCGCAACGGTCGTCGCCCCCTCTCCCTCTATCGAAGAAGCAATGCCCACGACGCGCGCCTTCGAGGCTTCAATCGCCACGGTCATCCGGAGAAGCGTCTGGTTCAGCAACGGAGCGGGCAGAAGTTGATCTTCCTTGGCCGACTCTCTCGTTGAATGAAGCGACCTCGAAGCCGTGCGGCCACCGCTTTTGAGCAAGGGGATCGCGCCGATGCATTCCAGGCCGAAATGTTCAACCTGCGCGGCAGTGCGGATCGTCTTGTCCCTGAAGTCCAGCAGCAGAGCCAGCACCGATCCGGCGGCAAATCCGGCAAAGACGGCTCCCAGAATGACGAGAAGCTTCCGTGGTCCGCTCGGCTTGTCCGGAGCAAAGGCCCGCGTCATCACATAGGCACTGGGGCCCAATCCCTGCAGCCGCTCCCGCAGCAGCGTCGACCTGCTGCCGTCCTGATCTGCGCTGACTCGCGCCTGAAGCATGACCTGGCTGATGCCGTTTGCGATCCGCTCGGACTTCTCCGGATCGGAGGTCGTGACGTCGATGAGGATGGTGTGGCTCGTTCCAACCCGCTTCACTGCGATGCGCTTGGCGAGCGTATCGACAGCGAGCTCCTGTCGGCGGCGAATTTCATCGGACGTCGCCAGCGGCACGCCAAAAAGCCACTGCGCGATGCTCTCAAACGGCGTCGCTGCCGGAACGAATTCGGGATCCTCAGACAATTTCAGCGATTGCACGACTTTGGCCAGCGTGCCGCGCGAGCGGATAATCTCGATCTCGTTCTCGACCTGCGTGAGATCGGCGCGCCCCAGAAAAATGACGAGATCCGGCCCCGGCTGAACTTCCTTCACATAGATCAGGAGTTGCGTCGACGCGGTATAGTTCGCCGGCTTGAGCAGAGCGACGAACAAGCCGAGCATCATGGACAATACGACGCACGCACCAATGAGCTTCCAGCGGCGACGGAGGCTGCTAAAGCCAAACGGTGTTAAAGATTGGCGTTCTCCAACATAAAATGACATTGGACTTCCGATCTTTATCTACCCGCTATCCAATGTCTGCGCGGCGATGTCGTCTCTTTAAAAGACTGCATTAACGCCCTCACTCGACTTCGGCACGGCAGACAACAAAGAAAAGACAACCGCAACAATTGTCACTGCAACTTGGCTGGCAACGCCTCGAAGGTCTGGGGGGGATGAGCATTGGATAAAGTGAGCTCTACCCGTTCAGAATCCACGATCTGCGCGGCCCTCATCCAGACGAAAGCCCGATTCCAAACCTCCCAACTCATTCCTTCCATGATGGTCTCGTAGTCTTGCGGGCTGAGACGACGAAGGATCAATTCAGCCACCATCCGCGCCCGGTCGCCGCCCGCGTTGCTTCGCTTCTCATCAGTCGTCCTCAGACGTTCGGGCTTGGAGAAGAATGACGAGGACATCTCTTCGCGCACCGGGTGATCCCCCGCGTCCGCCTTTGCTTTCGTCCTTGAACCCGAAACCTGAGAATAAATATCGCTGCGCGAAACGCGCTCGCCGTTCTCAAGCCGCTTCAGAATAGTGTTACGAACTTCAGGTGGAATTTTCTTGGAGAGATAGACTCGAAGCGTCGATGGAACCATCAGCGCGACAAGTTTCGTATCGGACTCCGCCTCGCGCGCAAGCTTCATCAAGTCCTGTGCGGTCCTGATCTTGAACTCGCACGCCTTTTCAACCCATTTAACGAAAACGCCATGTGGCAGCTTTTCTTTCACGCGGAGCAGTTCACGCCCGATTTCCACAGCGTGTTCGGTCGCAGCCCTTCGAAGTGCCTTGATCCTCTGCGCGGCATCATGCAATTCCGTCGCGGAGATTTCTGCGTTCGGGACCACGATTACATCCTCACTACTCAACCCACGAGAGTAGTGAGCTTACGCTTCGAGCAGTGCACAACGAAGCGAGCAAAGGGATTCCCGCTCGCACAAATGAGGTAACTCTTTCGGATTACCTCAAAATTCGCCCGGATATTCTGAAGCGCAGGTGAGCGCCGGATGAGGGCCTCGGCACCCTGATAGAGGAAGGAAACGACCGTAACGATCGCAATCTCGGCATCACCCTAGGGCCGCCCGGCTCCGTTGATCCAGACAAAAAAGCGTTCGATGGTCCCTGAGCTAGATGACGAAATCGGGCCCATCGAGCTTGGCTTTTTCAGCCTGGTCGTTCGCACCTTCAAATCCGGGATGCAGCGAGAGGCACTCCCAAGCTTCCCTATAATATTACTTTTACGCCAATCACGGAGCAGTGGCGCGGTCTACGGGAATCGAACCCGTCTTCCCAGCGTGAAAGGCTGGTGTCCTAACCGATAGACGAAGACCGCTTTGTCTCGAACCGTGCAGGTCCGTGCCGAAGCGGGGCGAGGTATAGTGGCAGGCCTGCTGCTCTGCAAGCACCCGTTCACAAGAAATGTGGATGACGCCCCTTGGAAGGTGCGCGTCTAGACCGGGCGAGCCAGATCGAGGATGCGCAGTTCCGCCGTCTCGTTGCCGCCCCAGCGGTTTAGCGAGAGCGTCGCGGCCAGATGCACGGTCTCGCCACGTGCCGCGAGCAGGGCCTGCCCCAATGGCTCCTGCGCCGCGCGGAAGGCGATGCCGCCAATGCTGGCGCCATCGCCGGAGCGCAGCTTGATGCGGACATGGCCGCCGCTGCCGATCTCGATGGCGTCCGTCAGGCGGTGCGCCGGAAAGACGAAGACCGGCTCCGGGCTGCCCGAGCCGAACGGCCCTGCCTTCTCAATCTCGGCGATCAGGCGCGGGCTCGCACCGCCGGCGCTGAGCGCGGCATCGATGAGGAGCGCCTCGGCCTCACCCGCAGCCCCGACCTCGCGGGCGAGATAGTCGCTGAGGAAGGCGTGAAACGGCGCGGCCTGCCCGCCCGCCAGCGTGACGCCAGCCGCCATGGCATGGCCGCCGCCCTTGACCGCAAGCCCTGCCTCGACGGCGGCACGCACGGCTCGGCCGAGATCGACGCCAGCGACCGATCTGCCGGAGCCGGTCGCCCCGCCTTCCCCGTTCAGCGCGAGCGCGAAGGCCGGGCGGCGGAAGCGCTCCTTCAGCCGCGCCGCGACCAGGCCGACGATGCCGGGGTGCCAGTCGGCGCTGCCGGCGAGCAGCACCGGCAGATCGGCCATGCCGGCGAGCTCATGCTCGGCCTGCGACACCGCCTCCAGCACGGCGAGCCGCTCGATCTCCTGCCGTTCCTGGTTGAGGCGGTTGAGCTCGGCAGCGATGCCGCGTGCCTCGACCTCGTCGTCGCTCAGGAGCAGGCGCGCACCGAGCGCGGCCTCGCCGATGCGTCCGCCCGCATTGATGCGCGGCCCGAGCAGGAAGCCGAGATGCCAGGGCTGGATCGGGCCGTCGAGGCCCGAGACATCCATCAGCGCCGCGAGGCCCGGCCGGGCGCGGCTGCGCATCATCGCCAGCCCCTGCCGCACGAAAGCGCGGTTGAGTCCCTGCAGCGGCACGACGTCGGCGACCGTTGCCAAGGCGACGAGATCGAGCGCCGCCAACAGGTCGGGCTCGCCGCCGCGCGCCGCCCAATGGCCCTGTCGGCGCAGCACCCGGCTGGCGGCGACCAGGGCGAGGAAGACCACGCCGGCGGCGCAGAGATGGCCAAGCCCGGAGAGATCGTCCTGCCGGTTCGGGTTGACCAGCGCCTCGACCGCGGGCAGCCGCTCCGGCGCCTGGTGATGGTCGAGCACCACGACATCGAGGCCGAGCCGGCGCGCCTCAGCCAAAGGCTCCTCGCTGGTGGTGCCGCAATCGACCGTGACGAGCAGGGTCGCGCCCTCGCCCGCCAGCATGCGGATCGCCTCGCTGTTGGGGCCGTAGCCCTCGATCAGCCGATCGGGGATATGGATGCGCGGGCGTGCTCCGCCCTGCGTCAGGAAGCTCGCGAGCAGAGCCGAGGAGCAGGCGCCGTCGACATCGTAGTCGCCGAAGATCGCGACGCGCTCGCCGCGCATCGCCGCCTGGGCCAACCGCGCCGCAGCGGGCTCCATGTCGGTGAGGACGGTTGGGTCCGGCAGCAGGTCGCGCAGCTTCGGCTCAAGGAAGCGCGTGGCATCGGCTGGCTCGACGCCACGCGAGGCGAGCAGGCGCGCCAGGATATCGGAGAGCCCCTCGCGCTGGGACAGCGCCTCCGCTCGGCCGAGCCCTGCGGTATCGAGCCGGTCGCGCCAGGGCCGGCCAAGCACCGAACGGGTCACACCAAGGAAAACGCGGGACTGCTGCATCAGACTCATTGTCCTAACGGCGTCGCGCAAGCCGGGCGCAAGGTCAACCGGCCTCGAACTTGGCCCGGCTCTTCTCCGCCGCCATACTGCATCCAAGCCACCGGCAGAGGTGGCGCCCTGGGGGGATCATGCAGCACGAAACCGATGTCGCGATCGTCGGCGCGGGGCTTTCGGGCCTCGTCGCGGCCTGCGAGATCGCGGAAGCCGGGCGCAGAGTCGTGTTGCTCGATCAGGAGCCTGAACAATCGCTCGGCGGGCAGGCCTTCTGGTCGCTGGGCGGCCTGTTCTTCATCGACAGCCCCGAGCAGCGACGGCTGCGCATCCGCGATTCCCGCGAACTGGCGCGGGAGGACTGGTTCGGCTCGGCTGGCTTCGACCGCCCGGAGGATGAATGGCCGCGGCGCTGGGCCGAGGCATATCTTGATTTCGCCGGCGGCGAGAAGCGCCGCTGGCTGCATGCGATGGGCATGCGCTGGTTCCCGGTCGTCGGCTGGGCCGAGCGCGGCGGCAATCTGGCGACCGGCCATGGCAATTCGGTGCCGCGCTTCCATGTGACCTGGGGCACGGGTCCGGGCGTGCTGGAGCCCTTCCTGCGTCGGGCGAAGGAAGCGCAGGCCAAAGGGTTGCTGTCCTTCCGCTTCCGGCATCGCATCACCGCGATCACGCGCAGGGGCGGCGCGATCGATGGCGTCGAGGGCGAGGTGCTGGAGCCGAGCGATGTCGCCCGCGGCGAGAAGAGCGGGCGCGGCGTCACCGGCTCCTTCCAGCTGAAGGCGCAGGCCGTGATCGTCACCTCCGGCGGCATCGGCGGCAATCACGAACTCGTCCGTGCGCAGTGGCCAGAACGGCTCGGCAAGCCCCCTGCCCGGCTGCTCTCCGGCGTGCCGGATCATGTCGACGGCGCGATGCTCGCCGTGGCGCAGGCTGCCGGCGGGCGGCTGATCAACGGCGACCGGATGTGGCACTATGTCGAGGGCATCGCCAACTGGGCGCCGATCTGGCCGCGCCATGGCATCCGCATCCTGCCCGGCCCCTCCTCGCTCTGGTTCGATGCACGCGGCAACCGTCTTCCAGTTCCGCTCTTCCCCGGCTTCGACACGCTCGCCACGCTCGAGCACATCACGAAGTCCGGCTACGACTATTCCTGGTTCGTGCTGAACCGCAGCATCATCGCCAAGGAGTTCGCGCTGTCGGGCTCGGAGCAGAACCCGGACCTGACGGGCAAGAGCTGGCGACAGGTGCTCGGCCGCGCCGGCGGCGGCGTGCCCGGCCCGGTGCAGGCCTTCATGGACAAGGGTGAGGATTTCATCGTCGAGAGCGATCTCAGCCGCCTCGTCGCCCGCATGAATGCGCTAACCGGCGAAACGCTGATCGATGAAGCGCATCTGCGCGGACAGATCGAGGCGCGCGACCGGGCACTCGCCAACCCCTTCGGCAAGGACCTGCAGGTGACGGCGCTGCGCGGGGCACGCAACTATCTCGGCGACAAGCTGATCCGCACAGCCAAACCCCATCGCATTCTCGATCCCGCCCATGGGCCGCTGATCGCGGTCCGGCTCAACATCCTGACGCGGAAATCGCTTGGCGGGCTGATGACGGATCTGTCGTCGCGGGTGCTGGACGCGGCGGGTGCGCCGGTTCCGGGGCTCTACGCCGCAGGCGAAGCGGCCGGTTTCGGCGGCGGCGGCGTGCATGGCTACCGGGCGCTCGAAGGCACCTTCCTCGGCGGCTGCATCTTTTCGGGCCGCGCTGCGGGGCGGGCGGCAGCAGGGGCTGTCGGGTAGAGCCTCGGACGTCACGAGGCGGCTCGTCATGCTCGGGCTTGACCCGAGCATCTCGTGAAGAAGGAGGCTCCCGAGCCTCCTTCGGCCGGAGATTCTCGGGGCAAGCCCGAGAATGACGCTTCGTCGCGCTCAGGAGCTCCGGGCTCAGGCCTTCGGCCTGCCCCGGAATGACGATGGCAGAAGCTCAGTCCAGCTGGAACTTCGAGAATTCGCGGTGCTCGCCATAGATGCGGCGCACCGTGCCGGTGATCGAGCGATAGACCAGCGTCTCGGTCTCGATCACGTCCTTGCCGAACTTCACGCCCGAGAGCAGGCCGCCATCGGTCACACCGGTGGCGCAGACGATGACGTCGCCCGAGGCCATCTCCGACATGTCATATTTCTTGTTCGGGTCCTTGACGCCCATGCCGAAGGCCCGCTGGCGCTTCTCCTCGGTGTCGAGGATGAGCCTGCCCTGCATCTGGCCGCCGACGCAGCGCAGCGCGGCTGCCGCCAGCACGCCCTCGGGCGCGCCGCCGATGCCGAGATAGAGGTCGATGCCGGTCTTCTCCGGCTGGGTGCAGAAGATCACGCCGGCGACGTCGCCGTCGGTGATGAGGCGGATCGAGCAGCCGGTCTTGCGGACCTCCTCGATCAGCTTGGCATGGCGCGGACGGTCCATGATCAGCGTCGAGATCTCATGCGGCTTGACGCCCTTGGCCTTGGCCAGCGCGTTGATGTTGTCGGCCGGCGAGGCGTCGAGGTCGATCACGCCCTTGGGATAGCCCGGGCCACACGCGATCTTGTCCATGTAGACGTCGGGGGCGTAGAGCAGGCTGCCGGCGCCGGCCATCGCCATCACGGCGATCGAGCCCGGCATGTCCTTGGCGCAGAGCGTGGTGCCTTCGAGCGGGTCGACCGCGATATGCACCTTCGGGCCGTGCTTGTTGCCGACCTTCTCGCCGATGAAGAGCATCGGCGCCTCGTCGCGCTCGCCCTCGCCGATGACGATCTCGCCGTCGATGGGGAGGCGGTTCAGCTCACGACGCATCGCGTCGACGGCCGCCTGGTCGGCGGCCTTCTCATTGCCGTGGCCACGCAGGCGGGCGGCGGAGACGGCGGCGCGCTCGGTGACGCGGACGAGTTCCATCGAGAGATAGCGCTCGATGATCTGATCGGGGGAGATCTGGAGATCGACGGACATGAAATGGTTTCCCCTTGCAATGCGGCGGGTGGAATCGAGACCGTGAGGTCTATTCCCGCTCTATGCGGATAACTTGCGGCGGTTCCGCGACATGGCCATCCGCGGTGACCTTTTCGAGCGCGGCGCGGATAGCCGACTCGCTGGTGGCATAGGTGATCAGCACGACCGGAACCGGCGCGCCGGAACGGCCTCCCGGATCGCGGTTGGCGGCTTCGGGCGAACGACGCTGGACGATGCTCTCCAACGAGATGTCGGCCTCGGCCATACGGGTCGCGATCGCGGCCGCCGCGCCTGGCCGGTCCGCGACGGCGAGGCGGACATAGTAGCCGCCCTCGTGACGCTGCATCGGCGCGCGCTTGGCCTCCTCCAGACGGGCAACCGGCAAGCCGAACGGCAGGCCGGCCGTGCCGCGGGCGACATCGGCGATGTCGGCGACCACCGCCGAAGCGGTCGGATCGCCGCCGGCGCCCGGGCCGACCAGCGTGATCTCGCGAACCGCATCGGCATCGACGCTGACAGCGTTGAGCACGCCCATCACCTGCGCGATCGCGGAGGATTTCGGCACCATTGTCGGATGCACGCGCTGCTCGATGCCGGTCTTGGTACGTTCGGCGACGCCGAGCAGCTTGATGCGGTAGCCGAGCTCATCGGCCATCTTCAGGTCGAGCGGCGTGATCGCGGAGATGCCTTCGACATGAATCGCTTCGGCGTCGATCTTCGTGCCGAAGGCGAGGCTGGTCAGGATGGCGAGCTTGTGAGCGGTGTCGAAGCCCTCGACGTCGAAGGTCGGGTCGGACTCGGCGTAGCCGAGACGCTGGGCGTCCCTCAGGCAGGCCTCGAAGGTCAGCCCTTCTTCTTCCATGCGGGAGAGGATGTAATTGCAGGTGCCGTTGAGGATGCCGGAGATGCGGCTGACATTGTTGCCGGCAAGCGCCTCGCGCAGCGTCTTCACCACCGGGATGCCGCCAGCCGACGAGGCCTCGAAGGCGAGCGCCGCGCCCTTGCTTTCAGCCAGCTCCGCCAGCGCGACGCCATGGGCCGCGAGCAGGGCCTTGTTGGCGGTGACGACATGCTTGCCGGCCGAGAGCGCGGCTTCGACCGTCGCCTTGGCCGGACCGTCCGAGCCGCCCATCAGCTCGACCACGCAATCGACGTCGTCGGATTTCGCCAGCGCGACCGGATCGTCGAACCAAGCGAGGCCGCCGAGATCGACGCCGCGGTCGCGCTTGCGGTCGCGGGCCGAGACGGCAACGACCCGGATCGCCCGGCCGCAGCGGGCCGCCAGCGCATTCTCCTGCCGTTGCAGGATCTTCAGCACCGAGGCGCCGACCGTGCCGAGGCCGGCGAGGCCGATGCGCAGAGGCTGGGAGGCGTTCGAAAGGGCAGCGCTGGTCATGGGCGCGGGGTCGCATGCGGCGCGGTGCGAGTCAACGGAGAGCGACGCTCCAACGCCCGTGAAATGTCATCGACGCTACTCGCGCTGGGCCGAAACGACGTATGCGGCAATGCCTCCTTCGATCGGGCCGGAGCCGAACCGGTGCTCCAGCGCCTTCGCCACGGCCTCGGTCGCGGCCATGAGCCCCGGCGCGCCCCGCGCCTCGATCTCGCCGCGGATCGGCGTGCCCTGGCAGAAGCCCGTCGCGACATCGACCGCGGAATCGGCGCGGGCGCGCTTCTCGATACGCTCGATCATCGGTCTTGCGAAGCCGCCGGCCATGAGATCGAGCTCTATCGTCCCGACATCATGATAGCCATGCGGCGTGCGCTCGATGAAGCGAGGAGGATCGGCTGGGAATGCTTCCGCCAACGCATCCAGCAGCACCGCAGTGAAGTCGTTGCTGGCAACCGCGTCCCAGACATTGAACAGATAGCGCCCGCCCGGCCGCAGGACACGCCGCACCTCGCGATGGCTTTTCGGCTTGTCAGGGAAGAACATTACCCCGAACTGGCAGGCGGCGGCATCGAAGCTCTCGTCAGCGAACGGCAGATCGAGCGCGTCCGCCTGCTGCCAGACAACCCTGTCATTACCCGGTAGCTGCGCAGCGGCAAGGTCGAGCATCGGCTGGTTCAGATCGGTCGCGACGATGCTCGCACCGTCGAGACGCGCCGCCATCGCGCGCGTCAGCGCGCCCGTTCCGGCCGCAAGCTCAAGAATGCGCGACGGCCGTGAGGCCATGACGCGGTCGGCCAGATCCTCGGCATAAGGTCGAAAGATCAAAGGTACGAGCAGCCGATCGTAGATCTGCGGAATGGGACCGGCAAAAACCTTGTCCGTCGCTTCCATGGCAGCACCTGTCGCAGCACACCTCGTACAAGATATCCCGACTATCGACGCGGCGAAATCGCATTATTCAGACTTGCGTGGCCGCGAAGCACCAGCCCGAGAGAGGTGGCGTTTCAGAGGTTCCCGCAGCCTGCCTCAGCCGAAATGGCAGACCACCTCCGCAGCGACGCGCTTCACCTTGCCGTCCTCGAAGCCGAGATAGATGCGCAGCAGGTTGCTGCCGAAGGCCGTCGCCTTGATGGTGTGCAGCGCTTCGATGGAGTTGCCTTCGGAAACTGTGCTGTTCTCGACCGCCGGGGTCCAGAACCAGGGTTTTGGCGGATCGATCGTGATCTCGGTGAGCTTGCGCTCGGCCTCGGCCCGCTCCGTCCCGACGGGGATGAAACGGGAGACGATCTCGGTCGCGTCGCGGGCGCATTCACGCCCGTTGGTGACCGACAGCACTTCGGAAACCAGCGCCGAACGGGTCTGCGGGATACGCCCCTTCGAGTAATCATAGGTCGCAACGAGACAGACCAGGGCGAAGACGGCGAAAGCGACGCCGAGCAGGCGGCCTTTTCGGAGCATGGAGACGGGCCTCGGACGCGGTGCGGAGCAGGCTGTCCGCACCGCATCGGTTCCCATGTTTTGCGCCTCCGAGTCCAGAGGCCGCGGCACCACACCGGGCGGAGAACCGCCCTAGCCCGCCTTCGGCATCTGGATGACGTTGTGCAGCGTCGCGTCGGCGCCCTTCAGGAATCGGCCGATATTGCGCGCTGCCTGGCGGATGCGCTGCTCATTCTCGACGATGGCGATGCGGACATAGTCGTCGCCATGCTCGCCGAAACCGATACCCGGCGCCACCGCGACCTCGGCCTTCTCGATCAGAAGCTTCGAGAACTCCAGGGAACCGAGATGACGGAATTTTTCCGGGATCGCGACCCAGGCGAACATCGACGCCTCCGGCGCCGGAAACTCCCAACCGGCCTTGCCGAAGCTTTCGACCAGCGCGTCGCGGCGCTTGCGATAGGTCTCGCGCATCTCGCGGATGCAGTCGTCGGGTCCATTGAGCGCCGCTGCCGCAGCGACCTGGATCGGCGTATAGGCGCCGTAGTCCAGATAGGACTTCACCCGCGCCAGCGCCGCCAGCAGGCGCTCATTGCCAACAGCGAAACCCATGCGCCAGCCGGCCATGGAAAAGGTCTTCGACATCGAGGTGAACTCGACCGCGACATCGATCGCGCCCGGCACCTGCAGCATCGAAGGCGGCGGGTTGTTGTCGTCGAAATAGACCTCGGCATAGGCGAGGTCCGACAGCAGGATGATCTCGTGCTTCTTCGCGAAGGCGACAAGGTCACGGTAGAAGTCGAGCGTCGCGACATAGGCCGTCGGGTTCGCGGGATAGCAGGTTACGAGCGCGATCGGCTTCGGCACCGAATGCATCATCGCCCGCTCCAGCGCCGGAAACATCGCTGGCGTCGGCTCGGCGGGAACCGAACGAATCACGCCGCCCGCCATCAGGAAGCCGAAGGCGTGGATCGGGTAGCTCGGGTTGGGAACGAGCACGACGTCGCCCGGGCCGGTGATGGCCTGCGCCATATTGGCGAAGCCCTCCTTGGAACCAAGCGTCGCGACGACTTGCGTCTCGGGGTTGAGCTTCACGCCGAAGCGACGCTCGTAATAGTTCGCCTGGGCGCGGCGCAGGCCGACAATACCCTTCGAGGCGGAATAGCGGTCGGTGCGCGGCTTGCCGGCGGTCTCGACCAGCTTCTCGATGACATGCTTCGGCGCCGGCAGGTCGGGATTGCCCATGCCGAGATCGATGATGTCGACGCCCTTGGCGCGCTCGGCTGCCTTGATCTTGTTGACCTGTTCGAAAACGTAGGGCGGCAGGCGCTTGATACGATGGAAATCGGTCATTTCGAACAGGTCCTCGGCCGGGGGCGCCGGCAGTGTCTTCTCAGGCGCATGTCACTTCTTTGCGCCGAAGGTGCTTACCATCGCATCTTTCGTCCGCACAGAACAAAAAACGCAATATTTTGCGACTGCGACGAAATGGCGACACGAGCGCTGAACCCCACCCGCTCTCAGCGACGGCCGAAAATCAGTTCTGGGGAATCTTCGCAGGCTGAGGAGGCGGCGTCGTGCCCAGCGACTTCGCCTGATTGCCGGCGCTCTCATTAGCCTGGCGCTTGGCCTCGAGCTGAGACTCGATCTTCTCGAAATCCGAGCGCTTCTTGCACGGATCATTGGGACCGCGGGCGGGCTTGGGCGCCGCGAAGCGGGCCGCCTGGCCAGTGGGCGTATAAGCCGGCGGCGGCTTCGGCCCCGGACACAGCTGATCGACCGGGATCGTGCTGCCGACCGGGATATATTGCATATCGGCGGGGCGCGTCTCCCTGACGAAGCTCTTCGCTTCCTGCGGCGTCGTCGCCATGCCGGCCGCTTCCGCCACGCCCTTGACCCCTTCGTCCCCGGCGCAGCCCGCCAGGGCGATGCCGGCAGCGGTCAGCACCACCGCAATCCGAAGCGGTTTCCTCGCAGGCATCTCGATCGGCATGGGTTCTTCCAGCAGGTTTGTCGAATGTGCTTGGTAAAGCACAGCAGTTGCGTCCTTAATAGGACCAAAATGGGAAGCCATGCGCTATCCTAGGACGACAAGGGGGAAGACGACTCATGAACCGCCATGTCGACGACCGAGCCAAGGACCACAAGGGCTCCGCCGAGTCCGCTGTCCCCGACTTCGACCAGTTCGCGCAGAACATGGGACGGCTCGTCGAGGAATACGGCAAGGTCACCGCCGCCTATCTGAAGCCGCTCGAACGTGGCGTGGCCAAAACTGGCCAGGCCGACGAGGCGAGCGATATGGTCAGGACGCTCGGCCGCGTCGCCGAGCAGTGGGTCAACGATCCCGCGAAGATCATCGAGGCGCAGGCTTCGCTGACCCGCGACTTCATGAATCTGTGGAGCGCGGCGCTGAAGCGCGCCGGTGGCGAGGAGGTCGCCCCGGTTGCCGAACCCGACAAGCGCGACAATCGCTTCAAGGATCCGGACTGGACGAACCACCCAACCTTCGACTTCATCAAGCAGGCCTATCTCATCGGCTCGCGCTGGGCCGAGACCATGGTCGACAAGGCCGACGACCTCGACCCGCACACCCGCAACAAGGCGCGCTTCTACATCAAGCAGATCGCCGGAGCGCTCTCGCCGACCAATTTCGTCGCGACCAACCCCGAACTGCTGCGCGAGACCCTGCAGCAGAACGGCGAGAATCTGGTGCGCGGCATGAAGATGCTCGCGGAGGACGTCGAAGCCGGCGGCGGCGAGCTCAAGATTCGCCAATCCGACGCCAGCGCCTTCGAGGTCGGCGTCAACATCGCCATGACGCCCGGCAAGGTGATCTTCCGCAATGAGATCATGGAGCTGATCCAGTACGCGCCGTCGACGCCGCAGGTGCTCAAGCGACCGCTGCTGATCGTGCCGCCCTGGATCAACAAGTTCTATATCCTCGACCTCAATCCGGAGAAGAGCTTCATCCGCTGGTGCGTCGAGCAGGGGCTGACGGTGTTCTGCATCTCCTGGGTCAACCCCGACGCCCGGCACGCCACCAAGGATTTCGAAGCCTATATGCACGAGGGCATCTTCGCCGCCCTCGAGACCATCGAGCGTGTCACGGGCGAGAAGCGCGTTTCGGCCATCGGGTACTGTGTCGGCGGCACGCTGCTCGGCGTGACCCTGGCCTATATGGCCGCGATCGGCGACAAGCGGATCGACAGCGCCACCTTCTTCACCACGCAGGTCGACTTCTCGCAGGCAGGCGAACTTTCGGTCTTCGTGGACGAAGAACAGATACGTGCCATCGAAGAGCAGATGGCCAAGACCGGCTACCTAGACGGCTCACGCATGTCGGGCGCCTTCAACATGCTGAGGCCCAACGACCTGATCTGGTCCTATGCGGTCAACAATTACCTGAAGGGCAAGACGCCCGCTGCTTTCGACCTGCTCTACTGGAACTCGGATTCGACCCGGATGCCGGCGGCGAACCATTCCTTCTATCTGCGTAACTGCTATCTCGACAACAAACTCGCCCGGGGCGAGATGACGATCGACGGGGAGAGGCTCGATCTGCGGCGCGTGACGATGCCGGTCTATAATCTCGCCACGCGGGAGGATCACATCGCCCCGGCACAATCCGTCTTCAACGGCTCGCAATGTTTCGGCGGCCCGGTGGAGCATGTCGTGGCGGGCTCCGGCCATATCGCGGGCGTCGTCAACCCGCCGAACAAGGTGAAGTATCAGTACTGGACGGGCGGGCCGGCCAAGGGAAGCTTTGCCGACTGGCTGACGAAGGCCGAGGAACACCCGGGTTCGTGGTGGCCGCATTGGTTCGCCTGGCTCGAAGCGCAGGCACCGAAGAAGGTGGCGGCGCGCGAACCGGGGGGCGGCAAGCTGCCGGCGCTCGCCGATGCGCCCGGCACCTACGTCAAGGTCAGGGTCTGAGACGATCGGAGATGCGCGATCGCGGTAAGAAATACGACTGAGCTTCGCCTGTGCCGGCGGTCCTTTCTCGCCGGAGCAGGCCTCCTCGTCGGGAGCTCTGCCTTCGCCTGCGGCCTGAGGCCTTCGGGGCGGATCACCGCCAACGTCCCTGCCAGCATCGGAAACAGAAAAGCCGGCCCTAGGGCCGGCTTTGCCGAGCGCGTCCTGCGCCGAAGTCAGTACTTGCGAACCACCGGGTGAACCGGGACGGTTTGGGTCGGGTCGTCCCAGCGATAGGTGATGCCGACCGAGGCGATATGGATATAGGGCTTCGCTTCGGCGGTGTAGAACACGGCGCCCTGCTGCGGATGCGCGCCGTCGTAGTTCACCTTGGCCTTCTTCACGTCGATATAGGTGTAGCCGAGGTCGAGCTTGATCTTGTCGGTGAGCTGGTAGCTCGCACCGGCCGAGAGCCAGAGACGATCGTTGTCGGAGATGAAGATCGTGCGGTTGCGGTCGTTGACGGCCGAGAGTTCATAGCCGACACCGGCGCGCAGGGTCAGCGCGTTGCTGTACTTGTATTCCGCGCCGAGCGAGAAAAACCAGGCGTCGTCATACTGGAAGTTCAGGCTCGTCGCCGGACGGCCGTTGAGCTGGCTGACGACCGGAATGTTGCGGAAGCGGCTCCAGTTCGTCCATTCGACGCCGGCATGCACCTGCCACTGGTCGTTGATGACCTGCGAAACGCCGAACACCACCGAATCCGGCAGGTTGAGATTGGCCTTGACGGGAATGACCGCAAGCGGAGTGCGCAGGGTGCCGTCCAGCGTCTGGCGCACTTCCGAGCGATAGGCCAAACCGATGCTGGTGCCCTGGAACGGCGTCAGCGTGAAGCCGAAGCGGTAGCCGAAATCGATCGTATCGCCTTCGATAATGACCGGCGCCGCCGTCGGGCCGATGCCGGCGGCCTGCTTCAGCGAGGCGTTGAGCCACTGGACCTGCAGCGCCGCACCGACCGAGAGCCAATCGTTGACCTGATAACCGATGGTCGGCGAGACGTTGATCGTGGCGACCTTGGCGGAACGGCCATAGATCTGAGCGGCATGCACCTGATTGTCGGGCTTCGAACGCAGGCCGTAGGGCGCCCCGGTATGCATACCGATCCAGAGGCGATCCGTGAGCTGCCAGGCCGAATAGGATGCCGGGATGAAGCCGCCGTCGCCGCCGATATTGCCCGTGCCGTTCTGGATCGGGCTGGCCGGGCCGAAGGGCGAGCCGAGGCGCGTGACCGACGTCGGATCGTAGCTGGCATTGGCGTTGAGGTAGGTGAAGTTCCAGTTGCTGTTGCGGCCAGGGAACATCGTGATGGTCGCCGGGTTCCAGGCCATCGAACCCATGCCGATGCCGCCCGACGCCGCGCCGGCAAAGGCCATGCCAAGGCCTTCGGCGCTCTGGCCGCTGCGGATCGCGAAAGAGCTGGCCGAAGCAGCACCGGCAGCGAGGAGAGCAGCAAGCGAGACAGTGGCGGCAGCAGCAGTACGGACAAGGCCCTTCATCGAATCCATCCCGGTTAAGCTTTTCCGAGGCGCAGGGACCTCGGTTGATTCGGAGCATGACGCGAGCCGTTTCCTGCCGCAATCCCGCCTGCATCGCCCAAAATCAGCCTCCGGACCTCCTTATTCGCGGGCGCAAGAGGCAAAAAACGGCCAAAAACCGCCATTTCTGCAATGTCGGTCGCCCGATCGTTCAGAAAAGGATGGTTCACATACGAACTATTGCCGATTTTACGCCGACGGCATTCCATCCGGCCAGCCGCGCACTCATCGTTGAAAAAGTCGCTTTGGAACGCGTCGTTGCATTCGGGCAACATCTTCGGCACCTTGCTGCCGCGGACGAGCCATGCACAGAGACGGACTTGTGTTTCGCCGCCGCATCCGGTCAGAGTCTGAAACCCATTTAGATCGTTTGAAACGGGGGAAACACCTTGAAACTGCTCCGCTACGGCGCGCTTGGCCAGGAAAAGCCGGCTCTTCTCGATGCCCAGGGCAAGCTGCGCGACCTGTCCGGCGTCATCCCCGATCTTGCCGGCAAGACGCTGACCTCGGCGTCGCTCGCCAAGATCAAGGCGCTCTCGCCGGAATCGCTGCCGCTGGTTTCGGGGTCGCCGCGCATCGGCGCCTGCGTCGGCGATGTGCACAACTTCATCGCCGTCGGACTGAACTTCGCCGATCACGCGGCCGAGACGGGAGCGGCGATCCCCAAAGAGCCGATCCTGTTCAACAAGGCGCCGAACTGCATCGTCGGCCCCAATGACGACGTCATCATCCCGAAGGGCTCGAAGAAGACGGACTGGGAAGTCGAGCTCGCGATCGTGATCGGCGACGGCGGCTCCTACATCGAGGAGAAGGACGCGATGGCCGCGATCGCTGGCTTCTGCGTCTGCAACGACGTCTCCGAGCGCGAGTTCCAGGCCGAACGCGGCGGACAATGGGCCAAGGGCAAGGGCTGCCCGACCTTCGGCCCGCTCGGCCCCTGGCTGGTGACCCCCGACGAGATCAAGGACATCCAGAACCTCGGCATGTGGCTCGAGGTCGATGGCGAGCGTGTCCAGAACGGCTCGACCAAGACGATGATCTTCGGCGCCGCCTATCTCGTCCACTATATCAGCCAGTTCATGCGCCTCGACCCAGGCGATGTGATCACCACCGGTACGCCCCCCGGCGTCGGACTCGGCTTCAAGCCGCCGCGCTTCCTGAAAGGCGGCGAAGTGGTGACGCTCGGCATCGAGGGTCTCGGCGAGCAGAAGCAGAACTTCGTCGTCTACAAGGGCTGAGTTCTCTCGCAAGGCGGGCCAATCGCCCGATCCCCACTAGATCGCCGCGCGCCCTATCGGGCACGAAATGGCGATCTAGCCCTTTGTTTTAGCATCGGATTTCTCCGAAAAGTGGATCCCACTTTTCGGTCCGATGCTCTAGCATCAGACGCCGGCCATCGCCGGCGTCTTTCTTTTTTGATCGATGGAAACGCCGCAAGCCATCTGCCGCAGGTTCTGCAGGGCGCGATCGATGACCAACGAATAAAAGGCGCCGCCAAAGCCGCTTGACCCGGCTTTGGCGGCGGCAAAGTTACGTTCGCTGACGGCCACGCCGTCTCTGCCCCGCCACCCTCACCCGTTTTCGACGGGCTGACATCCCCCAAATGGGGGGCCCAATTGGGATGTGTCGGGCTCAACGCGGCGGCGCGGCACTCTTGAGCAGTCCGACGAGATCCGCCTGACGGCGCGAGCCCGTTTTTGCCAGAATGCGCTTCAGCGTCGTGCGAGCTGTCGCCTCGGTCACGCCGAGGCGCTGCGCCGCTTCACGGGGCGTATGCCCGCCTGCGATCGCGGCCGCCAGGCGCGCTTCCGCCGGCGTCAGATCGAAGAGCCCGCCGATCAGGCCGGCCTCAAGCCCGCCCCCCGCCGTTACCGGCGTCGCGACCACGATCGCGCTGGCGAAAGAAAAGACGTCGCGTGCCTGTCCGCGTACCGGCGAGAGATGCAGCACCATCGGCACCCCGCCACGTCGCGCCGGTATCGGCAGGGACCGCACCGGCTGGGGCTGATCAGGCCGCGACAGCGCCGCGATGGCGGCGGCCAGCAGGTCGTCTGCGGGAGCATGTGCGACGGCAAGGCGTGCCGCGCGGTCCTGGAAAACGCCCGGCATCAGATCCTGAAACAAAGCGTTGGCATCGATTACCTGCCCCCGCAACCCAAGGACGGCGGCGGGGAGCCCCATCATTTCAAGGGCCTGCGAAGCGGCTCGCGCCCGCTCCATCGCCAGCCGGCGCCCCAGCAAACCGGCGCGCGCAAAATGCGACCGCAGGCTGTCCAAGGCGGAGACGCCTCTGGCGTCGACATAGCCTTCGGACAAGGACCGCTCGCAATGAACGATCGTCATGTCGCCGGACGGCGCGGCAATAGCAGTGGCGACAGCGGAACCGTAACCGGCCGGAATCAGGATGTCCTGATAGAGCGGCGTGCTCGCGATCTCGTCCTGGCTGAAAACATCCTTGTCCGTGATGAAGCCATGCCGGCCATGGACGAGCAGACGCTGTGCTCGCTCGTTGACGCCGAAGGGAATGCGCCGCAGCACTTCCTCATAAGCCTCGCCGAACTCGGGAGAGGACGCGATCAAGCGCGCGTCGTTATCAAGAACCGTGCCGAGCAGCGCTTCCTTGCAGCCGGCGAACCGGGCCGTATCCCGCAAGACGCGAGACCAGCCCTCAGGCACGATCGCGGCTTCATAGATGCCGTCGATCAGCGTGTTTTCGAACTCACTGCCCGCCACGATTTCCCCTCTGACCGGCAGCGTAACCGTGCCACGACAAGCTGGCCTCCCCCAATTGGAGGAGGCCAACTAAGCCTTTAGACGAAATCAGCGAGAGGCTCGCCGCGATCTCAGCCTTCCGGCAGGCCGAGCATCAGGCGGATGTTCTGGACGGCCGCGCCCGAGGCACCCTTGCCGAGATTGTCGAGGCGGGCGACGAGCACGGCCTGACCGAGATCGTCCTGCCCGAAGACACGCAGCTCGAGCTTGTTGGTGTCGTTCAGTGCCTCCGGCTCGATCTTGCCGCCCATGCCCTCCTGGGAGTGGACGCTGACATAGGTCGAGCCCGCATAGCGCTCGGCCAGCGTATGGTGGAGATCGCCGACGCTCGGCCGTCCCGGCAGCGTATCGAGATGCAGCGGAATCGAGACCAGCATGCCCTGCCGGAAATTGCCGACGGAGGGCACGAAGATCGGCCGCCGGGTCAGCCGCGCATAGGCCTGCAGCTCCGGCAGGTGCTTGTGGCGCAGGCCGAGCCCGTAGAGCTCGAAAGCGGGCGCCACGCCGGTCTCGAACTCCTCGATCATCGACTTGCCGCCGCCGGAATAGCCGGAGACTGCGTTGACCGTGACGGGGTGATCATGCGCCATCAGCCCGGCATCGACGAGCGGGCGCAGCAGCGCGATGGCGCCGGTGGGGTAGCACCCCGGATTGGCGACACGATCCGCCTTCGCGATCTTCTCGGCGTGGCCCGGCGCAAGCTCGGCGAAGCCGTAGACCCAGCCCGGTGCGACACGATGCGCGGTGGCGGCATCGACGATCTTGGGCGCGTCCGTGCCGAGCTCATCAGCGAGCATGACGGATTCCTTGGCGGCATCGTCCGGCAGGCAGAGCACGACGAGATCGACGCTCGCCATCATGTCTTTCCGGGCGGCCGGGTCCTTGCGCTTGTCCGGGTCGATGCTCTTGACCGCGACCTCCGGCACCGCCGCCAGCCTTTCGCGGATGCCGAGACCCGTGGTGCCGGCTTCGCCGTCGATGAAGATGGTTTTCAGGTTCTGGCTCATCAGGACCCCCGATCGCTGGGCAGGCACGTCAATGGATGGGCTTCAGGCATAAAAAAACCGCGCTTCACGGCGCGGTCGCGGGCGTTCGGTCACAGGCCGAGCGTCATCGCGGGCGCGCCGGAGCGGCCGGAAACGGGCGACGTCGTGACAGGTTGCTGACCATGGATTCGATATGAGGGAGCCACCGCCCCCTGTCAATAACGACACGGCACGGCTTGAAGCATAACCGCACCGCGCCACGCTCTTGCCGACTCGGCTGGCCGAAGCCAGCGCTCCTCTTTCCCGAGTCACTGCAACGGCTTGCAGGCAGCGGCTCGGATTCCGAATCCACCGCTTCGCAAACTGATTCAACCCGGCTTCTTCAATGCCAGAGCCTGGACATGGTGCTGCACGATGGTCGAGGCCGCGATCGCGGTGATGTCGGCATGGTCATAGGGCGGCGAGACCTCGACGACATCCATGCCGCGGATGTCGAGATCGCGGATCGCCCAGAGGATGCGCAATACCTGATCCGCGCTGAAGCCACCCGAGACCGGCGTGCCCGTGCCCGGCGCGAAGGCCGGATCGAGCGTATCGATGTCGAACGTCAGATAAGCCGCCCCTTGCCCCACCCGCTCCCGGATGCGCCGCGCCGTCCCGGCGACGCCGAGTTCATGCGCCTCATAGGCATCGAGCATGGCGATGCCGCAATCGCGCGGCGCGACGGTGCGGATACCGATCTGGATCGAGCGCTCGGCATCGATCAGCCCTTCGCGGACCGCTTCCAGAACAAAGCTGCCATGGCCAATGCCGCCGGGTCCGTCATCCCAGGTATCCTGATGGGCGTCGAACTGAATCAGCGCCAGCTTGCCATGGCGGGCAACATGGGCGCGCAGCAGCGGCAGGGTGACGAAATGGTCCCCGCCGAGCGTGACGAGATGCGCGCCGGCGGCGAGGATGCTGCTCGCCTGCGTCTCGATCGCCCTGGCACAGCCCGGCAGATCGCCGCGCGGCAAGGCGCAGTCGCCATAGTCGACAGCTGAAAGCCGCGCGAAGGGGTCGATGCCGGAGGGATATTGCGGATCGCCGTCGAAGATCGCGCTGGCGCGCCTGATCGCCTGCGGGCCGAAACGTGCGCCCGGGCGGTTGGTGACGGCGAGATCGAAGGGCACGCCCCAGATCACGAGATCACAGCCCGCAACGTCCTTGCCGTAAGGGCGGCGCATGAAGGAGAGCGCACCGGCATAAGTCGGATCGGCTGCGCCGCCGCGCCTGTCGCCGGTAAAGGCATGGTCGATCGGCGGCTTGTCGCTGGCCTCGGTCATGATCGTCCTTCGCATCAGCGGCGTGCGTTGAACCATACGAAGAGGCACCAGGGCAGGATCAGCGCCAGCGCCGTCAGCACGAGCCGCAGCATCGTCCAGGCATTGGGGTTGTTGAGCGCACGGCCGTCCAGCTCCGGCACGCCATGAATGAAGCCGAGCGCCACCGCCGGAGCGAGGAAGATGGCCAGCGCCCGGCCGATACGCCGGCCGCGCGGCAGTTCCTCACGCGCCAGCATGAGCAGAGCCGGCACCGCGATCATGCCGAAGGCGATCAGGATGAGGACGACGCGCATGGGGTTCCGGGCGAGTTATCAGCTGGACGACTATATGTCCTGTCCCAGCCGCTCCGTCATCCCGGGCGCAGCGAAGCGGAGACCCGGGATCCATGCTTGGCCCCGACCGGGTAGGCTCGAGCATGGATCCCGGATCGGCGCCGCTGACGCGGCTTGTCCGGGATGACCCGCGCTTGAATGGGAAAGCCGAGCCTACCGCCCGCCCGATACCTTGAGGATGATGCCGGTCGTGTAGCTCGATGCCTCCGAGAGCAGGAATAGCACCGCCTCGGCGATCTCGTCGGCGGTGGCGGCGCGCTTCAGCGGGATCAGCGGCGCGATGCGCGCGACGCGGCCGGCCTCCCCGGTCGAAAGCGCATGGATATCCGTCTCAGTGATGCCGGGGGCCACCGCGTTCACCCGTATGCCGTGGCCCGCCAGTTCCTTGGCGAGGCCGATGGTGAGGGAATCGACCGCGCCCTTCGAGGCCGCGTACCAGACATATTCGCCGGGCGAGCCGAGCTCGGCCGCGACCGAGGAGATATTCACGATCGCCCTCCCCGGCGCCGCCTCATGGGCGATCAGAGCGCGGGCCGCCTCGCGTGCAACCAGAATTGCGCCGGTGACGTTGACGTCGATACATTCCCGAATGACGGCGGTGTCCGCATCGACCAGGGGGCTCGACTTGCCGGTAATGCCGGCATTGTTGACGACATGGGTGAGCGGGCCGAGCGCCGCCTTGGCTTCCGCGAAGACGCGGATGATGTCGGTGACATCAGCCATGTCGCCCTGCAGCGCGACGGCCTTCGCGCCAGCAGCCTCGCAGGCCTTCACGACCTCGGCCGCAGCCTCGGCGTTGCTCTGGTAGTTCACCGCGACATCGAAGCCGCGCTGGGCCGCCATGATGCTGGTCGCGGCGCCAATGCCCCGGCTGCCGCCGGTGACGAGAAGGACGGGGCGAGACATCGCAGGCTCCTGCTGATCTGACGAAGAGGCGCCAGACAATACGAAAAAGGGCGGCTCTTGCGAGCCGCCCTTCCGCATACCGGATGATCCGGAAACGATCAGCGCTTCGAGAACTGGAAGCTGCGGCGGGCCTTGGCCTTGCCGAACTTCTTACGCTCGACGACACGCGAGTCGCGGGTCAGGAAGCCTTCCTTCTTGAGCGGGCTGCGCAGCTCCGGCTCGTAGAAGGTCAGGGCCTTGGAGATGCCGTGACGCACCGCGCCGGCCTGGCCGGAGAGACCGCCGCCCTTGACCGAGACGATGACGTCGTACTGCGTCAGGCGATCAACGAGCTGCAGCGGCTGCTTGAGGACAAGACGGAGCACCGGACGAGCGAAATAGATCTCCTGATCGCGGCCATTGACCGTGACCTTGCCGGAGCCGGGCTTGATCCAGACGCGCGCGATGGCGTTCTTGCGCTTGCCAGTGGCATAGGCACGACCCTGCGCATCGACCTTCTTGACGTGGACCGGAGCTTCCGGCTGAGCGGGCTTGGCGACGTCGCCAAGCTGGGAGAGAGACTGAAGAACCTCGGCCATGGTCAGACCCTCTTGTTCTTGCTGTTGAGCGCGGCGACGTCGAGCGCCTCCGGCGACTGGGCGGCGTGCGGATGCTCCGAGCCCTTGTAGACGCGCAGATTGCCAAGGATCTGGCGGAAGAGCGGGCCACGCGGCAGCATGCGCTCGACGGCCTTCTCGACGACGCGCTCGGGGAAGCGGCCTTCCAGGATGAACTTGGCCGAACGCTCCTTGATGCCGCCCGGGAAGCCAGTGTGGTGGTAATACACCTTCTGGTCACGCTTGCGGCCGGTCAGGGAGACCTTCTCGGCGTTGATGACGATGACATTGTCGCCGCAGTCGACATGGGGGGTGTAGGCGGCCTTGTGCTTGCCGCGCAGACGCATCGCCACAACGGAGGCGAGACGGCCGACGACGAGCCCGGAGGCGTCGATCACAACCCACTTCTTTTCGACATCGGCGGGCTTGAGCGAGACGGTCTTCATCGCGGCACCCTTCGGTTGCGTAAAAAAGGACAAGCCGCCGGGGCTCCGGCGGCGGTGTGGCGTGGCAATAGGAGGCGTGGAGCCGGCTGTCAAGCCACTTCTACGCCGCGCCTTTCCGGAAAAACGCAATTTTCTCATAGCGATGAGAATAGAGGTATCATGATACCGCAATCGGCACTTGCGCCCCTGCGCGTTGCCGTGCTCAGCATCTCGACAGGAGGAACGCCATGACGGAAAAACGCACTGCCCTGCTCATCGCCGCCACGCTCTTTGGCGCTATGCCGGCCTTCGCCGAGGTCAACGTCATCAGCTCGGGCGGCTTCACTGCAGCCTACAGGGAACTCGTCCCGGCCTGCGAAGCGAAGATCGGCCACAAGGTGGTCAGCGCCTATGGCGCCTCGATGGGCGCTGCGCCGGACGCGATTCCCAATCGCCTCGCGCGGGGTGAGCCGGCCGACGTGGTGATTCTGGCGGGTGATGCCTTCGACAAGCTGGTGCAGGACGGCAAGGGCATGGCCGGCACTCGCACCGACCTCGCCCGCTCGGCCATCGGCCTCTCAGTCAAGGCGGGCACGCCAAAGCCCGACATCTCGACGGTCGAGGCGCTGAAGAAGACGCTGATGGAGGCGAAATCGATCGCCTATTCGGCGAGCGCCAGCGGCACCTATCTTTCCGAGGAGCTCTTCCCGAAGCTCGATCCGAGCGGCCAGGTCATGGCCAAGTCGAAGAAGATCTTCAGCGAGCGCGTCGGTACCGTCGTGGCGCGCGGCGATGCCGAGCTCGGCTTCCAGCAGGTCAGCGAGCTCATCCCGATCCAGGGGCTGGAGTTCGTCGGCACGCTGCCGGAGGAGGTCCAGAAGGTCACGATCTTCTCGGCCGGGCTCGCCGCCGGCGCCAAGGAGCCCGACGCGGCAAAGGCGCTGATCGCCTGCCTTGGCGGCACGGATGCGGCGCCGACGATCCGCAAGACCGGCCTCGATCCGATTCCGGCCAAGAAATAGGTCCGTTCCGCGAGGCAGGGGCCTGCTCCGCCCTGCCCGCTCCACCGCCTGCCGCTTACAGGATCAGCGCGCGGGGATCGAATAGGTCCCTGTCGCGTGGCAGACCATCTCAGTCTCGCCCTGCGAATAGAGGCAGACCTCGCCGACGGCGAGTCGCTTGCCGAGCTTGAGCAGCTTCGCCTCCCCGATCAGGGCCGCCTGCCCCGGCTTGCGCAGGAAATTGAAGTTGAGGCTCGTCGTCACCGCGAGGCCGACCGGGCCGATCTGGGCGAGGATCGCCGCATAGAGCGCGAGATCGGCAAGCGCCATCATCGTCGGCCCTGAAACGGTCCCGCCCGGGCGCAGATGGCGCTCATGGTAGTCGCAGCGCATGCGGGCCGTCATCGGCCCGACCTCCTCAATGAAATAGGTGCGCCCGCCATGGTGGAGCTGCGGGAAGACCTCGTCGAGATAGCGCTCGATCTCGGCGGCGCTCATGCGGATCGTCATGCGAAAAACCGAAGGCTGAGGCGGACGTTCTCCCCTTGCAGCATGGCCAACCGCCCCCGACAATAGGGCAAAATGCGGAAGCGGCGCGCGCAAATGCGACAGCGCAAGCCGGGAAGGATCGTCATGAACGCGCATCACCAACCGGAGACTGCCATCCTCCTGCGCCAGGATGCCGAGGGCATCGCGACCTTGACGCTGAACCGCCCGCAGGCTCGCAATCCTCTGAGCGAAGCCATGCTGGCCGCGTTGAGCGAGGCCTTCACCGCGATCGCCGCGGACCGTTCGGTGCGCGCCGTCATCCTCGCCGCCGCCGGGCCGGTCTTCAGCGCCGGGCATGATCTGAAGGAAATGACCGCCCATCGCGCCGATGCGGATCGTGGCCGCGCCTATTTCGTCGACATCCTCGGGCGCTGCTCGGCGATGATGCAGCAGATCACCGCCCTGCCCCAGCCGGTCATCGCGGCCGTCGAAGGCACCGCCACCGCCGCAGGATGCCAGCTCGTCGCGAGTTGCGACCTCGCTGTCGCCGGCATGGACGCCCGCTTCTGCACGCCGGGCGTCCATATCGGCCTGTTCTGCTCGACGCCGATGGTGGCGCTCTCGCGCAACCTCTCAGCCAAGCACGCGATGGAGATGCTGCTGCTCGGCGAGATGGTACCCGCCGAGGAAGCACTGCGGATGGGCCTCGTCAATCGCGCCGTACCCGCGGGACAGGCGCTGGCCGAGGCGGGTCGGCTCGCCACGGCCATCGCAGCGAAGTCGCGCGCGACAGTCAGGACCGGCAAGCGCGCCTTCTACGAGCAGCGTGAGATGGGGCTGAAGGCGGCATACGACCACGCTTCCGCGGTCATGGTCGAGAACATGCTCGCGCGCGACGCAGAGGAAGGGATCGGCGCGTTCATGGAAAAGCGCGCGCCGATCTGGGAGTCATAGAGGCCCGGCGCCTCGACGGCCGGGCTTATCCTGCAGCGTATTCAGACGATTTCCCGATAGCGGTGTTCCACGACCGGTGCGGGTGTGGCGGCCTCGCCTTCACGAGCCGGCTCGGCCGGCAACTGCAGGACCGTGGCGCGCTGGCCCTCCACCAGGCTCGTCACCATCACCAAGCGGCCGTCCGGCAGCTCAAGCGCATCGTGATGGACATAGGGCTTGTCGAGGTCGACCTGACGGAAACGTGCGACCCGCGCACGATATTTCCGGTTCGGCAATAGCCCCATGCCACGATCACACTCGATATCGGCCGCGAAGGCCAGCTCCGTGCCGGGCATGACGCAGACGGCCACATCCGGCCGGCCGACCGCGCAGAAGCCGCGGGTGCTCGCTTGCGAAAAGCGGGTCGAGACCAATTCGTCGCCGACCTTGGCTGGAGTGGACATCACATTGTGCAGGCTATAGTCGCACATGGCAGGCCCTCCTTTTCACCGATGGCAAGTCGGGGCCATCCCCGAAGTGCCAGTAAAGCACAAAAGCATGGCGGGCCTATGTTGAGCGTGCGTTGACATGCCGTGGGGGCGTTTTGATACCCTTCACTTTTCTGCGAGTGCCCGCAATTGAGCCACGATGCCTATGACGATGCGCTGATCCGTCGCATCCTGCGCGAAACGAAGCGGATCGCCCTGGTCGGCGCCTCCGCGAACGAGGCGCGCCCGAGCTGGATCGTGACGAAATACCTGCTCGACCGCGGTTACGACGTGGTTCCGGTCAATCCCGGCCTCGCCGGGCAGATCATATTGGGCAAGACGGTCTACGCCGCGCTCAAGGACATTCCCGGCCCGATCGACATGGTCGAGATCTTCCGCAACTCGCAAGCCGCCGGGCCGATCACAGACGAGGCACTGGCGCTCGATCCTCTGCCCAAGGTGATCTGGATGCAGCTTTCGGTGCGCAACGACGAAGCGGCCGCGCGGGCCGAGGCGAAGGGCGTCACCGTCATCATGAACCGCTGCCCGAAGATCGAATATGGCCGGCTGTCCGGCGAAATCGGCTGGCAAGGCATCAATTCGCGCATTCTCTCCGCCAAGAAACCTGCGCTCGCCGGCAAAGGCTTCCAGAAGCTGACGATCAACCGGCCGGGCACGTGAGGTCGCCGCGCAATCGGCGTGACGAAAAGGTCCTTCCAAAGCCTTCATCCTGAGGAGCAAGCCAACGGCTTGCGTCTCGAAGGATGCTCCAGCAGACTCCGGAGCCATCTGGAGCATCCTTCGAGACGCCGCTTCGCGGCTCCTCAGGATGAAGGCTTGGAAACGGCCCGGTCGGAAGCAGGACCATGCGCGAACTCGCCACGACCTGCTGCATCGCCGGCGGCGGACCGGCGGGGATGATGCTGGGCTTCCTGCTGGCGCGGACCGGCGTCGATGTGACCGTGCTGGAGAAGCACGCTGACTTCCTGCGGGATTTCCGCGGCGACACCATCCATCCCTCGACGATGCAGCTGATGCAGGAACTCGGCCTGCTCGACGATTTCCTGGAGCTGCCGCACACTAAGGAACGGCGCATCGTCGCCCGCTTCGGCGGCGAGGACGTGCCGATCGCGGATTTCAGCCATCTGCCGGTCGCGGCGCCCTACATCGCCTTCATGCCGCAATGGGATTTCCTGGATTTCCTCGCCGATCGCGGCCGGGAGCTGCCGCGCTTCAACCTGCTGATGCGGGCCAGGGCGATTGGACTTATCCGCGAGGACGGGCGCGTCGCCGGCATCACCGCCGAGATGGAGGACGGTGAGACGACGATCACCGCCGATCTCGTCGTCGCGGCTGACGGGCGCCATTCCGATTTGCGGCAAGCTGGTCACTTCACGGTCCACGAGATCGGCGCGCCGATGGACGTGCTCTGGTTCCGCCTGTCCCGGCGCGAGAGCGATGCGGCGCAGACCTTCGGGCAGGTCGCGCGTGGGCGCTTCGCGGTGATGCTGAATCGCGGCGACCACTGGCAATGCGCCTATGTGATCCCGAAAGGCACGCTGGAAAAGCTTCAGGCCGCGGGTCTCGATGCCTTCAGGGCGAGCCTGGCCCAACTGCTGCCGATCCTGGCCGATCGCACCGACGAGATCGCGAGCTGGGACGATCTCAAGCTGCTCTCGGTCGCCGTCGACCGGCTGGAGCGCTGGTGGCAGCCGGGGCTCATCTGCATCGGCGATGCGGCGCATGCGATGTCACCGATCGGCGGCGTCGGCGTGAACCTGGCGATCCAGGATGCCGTCGCGGCCGCCAACCGGCTGGCGGCACCGTTGCGTGAGAAACGCGTTTCCGACACAGACCTCGCCGCCGTGCAGGAGCGCCGGACCTTCCCCACCAAGGCGACGCAAGCCTTGCAGATCGCGATCCAGAACCACGTGATCACCCCGATCCTCGCCGGCAGCGGACCGGTGCGGCCGCCGTTCCCGCTCAAGCTCCTGCAATGGTTCCCGATGCTGCGCCGCATCCCGGCGCGGCTCGTCGGCATGGGCTTCAGGCCGGAGCATATCGGGCCGGCGCTGGCGCCGCGGCCCTGAATTGACGCTGCCAGCCGCGTTCGTTAAATCGAACGAACGGTTTCGTCAGAAGTGTCAGGGAGAACGCCATGTCCGATCGCGCACCGGGTTTCAGCACACTCGCCATCCATGCCGGAGCGGCTCCCGATGCGGCGACGGGCGCGCGCGCCACGCCGATCTACCAGACGACCTCCTTCGTCTTCGACGATGTCGACCACGCCGCCTCGCTGTTCGGCCTGCAGGCCTTCGGCAACATCTACACCCGCATCGGCAACCCGACCAACGCGGTGCTGGAGGAGCGCGTCGCGGCGCTCGAAGGCGGCACGGCGGCGCTCGCCGTGGCCTCGGGCCATGCGGCCGAGTTCCTGAGCTTCCATGCGCTGCTGCAGCCCGGCGACGAGTTCGTCGCGGCCCGCAAGCTCTATGGCGGCTCGATCAACCAGTTCAACCACTCCTATAAGAGCTTCGGCTGGAACGTGATCTGGGCCGATCCGGACGACATCGAGGGCTTCGCGGCAGCAGTGACGCCGAAGACCAAGGCGATCTTCATCGAATCCGTCGCCAATCCCGGCGGCGTCATCGTCGACATCGCGGCGATCAGCGCCATCGCCAAGAAGCACAACATCCCGCTGATCGTGGACAACACGATGGCGACGCCCTACCTGCTGCGCCCCTTCGAGTACGGCGCCGACATCGTCGTGCATTCGGCCACCAAGTTCCTCGGCGGCCACGGCAATTCGATCGGCGGGCTGATCGTCGATGGCGGCTCGTTCAACTGGGTCGGCGACGATCGCTACCCGATGCTCTCCAAGCCGCGGCCGGAATATAACGGCATGGTGCTGGGCGAGACCTTCGGCAACTTCGCCTTCGCGATCGCGACCCGCGTGCTCGGCCTGCGCGACCTTGGCCCGGCGCTCTCCCCCTTCAACGCCTTCATGCTGCTGACCGGCATCGAGACCCTGCCGCTGCGCATGCAGAGGCACTGCGACAGCGCGCTCAAGGTCGCCGAGCATCTCGCCAAGCACCCGGCGGTGGAGTGGGTGAGCTATCCCGGCCTGCCCGGCGACAAGTACCATGAGCTCGCCAACCGCTATGTCCCGAAGGGCGCGGGCTCGGTCTTCACCTTCGGTCTCAAGGGCGGCTACGACGCCGGCGTCAAGCTGGTCTCGAACCTCAAGCTGTTCTCGCACCTCGCCAATATCGGCGACACGCGCTCGCTGGTGATCCACCCGGCCTCGACCACCCACCGCCAGCTCACCGATGAGCAGAAGGCGGCGTCCGGCGCCGGCCCGCAGGTCGTCCGCCTCTCGATCGGCCTCGAGGATGTCGAGGATCTGGTCGCGGATCTGGATCAGGCGCTGGCCTAGCCGTCATTCCGGGGCACGCCAAAGGCGTGAACCCGGAACCCACGACTGGACGAGCCCTTTAGAGAGCGACGATCGGAAACCGCTGCGACCCGGTCGTGGATTCCGGGTCCGCTGCTCCGCAGCGTCCCGGAATGACAGGGTGGAGCGCCCTTACCGCCTTACACCCGCGCCGCCTGCTCTGTCCGGGTAACGTGGACCACGCCCATCGCCAGCACGGCGAAGCCGAGCGCCTGATGGGCGAGCCCGGCCCAAAGCGGCACGACCAGCAGCAACGTCGCCACACCGAGCGCCGATTGGGCCAGCACCAGTCCGGCGACGGCCGTCGCACGCTTGGCGCTGCCCGATCCCGGCGCGGCGCGGCGCAGCCGCAGGACGTTCCAGAGCGCGACGGCGAAAAGCACATAGGCGCCGAGGCGGTGGTTGAACTGCACCAGCGCGACATTGTCGACGAAGTTCTCCCAAAACGGCGTCTGGGCGAAGAGCAGCGAGCCGGGCGGGACGAGCGTGCCGTCCATCAGTGGCCAGGTGTTGAAGGTGAAGCCCGCCTTGGAACCGGCGACGAGGCCGCCGAGGGCGACCTGCACGAAGAGCAGCAGCAACAGCAGCCATGCGGTCGTGCGACCGCGCGCCGGCTCGACGCGGCGCAACGGCGTCAGCGTGGTGGCGAAGGCTGCGACCGCGGCGAAGAACAGCCCGGCGAAGGTGAGGTGCAGCGTCAGCTTCACCGGCGCAACGGCGACCATGCCGGGCTGCAGGCCCGAGGCCACCATGATCCAGCCGATCGTGCCCTGCAGGCCGAGCAGCAGCCCCATGCCGAACAGCGTCACGATCTGGCGCGCTGGCAGCAGGCGACGCAGCGCCACCACGAGGAAGCCGGCGAGATAGACGAGCCCGATGAAGCGGCCGAGCTGACGATGGCCCCATTCCCACCAGTAGATGAACTGGAATTCACTGATGCTCATGCTGTTGTTGAGGATCTGGTATTGCGGACTCGCCTGGTACTTGGCGAATTCCTCGGCCCAGGCCTGCGCCGAAAGCGGCGGCAGCGCGCCAGTGATCGGCTTCCATTCGGTGATGGAAAGACCCGAGCCTGTCAGCCGAGTCGCACCGCCGACCACCACCATCAGGAAGACGAGGCCCGCCACGGTCCAGAGCCAGCGACGGATGCCGGCATAATCGGCCTTGGCGAGATCGCCGGCGGTCTGGTTCAGGGCAACGGTCACGCGTGCGGGGCTTTCGGTCGCAGAAGCTGGCTGGCGCTTCACAAGCGCCTTCGCCGGTGACATAGACCCCTCGCGACGGCGCGACAACGCCCGCAATGCCGCAGCAGCCGCACCCGCGCGGCGGAGAGTCTGATGAAACAACGCAACCGCAAGCTGGTCGGGACGGTGCTGATCCTCGTCTTCGTCTGCGTCTACGCGCTGGTCGCGATGGCGCTGGCGCAGGGCCGGATCACCGAGGCACCGAAGCTCGTGCAGACGATTGCCTACGTCGCTCTCGGCCTCGCCTGGGTGCTGCCGCTCCTGCCGCTGATCAAGTGGATGGAGCGGAAGGACGAGGCTTGAGGCTTCGCCTCACCCGACATCGAGGCTGCGCCCGCGGTTCCGCAGCCAGAACGGCAACCCCGACAGCAGCGCCCGCAGCGCCGTGACGTTCTGGTGCAGCCCATTCAGCGAGACGCGCGGCAGGGCATGCAGATGACCGATATGCGCGGGAACGAGATGCCCTGGCCGCGTGGTCACCGCGCTGACGAAACCCGCCTCCCGCGCCAGCGCGAACTCGCGCGGACCGGCCGAACCGGGATCGCCGACCGGATAGGCAAAGTGCCGGATCGGCAGCGCCAGCTCCGCCTCCAGCCGTGCTTTGCTTTCAGCAATCTCGCGGCGCGCGGTTTCTGCATCGTGCTTCGCCAGCATCGGATGCGTCAGGGTATGAGCGCCGATGGTGACGCCCGGAGCTCCGGAGAGCGCGCGCAGCGTCTCCCATGGCAGGCATTCGCGCTCGACGAGCGCAGCGGAATCGACGCCGGCCCGGGCCGCCAGTTCGGAGGTCGCCGATAGCAGGATCGCCTCTGGTCCTTTGCGCAGGCGCCAATAGAGCCTGTCGAAGGCACGGTTCTTCTCGGCGTCGGTCTCGGTGCGGGCTGTGAAGGGGCCATCCGGCAAAGCGAGGTCGAGCCGCGGCAGAGCACGGATCGCCTCTTCCAACTCCAGCCACCAGAGCCGAGCCGTACGATCGGCAAAGCCCGACGTGACGAAGAGCGTCCAGGGCACACCATGCTTCGCCAGCACCGGCCAGGCATGTTCGACATTGTCGCGATAGCCGTCGTCGAAGGTCAGCGCGACGAAGAAGCGCCCGCGCTTTGGCTGCTGCAGCCGCAGGACGGCCTCGTCGAGCGAAACGATGTCGTACTCACCCCGGATGAGGCTGAGAGCCTCATCGAGGAACTCCGGCGTGATCTCGAGCAGGGCGTTGGGCGCGAAGCTGCGCGCCACCTGCGGACGGACATGGTGCAGGGTCAGGATTATCCCCGCGCCCTGCGCGAAGCCGCGGCTCCAGCGATCGGCGCCCGTCGCCGCCATCAGCTTGAATGCGGCCGCGATGGCCTTGTGACGTCCGTTCATCGCCAATCCGTGCAACTGCCCGCTAACGCTGTTGCGCAATAGCGCTGCCGGGCCCAGGGATCATCACCGATCCGTTCACAATGGCGGGTTAAGGAGGATGCGCCTCAATCCTCCGAGGGGCCGAGGAACCATGTCCGCCATTACCGCTGAAACATCGCATCCTCGAACCGCGGCCATCGACAGCCGCGCAACCGAGCGTGCCTGGGCATCGATCGCCATCGAAAGTGATATCGGGTCGCTCGAAGGTGTCTGGCGCCCTTTCGAAGCAACGGCGTTGGTAACGCCCTATCAGGCCTATGGCTGGATCCGCCCTTTCGTTGAGACGGTGGGCGCTGCTCACGGGATGACGTTTCGCTATGCGTTGCTGCGTGATGCGCAGGGCGCTCTTTGTGCGCTCCTCCCGCTGGTCATCACCCGGCGCAGCGGCATCCGCTTCGCCGAATTCATCGGCGGCAAGCATGCAAACTACCATATGGGGCTCTATGCGCCCGCCTTCGCCGCCAAGCTCGATGCGGCACTCGCGCAGCAGATGCTGGCCGAGATCGGTGCGGCGGTCGGCGGCCTCGATGCGCTCGTCTTCGTCAATCAGCCGACGCAGTGGCGTGGATATCTCAACCCGCCAGCCCTGCTTGCAGCCGGCCCGAGCCCGAGCCGGGCCTATAAGCTCGCGCTGATCGCCGGCGACGGCGATGCCACGCTGAAACGTTCGATGAGCAGCCATGCGCGCAAGAAGCTCAAGAACAAGCATAGCCGCTTCAGGGATTTCGGCCCCTCAGTGATGAACCGGGCGAGAACGCCCGATGAGATCGAGCGCGTCCTGTCGGCCTTCCTCGAACAGAAAGCCGCGCGCTTCCGCGCGATGGGCGTGCCTGATCCCTTCGCAGAACCGGCGGTCCGCAGCTTCCTTTCACGCGGGGCGAGCTACGACAGCAACGCTGCATCCGCCATCGAGCTGTATTCGCTCGATCTGGCCGGGAAAAGCGTCGCCACCTATGTCGGCGCCACGCTGGGCGAGCGGTTCTCAGGGATGGCGACCTCGTTCGACATGGACAGCGAGACCGTCCGAACCAGCCCGGGCGAGCTGCTGCTCGCGGAGCTGATCCGGCAGAAATGCAATGATGGCTCGACCGTCTTCGATCTCGGCGTCGGCGAAGCGCGCTACAAGACCACCTTCTGCGACGACCATGACGATCTGGTCGACACCTTCCTGCCGCTGACCTTCAAAGGCCGGCTCTTCGCCGCGATGGCCCGGGCGAAGCGCGAACTGAAGCGGCGGATCAAGGCCTCGCCCCTTGCGCTCAAGCTGGCGCAGCGAGCCTCAGGCTGGCTGCACCGCAAGGAGCGCGACGAAGAATAGAGCCTGCCGCGGCGATCACGCCCCGGCCGGCACCTCGGTGCGCGGCGAGGAGGCCGTGGGAACGCCACCTTCGGCGTCGAGGATGAGCGTGACCGGCGCTTCGGTGAGCTCGCTCAGGCGATAGGCGGCTTCGAGGGCGTGGCCGTTGCCGAACTGGCCGCTCATCACCAGGCCGCCCTGGGCGCGGCGGGCGACGGGGCTCAGCATGGCGCCATCGTCGCTGGAGGCCGCGGCGACCAGCACCCAGTCATAGGTCTCGCAGAGCGCATCGAGCGCCACGTCGACGAGATCGGGCGCGGCCAGCACGGCAGCGCGGCCGGCACGGCCGGGACCGATGCTGTGCAGACGCGAGCCCGGCGCACGCATGATGATGTCGGAGAACAGGGCCTCGCCTGCGAGGAGTTCGGAGAAGCCGGGCTCGCCGTGCTCATCATCCACTGTCAGATCGACGAGAATGCAGCGGCAGCGCTGCGCCAGCAGCTTGGCGAGGTCACGCGCGTTCGCAGCCCCCTCTCCTCCGCCATCGAGCACCAGCATCATCGGGGCCATGCCGCGCTGTGGCTCCTGCGTCCGCTCGGCGATCTCCGCGAGCGTCCGCTCCGGCCGGTCGAGGTCGAGCCGCAGCTGGCCCAGGCGGCCGGCATGGGTCAGCAGGCCGGCGACGCGCTCGTGGCGGGGCTCCTGCGGCGCAGGTCCAGCCTGCTCCGTCTCGTCCTTGTTCGAGCCGGCAGCGACCCAGCGCGGCCGGCGCGGAGCCTCCGGCAGCGGCCGTCCCTGGCCGTCGAGCAGCTCACGCGTGACGATCGTTGCCAGCGCGACCAGGAAGGTCGCGAGCGTGGCGACCAGCATGACGGGAACCTTCTTCGGGAAGGACGGCTCGGTCGGCTGCACGGCGCGCGAGATGATGCGGGCATCGGCCGGCGTGGCATTCAACGTGTCCCGCGCCACGGCCTCGCGATAGCGCTGCATATATTGCTCAAGCTGGTCGCGCAGGGTGCGCGCCTCGCGCTCGAGCGCCCGCAGCTGCACCTCGCTGTCATTGGCGGACGAGACATTCTTCTTCTGGCCGTCGAGCGCCGCCTGGAAGCTCTCGACGCGCTGGCCGGCGATCTTGGCTTCGTTCTCCAGGGTCCGCACGGTCCGCTCGGCAGCGGCGCGCAGCTGACCTTCGAGGTCGAGAAGCTGGGCGTTGAGCTCCTTGATCCGCGGGTGTTCCGGCAGGAGGCTGCGCGACTCCGCCGCAATCTGCGTGCGCAGATTGACGCGCTGCTCGATCAGGCGGCGGACGAGGTCATTGTTGGCGACATCGGGGATCTCGAAGGTCCGCCCCTGCTTGATCGCATCGCGGATCAGGCCGGCCTTGGCTTGCGCCTCGGTCTGCTGGCTGCGAGCAGCCGAGAGCTGGCTCGACAGGTCGGTGAGCTGCTGCGAGGTAATGGTTGTGTTGTTGGAGCCGACCAGGAGGCCGTTCTTGGAGCGGAAATCCTCCACCTTCGCCTCGGCCTCGGCCACACGCTTGCGCAGCGGCTCGATCGTGGTCGAGAGCCAGTTCGAGGCGCTGCGAGCGTTCTCCTGCTTCGCCGCCTCCTGGAACTCGAGATAGGTCTCGGCGATGGTGTTCGCCGCCTTCGCTGCAAGCGCCGGATCGACCGAGGTGAATTCGATCGCCACGATGCGCGAACGGCCGACGGGAAAGACCAGCAACCGGCCGAAATACTGATCGAGGACGCGATCCTCCGGCGAGCGATCGGCGGGGTGCGCGCCCAGCCCGATCATGACCGCCAGCTTGCGCACGCCGCTCAGCGCGCCGACGCCGGAATCGAACTCGGGGTTGCCGACAAGCCCGATGCGCTTGATCGCCTCGCGCGCCAGATCGCGGGACATGATGACCTGGACCTGGCTCTGCACGGCCTCGGAATCGAACTGACCGGAGGAGTCCGACAGCGACTGTCCCGGCAACGCGTAGAAGGTGCCGCGGCTTTCGAGCAGCAGCCGCGCCTCGCCCGTATAGCGCGGCGTCACCATGTTGACCGTGAGGAACGACAGGCCGAGCGCCGCGAGCGTCGGCCCGATGATCCAGAGCTTGCGGCGCTTGATCGCGGCCCACAAAGCGGAGAGGTCGAGCATGTCGCCCCGGCCTTCGCCGGCGCTGCGCGCCTCAATCCCTGCCTGAGCGGTCATGACACACCTCTGGACGCAAAACTCCCGCATCCCCGACAGGGACGCGGGCGTCATTGAAGCCTCAGTAAGGTTATTGCCGAGTTAAGACGGCGCCCTGCGGGTTACCGCAGGCCGCCGGGAAGCCTTTGTTAACCATATCGCGCCTAAAGCTCGGGCGTATTCTGCACGGATAGCCTTGTGATGAGTCGACGCCTCGCCTCTCTCGCTTTGGCCGCCGCCATGCTGGCGGGCGCATGCGCGCCCCAATATGTGGCGTCGGACTATACGCTTGCCGAGCCGGCGGGTCCCTACAGGCTCGCCAGCGGCGACAGGCTGCGCATCATCGTCTTCGGGCAGGATAATCTGTCTAACATCTATGCCGTCGACGGCTCCGGCCGGATTTCCATGCCGCTGATCAACACCGTCGAAGCGCAGGGCCGCACGACGCAGCAACTCGCGCAGGCGATCGAAGCCAAGCTGCGCGGCGGCTATCTGCGCGAACCGAAGGTTTCGGTCGAGGTCGACGCCTATCGCCCCTTCTTCGTGCTGGGCGAAGTCACCACCTCCGGCCAGTTCCCCTTCGTGAACGGCATGACCGTGCAGACCGCGGTTGCGATCGCAGGCGGCTTCACCCCGCGCGGACAACGCTCCTCGGCAGAAGTCACCCGGCAGGTCGACGGCCAGACCGTCACCGCGACCGTGCCGATCACCTATCCGGTCCAGCCCGGAGACACGATCGTCATCAAGGAACGCTGGTTCTGAAGCCTCGCGGAATCCTGCCATGACGGACGCCGCCGACACGCGCCCCTTACGAATTCTGCACGTCTTCCGTGCTCCCCTCGGCGGGCTGTTCCGGCACGTCCTCGATGTAGCCCGTGGCCAGGTCGCGCGCGGGCACGACGTCGGCATCTTCTGCGACTCGAACACTGGCGGCCAGAGAGCCGACGAAGTCTTCCGGGAGCTGTCGGGCCAGTTGGCATTGGGCGTGACGCGCGTGCCGATGTCGCGCTATCCGAGCGTCACCGACGCCAAGGCGCAGCTCTCAGCCGCCACACTGCGGCGCAGGCTGGCCCCCGATGTCGTGCACTGCCATGGCTCGAAAGGCGGGGTCTACGGCCGGTTTCCGGCGCTGCTCTCGCCCGGACGGCGCTATGCCACCGCCTATACGCCGCATGGCGGCAGCTTCAACTACAAGCCCGGCAGCCGCGAACACAGAGTCTATATGACGGTCGAGCGCCTGCTCGAAGGCGCAACGGACATGTTCCTGTTCGAAAGCCGCTTCATCGCCGGGCGCTTCGAAGCGCATATCGGGCACGCACCGCGGACAGACCACCGCGTCGTCCTGAATGGCGTCTCCGATGCCGAGTTCGAGCCGATCGACCATGCGCAGACGCAATTCGACCTGCTTTATCTCGGCGAGCTGCGCTCGGCGAAAGGGGTCGACACGCTGATCGACGCGCTGGAACTGCTGCGCCGACGCGACGGGCTGAAGCCGCGCCTCCTGATCGTGGGTTCGGGGCCGGACGAGGCCGAACTGCGGCAGATGACGCATGAGCGCGGCATCGCCGATCAATGCGTGTTCGAACCGCCGAGCCCCATTCGCAAGGCACTGGCGCAGGCGCATGTGATGGTGATCCCATCGCGCGCCGAGTCCCTCCCCTATGTCATCCTCGAGGCAGCGGCTGCGGCGCAGCCGCTGATCTCGACCGATGTCGGCGGGATTGCCGAAATCTATGGAGCGCGGCACCGCGACCGGCTGATCAGGGCCGATGATCCGCAGATCCTCGCCGGCGCGATCCGCACCATGCTCGAAACACCGGAATCGGCGCGACTGGCCCAAGCGGTCGACCTTGCCGCACATGTCCGGCAGAATTTCTGCCTCGACGCGATGGTCGACGGCGTCATCTCCGCCTATCGCGACGCGATGACCGCGCGCGGCATGGCCTGAAGCGCCCTCAGATCAACTTCAGCGCGACGACGCCGGCTACGACCAGTACGATACCGAGCCAGCCGACCGGCCGGATGCGCTGACCGAAGACCAGAGCACCGACGATTGCGGTGACCACCAAGCCGACGCCGCCCCAGACGGCATAGGCGACCGCCAGATCCATGCCCTTGATCGCCTGGGCCAGCGCCGCGAAGGCGCCCATGACGAAGACGATGCCACCGGCACCGATCAGGCGTCGGCTCATCCCGTCCGACAGCTTCAGCAGGTAGGTGCCGCCGATCTCGAGGGTGACCGCCAACAGCAGCCAGAGGAAGGGAGCGACCTGAATGAACGAGTCATTCACACAAGCCTCCCTTCAGCGAGCCGATCATCCTGCTTGCGGCCATGGCCGACGCCGTTCTCGATGAGAAGGATGCCGGCCAGGATCGCGGCAAGGCCAAGCGCGCGGCCGACGGTCAGATGCTCCCCGAAGAGGAGATGCCCGATGACGGCAATGCCGACGATACCTACCCCCTCCCAGACGGCGTAGGCCACAGCCATCGGAATGACGCGCAGCGCGATGCTGAGCAGGATGAAAGAAAAGCCGATCAGGATCAGCGGCAAAGTGCCGATGAGCCACGGCGCGGAGACGACCGACTTCAGCGCGGCCGTCGCGACGATCTCGACGGCAATGGCCGCGAGCAGAACCAACCAGTGAAAAGACATGTTGCACACGGGCGAAGCCGGCGCCGACCATCGCAGATGCGACGCAGGGACAGCCTAGCAATCGTTAGAGTTTTAAGTCGACAGTTCCGAAAAGAAGCGATTGCTGAGGCTTGACCCCGACAATCGGCGCTACGGGAAAAACAATGCTCCCCACGCCATGCCCCAAGCGGGCGATATATGCTTCTCAGACACTCATCGACGAGGAATATGCCGTTGCCAACAGCCAATGTCAACTCTCGATAACTTGCAATAACAACAACTTACGGAAATCAACCCGATTTATACATGGCTTTACCCCCGAGCAAGCCATTGGCCGTCCAAGACAAAATCAGCATTTCGCGCTATGCTTTTTTAAGACCCGTCGCTCCGGCATTTTGAGGTCCGGGACGCCTCCGTTTTCATCCGATCTCTTACTGATCCTGCGAAACAAGGAACGGTCGGGTTAAGCGTTCCGTGAGCAATTTCGGATAGACCGCGACCGGGATCGCCGCGCCCGCCGCTGCGATCCGGGTTGAGGATTGGACGCCATGGGGACTTTCGATGTCCGCGATATGATGAAGGCGGACGCGGCCGCCTCGGCAACGCCGACGATGTTCGGCGGGGCGGAAGCCGGCCAGACGCGGCGCTTCCATCCCCTCGCCGAGCGCATCGCCGCCATCCCCGTCAAGCCGACGCTGTCGCCCGTGATGATCGAAGGAGTTGCTCGGCTGATCGATGCGCTCGCCGTGATCGGAACGGGTGCCGTGATTTACTGGCTCTACGTCGCGGGCAAGGACGAATACGTCCTGCCCTATCAAATCGCGATCCCGACGCTGGCCGTTGCAGCTCTTGGCACCTTCCAGGCGTTGCAGCTCTATCCGATCGGCGCGCTGCGCAACTTGATCGCCAGCGCCGTCCGCCTCCTGACCGGCTGGACGATATTGTTCCTCGTCACGATGGCGGTCTTCTTCGTCCTCAAGATCAGCGACCAAGTCTCCCGCGGTTGGCTGATCGGGTTCTACTTCGCGGGCGCCGGGGCGCTCCTGGGCGGCCGGATCGTCGTGATGCTCGGCGTGCGTCATCTGACCCGCAACGGCCGGCTGGAGCGGCGCACGGCGATCGTCGGCGGCGGCGAGGCCGGCGAGGCGCTGATCCGCGCCCTGGAAAGCCAGAAGGACACGGGCCTGCGCATCTGCGGCGTCTTCGACGACCGCAATGACGAACGCTCGCCCGATCTCGTTGCCGGCTATCCCAAGCTCGGCACGATCGACGACCTTGTCGAATTCGCACGCCGAACCAAGCTCGATCTGGTGATCTTCACGTTGCCGATCTCGGCCGAGGCGCGGCTCCTGACTATGCTGCGCAAGCTTTGGGTACTGCCGATCGACATCCGCCTGTCGGCGCATCTTTCCAAGCTCCGGCTGCGGCCGCGCTCCTACTCCTATTTCGGCACCGTTCCCGTGCTCGACGTCTTCGACCGGCCGATCGCCGACTGGGACATCGTCGTCAAATGGATATTCGACAAAATCGTCGGCACGTTGGCGCTGATCGCGCTCTCGCCGGTGATGCTGGCGACAGCTGTCGCCGTCAAGCTCGACTCCAAGGGGCCGGTGTTCTTCCGCCAGAAGCGCTACGGCTTCAACAACGAGACGGTCGAGGTCTTCAAATTCCGCTCGCTCTACCATGACAAGAGCGACTACGCGGCAGCCAAGCAGGTGACCAAGGACGATCCGCGCGTGACTCGCGTCGGACGCTTCATCCGCAAGACCTCGATCGACGAGCTGCCGCAACTGCTGAACGTGGTCTTCAGCGGCAACCTGTCTCTGGTCGGCCCGCGCCCGCACGCCATCCATGCCTCGACGTCCAACCGCGCCTATGAGCAGGTCGTGGACGGCTACTTCGCCCGCCACAAGGTGAAACCCGGCATCACCGGCTGGGCTCAGATCAATGGCTGGCGCGGCGAGACGGACACGGATGAGAAGATCCAGCGGCGTGTCGAGCACGATCTCTACTACATCGAGAACTGGTCGGTGCTGCTCGACCTCTACATCCTGTTCAAGACGCCATTCTCGCTGCTGACCAAAAACGAGAACGCGTATTGAGCACCTTCGCGGAGCACCCGTCGCATCAGGCGCCGGGCCCCCGGCTCGCGATTTCATATGCGGCGATCAAGCGCGGCGCGCTCTGGCTGCTCGGCGCATCGAGCGGCTTCGCACTGATCGAGCCCTCGCCCTATGAATTCGTCTTCCTGCTGACGCTCTTCGTCTTCGCCGTCACCGGCATCCGTTTCTCGCAGAAGCTGGTGCCGCTGGCCATGCTCCTGCTCCTCTACAATATCGGCGGCATCTTCTCGCTGATTCCGTGGATGGACGAGGTCGATTCCGTCCGCTTCACGGCCGTTTCCGTCTATCTGATGATCACCGGCATCTTTTTCGCCGCGATCATGGCCGACGATGCGACAGGCCGGCTGGAGACACTGCGGCAGGGCTACCTTTTCGCCGCCTGGTGCGCGGGCCTCGCTGCCATACTCGGCTATTTCGACATCGCCGGCCTCGGCAGTGTCTTCACGCTCTACGGGCGCGCCTCCGGCACCTTCAAGGACGCAAACGTCCTGGGCCCCTTCCTCGTCCTGCCCATCCTCTATGTGCTGCATCGCGTCCTGACCGGCCAGGCCGGGCTCCTTCGCGGCCTCCTGCTCGTCAGCGTCCCGCTGTTTGCGCTCTTCCTGAGCTTCTCCCGCGGCGCCTGGGGCAATCTGGTGGCTTCGGCCCTGCTCATGGTCGGTCTGACCTTTCTGACCGCTCCCAACGCCACGCAGCGCGGCCGCATCGCCCTGCTGACACTCGTCGCGTTCATGGCGGCGGCGGCGGCGCTCGCCGTCGCACTCTCCTTCGAGAACATCCGCGACGTCTTCGAGATTCGGGCGAGTCTCGATCAGAGCTACGATCAGGGCGTGACGGGGCGCTTCGGCAACCAGCTTCGCTCGATTACGCTTCTGCTCGAAGCGCCGAACGGGTTCGGCCCCCTGCGCTTCCGCTGGCACTTCACGGAAGATCCCCACAACGTCTACATCAACGCCTTCGCTTCCTATGGCTGGCTCGGCGGCGTGGCATGGCTGGGGTTGATGGCCGCGACCTGCTATGTCGGCTGGCGCCTCGTGTTTCAGCGCCGGCCGTGGCAGCAGCATGCGGTCGTGCTGTGGTCGGTCTTGTTCGTGACGATCCTGCAAGGCCTTCAGATCGACACCGATCACTGGCGGCATCTTTACCTGCTGCTCGGCCTGGTCTGGGGTCTGGCGGTCTTGCCGAAGCCGGCCTCACGCACAGAACACGCCGCGCGTTTCGAGACCGGTCACGATCAGGGATAGCGCCCGATCGCCCTGCCGGCGCTGGCATGGGCCCAAGCTGCAAGGCCAGCCGCTTAGAGCATTTTCGAGCGAAGTGGCCACCGGTTCGCGTGAAGAAAATGCGATAAAACGAAGACATTGAGCTTTTCCGCGCTTCGGAGAAACGCGGAAATGCTCTAAACTCCGGTTGCGCCGCATCCGATCGGATCCGCCACGATAACGCGACTCATCTTACGCGCCTGCTCCGCCCGCAGAGCCTGATCGATGTGGCGGCGATACTCTGCCCAGGAGCCGACCCTGCGACCGCAATTGGCACATGAAACGATGCTGGCGTCGGTCAGAGCCTGGGGAATCGACACTCCCGGCGAACCGCAATCCTCGCAATGGAACCAGTCCTGCCTCAACACGACCTCGTCTGCATTCACTCTCGCGCGGCGACAGGGCGTCAACCGCGGCCGCATCAAAGGCGACGGCGGATGACTGATTGCTGAACGACTACTTCGCTGGAAAGAGAACCAGAGACAGGCCTATTCGAAGGACCGCGACGGCCCATCGCCTCCGGAAGTCGCCTTGAGATGCTGGACATTGTCGTTGGAAAAGACCAGCCGAAGCTTGGGGCGCTCGGTCTCCTGAGGCCGAGATGCGTCTTTCCTGCTGGCGGCTGCACGGCGAATCTGGGCACGCCGTACGATCAGCGACATCTGATGTCTACGTTTCATAGATATTATTTCCAGCGCCGCACCGTGATGGTTGCAGCAGGACGACGCGGTCCGCACCCCCCATTTGGGGGAGGCCATCCATATTTATTCGGCTGCAAAACGAGGCTGAGCGCCTTCCCGCAAAAAGTGCGAGCCAGATCGCAGCGAAGCGCATTGCATCTGCCGCGGCCCGCCACTATAAGCCGAGCCGTCGGAGCGTAGCGCAGCCCGGTTAGCGCACTTGTCTGGGGGACAAGGGGTCGGAGGTTCAAATCCTCTCGCTCCGACCATAAAATCCCCGATTTTCAGTAGCTTACAAGCCGCCAGCCATTCTGGGCAGCGACCGGAGCGGCGTTGATGCAGGCGGAACTATTCGCTTCACAGCGAATGGCGCTCCACGCCAGACCGGAATCGGTCCTCCTCAGAATCAAGCGTTCCGGCCAAATGAAAAACCCCGCAGCCGAGGCCACGGGGTTTTTCGTGTTTCGAAGCGAGGGCCGAACTCAGCTGCCGAGCGGGTTGAACTTGGTCACGCCGCGGAAGAGGTTGCGCAGGAAGCTCTGCTCCTCGCCACCAGTCGCGGTCGTGCGGCTGATGAAGTCGAAGATCACGCCGTCCTGCAGGCCGTAGTGAGCGATGCGCTCCACCTTGAAGCCCTTGTTGAAATAGATCACCAGCACCCGTTGGTCGATGACCTGCGGATCCTGGAACTGGAAGCGACGCCGCATCGTCTGGCTGATGTAGTAGAAGGTGCGGTTGCCGACGGTCGAGGTCGTCGAGGGCGTGCCGAGGATCTGCAGCACCGACTGGACGTCCATGCCCGGCTTGACCTGCGCGACCAGCCCGTCATCCATCACGAAGCCGCGGGTAAAGGTATCGTTCAGGCCGGTCGAAGTGGGCAGCACGAAGCCGCCTGCATCCGGCCCGCAGCCGGCAAGCAAAAGGGAAGAGGTCGCGAGGGCTCCGAGCAGAGCCGTGCGGCGGGTAATGTGGGTCATGCGGGCACGATCCAAGGCAGCACGGCTCAGGAAAACCCCAAGCCGCTTGTCAAAAGGGTGAGGGTTGGCGTAACGCCCGAGGATGGCTTTGGCAAGGCAAGGACGCCCGCATGATTGGCGGGCGGAGGCAAACGGGTGATTTTCGGGTTGTTTGGCAAGCGCGCCCAGCGGCGTGCCCCTGTGGATGCGCTGTTCGGGCGCGTCGCCGAAGCGTCGCGCCAGCCCGGCCTCTATCTGGCAGGCGGCATTCCCGACAGCTTCGAGGGCCGTTTCGAATCGCTTGCCCTGCTTGTCCTGCTGGTGCTGCGGCGCCTGCGCGAGCTGCCGCCCCCGGCCTCCGAGCTGGCGCAGGAATTGGTCGATGCCTGCTTTGCCTATCTCGAACTGGGTTTCCGCAATGGCGGCGTCAGCGACATCGCCGTGCCCAAGCGCATGAAGAAGATCGGCCGGATGTTCTATGGCCGCGTCCAGGCTTATGAGGCGGCCCTGGCCGCGCCTGGGGGCGATGCCCTCGCCGAAGTGTTGCAGCGCAATGCCTGCTCGCCGGAGGGCGCCCCTTACCTCGCCGCCTATGTCCGCGAGGCGCAGGCAGCCCTCGCAAGCTGCGATCTCGCCACGATTCTCGAGCGCGAGAGCCTGTTTCCAGCCTTTTCCCACGAGGAGGCTTCCCATGACATCTGAGCGCGCCCCGGCAGCTCCGCTGACTCATCCGATCCGTGTCGAGGTCATCCGCCAGCGCGGCACCGAGGTCACGGTCCGTGCCGAATCGCAGCAGTTCGCCGCGATCGCACGGCTGCTCGGCCTTGCCTCGCTCGAATCCCTCGAGGCACGCTACCTGCTCTCGCGCAATGGCGACCGGGTGAAGCTCGAAGGCCGAATCGCGGCGCGGCTGCATCAGACCTGCGTCGTCACGCTCGATCCCTTTCCAGTCCAGCTCAATGTGCCGGTGAAGCTCGATTTTGCGCCCGAGACAGAAGCCGAGGCCGCCTCGCGCCGCGCGGAACGGGACGATGCCGAGATCGACATCGAAGTCCTGCTCAACGAGGACGACCCGCCCGAGCCGATCGTCGACGGCGTCATGGATCTCGGCGGCATCACGCTGGAATTCCTGGCGCTGGCACTCGACCCCTACCCGCGCAAGCCGGGCGTGAACTTCGAAGCGCCGGCCGGTGACGCCGGTGCGGAATCGCCTTTTGCTGCCCTTGCGAAACTGAAACGCAGTGACTGAAACGTTCACCGGCCCTTGCGCGTCTTGCGGCATCCGTCCAAGTCGCTATTGTCCGGCCGGCTGTGAGCCGCCCCGGATCGAAGGTCGGCCATTTCCGGGACACGCCAGAACTCCATGACAAGACCGGTTACAATCGCGCTCGATGCGATGGGCGGGGACCACGGTCCCTCCGTCGTCATTCCAGGCGCAGCCCTGATGCTGGAGCGCCGCCCGGACGCCCGCTTCGTGATTTTCGGCGACGAGAAGCAGGTGCTACCGCTGCTCGACCAGAATCCGAAGCTCAAGGCGGTGACGACGTTCCATCACACCGATGTCTCGGTGAAGATGGACGACAAGCCGAGCCAGGCTCTGCGCTACGGCCGCTACAAGTCCTCGATGTGGCGGGCGATCGACGCGACCAAGACCGGCGAGGCTGATGTCACCGTCTCGGCCGGCAATACCGGCGCGCTGATGGCGATGTCGAAGTTCTGCCTGAAGTCGATGGCGCAGGTCGATCGGCCGGCGATCGCGGCGCTGTGGCCGACGCTGCGCGGGGAGAGCATCGTGCTCGACGTGGGTGCCACCATCGGCGCCGATGCACGCCATCTCGTCGATCTCGCGGTGATGGGTGCGGCGATGGCCCGCGTCGTCTTCGATCTCGACCGGCCCACAGTCGGCCTGCTCAATGTCGGCGTCGAGGAGATCAAGGGTGTCGAGGCGGTCAAGGAGGCCGGCCGCATCCTGCGCGAGAGCAACCTGCCGCACCTCTCCTATCACGGCTTCGTCGAGGGTGACGATCTCGGCAAGGGCACGGTCGACGTCGTGGTCACGGAAGGCTTCACCGGCAATATCGCGCTGAAGACCGCCGAGGGCACCGCCCGCCAGATCGCCTCATATCTGCGTGCGGCGATGAACCGCTCGCTCATGGCCAAGATCGGGTATATCTTTGCGCGCGGCGCCTTTGCCGCCCTGCGGGAAAAGCTCGATCCGCGCAAATCCAACGGCGGCGTCTTTCTGGGGCTCGAAGGCATCGTCATCAAGAGCCATGGCGGGACTGACGCCATCGGCTTCGCCAGCGCCGCCGAACTCGGCTATGAGATGGCGCGAGAAGATCTGATGGCGAAGGTCCGCGAGATGGTCGCCGCAAGCACGCGCCCCGAGCTGCCCGCCGCGCAGCCGGTCGACGCCGAATAGGGAACGGTTTCCTTGTCCATTCTGCGCTCACAAGTCGTCGGTTGCGGCTCCTATCTGCCCGCCCGCATCGTCACCAATGCCGAGCTGGCCCAAAAGGTCGACACCAGCGACGAGTGGATCGTCCAGCGGACCGGCATCCGCCAGCGCCATGTCGCGGCCGATGACGAGCCGACCTCGGTGGTCGGCCTCAAGGCGGCGCAGGCAGCGATCTCCGATGCCGGCATCGATCCGTCCGAGATCGACCTGATCATTGTCGCGACGGCGACGCCCGACCACACCTTCCCGGCAACCGCGACGCAGATCCAGGCAGCCCTCGGCATCCATGGCGGCGCGGCCTTCGACGTGCAGGCCGTCTGCTCGGGTTTCGTCTTCGCGCTGGCGACCGCCGACAAGTTCCTGACGACGGGCGGCGCCAAGGTCGCTCTCGTGATCGGCGCCGAGACCTTCTCGCGCATCCTTGACTGGGAGGACCGCGCGACCTGCGTGCTGTTCGGCGACGGCGCCGGCGCCGTCGTGGTCAAGGCAATGCCGGGCGAAGGAACGCTCGCCGACCGCGGCATCCTGACGACGCATATCCGCTCGGACGGGCGCTACAAGGACAAGCTCTATGTCGATGGCGGCGCGGGCTCGACCAAGACGGTCGGCTTCCTGCGCATGGAGGGCAAGGAGGTCTTCCGCCACGCCGTCACTAATCTCGCCGAGACGGTGCGGCACACCTTCGAGCAGACGGGCCTTTCCGGCGCCGACATCGACTGGTTCGTGCCGCATCAGGCCAACCGGCGCATCATCGACGCGACCGCCGACAAGCTGGGCATCAGCCACGACCATGTCGTGGTCACCGTCGACCACCACGGCAATACCTCCGCGGCCTCGATCCCCCTGGCGCTGGCAGAGGCGCATGCCGATGGCCGCATCAAGCCAGGCCAGCTCGTCCTGATCGAAGCGATGGGCGGCGGCTTCACCTGGGGCTCGGCCTTGATCCGCTGGTGACGTCGCGGCAACGTAATCGCGAAAACTATCACGTTTCATCGCCAGATCGGGTTGATTCAGGCCAAAGCCGGCTCAGCGAGGCCGCTTGAGGATTGACCCGCGCGGCGCGGACGCCTAGCGTCCGCCCTCCGTAATGGCGAAAGGCCGGCGCTCACCCGCCGATGCCTGCGATACGCCTTGGAGGATATGAATGGCGGGGCAAACGGTCACTCGCGCGGATCTGTGCGAGGCTGTCTACCAAAAGATCGGCCTGTCGCGGACGGAGTCGTCGAAGCTCGTCGAAGCCGTGCTCGACGAGATCTGCGATGCAGTCGCACGCGGCGAAAATGTGAAGCTGTCCTCGTTCGGCTCCTTCGTCGTGCGAGACAAAGGCGAGCGAATCGGGCGTAATCCGAAAACGGGCGTTGAAGTACCGATCGAGCCGCGTCGGGTGATGGTGTTCAAGCCCTCGAACGTGATGAAGGCCCGCATCAACGGGCAGAGTGGTGAGGGTGAGACTGAGTGAATCTGGAGTTCCACGCCGGCGAAACCGAGGCCGAATTGGACACCAAGAGCCCAGATGCCTTCCGAACCATCAGCGAGGTCGCCGAAGACCTCGACATCCCCCAACATGTGCTCCGTTTCTGGGAAACCCGCTTCAGCCAGATCAAGCCGCTGAAGCGCGGCGGCGGGCGCCGCTACTACCGGCCTGACGATGTCGCCCTGCTCAAGGGCATCCGGCGCCTGCTCTACGGCGAAGGCTACACGATCAAGGGCCTCCAGCGCATTCTGAAGGAACAGGGGCCGCGTCATGTTCAGGCGATCGGCCGCGGTGCGCCGATCGGCGCCGCCAGCGGCGCTCCGGTCTCGGCCGCCGCCGAAGGCCCCTCCGCCATGCCGGCCGACGAGGCACCGGGCTGGACATCGCCGCGCACTCAGACCGTCCCTGAGGGGCTCGACGACATCACCGTGCTCACCGCGGTGATGAACGAGCTCGGCGAATGCCGGCGGATCCTTGAGCGCGCCCTGGAACCGGCCGCCGACGCTTCCTGACCAGGTCTTGCGATCCGGCTTAGTGCGTTTGCATCCGCGCAGGCGGAGCCGTTCTTGATCACAACGCCACGAGCCATAGCTTCAAGGCCCGAGGATGAACTCGGACAACTCCCCTATCGGGCGCGTGCTCTAGGAGCGCTGGAATGGCTTGGCTCTATCTCTTTGTCGCGGGCCTGTTCGAGGTCGGATGGGCGATCGGCCTGAAATACACGCAAGGTTTCACCCGGCTGCTACCGACGCTGTTCACGGCGATCAGCATGGTCGTCAGCCTCGGACTTCTCGGGCTGGCATTGAAATCTCTGCCAGTCGGCACTGCCTATGCGGTCTGGACCGGCATCGGCACGATCGGAACGGCGATCCTCGGCATCATCCTGCTCGGCGAACCGGCGGTCGTCCTGCGCCTTCTCTGCATCGGCTTGATCGTCGCCGGAATCGTCGGGCTCAAGCTGGTTTCAGCATGAGGAACTGGCTCAGCGGCGCCAGGCCTCCGGCCAGTAGCCGCCACGGTCCAGCGCGACGATCAGGATGACGATCGCGAGCGTCACCAAGATCGTCATCAGCTTCGCATTCCATGGCACGCCCCGGCCGATCAACCAGATCAGGCTCAGGCCGATGATGAGAGGGATCACGATCTCCATGTCGGGATCGTAGCCCGCGCATCAGCCGCACCGCAATCGCCCTCCGCCTCGCGAGCCCGCCGCCCTGGTGGCGTTCTCTACCGTTCGGCGCCACCCCAGCCGTTGGTCAGGCGCCCTCTTCCGCCGGAGCTTTCGGCGGCGGGTTGCGCCCGATCGGGAGGCCGCCCTCAATCAGCGGCCGCAGCTTCCCAACTTCAACGGCAAGGAAATCGAGGAACAGCCGAACCCTGGGCGTGTGCCGCAGATCCGGATGGGTGAGCAGCCACAGATCGGCCGAGAGGTCGGGATCAGGCGGCGCCAGCCGCTTCAGGCCCGGGCGCGTGTCGCCGATGAAACAGGGCAGGAAGCCGACCCCGATACCCGCCTCGACCGCTTCCGCAAGCCCCAGCACGGTGTTGAGCTTGTAAACCACGCGTTCGGGCGCGACGTGGCGAGCGAGGTAGCGGACGGCGCTCAGCATGGTGAACTGCTCGCCAAGCGAGATCCAGCTGCGCTCCCACAGGCTCTCCACGCCCGGCAATTCGGCATCGGAAAAATCGGCGGCACGACCATAAAGCGCCCAGGCGATGCGGGCAGGCTTGCGGCCGATCAGCGTTTCCGGCGGGTTGTCGGTGGCACGGATCGCGACATCGGCGTCGCGCTTGGACAGGTTCGCCGCCTGATTGCCGATCAGCATGTCGAGCCGGATATCCGGGCATTGCCGGAGAAACTGCGCGAAGAGCGGCGTCAGCAGGTCGACCAACAGGGAATCGTTGGTGGCAACGCGCAACTCGCCGGCAGGCTTGATCTCCTGTCCGGCGAGCTTGCGGGCAAAGGCGGTGATGTCGTCGTCGACGCGCCCCGCGAGCTGGACCATCTCCTCGCCGGTCGGCGTCGCGACATAGCCGCTGCGGTGGCGCTCGAACAGCCTGACGCCAAGCGCCTCCTCGATCTGGCCGAGGCGGCGGAAGACGGTCGAGTGATTGACGCCGAGCGCTGCGGCAGCTGCCGGCAGCGCTCGTTTCTCGGCGATAGCCTTGATCAGGCGAAAATCATCCCAGGCCAAGGGTGTCGCGGATTGATTCATCCGCGCACTCTTGGCCAAGGTTTCGGTCCCAGCAAGTGCCGCTTGCTCAGGCAATAGCGGGCTTCGCCTGCCAATCGCTGCGGCCGGACTTCAGCGCCAGCGCGCCGTCGCCGATCAGGGCATGGGCGAAGGCGACGAGCGCCAGGAAAGCGGGGTATTCCCAACCACCATTCGGAGCGTTGAAGACCCAGCCATTCGGGGCATGAACTGCGAGCGCACCCAGCAGGACAGGGATCAGCGCCAGCGAGACATAGCGGCCGTAGAAGCCGACGAGGATGGCGATGCCGCCCAACAGCTCCGCAAGCATGATCGGCCAGGCGAGGAAGCCCGGCAGGCCGACCTGGCCGAGGAAGCCGGTGAAGCCGGCGGGAGTGAAGATCACGAGCTTGAGATAGGCGTGGGCGATGAACATCAGGCCGAGCGCAACGCGCAGGCCAAGAGCGCCATAAGGAGCAAGACGAGAGTCGATCATGGTGGTGCCTCCTGAAAACGGGACCGGTTGGTCTCGAGGCAAGATTTTGGGCAAGCGACGACGCAAATCAAATTGTAAATCAGCGCATCATACATTGCGCGGATGCAATGAAATCCCTCTGGCGCTTTGCCGCTTCCGGGCCAATGTTTCGGCCAACAGGGCAGCGGCCCACAGTTTACGGAGGAACCAGACCATGCAGATCAACGGCCTTCACCACGTCACCGCCATTTCCGGCCCGGCGCGCCGCAATCTCGATTTCTACAACCGCGTGCTCGGCCTGCGCCTCGTCAAGAAGACGGTGAACTTCGACGATCCCGGCACCTATCACCTCTATTTCGGCGACGCCGATGCAGCGCCGGGCTCGATCCTGACCTTCTTCCCGTGGGAGCATGCCGCTCCCGGCCGGCTCGGCGTCGGTGAGACCCAGGAGACGGTCTTCCGGGTTCCCGAAGGCTCGATCGGCTTCTGGACCCACCGCTTCGTCGAGCTCGGCGTGCCGCATGAGGCTCCGGCCAAGCGCTTCGGCGAGACTGTCCTGAGCTTCCGCGATCCGGACGGGATGAGGCTCGCCCTCGTCGGCCTGCCGGGCGTCGAGAAGGAGCCGGCCTGGTCCGAGGGCGGCATCGCGCCGGAAAACGCCATCCGTGGCTTCCACAGCGTCAGCCTGCTGCTGGCCGATGCGGCCCCGACAGGCGCGATCCTGAGCGATGTCTTCGGCTTCACCGAGGCGGCCCGCGAGGGCACGCTGATCCGCTACGAGGCCAAGGGCACCGCGATTGGTGGCGTGATCGACCTGCGCGTCGCCGGTGGCTTCCTGCCGGCCCGCCAGGGCGCGGGCTCGGTCCATCACATCGCCTTCCGCGCCGGTGACGACGCCGCGCAGGAGGAGATGGTGCGCCGTCTCGCCGAGAACCATCGCATCCAGACCACGGAGCAGCGCGACCGGAACTATTTCCGCTCCGTCTACTTCCGTGAGCCCGGCCATGTCCTGTTCGAGATCGCGACGGATGTCCCCGGCTTCGCTGTCGACGAGCCGGCCGCCGAGCTCGGCCGGGCACTGAAGCTGCCGGCGGGTCTCGAGGCTCATCGCAAGCAGATCGAGGCCGTTCTGCCGGAGCTTGCCTGACCACCCCCTGCCGCCCGGCCGCAACCGGCGGGCGGCAGGAGATCACGCGGGCCGGACGACCGGCCCGCAGCCCGACCGCCCTACCCGCCGTTTTCGGGGGCCGGGCGGCTCCGCTTCATGAAGGGAGAGATGACCATGAGCGACACGAAGACCGATACGGATTTCGTCCATGTCTTCGAGCAGGGCAGCGATCCGGCCCGCAAGCCGCTGCTGCTCTTGCACGGCACCGGCGGCGACGAGCGCGATCTCCTCTCGCTCGGCCGCACGGTTGCGCCGGGGGCGAGCCTGCTCTCGCCGCGCGGCAAGGTGCTGGAAGGCACCGCGCCGCGCTTCTTCCGTCGGCTGGCCGAAGGCGTCTTCGACGAGGCCGATCTGCGCCGCCGCACCGATGAGCTGGCCGATTTCGTGCTTAAGGCGCGGGAGCGCTATGGCCTCCCTGCCCCGATCGCGCTCGGCTTCTCGAACGGCGCCAATATCGCCGCAGCGATGCTGCTGCAGCGCCCGGAGGCTCTGGCCGGCGCGGCGCTGCTGCGAGCGATGATGCCGTTCACGGACGCGCCGCGCAGCGCCCTCAACGGCAAGCCGGTCCTGGTGCTGTCGGGGGCGCTCGACCCGATCGTGCCCGCGGCCAATGCCGAGGGCCTGGCTTGCCAGCTCGAGGACAGCGGCGCGCAGGTGGAACATCGCGTCCTGCCGGCCGGGCATGGCCTCGGCCAGGCCGATCTCGGCCTGCTGCGCGACTGGCTGGCGCGTGTCTGAGGAAGGCGGCGGGTTCTCCCGCCGCCGCTCCGGCACATACTGTCAGCCCGCGAGCGGAACGATGATCGCCAAGGCCACGGCAACGACGACGAGGGCGCGCAGCAGCACGGCGCGGTGACTCGAAAGTGGAACATCCAACGTACGCGACAGAGCACGCATGACCGACTCCCATCAACGCGACAATGGCTGATGGTGACCTAGCGTTAGGTCAATTGGCAAGCGGCGCTGCCCCGGCAAAGGTGGACAACCGCGTTTCAGGCTGTTCGCGGCACCAGGAAAAAGCTGCCAGCGGCTACGCTAGAACCTGCTGATTTTACGCGGAAACACGCCGTCATCCCGGGCTTGACCCGGGATCCATGCCAGAGCGCTTCCGAGGAAGGTTCAGGCATGGATCCCGGATCTCCGCTTCGCTTCGTCCGGGATGACCCGCGCTTCCAGGAAAACGCAGCAGGCTCTAACCTCTGTCCTTGCGGACCACGGCATAGGCATAGGTCGTGACGAGATTCCAGCCGGTGCGGGCCGCAAGCGCGTTGAAAGCGTGGTCGAGCTGCTTCAGGCCCGGCATCCGATCGAAATAGCCGTGCCCCCAGAAGCGCTGAATATGGACGTCGGTGAAGCCGGCCCGGTTCAGCATCGGGGTCAGCAGCGCGGGATTGCCGCGGCACCAGTCATAGAGCGCCGGGAATTTCGGGTCGCCGCCGCCCTCGCGCCGCGCCGGAAAGAGCGCGTGGACGATGGCGCGAGAGGCCGTCTCGGGCAGGATATGGTTCAGCGCGAAGACCGGCGCCCACAGCGTCGGGAAGAAGGTCAGCGCGACACCGCCGGGCGCCAGCAGCGCGTTGATGTTGCGCCAGGCCTGCTCGACGCCGTCGATATGCTCGAAGACCATGCGCGAGACCATCATGTCGTAGCTTCCGCGCGCGACATCCGGCTCCGAAAGATCGCCAGCGATATCGAAGCAGGCCGTCTTCAGGCCCGGCGACGTCAAGGCAAGCTCGCCGGCGTCGATATCGTTGACGATGAACTCGATGCCGGCGGCCGCCGCCTGTTCCTTCGTGAACAGCGGATCCCGCCCACCGCCGATCTCGCAGATGCGGCGCAGGCCGAACTGGCGCGCCAGGGCGAGGATCGTCGGCTCGTAATTGTCCCATGCCCATTGCGAGTGCCAGTCCGGCCCAACGCGCTGAAAATATTCGGCCATGGAGCCCGTTGCGGGCCCTAAGGCCCGCGAGGCCGGCTGCAGGCGAGCCGGCGCCATGCTTGCCAGGGACATGATTGCTTTCGCCTCCGAGTGCTCGCGCTTCGGCATGTAAAATGATCCGGACCCCAGGCTCCCGCAATCTTAGTCTTAATGCAGGGTTAACTGAGGAACTGTCCGTCACATGGGACAAGGTCTCTCCGCAGGAGTTTCCCACGCAGCGAACGGCGCCTCTGCAGCGTCAGCGCGACGTGTCGGGGCGCTCAGGCAATGTCATCGCCACCACTCCGAGCACGACAAGGCCGAGACCGGTCCAGGCCGTCGAACTTAACCTCTCCCCGAGGAAAACGATGCCGATGGCCACGCCGATCGGCACGCGCAGATAGGACACGGCCGTGGTCCCGACCGAACCGAGCGTGCGGATCAGGCGGAAATAGATCGCGAAGGCAAGCGCCGTCGAGAAGACCGAGAGCGCCAGCAACGCCAGGATCGAATCCTGCGACGGTGCCAGCATCCAGGGCCGATCGACGATCAGCGCCGCTGGGATCAGCAGCGCCGTGCCCGTCAGCATCGAGCCCGCGGCCGGCAATAGCGGGTCCAAGCCGGCGAAATTGCGCCCGAAAAGCGCAGCGCAGGCATAGGCAACGGTCGCCGCGACGATGGCGAGTTGCGGCAAGACCGCATGGCCGAGGCCGGAGAAGGCATCGACGCCGACGATCAGACTGACGCCTGCTATGCCGGCCGCGACTCCAAGTCCCTTGCGCCAGTCCGGGCGCTGTCCCCGCATCAGCACCAGCGAGATCAGGAAGACGAAGACCGGCGTGGTGCCGTTGAGGATCGAGGCAAGGCCTGCATCGACGCTGCGTTCGGCCCAGGCGATCAGGGTGAAAGGCACGACGCTGTTGAGCAGGGCCTGCGTCAGAAAGCGCCGCCAGATGGTCGCGTCCCGCGGTATCCGCAAGCCGCGCCAGCGAATGACCGCGAGCAGGATCAGGCCCGCGATCAGCGTGCGCGCGGCGATCAGGGTCAGCGGCGGGATCGTCTCCACGCCGATCTTGATGAAGGTGTAGGAGCCGCCCCAGAGCGTGGCGAGCAGGAGCAGCAGGGCGAGTTCGGTAGAGCGGTTCGGCACGGCGGCCGGGCTATCGAGCGCTTGCGTGGACATGGTCTCTCCTCGGGTTGGCGAGACCATGCCAGCAACAGCGCGCGACAGCATGCGGCAACACTACGGTTTCGGCCGTAGCCTGCGAGCTTGATTCAAGAGGTTGCCGAGTTGATTCAAACGGGGCGCACAAGCCGTTGATCTGAAATTCCTTTCTGGCATCAACTCGAACGGCGATGCCGGCCGTCATTGCGAGGAGCGAAGCGACGAAGCAATCCAGGGGGACTGGGCAGAACGTCTCACCAATCCCCCTGGATTGCTTCGCTCCGCTCGCAATGACGGCCTTCCCTCGCACCAAAGAAGAACCCGCGGCTTTCGCCGCGGGCTCGATTGCTGGAAGGATGTTTTCGATCAGGAATGCGCCAGGATCGCCAGCAGCAGAAGAGCGATGATGTTGGTGATCTTGATTGCGGGATTCACGGCGGGGCCCGCCGTGTCCTTGTAGGGGTCGCCGACGGTGTCACCGGTGACCGAGGCCTTATGCGCTTCGGAGCCCTTCATATGGCGCACGCCGTTCTTGTCGACGAAGCCATCCTCGAAGCTCTTCTTGGCGTTGTCCCAGGCGCCGCCGCCCGAGGTCATCGAGATCGCGACGAAGATGCCGGTGACGATGACGCCCAGCAGCATGGCGCCGACGGCGGCGAAGGCCTGGTTCTTGCCGGCGATGGCGTTGATGACGAAGAAGGTCACGACCGGCGCCAGGACCGGCAGAAGCGAGGGTATGACCATCTCCTTGATCGCGGCGCGGGTCAGCATGTCGACGGCGCGGCCGTAATCGGGCCGCTCAGTGCCTTCCATGATGCCGGGCTTTTCACGGAACTGCCTGCGCACCTCCTCCACCACCGAGCCGGCGGCGCGGCCGACCGCCGTCATGGCGATGCCGCCGAACAGGAAGGGGATGAGACCGCCGAGCAGCAGGCCGACGACGACATAGGGGTTCGACAGGGTGAAATCGACCGTGACCCCCTTGAAGTACTGGTAGTTGCTGGCGCCCGCCTTGTTGGCCTCGGCGACGAAGTAGTTCAGGTCCGAGGTGTAGGCGGCAAAGAGCACTAGCGCACCGAGGCCAGCCGAGCCGATCGCATAGCCCTTGGTGACCGCCTTCGTCGTGTTGCCGACCGCATCGAGCGCGTCGGTGGAGCTGCGCACCTCCTTGGGCAGGCCCGCCATCTCGGCGATACCGCCGGCATTGTCGGTGACCGGGCCGAAGGCATCGAGCGCCACGACCACGCCGGCCAGCGCCAGCATGGCGGTGGTGGCGATGGCAATGCCGAACAGACCGGCGAGGCCATAGGCGATGATGATGCCGGCGACGATCACGATGACCGGCGCCGCCGTCGCCTCCAGCGAGACCGCAAGGCCCTGGATGACGTTGGTGCCATGGCCGGTGACCGAGGCCTGGGCGATCGAGACGACCGGGCGCTTGCCGGTGCCGGTGTAGTATTCGGTGATGACGACGATGCAGAGCGTGACGGCCAGGCCGACCAGCGCGCAGCCGAAGAGCTTGCCCGAGGAGAAGCTGACCCCCTGCACGGTGGTGAAGGAGGCCGAGAAGCCGCCGAACATCAGATAATTGACCGCCGCGATCGCGCCGACGGAGAGCACACCGGCGGCGATGAAGCCCTTGTAGAGCGCGCCCATGATCGACTGGTTGGCGCCGAGTTTGACGAAGAAGGTGCCGATGATCGAGGTGACGATACAGGCCGCACCGATCGCCATCGGATAGAGCATCATCGTGCCCAGCACCGGCTGGCCGGCGAAGAAGATCGCCGCGAGCACCATGGTTGCAACCAGCGTCACCGCATAGGTCTCGAACAGGTCGGCCGCCATGCCGGCGCAGTCGCCGACATTGTCGCCGACATTGTCCGCGATGGTCGCAGGATTGCGCGGGTCGTCTTCCGGGATGCCGGCCTCGACCTTGCCGACGAGGTCGGCGCCGACATCGGCCCCCTTGGTGAAGATGCCGCCGCCGAGACGGGCGAAGATCGAGATCAGCGAGGCGCCGAAGCCCAGCGCCACCAGCGAATCGATCACCGTGCGGCTGGAGGGCTCGAAGCCGAGATAGGAGGTCAGGATGCCGTAGTAGACGGCGACGCCGAGCAGCGCGAGGCCGGCGACGAGCATGCCGGTGACGGCGCCCGCCTTGAAGGCGACGTCGAGCCCGTCACCCAGCGACTTCATCGCCGCCTGGGCCGTGCGTACATTGGCGCGGACCGAGACGTTCATGCCGATGAAGCCGGCCGCGCCGGAGAGCACGGCACCGATCAGGTAGCCGATGCCGACCCATTTGCCGAGCAGATAGGACAGCACCACGAAGACCACCACTCCGACCATGGAAATCGTGAGATATTGGCGCTTGAGATAGGCCTGCGCGCCTTCGGCCACCGCGCCGGAGATCTCCTGCATGCGCTGGTTGCCGGCATCGCGCTTCATCACGTCGCCATAGGCCCAGATGCCGTAGGCTATCGACAACGCACTCAATATGATGATGAGAGGCAGAGCTGACATTCGTTTTCCTGACCCTAGAGGCGGTTGGTGACCATGGACAAGCTCTGGGCGCAGGCGATTTTGCCCGAGTGCCAGGAACTCGATGCGGCCAAGCCTTCCGGCTTGGCCGTGGCGGGCGACGCCGCAATCGGGCAAAAGCGCCGCGCCGCCACGCGGTGAGGTGAAACCGGGCGGCTGCGGCGTCGCACCGCTTGCCGATACAAAGGTATCGGCGGCACGATGCTCCTGGCATCCGACCGATTTGACCTCACCCAGAGCTTGTCCATGGTCACCAACCGCCTCAAAGCTTCCGAGCCGTCGGGAGCGCTGCCGCTCCTCTTTTGCAGCGTTGGACGTCAGGCAACGAAAAACGGGCCCTGAAGACTACAAGGCCCGCTCCGCGTCGCCAGTGTCAGGCGAATTTGTGGCAAGTTTCGTCGAAGAGCGCAAACGGCGCGCCTAACAAATTTTGTCGGATGTCAGGCGAGCCCTGTCGCGGCTCAAAGCGCAACGTCGCGGTTGACGTTCTTGTAGAGCAGATAGCAGGCGTCGTCGTGGCCGGTCGGATAGAATTGCTGCGGGCAATAACCGCCCATCCAGATGAAATCCTGCGCCCAGATCTCGTGCCATTCTTCGCCGAGCAGGTAGAGCCCCTGCCCTTCCAGCATGTAGAGGCCGTGCTCCATGACATGCGTCTCGACTGCCGGGAAGCAGACTCCCGGCTTGAACCACATCAGGTTCATCTCGAAATCGAATCGCATGTCGCCATAGGGCAGCAGGAACTGGAAGCCGCGCCCTTCCTTGCCGGTGTGATTCGTCATCGGCACAGCGTCCTGATGCGACAGGATCGGCTCGGGCACCGTCAGGCTAGGCGCGGGCTCATGGCGCTTGCGGAGCGCAAGGACTCGGACGGGCTCGCCACTCTCGTTGCGCAGCGTGAACGGCGTGGCCGGCGGCAGATAGGCGAAGCCGCCCGGCGCCATCCCTTGTGCCGCAGCGCCATCGATCGACAGAGCGACCTCGCCCGACAAGACGTAGAAGAAGTGCTGGACGCTGTCTTCGCTGAACGCAGCCAGCGTTCCGCCGCCCGGCGCGATCTCGAGAACATACTGGGCAAAGGCGGCTCCGAGGACCGGCGCAGCGAGAACGCGGACGATGGTGTCCTTGTATTGCGGCAGGCGGCTGATCAGAACGCCTTCCGGCGGCATGAAGGCGTAGTTGGAACGCACCACGCCGCGGTTATGGCCGATCGCCCCCGGCGGCACGCGGCCGGTCGCGGGCGGAAATGCGCGATTGGTCATCGAAAACTCCCGGGAGAACGCGCCTGGCCCTTCAAGCGACGGCCGGGCGCTGGAGACGCGCCCAAGCCACCATCGCCAGCGCGATGGCCACCGGCGGGAAGACGAGCCAGTTCACACTGTCCCAACCACCATGGCTGAGCAAGCCGCCGGCCGAGAAGGAGGCGATGGCGACCGAGCCGAAGACGAGGAAGTCGTTAGCGGCCTGCACCTTCACCCGCTCTTCCGGCCGGTAGCAATCGGTGACCAGCGCGGTTGCACCGATGAAACCGAAATTCCAGCCGAGGCCGAGCAGAATCAGCGCGAGCCAGAAATGGCCGACGCTGAGGCCGGTGAGGCCGACGACGGCGGCGAGCGCCGTCAGGACAAGGCCGACCGAGGTGATCGTGCCCTTGCCGAAGCGGGCGATCAGCCGGCCGGTGAAGAAGCTCGGCCCGAACATTGAGAGCACATGCCACTGGATGCCGAGCGCGGCATCGCCGACCGAATGGCCGCAGGCAACCATCGCCATCGGCGCGGCCGTCATGACGAAGCTCATCAGCCCATAGGCGACCAGCGAAGCCGTGACCGAGGCGATGAATTTCGGCTGACGCATGATCTCGCCGAGCGGGCGCCCCCCGCCGGAACGAACCGCCCCGACCCGTGGGGCACGCAGGCGGGAGACGATCAGGATGGCGATCAGAGCCAGAGCACCCTGCGCCAAGAAGCTCGCGGCAAAAGGCGCGGACGGTGTGAGATCGCGCGTCCAGTAGACCGATTGCGGCCCGATGATGCCCGCCGCAAGACCGCCGAACATCACCCAGGAAATGGCGCGAGGCCGAAACTCATCGCTCGCCGTATCGGCGGCGGCGAAGCGATAGCTCTGGACGAAGGAGCCGTAGAGCCCGCAGACGAAGGTGCCGAGGCAGAACAGCCAGAACAGGCGCAACGTCGCACCGCCGGCGGCGAGGCTTGCTCCCGTCGCGCCGACGAGTGCGCCGATCAGGTAGCCGCTGCGCCGCCCGATTCTGCGCATCACCATCGCAGCCGGAATCACGCCAACGGCAATGCCGAGCTGGAGCAGGCTGACCGGCACCGTGGCGAAGGCCTTGTCGGCCACCAGCTGCGCACCGACGATGCCGCCGAGCGAAACGATGATCGCGGGGTTGGCACCGCCGAGCGCCTGCGCACCGGCAAGGACCAGCGCGTTGCGCTTCGCGAGCCTGTCGCCATCGAGGACCGGAACATGCTGGTTCATCACAACGCCGCCTCGCGGTCGCCGTGACGCGCCGCTTTCAGAAATGGGAGAAGGAGCCTTGCGCGAAGCTGCGCGCCCCGCCCTTCTCGCTATATGTCACTACGCCGGCCTCGGCGGTGATCCGTCCGATGAGCGTCAACGGAAGCATGATCTCCTCCGCCGCCGTAATCAGAGCAGGATATTCCCCTTCCGATGCCGTACAGAGAATTTCGTAGTCGTCTCCGCCGGTCCAGGCCAGTTCCGCCAGCGCGGGATCGGCCATGAGCGCGGCGCGGGCCGCAGGCGAGAGCGGGACGGAATCGAGATCGATCTCTGCGCCGGCGCCGGAGGCCTTCAGCAGCTTGGCGAGATCGCCGACAAGCCCATCGGAGACGTCCATCGCGGCGGAGGCATGGCGCTGCAGCGCCTGCGCGAGCGCGTAGCGCGGCTGCGGATGCAGATAGCGGTCCGCGAGGAACGCCCGGTCTTCCGCGCCGAGCAGGGCGACCCAGCCCGGCTTGTCCGGGCCATGCGCCTTCAGGCCGAGCGCGCCATCGCCGATGCTGCCGGAGACGAGCACGACATCGCCCGGCTTCGCTCCCGAGCGCTTGACCACCCGTCCTGCCGGAACCGTGCCGAAGGCGGTGATCGACAGGGTGAGCGGCCCCGTCGTCGAGACGGTATCGCCACCGATTAGCGGGCAACCCGCCGCTTCGGCCATGCGGGCGAGGCCGGCCACGAAGCCGGCGAGCCAGACTTCAGTCCAGCCGCGCGGCAGGGCGAGCGTCAGGACGAAGCCTTCGGGCTTGGCGCCCTTGGCGGCGAGATCGGAGAGATTGACGGCAAGCGCCTTCCAGCCGATCGCCTCGGGCGGGTCATCCGGGAAGAAGTGGACGCCGGCGACGAGCGCGTCGGCCGTGACGACGACCTCATAGCCGCGGCCGGGCCGCAGCAGCCCGGCATCGTCGAGGAGACCCAAGCCACCCGGCCCGGCGATCGGCGCGAAATAGCGAGCGATCAGCTCGAACTCGCCGGGGCGGGAGGTTCCGGACATCAGGCCGCCGGAGCGTCGAACTCGTCGGCGCGGAAGTCGCGGGCCATGCGGTCGAGCACGGCGTTGACCATGCCGATCTCCTCGCCCTCGTAGAAAGCGCGTGCAACCGCGACATATTCGGAAATGACGGCACGCGCCGGCACGTCCTTGCGGAAGGCGAGCTCATAGGCGCCCGCGCGCAGGACCGCGCGCACCACGGCCTCGACCCGCTTCAGCGGCCAGTTCTTGGCGAGAAGATCATCGACCGTGCGGTCCACCACGCGCTGCTCGCGGACGACGCCGCCCAGCACGTCACGAAAGAAGGCGATCTCGGCCTGCGGCAGCTCGATCTCCTCGACCTCCTTGCCGATCCAGAAGGCCTCGAACTCGGCCATCGCCTCGACGACGCCGCGGCCGCCGACTTCCATCTCGTAGAGCGCCTGCACGACCGAGAGCCGCGCGCCGCGCCGCTTCTCGGCCCGGCTCATTGCGATTGCTCCGCCAGGGAGCGCTTGTAGCGCAGGACGGCCAGCGCCGCTTCGGCCGCGCCGCCACCCTTGTTCATGTCGGCGCGGTTGGCGCGGGCCCAGGCCTGCGGCTCGTTCTCGACGGTCAGGATGCCGTTGCCGAGCGGCAGCGCGAAGGCGACCGAGAGGTCCATCAGCGCGCGCGAGCTCTCGCCGGCGACAATGTCGTAATGACCGGTCTCGCCACGGATGACGGTGCCGAGCGCCACGACGGCCTCATAGGGATCGACAGCCTCGTCGGCGGCGCGCAAGCCGATGACGATGGCGGAGGGGATCTCCAGCGCGCCGGGAACGGTGACGACATCGACGCGGCAGCCGGCCTCTTCCAGCACCGCCACGGCGCCGGCGAGCAACTCATCGGCGAGCTTATCGTAGAAACGCGCCTCGACGACGAGGACGCGGGCGCCGTCGATCTCGACGGCCAGAGTTGCGGCCTTGTCGGCCGAGGTCTGCCGGGGTCCGGCCATTTCTTCTATCCTTCTTGGAATGTGATCGGGCTCGTTACCCTTGCGGGCGCGCCTCCGCAAGCCGTGCGGCGTAGCGCGCCATCAGATCGACCTCGAGATGGACGGGATCGCCCTCCTTGCGCTGCCCCCAGGTGGTGACCGCGAAGGAGTGCGGAATGAGCAGAACGGTGAAGACGTCGCCCTCGACGGAGTTGACGGTCAGTGAGGTGCCATCGAGGCAGACCGAGCCCTTGGTCGCGATGAAGCGGGCGAGATCCTGCGGCGCGCGGATGTGGAAGCGCGCCGTCGCGCCCCAGGGCTCGTCCGGATCGGCCTCGATCGCGTCGATCTTAAGGATGCGCGCAACGCCATCGACATGCCCCGTAACGAGATGGCCGCCGAGTTCCTCGCCGACCTTGAGCGAGCGCTCCAGATTGATCTGCGTTCCGGGCACCCAATCGCCGACAACCGTCTTTGCCAGCGTCTCCGCCGCGGCCTCGACCTGGAAGAGGCAGCCGGGCGCGCCATCCGTGCGGGGCTTGAGCGCCGTGACCGTCAGGCAGACGCCGGCACAGGCGATCGAGGCGCCGATCGCGATGCCTTCTGCATCATAGGGGCAGGCGATGGCGAAGCGCTTGAGGCTCGGCCCCTTGCGCTCGACCTCCACGACCTCGCCGATGGCGGTGACGATGCCGGTGAACATCAGCCTCTCCTCACGAAATGCTCGAAACGGTCCTGACCGATCAGCCCGGTCTCAGCAAGGGCGTATAGATCGGGGTCGGCCAGCAGGCCGGCAAGTCCCGGACGCACGGCAACGACGCCGGGCTGCCCCAGCGTTTTTGGCGAGGTCGAGACGATCACCTCATCCGCGAGGCCGGCCAGCGCCAGCTTCTCGCCGATGCGCGGCCCCCCCTCCGAGAAGACGCGGGTGATGCCGCGCGTGCCGAGCAGGTTCAGCGCCTCGCGCAGATCGAGATGGCCGTCGGCTCCCACCGATACCCGCATGACCTCGACGCCGGCCGCGACCAGCGCCTCTTCAGGCTCGACCGGCGCGGTCTCGGCCGCGATCACCCAGACCGGCACCTCGCGCGCCGTGCGCGCGAGCTTCGAAGCAAGCGGCAGGCGCAGATGCGTGTCGAGGATGACACGGATGGGCGAGCGTTCGGCCAGACCGGGCAGGCGCACGGTGAGCTGCGGGTCGTCCGAGAGCACCGAATTGACGCCGAGCATGATCGCATCGTGATGGGCGCGCTGCAGATGCACCCAGCCGCCCGCGACCGGGCTGGACACGGCGATGGGCGTGCCCCCTTCCCCGCCTGCATAGCCGTCTGCCGTGCGGGCGATCTTGAAGGTCACCATCGGCCGCCCCTGCGTAATGCGCAGGACATGGCCGCGATGCGCCCGCCGGGCCTGGTCTTCGAGGACGCCGACGACGACCTCGATGCCGGCCGTGCGCAGCAGCGCGTGCCCCAGCCCTGCGATGAAGGGGTTGGGGTCCGACATCGCCGAAACGACCCGCTTCACGCCCGACAGGATGGTGTGCTCGACGCAGGGGATGCCGCCACGCAGCGAGCGATGCGAGCAGGGCTCCAGCGTGACGTAGAGCGTGCCGCCCATCGACGCAGCCCCGGCTCGGGAGAAGGCATGCGCCTCGCCATGCGGCCGCCCGCCGGGCTGGGTCAGGCCACGGGCGACAACGACCGGCCCATCGTGGGTGTCGCGTGTGACGATGGCGCCGACAGAGGGGTTCGGCCAGGTCGCGCCGAGATTGCGGGCGCCATAGGCGAGCGCCTGGGCCATGAAGGCGCGGTCGACCGCGCTGCGATCAGTCATCGTCGCGCGGAGGCCTCTCGCGCAGGGCCGCGACGGAGGCGGCCTCTTCCTCGCCACCGCCCAGCTGGCCGAGCAGCTCCTCGAAATCCTTGGCCTCGCGGAAGTTCTTGTAGACCGAGGCGAAACGGACATAGGCGACGTCGTCGAGGCCTTTCAGCCCCTCCATCACCAACTCGCCGATGGTCGAGCTTGGAATCTCCGCCTCACCCGAGCTTTCGAGCTGGCGGACGATGCCATTGACCATGCGCTCGATGCGCTCCGGCGCGACGGGGCGCTTGCGCAGCGCATGCGCGATCGAGGTCTCCAGCTTGTCGCGGTCGAACGGCGCGCGCCGGCCCGAGCGCTTGACCACCGTCAGCTCGCGCAGCTGCACGCGCTCGAAGGTGGTGAAGCGGCCGCCGCAATCGGGGCAGACCCGGCGACGGCGGATCGCGGCGTGGTCGTCGGTGGGACGGGAATCCTTCACCTGCGTGTCGAGAGAGCCGCAATAGGGACAGCGCATCCTGCAAATCCTTGGAATGGCCTGCCGGAAGGCGCCACTCGACTCTTCAGTGACTAACGCCGGCGTCGTATACCAGCAAAAAACGACGACATGGCCTCAGGCCCGTCGAATGAACGTTCCGCCGCCTGCAGGAGACAAAGCCAGTAAGCCCGAAATCCTTCGCGACGAACCGGAGCATCTAGCATGGCAGAGAATGGAAGCAATGTCGGCGATGCCTTCGGCGGGCTTGTCGTGCTGTCATTCGACCTTCTTGACGACGAGATCCTCAGATTCCCCGAACGGCTCGCCGAGGTCCTCAAGGACCCGACCGTGCTGGCGGCGGCTCAGACGCGCCTGCTGAGATTCGCGAATGAGAAACTGCAGAGCCAGACGACACAGCTCTCGGCCGAGGATATCCAGAAGCTTCGGTCGATCGGCGACGACGTCCTGTCCAAGGCATCCGACGAATATTTCAGCCAGATCAAGAAATCGCCGAAGTACAAGGCCCTCGAGAAGCAGATCAACGGCTTCAAGGAAGCGCTCGGCTCCTCCGCGCTCGGCGTCTGGGTCGATCGCCACAAGGGCATCGTCTATGTCGTCGGCGCCGCACTCGCGGTCGGGGCCGGCGCAGCCCTCTTCGTCACCAAGCCCACGAATGCGGCCGTGACGCTGGGCCTGCAGCAACTGGCGAAGCTGAAGTTCGAGGTGGTCAAGCTCGGCGCGCTGAGGCTCGGCGTCGGCAGAATCATCTTCGACCCGACGGCGGAGCTGGTCGGCGCCAAATTGACCGGCAAGGTGAATTGGGAGCGTCTCAAGCTCGACCTCTCGCTCCAGGTCGTCACCAAAGCGGCCGCGGTGAGCGAGGTCGAGGGCGAGGTCGTCGTGAAATACGGCTCCTTCGACCTGACCGGCATCGTCAAGAAGGACATGACCAAGCCGGCCGTCGACCTCTCTCTGAAGCTGGGGGCGAACTGGGACGCGTTCAACCTCGCCGTCGCCGCCCAGGTCAAGGACAGGCAGCCGGGCGTCAGCGGCTCGCTCGACTACAAGTTCAACAAGAACTTCGACCTGAACGCAGAGCTGAGCCAGGGCAAGCGCAATGACTTGCCCGGCAACCCAGCGGAGACCCTGTTCATGCTCAAGCTGACTGGCCGGTTTCCCTGAGGCGCTGCGCCGGCCGCCCCGCTCAATAGATCGGGAAGCGCGCCGTCAGCGCCTTGACCTTCGCGGTGACGGCCTGCTCGACCGCGGCATTGCCTTCCTCGCCATTGGCGGCAAGGCCGTCCAGCACCTCGGCGATCAGCTCACCGACCTGCTTGAACTCGGCGATGCCGAAGCCGCGCGAGGTCGCAGCCGGCGTGCCGAGGCGAATGCCGGAAGTAGTCATCGGCTTCTCCGGGTCGAAGGGGATGCCGTTCTTGTTGCAGGTGATGTGGGCGCGGCCGAGCGCCGCTTCCGCCGCCTTGCCGGTCAGCTTCTTCGAGCGCAGGTCGACCAGCATCAGGTGGTTGTCGGTGCCGCCGGTGACGAGATCGAAGCCCTTCGACTTCAGCGTCTCGGCCAGTGCCTTGGCGTTGGCGACGACGGCATGGGCGTAGGCCTTGAACTCCGGCTGCAGCGCCTCCTGGAAGGAGACCGCCTTGGCGGCGATGACATGCATCAGCGGGCCGCCCTGGATGCCCGGGAAGATGGCCGAGTTGATCTTCTTCGCCAGCGCCTCGTCATTGGTCAGGATCATGCCGCCGCGCGGGCCGCGCAGGGTCTTGTGCGTCGTGGTCGTGACGACATGGGCATGCGGGAACGGCGAGGGATGCGCGCCGCCCGCGACAAGCCCGGCGAAATGGGCGATATCGACCATGAAATAGGCGCCGACCTTGTCGCAGATCTCGCGGAAGCGGGCGAAATCCCAGTGACGGGCATAGGCCGAGCCGCCGGCGACGATGACCTTCGGCTTGTGCTCGATGGCGAGACGCTCCAGCGCGTCATAGTCGATGAGCTGGTCGACGACGCAGACGCCGTAGGAGACGACGTTGAACCATTTGCCGGACTGGTTGACCGGCGCGCCATGGGTCAGGTGCCCGCCGGCGGCGAGGTCGAGGCCCATGAAAGTGTCGCCCGGCTGCATCAGCGCCATGAAGACGCCCTGATTGGCCTGCGAGCCGGAGTTCGGCTGGACGTTGGCATAGTTGCAGCCGAACAGGCGGCAGGCGCGCTCGATGGCGAGCTTCTCGGCGATATCGACGAACTGGCAGCCGCCATAGTAGCGCCGGCCCGGATAGCCCTCGGCGTATTTGTTGGTCATGACCGAGCCCTGCGCCTCGAGCACGGCGCGGGAGACGATGTTCTCCGAAGCGATCAGCTCGATCTCGTCGCGCTGGCGACCGAGCTCCAGCTCGATGGCGCGGGCGATCTCCGGATCGGCATCGGCCAGCGAGGCGCCGAAGAAGGAGTTCGAGAGGTGCTTGTTCAGCGCGGCTTCGGTCATGTCCGGCTCCTGAAGAATGCGGCGGGTGCGGCCCAGCTCCGTTGCGGCGTCCCCTACCATGGGGCGGAAGGCTGTCCAAGCGATAGATGGACACAGGCTACGCGCGACTGCCCCAGGGCGCAGAATCAGCTTTTCCGCCGCTGCCGTGCGGGCTTGGCCCCCGCCCCTCGCTCCGGCTGCGACGGATGGTAGACGAGCGGCCTTCGTGAGGCCGTCTTCAGGAGCGCACGGAAGGTCGGGCATTCGAGGTGAGTCGGCGCCTGACAATCAGCGACATGGCGCAGCGCATCCCGCAGCGTTCTCAGACCGAGGATCTGACGTTGCAGTTCGTTGGCCTTGGCACGCAATCGCTCGCGCGGAATGTCAGGCTCGTCATTCTCGCCGAACATGCCGGCGATCTCGTCCAGGGAAAAGCCGGCGATCTTGCCGAGGCCGACCAGCGACAGCTTGAGAAGAACATCGGCATCGAATTGCCGCCGCAGCCCGCGCCGGCCCTGCGAACGGATCAGACCGATTTCCTCATAGTAGCGCAGCGTCGAGGGCGGCACCCCGGAGCGCTCCGCGACCTCGCCGATATCCATGAGCGGCATGCTTGACCTCAAGTTGACTTGAATTCGTAGGCTCTCCCGAACCAGCGATTTCAGCAAGAGGAAAAGCCATGGCGAGCATCGAGATCACACGAGGAAAACCGGTCTGGCAGGACGGGCGGGCAGTCGCGCTTCTGATGGCGGCCATGCTCACGACCATGGCCAATGCGACGATCAGCCCGGCGCTACCCGGACTCGAGCGCGCGTTCGCCGATGATCCGAACGCGGCGATGCTGACGCGGCTCTTGGTGCCGGCGCCATCGCTCAGCGTCGCACTCTGCGCGCCCCTCGCGGGAATCGTCGCCGACCGGCTCGGACGGCGCGCCATGCTGCTCGCCGGCGTCGCCCTCTTCGTCATTTCCGGCTGTGCGGGCCTCGTCCTGCCGGACCTGCCGACGATCTTCGCGAGCCGGTTCATCCTCGGCATCGCCGTCGCGCTCATCATGACGGCGCAGACCGCGCTCATCGGCGACTACTTCACCGGTGAAGACCGCAACGCGCTGACGGGCCTGCAAATCTCGGCCCGCAATTTCGGCGGACTCGTCTTCATCTCGCTCGCCGGATGGGCCGCTGCGACATCCCCTCGCCTGCCCTTTGCCATCTACGGGCTTGCCGCCGTCTTCCTGCCCGTGATGTGGCTGGTCATCGTCGAACCGACGCGCGCCTCGCCCAGAAGCGACGCCAAAGCGGCGGATAGCCACGATGGTTCTGCATCTTGGCGCTTCCCGCTCGCCTTGCTGGTGATCCTGCAGGCGGCGACCAACATGATCTTCTTCCTGATGCCGACGCAGATCGCGTTCTTCCTGGAAGCCCAAGGCTACGAGAGCGCGATCATGACCGGCACGGTGCTGGGCATGCTGATGATCTCGGGCGGCTGCTTCGCCCTGCTCTATCCGCGTCTCCAGCGTGTGGGCGGCTATGCGGGGATCTTCGCGCTTGGCTATGCCGCGATGGCGCTCGGCTTCGTGCTGCTGCCGCACGCGGACGCCGTCCCGCCCCTGTTCGCGGCAGCGCTGCTGATCGGCGCGGGCTATGCGCTGGTTTCCCCGAGCTTCGTCGCCCTCGCGCTCAATCTGGCGCCTCCCCAATCCAGAGGCCTTGCCGGCGGTATCCTGACCGCTTCGATCTTCATCGGCCAGTTCTGCTCGCCGCTGGTCAGCACGCCGCTGATCGCAGCGCATGGCTATCGTGGCCTGTTCGAGGGAACCGCGCTGCTTCTCGCAGGCATGGCACTGCTCGCCGGCGGCGCGTTGAGAAGCTGGCGCAAAGCATTCTGACAACAAAAAACCCGCCGGATGACCGGCGGGTTTTCAACGCACAATGAAGGTTGAGATCAGATGTCCTGATCGCCCTGGAGAGCCGCAACCGGCGCCGGGCCAAGGCCATCCTTGTTGTAGATGTCGTCGCGGAACTGCACGCCGCCATCCGCGGTCGCCCAGGCAGTGACATAGACCCAGTAGCAAGCCACCGGATCGGCGATGCGAGCGTTGACGCGCTGGCCGGACTGGATGACCTCGTCGATCTTGGAGCGATCCCAGCCGGGGGTGTTCTTCAACAGCCAGGCGACATAGTCGCGGACGTTCTGGACGCGCATGCAGCCCGAGGAGACGAAGCGGTAGTCGTCGCCGAAGATGCCCTTCGACGGCGTGTCATGCATGTAGACGCCGTGCGGGCTCGGAATGTTGATGCGCACAAAGCCGAGCGAGTTGAAGTCGCCGCCCGGATCCTGCCGGAAGGTGTAGCGCGTCGCTTCGTCCGAGTTCCAGTTCACGCTGGCGGGCGAAATCTCGCCGCCGCTCGGCGAGATGATGCGGATCTTGTTCTCGGTGAGGTAGCTCGGCTCCTTGCGCATCTTCGGGATCAGATCCTTGCGGATGATCGAAGCGGGAACCGTCCAGGTCGGGTTGAAATTGATTTCCGGAATCCGGGTCTGGAGCAGCGGCGACTGGCGGTCGATCTTGCCGACGCCGGCAGCATGGCGGGTCGCGACATGGCCGTTCTCGACCGTCTCCACCGTCGCCGCCGGAATGTTGGCGACGACATAGCGACCGCCGAGATTGCCGGACCAGGTGCGCAGGCGCACGACATTGGTCTCGAGCTGGCGGATGCGGCGATCGATCGGGACATTCAGCGCGACCACGGTGGCGCGGTTGATCGTGCCGGTGGTGGACAGGCCGACGCGCGACTGGAAGCGGCGCACGCCCGCTTCGACATAGGAATCATAGACCGGGCTGTCGCCCGCGGCGGCATCGAGATCGCCGGTGACGATCAGGCGCTGACGCAGAGCCACCACGCCCGGCCCCTTGGCGCCGACACCCATGCGCTCGGGCAGCTGGACCTGCGGCCAGCCGCCTCGGCCGGCGAGATCGCGATAGGCGGCGATCGCCTCTTCTGTGGCCTGCAGCGATTCCGGCGAAAGCATCGGCGTGGAGGAGCGCAGGACGGCGTTGCGCGGACCCGCATCGTAGCTCTGGCGCCACTCTGCTTGCTGCGCGAGCGCCGGTGCTGCTGCGGCCGTGGCGGCACCCGACAGAAGGGCCAGCACGGTTTCGCGGCGGGTCAGGCTCAGTTGCGACATCTCTTCCCTCTTCAAGACTACACGCATGCAGACAGGCCGCACAAAAACGTCGCCGAGATGGCGACGTTCGCTGCAAACTGCCGCAACAACCTCATGGCCGATGACGGTGTCCTAGCACGGTTAACGAGGCGTGATGACAGAGGCGAATTTAGGGCATGGCATGGTTTTGCCCCATGCATGGCAACAAAGTCACAGTCGATGCCGTAGCCCGCGGGAGTCGCGCCGACGCGGCCGGGACGGAGCCCCAGCCGCGCAACAGGCAGGCAGATCGATATAGCCGCCGCCAAGCGACGGATTTCTCAGAGCTTGTAGCGGATCTGGTCGGTCCAGAAGCGCTCCAGACGCAGCAGCGCATTGTTCATGCGCTCGAAGTCATCAGCCGCGATGCCGCCGATCTGCTCGACCGTGCGGACATGCTTGTCGTAGACGCCCTTCACGATATCGTGCACTTCGGTGCCCTTGTCGGTCAGGCTGATCCGGACCGAGCGGCGGTCGATGCGCGAACGGGCGTGGTGGAGATAGCCGAGCTCGACCAGCTTCTTCACATTGTAGGACACGTTCGAACCGAGATAGTAGCCGCGGGTACGCAGCTCGCTGGCGGACAGCTCGGCATCGCCGATGTTGTAGAGCAGCAGGGCCTGCACGCTGTTGACGTCGTCACGGCCGCGGCGCTCGAACTCATCCTTGATGACATCGAGAAGCCGGCGATGCAGCCGCTCCACCAGAGTGAGCGACTCAAGATAAAGAGGCTTCACGTTGAGTTCGGCCTCTTTAGTCTTGGCCACATCCGAAGTCTTGACGCTCGCTTTCATGGTATATCCCGCCTGTTGTGTGTCGGCCAAGATTTGTCTCCTGGTCCGCTTCTGAAAAACACCATAAGCCGGCACGGATGAAAACGAGTTTAAATATCAGGATGAATCAGGGATTTACCGCTTTGGGTGAATCGTAAGTGAAGCCAGAAACGCTTAAGCTAAAGCGATTCTTACCATGACTCGGCGCAATCGAGGGGTCGGGCGCGGCGGTGCGGCAGCAACGGCTACGGTATTCACACATCTGCGCGGAGGGGCATCTTCCCTTCTCCCCTTGCGGGAGAAGGTGGCAGCGCGCAGCGCTGACGGATGAGGGGTCGCGCTGCCCTTTCCGTCATTGCGAGCGCAGCGACGCAATCCAGGGGGCGTAGAGCGCGACGGCCCCTGGATTGCTTCGTCGCTTCGCTCCTCGCAATGACGAGAAGCGTCGCGCAACCCCTCATCCGGCGCTACGCGCCACCTTCTCCCGCACCGAAGTCGGCTGTTGCCGACTTCGGCACCAAGAGCTGCCCATCTCGGGCAAGCCCGAGATGGGTGGGAGAAGGGAAGATGCCCCCTTCGCCAGCGATGTGCGAAGCACGCAGGCCACGAAGTGGAACGCTACTCGGCCTCGTTCTCCGCCGCCCAGGTCGCGAGGAAATAGACCGCCATCAGCCCGATATAGAGCGCGACCAGCCATGCCGTCATCGGCACGAAGCGCGGGAAAAAGAAACTCAGCAGCATCTGGCTGATCGCCGCCAGAAGCCAGAGCACGCCGCCCCAGGTCGAGGTCAGCCAGAGGCCGACCGCGGCGACGAGGTCGATCACGGCGAAATAGACGATGATGGCCTGGTAGCTCAGCAGCCGGTTTTCGAAGGGCGGCTGTGGATTGCCGGGCAGGCCGAAGATCACCGCCCAGGCGGTCAGCCCCTTGGCCAGCCAGAAGGCCGAGAGCAGGCGCAGGAACCAGACGAGCAGGAGCCGCCAGCGCCCCTGACGCTTCTCACCATCCTCGCCAGTCCTCGCGCCACGCAGAGCCTCGCCATCGCCACCTAGCCCCAAGCTCAACCCTCCAGCTTGAGTTCGTCGGCGCCGAGCAGCGCGAAATAGGCGTCGATATCGGCCTGCCGAACGGCGTCGAGGGTCGCCGGCTGCCAGCGCGGCGCCTGGTCCTTGTCGATCACCACGGCACGCACACCTTCATAGAAGTCATGCCCGCGCGCAATGCGCGATACGATGCGGTACTCGGTCCGCATCGCCTCGGCGAAGTCGAGCCCGGCGCCGCGCCGCATCTGCTCGAAGGCGATCGCGACGCTGGTCGGCGATTTCGTGGCGATCGTCTGCAGCAGCTTGCCGGCGAAGGCGCTACCGTTCGCAGCAGCCTTGTCCAGACGCGCGATCACCTCCGGCAAGGTCTCTCCGCCGAAGGCATCCGCGATCACCGCGCGCTCAGCCTGGAGCGGGCCGGGCCCTCGCTGGAGGCTGAAGGCGGCGAGGATCTCGTCGAGCGCGCCACGGCCCGTCAGCGCATCGGCCAGCTCCGCCATCCGCTCGCTCGGCATCCCATGGGTCGCGAGCCCGACCGACAGGGCATCAGCGGCGCCGATGCGCTCTCCCGTCAACGCGAGGAAGCGGCCGAAGCCGTCAGCCAGCCGCGGCAAGGCATAAGTCGCGCCGACATCGGGGAAGAAGCCGATGCCGACCTCGGGCATGGCGAAGAGATAGCGGTCACCGGCAATGCGGTGGCTGCCATGCAGGGAGATGCCGACGCCGCCGCCCATGACGATGCCGTCGATCAGCGCGACATAGGGCTTGGGATAGGTCTTGATGCGGTGGTTGAGGATGTATTCCTCGCCCCAGAAGGCGAGCATCTCCTCGTATCGCCCGACCTTGCCGCAATCATGCAGCCAGCGGATGTCGCCGCCGGCCGAGAAGGCCTTCTCGCTCGTGCTGATGACGACGACACGGGTAACCTGCGGATCGTTCTCCCAGGCATCGAGCGCGCGGGCGAGCTCGCGAACCATGCCGAGGCTCAGCGCGTTCAGCGCCTTCGGCCGATTGAGCACCACGACGCCAGCAGCGCCGCGGATCTCGCAGATGATCTCCTGGTCCTGCGTCATGGTCCGATCCCGCTTCCGTGGGCAGCGGTTCTGGAAGGCGGGGGCAGGCTTGTCAACGCGACGGATCGGCCAGCGCGATTGGGCCTCGCCGCACGGCACCGCCGCTGCGCCCTGCGCCGGGCTGACAGCGGCCTTGCGACCATGCGCCCTGTTTTGGAATGGTTCCGATGTGATATGTAAACAGCTTGCCGACATCGCCCGTTCGACGAATGCCGGGACGTTTTTGTTCACCGCTTGAGGCACAGTTCATGGAATCCCGGGTCGTGCGGCCTTTTCCCGCTCCTCAGTCGCATCTGGACGAGGCGCGCGCCGCGCCGTCGCTCGGGCTCACTCGCCGCATGCGCCGCAACCGCAAGGCCGAATGGTCGCGCCGGCTGGTGCGCGAGTCGGCGCTCACGACCGACGACCTGATCTGGCCGATCTTCCTGATGGATTCGCGCGAGGCTCGCACGCCGGTCGAATGGATGCCGGGTGTCGACCGGCTGAACATCGAGGAAGCCGTGCGGCAGGCGGCCGAGGCTGCGGCGCTCGGCATGCCGGCGATCGCGCCCTTCCCCTATGTCGACAAGACGCTGCGCGACCCGACCGGCTCGGAAGCGCTCAACACGAACAACCTGATGTGCCGCGCGGTGCGCGCCATCAAGGCGCAGGTGCCGCAGATCGGTATCATCTGCGACGCGGCGCTCGACCCCTACACCTCTCATGGCCATGACGGCGTCATGGACGGCGAGCGCATCCTCAACGATGCCAGTGTCGCTATCCTCGTCCAGCAGGCCCAGGCCCTCGCCGATGCCGGCGCCGACGTCATCGCGCCGTCCGACATGATGGACGGGCGCGTCGGCGCGATCCGCGCGGCCCTCGACGGCGATGGCCATGAGGATGTGCAGATCATGGCCTATGCGGCGAAGTACGCCTCCGCGTTCTACGGCCCCTTCCGCGACGCGATCGGCACCAACGCCACGCTCATCGGCGACAAGCGCACCTACCAGATGGACCCGGCCAATACCGACGAGGCGATCGCCGAGGTGATGCTCGACCTCGAGGAAGGCGCCGACATGGTGATGATCAAGCCCGGCCTGCCCTATCTCGACGTGGTGGCGCGAGTGAAGGACCATTTCCGCGTGCCGACCTTCGCCTATCAGGTCTCCGGCGAGTACGCGATGATCATGGCGGCGGCGAACAATGGCTGGCTCGACGGCGACAAGGCGATGCTGGAGAGCCTGCTGGCCTTCAAGCGCGCAGGCGCCGACGGCGTGCTGACCTATTTCGCGCCGCGCGTGGCGAAGAAGCTCAAGGCTGCTGGCTGAGCGGGGCGTCATGCTCGGGCTTGCCCCGGGCATCTCGGGACGAAACGGCGCCTGATCCCGCAAGAGATCCTCGGGTCTGCGCTTCGCTCCGCCCGAGAATGACGTCGCGGTTTCCTTGCCCAAGCGGCAGCGCTACCGTCAGGCGACATGCGCCCGCTCCTCCTGCCGATTCTGGCCGTCATCCTGCTCGCCCTCGCGGGGTGCGGCGCAGATTTCGACACCGATCAGATGCGGCTTTGCCGACAGGCGATCCCACCGCTCAATCCACCGAATGCCCGCATCGAGATCGAGCGCGCCACGAAGGGGCCGGTGCCGCGCGCGCTGAGGCTGTTGTACCGCGTGCAGCTCGGCGACGATGTCTCGCGCCACCGCAGCATCGACTGCCTCTTCGCCGGGGAAGGCAGTGGACCCGGTCGCGGCGCCCTGATCGGCATCGCCTCCGACGGGCGCCCGATGGCCGATGCCAGCTTCTATCTGCTGCGGCGCTTCTATCTCGAGGACCGGGCCGAGCCACCGCCTGATCCGGCCGCCCCCTCCGCCGAGAACCTGCCTGCGCTCCCGCTCTCGCTTGCCTATGGTCTCCAGCAGGGGTTGAGCGCCCTGCCCTCGGCGGCGATCTACGGCCTGCTCGCTGCGGCCTATGCCCTCGTCTACGGGCTGACCGGGCGGATCATCCTGAGCTTCGGCGAGTTCGCAGCGCTCGGCGCGCTCGCCTCCGTCGTCGGCGTCGCGCTGCTGCTCTCGCTCGCGATCTCGACACCGCTTTCGGGGCTCGCGGTCGCCTTCGCCGTCGCGATCCTCGTTTGCGCCCTGCACGGCTTCGCCATGGGCCGCTTCGTGCTGCGTCACCTCGAGCGCGGCAGCGGCCAGCAGATGTTGATCGCCACGATCGGGCTCGCCATCGCGATGTCCGAATATCTCAGGCTGGTGCAAGGTCCGGAGCTGCGTTGGCTGCCGCCGGTGTTCAACAGCCCGATTCCCCTGGCCCATGCCGGGAGCTTCATCCTCACCTTGAACCCGCTGGCACTGGCTCTCGCCATCATCGGCCTTGGCGTCATGCTCGGCCTCGTCGCGCTGATCCGGCGCACGGCCTATGGCCGCGCCTGGCGGGCCGTCGCAGACGACGCGCGGACTGCGGCGCTGTTCGGCGTCGATGCCCGCGCCGTGCATGACGTCGCCGTCATCATCGCCTGCGCCATCTGCGGCATGGCCGGCGTCATCGTGACGGCGATCTATGGCGGCATGGGTTTCGCCGGCGGTTTCTCTCTGGGTCTCAAGGCGCTCGTCGCTGCCATTCTTGGCGGTATCGGCTCGGTCAGCGGCGCGGCGCTGGGCGGGCTCTGCATCGCCATCTTCGAGGCCCTATGGTCGGCGACGCTGCCGATCGAGCAGCGTGACCTCGCCGTCTACTCCCTGCTGGCCATCGTACTGATCGTGCGCCCCGGCGGCTTCTTCGGCGATGCCGAACTGACACCGCGGCAAGTTTGACGACATGACACCTGGATGGAGCGCATCATGAGCGAAGCCTTCGCCATCACTCCCGAGGATATCGACGCGGCGGCGAACCGCATCGAGGGGCATGTGCTGCGGACGCCGCTGGTGCCGGCGCCGCGCCTGTCCGAGCTGACCGGCGCGACCGTGCTGGTGAAGCATGAGAACATGCAGGCGACCGCCTCGTTCAAGGAGCGCGGCGCGGTCAACAAGCTGCTGACGCTCAGCGAGAGCGAGCGGGCACGCGGTGTCATCGCCATGTCGGCCGGCAACCACGCCCAGGCGGTGGCCTATCATGCCAAGCGCTTTGGCATTCCGGCGACGATCGTGATGCCCGAGACGACGCCCCTGGTGAAGGTCGAGAACACCCGTACCCATGGTGCCCGTGTCGTGCTCCATGGCGAGACGCTCTTCGAATCCAGCCAAAAGGCGCACGAGCTTGCCGGCGCCGAGCAACTCGTCTTCGTCCACCCCTATGACGACGCGGCGGTCATGGCGGGCCAAGGCACGGTGGCGCGCGAAATGCTGGCCGACGAGCCCGATCTGGACGTGCTGATCATTCCGATCGGCGGCGGCGGGTTGATGGCCGGCAACGCCGTCGCCGCCAAGGCGATCAAGCCCGGGATCGAACTGATCGGCGTGGAGGCCGAGCTCTATCCCTCCTTCTTCAACGCCGTGCATGCGCAGGACCGGCCGATCGGCGGGCCGACGCTGGCTGAAGGCATCGCGGTCAAGACGGTGGGCCAGCTCACGCTGCCGGTGATCTCCAGCCTGGTCAGCGATATCGTCCTCGTTAGCGAAGACCTGATCGAGCGCGCCGTCAACGCCTATGCCAGCCTGCAGCACAGCCTTGCGGAAGGCGCGGGCGCCGCCGGGCTGGCCGCGATGCTGAAGGACCCCAAGCGCTATGCCGGGCGCAAGGTCGGGCTCGTGCTCTGCGGCGGCAATATCGACACCCGTCTGCTCGCCGCGATCATGGTGCGCGAACTCGAACGCGAGGACCGCATCGTCGCCTTCCGCCTGACCACCAACGACCGGCCGGGCCTGCTCGGCAAGATCGCGAGCCTGCTCGGCAATGAAGGCGCCAATATCCTCGAAGTCAGCCATGGCCGCCTGTTTCTCGACGTGCCAGCCAAGGGCGTTTCGCTCGACGTTACCGTCGAGACGCGGGGCGAGGCGCATTCGCGCGCGATCGAGGACGCGCTTGCCAAAAACGGCTTCGCGCCACGACGGATCCTGCCACGCGGCCTTGCGGAACCGGCACGCTGATCAAACATATCCGCTCGGGCGCCGCATCCCGCGCGCCGTTGGAGGATTGAAGTCTCGATGAGCGATACCCGTTATGGCCAGCCGCCGATCACGGCTCTGGAGCAGCGTCCCTATCAGAACCTCAGCGGCGTTCTGGGGTCTCGCCTGTTCGCCTGGCTGATCGATATCGTCGTGCTGTTCTTCCTCGGCTGGCTGGTCCTCGTGCTGCTGGTTGTGCTCGGCATCGTCACCTTCGGCGCCACCTGGCTCCTCATCCCGATCGCGACGGTCGCGACCGCTCTCGGCTATGCGGCGTTGACGATCGGTGGCCGGCGCCAGTCCACCTGGGGCATGCGCGTCGCGGGCTTGAGGGTCGAGACCGTCAATGGCGGCCGGCCGGACGGTCTGACGGCAGCCGTGCATGCGCTGCTGTTCTACGTCGCCGCCGGTACCTTCCTGCTCTGGCTCGTCGACGTCGCCTGCGGCTTCGCCCGCGAAGACCGGCGCATGGGCCACGACCTGCTGACCGGGCTCGTCGTCGTCCGGGCCTGATCAGGTCTAGAAGCGGAAGCGCAGCAGGCGCGCCATCTGCGACAGCGCGGGAATCCATCCAAAGATCTGGATGGCAGCCCGCGCAGGCAGCGACATCCGAGCAACCTGGCGCGGGTCAAACCCATCCGCGCCATAGCCCGTCAGCTCCTGAACGAGCTCGAGCCGTGGCAGTTTCCGCATCAGCTCCCGCGGATCATCGAGCGCCCAGTGCAGCACCGCACCGGTCGAGTGGACGGAGGGCTGCCAGGCGATCAGCGAGAGGCCCAAATGGCTATAGGCATCGAAGGCCAGTTCGCCACCGGGGACGTGGTCCATCACCCGCTCCAATAGAATCACCACCTCTTCCTCGGGCAGATAGGGCAACAGGCCTTCGGCGATGACGAAAGCCGGCCGATCCCGCGGCACCGCCTCGATCCAACCCGGCTCGATCACCGACGATCCGAGCAGCGTACAGTTTTCGCGAGCAGGATAGAGGCGTTGCCGCAAGGCGATGACATCCGGATAATCGACGTCGAACCAGCGGACTCCGGCGGGAGGCTCGAGCCTGAAAACGCGGGCATCGAGCCCGCAGCCGAGATGCAGCACCGTCGCCTCGGGGTGCCGGGCGATGAAATCCCGTGTCCAGCCATCGATGACATGCGCCCGCAAGGCGACGCCGATCATCATGTCGCGATCGATCCCGAGCCGTACGAAGTCATAGTCGATCCGGCCCACCGCGTCCGCGGCGAAGCGATCCTTCAGGAGCGAATCGGGCAAACGGCTCTCGCCTGCCTTCGCGCAGAGCGTGATCAGGAGCGTTTCCTTCGCGCCTCTGAGCGCCACCTTCTCGCCGGACATTTCAAGCTCCCGAGGCCAGTCCGTCCACTGTCCAGTCGACGCTGGGAAATTGTCGGCAGCAAGATCGCGTCATAGGCCGCCTCGTGCTTGTTGCCGCCGCCACCGATGCTACATTGAAGGGGCGCAGCTTTTTCGGAGCCCGCCGACGTGACGCGCCCATTGCGGGACGCCCCGCAATTCTACCTCACCTCCCCGACCGCGTGTCCCTATCTGCCGGGACGCGAGGAACGGAAAGTATTCACGCATCTGGTCGGGTCCCGGGCGCGCGAACTCAACGACGTGCTGTCGCAGGGCGGCTTCCGCCGCTCGCAGAGCATCGCGTACCGCCCGGCCTGCGAGACCTGCCGGGCCTGCATCTCCGTCCGGATCTGCGTCGATGATTTCCGCTATTCGCGCGGCTTCCGCCGAGTGCTGGCGCGCAACAACGACCTGATCGGCGAGGTGCGGCCGCCGCAGCCGCGCTCCGAGCACTACTCGCTCTTCCGCGCCTATCTCGACGAACGCCATCCGGATGGCGGCATGGCGACGATGTCGGCACTCGACTTCGCGATGATGGTCGAGGACACCCATGTCGAAACTCATCTCGTCGAATACCGCCGGCGCGGCCCCGATTCGGGCTTCACTGGCCGCGGCGAGGGCGACCTCTTTGCCATGGCGCTGACCGACAAGCTGAGCGACGGGCTCTCCATGGTCTACTCGGTCTATGATCCGAACCTGGAGCTGCGCTCGCTCGGCACCTTCATGGTGCTGGACCATATCGCCCGGGCGCGGCGGCTGGGCCTGCCCTATGTCTATCTCGGCTATTGGGTCGAAGGCTCGCCGAAGATGGCCTACAAGGCCCGCTTCCTGCCGCAGGAGCGCTTGATGCCACAGGGCTGGGAGCGCGTCGACCGCACCGATTCAACCGATTGAAACGCATCCGCGACGCGCGCAAAACGCGCTTGCGACGCTTCACCCCTCCCGGCACTGTGCCGCCAACGGCCAGCGCGGCCCCCGCCGCGACATATGCCGACCGGAGGAAACATGAGCGAAGACCTGACGCTGCGGCTGGAGCGTTGCTACACCGGCATCATCCACGACACGATGCGGGCGATGGGCCTGAAGGACTTCGTGCTGCCCCCGGAACTGCGCCCGCTCCTGCCCGGCCAGAAGCTTGCGGGGCCCGCCTTCACCGTCGAGGGCAAGACCGGCGCGTTCGACGCGCATGAGACGCTGCTCGGCTGGACCGGCCTGCTCTCCGCCGCCAAACCCGGCCATGTCTGGGTCTGCCAGCCCAACACGAACGAGATCGCGCTGATGGGCGAGCTCTCGGCCGAGACGCTGAAGAACAAAGGCGTGCGCGGCTGCGTCATCGACGGGCTCTCGCGCGACACCGAATTCATGGTCGAGATGGGCTTCCAGGCCTATTTCAAGGCCTATACGCCGCGCGATATCGTCGGCGTCTGGCTGCCCAAGGCGGTCGATGAGCCGATCAAGATCGGCGACGTCTGGATCCGCCCCGGCGACTACATCCTCGCCGACCGCGACGGCGTCGTCCGCATTCCTGCCGAGATCATCGAGGAGGTTCTGGAGAAGTCGGAAACGGCGATCTCGGCCGAGAACAAAGTCCGCACCGCGATCCTCGCCGGCACCGATCCGCAGCAGGCCTATCTGCAGTACGGCAAGTTCTGAGCCTCAGCGCGCTCGTCATTCCGGGCGCAGCGCAGCGGAGACCCGGAATCCATCGTAAGGCTCCGCGCTCTATGATGGATTCCGGATCGGCGCCGCTTCGCGGCTTGTCCGGAATGACGGCGCCTAGGCCATAGGGAGCGAGACGATGACACACGATCCGCACCTCATCCTGCTCGATCCGCGCGACAACGTCCTGGTTGCGCGGGTGCGGCTGAAAGCCGGCGACAGTATCGAAACCGGCTCCGGTCCCGCAGTGCTCGACCGCGACATAGCGCTCGCCCACAAGATCGCCTGCCGCGCCATCGCGGCCGGCGAGAAGATCCTGAAATACGGCGCACCGATCGGCGTCGCAACCGAGGCGATCGCCGCCGGCGCGCATGTCCATGTCCACAACATGCGCAGCGACTACACGCCGACCTACCATCTGGAAGACGAGCGCAAGGCAGGAGCCTCGGCATGAGCGAGATGCGCGGCTATCTCCGATCCGACGGGCGCAAGGGCATCCGCAACACCGTCGCGGTCGCCTATCTCGTCGAATGCGCCCATCATGTAGCGCGCGAGATCGCGCTGCCCTGGCGCGAGGAAGGCGTTCACGCCATCGGCTTTCCCGGCTGCTATCCCAACCCCTATGCCGAGCGGATGATGGAGCAGCTCTGCACCCATCCGAATGTCGGCGCCGTGCTGCTGGTTTCGCTCGGCTGCGAAAGCTTCAACAAATACGCGCTGGAACGCATGATCCGCGCCAGCGGCCGCCCGGTGAAGACCATCATCATCCAGAGCACGGGCGGCACCCGCACCTCGATCCGCGAGGGTCGCGCCTGGGTCGAGGAGCAGCGCATCGCGCTCGACGCGCAGGAAACCGTGCCGATGGCGGTTTCGGAATTGGTCGTCGGCACGGTCTGCGGCGGCTCGGACGGAACCTCCGGTATCACCGGCAATCCGGCCGCGGGACGCGCCTTCGACCAACTCATCGCCGAGGGTGCCGCCTGCATCTTCGAGGAAACCGGCGAGCTGATCGGCTGCGAGCACATCATGGCGGCGCGCGCGGTTACGCCAGCGCTCGGCCTGGAATTGGAGAAGTCGGTGGCCAAGGCGGCGCGCTACTATGCGACGCTGGGCTATGGTTCCTTCGCCGCCGGCAATGCCGAGGGCGGGCTCTCGACCATCGAGGAGAAGTCGATGGGCGCCTATGCCAAATCCGGCGCCTCGCCGATCTCGGGCCTGATCAAGCCCGGCGACGTGCCGCCGCATGGCGGGCTCTACCTGCTCGACGTGGTACCGGACGGCGAGGTGCGCTTCGGCTTCCCCAACATCAACGACAATGCCGAGATCGCCGAGCTGATCGCCTGCGGGGCCCATTGCGTGCTGTTCGTGACGGGCAGAGGCTCGGTCGTCGGCTCGGCGATCTCGCCGGTGGTGAAGATCTGCGCGAATCCGGAGACCTACCGCCGGATGTCCGAGGACATGGACGTCGATGCCGGGCGCATCCTCGAAGGCCACGCCAGCCTCGACGAGGTCGGCCAGGAGATCCGCGACCTCGTGGTATCGCTCGGCCAGGGCGGCAGGACGAAATCGGAGGAGCTCGGCCATCAGGAGTTCATCCTGACCTATAAGAGCTTCGAGCCGCTCGGCCCGGCCTGCCTGCCGGCGGCCTGAGGACTAGAGACTGATTCACCGATCAGGTTGGATCAACCTGATCGGATCACGCGTTCTCTAGCGCGTCACGGTAGACGCTTCCGCCGATCGGGATGATCGGCTAAGCGCCTTCGCATGAAGGGGACGGCAGGACGAGTGAACTGGCACAGGAGCGCGCTCGCGCTGGTGGCCGTCTATGTCCTGGTTCTGCAGACGACGCTCGCGGCGCTTGCCGCTGGGCTTTCGGCCCAGCCTTCGCCTACGCTCCTGCATCCTCTTTGCGCGCCCGGCCAGACGGCACCGGCCGAGCCTGCATCGGACAGCGGCAGCAAGCTGCCCGATTGCTGCGCAAGCCTGTGCCTGTCGGCAGCGATCGCCCTGCCGCCGCCCGCCGCCCCCTTCGCGACCACCCGGCGGGAGCTGGCATCGCACATCGTCACCGTGCGCGGCAAGCCGCGGCAGCGCGTGTTCTGGCGAGACCTGCACGCGGTCACGGGCCTCACTGCCGGAGGCTTCATCTTGTTCCTCGCCATCACCGGCATGCCCTGGTCGGTGCTCTGGGGCGCCAAGGTCAACCAATGGGCCAATGGCCACAATTTCGGCTACCCGGCCGGCCTGCGCATCGCCGTGCCGATGTCGGACGAGCACCTCGCCCATGCCGGACCGACCTCGTGGTCGCTGGAGCACGCCAGAATGCCGGAATCGACGGCAGCCGAGGGCAAGCCGATCGGCCTCGACGCGGCAATCGCAATCTTCGACCGCCTCGGCCTGAAGCGGGGCTATGCCGTCAATCTCCCGAGCGGGCCGAGCGGCGTCTATACCGGCTCGGTCTATCCGAAGGACATGACTTTCCAGCGAGTGATCCATCTCGACTAGTACAGCGGCAAGCCGCTGATCGATATGAGCTATGCCGATTATGGCCCGCTCGGCAAAGCGCTGGAATGGGGCATCAACGTCCATATGGGCCAGGAATTCGGTCTGGCGAACCATCTCCTGATGCTCGCGGTCTGCCTTGCGATCATCCTGCTTGCGGTCTCGGCGCTGGTGATGTGGTGGAAGCGACGGCCACAGGGCTCGCTCGGCGTCCCGCCCCTGCCGGCAGAGAAGGCGACGCTGCGGATCGTCCTCGGCCTGCTCGCGACCGGGGGACTCATCTTCCCGCTGGTGGGCTTTTCTCTGATTGCGATGGCCTTGATCGACCATCTCCTGACCAGAAATTCGCAATCCTTGCCTGCGTAATCTGAAAAGTCGCCGAGGGATGCCGGTGCGCGCATCGCGGGCCAGACAGCGGGGCGTACTGCCCCGCTGCCGAGAAAAAGAACCTGTTGCCTTAAGAGTAAATCAAGCTGGTTCGGGCATGCTGTGGCCGCTACTTTGCCGTGGGGGCCTTCATGTTGCGTAACCTGACCCGGATGCCGGCCGACATGTCGTCGGATTCGCGCCGGCAGTTGCTTCATGCGGTCACGGATCTGTTTCTCCTCGATCAGGAACCGAGCGAGGCCGTCAAGGAACACTACGGGGAAATCGCGACAACTTCGCTCGGCCACCTCGGCGATGACGAACGCAAGGGCTATGCGGACCGCGTGGCGACCATGCCGACCCTGCCGCACAATGTCGCCGTCACCCTCGGCGGCGACAGCAACGCCGAGGTTGCCCGGCTCGTCCTGACCCTCTCGCCGGTGCTGACCGACACCGATCTCGCGGCCATCGCCGTCACCCAGTCGCAGCAGCATCTTGTCGCCATCGCGGAACGCGCACGGCTCTCCGAAAGCGTCACCGACATCCTGGTCGAGCGTGGAGACCAGAAGGTGCTGCACACGGTCAGCGCCAATGAGGGCGCGGCCTTCTCCGACCGCGGCTTCGACCGGCTGCTTGAGCGTGGCCAGGGCGATGCCGGCATCACCGGCGCTTTGGCCAGCCGCTCGGACCTTGCGCCGAACCGTGCCCAGCGCGTCCTGCGGATCGTCGAGCAATTCGCGGAAGGAACTGCTCCCAGTGCGAACGCGACGCAGGAGGCTGTCTCCCTTGCCCGCCAGGCGCGCCAGCAACGCCTCGAGGTCAAGCTCCTGCTCTCCGACCTAGCCGCGAAGGTCCGCGAGGTCGATGACGTGCTGACCATGCTGGCCGACGAAGACCGCGCCTACCATCTCGCGCAGGTCCTGGCGCAGATCGGCGACATCACGATCGAGCAGGCGCTGCGCGTGCTGATGCAGCGCGATGCCAGCGGCATCGCTGTCACCTGCCGCTCGCTCGGGATCGGCACCACGGCCTTCCGCGCCATCCTGCAGCTGCGCGCGCGGCGCCTCTACTTCTCCTCGCGCGATATCGACGACGATGTCGACGCCTATGCCAAGCTCGACCTTGCCACCGCCGAGCGGACGCTGCGCTTCCTCAAGCTCAGGACGAAGATCGCCTGAGCGACCCGTGGCCGCGCCACAAAACCGCGACATTCGCCCCGCCTCATGCTAGCTTCCCGCAGGGCGCTTCTGCGCGAGGATGGCTTCGACGTGAGATTTCCGCTTCTTTCGGCTGCGGCGCTTTCGGTCCTTTTCGCGGGCGCGGCGCAGGCGCAGACCTTTCTGCCCCTCACCGGTTTCGCCACCTTGCCGTCCTTCGCCTGGGACGAGCCGATGATCTCGCCGCGATGGGAGGGCTCCTATGCCCGCATCTCCTCGGGCTTCCAGGTCACAAGCTCAAAGCATATGCGCACCAGCGCCGGACCGACCTTCGGGCTGGAGGCCGGCACGATGCGGCGCGAGGGCAACTTCGTCTACGGCATCGTCGGCGCAATCGACTATGCCCCTGCGATCGGCGGCTACGGCTATCCGAGCTTCGGCAACGCGGCCTACACACGCGACTTCGCCGGCGCCTTCCAGGTCAAGACCGGCGTGCTGGTGACGCCCGACGTGTTGCTCTACACCAAGGTCGGCATGTCGGCCGCCAACGAAACCTGGCGCTATGGGGCGACGGCATTCTCGGCGCCTTTCAGCCAGAGCGAGATCGCCGTGCGGCCCGAGGCCCGCGCCGGCGTGGAATGGGCCGTGACCGACAAGATCACGCTCGGTCTCGAAGTCGGCGTTCTCGGCCGGCCGATCCGCTGAGAGCTTGATTCAAGCGGCTGCGAGGTTGATTCCGGACCGACGCGTAAGACCTTGAATTCGCGTCATTCTCGGGCGAAGCGAAGCGTAGACCCGAGAAGCTCTTGCAGTAAGGAACGGCTCTCCTTCCAGAGATGCTCGGGTCGAGCCCGAGCATGACGCGGTCGCCTTCCAGCACGGCTTACCCCCCGAACGTATTGCTCTTCGGGAAGCCCTTGGGCGGCAGGCGGCCGGCTTCGGCGCGGTGGCCCAGCCACTCCATGAGATCGGCCTGCGGCACGGTCCAGGTCCGGCCGGAGGTGTCGAGCCAGGTCAGGCCCTCAGTGAGGTTGAAGGTCTTGGCGTCGGAAAGACCGCCATCCTTGTAGCGCTGCAGGCGCACGCCCTTGCCGCGGCCCATTTCTGCCACTTCCGAAATGGGGAAACAGAGCAGCTTGCGGTTCTGTCCGATGATCGCGACATGATCGCCGTCTGCCGGCACCGCCAGCATCGCAACCATCGCGCCGTCGACATTGAGAACCTGCCGGCCCTTGCGGGTGTTGGCGACGACATCGTCGGCCGGGGCGACGAAGCCCCTGCCCTCGCTCGTCGCCATCAGCAGCCTGGTGCCCGGCCTGTAGGGGAAGGCCGAAACGATCTCCGCAGTCTCCTCCAGCTCGATCATCAGCCGGATCGGATCGCCGAAGCCGCGACCGCCGGGCAGCTTCGAGGCGTCGAGCGTGAAGACCTTGCCGTTCGAGGCGAGTACCAGCACCTTCGCCGTCGTCTCGGTGAAGAACGCCGTCTGGAGCGCATCGTCGCCCTTGAAGGAGAAGCTGGAGCGGTCCTGCACATGGCCCTTCAGCGCGCGGATCCAGCCCTTCTTCGAGATGACGACCGTGATCGGCTCGCGCTCGACCATGGCCTGGGTCAGGTCGATGTCGGCGGTGTCGGGCATGTCGGCGAAGTCGGTGCGGCGCTTGCCGATCGCCGTCTCCGGGCCGAAAGCCTTCTTCACCTGCCGGATATCCCAGGCGATCGTCTTCCACTGCGTCGCCTCGGAGGCGAGCAGTTCCTCGATCTGCGCCTTCTCCTTGGTGAGTTCGTCGAGCTCGGTCTTGAGCTGCATCTCCTCGAGCTTGCGCAAAGCGCGCAGGCGCGTGTCGAGGATGGCGTTGGCCTGGACCTCGGTGAGGTCGAAGACCTTCATCAGCTCGATCTTCGGCTCCTCCTCCTCGCGGATGATTTTGATCACCCGGTCGAGGTCGAGATAGACGATCAGCAGGCCGCGCAGGATCTCAAGGCGCTTCTCGATCTGGCCGAGGCGGAAGCGCGAACGCCGCTGCAGCACTTCGCGGCGATGGTCGAGCCAGGCGCGCAGCGCCTCGGCCAGACCGAGCACGCGCGGCACGAGACCGCCGGTCAGCACGTTCATATTCATCGGAATGCGCGATTCCAGCTCGGAGAGCTTGAACAGCGATTCCATCATGAGGTTGGCATCGACGTTGCGGGCGCGCGGCTCGATGACGATGCGGATGTCCTCGGCCGACTCGTCGCGCAGGTCCGCGACCAAGGGCAGCTTCTTGTCGTTGAGCAGCTCGGCGATCTTCTCGATCAGCCGGCCCTTCGAGACCATGTAGGGGATCTCGGTGACCACCGCGAGCCAGGTGCCCCGGCCCTGATCCTCGACCTGCCAGCGCGCGCGGGTGCGGAAGGCGCCGCGGCCGGTTCGATAGGTCTCCGCCATCGACTCCCGGCTCTCGACGATGATGCCGCCAGTCGGGAAATCCGGCCCCGGCACGAAGGTCATGAGCTGCTCGGACGAGGTCTCGGGATGCTGGATCAGGTAGAGCGCGGCATCGCAGAGCTCGGCGGCGTTGTGCGGCGGGATCGAGGTCGCCATGCCGACCGCGATGCCCTGCGAGCCGTTGGCGAGCAGATTGGGGAAGGCCGCCGGCAGCACGACCGGCTCCTCATCCTCACCATTATAGGTCTCGCGGAAATCGACCGCGTCCTCGTCGATGCCGTCGAGGAGAAGGCGCGCGACCTCGGTCATGCGCGCTTCGGTGTAGCGGTAGGCGGCGGCGTTATCGCCGTCGATATTGCCGAAATTGCCCTGCCCGTCGACGAGCGGATAGCGCTGCGCGAAATCCTGGGCGAGGCGGACCAGCGCGTCATAGACCGACTGGTCGCCATGCGGGTGGAACTTACCGATGACGTCGCCGACGATGCGGGCGCATTTCTTGTGGACCTGGCCCGGATCGAGCCGCAGCAGCCGCATGGCGTGCAGGATGCGGCGATGGACGGGCTTCAAGCCGTCGCGCGCATCCGGCAGGGCGCGGTGCATGATGGTGGAGAGCGCATAGGCGAGATAGCGCTCCTCAAGCGCCGATTTCAGATCGATGCGCTCGGCTTCATCTTCCGGCGGCGGATCGACCGGTTTGCCCATACGTCTTCAGCCCTCGTCTCGTCGAAAATTCGCGCGGCCCAGATCACGTCGCATTCGGACGGCACCGTCCGAATGCGAAAAACGTGATCGATTCTCAAAGTTAGAGCATTGCTCCACGCGAAAAACCGATCATCACTTTTTCGCGCCATGCTCTATGGCACAGCGCGAATCAGCCCGCCAGAACAATGCAGGTACGCCGCCATGCGTGCAAACGCCGGGGCGGGCTTTTGACGCTCAATCGGTGGATGAATCCGCAGCGGGTGAATTCGCCGCGGCGCGCGTCGCCAGTTCAATCAGCCGCGCCCGCTCCGGCGGCTCGCGAAGGCCGCGCGGCTCGTAGAGGTGACGGCGCAGGAAATGCCCGGTCAGGGCGAAACCGGCCAGAAGCTCAGCCGAGGACGGCTCGCGCCCGCCCTGCCCCTCGACCAGGAAGGCCGGCAGTGCCAGCAGCCGGTCGAGATAGGGTTGCGCTGCCCGCCGGCTGACGGCTTTGCCCGATTTCGGCGAGACATGGCTGAGATCGTCGGTGGAGCCGGTCACGACGCAGCGCGCCAGATCGAGCCCGAAGCCGAGCTCCGACAGCATGGCCAGTTCGAAGCGCACGACCAGCGGCGGCGCAAGGCGCGGCTCGTCGAGATGGGCGATGAGGACGGCGAGCCCCTCGTAGAGGCCGGGATGCGGATCCCGCTCCGGTAAGAGCCGCAGCAGCCCGGCAATCGTTCCCAGCCCGTAGAGGGCAATCGGAGCCGCCATCAAGCGGGCAGCGTGGGAAGTCAGCAGCTCGATCTTGTACTCGCCGAGATGCTCATCGAGCCGGGCGCGCCAGGTCAGCGAGACGTGGTTGCCCGGCTGCAGTTGCGGCTGCGCCTTCTGCGAACGCCCGCCTCGGACAAGGCCGAGATGACGGCCATGGTCGCGGGTCATCACCTCAAGGATCACAGCGCTTTCGCCATGAGCCTTGAGGCCGATGATCGTGCCCTCGTCGGTCCATTCCATGAACTGGATGTAGGCCAGGCGCGCACCGGAAGGAACCGCGTCATGGTCGGGCTTGACCCGACCATCTCGGCAACCAGCATCCTCTCGTCATGAGATTCTCGGGTCGCCGCTGCGTGGCGCCCGAGAATGACGGCGGCCGCGCCTCAGGCGTATTGCGCGACGCCGGCACCGAAGGACCAGTTCTCGCGGGCGGTCTCGACGAGGTTGATGAAGATGTCGTCCGAGCGCAGGCCGGGATCGCGCCGCAGGTTCTCGTGGATCCTGGCGAAGAGCGCCTTCTTCTGCGTGATGCCGCGCGAGGCGCTGACGGTGAGCTGGATGATCACCATCGCGTCCGAACGGTCGAAGCCGAAATAATTGGCGTCATAGATGAACTCGTCGGCGTCATGCTGATGCACGATGGCGAAGAGATCGCCCTCCGGCACCTCGAAAGTTTCGCGCAGAGCGCGATAGACGCCGTTGACGATGGCGGCGGGCTCGGAAGCGGGACGGCCGCGGCGCATGGAAATCCGGATCAGGGGCATGGTTCTCTCCATCTGCAGCAGCCCAAATGGCTACCGGTCGATGGCAAGAAGCTAGCCTTGAATCATAAAACGATAAATCGTATCTTTGTTGATATCATAAATACGGATTTTTGATTTATGAGCACCCCTGCCCTGGATGTGGAAGCGGTTGCAGCCTTCCTTCAGACCGCCGAGCTGTCGAGCTTCACCCGAGCGGCCGAGGCGCTCGGCTCGACACAATCGCTGGTTAGCACGCGGATCAAGCGGCTGGAGACAATACTCGGAAAGCTCCTGCTACAGCGGCATCCACGATTGGTAAGGCTTACTTCCGAGGGTGAACGCTTCCTGCCGGTCGCCCGGGCGTTCCTCGTTGCCCACAACCGGGCGCTCGCGACCTTCAGCGAAGCAGTAGAACAGATCGCCATCGGTATTAGCGAGCAGGCCGCCGGCGCCGACGTTCCGGCGCTGCTCGCGCGACTGGCTGCGCGCGACCCCGGCCTCATCGTCAATCTGCGCATCGAGCCGTCGAGCCAGTTGGAATCGGCCTATGAGGCGGGCGATCTCGATGCGGTCCTCATCCGCAGGATCGGCGCCGGCAAGACCGGCGAGGTTCTGCGCGAGGATAGCCTCGGCTGGTTTGCCTCCCCCGCCCTGACACGTCGCGAGGACGCGCCGCTGCCGCTCATCAACCTCGTCTCCGAGTGTCGCTTGCGGCAGCACGCCATCAACGCGCTCGACCGGCACGCCATCGACTGGCGCGAAGCCTTCATCGGCGGCGGGATGGCCGCGGTACAGGCTGCGCTGACCGGCGGCCTTGGGGTCGCTGCCCTGGCAACCCGGATCGCCCCGCCAGGCGCCGTCGATATCGGCGCGGATTGGGCGTTGCCATCGCTCGGGCGCTCGCAGGTCGTCCTGCGCAGCAACGCCGCTACGCCACGCGGCCGGGCCTTCGTGCGGGAGCTGGCGGCCGCGTTCCGGGGCTAGGGACGAACCGTCCCTAGGGTCAGCCCTTTCGTATCGAAACGCGCCGTCTTTCCGGACAAGGCGCGAAGCGGCGCCGATCCGGAATCCATCGAAGGGCGCTGGCGCTCTACGATGGATTCCGGGTCAAGCCCGGAATGACGGCGTGGTTCCGGTATTAAAACCCTCCTAGCCGACCACCCGCTCGACGCGGCTGATCACGCGCTTCTCACGCAGCTCGCTGATGATCGCCGAGAGGTGCTTCAGGTCCCAGACGGTGAGATCGATCGTGACATCGGTGAAATCCGGGTTCGGACGGTTCATCGAGACCGAGTCGATATTGCCGTCATGCTCGGCAATCGTCGTGGTGATCTGCGCAAGCGAGCCAGGCTCATTGAGCGACTTCAGCGCAATGCGAGCCGGGAAGCGCTGCGGCACCTTGTCGTCGAGATCCCAGCGCACATCGAGCCAGCGCTCGGGCTCGTTGTCGAAGGCGGCGAGCGCCGGCGACTGGATCGGGTAGATCGTCACCCCCTCGCCCGGCGTCAGGATGCCGACGATGCGATCGCCCGGCACCGCGCCCCCCTGCGGAGCGAAGCGCACCGGCAGGTCACGGCCGAGGCCGCGGATCGGGATGGCGCTGTCGTCGGAGGGCCCCTCGCCCGGCAGTTTGAACTTCAGGTTTTCGCCTTGGCGCAGCTCGAACCACCCCTTGCCGCTGGCCGCAGCGCCCGGCTTGGTCTCGGTCGTGGCGCGCTTCTCCGGTTCGAGATCGGGATAGACCGCCTTCACGACATCGCCGGAGTACATCTCGCCGCGGCCCACCGCGGCGAGCACGTCGTCGACCGTGTTCCGGGCGAGGCGCCTGAGTGCTGCCTTGAGCTTGTCGTCGGAGAAAGCACGCTCGGCGCGGGAGAAGGCGCGTTCGAGGATCTGGCGGCCCAGACCCGCATATTGCCGGCGCACGGCGGCGCGGGTGGCGCGGCGGATGGCGGCACGTGCCTTGCCAGTCACGACGAGCGCCTCCCAGGCCGCCGGTGGCGCCTGGCCCTCGGCACGGGTGATCTCGACTTCGTCACCGTTCTGCAATTCGGTCAGGAGCGGCGCGATACGGCCGTTGATCTTGGCGCCGACCGCGCTGTTGCCGACATCGGTGTGCACGGCATAGGCGAAATCGATCGGGGTCGCGCCACGCGGCAGGGCGATGAGCCGGCCCTTCGGCGTGAAGCAGAAGACCTGATCGTGGAAGAGCTCGAGCTTGGTGTGCTCGAGAAACTCCTCGGGGCTGTCGCCCTCGTTCAGCAGATCGACGGTGCGGCGCAGCCACTGATAGGCGCGGCTCTCGTCGCCGAGCTGGGTCGGCTCGCCAGGGCGGCCATCCTTGTAGTGCGCATGCGCGGCGATGCCGTATTCGGCGATGCGGTCCATCGAATCGGTACGGATCTGCAATTCGACGCGGCTATGGCCGGGGCCGACCACGGTGGTGTGGATCGAGCGGTAATCGTTCTGCTTCGGCGTCGAGATGTAGTCCTTGTAGCGGCCGGGCACCATCGGCCAGGTCATATGGACGATGCCGAGGACGCGGTAGCAATCCTCCGGCTTCTCGACGATGACGCGAAAGCCGAAGATGTCGGAGAGCTGCTCGAAGGAGACCGACTTCCGCTCCATCTTCTTCCAGATCGAGTAAGGGCGTTTGCGCCGCCCCGAGACCTGGGCCTGGATGCCGCTGGCGGCGAGCTTCTCCTTCAGATCGCGCTCGATCTCGCCGATCACCCTGCCCTCGCGCTCGGTGACCTCCTCCAGCCGCTTGGTCACGGTGGCGTGAGCTTCCGGCTTGATGTGGCGGAAGGAGAGCTCCTCCAGCTCCTCTCGCAGCTCCTGCATACCCATACGGCCGGCCAGCGGCGCGTAGATCTCAATCGTCTCCTCGGCGATGCGCAGGCGCTTCTCAGGCGGGACGAAATGCAGGGTGCGCATATTGTGCAGCCGGTCGGCGAGCTTGACCAGCAGCACCCGGACATCGTCGGCGATGGCGAGCAGGAGCTTGCGGAAATTCTCGCCCTGCGCCGCCTTCTTGGAGACGAGGTCGAGCTTCTTGATCTTGGTGAGCCCGTCGACGAGCCGGCGGATATCCGGCCCGAACATGCTCTCGATCTCTTCCAGAGTCGCGGCCGTATCCTCGACCGTATCGTGCAGCACCGCGGCGACGATGGTGGCATCGTCGAGCTTGAGATCGGTCAGGATCGCCGCGACTTCGAGCGGATGAGCGAAGAACGGATCGCCGGAAGCGCGCTTCTGCGTACCGTGCGCGCGCATGGCATAGACATAGGCCCGGTTGAGCAGGTCCTCGTCGGTATTCGGATTGTAGCTCCTGACCCGGTCAACGAGCTCGTACTGCCGCATTATGCCCATGCGGGCCTCTGCCTCGACATTCTCTTGTTGCAACTCATGATTATTTGCACAGGCGTGGGCGGCAGCAAGGCGTTTTCCGGATAGCGGGCATGAAAAAGCCCGGCATTGCCGGGCTTTAACTTCAAACTATGAACAATCGATTCACGCTAGATCGCCGTGCCTCCTATCGGACGCAAAGTGGCGATCGATCTCTCGGTCAAAGCATCGGATTTCTCCGAAAAGTGGATTCCACTTTTCGGTCCGATGCTCCAGCCGAGGATCAGTCCTCGTCGTCGGCGCTCTCGGTCGGCGGCACGAGGCCGTCGAGACCGCGCAGCAGATCCTCTTCGCTCATCCGGTCGAACTGGATGTCGCTGTCGGGGGTCGCGGCGGTGGCGGGGTTGGCGAGCAGCGGCACGGTCTCCGGCTCCGGCTCGTCGACCTCGACATGCTTCTGCAGCGAGTGGATCAGGTCTTCCTTGAGATCCTCGGGCTTCAGCTTCTCGTCGGCGATCTCGCGAAGCGCGACGACGGGATTCTTGTCGTTGTCGCGCGCGACGAGGATCGACGAGCCCGACGCGATCATCCGCGCGCGATGGCTGGCGAGCAGCACCAGCTCGAAGCGGTTCTCGACCTTGTCGATGCAGTCTTCAACGGTAACGCGAGCCATGGGCGGCTTCTTCCGATCTCAGCGATGCAGGGAATAGGTTGAGCAGGCCCTTACAGCCAAAGCCGCCGGGATGCAAGAAATTCGCGCTCAGGCCCGCATGCGCCGGACCATGTCGTCGAGGGTCGGTTCCAGCCGGCCACCGCCCTCCCCCGCGCGTCCCCCCATCGCCGGCAGCTCATGCGGCTTCAGCTCGGCGAAGCGCATCCGCATCGTGGTGGCAACGCCTTCACCGAAGGCGATCGCCTCGCGGTTGCCGATCGAGGAGAGGAAGTTGATCGTGCTGGCCGAGGCGTCGGAGATCGCCGAACGGATGATCTGCTGGTCGCGCTCGTTGGCGAGCCGCATCGCGAAGACCGTCGAGCACTGCGACAGGATGGTCGGGTCGAGTTCGCCCGGGCGCTGCGTGACCACGCCGAGATAGGCGCCGTATTTGCGCCCTTCCTTGGCGATGCGTGCGATCGCCTGGCGGGTGGGCGCGAAACCAAGCGCCTGGTCGGACGGCACATAGCGATGCGCCTCTTCGCAGAGCACGAGGACCTCGCAGGCGCCTTGGCTCGCCATGGCGAGGTCGAAGGCCAGCCGCGACAGCACCGAAGCGACGGCATTGACCACCTCGCCCGGCAGGCCGCCGAGCTGGAAGGCAGTGATCGGCCGGCCATGCATCGGAATGCGGAAGATCTGACCCAAGATCGGCGCCACCGTCTCGTACATGTTGGCGCGGCCGAACATAAAGCGGTAACGGGGATCAGCATGGAGCGATTCCAGCCGCACCTTCAGCGAGCGCAGCGCCGCCCTGGGCCAACGCTGCTCGTGCAGGCCGATCATTTCGTCGACGACGGCAAAGGCGTCCTTCAGACGGTAAGGCGTCGATGCGTCGACGCCACCCGTCGATGGCGTCGGTTCTGGGCTGCTGCGCCCGACGCCGAGATCGAGCGGGCGCTTGAGCAGGCTCGAGCCGAGGTCACGCGCCAGTTCCTGGCTACTCGGAACCCGGTAGCGGGCGCGTGCAGCCGCGACGACCTCGCGCAGGATATCGGGCTCGTCGTCCAGGGCCGGCCGGCCGCGGAAGACGATATCGGCGAACTCTTCCTGCTTGAACATCCAGAACGGCAGGTCGAGCGCGTCGCCATCGATGGTGAGGGCGAGATCCGGAAAGGCCACGGAATATTCGTTGTGCGGATCGAGGATCAGCACGCGCAGGCGCGGACGCGCCGCGACGGCACGGCGCAGCAACAGCGAGACGGCGCTCGACTTGCCGACGCCGGTCGTGCCGACGAGGGCGAAATGGCGCGACAGCATGTCCTGAACACTGACGGTGGCCGGGATGCTGGCATCCTGCGTGATGTGCCCGATCTCGGCGCCGGCCCGGTCGCCAAGGTCGTGGACGAGCGCGAGGTCCCCGGCCCGGATTCGGTGAGCGACGGCGCCGATCGGCGGATAGGTGGTGATACCGCTCTGGAAGCGCACCGATCCGTCCGCCTTCTCCAGAACCTCACCCAAAAATTCGACCTCGACCTGGATCGGATTCTCGCCGTCCGTCCAGGCCGGCTCGACCGCATGCAGCTTGTAGACCAGGGCCACGATGCGGCTTTGACCGAGATTGATCGAGATCATACGACCGATCGCCCAAGCGTCGCCCGCCTGCCAGTTCGCGGTCGAGACTGCGCTCAGGATGGTGGCGCGCGAGCCATCGCAGGCGATCACCCGCCCGAGCGCACGCTCCGGCGGCTGACTAGCATTCCGACGGTCCGGCGTGATGTCCGTGTGGAAGGTCGCGTTCTTCAAGGGGAGTTGCATAAGCCCCGCTCGGTTCAATTCGAAGTTTAGCAAATTTATGTCTTGACGTTACAGCGAGCCGGTTACGATTACCTTCACAGATAACGAACAACCATTCGCGGTTATCAAATCGCAAATCGCCACTGCCGGCGGCCGCACAGATCACAAATCGTGAGGCCGACATCACAATCCCTGCATTGAGCCGATGCCGTGCTTTAGTCTAGATCGCCGTGCGTCCGTTCGGACGCGAAGTGGCGATCTATCTCTTTGCTATAGCATCGGATTTGCCCGAAAAGTGGATTCCACTTTTCGGTCCGATGCTCTAAGCACGGGCAACTACAACGAGGGCTTGCACCATGGCCGAAGGGCTGCGTCTGGGCGTCAACATCGACCATGTCGCCACGGTGAGGAATGCGCGCGGCGGCATCCTGCCCGATCCGGTCCGCGCCGCCCATCTCGCCATCGCCGTCGGAGCCGACGGGATCACCGCCCACCTGCGCGAGGATCGCCGGCATATCCGCGACGACGACATGGAACGGCTCGCTGCCGAGCTGACGAAGCCGCTCAATTTCGAAATGGCCGCCACCGACGAGATGATCGCGCTGGCCGAGCGGCTGAAGCCGCACGCGGCCTGTCTGGTGCCGGAGAAGCGCGAGGAGCGCACGACCGAGGGTGGACTCGACGTCGTCGGCCAGGAAGCGCAGCTTGCGCCGCGCATCGCCCGGCTGAAGGCAGCCGGCTGCCGCGTCTCGCTCTTCATCGAGCCGGATGAGGCGCCGATCGCGATGGCGGCCAAGCTCGGCGCCCCCGTCGTCGAGCTGCACACCGGCAGCTGGTGCCATGCCGTCGCGGATGGCAAAACGGCCAAGGCGGAAGCCGAGTTTCAGCGGCTTGCCAGCGGCGCTGCCTATGCGGCCAAGCTCGGGCTCGAGGTCCATGCCGGGCATGGGCTCGACTACGACACGGCCCGCAAGCTTGCCGGCGTTCCGGCCTTCGTCGAGTTCAACATCGGCCACTTCCTAGTCGGCGAAGCGATCTTCGTCGGATTGGAGGTCGCGATCCGCCGGATGCGGAAAGCCATGGAGGAAGGGCGCGCGAGCAGCTAGATCGCTTTTCGATCAGGTTGAACCGTCATTGCGAGCGCAGCGAAGCAATCCAGGGGGACTGGGTGAGACGTTCAACCCAGTCCCCCTGGATTGCTTCGTCGTTGCGCTCCTCGCAATGACGGCTTCTGCGATCCGCCTGATCGAAAAGCTATCTAGACCGCCGCGCCCTGCCGGGCGCCACGTGACGATCGATCTCTCCAGTGCCGCATCGCATGGCTCCGAAAAGTGGATTCCACTTTTCGGCACGATGCTTTAACAGCCGCTCATGATCCTCGGCATCGGCTCAGACCTCTGCGACATCCGCCGCATCGAGCGCTCCCTCGAACGCTTCGGCGAGCGCTTCACCCACCGTGTCTTCACCGAGGGCGAGCGGACGAAATCCGACCGCCGCGCGACGCGCGCGGCCTCCTATGCCCGCCGCTTCGCCGCCAAGGAGGCCTGCTCGAAGGCGCTCGGCACCGGCATGCGGGCCGGCGTGTTCTGGCGCGACATGGAGGTGGTCAACCTGCCGGGCGGGCGCCCGACGATGCGGCTGACCGGCGGCGCGCTGGAGCGCGTAAAGGCCATGACGCCGGCAGGCTTCGAGCCGATCGTCCATGTCTCGCTGACGGACGATCCGCCGCTGGCGCAAGCCTTCGTCGTGATCGAAGCCCGGCCGATCAGCAGCAACCGGCCCACATAGAGTCATCGCCGCAGAACAGAAAGGCCGGCGCTGTCGACGCCGGCCTTGAAACTACCTTGCGGGAAGGTCGAGCGGGCCTATTCGGCCGGCTGAGTGCCGGCGACGACGCCGTGCGGCTCGTCGCTCAGCCAACGATAGACGACACCGCCGAGCACGCCGCCGATCAGCGGAGCGACCCAGAACAGCCAGAGCTGGCCGAGCGCCCAGCCGCCGACGAACAGCGCCGGGCCGGTGCTGCGCGCCGGGTTCACCGAGGTGTTCGTCACCGGGATGCTGACGAGATGGATCAGGCACAGGCCGAGGCCGATGGCGAGCGGCGCGAAGCCTGCCGGAGCCTTGCCGTGGGTCGAACCCATGATGATGAACAGGAACATCATCGTCATCACGACTTCCATGAGGAAGGCCGAGACGAGATTGTACTTTCCGGGTGAATGCTCGCCATAACCGTTCGAGGCGAAACCATTGGCGAGATCAAAGCCTGGCGCGCCGCGGGCGATCAGGTAGAGAACGGCCGCGGCCACGATCGCGCCGACCACCTGGGCGGCGATGTAGGGAACAACCTGCCCCGTCGGAAACCGCCCGCCGGCAGCAAGGCCGACCGTTACGGCCGGATTGAGGTGGCAACCGGAAACATGGCCGATCGCATAGGCCATCGTCACGACGGTGAGGCCGAAGGCGAGCGAAACGCCGAGCAACCCGATGCCGACATTCGGAAAACCTGCAGCGATGACCGCGCTGCCGCAACCCGCAAACGTCAACCAGAACGTGCCGATGGCTTCGGCGACATACTTCTTCGTGCTCATGGTGATTCCCCCAGGGTCGGAAACGGGGAAATGCTGTTCTTGAAACACGATATCGTCAACGCATCGGAGCGCGTATTCGCCCTGCAAATTCGGCCCATCTCCTGCCGTTTTCTCGCATTGTAATTGTTCTGATCATGTATTCGCCATCCGGCAGTGTCATCCCTCCAGACTGCTCTTGCGCGTTGTCGCAGACGCGATAGTCGGCTAGACCGCGCTGGATCGCAGTCCCAGGAGCGCCCCGCGTGGCCAACGAAGTCGAAAGCAAGAGCAAGGCGGCCAAGGAAGAGGGCGGCATCTTCGAGACGATCAAGGTCGTCGTCCAGGCGCTGCTCATCGCACTGGTCATCCGCACCCTGCTGTTCCAGCCCTTCAACATCCCCTCGGGCTCGCTGATCCCGACGCTGCTGATCGGCGACTATCTGTTCGTGTCGAAATACACTTACGGCTATTCCAAGCACTCGATCCCGTTCAGCCCCCCACTGTTCTCGGGGCGTGTCTGGGCGGCCGAGCCCAAGCGCGGCGACATCGCCGTCTTCAAGCTGCCGACCGACAATTCGACCGATTACATCAAGCGCGTCATCGGCCTGCCCGGCGACCGCATCCAGATGATCGACGGCATCCTGCACATCAACAACCAGCCGGTGAAGCGCGAGCGCATCGCCGACTACGTGACCAGCGACAACTGGGGCCGCAGCGTCCCGGTGATCCGCTATCGCGAGACGCTGCCGAACGGCGTCAGCCACGAAATCATCGAGCGCGAAGGCGACACCGGCACCTTCGACAACACGCCGGTCTTCGTCGTGCCGCCCGGCCACTTCTTCATGATGGGCGACAATCGCGACAACTCGCTGGACTCGCGCGACCGCAGCGTCGGCTATGTGCCGTTCGAGAACTTTGTCGGCCGTGCCGAGATCATCTTCTTCTCGATCGAGGACGGCGCCTCGGCCTGGAAGATCTGGGAATGGCCCTATACGGTTCGCTGGAACCGTCTGTTCAGCACCATCAAGTGAGCAAAAGCAGCGAAACCGCGCGCAAGGCGCCGGACACTGCGCGGCTTGAAGCCGCGCTCGGGCACCGCTTCAGCGACAAGTCCCTGCTGACCACGGCGCTCACCCATATGAGCGCCGAGGAATCGCGGCTGGCGAGCTATCAGCGCCTTGAATTCCTCGGCGACCGCGTGCTGGGCCTGTCGATCGCGGACATGCTGTTCCGGCGCTATCCGCAATCCGAGGAAGGCAATCTCTCGCGTCGCCTTGCCGATCTCGTGCGCAAGGAGACCTGCGCCGAAGTGGCGCAGGTCTGGAATCTCGGCCAGTTCATGCGGCTGGGCGACGGCGAGATCCTCGGCGGCGCGCGCAAGAACAAGGCGATCCTGGCCGATGCCTGCGAGGCGATCATCGGTGCGGTCTTCATCGACGGCGGTTACGAGGCGGCCCGCGCCTTGGTCGAGCGCGCCTTCGGCGAGCGGCTGATGAAGCCGGTCCGCCCGCTGCGCGACGCCAAGACCGCGCTCCAGGAATGGGCACAGGGCAAGGGCTATCCGACGCCGACCTACAGCGAACGTGGCCGCTCGGGGCCGGACCATGCGCCAGTCTTCGTCGTGGCGGCGAAGATCACCGGGCTCGCGGACTCCGAGGCGCGCGGCCCCTCCAAGCGGCTCGCCGAGCAGGCGGCGGCCGAAGCTTTCCTGCGACGCGAAGGCCTGTGGAACGACAACCCGGAAGGCGACAATGTCTGAAACCGATCAACCCACGCGCTGCGGCTTCGTCGCGCTGATCGGCGCGCCCAACGCCGGCAAGTCGACGCTGCTCAATCAGTTCGTCGGCGCCAAGGTCTCGATCGTCTCGCGCAAGGTGCAGACCACACGCACGCAGGTGCGCGGCATCGCCATGTCCGGCCCGGCGCAGATCATATTCGTCGATACGCCCGGCATCTTCGCGCCGAAGCGCCGGCTCGACCGCGCCATGGTGACGAGCGCCTGGGGCGGTGCAACCGATGCCGACCTGATCGGCGTGCTGATCGACGTCGCCCGTTTCGAGCATGAGGAGAACACCGCGCTGCTGGAAAAGCTCACCGAGCTGAAGCAGCCGAAGTTCCTGATCCTCAACAAGATCGACACCGTAGCGAAAGAGAAGCTGCTCGAGATCACCGCCAAGGTGAACGAGCGGGGGCAGTTCGAAGCGACCTTCATGGTCGCGGCCCTGACCGGCTATGGCGTCAAGGACATCCTCACCTGGCTGGAGAAACGGCTGCCGCTCGGCCCCTGGCTCTACCCCGAAGACCAGATCTCGGATGCGCCCTTACGCTTCCTCGCTGCGGAGATCACCCGCGAGAAGATCTTCGAGCGACTGCATGACGAATTGCCCTATCGCTCCACGGTCGAGACCGAAAGCTGGCAGCAGAAGCCGGACGGTTCGGTCAGGATCGAGCAGACGATCTATGTCGAGCGCGAGGGCCAGCGGAAGATCGTGCTCGGCGAAGGCGGCCAGACGATCAAGGCGATCGGCCAGAAGGCCCGCGTCGAGATCGCCGAAGCGGCAGAGGCCAAGGTGCATCTCTTCCTGTTCGTGAAGGTGCGCGAGAAGTGGGAGGACGACCCCGAGCGCTATCGCGAGATGGGGCTGGAGTTTCCCAAGGGCAAAGGCTGAGCGCGCGGAAGACAGCGATGCGCAGCGAGAAGGACAAGATGCTCGCCGGCGAACTCTACCGCGCCGACAGCCCCGAGCTCATCGCCGACAACCGCCGCATCAGCACCTGGATGGAGCGCTTCAACGCCACCACAGCCACGCCTGAGCAAAGGCCCGCATTGATGCAGGAGGCGTTCCGCCATGCCGGGCGGGGCGTCACCATCCGCCGCCCTTCCATTGCGACTATGGCTACAACATCAGCCTGGGCGACGGAGTCTTCCTCAACTTCAACTGCGTGATGCTCGATGCCGTGGCCGTGACCATCGGCGACGGCACGCAGATCGGCCCCGGCGTCCAGATTCTCACCGCAGATCATCCGCGCGACCCGGCCCAGCGCCGGCAGATGCTGGAATTCGGCCGCCCGGTCAGGATCGGGTGCAATGTCTGGATCGGCGGCGGCGCGATCATCCTGCCGGGCGTTACGATCGGGGACGATGCGATCATCGGCGCGGGCAGCGTGGTCACACGCGATGTGCCCGCGGGGCGTACGGCGGTGGGCAATCCCGCGCGACTGCGGCCTTGATGCCCCGACACAGCCCACCCGTTCATCGGCACGATTGTCGCGGGCCGCAGCGCCGCGGCAGCGCGCCGCGCTGCGTCAGGACGCCACGGGCCCAGTTTGAAACTTGTCAAATTTCATTCATGAACGACATTGTTCAAACGCCTTTTGCTTCCATCTTTATTACTTGAAGTCATTTCAGTAGGAGTGATTGCCATGAACGGCGCACCGCGCATCGCGCTTTTCATCGACGGCGCCAATCTCTACGCGACCTCGAAGCAGCTCGGCTTCGACATGGATTACCGCCGCCTGCTGCGGGAGTTCCAGAGTCGCGGCAATCTGATCCGCGCCTTCTATTTCACCACGCTGGTCGAGAGCGAGGAATACTCCTCGATCCGTCCGTTGGTCGACTGGCTCGACTACAACGGCTACCGCGTCATCACCAAGGCGGCCAAGGAGTTCACCGACGCCACAGGCCGACGGCGCGTGAAGGGGAACATGGATATCGAGCTGGCGATCGAGATGCTCGAGCTCGCGTCACATCTCGACCAGATCTACCTGTTCTCCGGTGATGGCGATTTCCGCCCGCTGGTCGAGGCGGTGCAGCGCAAGGGCGTCAAGGTCTCCGTCGTCTCGACGATCTCGACCAATCCGCCGATGGTTTCCGACGAGCTGCGCCGGCAATGCGACGAGTTCGTCGACCTCGCCCAGCTGATGCAGAAGGTCGGACGCGACCCGTCCGAACGTGCGAGCCGCACGGGCGGCCCCGCCGCCCCAGCCGCACCGGGCAACCCCGCTCTGGAACGGCGCTACGGCATCCGCCAGGGCGACGAGCCGGTCGAAGGGTGAAGGTCTAGCGCGACTGCGGCAGAGACGGGGCTCTATCCACTGCTCTTCAAGAGCCGCTGCTTGTCGCGGTTCCAGTCGCGGGTTTTCTCGGTCTCGCGCTTGTCGTGGAGCTTCTTGCCCTTGCCGAGGCCGAGTTCGACCTTCGCCCTGCCCTTGTCGTTGAAATAGACCTTGAGCGGGATCAGAGCCATGCCCTCGCGCTGGACCGCGCCCATCAGCTTATTGATCTCGCGCCGGTGGAGCAGGAGCTTGCGCGGCCGGCGAACCTCATGGTTGAAGCGGTTCGCCTCCAGATATTCCGGGATATAGGCGTTGAACAGGAAGAGTTCCTCGCCCATCGGGCCAGCATAGCTCTCGCCGATCGTCGCCTTGCCGCCACGCAGCGACTTGATCTCGGTGCCCTGCAAAGCGATGCCCGCCTCCAGTGTCTCCTTGATCTCGTAATTGAAGCGCGCCTTGCGGTTGTCGGCGGCGAGCCGGTAGCGGGCAGGATCAGGCTTCTTCATGCAGTTCCACTGAATCCGTGTTTTTTCACCAGCGAGGCCATCGCCTGCGAATCCGTTTCGGGATCGGCGATCAGGCCGTTGAGGACACCGAGCTTGTCGTCCTCCCGCCGGTTCTGGCTGAGTTTGAACTTGCCGATGATCGAGGCGATCTCGACCTCGACGCCGACGATACCGCGCGCCTGCGCCGCGATGAAGGGTTCCGGCGCGTCCGAGACCGCCCAGGGCTCGGCGCGCGGGGCTTCCTGCTGCTGCGTCAACGACTCGAGCTGGGCGCGCAGCCAGGCCGGATCCTCAATCACGCGGGCCGGCCCGCGGACCTGCACGGTGACGTAGTTCCAGGTCGGCACGACCTTGCCGGTCTCGCGCTTGGTCGCATACCAGGCCGGCGTGACGTAGCGCTCGACACCGGTGAAGATCACCAGCGTCTCGGCACCGGCCGCGATCGCCTTCCATTGCGCGTTGGGGCGCGCGAGATGAGCGCGCAGCACACCGTTCTCGCCGAGGTCCTCATGCAGGACGAAGGGCACTAGATTGGCGATGAGGCCGCCCTCGCCGACCGTCACCATCGTGGCGAGCGGATGCTGGCGGATGACCCCGTGAAGCTGCGCGCGATCTTCGACCTTGAAGTGACTGGGCTCGTACATTTCCGGAATTCCCTGGCGTCGGCCGGGCGACCGGACGAGCGCAATCCCTATTTAGGTATTCAGCAGCCCGGCGAAAACCATGGCCTCGCGGATGGTCTTGCCAGTTTCTGCCGAGACCGGCAGCAATGGCAGGCGGACCTCCTCCTCGATGCGGCCGAGCAGCTTGAGGCCGTGCTTGGCCCCGGCGAGGCCGGGCTCCTTGAAGGTCGCATCGTGGAGCGGCACCAGCCGGTCCTGCACCTTCAGCGCTGTGGCGAAATCGCCCTTGAGCACGGCGTCCATCAGATCGGCGCAGAGGCGCGGCGCGATATTGGCGACGACCGAGATGCAGCCATGACCACCGGCCGCCATATAGGCCAGCGCCGTCATGTCCTCGCCCGAGAGCTGGATGAAGTCCGGCCCCATGGCGTGGCGCTGCTGCGAGACGCGGGCGAGATTGGCGGTGGCATCCTTCACGCCGGCGATGTTCTTGAGCTCATAGAGCCGCGTCATCGTCTCGACCGACATGTCCACCACCGAGCGCGGCGGGATGTTGTAGATGATGATCGGGATGCCGATCGCATCGTTCACCGCCTTGAAGTGCTGGTACATGCCCTCCTGAGTGGGCTTGTTGTAGTAGGGCGTGACCACCAGAACGGCATTGGCGCCGGCCTTTTCGGCATGGACCGCCAGGTCGATCGCCTCGATCGTGTTGTTGGAACCGGCGCCGGCGATCACCGGAACGCGGCCCTTGGCCTGATCGACAACGATCTCGACGACGCGCTTGTGCTCGTCATGCGACAGCGTCGGGCTTTCGCCGGTGGTGCCGACCGGAACCAGACCGGTCGAACCGCTCGCGATCTGCCATTCGACCAGCGCGCGCAGCGCCTCCTCGTCGACCTTGCCGGTTTTGAAGGGGGTGACCAGAGCGGGCATCGAGCCGGTAAGGGCAATGTGCTTGGTCATGGGGCAGGTCCTGAAGCGAAGTACGGGTTGTCGGGCCGCCACACATAAACCGTCGTTTGGTCAAGGCAAAGCCGGCAATGCATGAAAATCCGTGGCCTCATAGTTAAGCCTTCATCAACCCCCTTCCCCGACCATCAATCCCCGATGCCTGCCCCCAGGATGGAGTCCCGCCATGGCCTCGCCTGCTGCCGCGAGGAGACTGATCGGCTTGCTGCTGCCTGCGTTGCTCAGCGCCTCGACAACGCAGGCAGGTGACGACGGCATGCTGGCGAGCCAGCGCAAGCTCGCCATGATCGGCGACGTCGAGACCACGGGCGCGCTGCTGCCCTATCCGCCCTCCACCCTGCGCGGCGAGGATGCAATCAATCTGGACGCCGTGAAAGCTGCCGTCGCCGCCTATCGCCGCGGCGCGCTCGGCGACGGCGACGAGCTTGCGGCCCGGATCGAGGATGGCGCCATTCGCACGCTGCTCGAATGGGTGGCGATCCACGCCAATGCAGGCAGCGTATCGTTCGCGCGGATCGACGCCTTCCTGCGCGAGCATCCGAACTATCCCGCAACGACCCGTTTTCGACGTCGCGCCGAAGAGGCGCTGATCGCTGAAAAGAAAAGTCCGCTGGTCGTCCGCGCGTTCTTTCACGGCCAGCAGCCGGTCTCGCCGGCAGGGCGGATCGCTCTTGCGCTCGCGCTCAAGGACGAGGGGCGAACCGAAGAGGCCGTTGCTCTCGTGCGCCAGAGCTGGCGCAAGGACCCGTTCGGGCAAGCGTTGGAGAAGATCGTCCTCAAGGAGTTCGAGACAGCGCTGACGAAGGACGACCATCGCCTGCGAACGGAGCGCTTCCTGTTCAAGGAAAACGGCGAGGCAGCGTTGCGCAATGCCGCCCGCGTCTCGGCTGATTATGTCGTGCTGGCCAGGGCGCGGCTTGCCAGCGCCGGAGCGCGCCGGCCGATTTCCGAGAAGCAGATCGCGGCCGTCCCGGCCTCCGTTCGCAGCGACGTCTCCTTCGCCTTCCTGCAGGCGCAGCAGGCGCGCCGTGCCGACAAGCTCGACGATGCGGTGAAGGCGCTCGCCAATATTCCGCGCGATCCAAAGCTGCTCGGGGACGGCGACGGCTGGTGGGAAGAACGGCGGATCATTTCGCGCAAGCTCCTCGATGCCGGCCAGCCGGCGAAGGCCTACGAGGTCTCGGCCGGCCATGGCGCCGAGGACGCGGCCCAGCGCATCGAGGCCGAGTGGCATGCCGGCTTCATCGCACTCCGCTTCCTGAAGAAGCCGGATGTGGCGCAGAAGCATTTCGATGCCGCCGCGGCCATCGGCGAAACGCCGATCTCGGTCGCACGCGCCGCCTATTGGCGGGGCCGCGCCTATGAGGAGCTAGGCCAGGCCGAGGAAGCGAAGGCTGCCTTCGGCAAGGCGGCCGAACAGCCTGTCGCCTATTACGGCCAGCTCGCGCGGGCAAAACTGGGTCTGGACCGTCTGCCGCTTCGGAGCACCTCGGCCGCCGCCCTCGAGGGATTGCCGGGCCATCGCGGTGTGCGGCTGCTCTACCGCATCGGCGAGCGCGACCTCGCCACGCTGATGCTCAATGATCTGGCGCAGCGCCTGCACACCACCGAAGCGCTGGAAGCCATCGCGGCGATCGCCCAGCGTGAAGCGGATGCACGCGCGCTGGTCGGCATCGGCAAGGCGGCGCTGCAGCGCGGCTTCCCGCTCGACATGGCCGCCTATCCGGTCAACGGCATCCCGGAATTCGACGTGCTCGGCGATCCGATGGAACGCGCCATCGTCCACGCCATCGCCCGGCAGGAAAGCGCCTTCGACCCGTCCGCCATGTCCCATGCCGGCGCGCGCGGGCTGATGCAGATGATGCCTGCGACCGCGCGTGAGACGGCGCGCCGCGCGGGCCTGCCCTTCGACTGGGAGAAGCTCGGGCAGGATCCGCTCTATGCGGCGCGGATGGGCGCCGCCCATCTCAACGACCTGCTGAAGGAGTGGCGCGGCTCCTACATCCTGACTTTCGCGGCCTATAATGCCGGCTCGCCGAACGTGAAGAAATGGATCGCCGCCTATGGCGACCCGCGCGATCCGGAGGTCGATGCCGTCGACTGGGTCGAGCGCATTCCCTTCTCCGAGACACGCAACTACGTCCAGCGCGTGATGGAGAATCTGCAGGTCTATCGCGAGCGGCTGAACCAGCGCACTGCCTATCTGATCGACTACGACCTGAAGCGCGGCGGCAAGCGCGACTGAGGTCTGTCCTGTCAGGGAGCCGAGTTCGTCATTCCGGGCGAAGCGAAGCGGAGACCCGGAATCCATCATGGAGCGCCGCCCTTCGATGGATTCCGGATCGACGCGGCTTCGTCGCTTGTCCGGAATGACGGGCCTGTTTCAGCCGAAGCGCCCGACCGTTCAATGGCGCAGCAACCATTTCCCCATCGTTTGCAATATTTGAAACTTTCAATTACCCATTTCCTGCAGCGGAGGAACTTCGATGCTGCAGGACATTGCCGATTTCGCGCCGACGCTTCAGGCTTGGCGCCGCGACCTTCACGCCCATCCCGAGATCGCCTTCCAGGAATTCCGGACCTCGGACTTCGTCGCGCATACGCTTGCCTCCTTCGGTGTCGAGGTTCAGCGCGGGCTGGGCGGCACCGGACTCGTCGGCGTCATCAAGGGCGCGGCGGAGGGGCCGACCATCGGGCTGCGCGCCGATATGGACGCGCTGCCGATGGATGAAGAGACCGGGCTCGACTACCGCTCGAACACGGACGGCCAGTTCCATGGCTGCGGCCATGACGGGCATACGGTGATGTTGCTGGCGGCCGCCCGCCACCTTGCCGCCAACCCGCCCAAGCGCGGCAAGGTCCATCTGATCTTCCAGCCGGCCGAGGAGATCGGTCAGGGCGCCGAGCGCATGATCGCCGACGGGCTGTTCGAGCGCTTCCCCTGCTCGGAAGTCTACGCGCTGCACACCATCCCGCTCTATGAGGAAGGCACCGCCGCCGTCCGCCCCGGCCCGACGCTGAGCGGCACCACGGTCTTCGAGATCCGGATCGACGGCGTCGGCGGTCATGGCGCCGCGCCCCATACGACAATCGATCCGCTCCAGGTCGCGGCGCGGCTCGCGAGCGAGATCTCCTCGATCGTCGGGCGCCATGTCGATCCGATGGAGCCGGCCGTCATCAGCCTGGGCCGTCTCTGCGCCGGCACTGCCGCCAACATCATCCCGGCCTCGGCCGAACTCAGCGGCACGATCCGTACCTACGATCCGGCAACGGAAGCTCTCATCATCGAGAAGCTCGACGCGATCTGCCGTGGCTTCGCGGAGATGTCTGGCTGCACGATCACCTGCACGAAGAAGGCAAGCTGCCCGCCCTGCCTTAACGACCCGCGTGCCGCTGCAGCTGCTGCGGCGGCTGCCGGCACGGTTCTCGGCGAGGCGAAGGTTCGGACCGACCTCAGGCCCCTGCCCTTCTCCGACGACTTCGCGCTGATGCTGCGCCAGTGGCCCGGCGCCTACATCTTCCTCGGCCAGCCCGGCGCGATGTGCCACCATCCGACCTTCGATTTCGACGACCGCCTGCTACCGATCGGCGCCAGCATCCTGTGCCGTCTCGTCGAGCGCCAGACTGGAGCCAACGCATGACTGCCGCAGCTATCCAGATTGGACAGCCACGCTCGCCCGCGATGGTCCGCCGCGCCGTGATCTCCTCGGTGATCGGCAACGGCCTCGAGTGGTACGACTTCCTCGTCTACGGCTTCTTCGCCACCATCATCTCGCAGGTCTTCTTCCCGAGCTCCGACCCGCTCATCTCGGCGCTGCTGACGGCAGCGACCTTCGCGATCTCCTTCCTGGTGAGACCGATCGGCGGCGTGCTGCTCTCGACCTATGCCGATCGCTTCGGCCGCAAGCCGATCCTCACGGTGATGATCCTGATCATGGGGTTCTCGACCGTGCTGATTGGCCTGACGCCGAGCTATGCGACGATCGGCATCCTCGCGCCGATCCTCGTCATCATCGCCCGCATCCTGCAGGGCATCTCGGTCGGCGCCGAATTCGCCTCGGCCACAGCGATGCTGGTCGAATACGCGCCGCCCGGCCGCAAGATGACCTATGGCAGTTTCCAGATGTGCTCGCAGGCGCTGGCTCTGGCGCTCGCAGCCTTCTCCGGCTACGCGCTGGCGACGCTGCTCACGCCGGAGGCGTTGCAGGGCTGGGGCTGGCGCATTCCCTTCCTGCTGGGATCGCTGATCACGCCGCTCGGCTTCTATATCCGCCGCTTCGTCGACGAATCGCCGGAGTATGAGAAAGAGGCCGGCAAGAACACCGGCCGCACACCGTTTCGCGCCGTGCTGGCCGAGCATCGCAACGCGCTGCTGCGCTGCTTCGGGATCATGATCCCGGGCACCGCTTCCAACTATGTCTGGTTCATCTTCCTGCCGGGTTATGTCGTGCGGCAGCTCAAGCTACCCTTCACCAGCGCGATGCTGAGCTCGCTGATCGGCGGCATCCTGCTGTTCGTCTTCGTGCCGATCATGGGCCATCTCGCCGACCGCTGGAGCCCGCGCCGCATCTGGCTCCTGGGCATGCTGAGCTTCTCGCTGCTTTCCTATCCGCTCTTGGCCTATGTCGTGGCGGAGCCGAGCTTCGAGCGGCTGCTGCTGGTGCAGGCGATCTGTGCGCTGCCGATCGCGGCGATCTGGGCGCCCACGCCGGGTCTGCTCGCCGGCATGTTCCCGACGGATGTCCGTTCGACCGGGATGTCGGTTGCCTACAATGTGGTCGTGCTGCTGTTCGGCGGGCTCGCGCCCTTCACACTGACCTGGCTGGTGGCGAAGACGGGCTCCGATCTGGTGCCAGCCTACTATCTGCTGGCCTGCGCGGCGCTCTCGCTGACCGCGCTCACGCTGGCGGGTCGGCAGAGCAACAAGCGCTGACGAGCTGGCGATGCCGCCGCGCGACGCCTTCCTGACCTTCCGGCTGGATCAACTCAGCCAGACCGCGATGGCGAAGGCCTCGCAGGTCTACAAGGCGCAGCTCGGCCTCAACATCCGCGAGCTGCGCGTGATCCGCGCCATTGGGGACGCGCCGGGGCTGTCGTCCCGTGCGCTCTCGGAGGCGACCTTCATCGAGCAGACGCTGATTTCCAAGCATCTGCGCAAGCTGGTGGACGAAGGCTATGTCCACCGCCAGCTCGAAAGCGCCGATGCTCGCAAGGTCGCACTGGACCTGACCCCGAAGGGCGAAGCCGTCCGGCAGGAGGCCGACCGGCTTGGCGAGGAGATGGAGCGCGACTTCCTTTCCGCACTGACGCCGGACGAACTCGACATCTTCAACCGCTGCCTCGTCAAGCTGCGGGGTTGGGGAGCGTCCTGATCGTCCAGCCATGAAAGCCGGCTTTCGCGCTCGACATGAGCGTGGTTAGGTGCCTTGCAGCCCGTCGCTTCGAGTTCCTCATGATCACGGATACCGCCTTCACCTCCCGCTTCGTCAGCGCTCGCGACGGTTTAAAACTGCACCTGCGTGACTATGGTCCGCTCGAAGCGACCACGCTGCCGGTCGTCTGCCTGCCGGGCTTCGCGCGCACTGCTGCCGATTTCCACGAGCTGGCATTGGCTCTCGCGCAGGACGAAGCAAAGCCGAGGCGCGTGCTTGCCCTCGACTATCGCGGCCGCGGGCTCTCGGACTACGACCGCAACTGGAAGAACTACGATATCCGCATCGAGCTCGACGACCTCATGCAGATTCTGGTCGCGATGGGCATCGAACAGGCAATTTTCGTGGGCACTTCGCGGGGCGGGCTTCTCACGATGGCGCTGGCCGCGGCCCGGCCGGCCGTGATCCGCGGCGTGGTCTTCAACGATGTCGGCCCGGTGATCGACGCGCGCGGCCTGCTGCGCATCCGCGGCTATGTCGGCAAGCTGCCGGTGCCGCGCAGCTTCTCGGAAGGCGCCGAGATCCTGAAGCGGCTCTCTGATCAGCACTTCCCGGCACTCGGCGAGGCTGAATGGGAGATGATGGCCCGCCGCACCTGGACGGATCGCGAAGGCCCCCTCAAGCCAGACTACGATACCAGGCTCATGAAGGTTTTGGAGGAGCTCGATCTCGAAGCGCCCTTGCCGGTGCTCTGGACCTATTTCGACGGGCTCAAAGCGGTGCCGCTGCTGGCGATCCGCGGCGCGAACTCCGATCTGCTGGCCGAGAAGACCCTGCAGGAGATGGCCGAGCGCCATCCCGATTGCGAGATCTATACCGCGCCCGGGCAAGGTCATGCCCCGCTGTTGGGCTCGAAGGACATGACCCGGCGCATCGGCAAGCTGATCGCGCGGGCCGAGCGCCAGGCCGCCTGAATTCAGGGTTTCTACGGCTCTCCCCTGCGTTCATCGGATGGCTGCGGCGCCTGCGCGGAAGCCCCGACGGCGCTCGCAGCGGCTGGTCTGGGAAGCAAACTGGCACAGACGCAGCCTGCCCAGTACGCCGCGATGAACAGCAGCGCCGTTTCAACCCATGTGGCAACGGCACCGTTGAGCCACTGGAACCAGGCCAAGACTGCACCAACGGCCCAGAGCACGGCGATGAAGGTCCAGGCGCCGTTCCACAGCCGGGCCTTCCCACCATCATGGCTGATCCAGCCCATGGCGAGCCCCAGGCCAAAGGCGGCGAGCAGGAACCAGACGAATTGGCTGGCGAGATAGAGCATGTCCACCTCCTACTTCGCCACCGTGAACTGGACGCGGCGATTCATCGCCTTGGCTTCCAGCGTGTCGTAAGGCACGAGCGGGCGCGTGCTGCCATAGGCTTTGACCGCAAGCTGGCCGGTATCGATGCCACGCCGCACAAGCTCGTCGCGCACACGCAGCGCCCGCCGAAGCGACAGCTCCATATTGTCGAAGCCGCGCCACTCACCATCGCGATTGGCGTGCCCCTCGATGGTGACCGGAGCGCCCGGGCATTTCTTGAGGATAGCCGCCGCCTCGCCGATCACCCGCTCGGTCGTCGCGTCGAACTCGACGACCGAGGTTCCTTGCCCGAACAGAACGGTGTTGCGCGTGATCAGGCCGTCGAGATCGTTCTGACAGCTTGCCGGCGGATCGACGATGCAGCCGGTCTGACGCAGGCTGATCACGGCATCGGCCTTGAAGCTCGGCGGCAGGCCAGAGGCGGCGCTGGTCTCGACCTCGCTCCGGATCAATTCGCGGCAGGTCAGTCCGCGGATGCTGACGCGGTCGTCCTCGACAGAAGCGGAACCGAGATCCAGCCGGAGCAGATCGGTGAGGACAACCCGCGCAGCAGTGCCGAAGCCGGCCGGAGCTCCCGGCACGACGATCGCCCTATCGTCGAGCCGATCCTTGAGCGGGGAATCGGCAATGACGGCACGGAGAGCTGCCCGCGTCATTTCGTCGGGAAGATAGCCGGCCAGACGCAAACCGGTACGATTCACGGACAACGCCAGCCAATAAGGCCGCACCAGGACGCTATCCGACAGTGACGCCATGGTGAGCCCTGCCGGAACATCTCGGGCGAGGAGATCATGCAGCGCAGCCAGCCCTGCGGCGTCCGCAACCTCGCCGGCAACGACCAGGGCCTTGTCGCGGATCGTCACAGATCCCGTCTTCAGCCGCGACAAGGCCCCGAGCGCGAAGGATAGCGATGCCGGAACATCGAGCTCAGAGCGCAACGCAGAATCGATGGTCATGCGATCGTCAACCGCCGTTTCTCCGAACAGGCGCCGCGCCGTAGCCAGCGCATTGGCGCGCTCCGCTTCGCTCGGCAGAACTCCGCTCAGAGAAACGCGACCGTCAGCACGTCTTGCGTTCCATTCGAGCTGGATCGGGGCCGTCGCTGGCAGCGCGTTTGTCGGGCCAGTAAGCGGAGCGGAAGGCGGCGCCGGTAGCGTCGCAGGTCCGGAACCGGGGAGTGTGGTGGAAGCTGAGGCGGGGCGACCGGGTGCGGGAGTTGCCGGCAGCACATCGTTCAGGATCGGGCCCGGCACCGCGGGCAACGGCACCTCTACGGGAGCTGGAGGCGGCTCGGGAGGGCAGTCGATCGCGACCCGCGCGACCGAATCGGGACCGTCCATCTGTGCAATCTGCAGGCGTAGCGCCTGGCAGGCCTCATAATTATCGGGTCCCTTGCCGGAGAGCGTGTAAACATCCCCGCTGAGCTCGGCCCTGCCTTCCCGAAGCCGGGCCAGGTCAGCAGCGGCCCGAGCGATTTTTTCCAAAAACGCGGACGGTGCACCGTCTCCAGGCTGCAATTCGTCGCGCAACATTGTCGCTGCCCCGAAGGCGCGCTGCACCACCTGCAGGAGCTGTCTGTGGATCTCGTCGTTAGGGTAGAATCCCCGCAGGACGAGTTCATTGTCGGAGCGGCGCTCGGCGCTCCACCGGTACGGCGTGACGGTCGGAGGTTCGAGATCGCACTTCACCGCCTGGAAGCCGGGCCGGGCCAGCTGCGCCACGGCGGCCTCCAGAGCGCGGAACGCGTCGGGAGACACGGCCCTCCCCTCGATGCAGAAGCGACTGTCATCGAGCGCGATCCGGCCCGAGGCCAATTTCGGCAATTCAGCAATCATCGCAGCGGTCATTGCGGCAAAGCCGTCCGGCGCGCCGAAGGCGATGGTCTGACGGTCGTCTATCCGCAGTCCGGGTAACGCCGCGCCCGCGGCAACGAGATTGGCTGCGGCGGTCTGGATATCCGGGACAAAGCCGCCAAGCGTGACGGCGTCCGGTAGCCGGCCCGCGAACCATGAATAGGGCTTCTGTGCAACGACCTGCGACAGACCGCCCAGCGCCCGGCGAACGCCGAATTCGGCCCGCAGTTGCGCCATGGCGCGGGTTGCACCATCAGTCGAGAGAACCTCTCCGGCAATCGTGACGTCGCGGCCCTCGACCTGCGCCACAACAGGACGGGCGCCCGGGGCTTGGCCCGCCGCTATAGCAACTGCTCGCACGGCGCGCTCGCCGACATCCTGCTCGATGGCCGCGTCGAGCCCGACATTGCCGGCTCCCCAGAGGAGAACCAGTGGTATCAGCCCCCAAAGCCAGCGCGCCGGCTGCGACATGTCACGCCCCCTCACCTGCGCCGGCCTATGCTCAGGCCCAGGCATCCGACAACCGCGACCGTTCCATTCTATCAATAATTGACCTGACGATCCGCAGGCTTTGATGCCGCCTTGCACCGTCCCGTCCGGGTCGCCGACTCGAACGATGCATCCCTCAGATCAGGCTGGACCGTGAACGCCCGTCAACCACGGCGCTCCCCAACTCACAGGCAATAAAAAAAAGCCCCGGGTTTCCCCGGGGCTTCCGACTGAGATCGGAGACCGATCAGAAGTCGCGCTGGATGCGCAGGCGGCCAGCAACGGTGTCGTCGGACTTGATGCCGAGCAGGTTGTTGCGGACGGCGTTGTTGCTGAGGTCGCCGACCGGCGTACGGACGTCGAGGTGCGAGTAGAGCACTTCGACACCGATATCCAGGCCCGAAACCGGCGACCAGATCAGGTTGGCAGCGATGATGAACTCCTTCGGGTCAGCCGAGCGAGCGGTCAGACCACCGAAGGCAATCGCATTCGCGTCGAGGTACTTGAACTTCACCTCGGAGTACGAACCGAAGATCTCCGAACGCAGGGTGGGGGTCCAGAAGTGACGGAACGCCGCAACGAGCGACCAGCCGGTCGAGTTGTCGACATTGCCGGTGATCGGGTTGATCGCGGCGTCGGCAAGCGTCAGGGCGCCGATGCGGCCGAGGCCGAAGGAGCCCGGGCTCCAGCCGAGATAGCCGAGGGCGCCGTCAGCATAGGCAGCCTGCAGCCACAGAGCGTCGCCAGCAGCGAGCATCGGCAGGTTGATCTTCACGCCGCCCTGGATGGCCCAGACCATCTCATCGCCGTTGACCGCAGTGGTCGAGAGCGCGGTGGCGTAGCTACGCTGGCCGACCATACCGGACAGCTGAGCGGAGCCCCAGCCCTGATCGACGCGCAGCGATGCGACGAGATCCGGGAAGTCCTGACCCTGAGCGGTAACACCAACAGCGCCAACGAGGGGGGTGGCCACGTTGAAGATCGCGCCCGGCAGCTCGCGGCCGCTCGTGCCCGAGGTACGGTCTTCAGCCGAGATCGTGGCCGAGAAGCCCGAACCGAAGGTCGCGGTGTAGGCCAACAGGTTGACGCGCGAGTCAGCCGTGCGAACCGAGTTGAAGCCGAGGTCGTTGGCGTAGAAGTCGAAGAACGACTGAGCGCGACCAGCGGTGATCGGGCCGAACTGCACGAAGGCGAGGTCGAGCAGCGAGCTGGTCGAGCTGGACGACGGGCCACGGACGAGGCCGGGGATGGTCGCGCCAACGTTGAACGGCGTAACGCCGCCGGCGGCGTAGATGCCGGTGTTGTTGGTCAGCTCGTAGCGCAGGAAGGTGCGCAGGGTGCCGTAGGCGGTCTGCGTGCGGACGTCGACGTTCAGACGGCCACGGGCGCGGGTGCCGTAGGCATCCTGGAAGTCGCTGTAACGCGTGCCGACGGCGTACTCGGCGCGGACGCGGCCCGAGATGCGCAGGCAGGAGTCAGTGCCCGGGATGTAGAAGAAGCCGGCACCATAGGCGGTGCAGACGCGAACGTACTCGACCGGAGCGGCCTTCCGCGAGGGAAGGTCGGCGGCCTGAGCCCCGGCGACCGCGGCGATGCCGGCGGCGGAACCGAGGAGGAGGCTCTTAACGAGCTTCATTTGGTAACCTCCAAAAGAGTTTCGAGACCCTCGGGCTTCAGCCTGCCCCCCGCCCCAGACTTTTAGCCTGATCGCAGAACCTGCCTATTCCCGGTCTTTCGCCCGCGTCACCGACCTATTTCGGAGGCGAAGACGAAAAACAGCGACCGGGAACGTCCCGACGCATTTCCACCATACGAAAGCGAACTTGCCGATCAACCACGATCCGCCGCTGAAGGCTGTGCATGGGGTGCTTTGAAATCCGGTGTTGCAGACGAGCCACGCTTTGACGCCCGAAATTTACGAACCATTAACCTCACCAGCGCCGGCAGGCTGGTTTTGAACAGATCCAAAGGGGAATCATGAAGCGCCGGAACCATTCAGGCCGCGAATCTTGGAGCAGCCGATTCCCAGGGCCGGATAGTCAGTATTCCCACTCGGCGCCGATTCCGACGGCCGCGCTGCCATCCGCTCCCGTTTCCGCCTGGAGCTTCAGGCGCTTCGTCACGTCGATGCCGACCGAGACACCGCTGTCCTCGGGCTTCGTCCCGACCTTCACGCCGACGGAGACGTTGTCGCTGATATAGCGCGAGGCGCCGACGGTCGGACCGCCAGCCCCCATCTGGATATCGAGATTGTCGACGCCGAGCGATTTGCGCAGCCGCTCGAAGGTGTCATCCCCGCCGCCGCCGGCGAACTGTGCTGCAGCCTGGGCGAGCTGAAGCGCCTGGAAAGGCGAAAGCGAGCCGGAAGCGCGAGCAAAGAGCAGCCGCGACAACACCTCATCCTGCGGCAGCTCGGGCTGGGAGGTGAAAGCGAAGCTCGGCTGGTCTGCCGGGCCGCTGACGATGATCTTGGCCGTCACATCGCCCGCACTGGTCTCGGCGACGAAGTCCAGTTCGGGAATCAACCCTCCGGCGAAGGTGAGTCTGCCGCGGCTGAAGTTGAGGCGTTGCGTGAGCACGTTGAGGCGACCGCGGCGCAATTCAAAGCCGCCGTCGAGGGCCGGCGCGGAAGAGGTGCCGCCGACGCGGATCTCGCCGCCGAGCTCGGCATCGATGCCGCGCCCGCGGATGAAGACGCGGTTGGGCGCCGACACCGTCAGTGCCAGCGCTGCGTCGAAGGCGGGAGCGGCCCGGCCGCGACCGCGTGCCTGCCTGGCCTTGCGCTCGGCGGCCAGCCTGGCGGCAGCGGTGCCGCGGGCATTGACGTGCTTGATGCCGTCCACCGGTCGCAGCGAGGCCGGCAGGCGATCCGGCACGGACACTTCGAGCGAGACGATATCGATGCGCCCGCCGATACGGGGGCGCTGCGCCAGCGGCCCGCTGATATCGAGATCCATTCCGGCGACGGCGGTGACAAGTCCGCTGGAGACGAGTTGGGCGCGATCGCCGCGGATGCGGATGTTGCCGGGGAAGCCCGCAGCCGGGTCCACCTTGACCTGACCGCTGGCCGAAATCGTGCCGCCATTCGGCGCACGCGCCGAAGCACGCTCGATCGTCAGATTGTCGCCATTCGCCGCGACGCGCGCCTCGATGGCATTGAGCCGGATGCCCTGCAGCGCATCCGTAAAGCTACCGTTCGACAAGGTGGCGTTGCCGCTGAGGCGCGGTGCGGACGCCGTGCCGCCGGCGCGCATGTCGATGGCGACGCTGCCGGTCACGCGCTGGCCGTTCACAGCGAGAACCGGATTGGCAAGGACGGCGTCGACACGGCCTTGCGCTGAAAGATCGAGCGGTCCGGTCGCGTTGAGAGGCGCCGTCCCGCGCAGCGTCAGGCTGGCACCCCGGCCGGCATTCACCGTGGCGGAAACGCTGGTCGCATCGCCCTTGAAGGCCCCCTCTCCCGTGATCTCGACCGGCGGCAGGCCGGCCTGACGCGTCTCGGGCGTCACCAGCTGGGCAACCCTCAGCTTCCAGGGGCCGGCGAGATCGCCCGGCTTGCCTTTGACTTGCGCCTCGGCGTTCAGGGTGCCGGAGAGATTCAGATTGGGCGATGCGATGCGGGCGGCCGCGAGAGGCACATCGCGGGCAGTGAAGCGCAGATCGAGCGTCTCGCCGGCCCGGCCGTCGAGCGTCACCCTGCCCTTGTCGATCATCAGAGCGAGACCGGCAATCTCGACCCCGGAGGTCGGGAAGCTCAGTGAGGCCGGATTGGCGAGCGTAATCGCCCGGCCGTCGCGGCGGGCATCGAAGGACGCGATCTCCAGCTTCAGCGGCTCGCCGGGCACGAGCCGGCCGGCGCCCTTCAGGGCAAAGCCGCGTGCATTGGCGCTCAGCGCAAAGGCGCTGGCGTCGGGCGCGCCTTTCGAGTCGAAACGGATGGCGCTGATCGTCTCGCCGGCCGCGACCGCGCGGTCGATGGCCACGGCCGCGTCGAGCATCGGCCGGCCATAGATGTCACGGGCGCCGAGCCTGGCATCGAGCTTGTCGATGGAAATGGACGGCCCGACGAGGCGCGCGCCTTGCGCCGTCAGGTCGACATCCTGTCGCCCATCCGGCGTCGCGAGGATGATGTCCGCATCGAGCTGGCCGCCCAGCTTGGTCAGCGCCAGCGCCGAAAGGTCATCGAGATTGCGCGCAGCCAGCGTCAGCCGACCGGCGGCGCGGCTCGCCGGATCGAGCGTGAGACCACCATTCAGCCGCACCGAGCCGATCGAAAGGTCGAGGCTCGAGAGGTTCCAGCTGTCGTCGGGCTGACGCGCGAGCTGGATCCGGCCGGTCGCCGGCTTGGCATCGACTTCGCCGTTCAGCGCGACGCTGGCGTTCAGCGCTCCCTGCAGATCCTTCGCGACGGCATCGATCGTCAGGCGCTGGATCGGCCGGGCGAGCGCGGTCGCGTTCGCGACGGCAATCCGCGCCGTGGCATCGAGCCTGTTCTGCGGGCCGGTGATCTCGGCGGTGATGTCGCCGCGGCCGGAGAGGCGCGGATCGGCGCGCTTGAGATCGGGCAGCGCAAGCGCGAGCTTCAGGCTGGACTGCTGCCGACCGAGCGAACCGTCGGCGGTGAAGGCGGCATGCTGCCCGGCCACACGCAGGCCGTTCACGGTGTAGTCGCCAGCAAGCGCATTGACCCGCCCGGAAAGGGTGAGATTACCCGCCAGCAACCGGTCCACGACGGCGGTGCCGGTGGCGAGGCGCTCGGCTTTGCCGTCGAGCGTCGCGGTGTAGTTGTTGAGGCGCGGTGTCGCATCGAGATCGGCCGTGACCTCCGCCCTGCCCCCGAGCGGACGCTCGGCAAGTCCGCTGAGGCGCGAAAGATCCGGCAGGACAGCCTTGAGTTTGCCGAGCATGCGCGCCTGGCCGAGCTTGCCCTTATAGTCGAGCTCGACGCCGGAAAGGGCGAGCTTCAACGTCTCGAAATCGGCGGTGCCGTCGTCCTGCGCAATGCCACGCAACGTGAAAGTGACTCTGTCGCCCACAGCCCGCGCTAACGCCTTGTCGGTCAAGACGATCCCGCTGGCTTCGCCGTCGGAGGTCAGCGCGATACGGGTGCCCGGCTCGCCGATGATGCCGGTCGGCGTCGCGTTGAAGGTCAGCCCGACCTTGCCGAACTGGCCGACCGGCATTTTGGCGTCCTGCGCGTCCAGCGTGGCGACCACGGTCGGGCCAGCGGCAGGCCCACGGATCGTCGCGTCGAAAGCCAGCTTGCCGATCTCGGTGCCCGAGGCGATCGTGCGGCCATTGGCATTCGGACGGGAGGAGGCGCTGACGCGCAGGTCGAGCGTCTTGTCGGCGTTATAGCGGCCGAGCACGTCGAGGCGCGCCAACGCGGACACCAGGGCAAGATTGCGAATGTCGACGCCACCGTCGTCGCGGAAGCCGACCGCGCCGTCGAGGCGGGTCGAACCTGCGAAGACCGGAGCGACCGGCGCCGGCACCAACCCTTCGATGCGCGCATCGAGCGCGAGCGCCAGCTGACGCTCGACTCCCGCCCGGTTGAGTGTCGCCGAGCCCTCCGCGCCGATCGTCGGCCCGGCGGTGAAGGTCAGGTTGGAGCGGAAGGAATCGAGCGGGCCGTCCCCGTTGAGATCGAGCTTGACCGGCGGTTCGCCGGGCAGCCCGGCCGCCTTCGAGATCAGGCCGCCCGCCGGCTCGTCGAGCTTGGCCGCCAGCCGCAGGCGCGTGCTTTCCGGCACGAAAGACAGGGTCACGTCGAAGGTGCCGCCCATGTCGAGCCGCTTCGCTTCGAGCTTGAGGTCGAGGCCCTCATTCGGTGGGCCGAGCCGCGCCGCGCCGGTAGCGCTGAGTCGCGCCGCCACGCCGACCACCGGCTCGCCGAGAACGAGTTCGTTGAGCTGGAAGGCGCGCAGGATCACCTTCAGCGGCAGCTCCGGCAGGATCGGCTCATTGCTCGGCGGCGCGGTTCCGGCCGGCTGCGGCGCGGGCTTGCGCAACACTTCCAGCTTGCCGATTTCGAGACGATCGACATCGAGACGGCGCAGCAGCAGCGCGCTGCGGGTCCAGATCAGGCGGACACGATCGAGGCGCAGCCAGACGCCGTCGCGATCGGAGAGAACGATGTCGCGAATCTCGACATCGGAGGAAAGCGCGCCATTAACCGCGCCGATCGAGACCTGGCTGGTGTCGCTGGAAAGCGCCTTCGAGATCAGGTCGGCGACGATGCCGCGGTCGGTCTGGGCGTTCTGTGCGAAACCACCGAAATGGGCCGACGCCAGAAATCCCGCCGTCAGCAGCAGGGCGAAAAGTACCAGAGCCATTCCACGCTTTTTCGAAGCGCGGAATGGCTCTACGTTTTTGTTTGGTCGCGTTTTCTTCACGCGAATCGGTGCCCACTTCGCTCGAAAACGCTTCAGGCGCGGCATGGTGAGAAGGCGGCGCATCAGAAGGCCTGTCCGATGCTGACATAGAGCGCGACCGGCTTGTCGCCCTTGCGCGGGTTGAGCGGCGCGGCGACATCGACGCGGATCGGCCCGATGCCGGTGTAGTAGCGCAGGCCCAAACCCGCGGCCATCTGCAGCTGCTGCTTGCCGTCCGGGAAGCTCGACTCGAAGGCCGTTCCGGCATCGAAGAAGGGCACGATGCCGATCGTATCGGTAATCTTGATGCGCGCCTCGGCCGAGAGCTCCAGCAGGCTGCGCCCGCCGACGACCTGATTGAACGGCCCCAGCGGCGCAATGCTGCGATAGGCATAGCCGCGCACGGAACCGCCGCCGCCGGCGAAAAAGAGCCGCGTGGGCGGGATCTCGTTGAGGCTCGCGCCCAAGAGCGAGCCGAAGCCGATGCGGCCGGCGAGCACATAGCGCGCATCCTCATCGAGGGCGTAATAGGCGGAGATCGCTGCCTTGGTCTGGTAGATGCCGACGGTCGAGCCGAGGAAGGTCGGATAGGCGGCAAAAGAGGCCGCGGCCCGAATGCCGCGCGTCGGATCGAGCAGGCTGTCGGTCGAATCGTATTTCACCGAGAGCGGGATGCCGACCAGCGTGTATGTGATCTGTCCGAGCACGTCGCTGGTCTGGCCACGTTCCACTTCGAGACCGGCCTGGACTGAGAAGGTGTCGCTGAAGCGACGCATGATCGCGGTGGTGACGTTGGCGTAGCGGGCCGTGTAGCCGCCATAGCGGTTGGTGCCGACACGCTCGCGCGTCGCGACGCCATCGACCAGCCAGTCATAGCGGCTGCCGCCCAATGCCGGCTTCATGAAACTGAAGCCGAAGCGCCCGCCGATATCGGATTCCTCGAAATCTCCGAAACTCTTGATCTTGGTGCCGTCAATGCGCGGCGTAAGGAAGATGCTGCCTTCGAGCCGCAGCCGCTCGGCGCCGCCGAACAGGTTGCGATGCTCCCAATAGGTCTTCACCGCCGGGCCATCGATGGTCGAATAGCGGGCGGAGAAACCGAGCAGGCGCTTCGGCCGCTCGGTGACGTCGACGAAGATCGGCAGGTTACCGGCGCGGTCGAGCTTGTCGCCCTCGCGGATGCGGACGGAGCCGACAGCGGGAATCTTCGCGATCGAGCGACGCGTGTCGGCCAGCGCCTTGGGCGAATAGGGATCCCCAGGCTCGAGATAAATGAAGGAGCGCACGACAGCGGGCGGAATCTCGTCGGTCTGGCCGATCGTGATGTCGCCGAAGCCCGCCAGCGGGCCGGGATCGAGGACATAGGTGACATCCATGATGCCGGCGGCATGGTCGACGACCGGCCTGAGTTCGACAATTTTGGCGAGCGGGCGCGACTGGGCACGCATATAGTCGACCAAAGCCGCCTGCGCGCCGCGCAGCGCAGCCGAGGTCGCGGGCTCGCCCTCCTTCAGCTTCGAGACCTTGAGCGGGTTTGCGATCGCGGGCGGGCCGGGCTCGTCGCGCTCGACCACCTCGATCTTCCGCAGGCCGAAAACCTTGCCGGGCCGGACCCTGATGGTGATCGGCACCGCATCGCGATTGCGATGCGCCTCCAGCGCCCGGATCAAGGTCGCATTCGGCTCCAGCCCAAGCGTCAGCGAAACGCCGTCGACGACCATGGAGACGTCGGCGTTGAAATAGCCCTGCGACCAGAGCGCATCGACGAGCGGGTTGAAATCGGCGGCCATCCGCCGCGCCAGCGTCTCACCGTCCGGCGGCGCATCCTGGCGCAGCCGATAAAGCAGCGAAGCGTCCTGCAGGGTACGGGTCAGCGTCTTGGCATCTTCGGCATCGCCGAGATCGAAGTCGAGCTTGTAGGGCAGACTCGACGCGTTCGCCGCCGGCGGCTCGTCCTTCTTGGTGAAGAGGCCGAACACATCCAGCGACGAAAGATCGAAAGCCCGGGCGGATTCAGCCTGCAGGCCCAGCAGTGTGGCAAACGCACAGCCGCCGCTCAACGCGACAGCATGCCCTGCCCTACGCCACAACCGCATCCGCCCTCCAAAGCCACCCCCGCCACACAATCGAAACCGCGTCCGATACCCGCGCCATCATAAGGCGGGAGCGAGCATGCGCAATGCTCAAGGACCTGTAATCCCTCGGCCTGCGCGCCGGTTCCGGAAAACCCTGTCGTGAAAAGCCTAAGCATTGGTTTTCAAGGCTCTGAAGGTTAATAACTGAATCTCTCTGCCGTTGCCGGTTGCGCTATCGGGCTGAACACCGTTGATCCCTCGTCAGAACGAACTGCGATAGACGCTCAGCATGCCCGGCACCATCCTGCTGCTCACGCAAGCCCTGATCTATTTCGGCGTCATGGCCGCGCTCTTCCGGCTGCGCCACCTGATGGGGCTCGGCGCCTTCCTCTGCGCGCTCGGCGTGATGCACTTCCTGGAGACCTATCTCGCCGCGGTCTTCTTCATCGAGCTGCCCTTCGGCCTGCTCTCGCCGGGCTCGACCGTACTGTTCTCCGGCAAGCTCGCCATCATCCTGCTGTTCTACATCCGGGAAGACGCCGAGACGGTGCGGCAGCCGATCTACGGGCTATTGATCGGCAATTTCCTGATGGTCGCGCTGGTGGCGACGCTCAGGCTCTACGGCCCGCCGGTCACGCTGCCCGGCTACAATCCGGACCTCGTCCTGATCGATCAGATGGGCGCGCTGATGGTCTGGGGCACGACGCTGCTCTTCATCGATTCCATCGCGCTGATCCTGTTCTACGAGCGGCTGCGCCTGCTGTTGCCGCGATCGCTCGTCCTGCGCTCCTGCCTGAGCCTGGCGATCATCCTGACCTTCGATCAGGCCGGCTTCTTCATCGGCCTGCATATGGTGACCGGTACGCCGCTCAGCGCGCTCTTCGGCGGCTGGGTGGCGAAAATGGGCGCCGCCGCGACCTATGCCGTACTGATGGGTCTCTATCTCAATTTGTTCGAACGCCAGACGCCGGAACTTGCGCCGCAGCCGCTTTCGGACATCTTCCAAAAGCTGACCTACCGGCACAAATACGAGGAACTGCTCGGCAAGAGCGGCCGCGACGCCCTCACCGGCGCCCTGACCCGAGAACGCTTCGAGACGCTCGGCCAGACCATTCTGGCGCGAGGCCTCGCGACGCAACGGGCCGTCAGCCTCGCGATCCTCGATGTCGATCACTTCAAGAGCATCAACGACCGCTACGGTCATGTCGTCGGCGACGAGGTGCTGCGGCGCGTCGTGGAATGCCTGCGCGCGGAAATCCGCGGCGACGATCTCGTCTTCCGCTATGGCGGCGAGGAATTCGTCGTGCTTTGCGAGAACATGTCGCATCCCGCGGCACTGGTTTCCGCAGAGCGGATGCGGGTCGCCGTCCACCACACCCTGGCGCAGGAATTCGCCGCGGCGCCGACGGTCAGCATCGGCGTCGCTACCTTCCCCGACGATGCGAAGGACATTCGCGGCCTCGTCGCCCATGCCGATGCGCATCTCTACGAAGCCAAGCGGCAGGGACGCGACCGCGTCGTCGGCAACGAGACAGCGCCACAGGAACTGGGCGCCTAGCGCCTGCGGAAGAGAAGGCGGCGGCAGCGCATACGCCCGCCGCCCTGGTTTCCTATCGAAGCGTCAGAGAAACCGTCGCCAGCGGCGAGAGCTTCGTCACGACCTCGCCCCTGCCGGGCGAGAGCACGCCGCCGCAGAGGCTGCCGGTGGTGATGATTTGCCCCGCGCGCAGGCTGCCGAGATTGTCCTGCTTGCGATTGGCCCAGGCCAGGAAGGGCACCATCGGATCGCCATTGCCGTGGACGGCGGGCTGATCGTAGATCGTCACGCCGTTGAGCGAGATGAAGCAGCCCAGGCCGGTGAGGTCATCGAGTGTCCTGATGTCGACCTCCGGGCCGAGGAAATAGCCGCCATGGCCCATCGCATCGGCGAGCCAGAGCGGAAAGGCGACCTTGCCGAACCAGTTGGCGAGGCGGCTCTCGACGATCTCGATGCCGAGATAGGCCTTGTCGCAGCAGGCGAGCAGCTCCGCCCGCGAATAGGGCTGGGCCGGGCGGAAAGGCACGTCGCGCGCGAGCCGAAGCGCGAGCTCGATCTCGATGCGCAGCTCCGCCCCGATGGCGCCTTCATAGACGTCACCCGGCGCGGGATAGGGGCCAGGCATCAGGCCCGCGATTGGCGTGCCGTCCTCGGCGATGCCGACCTTCCAGCCGGCTTCCGGCAGGTTGAGTGCCCGGCCGACGGCCGCCTGCGTCGCATGACCATCGGCAAGCGTCTCGGGAACCGGCAAAGTCGCCGTCTCGATCAGGGAGCGGCCGCGGCGGGCCCGGACGAGCGCATCACGCACGGTCTCGACAGTGGTCGGCATGGAATTCCCTCAGCATCGGGCAAGGCGGAGCGCCTTCGCCCCTGCTAGCGCAGCGCCCAGAATGCGACAAGGCGCGCTGCGGCGAGTCACCCATGCGATGGAACCTCCGGCCTTCTTCGCGGTTGCCGAAACATGATCTCCAAGCATCACCGTTTTCCGGGAGCGGCTGCGCTCGGCCTTGTCGCACTAGCCCTGCTCGCCTGCGGAAGCGCCCACGCCCAGCAGCCCATCCCCGCGCAAGACTTCGTCACGCAGACGGCGGTCGCGAACATGTTCGGCGTGGAGTCCGCGACGCTCGCCCTGCACAAGAGCAGCTCCCCGGCGATCAAGGATTTCGCCCATCGCCTTGCGGACGACCATGCTGCGGCGACGAGCAGCCTGCGCCGCATCATCGCCAAGCGCTCCGACATTGCTCTTCCCGACCGTCCGGACGGCAAGCATCTCGACCTGCTGCGTGACCTCGCCGACAAGCAGGGCGCCGATTTCGACAGAGCCTATGTCGACGCCCAGCGCAGCGCGCACCACGAATCTACCGCGCTGATGGAACGCTATGCCAGCGAGGGCACCGATCCCGAGCTCAAGGGCTTCGCTGCCCAGACACTGCCGGTGTTCCGTGAGCTCGACCGGAAGGCCAGGGAATTGCCGGCGACGCCTTAGAACGGTTGGGCTCTTCCGTCAGGCCTTCGACCGCCGGGTCGCCTCGCGTTCGTAGACTGCCAGGAAGGCCTTGCCCATCAAGGAGCTTTCCGCCCCGATCAGCGTCCGGAGCACCTCGGCCCGGATCGCCTGAATCTGCCCGTCGTCCGGCATGGCGGCACCAGCGAGCTCAGCGAGTTCGACAGCCAGCCGTGCCTGCCCCTGCCCGGCGAGCGCAAGGGCACGCTCGGCCAGCTTGTCCGCACCACCGGCGAGCCCGGCGAGTTCCGCTGCCAGCTCCGCCGTCTGGGCCGGCTTGAGATGGGCTGCGTTCCCATCGAACCAGCCCGCATAGAAGTGATAGATGCCCCGGACAAGGAACTCCGGGTCGTCGTATTTCGCGAGGAGATAGGGCTTCGCGAGATATTCCGCGGGCACCTTCACGCCACGCAGGATCTCGTCGAGCGTGGCGCCCCGGTTCAGCAGTGCGAGCGTCTCGCGCACCAGATGCTCGAGCGCCTCAGCGCCGTCCCGGAGCATCTGCCCTGCCCGTTCTTCTCCGAAAACCACTGGCCCGTGGCCGGGGATGAGCACGGCCGGCTCAAGCTGCTCCATCCGTCGCAAGGCCGCGGCCCATTCGGCCGCATAGCGCTGCACCTTGCGCGGGTTGCCGGCGTTGGGGAACACCCAGATTACGAAGTCGCCGCTCGCCAGAACCCGGCGCTCCGGCAGCCAGACGAAGGTAGCGTCATCCGTCTCGCCCCGGCCGTGGAAGAGATCGATCTGCTCGCCGCCAATGAAGAGGGACATGCGGTCGTCATAGACCTCGTCCGGTCGACGTTGGCCGATCGGATAGACATATCCCGGCTTGTTGAACTGCTGTCCCTGAACGAGGCTGTTGAAGCCGTGCGTGTCCTCGTAGCGCTGCATGCGCCGCGCGACATTGCGATGGGCGATGATCCGCGGGCGCGGAAGCCCGCGCCTCTCAGCCTCCGCGTCGATGACCGTGATGCCGCTGGTATGGTCGATATGGCCATGGGTGAAGATCACCGTGTGGATCGGCGCGTCATCCCAGGAGCGGATGACGTCGAGCGTCTGCTGCGCCGTCTCCGGCTTGGCGGTATCGATCAGCACCAGCCCCTCGCTGGTCCGGATCGCCGTTACGCTGCCGCAGAAATAGGTCGTGTGGACCGTGATGATGTTCTCCGCGACATGGGTGATGGCGCCGTGCGAGACCGCCGCGGTCCATTCCTCCATCGCGGCGCTGCCATTCCACAGCCGCTCGAACAGCGCGTCCTGAGTCATTCGAACCTCTCCGCCATCCGCCTGCTTCGCCCGGTATCGCTCGCATATAGCCGCGATCTCATCAAACGAACCGCCGCCAGCCGATGTCAGTGACCGCAGCAGATCGAACGACCCGCGTCGCCTGCGCTTCTCCCCTCTGGACATCCCGGCCCAAAGCCGCGCAAGAAGCGAGTGCTTGCGCAGCGTCAGGGTCCCTTAGACGCCGTGCACAACGCTCTCGTCGATGGAAATGAGCCGGCGAAGAAGAAACGGCTTGGGAGGAGTTAGGGAATGAAATCGCTCTGGGTCATGGCCGCCGCGCTTGGCGCCGCCCTCAGCCTGCCCGCACAGGCGCAGGACAAGGTCAAGCTGATTGACGTCATCGAATTGTCGGGCGCGGGCGCCGCCGCCGGCACGAACTGGAAGAATGGCGCCGAGATGGCCGCCGCCGACATCAACGCCAAGGGCGGCATCCTCGGCAAGCAGATCGAGATCGTCCATTACGACACGCAGACCAATCCCGGTAACACCCGCGCCGCCGTGCAGCGCGGCATCGATGAAGGCGCCTATGCCATCCTCGGCCCGATCTTCTCCGGCCCGATCGGCGCCTCCATGCAGATCTCGCAGCGCGCCGAAGTCGCCCAGATCGTCGGCGGCGAGGCAGCCGGCTTCACCCGGCAGGGCAACCCCTACATCTTCCGCACCTCGATCAGCCAGGCGGCGGCGATGCCGAAGATCGCCAAATACATGAAGGATACGCTCAAGGCTGGCTCGATCGCCGTGGTCTGGGTCAACAACGACTTCGGCAAGGGCGGGCGCGACACCATCCTGCCCGAGCTCGAAAAGGCCGGCATCAAGGTCGCCGTCGACGTCTCGACCGAGCAGGGCCAGGCCGATTTCACAGCCGATGCAATCAAGGTGAAGAATGCCAATGCCGACGCAGTCTTCGTCTATCTGAACGAGGAAGAGAGCGCCCGCTTCCTGCGCGCCGCCAAGCAGCAGGGCATCACCAAGCCGATGATCGGCGAGACGACGCTGCTCGGCGCCAAGGTGCTGGAACTCGCCGGCGACGCCGCCAACGGCGCCAAGGGCCATGTCGGCCTCTCGACCGATGCGCCGATCCCGGCTCTGCAGGAGTTCGGCAAGCGCTACCGCGAGAAATACGGCTTCTCCTCGGACCATAACGGCATCAAGGGCTACATGGCCGTCTTCATGGTGAAATGGGCGACCGAAAAGCAGAAGAAGCTCGACAAGAAAGGGCTCGCCGACACACTGCGCGGCGCCTCCATCAAGGCGAGCGAGGAACCCGGCATCCTGATCGACACCGTGATCGAGCAGAACGGCGATCTCGACCGCGAAAGCTTCCTCGCCGAGGTCGTGAACGGCAAGCAGGTGATCAACACGACGCTGCCGAAGATCAAACAGTAAGCAGCCGTTTCGCCCTCGACATAATCCCGGGCGAGCAGCGCTCGACCCGGGATCCATCGAAGGGCGTCGCGGCTGCATGGATCCCGGATCTCGCTTCGCTTCGTCCGGGATGACGCGCGCGAATTGAACACGCAACGCTCTCCAACCAAGCGCACAACCGCCATGGCCGAATTCATCGCCTATCTCATCGCTGGCATCGCCACGGGCGCGATCTACGCGCTCGCCGCGATCGGCTTCACGCTGGTCTGGCAGACCTCGCAGACGATCAACTTCGCCCAGGGCGAGTTCGTCATGCTGCCGGCGGTGCTGATCCTGCTCGCGGTCAAGCTCTTCGACCTGCCGCTCTGGGCCGGAGGCCTGATCGGCATCGCGGTCTTCCTGCTGGTCTTCGGCGCCGGCTTCAAGCTCGTGGTCGTCGACCCGATGATCAAGCACGGCGTGCTGCCGCTCGCCATCGCCACCATGGCGCTGTCGATCATCATGAAGGAAGGCGCCAAGGACGGCTTCTCGGCCGAGGCGCAAAGCTTCCCATCGCTGGTGCCGACGGACATGGTCAACCTGCTCGGCGCCGCGATCTCGCTGCAGCATCTCGCGATCATCGTCGTCGCCTTTGCGGCCATCGGCCTGCTGCAATGGTTCGTCGGCGGCACGAAGCTCGGCCGGCAGATGCAGGCGACGGCCCAGAACCCCACGGTCGCGCGCATCCTCGGCATCCCCGTCGAGCGGATGGTGCTGCTCACCTTTCTGCTCAACGCCGCGCTCGCCGTCGTCGCCTCGCTGCTGATCTCGCCGATCTATCTGGCGAAATTCTCGAACGGCGAAACCATCGGCCTCTTCGCTTTCATCGCCGCCATCGTCGGCGGCTTCAACCAAGTGCGGGGTGCGCTCGTCGGAGGCATCCTGATCGGCGTCGCGGATTCGCTTGCCGCCGCCTATATCTCGACGCAATACCGGCTCGCGGTGCCGCTGGTGCTGCTGGTAGCCATCATCCTGATCAAGCCGGAAGGGTTGATGGGCCGCAAGGAGGAGCGCCGCGTATGAGCGCCCCTGCCCTGCAAACCTCCGCCGCTTCGCCGCGCCGCTCCACCCGCCGGATCGACGCCGCGCTGATCGCGTTCTTGATCGGCGCCGTCGTCCTCTGGTTCGCGCCGGTCGGCATGGGCCGTTACGGCACCTATGTGCTCTCGCTCTGGCTGGTGATGAGCATCGGCGTGATGGGGCTCAACCTCACGCTCGGCTATGCCGGCCAGAGCTCGCTGGCGCAGGCCGCCTTCATAGGGCTCGGCGCCTACAGCACCGCGATCCTGACCACGAAATACGGCGTGAACTGGTATGCCGCCTTCGGCCTCTCGGGCCTGCTCACCTTCGCGGTCGGCATCCTGCTCGGCTTCCCGGCGCTGCGGGTGCGCACGCATTACCTCGCCTTCGTCACCCTCGCCTTCTCGACGCTGATCTGGCTCGTCCTGCGCAACGAGCAGTGGCTGACCGGCGGCGTCTTCGGCATCTCCAACATCAACCGGCCGGAGTTCTTCGGCATCAAGCTGTTCGGCGCGCTGGAATTCCACCGCTTCGTCGTCGTCGTCACGCTGATCCTTTCGCTGGCGCTGTGGTGGCTGATCCGCTCACCCTGGGGCCGCGCCTTCACGGCGCTGCGCGAGAACCCGGTCCGGGCTGCAAGCCTCGGCGTCGATACCCGCGCCTACACGCTGCTCGCCTTCGCCATCGGCTCGGCCTATGGCGGCTTCGCCGGCTCGCTCTATGCGCCGCTGGTCGAGTTCATCGACCCCTCCCCGTTCTCATTGTCGCAGAGCCTGTTCCTGCTGCTGATGGTGGTCGCGGGCGGCGCCGGCTATCTCTTCGGCCCCTTCGTCGGCGCGCTGCTCGGCGTCGTCCTGCCGGAATGGCTGCGTTTCGCCGGCTCGCTCTACCTCATCATCTTCGCGGCCATCGTGCTCGCGCTGCTGGTCGTCTGCCCGCAGGGCATCAGCGGCCTCGTTGAGCGCGGCTGGGCCGCATTGCGGCGCAAGGCGGGAGGCGCGCCATGAGTCCGGTCCTTGAGGTCCACGACCTGCACAAGGCCTTCGGCGGCATCAAGGCCGTGAACGGCGTTTCCTTCTCCGTCAACGAGGGCGAGATCCTCGGCATCATCGGGCCGAATGGCTGCGGCAAGTCGACCCTGTTCAACTGCATCCTCGGCCAGCTCGAACCGACGCAGGGCGCGGTGAAGCTCGACGGGCAAGATGTCACCAATATGCGCCCTTCAAAGCTCAACCGGCTCGGCGTCAGCCGCACCTTCCAGCTCCTGCAGGTCTTCCCGGAATTATCGGTGCGCGAGAATCTGATCCTGGCCGGCCAGGAACATCAGGGCTCGATGCTCGGCCGGCTGTTCGGCGCGCGCGATGCGGGGCTATCCGAGAAGGCAGAGCAGATGATCGGCTTCTTCAAGCTCGGCCATCTCGCCGGGGCCAAGGCCGGCGGCTTGTCCTACGGCCAGCAGAAACTGCTCGACGCCGCCATGGCCTTCATGGCGGGGCCGCGCCTCGTGCTGCTGGACGAGCCGGCCGGCGGCGTCAACCTGACCATGCTGGGCGATTTGAAGGAGCGACTGCGCGCCATCAACGCCGAGCAGGGTGCGACCTTCGTGGTGATCGAGCACAACATGGATTTCGTGATGAGCCTGTGCTCGCGCGTGATCGTGCTGGCCGAAGGCAAGGTGCTGGCCGAGGGCACGCCCGCCGAGGTCCGCGCCGATCCGGCGGTGATCGAAGCCTATCTGGGGCATTGAAACATGCGTCATTCTCGGGCGGAGCGCAGCGCAGACCCGAGAATCTCCGGCAAGAGATGCTCGGGTCGAGCCCGAGCATGACGGTAGGACGGAGCTAGGAATGAGCACCCCCATCCTCGACCTCGACGGCGTGGTCGGCGGCTACGGCGCCATGACCATCCTGAACGGCACCAGCTTCGCGGTGAAGCGCGGCGCGATCACCACCGTCATCGGGCCGAACGGCGCCGGCAAGTCGACCGTGTTCAAGGCGATCTTCGGACTGCTGAAACTCCGCGAGGGCCGCATCCGCTTCGATGGGCGCGACATCACCGGCTGGAATCAGCGCAAGCTGCTCGAAGCCGGCATCTGCTATGTCCCGCAGGGGCGCAACATCTTCCCGGAGCTGTCGGTCCGCCACAACATCGAGCTCGGCACTGTCGCCGCCGGCTCGGGCATTACCGACATGCCGCGGCGGCTGGAGGCGGCGCTCGACCGTTTCCCGGCACTCCGGCGCAAGGCCGACGCCCAGGCCTCGACGCTCTCCGGCGGCGAGCAGAAGCAGCTCGAAATCGTGCGCGGCCTGCTGCTCGACCCCAAGCTCGTGCTGATCGACGAGCCCTCGATCGGTCTCTCGCCGCTGATGGTGCAGGAGACCTTCGGCATCCTGAAGGAATTGCGCGCCAAGGGTGTCTCGATCCTGATGGTCGAGCAGAACGCCCGCTCCGCGCTGGAAATCTCCGACGAGGGGCTGGTGCTCGAACTCGGCCGCACGCGCATGCACGGACCGGCGGCGGAGATCCTGGCCGATCCGCGCATCGGGCAGCTCTTCCTCGGCGGCACGCTGAGCGAGGTGGCCTGAGCGGCGCCCGAACACCCTCCCCGTCATTGCGAGCGCAGCGAAGCAATCCAGGGGGACCGGGTGCAACGTTCGACCCAGTCCCTCTGGATTGCTTCGTCGCTTCGCTCCTCGCAATGACGGTAGACGCATCCGGCCTTTGACAGCGGCGCCCTCTCCTGTCGGGATAGCATCGAGTTACGAGACCGGAGCTTGCGCCCATGAAGATTCGCGCCGCCGTCCTGAACCAAAGCCCGGTTGCGGCTCCCTTCGCGCAAAGCCGCCCGCTGCGGATCGAGGAACTCGACCTCGCCCCGCCCGGCCGCGACGAGGTGCTCGTCAAGGTCCGTGCCGCGGGCCTCTGCCATTCCGATCTCTCGGTGATCGACGGCAACCGCCCGCGCCCAGTGCCGATGGTCCTCGGCCACGAGGCCGCCGGTGAAGTCGTCGAGACCGGAGAAGGCGTCGACGACCTCAAGCCCGGCGACCGGGTGGTGATGGTGTTCGTGCCCTCCTGCGGACATTGCGCGCCCTGTGCCGAAGGCCGCCCGGCGCTCTGCGAGCCCGGCAACGCCGCCAACGGGCGCGGCGAGATGCTGGGCGGCGGGCGCAGGCTCTCCGTCGATGGCCAGCCGGTGCATCACCATATCGGCGTCTCAGCCTTTGCGGAACATGCGGTGATCTCGCGCCGCTCGCTGGTCAAGGTCGAGGCGGACATCCCGCACGAGATCGCGGCGCTGTTCGGCTGTGCCGTGCTGACCGGGGTCGGCGCCGCCGTGAACACGGCACGGATCAAGGCCGGCGAGACGGTAGCTGTTGTCGGGCTCGGCGGCGTCGGGCTTTCGGCCTTGCTCGGCGCCATCGCCTGCGGCGCCTCGCGCGTCGTCGCCGTCGATCTCGCGCAAGACAAGCTCGACCTGGCGCTGGCGCTCGGCGCGACCGACGCCTTCAAGGCCGATGCTCCGGACGTGATCGAGGCGATCAAGCAGGCGACGAAGGGCGGCGTCGATCACGGGCTGGAGATGGCCGGCTCGGTCAAGGCGCTCGACCTCGCCTATCAGATCACAAGGAGGGGCGGCACGACGACGACCGCCGGCCTCGCCAACCCGGCCCATACGCTCTCGCTCTCACCGGTCCGGCTCGTCGCCGAGGAGCGGACGCTAAAGGGGTCTTATGTCGGCTCCTGCGTGCCCTCGCGCGACATCCCGCGCTTCATCGAGCTCTATCAGCGCGGGCGTCTGGCCGTGGACAAGCTCTGGACCAGTTCGGGCAGCCTCGACGAGATCAACGAAGGCTTCGATGCGCTGAACGAGGGCCGCACGATCCGTCACATCGTCAGGATGTGACGCGGCGCAAGGCTTTCGCGCGAGCGAAAGTGGCCGAGATCGCGGCCAGCAACATCAAACCCGCCGCAGCGACCGGTAGGACAGCGAAGCCTGCCGCCGTATAGAGCGGGCCGAAAGAGGCCGTGCCAACGAACAGCGCGAGATAGGTCACCCCGCTGTTGAGGCCCATCACGGCGCCGCGGCGCGCGGGATCGAGCGCGCCGAGGCGCATGATCAGCACGTTCAGCGCGAAATGGTTGGCGAGGCCCCAGAGGAACACGGCCGCCAGCATCAGCACATAGCTGCCGCTCACCGCACCCATGCCAAGGTAGACGCCCCCGACCGCCAGGAACATCGCCGGCAGGAAGCGCCCGGCATCGAAGCGGTCGATCAGCCCGTCGAGGAAGGCCGCCGCCCCGAAACCGAGACCATAGGTCAGCGCAAGCAGGCCGTTGGCGCTGAGCGAGAGGCCGAGAGCGCGATGCAGGTGATCGCCGATATAGGCGTAGACGCCGTAGAAGGACGCCATGAAGCCGGCGCAAGCGACGAGGAGCGGCACCACGCCGGGCACGCGCAGCGCCGCCAGCGGCGAGGAGGTCGTCGCCGCGGCCGGCGCACCCTGCAGCTTCATCGCCTGCGCGACCAGTAGGGCGAACGTGCCGGCGCCAGCCGCAAAGGCGTAGACCAAGCGCCAGCCAATGCTGTCGGCCATCACCGCCGAGAGCGAGACGCCAGCGACCATGCTCAGCGTCCAGCCAGAAAGCACGATGCCGATCGTGTCGCTCTCGCGTCCAGCCGGCGCGACTGCCGCCGCAAGCGTATAGATCGAGGGCAAGGCCACGCCGGCCGCGAGTCCTGCCACGAACTGCGCGCCGACCAGCACCGGCAGGACTGGCGCCGCCGCGCTGCTGGCCAGAGCCAGGGTGAAGAGCGCCAGCGCCGCGCGCAGCGTCACCCCTGCGCCGAAACGATCGATCAGGCGACCGAGCAGGATGGCAGCGAGCGCGGTCCCAATGCCGAACGCGCCGGAGGCGGTCATCACGGCCGGTGTATCGCGCCCGAAGCTTTCCGCCACCTGCGGCGCAATCGGACCGAGCACAAGCGAATTCGAACCGATGACGGCGATGCAGAGGCACAGCGCATAGGCTGCGACCGGGATCCGGGTCGCCGGCAAGGCCGCGACAGACGAGTGTTGATTGACGTTCGGCATAGCGACAGAATGGCCGAATAGAATTCACGTTCAATCGGATTCAGGGCCATGGATAAAAAAACAGATGGGGTTCGGCGTGAACGCTCTGCGGAGCGCACGCTCGATGCGATGGACCGAAAGCTGTTAGGTGTTCTGGTCGAGGATGCGACGGAGAGCTACGCCCGCATCGGCGAGCGGGTGGGACTGTCGCCGCCGGCGGCGCATGAGCGGATCAAGCGGCTGAAGCAATCGGGCGCGATCCGGCAGGTCGCGGCGCTGATCGAGCCGGCGGCCACCGGCAAGACCCTGCTCGCCTTCGTGCATGTCGACACCACCGGCTGGGGCAAGACGCCGGCGCTGATGGCGATCCGGGAGCACCCGGAAGTGGAGGAGATCCATTCCGTCGCCGGCGACACCTGCATGCTGCTGAAGGTCAGGACCGAGAATACCCATGCGCTCGAAGGGCTGCTCGGGCGGCTCTACGACACGCCCGGCGTCAAGGCGACGCGCAGCTATGTCGTGCTCTCGACCTATCTGGAGCGGCCGGTCCAGCCCGGTGTAACGGCGAGCTGGCCGAAGCCGGCGGCGGCCGGCTAGAACGGCAGCCCATTATGCGCGCCGTCATTCCGGGCGCAGCCCTCGGGTCCGATCTTCGATCGGCCCAAGGATGAACTCCGCGGAGACCCGGAATCCATCCCAGAGCGTGGCGCCTTCCGATGGATTCCGGATCGGCGCGGCTTCGCCGCTTGTCCGGAATGACGGCGGTGTAGAACGAGGTTACCCGTGCTTGTGCACGATGGTCTTGGTCACCGCGAACTCCTCGAGCGCGATGAAGCCCTTCTCGCGGCCGTGGCCGCTCTTGCCGGTGCCGCCGAAGGGCAATTCGATGCCGCCGCCGGCGCCGTAGCCGTTGATGAACACCTGGCCGGCGCGGACGCGCTTCGAGACGCGCTGCTGGCGCCCACCATCCTTCGTCCAGACGGCCGCGACGAGGCCGTAATCCGTGCCGTTGGCGGCCTTGATCGCATCCTCCTCGTCGTCGAAGGGGAAGGCGGCGAGCACGGGGCCGAAGACCTCGTCCTGCTCCAGCCGGTTGCCGCGCGGCACCGGGCCGAACAGCGTCGGCTGGACGTAGAAGCCGCCATTCGGCACACCCTGCGCGATCTGGCCCTGCGCGATCACCGGGATGCCGGCCTCGCGGCTCTGATCGATGAAGCTCTGGACGCGGCCGCGCTGCTTGGCGTTGATGACCGGGCCGCAATCGAGGTCCATCTCCGGCGTGCCGGCCTGCAGCTTGGAGAACTGCTTGGCGACGGCGGAGACGACGTCATCATAGATACTCTTCTGGACGAGCAGGCGGCTGCCGGCCGAGCAGGTCTGCCCGGTGTTCTGGACGATGGCCTTGCAGGCGATCGGCACCAGCGTGTCGATATCGGCATCCTCGAAGACGATCTGGGGCGACTTGCCGCCGAGCTCCAACGTGCAGGGAATGAGATGCTCGGCGCAGGCATGCTGCACCATCTTGCCGACCTCGGGCGAGCCGGTGAAGGACATGAAGCCGATGCCCTGATGGGAGGAGAGCGCCGCGCCCGCTTCATGGCCGCGGCCAGCGACGATGTTGATCGCGCCGTCGGGGAAGCCGACCTCGGTGGCAAGCTCAGCAAGACGGAAGGCCGTGGCACAGGCGTCCTCAGCGGGTTTCAGAACCACGGCATTACCCATAGCGAGCGAGGCGGTGAGCGATCGCCCGATCATCTGCGCCGGGTAGTTCCAGGGCAGGATGTGGCCGGTGACGCCGTGCGGCTCGTGGATGACGCTGACGCTGTAGCCGTTCAGGAAGGGGATGACGTGACCGTGCACCTTATCGGCCGCGCCGCCATAGAACTCGAAATAGCGGATGGTGGCATCGATGTCGGCACGGGCCTGGCTCATCGGCTTGCCAGTGTCGCGGGCCTCGAGCTTCGCCAGCTCGTCGAAATGATCCTGCACCTTGAGCGCAAGCTTCGAGATCAGGCGCCCACGCTCGGCCGCCGTCAGCTTGCCCCAGGCGCCGTCGAAAGCGGCTCGCGCAGCCGTGACCGCGGCGTCGATGTCGGCGGCGTTGCCGCAGGCGATGCGGGCGAATTCCTCGCCGGTGGCCGGGTTGAGCTTGGCGATGGTTTCGCCTGTCTGGCCAGCGACATAGCGGCCATTGATGAAATGTTGATTCATGTTCGCTCCCGATCGCTCTGGCCGAAGGCGCCGCCCCGGCTGAATCGTGGCGCAAGCTGCCGGTTGACGGTCTCCGGCGCAAGTCGGCGGCAGGCCGGGGCGCCCCGCAACGCGTGCAGGACCACCCGCAGCATCGGGATCAAACGGGCGGGACGAAGGGCTGCGAGATCGCGCTGAAGACGGGCAGCACTTCGAGAGCCGCAGCGTGCGCTCCCAGCGCCGGTACATCCGCATCGTCGATAAAACCCGGATGCGCCTCCCTGATGAAGCGCAGCGAGACCGCCACGGCGATATCGGCATGGGTCATCGCGTTGCCGAACCAGTAGGGACCGGTCCGGCCGGCACGATCGCGCTCCAGGGCCGCGAGCGTCGAGAGAACCTGGCTGCGGCAACGATCCGCCCAGACGGCGGAAACCTCCTTGTGGAGCCGCAACTCGTAGAACAAGCTGACGGCCTTCTCGGCTGCCCCCATGGCGAGCGCGACCACAGCGAGGATATGGCGACGCCTCGCACCGACGCGCGGGCAGAGGGCGCGTTCCTCCCCGGCCAACTCATCGAGACAGTCGATGATGCTGACGCTGTCGAACAGAACCTCGCCATCGTCGAGCACCAGCGTGGGCACCCGCATCAGCGGATTGAAGGCGCGGACCTGATCGCCTTCACCGAAGACGGACCAGGGCCGATGCTCGAAGGCGAGGCCATAGAGCGCCAGCGCGATGCCGACGCGGCGGACGAAGGGCGAGTCGTACTGGCCGATCAGGATCATGGCGGGCCTCGTTCAGCATGTTCCCACAGAGCGGCGGAACATGCATCTTTCCCCTGTCATGGGCTTGCCGCAATGCTACCCTCCTGCTCCGTTGCGCGAAGCGGGAGCAGCACATGGCGCAGGATCGTCTGGCACAGCGTCATCGGGCGCGAGATCACCATCTCAACCGGCGAGAGACGCTGAAGGGCGGAGCTGCGATCGTCGCGAGCGCCGCCCTGCCCGCTGCCGCCGAGACGCCGGCGCGGCTCAAGCTCAGGGTGCTCGAAACCACCGATCTCCACGTCAATGTCGTGCCTTACGACTATTTCCGCGACGGGCCGGACGACACGGTCGGCCTCGCCAAGACCGCGAGCCTGATCAAGGCCGCGCAGGGCGAGGCGAAGAACAGCCTGCTCTTCGACAATGGCGATTTCCTGCAAGGCTCCTCGCTCGGCGACTACATCGCCTACAAGAAGGGGCTGAAGGCCGGCGAGACCCATCCGATGCTCGCCGCCATGAACGCCCTGCCCTATCTCTGCGGCACGCTCGGCAACCACGAGTTCAACTACGGGCTGGAGTTCCTTGAGCACGGCCTCGCCAAGGCCGAATTCCCGCTGGTCTGCGCCAATGTCGAGCGCATCGGCGGCTATCCGCTGGTCGATCCCTGGCGGTTGTTCGAGCAGAGCTTCGAGGACGAGGCCAACGCCAAGCATGTGCTCAAGATCGGCGTGATCGGCTTCGTGCCGCCGCAGATCATGCAGTGGGACAAGGCGAATATCGACGGCAAGCTCGTCGCAACCGACATCGTCGATGCGGCCGAGAAGCATATGCCCGATCTGCTCGACGCCCAGCCCGATCTCGTCATCGCGCTTTGCCATTCCGGCATCACCGGCGGCGTGCGACGCGGCATGGAGGAGAACGCCGCGCTGCACCTTTCAAAGATCGAGGGCATCGACGTCATCCTGACCGGCCATCAGCATCTGGTCTTCCCGGGCGGCAAGGCCTTCGACGGCATTCCCGGCGTCGACAACGTCAAGGGTGCGCTCAACGGCAAGCCGGCCTGCCAGCCGGGCTTCTGGGGCTCGCATCTCGGCATCCTCGATCTCGAATTGGAAAAGCGTGGCGAGCGCTGGAGGGTCGCTGACTTCAAGGTCGAGGCGAAGCCGATCTATGAGCGCACGCCGGATCGCAAGATCGTGCCCAAAGCCGCGGCCGAGCCGGCGATCCTGGCGACCGTCAAGGCCGACCACGAGGCAACGCTAAACTATATGCGCGAACCGGTCGGCAGCACCGCCTCGCCGATCAATTCCTTTTTCGCCCTGGTGACAGACGACCCTTCGATCCAGATCGTCGCCGAGGCGCAAATCGCCTATGCCAAGCCGCTGATGGCCCAGACGCGCTGGAAGGATCTGCCGATCCTTTCGGCGGCTGCTCCGTTCAAATCGGGCGGACGCGCCGGCCCGTCCTTCTACACCGACATCCCGGCCGGGCCGCTGGCCCTGAAGAACATCGCCGACATCTACCTCTACCCGAATACGGTGCAGATCGTGAAAGTCACCGGCGCCGAGATCGGGGAATGGCTCGAGCGCTCGGCCGGAATCTTCAACCGCGTCGATCCGGCGAAGACCGAGGAACAGCCGCTGATCAATCCCGGCTTCCCGGCCTTCAACTTCGACGTCATCGATGGCGTCACCTATCGGATCGACGTGACACAGCCCTCGCGCTACGACACCGACGGCAAGCTCGTCGCGCCGCAGGCGCGCCGCATCCTCGACCTCGCCTTCGCGGGGCAGCCGATCGACGAGCAGGCCAATTTCCTGGTCGTCACCAACAATTACCGCGCCTCGGGCGGCGGCAATTTTCCGGGCACGCGGACGACGGTCGTGCTGGAAGCACCGGACCTCAACCGCGATGTCATCGTCCGTCACATCATCGGGAAAAAGGCGATCGAGCCGAAGGCTGATGGCAACTGGTCGCTGGCGCCGCTGCCAGCGGGCGTCAACGTCACATTCACGACGTCACCGGCGGCGGCCGGTAAACGGCCGGCGAGCCTGAAGGCCGAGCCCGCTGGTGAGAACGCAGAAGGTTTCATGAGGTACCGGCTGGAGGCAAAAGCCTGAATATTAATCGAATTTTGCACAAGTTATCGGCGAACCTTCAGAAAGCACACACCGTTCCTTAACAAGTTTTTATCGAGAATGGAGCGCTCGTCAGGTCAATTCGGACCTGATGGCAGGGCGCTCCTCATGATCGTTGATGTTCATGAAAACGACATCGCGATGAAATCCGAACTGGTGGCCGCACTTTATGCGACGCCGGGCACGATTCTCATCGGCACCGTGACCGTCACGGCGGTCATGATCGCGGCCGGGCTTTTGACCGGCAACGACCTCGTCTTCTATGCGATGGCCGCCGCCATGGTTGCGGTCGGCTGCTTCCGCCACATCTCGCACCACCACTACAAATCCATCCACCTCACATCCGCCAGCGTCGGCGATATCGACCGTCTCGAGAAGCTCGCGATGGCTGGAGCCTGGTCGACGGCCGCATTGATCGCCGCTTTCGGCGCCTACGCGATCCTGCGCTACACCCACGAGCCCGTCGCGGTGCTCGCTGTTGCCCAGACGATCGGCTACCTCGCCGGCATATCGGGACGCAACAGCTCGCGGCCGGTGATCACGCGCGTGCAGGTTCTCGCGGCGGCGACGCCGTTCACGCTGGCCCTGCTCTGGACGAGGGACCCGGCTTATCTCGTCATCGCCCTATCGGTGGCGCTGACCGCCGTGCTGACATTCTCCAGCGCGCAAGTGATCCATCAGATCTTCGTCGCCCGGCTGCGCTCGATACGCGAGCTGGAGCATCTCGCCGTCAACGACACGATCACCAGCCTCTACAACCGCCGGGGCTTCATGCGCGAGATCCGGGCCGTGGCGGCGTCCGGTCGTCCCCTGACACTGATCTCGATCGATATCGATCGCTTCAAGGGCATCAACGACAGCCTCGGCCACGATGTTGGCGATGCGCTGCTCAAGGCGGTCAGCGAGACGCTGATCGCGGACCTCGCGCCTGGCGACATCGCAGCCCGCACCGGCGGCGACGAGTTCATGGTCGCGACCACGCGCAGCGTCGACGATGCGACGGCGCTGGCTGCGCGCCTTGTCATGCTGCTCGCGAGCCAGCGTTTCATCGGCGGGCGCCACATCACGGCGACGGCCAGCATGGGGATCGCGCCGGCCGGCTGCGCGCCCTCGATCGAAGAAGCGCTGAAATGCGTCGACATCGCGCTCTACCGCGCCAAGCTCGACGGCAGGAACCGCTTCGTCGTGTATACCGTCGCCATTCGCGACGAGCATGAGGACAGCCTGGCGCTCGAAACGGAACTGCGCGAAGGGCTGCGTCGCGGCGAGTTCGAGCTGCATTTCCAGCCGATCTATAATCCGCGTTCCGGCTCGGCGATGCTCGTCGAGGCTCTGCTGCGCTGGAAGCACCCTTATCGCGGCATGGTGAGCCCCGAGATCTTCATTCCTCTGGCCGAGCGGACGGGCCTGATCACGGTGCTCGGTTCCTGGGCGCTCGGAGAGGCCATGCGGACCGCCCTGTCATGGCCGAGCAGCATCGGCGTCAGCGTCAATGTCTCGGCGCGTCAGTTCGATCACGGCCACGATCTCGTCGGCACGGTCGAGGCGCTGATCCGGATGAGCGGCATCGAGCCGGCACGGCTGACGATCGAGATCACAGAGAGTTCGCTGATCGACGACCCCGACCATGTCGTCTCGCGGCTGGTCGCGCTGCGCAAGCTCGGCGTGCGGATCGCGCTCGACGATTTCGGCACCGGCTATTCCTCGCTGAGCTATCTGGCGCATCTGCCGATCGATACGATCAAGATCGACCAGTCCTTCACGCAGGAAATCGGTACTTCGCGGAAGGCCGATTCGCTGATGAACGTCATCACCCAGCTCGCCCATGACCTCGAACTGCGCCTGATCGTCGAGGGGGTGGAAACGCAGGAGCAGCTTGAGGTCATCAAAAAGCACGCCGTCCATGGCATTCAGGGCTTTGTTTTCGCTCGGCCGATGACAGCGGAGGAATTGCTGCCCATGATCGGCACTCGTGTAGCGACGGGACGGACGAGAGCATCACGCTCCGGCTGGCGCAAGTCGGATCGCTTCAGCCAGGTTGCCTGAAGCGCTCCGGCCGCAGACGCCCGCGCGAGCCGGAGGCCCAGAGGCTGTCAAGAACCATGGGGGCGATTTGATGAGGTCAAAGCCGCAGAGATGGGAGGAGCATCGCACCGCCGATACATCCGTATCGGCAAGCGGTGCGACGCTGCAGCTCTGCGGTTTTCACCTCACCCGCAGGGCGCGTCAAATCGCCCCCATGGTTCTTGACAGCCTCTAGGATGCAGCGCCCGAACTATCCGAGCGGGAAGGATCTGCTGAGCGCCGACGCCGTTTCGCGCTTTGACCTCGACGACATCATCCAACGCGCTGAGCGGCATCTGCGCGAGGAGGAGATGGAGAAGGCCGGGCTTCCCCTCCCCGAGCAGCCGTCGGTGCCGCGCCGACGCCCGAAGGTGATAGCCACCCTGTTCGACCAGCGCAGCACGCGCACGCGGCTCGGCTTCCAGGCGGCGGCCGCACGGCTCGGCCATCAGTCGATCGACGCCTACGACACCGACCGCAGCCGCATCGGCAATAGCACGGGCGAATCCATTGAGGACCACATCCGCACCGTCGAGCTCTACAGCGACCTGCTGGTGGTCCGCTCGCATCTGGAGGACATGCCCTATCGCGTCGGGCGGCTGAGCTATCTGCCCGTCATCAATGCCGGCAATGGCGCCGACGAGCATCCGAGCCAGGCCCTCGTCGACATCTTCTCGATCCGGCAGATGCGCGGCGAGATCGAGACGCTCAGCATAGCCCTATCGAGCGACACGCGGGCGCGCTTCGCCGTCTCCTTCGTCAAGATGCTCCGGATCTGCCCGCCGAAGCGCTTCACCCTGTGCTGCTTGCCCGATGTACCGATCAACCCGGTGATGCGCGAGGCGATGACCGTGCTGGTCGACCTCGGCACCGCCGTCGGCATCGTCCACGACATCCGCCACACGCTCGACCATGACGTTCTCAGCATCCAGATGCAGGACATGAGCAAATTCGCGCATGCCTCGCTCGGCGCCGAGGCCGTCGACAAGGAAAGGGAAAGCGAGCCCTTCACCCTCACTGCCCGCAAGATTCTGGATGCCCGCTCGGACACTCTGATCCTCAACCCCCTTCCGCGCTTCTCGGAGCTCGACACCTCATGCGACAGCCTTCCGAACGCAGGCTATTTCCGCCAGGTTCAGCTTTCGGTGCCGATGCGGATGGCCATCCTGGAGCGCATGCTGCTGGGCATTCCCTGGACCGGCCAGGCCGACAATTTCCGGCGTTCCTCGGGTGGATAAGCGCCTATCTCGCCTCCTATCTCGCCATCGCCGTCTCGATCCGCCTTCTCGCGGGCTATCTCACCATCATCGAAATCGGCCTGCTGCGCTCGATCGGCAGCCTCGCCATCGCCGGTTCGGTGGTCTGGACGAGTGGCAGCGGACAACGCCAGGGCTTCCTGCCCGCGCGGCCGCGCGACGACATCATCCGCAGCGTGCTGCACCTGGCCGGTTCGCTGGCGCTGATCTGGAGCCTGTCGCACCTGCCGCTGGCGCTGGTCACCACCATCGAGTTCACCGGGCCACTCTTCGCGGGAGTCCTGCTGTTCCTGACGCTGCGCCGGAGACCGGGCGTCGTCCCGGCACTTGGCCTTGCGCTTCTCGCGATCGGTATCAAGCTGCTGTTGCTGCAGCTGAACGCCGTTCCTGACAGCCACATAGCGATCGCGCTCGCGGCCGTCGCGGTCCTGACCACCACCAACCTCATGCTGGCCAGCCTCGCCGCCCACCGCAGCACCTTGTCGATCGTGTTCCTGATGCATGCGATCCAGCTGCCGCTCTACCTGCTGCTCTGGCTCTTCGTCCCGGAGCAGTGGTCGCCGCCGCCGCAGCCCTATCGGCTCGCCTTCCCGGCACCGGAGCTGGCGGTGATCGGTGGGGCGGTGCTGGCATTGATCGTCGGCGGCTTCGTCTCGCAAGCGGCCCTGGCCAATGCCTCGCGCCACAGCACGCCGCTCCAACTGTGCAGCGCGGATACGCTGCGCGTGCCGCTGATCACACTCGCGGCCTATCTGACCCTGGCCGAACTGCCGCCAGTCGATCTGCTCCTGCCGGGGCTCCTTGTCCTGTGCGGCGTCATCGTTGCCAGCCTGCCGCAGCAGGCCGGCAGTGGCGCCCCGCAACGCCTGATCGATGTGCCGAGCGAGCTGTCGCGGGTCAGTTCGCGATCTCGAAGACCACGTTGACCTGCGTACGATAGGTGTTCTCTCCGGACGCCAGCGGCACGAAGGCGTCGCTCGCCGCCATCTTCATCGGCCCGCCATAAGGCATGGGACGCGGCAGGCTCGACTGCTCCTCGATCGTCAGGATCCGGCCGAGCTTGATGTCGGCCGCCTCGGCAAGCGTCTTGGCCCGGGCGACGGCGTCGGCGACCGCGAGCTTGCGCGCCTCAGTCAGCGTCGGCTTGAGATCGTCCTTCACGAAGACGATGCCGCCGCCCTGGTTGACGCCGAGGCTCACGGCCTTGTCGAGAATGGCGCCCGCATCCGCCAGCTTGCGGACGCGAACCGTCAGGCCGTTGCTGACGGTGTAGCCGGTGATCTTCGGTTCGACATTGCGCTCTTTGCCGGGCTGGGCAAAGCGCGGCTGGATGCTCAGGCCGGAGGTCTGCAGGTCGCGCTCGGCGATATCGGCTTCCTTGAGTGCCGCCAGCACCTGCTTCATCGCCTCGCTGCTGGCGGTGAGCGCGGCGCGCGCCGTCTCTCCCTCGCGCAGCACCGTCAGGTTGAGGATCGCCATGTCGGGCACAACGCTGACCTCGCCCTCTCCGGTCACGCTGATGCGCGGCGGCGGCTGGCCGGCCGGATTCTGCTGGGCCACCGCGGGCGCGGAAAACAACGCGGCTACACCGACCAGAACGGTTCCGGCCAGAGCGAAGGCAAGGCGGTTCGACATGCTGTCTCCTGGTTCGTGCCGGCCCCGAGCGACCGGCTCGCCTATCCGAGCAGCGACATCATGTCGAAATTATCACCACAGGGTCCGCAGCCACCAATGGGGCTTGGAGGCGCCAGAAGCCTATAGCATCGGACCGAAATGTGGAATCCAGTTTTCGGAAAAATCCGATGCGATAACAAAAGCATAGATCACTGTTACCGCGTCCTATCGGACGCGCGGCGATCTAACTGCGAAGATGGACGAATTGTAACTTTGATCCGAAAGGCCATCCTCGTAGATTTGACTCGTTCTAATCTAGGAGAGTATTGTGACGTCCGCCCCCATCCCCGCTTCGGAATCCTACGCCCCGATCGCGAAGTTCCTCCACTGGTCGATGGCTCTCCTCATCGTCCTGGCCTTCCTGCTCGGACTGACGATCGATGCCTTTCCCAGCACCTGGAAAGGGGCAGCGATCGAGAGCCACAAGGCGATCGGCGTCCTCTTGATCGTCCTGCTGATCGCGCGTTGCAGCTGGCGTCTGGCGCATCGCCCGCCCGAACCGGAGGCATCGTCTCCTCTCCTCGCGGCCGCAGCGCGCCTCGGTCACGCCGGCTTGTATGGGCTGATGCTGGTCGTGCCGGCGCTCGGCCTCCTCTACGCGATCAAACGTGGCCAAGGGCTCGATCTCGGCCTCTTCAGCATCCCACCCCTGGCTATGCCCGCACCGCGCGCCGAAACGCGGCCCATTCGCGAATGGCATGAATGGGCATCATACATGCTCATTGCGCTGGCGGTGCTGCATGCAGTCGCCGCGCTCTGGCATCACCTGGTCCGCGGGGATCAGACGCTTCGCCGCATGCTGCCGCTTCGGTAAGGAACGACGCTAGATCGCCGCGCGTCCTACCGGACATAAAACGGCGATCTATCCCTTTGTTTGGGCATCGAATTTTTTCGAAAAGTGGATTCCACTTTTCGGTCCGATGCTCTGGCATCCCCCTTCCACCAGACGGCGCGCGATCATCTGCGCCTGGATCTCGCTCTCTTCCGTCACGCTTGGCGCGGCGGCAGATCCCGCCCTTCAACTATTGAGGCCGGCATGATCATCATTCAGCGTTCCCTCACCTATAAGGTCGCTGCGGCAAGCGTCGAAATTCCGATCACAGTGCACCTTCCCCAACACGGCAAGCACGACTGGAGCTGCGCCTACGACATTGCCTGGCCTGACGGAACGCGCCACGGCTTCGGCTATGGCATTGATTCAACTCAAGCACTGTTGCTTGCACTACACGCGATCGGGACCGACATCTATACGAGCGACTACCATCAGTCAGGGCAATTATATTGGGAGCGGCCCGGCCAAGGGTACGGCTTCCCTGTTCCCAGAACCATTCGCGATCTCCTGATTGGAGAAGACGCTCGACTGTTCGGCTGAACTACCCCTCCACCAGCCGACGCGCGATCACCTGCGCCTGGATCTCGGCGGCCCCCTCGAAGATGTTGAGGATGCGGGCGTCGCAGAGCACACGGCTGACCGGGTATTCCAGCGCGAAACCGTTGCCGCCATGGATCTGGAGCGCGTTGTCGGCCGCCGCCCAGGCGACGCGGGCGCCGAGCAGCTTGGCCATGCCGGCCTCGAGATCGCAGCGCCGCTCGGCATCCTTCTCGCGGGCGGCGAAATAGGTGAGCTGGCGCGCGATCAGGATCTCGGCCGCCATCATCGCGAGCTTGTCGGCGACGCGCGGGAAGGCAATCAGCGGCTTGCCGAACTGTATGCGTTCCTGGGCGTAACGCAGCCCGAGGTCGAAAGCCGACTGCGCCACGCCGATGGCACGGGCCGCGGTCTGGATGCGCGCCGCCTCGAAGGTCTGCATGAGCTGCTTGAAGCCCTGCCCCGGCACCCCGCCGAGCAGGTTCTCAGCCTTCACCGCGAAACCGTCGAAGGCGAGCTCGTATTCCTTCATGCCGCGATAGCCGAGCACCTCGATCTCGCCGCCGGTGAGGCCCGCGACGGGGAACGGATCTTCGTCGGTACCGCGCGGCTTCTCGGCGATCAGCATCGAGAGGCCCTTGTAGCCGGGCTCCGACGGATCGGTGCGGACGAGCAGCGTCATGATGTCGGCGCGGACGGGATGGGTGATCCAGGTCTTGTTTCCGTAGACTTTCCAGACGGCGTCGTTCCCCTCGCCTTCCTGCACCGCCTTGGTGCGCAGCGAAGCGAGATCGGAGCCGGTATTCGGCTCGGTGAAGACCGCAGTGGGAAGAACCTCGCCGGAAGCGATCTTCGGCAGCCACTTCTCCTTTTGCTCCGATGTGCCACCGCAGAGGATGAGTTCGGCCGCGATCTCCGAGCGAGTGCCGAGCGAGCCGACGCCGATATAGCCGCGCGACAATTCTTCCGAGACGACGCACATCGAGACCTTCGACAGCCCCATGCCGCCGAACTCCTCGGGGATGGTCAGACCGAACACGCCGAGCTCGGCCATCTGCTCGACGACCGGCAGTGGGATGTACGCGTTGGCGAGATGCCATTCATGGGCATGGGGCGTGACCTCCGCGGCGCAGAAGCGGCGCATCTCGGAGCGGATCGCCTCCAGCGTCTCGTCGAGCCCGGGATCGCCGACGCTGGCGGAACCGTCGCTTTGGCTGAACAGGGCAACGAAACGGGCGCGGTTCTCCGGCGTATTGCCCTCAGCGATCAGCGCCTCGGCCGCATCCGAGCGGGCGGCCGAAACAACCTTCGGCGAGAGGCCGAGCGCCGGCAGACGGACGATCTCGCCCTGGCTCATCGGGATGCCACCGAAGATCTGGGCGGCGTATTCGCCGGCACCGATCCGCAGCGCATAATCCTCGACCGCGCCGTAGCGCCCCTCCGCCTGCAGGCGCTCGCCATAGGCCTTGAGTTCGCGCAGCGCCGTGACGTAGGTCGCGAGCCAGGACAGGCCATGGGCAGCGTGCTGCTCCGCTTCGAGCCGCGCCGACGAAATCCGGCCGTCGACGAGCACCTTCTGCCGCACTGCGGCGACCGCATCCTCGAACAGCGCCTCGAAGCCTGGCAGCGCAGCGGCGATCAGCTCGACCGCATTGGCCCGATTCTCTGGCTTGGCGGCGGTATTGGCGCTCATGGTTTCAGCCTCCCTTTGTTGCGACGCAGCATAAGAGGAGTTTCGCCGAAACCGAAATCCTCCTTTTTGCGGAGGAGCCGGGATTGGGCGCGGGCCTATTTCCGGCTGGCGAGCGCCACCCCGAGGACCGTGACCGCCATGCCGCCGATCTGCAGCGGCGTCAGCGTCTCGCCGAAGAGCATCCAGGCCTCGACCGCGACCAGCGCCGGCACGAGATAGAGGAATGTCGCGATGCGCGAGACCTCGCCGCGGCGGATCATGAACAGATAGAGCCAGATGCTGCCGATCGAGAGCACGATCACCGACCAAGAGAGAACCAGCACCATTGTGAGGTTCCATTCGATCCGCATCGGCTCGAACGCGAAGGCGAAGGGCAGCACGAACAGCGCCGCCGCGATGTACTGGATCGCGGTCATCGTGCGCAGATCGCCGGAGACGATCCGCGCCTTCTGATAGAAGGAGCCGAAGGTCACCGCGAACATGCCGCCGATATTGATCAGCATCGGCGCGAGCACGCCCCAGAGAGCGGCCGGCTCGACTCCGGCGAGCTGCGGCTGCAGCACCAGCGCGATGCCAAGGAAACCGCAGGCGATGCCGAGCCAGCGGATGCCGGAAATCCGCTCTCCGACCAGGACCGGCGCAAACAGCGCCGTCAGGATCGGCTGCAATCCCGCGATCAGCCCGGAAATGGCGGCCGGCAGGCCGTGGCGCACCGCCCACCAGACGCCGGCGAGATAGACGCCGTGCAGCAGGATGCCGGTGATGGCTATGTCCAGCACGGCGCGGCGCCCGCGCGGCCAGGGCGCGCTCGTCACGAGCGCGATCGCCGTCAGGACGGCCGCGGCGCTGGCGAAGCGGACGACGAGAAAGGTCAGGGCGTCGGCGTAACGCGCCGAGTAGCCGGCGACCACCCAGCCCGTGGACCACAGGAAGGTGAAGACCAGCGGCATAGCGCGTAGAAGCAGGGGCGGCATGGGGACCCGCAAGGCACTCGGAAACGGCCGTCTCTAGCCCGGTTTCACCGCCTGCGACAGGCCGTCAACGCGGCCATGGCATGCCCGAACCGCCTGTCAGTCGCGATCGGGAGCCCCCGGTGGGAAGAGCTTGCGGTAGGGCCGCGCTTCATCGACCGCGCGTGCGAAAGCGGGCCGGGCCAGGAGCCGCGCGCGATAGGCGCGGACATGGCCGAAAGCTGCGTCGATCCCATGGACCCAGTCGGCATAGAACAGTGACGGTGCCGCCGCGCAATCGGCCAGGGTGAAAGCCTCGCCACAAGCCCATTCGCGCTCCGCCATCGTCCGGTCGAGCAAGCGATAGGCGTTGTCGAGCTGTTCGCGCGCCTGCGCCACACCATAAGGATCGCGCTCGCCGGCCGGCCGCAGATGATCGAGCACGATCTTCTGCATCGGCGTCATGACGTAATTGTCGAAGAAGCGATCCATGGTGCGGGTTTCGAGCGCCGCCTTCGGGTCGGCCGGCAGCAGCCGCACCGGCCCAGGATGGAACAGCCCGAGATACTCGATGATGACGCTCGACTCAAAGACCGGCCGCCCGTCATCGACCAGAACCGGCATCCGCTTCATCGGCCATAGCGCGGCCCATTCGGCCCCGGCCTCGGGATCCTCCGGGCCGAGCATGCGATAGGTGAAGGGCGTGGCGTTCTCGTAGAGCGCCGTCAGCACCTTCTGGCAGTAGGACGAGAACGGGTGGGCAAAGAGCGTCAGCGACATGGCTTCCTCCTGACTGATCTTGATTTGCAATCAGTCCCTAGGGAAACTGCCCTCGTTTTGCAACCGGATTCTGCCGGCTACCCGCCCAGCGCCTCGGCGACATCCTCATAGGTGCGCAAGCCCGTGCGCGGAGCGTAGACCAGCACTGACATGTTGCCCGGCGCGTGCTCGTTCTTCCACATCTTGTGGTGGGCGAGCGGGATCTTGTCCCAGGGGAAGACCTCGGACATGCAGGGGTCGATGCGCCGGTCGAGCACGAACTGATTGGCGGCGCTGGCCTGTTTGAGATGAGCGAAATGCGAGCCCTGGACACGCTTCTGCCGCATCCAGACATAGCGGGCATCGAAGGTGATGTTGAAGCCGGAGGTGCCGGCGCAGAACACCACCATGCCGCCGCGCTTGGCGACCAGGCAGGAGACCGGGAAGGTCGCCTCGCCCGGATGCTCGAAGACGATGTCGACATCCTTCTTGCCGGTGATGTCCCAGATCGCCTTGCCGAACTTGCGCGCCTCCTTGGTCCATTCGGCATATTCGGGCGAGTTGACCTTGGGCATCTGGCCCCAGCAGTTGAATTCCTTGCGGTTGATGACGCCCTTGGCGCCCAGCCCCAGCACATAGTCGCGCTTGGTCTCATCGGAGATCACGCCGATCGCGTTGGCGCCCGAGGCCGCGCAGAGCTGCACGCCGAAGACGCCGAGGCCGCCCGAGGCGCCCCAGACGAGGACGTTGTCGCCGGGCTTGATGGTGTGCGGAGCATGGCCGAACAGCATGCGATAGGCCGTCGCCAGCGTCAGCGTGTAACAGGCGGCCTCCTCCCAGGCGAGGTGCCGCGGCTTCTGCATGAGCTGGCGCGACTGCACCCGGCAGAACTGGGCGAAGGAGCCGTCCGGCGTCTCGTAGCCCCAGATACGCTGGCTGGGCGAGAACATCGGGTCGCCGCCATTGCACTCCTCGTCGTCACCGTCGTCCTGGTTGCAGTGGACGATGACCTCGTCGCCGACCTTCCAGCGCTTCACCTTGGCGCCGACGGCCCAGACGATGCCGGCGCAATCGGAGCCGGCGACGTGGAAGGGCGCCTTATGGACGTCGAAAGGCGAGATCGGCTGGCCGAGGCCGGCCCAGATGCCGTTGTAGTTGACGCCGCCCGCCATCACGAGGAGGAGCACCTCCTCTTCGCCGATCGTCCAGGTCGGCACGACCTCGACCTGGAAGCTGTCCTGCGGCGGCCCGTGGCGTTCGCGCCGAATGGCCCAGGCGTACATCCTCTCCGGGACATGGCCGAGCGGCGGCAATTCGTCGAGCTCGTAGAGATCCTTGAGCGGCTTCACGGCGGCCTGCGATTGCGACATGGTCGTCCTCCCTGCTCTCATCCGTCCGTAACCGAGCCTAGGCGGGTCCAGCGGATGTGGATGCCGATCATGCACCATATGCTGCGCTGCGCCATTAATCTAAGGAATCACGCCGCGGCGCAAAATTTTCTCCCGACGCCGGTCTGTCGGGGCGCTTGCGCTTTCTTCACCCTTCCAGGCGATCTTCGATTTCGGCGCGGCCAGGAGAGGAATCCATGCGCAGTCTGCTGATGATGGTCGGCCTGCCTGATCTGCCGCTGCTGTCCATCATCCTCATCGTGATGATGATCGTTCTCACCGCGCTGCTGTTCGGCTGGATTTCCGACTTGCTGCTCGGAAATGGCGGCTTCGGCACCCTGCTCAACGCCGGGCTGATCCTTGTCGGCGGCTTTGCCGGCGCCTGGCTGTGGCATCGCTTCGGGGTCCCGACGCGCATCGATCCCAATGCTCTGCGGGCAGCCATCGCGCTCGCGTCGGGCCTATTCCTGCTTGTCGTCGCTGCGGTGTTCAGGCCGTAGGCTCAATCCGGCAGCGCCGAAGCGAAGCTGTTCAAGTACTTCATGCCGGTGTCGCACATGACGGAGACGATCGTCGCGCCCGGCCCGAGCCGCTCGGCCAGGCGCAGCGCCGCGACGATGTTGCCGCCGGTTGAGGTTCCCGCAAACAGCCCCTCCTCCCGCGCCAGCCGCAAGGCCATTGCCCTCGCCTCGTCTGTAGAGACCGCCTCGATCGCATCGACGAGATCGGCCCGCCAGAGCGGCACGACATAGCCCGCCCCGACGCCGTCGATCTTGTGGGCGCCGGTCGGCCCACCCGAAAGCACCGCCGATTCCGCCGGTTCGACCGCGACAAGCGCGATGGACGGCGCGAGGCGACGCAGAGCCTCCCCGGTCCCGCGCAGCGAGGCGGCCGTGCCGACGCTCTGGACGAAGCCGTCGATCCGACCGCCGGTCTGCTCCCAGATTTCGCCGGCGAACCTGTCATAGGCGGCGAGTTGGTCGGTGTTGCGCATCTGGTCGGTCCAGAAGGCTCCGGTCTCGGCCGCGATGACCCGCGCCGCCTCGATCATGTCCCGCGTCAGCTTCTCGGTCATACGACCCGACTCACTCGAAATGATCGTCAATTCGGCGCCGAGCAGGCGCATATGGGTGAGCTTTTCGCGGGCGAAGGCATCCGAGGTCACGATCTGCAGCCGATAACCCTTCACCGCGCACACCTGGGCGAGCGAAACGCCCGTGCTCCCGCCGGTATATTCGACGACGCTGCCGCCCGGTCGAAGCCGCCCGTCAGCTTCAGCCGCCTCGATCATAGCGAGTGCCATACGGTCCTTCATGGAGCCGGTCGGGTTCTCGCTTTCGAGCTTCAGAAGGATGCGGGCCCCATTTTCGGGAGTGATCCAGCGCAACGGCAGCAAGGTGGTGCCACCGATACGGCTCAGAATGTCGGCAGGCATCGCAAGCCCTCGCAGCGAATTACATGTATATGCAATTATTGTATCTGCATGTAATTTGCGAGTCACCATGCGACGACGTGACGATTTCCGGGAAGAGGTTCGCAGGCTCGCTGCGAGCTGTGCCGGGCTGACCATGCGGCAGGCCGCCAGGCAGCTCACGCAACTCTTTGACGATGCGCTGAAGGGGAGCGGACTCAGCCTCGCCCAGATCGGGCTGATGGCTCTGATCGCGACGAGCGAGGACGACCGCATGGCGGCGCTCGCCGCGCGGGCAGGGCTCGATCCCTCGACGCTCTCGCGGAATCTGCGGGCGTTGGAACGCGACGGGCTGATCGAGATCGCGACGGTCGAGAAGGATTTGCGTCGCCGCGCCGTCTGGCTGACGGAGGAAGGCAGCCGGCGCCTTCAGGCTGCGCTGCCGGCCTGGCAGGCGGCGCAGGCGCGCGTCGCAGCGATCCTTCCGGCCGATCTCCTGCACCGGATCGCGGCGGCAAGCGCAGCGCTGGCCGAGCCGGAAGGCTGAACGTCAGGCTTGGCCGTTCCGGCTGGCGGCGAGCATGTAGTTCACGTCCATGTCGCGGGAGGCGCTCCAGCGGCCGGTCAGCGGATTGAAGACCACGCCAGTCTGCGTCCCGATCGCGAAGCCGTTGCCTTCGATGGCGCCGCCGAGTTCGGCCGGCGTCACGAACTTCTCCCAGTCATGCGTGCCCTTCGGCAGCCAGCGCAGCACATATTCGGCACCGACGATGGCGAGCGCATAGGATTTCAGCGTGCGATTGATCGTCGCCATGACAAGCAGGCCATCGGGCTTCACCGCCGCGCAGCAGGCCGCGACGAAGGCCTCGACATCGGCGACGTGCTCAACGACCTCCATCGCCAGCACCATGTCGAAGCGCTGGCCGGAGGCGACGACCGCCTCGATCGTCTCCTCGCGATAGTCGATGGCCAGGCCGCCCTTCTCGGCATGGGCGCGCGCGACGGCGATGTTGGTCGGCGCCGGGTCGAGCCCGGTGACGTCGGCGCCGAGCCGAGCCAGCGGCTCCGACAGCACGCCGCCGCCGCAGCCGATATCGACGAGGCTCAGGCCGGCAAGCGCCCGCATCTGCCTGGGATCGCGCCCGAAATGCGCGCAGGCTTCGTCGCGGATATAGGCGAGGCGCACCGGATTGAACTTGTGCAGGACGGCCATGGGTCCCTTCGGATCCCACCAGTCGCGCGCAATCGCATCGAAGCGTGCGACCTCGGCCGGATCGATCGTCGAGCCTGTCCGCTCAGCCGCTGCCGCCATGAACCCGTCCTTCGTTTATGCGATGCCGCATTGACACCGCGCCTGCTGCCCGTCATCTACACCCGCCCCGCGCCCGGCGCGAGGGCGACGTTTCGACCCGGCCTCTTCGGCCGGGGACAGCTATCGAGAGCCCGAACACCGTCATGGCCCGTCTGGTGATGAAATTCGGCGGCACCTCTGTCGCCACTGTCGAGCGCATCAAGAACGCGGCCCGTCACGTCAAACGCGAGTTCGAGGCGGGCAACGAGGTCGCGGTCGTCGTCTCGGCGATGTCGGGCAAGACCAACGAGCTCGTCGCCTGGTGCAAGGAAGCCGCGCCGTTCCACGACCATGCCGAGTACGACACCGTCGTGGCCTCGGGCGAGCAAGTGACCTCCGGCCTGATGGCGATCGTGCTGCAGGAGATGGGAATGCCGGCCCGCTCCTGGCAGGGCTGGCAGATCCCGCTCTACGGCTCGGACGCGCATGCTTCGGCCCGGATCGAAGGTGTCGACGGCGCCGGCATCCTCGCCGGCTTCGACCGCAATCGCGAGATCGCCGTCTGCTCCGGCTTCCAGGGCGTCAACCCGCGCACGCACCGCATCGTCACGCTCGGCCGCGGCGGCTCGGACACCAGTGCGGTGGCGCTTGCCGCCGGCCTCAAGGCCGATCGCTGCGACATCTACACCGACGTCGACGGCGTCTACACCACCGACCCGCGCATCGTCCCGAAGGCGAAGCGCATGGACAAGGTCTCCTTCGAGGAAATGCTCGAGATGGCCTCGCTCGGCTCGAAGGTGCTGCAGGTGCGCTCGGTCGAGATCGCGATGGTGCATCGCGTGCCGACCTATGTGCGTTCCTCCTTCGACGACCCCGAAAATCCCAACCCTGGCACCCTCATCTGCGACGAGGAAGACATCGTGGAACAGCAGATCGTCACCGGCATCGCCTTCTCCCGGGACGAAGCCCAGATCACGCTCCGGCGCGTGGCCGACAAGCCCGGCGTCGCCGCGGCGATCTTCGGCCCGCTCGCCGATGCCAACATCAATGTCGACATGATCATCCAGGTCGTCTCGGACGACCAGGCGACGACCGACATCACCTTCACCGTGCCGACGGCCGATTATGAGCGCGCCAAGACGCTGCTCGAGAGCAAGCACGACGTGATCGCCTATCAGGAAATCCAGGGCGCCACCGACGTCGTGAAGATCTCGGCGATCGGCGTCGGCATGCGCTCCCACGCCGGCGTCGCCGCCCGCGCCTTCCGGGCGCTCGCCGAGAAGGGTATCAACATCCGCGCCATCACCACCTCCGAGATCAAGTTCTCGGTGCTAATTGACGCCGTCTATACCGAGCTCGCGGTCCGCACGCTGCACTCGCTTTACGGCCTCGACGCGGCCTGAGCGCGCAGCGAAACACGCCGTCATTCCGGGGCGACCCGCAGGGTCGAGCCCGGAACCCAGAACCGATACCGCTCTTGGGAAAGGCTCCGACGTCGCAGCGCGCCCTTCCAGTTAAGGCATCGGTTCTGGGTTCCGGGCTCATTGCTACGCAATGCCCCGGAATGACGGCGCGGTCCGCTTGAAAACTCACTCCGCCGGATGCGTGGCGTGTTCCGGCTCCTGCTTGCCGAAGACCAGCCGGGTCAGCCCTTCCGAGAGCCTGTCCATGTAGAGGAACAGGACAGGCGTGATGAACAGCGTCAGCACCTGCGAGATCATCAGGCCGCCGACCACCGCGATGCCGAGCGGCTGGCGGAGTTCCGCGCTCGCGCCGGCGCCCAATGCGATCGGCAGCGTGCCCATCAACGCGGCCAGCGTCGTCATCAGGATCGGCCGGAAACGCATGAGGCAAGCCCGGTGGATCGCTTCCTGCGCCGAGGCCCCTTCGCGCCGCAGCACGAGGGCGACGTCGATCATCATGATCGCGTTCTTCTTGACGATGCCGATCAGCATCAGCAGGCCAATGATCGCGATGACCGAGAGGTCCATGTCGAAGAGCCTGAGCGCCCCGAGCGCGCCGACCGCGGCCGAAGGCAGGCCGGTGAGGATCGTCAGCGGATGGATGAAGCTCTCGTAGAGGATGCCAAGCACGATGTAGATCGTCAGGATGGCGCCTGCGATCAGCAACCCCTGGTTCGCCAGTGAATCCTGGAAGGTCTTGGCGGTGCCGGCGAGCGTGGTCGAGAGCGACTTCGGCAAGCCGATCTGCTCCTTGAGCGTGTTGATGCGATTGACGCTGTCGCCAAGCGCCACGCCGGCCGGCAGATTGTAGGAGATCGTCACCGCCGGGAGCTGGCCGAGCTGGTTGACCGTGAGCGGGCCCGCCGTGCGCTCGACCCGAGCGATGGCGCCAAGCGGGACAAGCGTGCCGTTCTTGGCGCGCACCCGTATGGCGTTCAAGTGCTCGGGCGTCCAGTGCTCGTTGGGATTGAATTCGACAACGACATTGTAGTTGTCGCCGGTGGTGTAGATCGTCGAGACCTGCCGGACGCCGAAGCCGGAATAGAGGGTTGACCGCAGGATATCGGCACCGATGCCCAGCGCATTGGCCTTGTCGCGGTCAATCGTGAGCGTCGCCTGCAGAGCGTTGTTCTGGAGATCGGTGGTGACGTCGGCGAAGGTCCCACGATCGCGGCTCATCGCATCGGCGAGACGCAGAGCCCAGTCATTCATCAGCGCCTGGTCGAGCCCCTGAACGACGAGCTGGTACTGGCTCTTCGAGGAGCGCGCGCCAATGTTCAGGTTCTGGACCGGGATCATGTAGGTGTTGATGCCCGCCACCTGGGCAAGGTCGCGCCGCAGCGAGGCGAGCACCTCTTGCAGCTTCGGGCGCTCGTCCAGCGGCTTCAGCTCGACGAAGAGACGCCCGGAGTTCAGCGCACTGCCACCACCGCCATTGCCGCCGACCGACGAGGCGACATGCGCGACATAGGGCGACTTGCGGAAGATGTCGGCAACCGTGGACTGCAGCTTCAGCATCGCATCGAAGGAGATGTCCTGCCGGGCTTCGGTCGAGACCTGGAGCTGGCCGATATCCTCCTGCGGGAAGAAGCCTTTCGGCGTCGTCTGCAGCAGCCAGACTGTGCCGGCCATGGTCAGGAAGAAGGCGAGCAGCATCAGCGGCTGGAAGCGCAGGCAGAATTTCAGCCCACGATCATAACCGGCCAGCACCGCATCGAAGCCCTTTTCCAGCCAGCGGCCGAGCGCGTTCTCCTGATGGTGCTCTGAGTAGCCCGAAAGCAGGCGCGAGCACAGCATCGGGGTCAGTGTCAGCGAGACGAAGGCGGAGGCGAGGATCGAGACCGTCACCACCACGGCGAACTCGTTGAAGATGCGGCCGATGACGCCACCCATGAGCAGCACCGGAATGAAGACCGCGACCAGCGAGAGTGAGATCGAGACGATGGTGAAGCCGATCTCGCCGGCACCCTTCAGCGAGGCCTCATAGGCTGAGAGCCCGTCCTCCTCCATGTGCCGGACGATGTTCTCCAGCATGACGATGGCGTCGTCGACCACCAGGCCGACGGAGAGCGTCAGGCCCAGCAGCGAGATGTTGTCGATCGAGAAGTTGAGCAGATACATCGCCGCCAGCGTCGCGATGATCGAGATCGGCACTGCGACCGCCGGGATGAAGGTCGCGGCGATCCGGCGCAGGAAGACGAAGATCACCATGACCACCAGGGCGATGGTGAGCAGCAGCGTGAGCTGCACATCCTCCACCGCCTGGCGGATCGAGGTCGAGCGGTCATTGAGCAGGGAGAGCGCGGCGGCGGCCGGCAGCTGCTCCTGGAAGGTCGGGATCATCGCCTTGACGCGATCGACGACTTCGACGGTGTTGGCGTCGGGCTGGCGCTGTACCGCCAGCACGATTGCGGGCGTGCCATCATAGGTGCTGCGGGTCTGGGTGTTTTCGACCGAATCGATCACCTTGGCGACGTCACCAAGTCTGACCGGCTTGCCGGAGCGCGTCGCGATGATGACGTTGGAGAACTGGGCCGCGTTGGCGAGCTGGGTCTGCGCCTGGATGGTGAGTTGCTGCGCCGTGTTCTGGATAGTGCCGACCGGTGTGTTGGCATTGGTGGCCGTGATTGCGAGTTGCAGCTCGTCGAGGCCGATGCCGCGCGCGGCCAGAGCGGTCGGGTCGATCTGGATGCGCACCGCGTATTTCTGGCTGCCCCAGATCAGCACCTGGGCAACGCCCTCGACGGTGGACAACGCCGGCGAGATGACCTGTTGCGCGAAGGCGTCGAGCTGCGAGAGCGGCACGACATCGCTCTTCAGCGCCATCAGGATGATCGGCGCGTCGGCCGGATTCACCTTGCGATAGCTCGGCGGCGTCGTCATCTCGATCGGCAATTGCCTGAGGGTGCGGGTGATTGCTGCCTGCACATCGGCGGCGGCAGCGTCGATGTTGCGGTTCAGCACGAACTGGATGGCGATCGAGGTCGAGCCCTGCGAGTTCGTCGTCGAAATCGTGTCGATGCCGGCGATGGTGCCGAACTGCTTGACCAGCGGCGTAGCAATCGAAGTCGCCATGGTGTCCGGCGAGGCACCGGGCAGCTGCGCCGAGACGTTGATGACCGGAAACTCGGCCCGCGGCAGCGCCGCGACCGGCAGGAAGCGCCAGGCGAACAGCCCCGCCAGCACCAGCGAGACCGACATCAGGATGGTGGCAACGGGGTGTTTGATGCAGAAGGAGGACATGTTCATGAGCGCGCGCCCTCGGCCACCGGCGTACTCGCTGGCGGCTTCTCGCTGGTCGCGGCGCGCTCGCGCACCCGCGTGCCCTGATTCAGCCGCATCTGGCCATCAATGACGACCCGCTCGCCCGGGGCGATCCCCTCGGTCACCGCTGTCTTGTCGCCGTCGCTCAGCGCGATCTTGATCTGCCGCAGATCGACCGTCGAATCCGGCTTCATGACGAAGGCGTAGGGGCCCTTCTGCCCGGTCTGGACCGCGACCGTCGGGATCACCGTGACACCCATCAGCGTCTCGGGGATGATCTCGACATCGACATATTGGCCGGGCCAGAGGCTGAGGTCGTCATTCGCGAAGGCTGCCTTGGCCGTGATCGTCCCCGATGTCATGTCGACGGTCGAATCGACGAAGTTGAGCTTGCCTTGCGCGGGGGGACGGCCGGTATTGGGCACGCGGGCCGTCACCGCTATGGGTTTGGCGGCCGCAAGCGCAGCCTGCAGCGTCGGCAGCTCATGCTCCGGCATGGCGAAGGACACGCGCAGCGGCCTCATCTGGGTGATGGTCAACAGGCCCGTGCCGGCGTTGTTGCTGCCGGCGTTGACGAGATTGCCCGGCGTGACCTGGACGGCGCCGATGCGGCCGTCGATGGGCGCCGTGATCCGCGTGTAGCTCAGCTTCAGCCGGTCCGCGTCAAGGGTGGCGTGATCACCCTGGATGTTGGCGGCCGAGCTGCGCTCGTCAGCGGTTGCCTGGTCGACCTGCGCCTGCGTGCCGGCGTTGCGGGAGAAGAGCTGCTTGTAGCGATCGAGATCGGCGAGGTTGCGCGTATGGGTCGCCTCGTCGCGCGCCAGCATCGCCTCATCCTTGGCGATCTGAGCCTTGATGTCGCGATCGTCGAGGGTGAAGAGCAGATCGCCGGTCTTGACGAACTGTCCGTCGGTGACGTGCTGCTGCATGATCTGGCTGTCGATGCGCGAGCGGATGAGGACGCTCGCCGGGGTCTCGACGAAGCCGATGGCGCGCTTGCGCACCGGGAAATCGGCCTGGACCGCAGCGGCGGAGATGATCGCGACCGGCGCGTCGCCCCCTCGCCCGCGCGCCGCCTGCACGTCTTGAGAGCCATGCGAGCGCCAATACCAGACGCCCGCGCCCGCAAGCGCGACGAGCATCAGCCCTGTGACAAAACCTGAACGCTTCATGTTCTCTCCACTCGTTCAGGCGGTCTGGCCGGCGGAAGCCGACATCCGCATCATGTCCTCGCGCTGGGCGCGGGTCTGCTCGCGGATCGTGGCCAGCGTCTCCAGTGCGGAAAGGATCGACCCCTCATCGACGCCGCCGAGCACCTCCTGAGCGATCGCGGTGCGCACCTCGTCGAGGTCGTCGACCAGCGCCCGGCCTTCCCGGGTCAGATAGAGCCGATAGGCGCGCCGGTCGGCCGGATCCTCGCGACGCTCGATCAGGTTCTGCCCCTGCAGCCGGTCAAGCAGCCTTGCGAGCGAAATCGGCTGCAGATCCATCTGCTCGGCCAGCGCCGCCTGGTTCAGCCCCTCCTGCCGCCGCAAACGGGACATCACGCCCCATTGCGCGCGCGTCGTCCCGTGCTGGCGGGCTCGCTGGTCAACATAAGTCCGCAGCAGCCGAGAAGTTTCAACGAGCTGGAACATGAATTCCCGCCGCAAGGGTCGCTTCATACAGAATCTCCAAAACGTAAGCCTGCTTATAGTATGCCAGATTACGGCGATTTCGCGGTTGCACAATGCCAAGCGCGGAATCGTGAGCAAGGCCGCAGCGGAGCGCGCATCTGATTTGCACACCCCGCTCTGGCCTCACGGGGGAAAGCGCTTCTAGACTGCCGTCCGAACCTTCCCTCATTGAGAAGCCTTCCCAACATGAGCCAGCTCTTCAGTCCCTACCAGCTCGGCGGCCTCACGCTCGCCAACCGCATCGTCATCGCGCCGATGTGCCAGTATTCAGCCAAGGACGGCTGCGCGACGGACTGGCACACCATCCATCTCGGCCATCTCGCACTTTCCGGCGCGGGCCTGCTGGTCATCGAAGCGACCGCCGTCGAGCCCGACGGGCGGATCAGCCCCTTCGATGTCGGCTTGTGGTCGGACGAGACCGAAGCCGCCCTGGGCAAGGCGCTCGAAACGGCCCGCTCCTGGTCGGACATGCCGATCGCGATCCAGCTTGCCCATGCCGGCCGCAAGGCCTCGGTCGCGCAGCCCTGGAAGGGTGGTGCTCAGCTCGGCCTCGACGAGGGCGGCTGGAATGTGCATGCGCCATCGGCGGTCGGCTTCGAGAGCTATCCGCGCCCGCCGCGCGCCCTCACCCGCGATGACATCGCCCGCCTCGTCGAGGCCTTCGCGGATTCGGCGCGACGGAGCGTCCGGCTCGGGCTGGCGGCGATCGAGCTGCACGGCGCCCATGGCTATCTGATGCATCAGTTCCTCTCGCCGCTCTCGAACAAGCGCGACGACGAGTATGGCGGCTCGCTCGAGAACCGCATGCGCTTCCCCCTTGAAGTCTACGAAGCCGTGCGCGCGGTGGTGCCGGCGGGCTTTCCGGTCGGCTTCCGCATTTCCGGCACCGACTGGGTCGAAGGCGGCTGGGATATCGAGCAGAGCATCGCCTTCTCCAAGGCGGCCAAGGCCCGCGGCATCGATTTCGTCCACGTCTCGAGCGGCGGCCTGTCCACGGCCCAAAAGATCCCGCTCGGTCCGAGCTATCAGGTCCCGCTGGCGCGGGCCGTGAAGCAGGCGACGGGAATCCCCACGATCGCTGTCGGCCTGATCACGGAACCGGAGCAGGCCGAGGCGATCATCGGCACCGGCGAGGCCGATCTCGTCGGGTTGGCGCGCGGCATCCTCTACAATCCGCGCTGGCCCTGGCACGCAGCCGCCGAACTGGGCGCCAGCGTCAAGGCGCCGGACCAGTATCTGCGCTCGCAGCCTCGGCAGTATTCCAAGCTGTTCGCCTGAGTTCGTCGTGCTGCTCCCGGTCATCCCGGACGAAGCGAAGCGAAGATCCGGGATCCATGCCTGAACCTTCTTCGGAAGCGCTCCGGTATGGATCCCGGGTCTCCCTCCGGTCGCCCGGGATGACCGCGTGCGATATCAAGCTAAGTAGAATCGCGAGGAACGCCGAGACATGACCGCCTATTCCGACCTCACCGCCCATTTCGGCCGCATCGCCGCGCTTTCGAACGCCATCGGCATCCTGCAATGGGACAACGACACCATGATGCCGAAGGGCGCCGCCGAGACGCGGGCCGAAAGCATGGCGCTGCTGCATGTCATGCGCCATGGCCTGGCAACCGACGCACGCATTGGTGATTGGCTCGCGAATGCCGAGAGCGACGGCGGTCTCGGAGCCTGGGAGAAGGCCAATCTGCGCGAGATCCGGCGCGTCTGGACAGTCGACACCGCGCTCCCCGCCGACCTCGTCGAAGCGTCGAGCAAGGCGGTCTCGGCCTGCGAGATGCGCTGGCGCCAGGCGCGGGCGGATTCCGATTTCGCCGGGCTCCTGCCCTATCTCGCCGAGGTGCTGAACCTGCAGCGCCAGATCGGCAAGGCCAAGGGCGAGAAGCTCGAGCTTTCAGCCTATGACGCCCTGCTCAACGACTATGAGCCTGGCGGCCACTCGGCCAAGATCGACGCGCTGTTCGACGATCTCGCCGCCTTCCTGCCCGGCTTCACCCAGGAGGTGATGGCGTCGCAGGCGCGCCGGCCGGCGCTGCCAGCGCTCGAAGGCCCCTTCCCGACTGAAACGCAGCGCGCTCTCGGCCTGAGGCTGATGGCGGCGCTGGGCTACGACTTCGAGCGCGGCCGGCTCGACATCTCGACCCATCCCTTCTGCGGCGGCGCCGACAACGACGTCCGCATCACCACGCGCTATGACGAGGCCGACTTCACCAAGGCGCTGATGGGCGTCCTGCACGAAACCGGCCATGCCCTCTACGAGCAGAGCCGGCCACAAGGCTTCATGAACCAGCCGGTCGGTGCTGCACGCGGCATGAGTGTCCATGAGAGCCAATCGCTGCTGATGGAGATGCAGGCCTGCCGCTCGCGCCAGTTCCTCGCCTTCGCCGCACCGCTGATGCGGGAGAGCTTCGGTGGTACCGGGCCGGCCTGGGAAAGCGAGGCGATGTGGCGCCGCTACACCCGCGTCGAGCCGGGCTTCATCCGCGTCGATGCCGACGAGGTGACGTATCCGGCCCATGTCATCCTGCGCTACCGGCTGGAAAAGGCGCTGATCGCCGACGAGATGCCGCTGGCCGAATTGCCAGCCGCCTGGAACGCCGGAATGAAAGCCCTGCTCGGCATCACGGTCCCGGACGACCGCGTCGGCTGCCTGCAGGATATCCACTGGCCGTCGGGCGGCTGGGGCTATTTCCCGACCTACACGCTCGGCGCCATGACCGCCGCCCAGATCTTCGACGCCGCCTGCCGGGCCGAGCCCGCCATCCTGCCCGGCATCGCCAAGGGCGATTTCAGCCCGTTGGTCGGCTGGCTGCGCGCCAACATCCACGGCAAGGGCTCGCTGCTCTCGACCGACGACCTGCTCACCGAGGCGACCGGCCGGCCGCTCGACGCCTCCGTCTTCAAGGCGCATCTGCGCCGCCGCTATGTAGAGGAGATCTGAATCGTGCTCGATGGCATCAACCTACCCGTCATCCTCGGCGCGGCCTTCGTCGCCAGCGCGAGCCCGGGCCCGGCGACGCTGGCGATCGCCGGCACCTCGATGCAGCAGGGACGGCGCTACGGGCTGGCGCTGGCGGCGGGCGTGATGACCGGCTCATTGATCTGGTCGATCGCCGCCTCGCTCGGCCTCGGCGCAATCATGCTCGCCAATGTCTGGGCCTTCGAGCTGCTGCGCTATCTCGGCGCCGGCTATCTGCTGTTCCTGGCGTTCAAATCGGCTCGCTCGGCGCTGAAACCGGCAGGGGCGCCCGCAAACATCGCGCTCTCATCCTCGCTCCGTCGCGCCTATTCGAAGGGGCTCGCCCTGCATCTGACCAACCCGAAGGCGATCCTGTTCTTCGGCTCGCTCTATGCCATCGCGATCCCTGCCGGCAGCTCGTTGGTTTCGCTGGCGACGGTCATCGCAGCGGTCGGCCTGCAGAGCGCCATCATCTTCAACGGCTACGCGCTGCTGTTCTCGCATGCGGGCGTCACGCGCGGCTATGTGCGCCTCAAGCGCTGGTTCGAGGGCGCCTTCGCGCTGGCCTTCGGCGCGGCCGGCATCAAGGTCCTGCTGGCCGGATCGGCGAGCCGATGAACGATTGACGCGGAAAGCAAAAGGCCGCCCTTCCGGGTGGCCTTTCGCTCCGTTGAAACAAGCCTTACCGCTCGATCATCTTGTTCCAGCGGCTGTTCCATTCCGGGCGCTTGGCGTTGATCGCGTCCCAGTCAAGCACCACCGCCGTCTTCATGTTGGCGTGGAAGGCCTCGAGCTTCTTCTCGGCTTCGCCCGTCTCGGCCTTGGCCTTGGGGTTCGAGGGCACGACGTTGCCGGCGGCCAGCGCCTTCGACTGCGCCTCGGGCGAGAGCAGATAGGTGGCGAGCTTCTGCGCCAGCTCCTGCTCCGAGTTGTTGGCGATGACGCATTGCGCGACCATCAGCACCACCGAGCCTTCCTTCGGCTGGGCGTATTCGACCGGGATGCCCTTCTCCTTGAGCGTCGCGACGGCGGTCGGCGTCAGCGGGAAGATCGCGGCCTCGCCCGTCTGGACCATCTCGGAGATCTTGGCCGAGTTCGGGATGAACTCGAGCACGTTCTTGCCGATGGTATCGCGGAACTTGCCGAAGCCCGGCTCGACATTGGCCTCGGTGCCGCCCTGGATGCGGTTGAACATCAGGAAGGCATGCAGGCCGAAGGAGGAGGCCGAGGCCGACTGGAAGACGACCTTGTCCTTGAACTTGGGATCGGCGAGATCCATCCAGGAGGTCGGCGCCGCCCAGCCCTTCTCGTCGAACATCTTCTTGTTATAGGCGAGGCCGGTCATGCCCATGTCGATGCCGACGGCCATGTCGTCCTTCATGCGGGCGCCCTTGTCGACCTGGCCGAGCTCGGGGCTTTCCTTCAGCTTCTCGCAGAGGCCGGCGCCGATGGCACGGACCATCACACCGTCATCGAGGAACATGATGTGCATCTGCGGCTTGTCCTTGGCCGCGGTCGCCTTGGCGAGGATGTCCGAGGAGGTGCCGGGCACCACCACGATCTTGACGTTGTTGGCCTTCTCGAACTCCGGGAAGACCGCCTGGGTGAAGGTGCGCTCGAAATTGCCGCCGTTCATGCCGACATAGAGCGTCTTGGTCTGGGCGAAGGCGCTGCCGGCAGCGGTCAGCGCAAGCGCGGCGACGGTGCCGGCCAAGGCGGTGCGACGAGTGATCATGAGTGGGCTCCCCTGCTTTGCGGCTCTGACTGCGAACGCGCATCCGAGCCGTGGCTGATGCGGTCCTGACCCGCCGGCCCGGAAGGCTGGCTGAAACGGGCGATGGAAAAGGCTTCGATCGGCGTAGAGGTGCGGCCGTCGCGGGCGAGCTCGGCCAGCACCTCGCCAACGCCGGGCGCGATCTGGAAGCCGGCACCGGTGAAGCCGAAGGCGTGGATCAGGCCGGGCGTGGTGCCGCTGAAGCCAATCACCGGGTTCCTGTCCGGCATCGACGCCTCGGTGCCCGACCAGAAGCGGATCGCCTGGGCATGGCGCAGCGCCGGAAAGACCTCGGCCGTGCGGTTCATGATCGCGAGCGCGCCCTCGCCGCGCGGACGTGAGAAATCAGGATCTTCCAGCGGCAGGCCACGCTCGCCGCCGACGACGCAATTGCCGCGCTCAACCTGGCGGGCATAGATGCCGCCGCCCTCCATGCCGATATTGACGGTCATCACCGACGGCAGCGGCTCGGTGACGATCATCGAGGGGTAGATGCGCGAGAGCGGCACCGGTTCGCCGAAATCCGCAGCGAAGCGGTCTGCCCAAGCGCCGGCGCTGTTGATGACGATGCGGGCCTTCAGGCTGACGCCCTCTCCAGCCTCAAGCGCGAAGCCCTCGCCGTTGCGCGCGATGCCGGTGACCGGCGTGTTCTCCAGCACATGCACGCCGGCGCGCCGGGCGGCGCTGGCGAAGCCGGCCGAGACGAGACGCGGATTGGCATGGCCGTCTCCGGCACAGAGGGAGGCGCCGAGGATGCTGCCGTCGATCCAGGGAAAGCGCTCGCGCAGGCCGTTATGGCCGATGAGTTCGAGGCCGAGCCCCTGATCGGCGACCTCGGCGGCGTATGCTTCAAGCACCGCCATGTCGTCCTCGCTGCGGGCGAGCTTGAGATGGCCGGAGCGCAGGAACTCACCGTCGATGCCGATCAGTTCCTTGAGACGCGGCCAGACGGCGTGAGCACGTTGCGACAGCGGCAGCTGCTCGCGCGGGCGACCCTGCCGGCGCACGCCGCCATAGTTCACGCCGCTCGCCTGGGCGCCGCAGAAGCCCTTGTCGAGCAGCGCGACGCTGAAGCCCATGTTGCGCAGGGCCAGCGCTGCCGAGGAGCCGACCAGCCCCCCGCCGACAATGGCGACATCGATGTCGAGATGCCGGCTCATTCTGCCACCTCCGGCAGATCCGCCGCCAGTTGCAGGGCCAGAGGGATCGGCTTCACCGGCGCCTGCGCCCTCAGCCGGCCGACGGCATCGATCGGCTTGCCCGTCGCGGCGGCAAGCACCTCGGCTGAGGCGGCAGCGCACATCCGCCCCTGGCAGCGCCCCATCCCGACACGGCTCACAGCCTTCAGCCGGTTGATCTCGCCGATATCGAAACGGTTCGCGGCTTCGCGCACGGCACCGGCCGTGATCTCCTCGCAGCGACAGAGCGTCGTGGCGTCGTCGATCGCCGCCGCCCAATGGGCTGGGAACGGAAAGGCGGCTTCGAGCACGTCGCGCAGCCGGCCGATGCGGGCAAGTTCAGCCTCGAGCGCCATAGCGCGCTCCTTGTCAAAAGCCACACCGCGATCCTCCAGAAGCGCCAGTGCGGCCCGCTCACCTGCACGCTCGGCAGCGTCCGCTCCGGCAATGCCGGCGCCGTCACCGGCAAGGTAGACGCCCGGAACCGAGGCCCGACCGGCAGCATCGCGTATCGGCAGCCAGGCGCGGTCGCGCTCGTTGAAGCGGAAAGCGCAGCCAGCGAGATCGGCAAGCTGCGTCTCGGAGCGCAGAGCGAGGCCGTAGCCGACGCCGTCACAGGCAAGGCGCCGCTTGCGGCCGCCCTCGCGCCACGCGATGCCGGAGACCCTGCCCTCGCCTTCGATGCGCAAGCCCTCGATGCCCGTGCGGATGGCGACGCCGCGCAGGCGAAGTTCGGCGGCGAAACGCATCCCGCGCAGGACGATGCCGGCGTCGAGCGGCAGGGCCTTGAACAGGTTGAGCTTGACCGACGCGGGGGCGGTGTCGAGCACCGCCGCGACCTCCACCCCCGCCTTCATGTATTGCCAGGCGACGAGGTAGAGCAGCGGGCCGGAGCCGGCGAAGACGACACGGCTACCAATCGCGCAGCCCTGGGCCTTGAGCGCGATCTGAGAACCGCCGAGCGTGAAGACGCCGGGCAACGTCCAGCCGAGGATCGGGAGGACACGGTCGGTCGCACCGGTGGCAAGGACAAGCCCGTCATAAGCGACCCGGCGTGTCGTCCCGGTGACCGCAACGTCGGCCATGCCGTCGCGCAGGTTCCAGAGCAGCGCCTGCGGCCAGTAGTCGACGCGGCCGTCGAGCGCGGCGAAGGCGGCGTGGAGCCGCTCGGCCTTGCCCGCTTCGGAGCCGTAGAGGTCCTTGGTCGAGCGGCCATCCTGCACAAGACGCTGGCGGTAGATCTGACCGCCGCAGGCCGGCGCCTCGTCCACCACCAGCGGCCGCAGCCCGGCGGCGACGAACGCTTCGGCGGCGCGGATGCCGGCTGGCCCGGCGCCGACGATCAACGGTTGCGGACGCGCGCTCATGCCGTCCTCCCGACGCCGGTTACGATCCGCATGCCGGGCTGCAACGGCGTCGTGCAGGCGCGCAGGCGCTCGCCCGTCTCGGTCGCGACCCAGCAATCCTGGCAAGCTCCCATCTGGCAGAAGCCCGCGCGCGGCTCACCGGTGAATTCGGTGCGCCGCAGGCTGTCGGCGCGATTCAGGATCGCGCTCAGCAGGGTGTCGCCGGCCCGGCCCTCGCAGGGCTCGCCATCAAGGGTGAAGGCGATGGCGGCGTGGTCCTTGCGGGCGATGCGATGGAGCAGCGGCTTCTGGTTCGACGACATGGCGATCACTTCTGGCCGACGAGGATCTTGTCGAGGCCGAAGGCGCGGTCGAGCACCAGCATGGCGCCGGCCGTCAGCGCGATCATCAGGGCCGAGACCGCCGCCATCATCGGGTCGATCGACTCGGTCGCATACATGTACATGCGCACCGGCAGCGTGACCGTCTGCGGCGAGGTGACGAAGATCGACATGGTCAGCTCGTCAAAGCTGTTGATGAAGGCGAGCAGCCAGCCGCCGGTGATGCCGGGCAGGATCATCGGCGCGGTAATGCGGCGGAACACCGTCCAGTGCGAGGCGCCGAGCGTCATCGCGGCCTGCTCGGCGCTGCGGTCCATGCCCGAAAGCGCCGCCATGACGAGGCGCATCACATAGGGCGTGACCACGATGACATGGGTAACAACCAGCCAGGCGAAAGAGCCGGTCGCGCCGATCAGGGCGAAGAGGCGCAGGAAGGCGACGCCCAGCACCAGATGCGGGATGATCAGCGGCGAAAGGAAAAGCCCGTTCAGCGCATCGCGGCCGGGGAAATCGTGGCGGTCGATGGCGAGCGCCGCCGGCACGGCCAGCACCACGGAGAGCGTCGCAGCCAGCGTCGCCAGCCACAGGCTGTTGTGGAAGGACGGCACGAAATCAGGATGGGCGAAGATCGCCTGGAACCAGCGCAGCGAGAAGCTGGTCGTCGGGATGGAGAGCGTGTTCTCCGGCGTGAAGGCGACGAGGCAGACTACGACCAGCGGCGCCAGCACGAAGGCGACGACGAGGCCGTGGAAGAAGAGCGCGACAGGTCCGTTGCGATGCATGGCGCGCGCCTTCAGCCCAGAGCCCGGCGGGCGCGCGTCTCGACGAGACGGTTGTAGCCCAGCATGATGATGAGGTTGGCGACGAGGACGATGATCGCGATCGTGGCGCCGAGCGGCCAGTTCAGCTCGGCCATGTACTCGTCATAGACGAGCGTCGCCGCCATCTTGAGGCGTCGGCCGCCGAGCAGGCCAGGAATGGCGAAGGCGCTGGCCGAAAGGCCGAAGACGATCAGGCTGCCGGAGAGCATGCCGAGCGAGACCTGCGGCAGCACGATCCGGCGCAGTGCCGTGAAGCGCGAGGCGCCGAGGCTCCAGGCCGCGGCCTCGACCATCGGGTCGAGCTTCTGCAGGGCCGTCCAGACCGGGATGACCATGAAAGGCAGCATGACGTGGACGAGCGCGATCACGATCGCGGTCTCGGTGTAGAGCAGCCGGACCGGGCTCAGGCCCAGAGCCTGCAGCGCCTGGTTGAGCAGGCCGGCGGAGCCGAGCAGCATGCTCCAGCCGAAGGCGCGCACCACCACCGAGACGAGCAGCGGGCCGATGATGACGAGCAGGAAGATCGAGCGCCAGGGATCGCCCATGCGCGCCAGAACATAGGCTTCGGGCGCACCGATCAGGGCGCAGATCAGCGTGGTCAGCGCGGCGAGCCGCAGCGTGCGCCAGAAGATGGTGAGATAGTAGTCGTCCGAGACGACCGTCAGATAATGCTTGAGGGTGAAGCTGTTCTGGATGCCCGAATTGTGGTCGTAAGCATGGAAGGACAGGATCACCGTCAGGATGAGCGGCAGGACCACGAGACCGAGAAAAAGCAGCGTCGCTGGCGAGACCAGCAGCCAGGGCGTCAGCGTGCGCTGCCCGCTCATGCCGCCGCTCCCGCAGTCGCGACGACAGCGCTGTCCGCCTGCCAGTCGAGGGCGACGCTCTCGCCCTCCCCGGCCGGTTCGCCGCCCTGGTTCGGCGCCGAGACCAGGATCGCCCCGACCGGCGTCTCGACGTTGAAGAGCCAGTAGCTGCCGAGGAAGAAGCGGCTGGCGACGCGTCCGTCGAGCAATCCCTGGCCAGCCGGCTTGAGCAGGATCTTCTCGGGCCGCAGCGTCAGGATGGCCGCCGAACCATCCGGCAGGCTTGCCGCCTCGCTCGGCAGCGCGACGCCGCCGGCTTCGGCCCGGCCGCCGCGCCAGACGGCCTCAATGCGGTTCATCTTGCCGACGAAGGAGGAGATGAAGGCCGTCGCCGGGCGCTCATAGAGCCGATAGGGCGCGTCGATCTGCGTCATGCGCCCCTGTTCCATCACCACGACGCGGTCGCTGATCGAGAGCGCCTCGGCCTGATCATGCGTCACCATGATCGTGGTGGTGCCGACGCTGCGCTGGATGCGGCGCAATTCGAACTGCATCTCCTCGCGCAGCTTGGCGTCGAGATTCGACAGCGGCTCGTCGAGCAGCAGCACCGGCGGCTCGATGACGAGTGCACGGGCGATGGCGACGCGTTGGCGCTGGCCGCCGGAGAGCTGGCGCGGATAGCGCTCGGCCATCGGCGCGAGATGGACGAGGCCGAGGATCTCCTTCACGCGCCGGTCGCGCTCGGCCTTGGCGACCTTGCGCATCTCGAGGCCGAAGGCGACGTTCTCGGCCACCGTCATATGCGGAAAGAGCGCATAGCTCTGGAAGACGATGCCGAGGCCGCGGCGGCTCGGCTTCTCGCGGGTGATGTCACGCCCGTCGAGGGTGATCGTGCCCTTGGTCGGCTCGACCAGCCCTGCGATCATCTGGAGCGTGGTCGTCTTGCCGCAGCCGGAGGGGCCGAGCAGCGAGACGAACTCGCCCTTGGCGACGCTGAGATCGACATCCCTGACGGCGGTGAAGTCGCCGAAGATCTTGCTCAGCGATTGCAGCGTCAGGAAGCCCATGCACACCTCGATCGGCAGGCTTTCCGGTCGCCGGAAAAGCCGGACTGCGATGGCGCAAGCAAAGGGAGACGACACAAATTCGTCAATCTTCAATTCCGTATTAGAGAATTTTTGTTGACATAATTTCTCTATACGGAATTTTAATCGCTATCTGACGTTTGATTTTCTCGCATGCAAGCTATCGACGAACCTGTCTCCTCGCTCCGCCGTGCGCTGGGGCTGCTGCGTATCCTCTCGGAGGGCGATGGTGGTGGCATGCGGCTGAAGGACATCGCCGAGGCTGCCGGCTGCGGCCAGCCGACTGCGCATCGCGCGCTGCGTGACCTGATGGCGGAGGGCTTCGTCGAACAGGCGGCCGGCGGCAAGCGCTACCGGCTCGCGCTCGACTTCTTCGTCATCGCCGCCCGCGCCGGACAGGCCGGCGGACTGCGCGAGCTTGCCCGGCCCGCCCTGCTGCGACTCTCGGCGACTCTGAGCGACACGATCTTCCTGCTCGTCCGCAACGGCTATGACGCCGTCTGCCTCGACAGGATCGAGGGCCCCTTCCCGATCCGCTCCTTCACCGGCGACATCGGCGGCAAAGTGCCGCTCGGCATCGGCCAGGGCAGCCTCGCCATGCTGGCACATCTGCCGGAGGACGAACGCGAGGCGGTGATCCGCTTCAACATGCCCCGCCTGCTCGACCGCGGCTTCCTAGACGAGGCGGCACTGCGCAGCGCGATGGCGACGGCGCGTGAGCAGGGCTGGGTAAACCTCAATACCGGCCTCATCGCAGGGATGGCCGGCGTCGCCGTGCCGGTCTTCGATGCGCGGGGGCGTGTCGTCGCGGCGCTCAGCGTCGGCACGCTGGCCGAGCGGCTGCGCGAGGACCGGCTGCCCAACGTCATCGCCATGCTGCGCAGCGAGGCAGAGGCTCTCGGCGCGAAGCTCAACCCCTTCGACGTCGCTCTGCGCTATCCCTCGCGCAGTCTGAGCACGGTGGCCGGCTGACGAAGCGCAGCCGCCATGCCGCTTTCAGGCTTGCATCGCGGCGATGGAAGCGGGATGCCGGGGTGAACTCCTCTGCCACGGTGGCCTGTCATGACCGCAACCAAACCCGCCCCCCGCATCGCCATCACCTATTGCTCGATGTGCAACTGGATGCTGCGCTCGGCCTGGCTCGGCCAGGAGCTGCTCTCGACCTTCGGGCAGGACCTCGGCGAGGTCGCATTGATCCCACGGACCGGCGGCATCTTCCAGATCACCTATGACGGCGAGCTGATCTGGGACCGCAAGACCGATGGCGGCTTCCCGGATTCCAAGGTGCTGAAGCAGCGCGTGCGCGACCGGCTCGACCCCGAACGCAGCCTCGGCCATGTCGACGGGCATACGATGCCGACGGAAGCCGAGAGCTGAGGCGCTCTTGCCGTCATGGTCGGGCTTGACCCGACCATCTCGGAAACCAGCTTTCGCGATTCAAGGTTCTCAGGTTAGCGCCAACACCTTCTGATCTTGCACGGAACCACTCCGTCATCCCGGCCGCAGCGAAGCGGAGCGCCGGGATCCATCATAGGGCTCCACGCTCTACGATGGATCCCGGATCTGCGCGGCTTCGCCGCTTGTCCGGGATGACGGAGTGGTTCCGTGCAAGATCAGCAGGCGTTACGCGGCGCCTGAGAACAAGCCTGTCAGGCCGCGTATTTGCGCGTCGCCGCTACCCAGGCCTTCAGCCTCCCCTCGGGATCGGCGTTCAAGGTAATGTCGGTCACCGCCGCGACGATGTCGGCGCCGGCCTCGAAGACGCCCGACGCCCGCTCCAGCGAGATACCGCCGATGCCGACCAGCGGCAGGTTACCGATGCGGCGCTTCCATTCGCCCAGCCGCTCCAGCCCCTGCGGGCCGAAGCGCATCTGCTTCAGGATCGTCGGATAGACCGGGCCGAGCGCGACGTAATCCGGCTCTGTCGCCAGCGCCCGCTCCAGTTCGGCCTCGTCATGGCTGCTGACGCCGAGCTTCAAGCCCGCCTTGCGGATTGCGCCGAGATCGGCGTCGTCGAGATCCTCCTGGCCGAGATGGATGAAGTCGCAGCCCTCAGCGATCGCGAGCTTCCAGTAATCGTTGACGACAAGCACGCAGCCGGCCGCGGCACAAAGCGTCTTCGCCCGCGCGATCTCGCGCGCGACCTCGATCTCGGAGCGATCCTTGACGCGCAATTGCACCAGTTTGACGCCGAGCGGCAGCACCCGCTTCAGCCAGTCGGCGCTGTCGAAGATGGGGTAGAACGGATCGAGCTTCATGCGGGACGAGTCTTTCAGGCCAGGAAGGCTTTGCCCATGACGGGGGTGGAAGGAGCCGCCATGTCGCGCGCCTCGATCGGCTGCGCGGCGAAGGCCTGGCGGCCGGCGCGGATGGCGAGCGCGAAGGCTTCCGCCATCGCCGCCGGATCACCCGCCTTCGCGACGGCGGTGTTGAGCAGGATGCCGTCATAGCCCATCTCCATCGCCTGCACGGCGTGGGAGGGCAGGCCGATGCCGGCATCGACGACGAGCGGGATCTCCGGGAAATGCTGGCGCATGCTGCGCAGGCCATAGGGGTTGTTGAGCCCCCTGCCCGAGCCGATCGGCGCGCCCCACGGCATCAGCACCTCGCAGCCGGCATCGAGCAGCCGGCCACCGATTACGAGGTCCTCGGTCGTGTACGGAAAGACCTTGAAGCCGTCATCGCTGAGAATGCGGGCTGCCTCGACCAGCCCGATCACGTCCGGCTGCAACGTGTCATCCTCGCCGATCACCTCGAGCTTGATCCAGTCGGTGCCGAAGACCTCGCGGGCCATCTCGGCGGTGGTGACGGCTTCTTTGACGGTATGGCAGCCGGCCGTGTTCGGCAGCACCTTGACGCCAAGCTCGCGGATCAGCGCCCAGAAGGCCTGGCCGGCCCCGCCCGCCGATTCCCGGCGCAGCGAGACGGTGACGACCTCGGCGCCAGAGCGCTTCACCGCCTCGGCCAGGATGGCGGGCGACGGGTATTGCGCCGTGCCCAGGAAGAGTGGGTTCTGCGGCTCGAAACCATAGAAGGATGCCATCTCAGCCTCCCTGCATCGGTGCGACGACCTCGATGCGGTCGCCCTCGCTCAAGTTCACTTCGGCGCGCTTTCGCGCCGGCACGAATTCCCCGTTCACCGCCGTCGCGACGATGCGCCCGCCATAGCCGAGCTCGGCCAGCGCCTCGGCCAGCGTCTTCGCGGCGATCTCCTGCGGCGCGCCGTTAAGCAGCAAGGTCATGCAGCATCTCCGGGTTGGATTCCGGGTTCAGAACGGCATCCGCCGCCATTCCCGCCATGGCGGGGCTGAGCAGGAAACCGTGGCGATAGAGCCCGTTGACGTGGATCACCCGCCCGCGGCGCGTCAGCCGCGGCAGGTTGTCGGGAAAGGCCGGACGGGCATCGGTGCCGATCTCGACCACCTCCGCCTCGGCGAAGGCCGGATGCAGCGCATAGGCCGCGCCGAGCAGTTCCAGCATGGCGCGGGCCGAGATGCGACCGCGTTCGCTGTTCTCGATCATGGTCGCGCCAACCATGAAGAGCCCATCGGCGCGCGGCACGATGTAAAGCGGGATACGTGGATGCAGCAGCCGCACCGGCCGCGACAGGCGGATCTCATCGCTGCGGAGCAGCAGCATCTCACCCTTCACGCCGCGCAGTTCCGGCAGGACATCGCACGCCGACAGCCCCCGGCAATCGAGGACGATGTCTGCATCGAGGTCGGCAGGTTCGACCGCGCTGCCGAAATGAATGGCCGCTCCCTTCGCTGCGAGCCGCTCGGCCAACGTGGCAATCGCCTCGCGCGGATCGAGATGCGCCTCGCTGGCGAAGAACAGCCCGCGCGAGAAACGCCCGGCGAGATGGGGTTCCAGCCCGGCAATGGCCTCGCCGTCGATCTCCTCGAAATGGCTGGTACGCTGGCCGAAACGGCGCAGTTCCGAGCGATCCCTGCTGGGCGCGACGACCAGCGTGCCGTTGCGGGCGACGCCGCCAGCATGATGATCCCACCAGTCGGCCGCCTGCTGCCCGAGCCGGATCACCGGCTCCTCGGCGCTCTCGCCCTCGCACCAGGGCGCGAGCATGCCGCCGGCATACCAGGAACAGGCTTCGGCCCCGATCCGCGGGCCGCGTTCATGCACGGTGACCCGCGCCCCACGCGCCAGCAGTTCGGTGGCGCAGGCGAGGCCGACGACGCCGGCGCCGACCACCGCGACGTTCAGGTCTGAGCGAGGGCGAGATGCCGTCATGCTATTCCCTGCTCCCGGGAAGGCAGCGGCCGGTGGCGCGAACAAGGTGTCTGCGAGCCGAGGACCGTTCCCTTCGCCGGCATTACCCGGATCAGGTGCGATGGGTTGGCGCGAACCACGCCTCTCAGCCTTTCGGCACCCCAACGGACAAGCGCAATCTAATGGCCACACTACCGGGGAGCAAGTCGAGCCGGCGCAAGGCTCCTTTGCGGCCGCCTCCTGCCCTCTCGACCACTCCCTTACCAAGGGAGTGCGCCTTGGTCTGTCCAACGCGGATGCACAGGCTGCGCGAAGGAAGTTGTCGGCGAGGCTTGTCAAAGGGCTCTGCAATCGGGCATAGAGCCTCTCGCCGGAGACGTGGCCGAGAGGCTGAAGGCACTCGTTTGCTAAATGAGCATACCCCACAAGGGTATCGAGGGTTCGAATCCCTCCGTCTCCGCCACTCCTAAGCCCTTGAATTTAAAGGGTTTTTCTGTTTTGCGTTCCACGAACTGACACAGCAGCCTGACACATTCGGGACCTCAGAATCCCGACTGGTTCGGGAGCGTTTATGTACCTGCATCGGCGTGGGGCGCATTGGTGGATTCGTAAAGCAGTCCCTGTAGACCTCGTGGAGATCCTTGGTATCGCGGTAGTCCGCCGTCTCTGCGCACCAAGGACTCGGCCTTGATGCCAAGACCACATGAGGCGCTACAGCGGACCACGACCACACTGGCAGCGAGGCGTCTTCAAGCTCAGATCGCAGAGGTTCGAGCTGAGGGCGATCGACGATTGCCACGTATGCGGTCCGGGCGAACTCAGCCTTCCCAGTAGGGCGGACTGCCAAAGGCCTGGCGGAGGCAATCAGCGAAGGCGCGCAGGTTGGCCGAAGGGCGGCGGCCTTCGGGATGCGCCAGATAGATGAATTCGGGCTCCGGCTGGACGCCGATATCGACGACGCGAAGGCGCCCGCTGCGGATCTCGGCGCCGGCGATGAACAGCGGCAGCAGGGCGATGCCGAGACCGGCCAGCGCCGCATCCCGCATCATGTCGCCATTGTTGACGCGCAACGCCGGCCGCCCGCGCACGCTGACGATGCCTTGCGGGCCGCGGAAGCTCCAGTCGCCGACGCCCCGATTGGTGTAGAAGATGCCGCCATGGCCTTCGAGCTCGGCCAGCGAAGCCGGGGTGCCGCTCTGTACCAGGTAATCCGAAGCGACGAGAACCCTGCGGCTTGGCGCGAGCGTCCAGGCGACGAGCCGCGAATCCACGATCGGCCCATGCGGAGAACGGCGTCGTAGCTGTCCGAGGCGGCATCGACGCGGCGGTCGTCGAGGTCGAGCGTCAGCTCGATCTCGGGGTGGCGGGCGAGGAACGGGTAGATCGCGGGGCCGAGATGCATGCGGCCGAAGGTGACGGGCGCCGAAATCCGCAACGAGCCGACGAGGGCGCCGCGTCGGCCGCGGCCTCCTCGACCTCGCCGGTGATGCGCGTGGCGCGTTCGAGAAAGGCGGTGCCGTCCTCGGTGAGCGTCAGCCGGCGGGCGCTGCGATGCAGGAGCGTGGCGCCGAGGCTGTGCTCCAGCTCGGCCAGGCGGTCGCTGACCACCGATTTCGACAGGCGCAGCCGGCGGGCAGCCTCGCTCAGCGAGCCGGCTTCCGCGATGGCGACGAAGGTCGCGATGCCGTCGAGCTTCAACATCGTTCGGCTATTCCGGACCTGAATTTCGCTGATGCGATGCTCATCCGAACGAGAGGTGAATGCTACGTTGCGTCATGCCAACGGGCTGACAGCGACGGTCATCGGCGACCGCCCTCCCGGCAGGCGGGAGATGTACCATGTTGAAAATCGCTTTGGCGCTTGGCGCCCTCGCCTTCGCGGCTCCGGCGGCCGCACAGGTCCCTGACTTCCCGGCCTCCTTCAGGACGCAGGAGATCACGACCAACGGCACGACTATCCATGTCCGGGTCGGCGGCCAGGGGCCGGCGATGGTGCTGCTGCACGGCTATGGCGAAACCGGCGACATGTGGGCGCCGCTGGCGGCGGATCTGGCGCGCGACTACACGGTGATCGTGCCCGATCTGCGCGGGCTCGGCCTGTCGTCCAAGCCCGCCTCCGGCTTCGACAAGAAGACGCAGGCCGGCGACGTCGCCGGCGTGCTCGACGCGCTCAAGATCGAGCGGGCGGATCTGGTGACGCACGACATCGGCAACATGGTCGGCTTCGCCTTCGCCGCGCAGCACCCGCAGCGCGTCCGCCGCTTCGCCCTGATCGACGCGCCGGTGCCCGGCGTCGGTCCCTGGGAGGAGATCCTGAAGAATCCGCTGCTCTGGCATTTCCGCATCGGCGGGCCGGACATGGAGCGGCTGGTCGCCGGGCGGGAGCGCATCTATCTCGACCGCTTCTGGAACGAGTTCTCGGCGACGCCCGCCCGCTTCAGTGAAGCCTCGCGCGAGCACTACGCCAAGCTCTATGCACTACCCGGCGCGATGCATTCGGGCTTCGCCCAGTTCGCCGCCTTCGATCAGGACGCGATCGACAACCGCACCTATCTGGCAGCCGGCGGCAAGCTCACCATGCCGGTGCTGGCAGTCGGCGGCGAGAAGTCGTTCGGTACCGCGATGGCAGCGGTGATGAGGGCCGCGGCGGCCGATGTCACTGAGGGCGTCATTCCCGATTCCGGCCACTGGATCATGGAAGAGAATCCCACCGCCACCACCGCCTTGGTCCGCGCCTTCCTCGACAAGGGGCGCTGATCGATCCCGGCGTTTTCGACGTTCGTCCTGCAGCTTTCACGGGGGCGTTTTCGGAGGTCGGCCAGAGTGATCCACCCCGTTGAATTGGTCCACCCTGAAGTATGTGTTTTGGCAGACAGGAGGACCGAGATGCCGAAGAATGTGAATCAGCACCGAAGCAGGACCCAGGGCAATATGCGTGCCATCTTACTGATTTAATACGTCAACTTGGAAGATAGCTGAGGTCCCGATCGGCGCCGATTCGTACCCCAGAAAGAGCAGAAGCCGCGTGTCAAATCAAAGCATTGCGGTGATCTGAGGTAGGGTCCTGCTTCGGTGCTGTTTCACAGCCTTGCCCGGAATCGGACATTTACATGCTGGGGAACGGGCCCGTTGGCTCCCCTCGCCGCCGCTTGTTCCGACGATATCCTCCCCGTCGTCCCTCCCTCACGGTTGGGCTGTTTCATCGAGATCATTGAGCATCAGCGATCGCCGCCAACGCCCTAGGAGAAAACGATGTCGTCGGTCGAAAGATCGGAGAGCGAAACCCCTTCGATGAGGATGCCGTAGTCGTCGCGGCCGGCGATGGCGAAGTAGACGCCGTCCGGCGTGCCCCGCGAGGCTGCGAGGAAATCGTCGTAATCGTAGACGAAGCCTGCCTGTTCGAACCGGATCACGTCGTCGCTCTCGGTATCAAAATCGGTGATGCGATCGATGCCGGAATGACCGATGTAGAAATCATTCCAGACAAACGCATCGGCACCGGCGCCACCGGTCAAGAGATCGGATCCGTAGAAGTCACCGCCCTCGAGGCGATCGTCTCCGGCGCCGCCGTCCACCCGATCGGATCCGGCGCCGCCGCGCAGCGTGTCGTTGCCGCTCCGTCCCGCGAGCACATCGTCGCCAGCATCGGCGACCAGGGTGTCTTCGCCGTCGCTGCCGCGCAGCGTGTGGTCGAGGCCGGAGCTGTCCCGGACCTCAACCTCGAAGTCCTCGACATTGACGAAGCTCAGCCCCCCGAAAGATCCGGTCGCCGCATCGAACTCGACCGGGCCGGTAGCGCCATAGGTCGTCAACCGCAGCCAGTCGCGTCCTTCGCCGCCGTCGATCTCTCCTTCCAGCGCATGCCCATCGGTGTTGCCAATACCGAAGCCGTCATTGCCTGCACCGCCGTCCAGCCGGTCATAGCCGGCGTACACATGGGACAGCCAGTCGTCTCCGGCGTTGCCGAAAAGTGTGTCGTCGCCCCGGCCACCATGTAGCTGGTCGTTGTCATTGCCGCCGCTCAGACGATCCGAGCCGGAGCCGCCATTCAGCGCATCGTCGCCCGCGCCGCCGAACAGGCTGTCGTCGCCCTGAGAGGAGTAGTCCGCGCTATCGCCCCAGAGCTCGTCGTTGCCGAGGCCACCTTCGATATGATCGTTGCCGTTGTTTCCCTGGATCAGATCCGCCCCCGCGCCGCCGTGAACCAGATCGCTGCCATCGTCGGCCGATATTGTGTCGTCGCCGGGGGAGCCTTCGAGCTGGTCGTCGCCGGCGCCGCTCGCGATCTCGACCGAGCTCAGCCCGGCGGCATTCAGCCTGTCGTCGCCACTGCCGGTCTCGAGGACGGCATGCTCGAAGTTGCGAATGATCGTGCTGCTCGAAGCGGTGCCGCTGGCGAAGTCGAGCGCGAGATCGTCGCCGCTTTCGGCCTCCTCGAGCCGCAGCGTGTCGCTGCCCTCGCCGCCATCGAGCTCAGCCGAAGACAGGGTTGCTGCAATGCTGTCATCGCCGGTGCCGCCGAAGAGCCGGTTGGCGCCGATCCGATCGATAATCGTGTCGGCACCCGCTCCGGCATCGACGACGTCGGCGCCGAGAGCGCTGGCCGTGTCATCCAAGGCGGGCCAGGGCTGCCCGATCAGATCATTGCCCACTCCCGTCGAGATCACGTCGTCGAAGCTGCCACCATTGACCCAGTCGTCGCCGTTTCCGGTCGTCAGCTCGAAGCGTTCGATCTCCCGGAAGAAGGTGTGCTCCTCGGTATTGGTCTGGTAGCCGACGGTGCCATGGCCGTTGGTTCCATTGAGGAAGACGGTGCGGCCCTCGTCTGACAGATCGACGACCAGCGTGTCCAGGCCCGCGCCCCCAGTCAACGCGCCGCTTGTTCCAATAAGCACCAGCCGGTCATCGCCCGCACCGCCCTCCAGCCGGTCATGGCCGCTCGCGCTGGTCAGCACGTCGTCGCCCGCACCGCCGTAGAGAAAATCATTGCCTTCTCGGCCGTCGAGATTGTCATGGCCAGCGAGCCCCCAGATCCGGTCCTCCTCCAGCGTGCCAGGTAGAGTATCGTCACTGTTCGTTCCAAAGGTCGTCGCCATGCGCCGCCTTCCTCCGCCGACGTCTCGTTAGGAGGACTATAATGGCGGCGAGATCAAAATGTAATAACTCTCTACCGATTTTAACTTATGACAACCGTAACAAAATTCAGAATTATATGAATTTACCTCGAATTTATGCTCATTATCCAAATAATGTACTTCATTTAACAGATTAGATAACCTGACTCATCCAAGAGAAGTGGTCCTCTTTAAATACGGCTTTGAATTGAATGGAAAACGAGAGAAGGCGCGAGGGCGGAGCACAAGCGTTGAAGTGTGAGATCGCCTGCGTTACCGGCGATAGGCCTTTCATTTGTCTCGTCGCTCTCATGGATAATCAGGCCTCTAAACCTGCAAATCAGGCTCCCGCGATTTTAGGGCGGCTCGTGCGGCAGCAAGGCCGGTCTGAAAGGCACCATGCGCGGTCGAGAAGTCATGCGTCGAGCAGGCCTCGCCGGCAAAGAAGAGTCTGCCATCGACATCCCCGGCGAGGATCGCCCGCGCCTTGGCATGGCCGGGCAGTGCGTGGCTGTAGGAGCCCAGTGAGAAGGGCTGGCGCCCCCAGCGCGATTGCGCGATCGGCTTCAGCCGGCTCCTGATCCTGGAGCCGAAAAGCCCGGCCAATTCATCGAGTGCGAAAGCGGCAAAAGCGCCGCCGTCGGCTTCGAATTCGCGGGCGGCCTCGCCGCCTACGAAGCCCTCGATCAGCGGCCGACCGAACGGCCGAAGATGGTAACTCGCCGTTCGTTTCACAGACGGATTACCCAGGACCTGCGTGTCCGGTTCGAAGCCGTCGCAATCGGACAATTTGAAGATGATCTTGTCAGCCAGGCCGAGGGGGAGCGCGCCGGCGGCATCGATGTGATCCGAAGCCTGAGGCGGCAGACGTATCGCACCGGAGGCAAGTACGTCGGTCGGGACCGTGACGATGACGCGCGCCGCCTCGATCTCGCCTCTAGCGCTGGTCAACCGCAATGCGTGTCCCGATGCGTCGATGCGGGAGACCGGGGTATTCACGGCGACCGGCACGTCCTTCGCCGCGGCAGCGACGAGGCTGCCATAGCCCTCGGTAACGCGCCAGTTCACGCCGGTCTCATTGTCGGCATAAGCGAGATAGTCGCGGATCGAAAGCTGCTCCAGCTCCGTGCCATTGATGTAGGTGCTGAGCGCCTCGAGATAGGGCGTCCAGCGGTCGCGGGCGTCCAGAAGGTCCGAGGCGCGATCGCTGTCGGGCGGCGCCTCACGCAGGCGCTGCTCGAAACGGGCGAAGGCCGCGCGTGCGGCGCGCTGGTCGGCTGCGGGAAAGCCGAGATCGCGAAACTGGACGCCCCATGGCGGCGTGGTTCGGTCGAGGTGAAAGCCGAGCTCCGGTGCCAGCGCGGCCCAGGCGTTTCGATCCGCCGAATGGAGCCAGCCACAGCCGAGATCGAAGTGCAGGCCGTCGCTGAAGACGGTGTGCGCCCGCCCGCCGATCCTGTCCGTCGCCTCGATCAGAAGCACGTCGAGCCCGGACGCGGCGAGATGCCGGCCCGCTGCGATGCCGGCCGCGCCGGCCCCGACGATCGCGACATCGAGCGGCTTCATGTGGAGCCCTCCCGCGGCGCGGCACCGAGCTCCAGCCAGTCGAGCTCCTCCTCGAGCCGGTGGAAGGCGTCGTCGCCGATATTGCCGTGCTGCCGCAGATCGAATGCGGTTTTGCGCGCAGCCGCGAGCGCCGTCCGCCGTAGGGCATTATGGTCGGTATCGAGCCGCGCGGCTCGCCCGGTCTGCTCCAGCATGTCGCGATACTCCTGCCGGATCGCCGCCGCAGCCGCCGGAAGCGCGCCTTCGAGCGATCCGATAGCGGCCTCCAGCGCGGCCTTCCGCGCGAGGGCGAACTCGCGGTCGACGGGGTGATCGTCACTGATGGCGAGATAGCGCAGCAGCGGCGCCAGTGTCAGCCCCTGGATCAACAGCGTGCCGACCACGACGGTGAAGGCACAGAGCAGGATCATGTCGCGATGAGGGAAGTTCGCGGGAAGGGCGTAGGCGGCGGCGAGCGTGACGATGCCGCGCATGCCGCACCAGGCGACGACGATGCTGCCCTTGATGTTCTGGAGAGAGGCCGCCTTATCGCTCACGCCAGAAGCTCGGCCCGAGATCAGGAGGGCGAGCGCCCTGTAGGTCGCTACCCATGTCAGCCGCACCACAATGACGGTTGCGAGGACCGCAACCGCGATCCAGGCATATTCGACGCGCTGTGCGGCATCGAACCCCTCAAGGATCGGCTGCAGTTGCAAGCCGACCAGCACGAAGGCGAGCACCTGGAGCACGAAGACGGTCGTCTCCCAGACCGCATAGGAGGGGATACGCAGCCGCGCGCTTGTCACGGCCGGAGCCGTCCGCGCGAGAATGATGCCGTAGACCACGATGGTGATGATCCCGGACAGATGTAGCCGCTCCGCCAGGATCCAGACACCGAAGGTCGTGATGAACTGCACGATGATGGCGCTTGGTGGATCCCGAAACAGCACGAGCAACCGCACCGCAGCCAGGCCGAGGAGCGTGCCGAGAACGATGCTGCCGACCGTGACAATCGCGAAGGCTGGCAGTGCGCTCGTCAAGCTGAAACTGCCGGCCGCCACAGCTCCCACCGCCAGGCGGTAGATCAGCAGCGCGGTCGCGTCGTTCAGCAGGCTCTCGCCCTCGAGGATCACGACGATGCGATGTGGCGGCCGCACCTTTCGCAGGATCGCCGTCGCCGCGACGGCATCGGGAGGCGCAACGATCGCTCCGAGTGCGATCGCGGCGGCCCAGGGCAAGTCGGGCACGAACCAGCGTGCCACGATAGCGACGGCAGCGGTCGTGACGCCGACAGCAACGAAAACTAAGCTGGACACCGGCAGCCAGTTCCGGCGCAAGTCGCGCGGCGAGCTATCGAAGGCGGCGTCAAGCAGGATCGGGGCGACGAACAGGGCGAGAACAAGCTCCGGATCCAGCGCGATGCGCGGCGCATTGGGGATGAAGGCAAGGGCCGTCCCACCGATGGCGAGCACGACCGGGTAGGGAATGCCCGCCCGTCGCGACGCCGCCGCGAGGAGGACAGCCCCGAACATGATGGCGAGGATTGACTCGAACAGGACCATGCCGTGCGAGTTTATCGCTGATTGTCGCGGTGTCGATCACTGTCGATCGGGACGTCGACACTGTCGTATGGCGACGTATCAGCTCGGGCATCACAGAAGCCATGCCTTCGGTCGGCTAGGATTGACTGAAGGCGGGCAATGCTGGCGCATTCTGGCGGAGACGCGCCAAGAACGGACGTTGGGTTGCCGCCCGAAAACCGACATCACCGATGGGCTACCGGTAGAACCGCCAATCAACAATCTGGTCATTCCCGTGCCTGGCCCAGCCGATCCCTCAGGCTGCGGTTCTCATCTTCGAGAGACGCCAATCTGGCTTTGATCGGTGCCAACAATTCTGCGACTTCCGCCTCGCTGAAACGCGGCGTGATGTGCCGCGGACAGTTCCAGTCGAAAGCTTCGATCGTGATCGTCACGGCACGTTCGACGCGAGCTGCATAGCCAGGAACGCTCAGCCTCGTCTCCAGCGCTGCATTGATGGTCGCGTCGACGACATGCATGCGACCGAAGATCTTCAGACGACGCTGATGGGCATAATCCATCAGGAACAACGAAACCCTGTCATTGCCTGAGACATTCCCTGTCGTGATGTATTGTCGATTGCCGCGAAAATCCGCAAAGCCGAGCGTCTTGTCGTCGAGCACGCGGAGAAGGCCGATCGGTCCACCGCGGAACTGGACGTAGGGCCAACCCGTCTCAGAGACAGAGGCGAGGTAGAACCCATCCCGTTCGGCGATGAACGCCTCCTCATCCGGCCCAAGCTGGTCGTTGCGAAGCGGGCCTTCAGAATCGAGCGTGCCGTCGATCCGCGCGTACTGCGCCGCGCTGCCGTAGTGCCGACGCTCGCGCTTCACCGCTGGTGTGGAGGCGATTTCGAGATATTTGTGAAGCATCAGAGCCTCCGTGGAGGATAGCTGAGCCGGTGTCCCCCGGCTCAGAGGGATGGCGAGATTTGCGCGTGGCTTGCGCTCACACCTGCTGGGCCCATTCGGCAGCAAGCCAGCGCAGTCGCCCGCCATCGGAAACGATGTGACCGAGCCCTGGGAACGGCATGTGCGTGGCAGCGATCAACGCCTTCTCCTCGGCCGCGCGCGGGAAAAAGCGGGCTCGCATCGCTTGGGCCGCCGCTGGATCCTGCTCGAACAGGAAGCCAATATCCGTCGCTACTGGGTGGATCGACGGGTGGAACAACATGTCCGACACCATGATTAGGCTCTTGCCGCCGTCCTCGACGCGCACACCGATATGTCCAGGGGTATGCCCCGTCAGGTCGACGATCGAGACACCGCGGGTGATCGTGCGCTCGCCATCGATCGCTTGCAGCTTGGGATAGAGCCGAACCATTTCGGCCGATGCATCAAAACTGCTCTTCAGGAAATCGGGAGCGGCCGCGCGCTTCGCGGGGTCGGTCCAGTGGGCGACGTCACGCCGATCGACATAGAGCTCGGCCTTCGGGAAGTTCCGGAGCCCGCCTGCAACCAGTTCACCGACGTGATCCGTGTGCATATGGGTCACGAAGCCTCGGTCGCCGGAGATCGATGAAGCTAGGTTGACGCGTGCGGGAACTCATACGCCGACAGGGGGACCGAAAGGTCACGTCGGCCAGATGAGGACTGTGCTTTCCTAAATCGTAGCACTCGATCATGATGCCGGTAAGGCCAGTTGAGGCGTTTTTGCGGGTTAGCGAGCGGCGCGATCAGGGATAACGGGCATTGGCCGTCGTGGTCATTTTTAAGCAAACTGCGGTGCGCAATTCCGCCGCGGCGAGTGAGCTGAACCAGCGTCGGCGACACCCGCGACATGGCAGGTGCAGCCAGACAGCGATCATGGATGGCGCCGGCTGGCGATCGATCCATTCGGCCTCATCCGCCTGCACTTCCACCCGCTTTCTGGCCGCCGGCTCCGGCGTCGCGCATGCCCTGGCGCCGGGCCTGGACGAGCCGGTTGAGCTCGATCATCTGGGGCACCTCGAAGCTGGAATGGCGCAGCAGCGCGTCGGTCAGGCAATGTGACACGACCTGCCGGTTTCAGGGCGCTATTGGCGCCGCTGCCGCGGCCTGTGTGAGGACGCGACAGAACGTCTCCATCTCCGTTTGAATCGCGTCGCCGAGGAAAGCAAGGCTTTCGAGCGAGCGTTCGGCGGCCTGTTTGTCGCCAGCACCGCAGGCATCGCGGACGATGACCGGAATTAGGCCGAGGTCGGCCCCATGCCGCACCGTCGGCTCGATGCCGATCTCCAGAGCCACGCCCACGATGGCGAAGGCTGTCAGGCCGCAGTCGCGGAGCGTGATGGCCAGGGGGGTGCCCTCGAAGGCCGACATGGTGATCTTGTCGAAGACCGCCTCGTCGGCCTGAGGCGCCAGTTCGGGCACGATCGCGAAGCCAGGTGAATCCCGCAGGAACCATGGCCTGACCTGGCTCGGGTCGTCGACGCGTTGCCAAGCCATTGCCATCCGGAACTGGAACGCGCCCATGAGCTTGGGCGGCAGCGACAGATGCCGCATGAAGATGATACGCAAACCAGCCTGGCGCGCTGCCTGCACGACCCGCTGCACGCGTTGGATCACATCCGCCGCATCCGTCAGCTGCCGCAGGATGCCGATCTGCATGTCATAGACGATCAGCGCCATCCGATCGGGACGGCAGAGGTCTTCCAGGGTCTGGGGCACCTGGACCCCATAGGCCACGTGCATGGTGCCGCCTCCTTGCGTGAAGCCGTTCATCCTACCGCAGGAGCCGTCCGCCTGCGCTTCGTCCTTGTCGCTAGAGCGGGATGAGGAAAAGTGCGAAGCGGTTTTCCGCCCGCATCCCGCTCTAACTCTTTAGAATCGATCACGGTTTATGATTTTTGATCGATCCGATCAAAAATCATCGTGATCTAAGTCAGTGCCGCCCAGAGAAACACCAGCGTGGCCGCGAAGCCGAGGCTGGTGCGCACGGCATGCAGCCTGCCCCATTGCCTGATCAGGGTTCGTGTGGGTGGCCCCGCATGGGCGGGTGCGATCGCCATGAGACGGTCGTTGGTGGGCCTGATGCCCAATCAGCGTGTAAGGCCAGTTCGCGCCCAGGATCACCGCGCCGAAAAGCCAACGCCCATTGTCTGTCAGCCACCAAGCCACAACACCAAGGACGAAGCCGACGACGACAAGCGACGCCTGCATGGCAAGGCCGTGCTTGTACGCAGGTTGCCACTCCGCCAGGAGGGCTCGGTCATCGAGAGAAAGCCGGGCCGGTTGCTCAGCGATGTTGATGTACACCGCCGCGCCCGAAAAGATCGCGGCTACGATCAATGCGAGCAGGCCTGCCACCATGATGCCCTCCCGCGAACAGAATGCCATGTCAAAGGCAAAGCCGTCCGCCACGCCATCCGCGCCGCCGGCGCCCGTCTCATCTTCCTGCCCAAATACTCGCCCGACCTGAACCTGATCGAACAGGTTTTCGCAGGCTCAAGACCCTCCTGCGCAAAGCCGCCGCCCCAACGGTCGAGAGCGCTGTGCCACCATCGGCCAGTTCCCGACAGCTTCACGTCCCAGGAATGCGCCAGCGACTTCAAAACGCCGGCTATGCATCGATCTCAAGGCAGAACGCTGTAAGGCGCTATTGAGGGAGGGCAGTGGGCTTTCGGGCTGCTCACTCGCAACCCTCGGGCCGACCATATTCGATCTGCTCGTTGGCGTCGGGCCGCCCTGCGGGAGTGAGGTCCAAGAGGGTCCACATCGGCTCGACCGTGCCGACATGTCGTGGATCCTGCCCCGGCTCGGGCGGCAAGAACAACAGCTCGGAGGCCCAGCTCAGCCTAATCACCCCGTCGGCACCCTTATGAAATACGGTGAGGATCGGCGCCTGCTGTCCCTCCTCATCCTCGCCATGATAGTCTCGCTTGAAGCTGCTGTTGGCGGCCGAAAGCAGCTTCAGATTGCGCCAGCCCCGATGCGCCACGAAGGCCGCAACCCGCTCGATCGGCGCCTTGGCCACAGCCGCGATGTTCGCTCCCAGGCCTTCAACGTGCGGTACCGCTCCCTCCCAGTTGTCGAGCAAAGCCGTGCAAGATGGGCACGGCCCTTCCTCTAGCGGCAGCTCTGCCATCAGCCCGCTGCTCGGCCCTCGCCGCTTGTCGCTGCGGTGCCGGGGGAACATGTAATGATAGAGGATCAAACTGTCGGTGCCGGGCCGAAACAGTTCAGACAGCCGCACTTTCGCGGGTGCCCCCTTTGCGTCGATGTGGTCGAATTCGTAGTCCTCGGGAACGGCCCCGCCTGGCGGCAGCGCTCGGATCTCCGCGGCCACTGCCTCTATTTCGCGCCTGAGTGCGACCTCGCGCTGCAGCAGCTTGTTGCGAGCGGCGCGATACTCCGGGGTTTCATTTGGAAAGGTCACACCCATGGACAACTCCGTCTCAGGGAATGCACTTTCTTATAGCACAACTGCAGCGGACCTGAGTCCATCGGCCTTTCGGAACGTATCGATAGCAAACCTCATGCGGCTCGCGTCTGCCAACCGCTTGTCGATCGACGGCAGCGCCTCGGCGAACCGGATCCTTCAGGCGAGCCCTGGGCGACAGGTGATGATACAATCGCGGTGAAGGAATTCGGGCGGCGGCATGAGCGAGGCGAGGAGGAGTTTGCGCGACAATTCAGGCGCAGCGATACGGCCGCCGATCGCCTGGGCGCTCGCGGCGATCGCCGGGCTCGCGCTCGACTGGCTCTATCCGCTGCCATTCCTGCCGGCGGACCTGCCGGCGGGCTGGCTCGGCGGCATCGTGTTCCTCGCCGGCCTGGCCCTGCTGATCTGGGCGGCGACGACCTTCCGCCGCGCGGGGACGCAGATCCCGACCACCCAGCCGACGACGACGATTGTCGCCGAGGGGCCGTATCGCTTCACGCGCAATCCGATCTATATCGGCATGTTCCTCGGCCTCATCGGCCTCGCCGTCGCCTTTGATAGCCTTTGGATCATCGTCCTGTTGGTGCCGTTCTATCTCGTCGTCCGCTACGGCGTCGTCGCCCGCGAGGAGGCCTATCTCGAACGGAAGTTCGGTGACGTCTATCTCGCCTACAAGGCCCGCGTCGGGCGTTGGCTGTAGCCACGGAGCGTGGCAATCGGCTGGAACGCGAACGACGGGAACGGGTGGTTTTCTGCCGGTCCGCTTCCGGCCTGAGTGCACGGACCTTCATCGACATGCATCAAGCACGTATATGTCGAGGTATGTCGTCAAGGCTCGTGAGGGAAATTCGATGCCCGGAAAAATCGTCACCTGCCTGTGGTTCGACCATGGCGAGGCGCGCAAAGCGGCGGAATTCTACGCGGCCACCTTTCCTGACAGCCATGTCGGGCAAGCGCTTCAATCTCCATCCGATTACCCTGGCGGTGACCAAGCTAGCGAGTTGACCGTACTCGCGCCTGCATGACCAGCCGCGAAATTTCGACCTTGGACGGCATGAGGCCCTGTGTTTACCTCGGAACTTCTTTACGGAGCTATCGATGAGCGGTTCGAGGAGATGAGCATCGCTCTGATCGGGAACTGCCCTCTCAAATTCTCCGCCACGATCAAGGCGGAGCTTCCCAAATGGGCCGGTCTCACCCGAGCCGCCGGCATCAAGATCGACCCGCCCTGAGCGGCGGAACGCTATATCCGTCGCTCCCTTTCCAGCAGTAATGTCCAAAAACCGATTGGCCTAACCAAGATTGGGGGCATCGCGCTGACCTAAGACTCCGACACCGAGGCGGCGGAACGTGTCCGAAGCACTGCGTAGGAGAACATCATGTCTTCATCGGCATCACCCTCCCGGCGCAACCTGCTTGCCGCATCGGTCGCGGCCGGCGCAGCGGCAAGCCAGGTCGCCGTTCTGGGGCTGGTCACGCCGGGAGCTGCCCAGACCAGCACCCCCTCCTCCCCGGCCACCGGACCGGGCGGCCACACTGCCTTTGCCGCGCTGAAGCAGATCAACGCTGGCGTTCTCGACGTCGGCTATGCCGAGGACGGCCCGGCCGATGGCCCGCCGGTGCTGCTGCTGCATGGCTGGCCCTACGACATCCATAGCTATGTCGATGTTGCTCCGATCCTGGCCAAGGCCGGATACCGGGTGATCGTCCCCTATCTGCGCGGCTACGGCTCTACCCGCTTTCTCTCGGGCGAGACCCCGCGCAACGGCCAGCAGGCGGCGCTGGCGACCGACATCATCGCCTTCATGGACGCCCTGAAGATCGAGAAGGCGGTGATCGCCGCCTATGACTGGGGCGCGCGGACCGCCGACATCATCGCTGCGCTCTGGCCCGAGCGCTGCAAGGCGCTGGTCTCGGTCAGCGGCTACCTCATCGGTAGCCAGGAATTGAACAAGGCGCCTCTGCCGCCCAAGGCCGAGCTGCAGTGGTGGTATCAGTACTACTTCGCCACCGAGCGGGGCGCAGCCGGCTATGCCAAGTACACCCATGACTTCGCCCGGCTGATCTGGGAGCTTGCCTCGCCGCAGTGGAAGTTCGACGACGCGACCTTCGCGCGCTCGGCCGCGGCCTTCGACAATCCCGACCATGTCGCGATCTCCATCCACAACTACCGCTGGCGGCTTGGCCTGGTGCAGGGCGAACCGCAGTTCGACGCGCTGGAGCAGAAGCTCGCCAGCTTCCCGGGCATCGGCGTGCCAACCATCACCATCGAAGGCGATGCCAACGGCGCCCCACATCCGGAGCCGGCCGCTTATGCCAAGCGCTTCACTGGCAAATACGAGCACCGGCTGTTCAAGGGCGGCATCGGCCACAACCCGCCGCAGGAAGCGCCGCTGGAATTTGCCAAGGCAGTGATCGACGTCGACAGGTTCTGAGACAGGTGAAGGGCGCGCTGCCGGGAGGCGGCGATCGATGGAAGTGCGGTTCAGTGCAATGCATCCCGCCGACAAGGAGATGATGCCATGGCTTTCACCATCAAAATCAACGGGCAAACGCGGCGCGTCGATGTCGATGACGATACGCCCCTTCTGTGGGTCCTGCGTGACGTCCTGGGAATGACCGGCACGAAGTTCGGCTGTGGCGCAGCGCTGTGCGGAGCCTGCACCGTCCATGTCGACGGCGTGCCGACCCGCTCCTGCATCACGCCCATCGACAGCATCGGCACCTCGGCCGTCACCACGATCGAGGCGGTCGGCGCGACCGCGGCCGGCCGCAAGGTCCAGAGGGCCTGGCTCGACCTGGAAGTCCCGCAATGCGGCTACTGCCAATCGGGCCAGATCATGTCCGCGGCGGCCTTGCTGGCGAGCAATCCAAAGCCGAGCGACGCCGACATCGACGACGCCATGTCCGGCAACATCTGCAGGTGCGGCACCTATGTCCGCATTCGCGAAGCGATCAAGCAAGCTGCCGCGAGCTGACAGGGAGGCGATGATGCTCAACACCCAGCATGGGCCTGATGCCCCCGAACAGGCCAAGTCAGACACAGCAACGCGCCGCTTCTTCTTGCGGGCCGGAGCCGCCGCGAGTGGCGGGCTCCTGCTCAGCCTGAGGCTGCCCTTCGCCGGGAGTGAGGCCGAGGCCGCACCGGCATCGACATCTTTCACCCCGAATGCCTTCATCCGCATCCAGAACGACGGGCAGATCACGCTGACCATGCCCTATGTCGAGATGGGACAAGGCACCTACACCTCGATCCCGATGCTGATCGCCGAAGAGCTCGAAGTGGAACTCAGGCAGGTCCGGCTGGAGCATGCGCCGCCCGACGAGAAGCGCTACGCCAATCCGCTGCTCGGTGTGCAGGCGACCGGTAACTCCAATGCGATCCGAGGCGCCTGGAAGCCGCTGCGCCAGGCAGGCGCGACGGCGCGCACGATGCTCGTCACGGCGGCTGCAAAGCGCTGGAACGTCGATCCAGCGGCCTGCCGTGCCCAATCCGGCGCCGTGATCCACACCGCAACGGGTCGGCGTCTCGCCTACGGAGATCTCGTTGCCGATGCTGCACAGCTTCCGGTGCCCGAAAACGACCCGCTTAAGCAACCGCAGGACTTCAAACTGATCGGCACCCCGGCCAAGCGCCTCGACCTTCCCGCGAAGGTCAACGGAACGGCGGTCTTCGGCATCGACGCCCGCCCGCCCGGCGTGAAGATCGCGACGCTCGCGCAATCGCCCGTCTTCGGCGGGCGCGTGAAGAGCGTGGACGACAAGGCTGCCAAGGCCGTCAAGGGCGTCCGCCAGATCGTCCGGCTGGACGATGCCGTCGCAGTCGTCGCCGATCACATGGGCGCGGCGAAGAAGGGGCTGGCCGCTCTGGTCATCGAATGGGACGAGGGGCCGCACGCCAAGCTGACAACCGCGGCGATCGCCGCCGAACTCCAGCAGGCGACGCTCAAGCCGGGTGCCGTCGCGGAGAATATCGGCAATGTCGAGCAGGCGATGGCCGACGCGGCCACCAAGGTCGAGGCGACTTATCAGGTTCCGTTCCTCGCCCATGCGACGATGGAGCCGATGAACTGCACGGTCCATCTCCGCAAGGATGCCTGCGAAATCTGGGTCGGCAATCAGGCCGTGGCGCGAGCCCAGGCCTTCGCGGCGAAAGCCGCCGGCCTGCGCCCCGATCAGGTCGTCATCCACAATCACCTGATCGGCGGCGGTTTCGGCCGCAGGCTTGAGGCTGACGGCGTCGCTCGCGCTGTCGAGATCGCCAAACAGGTCAACGGCCCGGTCAAGGTCGTGTGGACACGCGAAGAGGACATCCAGCACGACATGTACCGGCCGATGTTCTTCGACCGGCTCACCGCCGGTCTTGACGCGCAGGGTCGGCCGATCGCCTGGAATAACCGCTTCGCCGGGTCCTCGATCATCGCGAGATGGCTGCCGCCTGGCTTCAACAACGGGCTCGATCCGGACACGACGGAGGGAGCCATCGACCTCGTCTATGATCTCCCGAACCTGCACGTCGAATATGTGCGGGTGGAGCCGCCGGGAATCCCGACGGCGTTCTGGCGCAGCGTCGGGCCGTCGCACAACGTCTTCGTGACCGAGAGCTTCATGGACGAGCTGGCGGCGGCCGCGAAGCAGGATCCGGTCGCCTATCGGCTTGCGCTGCTCGGCAAGACGCCGCGCGCCAGGGCCGTGCTCGCACTCGCGGCCGAAAAGGCTGGCTGGGGCGAAAAGCTTCCCGCTCGCACCGGCCGCGGCGTCGCGATCCAGAACGCCTTCGCGAGCTATATGGCGCTGGTTGCCGAAGTCGAGGTCGCCAATGACGGCACCGTTCGCGTAAGGCGCGTCGTCTGCGCGCTGGATTGCGGCACCGTCGTCAATCCCGATACCGTTCGGGCACAGGTTGAGAGCGGGGTCATGTTCGGCATCACCGCCTTGCTCTACGGCGAGATCACGCTCAAGGATGGGCGCGTCGAGCAAGGCAATTTCGACAGCTACCAGATCCTGCGGATGAATGAGGCGCCGCGCGTCGAGGTTCATGTCGTCCAGAACCAGGAGCCCCCCGGCGGTCTCGGAGAGGCTGGAACGTCGCTTGTCGTGCCGGCCGTGACGAACGCGATCTTTGCAGCCACTGGCACGCGCCTACGGAAGCCACCGGTCGACCGATCCCTCCTGCAGCAGAAACAATAAGCAGAGCGCGGCGGGTTCTAAACCGCAGCCCGTCCGAGACCCAAGAAACCCAGGGAGCTCGATATGAACGACACTCAAGGACGCAGCCAAGCCGCAAACGGAACCGCCGGGGCACAGGCCACAGACCTCAAGCTCGAAGTCGTCGCCATTCCGGTGGCGGATGTTGATCGCGCGAAGAGCTTCTATAGCGGCCTGGGCTGGCGGCTGGACGCCGACTTCCCGGTGAGCGACAGCTTCCGGGTCGTGCAGTTCACGCCTCCGGGCTCACCGGCTTCGATCCATTTCGGCACCGGGATCACCGCGGCCGCGCCGGGCTCGGCTAGCGGGCTCTATCTCGTCGTCTCCGACATCGAAGCGGCGCGGACACAACTCGTCAGGGGCGGCGCCAAGGTGAGCGAGGTGTTTCACCGGACTGGCCCGGGGCAGCCGGCGATCAACGGGCGCGATCCAGAGGGGCGCAGCTACCTCTCCTATGCCACCTTCAGCGACCCGGACGGCAACAGCTGGCTCCTGCAGGAGATCACTCAGCGCTTTCCAGGGCGTGTGGACGGCGGCGATACCACATATACGTCCGCGGGCGACCTCGCGGCCGCGCTGCGGCGTGCCGCGGATGCGCATGGCGAGCATGAAAAGCGCACCGGCGAGCACGATCAGAACTGGCCCGACTGGTACGCTACCTACATGGTGGCGGAGCAGAGCGGCGCAACGCTGCCCACCTGAGCAGTGCTGCGACGGCCGTCTGCAGCGGCAGCACGAAGGCCCTCCGGAAGAGCGTGTAAGATTTGTCTGCGGGAGCGCCTCAGAACCTGACCGACTTGCAGAACGCAGAGGTGCTCGCTGCCATCTCTCCGCATCACTCCTCGAGGCCCCGCCATGGACCACAGCTTCGACGCCATTATCATCGGGGCCGGACAGGGCGGCCCCTCCCTGCGGCGCGGCTGACCGCCTCGGGTGGAATGCTGACGTTCACGATATGACCGCACCGCGCTACAACCCGACATTGGGCCTCGCGCCGATAGCCGACATTCGAAAGTTGCGGTGCTTACCCCCATCGTAGCGCAGCCGTATGGACCGGCGCGTCCCAGAGTTGGATCATGCTGTCGTCCAGCGCCGTCACGGTTAGCGAACAACCGGCCATGTCCAGAGAGGTGACGTAAGACCCAACCAGCCCACGTGCGATGGCGAGACCGCGTCCCGCCAAGACGCGCCTTGCAGCATTGGCCATCAGATAGAGCTCCATGGCGGGCGTCCCGCCGAAGCCATTGACGAGCAGCAGGCAGGGCGCGCCGCTCTTCAGGGAAAGATCGTCGAGGATCGCGCCCATCATCTCGTCGGCGATAGCGTCCGCCGTTGCCAGCTTCACGCGCCGCCGGCCCGGTTCGCCGTGGATGCCGACGCCCATCTCTATCTCGTCCTCGCCGAGCGTGAAGGTCGGCTTGCCGGCTGCAGGCACGGTGCAGGAAGTGAGGGCCACGCCCATCGAGCGGGTGCGCCGGTTGACCTCCTCGCCGAGGGACTTCAGCGCATCGAGCTCGCGGCCCTGCTCGGCGGCGGCGCCGACCATCTTCTCGACGATCAGCGTGCCTGCGACGCCACGCCGGCCGGTGGACCAGGTCGAGGCCGGGACCGCGACGTCGTCATCGGTGATGACGGTCGCGACTGGGGTCTCGGCCATCTCGGCCGCCATCTCGAAATTCATCACGTCGCCTTCATAGTTCTTGACGATGAAGAGCGAGCCTGCCGCCGTGCCGACGGCGTTCACCGCCGCCAGCATCTGATCCGGCGTCGGCGAGGTGAAGACCTGCCCCGGACAGGCGGCATCGAGCATGCCCGTGCCGACGAAGCCGGCATGCAAGGGTTCATGGCCTGAGCCCCCACCCGAGATCAGCGCGACCTTGCCGGGCTTCAGCAGCTTGCGCCGAACGAACTTCTCCTCTTCGCCGAGCATGAGGATATCGCCATGGATGGCGGCGAGTCCCTGGAGGCTCTCCGACAGAATGCTGTCGACCGCGTTGATCAGCTTCTTCATAGACTCTCCCCCTGCGCATCGGCTTCTTCGTCGGCGGCAGCCGGGATCAGCGATACCAGGCCGCGCGCGACCCCCAGCACGATATGGTCGGCCCGGGCATTCAGGTCGGCGCTGCCGAAATCCGGCAATTCGACCACCAGCCGCCGCATCGGCCGGGCGGTGTCGACCACCTCCAGGCGCCCGGGATGCGCCGCCCGATAGGCGCTCAGGAAGGCCTCGCGTTCCGGCGGCGCGAAATGGCAGACGTGGAAAATCGTCTCCAGATGCTGGACCGGCACGGGCGTGACATAGGCGGGGCTGATGATCTGCGAAATGAAGCTGCGGTTCTTGCCGATGGCTTCCGCCAGCCGCTGCCGGGTGCCGGAGGGGCGGTTCTCGATGACCGCGCGCAGGATCGCCTTGTACGCGGCCAATGGCGAAGGGTCGGTCGGGAGGGTTTCGGGGCTGGTCATGCGTCCGTCCCTGGCTGCGAGAGATCGACCTCGCGGATCGCTTCCTTCGCCATCGCCAACAGCGCGGGAGAGACCGATACGGCCCGGACGCCGGCCCGCAGCAATGCGGCGATGGCGCGCGGATCGCCTCCCGCATCGCCGCAGAGACTGACTTCTCGACCAAGCTCGGCGCCATGGCGCGCGACATGGGCTATCATGGCGAGCACGCCGGGATGCAGGACGTCGGCATAGGCCGCGACCTCCGATCCATCGCGCGCGGCGGCGGTCGCGTATTGCGTCAGATCGTTGGAGCCAATCGAGAAAAAGGCGGCGTCGAAGCTCGCGACCGCCATGGCGGCGGCCGGAACCTCGACCATGATACCGAGCGCAGGCGCTGCATGCGGCAATCCTTCCGCCGCGAGTTCCGCCAGAACGCTGTCCAGCAGCACTCTCGTTTGTTCCAGTTCCTGCGCTGCGGTGACCATAGGCAGCATGACCTTGAGCGGGCCCAGGCTCGCCGCCCGGGCCAACGCCCGCAATTGGACGCGGAAGACGTCGGGATGGCGCAGGGACAGCCTGATGCCACGCAGGCCAAGAAAGGGATTGGTCTCGCCATCGATCGTGTAGCCGGCGATGGGCTTGTCTCCGCCGGCATCGAGCGTGCGGATCGTCACCGGCCGACCGCCAGCCCAGTGCAGTAACGCGGCATAGGCCTCGAACTGGCGCGCCTCATCCTGCAAGGCCTGCTCGACGAGGAACTCCGTGCGGGTCAGGCCGATGCCGTCGCAGGCCTCTGCCGGGAAGCCGGCGACATCGGCCATCCCCGCGACATTGACCATCACGGCGATCGGGGTCCCGTCGCGGGTCAGCGCAGGCTCGCGCTTGCGGGTTTCCGCCTTGCTCCGCACGTGGCCGAGCTCGTCTGCCCGCCGTCGCGCCTCGTCGATGCTCGCGCGCGACGGGCCGGTCAGGACGAGGCCTGCCATGCCATCGACGACGACCGTGCCGGAGACCGCCTCCCAGTCTGAGCCGATGCCGACCACCATCGGCACGCCACGCCCGCGCGCCAGCATGGCGACATGGCTGGTCGGACTGCCGGCCCCGAGCACGATGCCGCCGCCTTGCGACCAATCGATGCCAAGGAAGGCGGAGGGCGGCAGATCCTGCGCCAGGATGACGGCGCCGGGCGGCGCATTCGTCAGTTCGGGCAAGCCGAAAAGCTGGCGCAGAACCCGGTCCCGGATATCAGACAAATCTGTGGCGCGGGCGCGGAAATAGGCGTCGTCGGACGCCTCATATCCCGCGATCTCCTCCGCCAGCGCCTGTCGCCAGGCCGCGTCAGCCGGCACGCCGCGCTCGATTGCTGCATAGGCGCCCTCGGTCAAGGCGTCGTCTTCGAGCAGCGCCACCTGAAAGCCCACGATATCGGCAGCCTCGCCGTGAAGACTGGCCGCCAAGGCCGTGACGGCCTGGAGGGAAGCGGCAACGGCGTCCGCCAGAGCCTGTCGCTCACTTGCGACCGGGCCCTTCACGCGCCGCATCTCGCCGACTGCGCGAAATGCCACCGCCGGGCCGAAGGCGAGCCCGGTCGATGCGGCGAGGCCGGAAAGGCGGCGTTCCATCACGCCTCACTCCTCATCGAACTTGCGTGCGACGATATCGACGAGCGCAGCGAGCGCAGCGGAAGCATCTTCGCCGCTGGCCTTGAAATGCAGCACTTCGCCCTGGGCCGCCTTGACGCGCATGATCTTCACCGGGCTCTTGGCATCGGTCCACGGGCCGGCCGCGCTGGTGGCGACCTCGATACGGGAGCCGAAGCGCTTGGCGATCTGGGTAAGCTTCACCGAGGGCCGGGCATGAAGCCCGATCTTGTTGGTGAGCAGGGCGCTGGCCGTCACCTCCTGCATCCTTGCATTCCTCTCGCTACCTTTGGCCGACATGTCATTCATGCCGACATGAGTTCCTCGGCGGTCGCCTGCACGACGGCCAGCGGCGAGCCGCCGGACGCTTCGGTCGCGGCCATCACGGCGCCTTCCACAATCGGTGCATTACAGATGACGATGCGCTCGCGCCGCTCCTCCGGCATCATTTCCACCGCCATCTCGCTATTGGTCTCGGCCCCGCCGAGATCGACCAGGATGGCGACGCCGGCTTCCGACCATGCCTTGTCGATCGCCGCCATGATGGCGGCGACATCGGTGCCCAGACCGCCTTCGGCATTGCCCCCCGCCGCGGCGAGCGGGACATTGTCGCCGACCATCTGGCGGACCATATCGGCGGCGCCTTCGGCGACCTTGGCCGAGTGCGACACGATGACGATGCCGACATTCTTGCTGGCTGGCATGCTTTCAGGCTCCGATGGCGTTGCAGATTGCCGTGGCGAGCAGCGCCGATGAGCGTGCCCCGGGGTCCATATGGCCGATCGAACGCTCGCCCAGAAACGAGGCGCGTCCACGAATGGCCTTGAGCGGCACCGTCGCCTCGGCCGCGTCCCTGGCGACCGCGGGAAGGCGCTCCGTGAGGTCGGCGCCGCCTTCAGCGAGTGCGGACTGCAGCGGCGCCAGCACGTCGAGCATGGTCTTCTGGCCGAGATCGGACTTGCCGCGCGCCTTCACAGCCTCGATCGCCACAGCCAGCGCCCGCGCCACATCCTGAATTGTCGGCTCCGGCGGCAGCTCCTTGCCGAGCGTCATGAACAGCGTGCCGTAGAGCGGTCCGGAGGCGCCGCCGACTTTCATCACCAGTGTCGTGCCGATTGCCTTCAGGGCGTCGGGCAACGGCTTTGCCGTGATCGTATCCATGTCCGCCAGCACGGCTTCGAAACCGCGCTTCATGTTCAGGCCGTGGTCACCGTCGCCGATGGCCTGGTCGAGCGCCGTCAATTCATCGGCATGGGCGACGACCGCCGCGGTCATGGCCTCGATCAGCTTCTTCTTCAACGCGTCGTCCATGGCTCACCTCACCCGCTGGCCGTCGGCATCGAAGAACAGCGGCTTGAGCAGGCTCACGCTCACCTCGTCGCTGACATCCAGGCCTTCATCCGGATCGACCAGGCTGACGATCTGCTGCTGGTTCACTGCGATATGCAGGTGGTTCTGATCGCCGAGCCGCTCGATCCAGTTGACCTTGCCCGTCACCGCACCGTTCCTGGCCTTGGCGATGGCGAGATGTTCGGTGCGCACGCCAATCGTGGTCGTGTTGGCCGGCGCCTCTAGATCGGGGAAGAGCGCGCGCGGCAGCAGGTTGATGCCGGGGCTGCCGAGGCGGGTGGCGACATAGATGTCGGTCGGGTCCTCATAGATGCTGCGCGGCGTGCCGATCTGCACGAGGCGGCCCTGGTTGATCACGCCGATGCGCGAGGCCAGTGTCATCGCTTCGGTCTGGTCATGTGTCACGTAGAGGATGGTCGCGCCGAGATCCTGCTGGATATGCTTCAGCTCGATACGCAATTCCGAGCGCAGCTTGGCATCGAGCGAGGAGAGCGGCTCGTCCATCAGATAGATCGACGGGCTGCGCACCAATGCGCGGCCGATCGCAACGCGCTGCATCTGGCCGCCGGAGAGCTGCGTCGCGCGGTTCTGCAGCTTGTCCTCGATCTTGAGGAGCTTTGCCACATGGCCGACCGCGCGCCGGATCTCGTCCTCGGGCGTGCGCCTTGTGGGCGAACGCAAGGGGAAGGCGAGATTGTCGAAGACGCTCAAATGCGGATAGAGCGAATATTGCTGGAACACGAAGGTCACGTCGCGCGCGGCCGGCGGCAGCGCCGTGACATCGACGCCGCCGATGAAGATCCGGCCGTCATCCGGGGTTTCCAGCCCGGCAATGAGGCGCAAGGCTGTCGTCTTGCCCGCGCCCGTCGGCCCCAGCAGCACGACGAACTCGCCATCGGCGATGGTAAGCGACAGTGCGCTCGCGGCCTTCACCGCGCCGAACCGCTTCGAGACCTGGGTCAGCGTGACCTCAGCCATGGTTGCGCCTCGTCGTGCTGGCGTCATGCAAAGCGGAGCGGATCGCCTTTCCCGTCGCCGCATCGAACAGCGACAGCCGCTCCGGCCTGAACGAGAGACTGACGCGGTCGCCGGCGGCCACCGGCATATGGGCGGGCAAGCGCGCCTTGAGCTTGCCGTGCGGGGTGGTGACCGTCACGATCTGGGTTGTGCCGAGATATTCGGTGCCGAAGATCTCGCCCGGAAGGGCGCTGCCCTGCCGGCCCGGATCGCCGATGACGATCTGCTCGGGCCGCACACCCAGCGCCAGCGGCCCGGGCGCATGGTTCTCGCGCAGTTCCGGCAGGGTCACGGAGGCGGCATCAATGCTGACCGAGGTCGAGCCCGCAATGGTTGCGCCGTCAAAACGGATGAAGTTCATCGAGGGCGAGCCTATGAAATCCCCGACGAACATCGAATTCGGGCGGTCATAGATCTCTTGCGGCGAGCCGAGCTGCTCGATCACGCCATCATTCATCACCGCGATCTTGTCGGCCATCGACATGGCTTCGAGCTGGTCATGGGTGACATAGACCGTCGTCGCTTTCAGTCGGTCGTGCAGCGCGCGCAACTCGCCGCACATCAGATGGCGGAATTCGGCGTCGAGCGCGCCTAACGGCTCGTCCATCATGAAGGCCTTCGGCTCGCGCACGATGGCGCGGCCGAGCGCGACCCGCTGCCGGTCGCCGCCGGAAAGACCGGATATCGATTTGTCGAGCAGATGCTCGATGCGCAGCACGCGCGCCGCTTCCTCGACGCGCCGTCTTGTCTCGTCCTTTGGCACGCCCATCGAGACCAGCGGAAAACTGATGTTCTTGCGTACGTTCATGTGCGGGTAGAGCGCAAAGAGCTGGAACACCATGGCGATGTCGCGTTCGCGCGCCCGCTTGAAGGTGACGTCCTCACCATCGAGCCGGATGCTGCCGGAGGACGGCAGCTCCAGACCCGCAACCATCCGCAGTGTCGTGGTCTTGCCGCAGCCGGACGGACCCAGCAGGCAGAAGAAATCGCCGTTCTCGACCGTGAAACTGGTATCGCGCACCGCCATGAAGGCGCCGAACCGTTTCACCAGATTATCGACCCGGATCTCGGCCATGGCTCACTCCGGGAATTTGGTGACGAAGGTGAACATGACGACGCCGATCAGGGTCGTGACGAAGGAATGGCCGTAGAGCGTTAGCGAGAAGGGCTGCAGCAGCATCAGCACGCCGGCCGAGATCAGCAGCGTTGCCAGTGTCTCCATCGGTCCGCGTCGCAGCGCCTTCGGCCAGCGCGATGCGGCCGCGCCTTGCGGCTCACGGGGATGGCTCGGATGCCGGTTCATTTGCAGGTTCATTTGCGCACCGCCCCGAAGGTGATGCCGCGGAGGAGGTGCTTGCGCAGCAGCACGGTGAAAACCAGGATCGGGATCAGGAACAGCGTCGTTCCGGCGGCCACGGCTGGCCAATCCTGCCCGCCCTCGCCGATGATGATCGGGATGAAGGGCGGCGCGGTTTGCGCCGTGCCTGAGGTGAGCAGCACGGCGAAGGCATATTCGTTCCAGGCGAAGATCAGGCAGAAGATTGCGGTCGCGACGATGCCGGTCGTCGCCTGCGGCAGCACGACCTTGCGGAAGGCCTGCAGTCGCGTATAGCCGTCGATCATCGCCGCTTCCTCGTATTCGCGCGGGATCTCGTCGATGAAGCCCTTGAGCAGCCAGACGGCCAGCGAGACGTTGACCGAAGTGTAGAGCAGGATCATTCCGAGCCGCGTGTCGGAGAGGCCGAGCTCGCGATACATCAGGAAGATCGGGATCGCGACGGCGATCGGCGGCATCATCCGCGTCGAGAGGATGAAGAACAGCAGGTCGTCCTTCAGCGGCACCTTGAAGCGCGAGAAGGCATAGGCCGCGCAGGTGCCCAGCCCCACGGAGAGCAGCGTCGAGCCGAAGGCGATGATCAGCGAATTGACGAAGCGCGGCACATAATTGGACGGGCCGACGACCACCATGCTGCGCGAGCGCGTGATCTCTTCGCAGGCGGAATTCGCAGGCGGCAGCGAGGCGAGATAATCCGCCGTCTGGCGCGAGCGCGTGTTGAACAGGTTGCAATAGCCTTCGATCGAAGGCTCGAAATGCAGGAAGGGCACCACCTTGGGTGGGTAAGAGATTGAATCGGGCGGCGTCTTGATGCTGGTCAGGCCGATCCAGAGCAGCGGCACGATCGCCACCAGCGCGTAGAGAACGACGATGGTGCCTGCCAGCAGCTTGACGCGTCCGCTCGGCGCGACGACGGAATGGGCCGTGGAGAGAGCGCCGCTCATCGTGCCTTCACCTTATTCAGCGCCTTCACATAGATGTTCGCCAGCCCGAACACGGCGACGAACAGGATGATCGCGAAGGCGGAGGAATAGCCGGTGCGCCAGGCCTCGAAGGCGGCGCGCTTCAGCGTGATCGAGGCGAGTTCGGTGGTCGAGCCCGGCCCACCCGAGGTCAGCAGGTTGACCATGTCGAACATCTTGAAGTTCTCGATGCCGCGGAAGAGCACGGCCAGCATGATGAAGGGCAGGCACATCGGCAGGGTGATCGAGATGAATTGCCGCCAGTTGCTGGCGCGGTCGACCTCGGCTGCCTCGTAGATGTAGTCCGGGATCGAGCGCAGGCCGGCCAGGCAGATCAGCATCACATAGGGCGTCCACATCCAGGTATCGACGATGATGATCGCCCAGGGGCTCAAGGTGACGTCGCCCAGCATCTGGAAGGAGGACGGCGCAAGCCCGGAGAAGAACGAGACGACGTAATTGAACAGGCCGATCTGCGGCTGGTACAGGAAGGTCCAGAAATTGCCGACCACGGCCGGCGACAGCATCATCGGGATCAGGATCAGCGTGGTCCAGAAGCCGTGGCCGCGGAACTTGCGGTCGATCAGGTAGGCCAGTGCGAAGCCGATGACGGTCTGCAGCAGGATGGTCCAGAACACGAAATGCGCGGTGGCCTGCATGCGCTGCCAGATCTCCGGGTCCGACAGGATCGTCTGGTAGTGGTCGAGCCCGACATTGCGCAGCGGTGCATTGGGGCGGTTGGCGCGGTAATTCGTGAAGGAGAGCTGGATCGTCCAGATCAGCGGGAACAGATTGATCGCCAGCAGCAGGATCATCGTCGGCGCGATGAAAAGCCAGGCGATGGCCTTGTCCGAAAGGCCCCGGACCCGATGGGCGATCGGGGGATAGGCTGCGCGCATCGCTGTCGCGCTCCTGATGCCGGTGATGTCGCTCGCATTCATGACTCAGCACCGTTCAAAGGCAAAGTCGGGGACTGGCTGCGCCCCCTATAGGAAAGGCGCAGCCTTTGGCTCAGCTCAGAGGGCGTCCCAGCGTCAGAACTTGCCGTCTTCCTTGAAGACCTTGGTCCAGTCCTGGATCAGCAGGTCGAGCGCCTGTTTGGCGGTGCCCTTGTCCGCAACGACATAGTCGTGGATGCGCGCCTGCTCCGCCTGCATCAGCTGCGCGTAGGAAGGCTCGGCCCAGAAATCGACGACCTGGCCCATGGCGACGAGGAAGTCGGCCGCGAAGGGCGCGGATTTGGCGAAACCTGGATCATTCAGCACGCCCTTGTGGCAGGTATAGCCGCCGAGCTCCCACCACTTCTTCTGCACGTCGAGCGAGGCGAACCATTTGACGTAGGACAGCGCCTCGGCCTGGTTCGGCGAATAGGCGACGACCGAGAGGCCCTGCCCGCCGAGCTGCGAGCCCTTCTCCTTCTCAGGCGGATTGACGAAGAAGCCGATCCTGTCGCCGCCGACATTGGGATCCTTGTACAGGCCGGGAAAGAAGGCGAACCAGTTCATCTGCAGGGCCGCCTGTCCGGATTTGAAAGCGTCCAGACCCTCCTGCATATAGGCGTTGGAATAGCCCGGCGGTGTGCAGCACTTGTACAGAGACTTGTAGAACTCCAAGCCCTTCACGGCGTCATCGGAGTTGACGAAACCAGCCATGGCGTAGGGCTTCTTCGGGTCCTCATATTTGAAGCCGAAAGGATAGAGCGCGTTGGCGACGCCCATCGTGATGCCTTCCGAGCCACGCTCGGTGAAGATCGCCGCGCCATAGACCTTCTTGCCGTCGATGTCGCGGCCCTGGAAGAACTCGGCGATCTGCTTCAGCTCGGTCTGCGACTTCGGCGCGGCGAGCTCGCGGTTGTACTTGGCCTTGAATTCGGCCCGCAGCTCAGGTCTGGAGAACCAGTCCTTGCGGTAGGTCCAGCCGAGCGCATCCCCCATGGCCGGCAGCGCCCAGTAGTTCGGCGTATTCTTCGGCCATTCGGCATAGCCGGTGACGGTCGCCGGCATGAAGTCGTCGATCTTGATCCCTTCCTTGGCGAAGAAATCGTTCAGCTTCACGTAATGTTTGTTCTCGGCGGAGCCGCCGATCCACTGCGAGTCACCGATGATCAGGTCGCAGAGCTTGCCCTTGGAATTGAGCTCGTTGAGCATCCGGTCGGCGAAGTTGGGCCAGGGCACGAACTCGAACTTCATGCCGATGTTGGTCTTCGCGGTGAAATCCTTGGAGAGTTCGACCAGCGCATTGGCTGGGTCCCAGGCCGCCCAGCAGAGGGTGAGCGTCTTGCCCTGGGCCTGAGCGGTCGTCGCACCGAGCGCGGCGCTCCCGACCATCGTCGCGGCAAGCAGGCATGTCCTGATCGTTTTCATGGCTATCCCTCCCTTGGCATGCCGTCACCAGCCGTCATTGGGGTGACGGGTGAACCTGCGTGACCGCGAAGGGCACAGCCAGAAGAAGGGGCACGGCCGACGCGGGACGTTTCCTCACGCCGCCCCGGAACTAACCGTCCAAGTTCAGCGATTTGTTTAGTGAACAGTCAATCGCTAAACATGTCAAGTGACGAAGACGGCCGATAACATACCGCAATGCGGCGTTTTGTGCCGCGATGCACAAGTTTAGTGAATTCCTGAGTATCGTCGGGTTGGGGCAGCGTGGCCCATCATGTGCTTCGTGAAGCGGAAGCAGGCTTGCCCGACAGGTCCACGAAGCGGTCGATCGAGCGCCAGACGGCACTTAACACGCTGTCGGTCGGGCTGGCAGGTGAGCCGGATCGGTCCTCGCCACCATATTCGAGACAGAAGCCGCGCATCTGGGTGATCAGCCGCGTGCGCTGCATGAGCATCTGGTCCCGCACGCGATGCAAAGACTGGACGTCGATCTGCTCGATTGCCTTGGCCTGGACGAACCGCATGGACGGGCGTGTCACCGCCTCCGCGATCGCTTCGGCATCCAACGTGTCCGACTTGTTCGACTTCAGATATGGCTTCACGAACTGCGCTGGCATGATGCGCACGCGATGGCCGAGACCTTGGAGCTTGCGCGCGAGCCACTGCGTGCCTGGCAGGCTTCCATGCCGACGAGGGCTGGCGCCGCCCGATCGAAGATGGGTACGATCTCATCGCCCAGTTCCCAACATTTCTGCAATCGGCAATAGGAAGCATCTGCGAGCGATCGGATTTGTTGATCTGCGCCGAGAGCGCGGCCTGCACGTGTCGCATCTCGACGCCCGTCAGGGGAAAACCCGCACTCGCCAGAACGCCGGAGAGCCACTGCGACAGCGGTCCGACCTCCCCCGCTTGTAGGGACCTCCGATCGCATGAAGCAGCACGGCACTCGCACTATTTGTTGCAGAGCGGCTTATATTTGTATCAGTGTATCCACTATGACAGAACGTGCCCAAATTGCACGATCGTAGGAGCCCGTCCATGAGCCTGGCATCGACCTCGTCGGCGGCAACGGCGCAGGATGAGGCCTATCGCGCGATCCTGCAGGACATCCGCAGCGCGCGTTACCAGCCCGGCGACCGGTTGATCCCAGAGAAGATCGCGCGCGAGCTCGCCATGAGCCGCATGCCGGTGCGAGAAGCCTTTCAGCGCCTCGCCAACGAAGGGCTCGTCCTGATCCGGCCCAATCGCGGCTGCGTCGTTTCCGGCCTGACCATCGCGGAGATCTACGAGCTCTTCGAGATCCGTTCGGTGCTGGAGGGTCTCGCAGTCCGCCTCGCCATGCCGCGCTTCGATGGCGCCGCGCTGGCCGAGCTCGACGATCACGTCGTCCGCATGCACCGCGCCGGTGCAGCCGGCGGCGCCGACTGGCTCAGCAAGCACCAGGAATTCCATGCCTATATTTGCGGCCTGAGTGGACGCCCCAAGCTGATCGCCCAGATCGCGGCGCTGCATATCGCGGTCGAACCCTATATGCGCGTCTGGCTCCACCATGTCGCCCACCCCGCCCAGGCTACGGAGCGCCAAGACGAGGTCGTTGAGGCGATCAAGACCGGCGACGCCGAGCATGCCGAGGCGGTGATGCGCGACCACATACTGCGTACCGCGCCGCGTCTCGCCGCGTTCCTGCGGAGCCGCAACCAGGCGGCCGGGGTTCCGTCGGGCCTGCCGGCCAGTACTCATATCTGAGCCGAACCACGCAGCGGCTCGCCAGAAGGCCGCGCTCCCGAGGAAGCCCCAGGGTCAGCCAAAAGAACGAGGGGATTAACGATGGATCGACGCCAGTTCCTGAAAGCCTCGGCCGCGGCCGCCTTCCTGCCGGCAGCGCCGCATCTCGCCGTGGCGCAGGATGTCAAGACGCTGCGCTTCGTGCCCTATTCCGACGTCGCGATCATCGATCCGATCTGGACCAACGGCTATTCGACCCGCACCCATGCGCTGCTCGTCTGGGATACGCTCTACGGCCTCGACGACCAGTTCCAGCCGCAGCCGCAAATGGTCGAGGGCCATGTTGTCGAGGATGACGGCAAGCGCTGGACGCTGACGCTGCGGCCCGGCCTCGTCTTCCACGATGGCAGCAAGGTGCTGGCGCGCGACGCCGTCGCCTCGATCAAGCGCTGGGGCGCCCGCGACACCTTCGGGCAGGCGCTGATGGCGGCGACCGACGAGCTTTCGGCGCTGGACGACCGCACCGTCGTCTTCCGGCTGAAGCAGCCCTTCCCACATCTGCCAGCGGCACTCGCCCGCCCGAGCGCGCTCGTCGCCGCGATCATGCCGGAGCGTCTCGCCCAGACCGATCCGTTCAAGCAAATCCCCGAAGCGATTGGCAGCGGCCCCTATCGCTATCTCACTGCGGAGCGCATCGCCGGCGCCCGCCATGTCTATGCAAAGCACGACGGATACGTTCCGCGTCCGAGCGGCACCCCGAGCTTCACCGCCGGCCCGCGCATGCCCTATCTCGACCGCATCGAGTTCACTGTCATGCCCGATGCCGCGACAGCGGTCGCGGCACTGCAGTCGGGCGCGGTCGACTGGGTCGAGCAGCCGATCATCGACCTGCTGCCGCTGCTGCGCAACGATCCGAACATCACGGTCGAGGTCAAGGACCGGACCGGCATGGCCGGGCAGGTTCGGCTCAATCATCTGCAGCCACCCTTCAATAATCCAGCGATCCGCCGAGTAATTCTCGGTGCGATCGATCAGGAAGAATGCATGAACGCGGTCTGCGGCGGTGATCCGCAGGTCGAACGTGGCAGCATCGGCTTCTTCCCGAACAACTCGCCGATGGCTTCGGACGTCGCCGCGCCCGCTCTCAAGGGACCGAAGGACTTCGGCAAGCTCAAGCGGGAACTCGCGGCCGCAGGCTACAAGGGTGAGCGAGCCGTGTTCCTCGCGGCGCAGGACGTGCCGCGCATCGCGCTGGTCTGCGATGTCGCGGCCGACGCGCTGCGCCGGATTGGCGTTAATGTCGACTTCGTCGCCGCCGACTGGGGCACCGTCCTCCAGCGCATCAGCAACCGGAACCCGGTCGAGCAGGGCGGCTGGAGCTGCTACGTCACCTATTGGTCGGGGCTTGATCTCGGCTCGCCAGCGACGAGTTCGCCGCTGCGCGGAAACGGTGCCAAGGGCAGCCCGGGCTGGCCGGACAGTCCGCAGATCGAGGCGCTACGCGCCCGCTGGCTCGCTGCCGGCGACCCGGACATACAGAAGGGGATCGCCCGCGAGATCGAACTCCAGGCGATGCAGGACGTGCCTTATGTCCCGGCAGGCCAGTATCTGCAGCCGGTCGCTTATCGCAAGAACCTGACGGGCATGCTGAACGGCGTTCCGGTTTTCACCAATCTGCGCAAAGGCTGACCGTCCTTCGCTCCCTCTCCGAAAACCCGGCGGTGTGGCCGGCCCTGTTTCCACGAAGGCTTCTTCCATGCGCGATCTAGAGCTTCCCGGTCGGTCCCTCGCCATAAGCTGCAACGCGATGGCGGCGACCTCGCATCCCGCCTCGACGCTCGCCGCACTCGACATCATGAAGGCCGGCGGCAATGCGATCGACGCCGCCATCGCCGCCTGTGCCGTGCAATGCGTGGTCGAGGCCGGCTCAACTGGCATCGGCGGCGACTGCTTCGTGCTCTATTCGCGCGGCGGGTCGACCGACGTCATCGCCTATAACGGCTCGGGCCGCACGCCCGCAGCCGCCACGCTCGATTGGTACGAGAAGGCAGGCATCACCGCGCTGGAGCGGCATTCACCGCATGTCGTCACCGTCTCGGGCGCAATCGACGCCTGGACGCGGCTCAACAAGGACCATGGCCGTCTGCCGCTCGCGGAGGTCCTCGCGCCGGCTATCGGCTATGCCCGCGACGGCTACGCGCTGACGCCGCGCGTCGCCTACGATCTTGCCGCCCAGCGCGACCTGCTGATCAAGGATGCCAACGCCGCCGCGACCTTCCTGGTCGACGGGCAGGCCCCGGCCGCCGGCACCGTGCAGCGCCAGCCGGCTCTGGCCGCGACCCTCGAGGCGATCGGCCGCGAGGGGCGCGATGCCTTCTATCGCGGCGAGATCGCCAGGGAGATGGTCGACTACCTCCAGGCCGCCGGCGGCCTGCACACAGTTGACGACTTCGCCGCAGCCGAAGGCGAATACGTCACCCCGATCAGCGCCACCTTCCGTGGCCGCACCGTCTACGAGTGCCCGCCGAACGGACAGGGTGTCATCGCGCTCTTGATCATGAAGATCCTTGAGCGCTTCAAGCCCAAGGGCGGCCCGCTCGCGGTCGAGAACCTCCACATCGAGCTGGAGGCGACCCGCCTCGCCTATGCCGCGCGCGACCGCCTCCTCGCCGACCCCGCCAAGGCCGAGGTGCCGGTGGAGCATCTGCTCTCGAATGAGCTCGCCGACGAGCTCGCCGGCATGATCGACCCCGAGCGCGCGCTCGATCCGCTGCCGGTCATCCCCGGCGGCGCCGAGCACAAGGACACGGTTTACATCAGCGTCGTCGACAAGGACCGCAACGCCGTCTCCTTCATCAACTCGATCTTCTCGCCCTATGGCAGCGGGCTGATGACCAAAAAGTCCGGCGTGCTCTTCCATAATCGCGGCCAGAGCTTCGTGCTGAAGCAGGGGCATCCCAACGCCATCGCCCCGCAAAAGCGGCCGATGCACACCATCATCCCCGGCATGCTCGCCGAGGGTGGCCGCGTCGTCATGCCCTTCGGCGTGATGGGCGGGCACTATCAGGCGATGGGCCACGCCCATTTCCTGGCCAAACTGTTCGACCATGGCCTCGATCTGCAGGAAGCGATCGACCTGCCGCGCCTCTTCCCGCTGCCGGGCACGAACACGGTCGAGACCGAAAGCCGACTGCGCGATAGCGTCGGCGTGGCGCTCGCGGCGCGCGGCTTCGACGTGCAGCCGCCGAAATCGCCGATGGGCGGCGCCCAGGCGATCTGGATCGACTGGGAAAAGGGCACGCTGACTGGCGGCTCCGATCCCCGCAAAGATGGCTGCGCATTGGGAATCTGACCCTGAATACGTAAACGGCGTCATGGTGATCGTTCGGATCGCTTCGGCGGCCGGGCGCCCCTGGGACACACGGCGGCTGGGCGGTGAACGTCAAGCGCGTCGAGCGGATCTGGCGGCGAGAAGGGCTCAAAGTGCCTCAGAGGCAGCCGAAAGGGGCATCTTTGGCCGAACGACGGATCAGGCGTGCGGCTGCGACCAGAGCATTCCAACCATGTCTGGCTGTACGACTTTGTCGAGAAGCCCCGAATCCGATCATAGCGCGCTGTGGGATTGCGGCTTCGCAGTGAACGACGCTGCCTAGTAAAAGGCCCTGCCCGCCTCAAGGATCCGCTCTTCGATCCATGAGATCTGAGCAATGACTCCTTGACGCTCTCGCAATCCGCGCGCCATTTTAGCCGAAGGAAAATGGCTGCTGGAGATGGCACGCGCATCGAAATTCCTTGCTCAAAAAGCTTAGGGTTTTCCGGACGTTAGCGGGAATTTGGCAGAGATTCCCTCCGTCTCCGCCACTAAAATCTTATTAAGCCACTGATTCTATTAAGATTTTTGGCAGTTCGAAACTGACCAACCCAACGATCACCCCAATGGGAGGACAGGGTTGGTATCCACCTCGTGTGCCTCGAGGGGTTTACCGCTGTGTTCATCGCGGCGGTGACGCGGCTCCGATTCGCGCCACAAGCAGACCTTTGCGCGCGTCCTGGAACCGGACATCGGCGATCGTCCGAGCCAAGCTTGCGGCTGAGGATCGAGTGAGCAGTGCGCTGTCGCTATCCGCCGCGCACTCCGTCTGGTTGGATTCAGATGCCGGTCTGCGACGGAGTCTCCAGAGATTTTCAGTCGAAGCTTCGCATCTCGCCATTGTGTGACCTGCATCACTGTGCGGAGCCATGAATGGACGCACATTCCCGATCGCCGGGGGGCCGAAGCTTAGAGCACCCGTTCGGGAGGAGTCATCATGCCTGCACACAGCCTCACGACGCTGACGGCCGGAAAGACGAGCATCGATACCTCGGCGATCGAAGCGCTTGCCGCGCAATTGAGCGGCAGCATCCTCGACACGAGTGACGCAGGCTACGATGACGCGCGTGCCATCTGGAATGGGATGATCGATCGCAGGCCTGGGCTGATCATACGCTGTATGGCCGCGAGCGACGTCGTCAGCGCGGTTCGTTTCGCGCGTGACCATGGCTTGCTCGTCTCGGTACGGGGCGGTGGCCATGGCATTGCCGGCAATGCCGTCTGCGATGGCGGCTTGATGATTGATCTTTCGCAGATGAGATCAGTCCGCGTCGATGCCGCGGCGCAGCATGCCTGGGTCGAACCCGGGGCAACGCTTGCCGATGTCGACAGGGAGACGCAGGCGGCTGGGCTGATCGTGCCGACGGGCATCAATTCGACCACAGGCATCGCCGGGCTGACTCTGGGAGGGGGCTTTGGGTGGATCACGCGGAAGTTTGGCCTGACCCTGGACAGCCTGGTGTCGGTCGAGATCGTGACCGCCGATGGCGAACTCCGGCGGGCCAGCGCGTCGGAGGATCCTGACCTGTTCTGGGCTCTGCGCGGCGGCGGCGGCAATTTCGGCGTCGTCACGGCATTCGAGTTCCGGCTTCACAGGTTCGGCCCCGAAGTCCTGTCCGGCCTCGTCGTCCATCCCCTCGACGAGGCCGAGTTGGTCCTGAAGAACTATCGCGCGGCGCTCGAAGCCGCCCCCGACGAGCTGACCTGCTGGGCTGTGATGCGGAAGGCACCGCCTCTGCCGTTTCTGCCGGCGCGGTGGCATGGTGAGGAAGTGCTGATCCTCGCGATGTGCTACTGCGGCGACATCGCCGACGGCGAAAGGGCCACTGCCAGACTGCGCTCGATCGGAAAGCCGATTGCCGATGTGGTGGGACCTGCTCCCTTCACCGCATGGCAACAGGCTTTCGATCCGCTGCTCACACAGGGTGCCCGCAACTACTGGAAGAGTCACGACTTCACCGATCTCTCGGATGCGGCCATCGAAATCCTGATCCGTGCAGCGCGCCACCTGCCGAGCCCGGAATGCGAGATCTTCATAGCGCATGTCGGCGGTGCCGCAGGCCGCGTCGCCGCCGCCTCCACGGCATTTCCTCAGCGTAGCTCCCATTTCGTGATGAACGTTCATGCACGCTGGCGCGAACAGAGCATGGACCAGGCCTGTGTTGGCTGGGCGCGGGAACTCTTCGAAACCACAAGACCGCTTTCTGCCGGGACGGCCTATATCAATTTCATGCCGGCCGACGAGATGGATCGCGTCCAGGAGGCTTATGGAGCCAGCTATCATCGCCTCGCCATGCTGAAGCAGCGCTACGATCCGTCGAACCTGTTCCGCATGAATCAGAATGTGACGCCGATGACGAATACAAGGGCTGCCTGAGCCTAGTCGCGCCAGTAAATGGCCGAATTGGAATGGCTTCCGGTGTCGCAGGGCGGCGGTGAAACGCGCCCCTGCGACACCGGCCAATCATTGAGTTCCGAGACGCCCCGGCCGACATTAATTATTGGCGGGCGTCGCCTTTCCACCCAAGTTTACGGTTGGCCGCAAGCCATAGCGAGCACGGCAGTTACCTGCCGTGCCTGAGGCCGCAGGTTCGTCTGCTGGATCGGCCTCGATGGCTTGCTGCAGCGTCTCCACCGCGCCAGGCCAAGCGGACAACATGAGAATTGGCTGATCAAGATCTGTCGAAATGGCTTACGTCCTTCTTGTGGCCGGCTGACTCAAAAAGGCCGTCGCGCCGCCACGTTTCATTCAAACCCCGTTCAGCCGGGAAGGCCGAGCTTCTGGTGAAGTGATCCTTTTGCTGGAGGCTTCCATGTCGCTCTGGCGCATTGTCTGCGGCCTGTTCCTCGCAGCCGCACTGCTGAGCGGCCTACCCGCGCATGCACAGCCCTCCGAAAAGCGGATCGCGCTCGTCATCGGCAACAGCGCCTATCCGGACGGTGCCCTGCAGACGCCGGCGAACGATGCCGGCCTGATCGCGCAAACGCTGCAAGCCGCCGGCTTCGATGTCGTCGGAGCACGCGATCTCGATACCGCGACCTTGCGGTCAGCCTTGCGCGAGTTCCTCGACAAGGCGTCGGCATCGGGCCCCGACACGGTCGCCGTCGTCTACTATGCCGGGCACGGACTTCAGTTCGAAGGCGAGAACTACCTCGTCCCGGTCGATGCCCGCATCGCGCGCGACGCCGATGTACCCCTCGCCGCCATCCGTCTGACCGATCTCGTCAAGCCGCTGGCGACCTTGCCGCTGAAGGCGCGGATCGTCGTGCTCGACGCCGCGCGCGCCAACCCCTTCGCTCGGTCGGGTCAGCCGCTCGCCGGCGGCCTGGCGCTGATGCAGCCCGACCCCGGCTCGCTAATCGCCTTCAACGCCGCGCCCGGCACCGTGGCGCCCGAGGGCAAGGACTACAGCGCCTACGCCACCGCCCTGTCGGAGATGATCAAGGAGGGAGGCCTGCCGCTCGACGATCTGTTCGAGCGCGTGCGGCTGCGGACCAGCGAGTTGACCGGCGGCGCCGAAATTCCCTGGCATGTCTCGAAGGTCCAGGCGCCCTTCCTGTTCTTCGAGCGCACGGATGCCGCTTCGCCGGCGCAGACCCGCTTCCTCGACCTCCGCGACAAGCCGGTCCGCGATTTCGACGCGCGCGATGCCTATCTCGCAGCCCTGACCCGCGACACCATGCGCGGCTACGAGGATTTCCTGGCCGCCTATCCCGGTGACCCGCTGGCGAAGCGCGTACGCGCCATCCTGGCCGCGCGGCGCGAAGCCATCGTCTGGCGCGAAAGCGCCGTCGCCGATACCCCGGAAGCCTACTGGTCCTATCTGCGGCGCTATCCGCGTGGCCCCCACGCCGGCGATGCGCACCGCCGGCTGGCGCATTTCGCCGTCGCCTTCGAGCCTCCCGCCGCCTTTTCCGCCCTCTCTTATGACGTGCCGCCGCCGCCGCCCGAGGAGGTCGTCTATGTCGAGCGCCCCGTCATCTATTTCGCCGATCCGGTCTATGAGCTGCCGCCACCGCCGCCGGTGCCTGTCCTGTTCCTGCCGCCCCGGCCGGTCTACTATGTCGATCTGGCGCCGCCGCCTCCGCCCATCGCCGCCTTCGTGCTGCCGATCCCGATCTATCACCCGGTCCCCGCCTGGGTGGAGCGCCCGGCCTATGTCGTCCCGCCGCCGGTCAACGTCATCAACGTCAACATCCACAACACGGTGGCGGTGAATCCGGCGTCTCAGACGGTGGTGGTGACGAACCCACAGGGTCGGCAGGAGCCGCCGCTGCCGCCGGCCCTGATGGGAGGAGCTCAGGGGCCGGCCGCTCCAGCGCCCCAGCCGGGTGTTGTGGCGGGGGCGCAGCAACTCATCCAGGCCCATCCGGCCGCCTCCGCCGCGATCGCGGCTACGGCAGCAGCGCTTCCTGCCGCCGTCGCATTGCGGGCCCGGCAGCAGCAGCTTCAGCCTCAGCGTGCACCGTCACCGACCACACCAGCGCTTCGGCCCAACGTGCCTCCCGGAGCACCTGCCATCATCGGTCAACCGCGTCCCGGACAGCCGCCACAGCCCAACCAGCCCATGACAGGTCATCTGCCTGCGGTTGCCGCTCCAACCGGCGCGAAGCCTTTGCCGGCGCCTGGCGCCCTGCCAGCCGGGCCCGGCAGCGCCGCTCCCGTACAGCGTCTGGCCACGCCGCCGGGGGCTCCTCAGCCAAACCGCCCGCTCGCACCGTCGGTCGCGGCGGGCTCGCGAGCTGCGCCTTCCCCGCCTCCGGCCTTGGCCACGCCTGCGCCCGGCCCCCACTCACCGGCCGGTCGCCGGGCGGCGATGCCTCAGCCTGTACAGGCTCCGCAGGCGCCTTCGGTGGACAATGCGCGGCGAGCGGCGGCGCAGCAGGCGGAACGGCAGCGCGCCCAGCAAGCCGCCGCGCTTCAAGCGCAACAGCAGCACGCCGCACAAGCGGCGCAGCAGCGTGCGGCCGTCCAGGCCCAAGCGGCTGCGCAGCAACGGGCGGCCCAGCAGGCGCAGCAGCGCGCAATGCAAGTTCAGCAACAGGCTCAGCAGAGAGCAGCCGCGCAAGCACAGCTCCAGCAACAGCGCGCGGCTCAGGCCGCCCAACAACGCGCCGCGACGCAAGCTCAGCAGCGTGCCATGCAGGCTCAACAGCGCGCTCAGACCATGGCCCATCCACGCGCGCCGCAGCCGATGCGCGGCCCGCAGCCACAGGGCAAGCCACATTGCGATCCCAGTCGCTCGCTCTGTCGCTGAGCTGTAAATCGGCGTGGGGCCTCGACGCCGATCAGCATCTCAAGTTCATGAAATTGTTCGTTGAAACAGGACCAATTCGCCTGCCGATTGACACCCGTTCTCCGTCGCCGCGATTGGCGATGTGGGCCGCGATGCCCGCCCACATGAAGGTGGGCCTGAGTGAACGACGCTCGCCGAGGCCCCGTTTGAATCGCCCGCAAGACATGGCCGAGCGGGAATCGGCCCGGCCATGGCAGCGAGTACAAGTTTGAGCATTCAGCAGTCTCAGTCGGAGTTGCAGGCTCGCCTTGCGGAGGTCACGGCATGTTACGCAGTGCGCAGTTTTTGAATCGACCGACGCGCTGGCTGTCGAACCCTGTTTCGCACGATGGCTCGCTACCCCTCCGGAGAGTCTGGCGGTGCGCCTGTCACTTCTTGAAATAGGCTATCACCCCAAGCAACAACAGCAAATAAGGCCAATACTTCATCGGAACGAAGAAGAAGTCATGCTTTTCTTTAAGCACGAGCTCTTTGCCTGTTTCCTTGTCGATTACGGTACGTGGCTTGTTGGAGCGCTCCAGCGCAAGGTTCGTTACGAACAGGAACCCCGCCCCCAGCCAAATACCGATCATGTCTCTGGCCGGGATGTAGCTTGATGGGAGAGGATCGCCAAGAAGGGCCCAGGCAAGGCCTTGAGAAACGAGCAGCCCGACAACAGCCAGGACAAGCACCAAAACACCGGATCCACGCCAAATTACCATTTTGTCCTCAATAGCTTTGACAGATTTTTGCACTTGGTGACTGGTGGCCAAATCAAGCCCATGTCAACCCCGCGGCCTTTTTTTGCGGCGACAAAGATGTCCTGTCAAAACCCAGGGTCAAGCAACCAGAAGGCATGCTGCCAGAGATGGCCGGGCGCTCACGAAAAATGCCGGTCTCGACATGTTTCTGTGTAGAGCCAATCGGCTGCTTCGATTTGAGACAATCAAGCTTCAGGGGAATTAAGTTCACTGCCCCTTCTCGTAGGCGGCATATTGCTCCGCCGACATGCCCGGCAGTTTCTGCACGAAGGCGACGACGGCCCGTAGCTCGTCGTCGTTATGGGACTCCGCGAAAGACGGCATGCCCGTCATCCGCACACCGTTCTTGACGATCCAGAAGATCTCGGCGGCGCTCCAGCGCTGGATCGTGTCCGGCAGGAACGGCGGCTCCGGATTGAGGCCCTTGCCGATATCGGTCGGGTCTTTCCCCGGGCCGCCGTGGCAATAAACGCAGGCCTCGTTGTAAAGACGAAAACCCCGGGCAATGTCCGTCGACGGCGCCGGCGCCGGCACCTTGGCCGCCTGGCGAGCTACCGATTGGCGCATGGTGGTCTGCAGGAGGAAGAACACCGGAGCGCTGTGCGGCTCGCGGGCAGCGATATTGACGACGCCGCTGAAGGCAATGGCGAGGCCGGCGACGGCCAGGACGATGAAGGCTGTGATGAAACCGGCGATGAATCGCATGGCGTCCTCCCGCGCGGGATGCGGCCCGGCCGTCGCTTCGTCGCCGGGCAACCATTATGCTGCGGCCGGTCGATGCTACCTGAATGATAGAGAGCGAATAGCGCCTAGCGGCCGCAGGCCCGATCCCCAATCTTCCGCATGACCTTACGCGATGATAGCATGAAACGGTCGGGGCCACGGCGGGGCCTGTAGATGGCTGGCGATCAAAGTAGCCACGCGCCCATGGAAGGCGGCGGATTCTACAATCGCAATTCCGCGCCGCAGGCCGCGGGCATAGCGCTGCTCGCCGATATCTGGCTGAAAGCTTGCAACGCCGTCCCTCTGGGCAACGAACCCGTCAGGATTGTCGATCTGGCGTCCTCGCAGGGCCGAAATTCGATGGCGCCAATGCGGATCGCAATCGACGTCGTCAGGCGAAGAGCCGGCCTCGATCGGACGATCGAGATTGTTCACGTCGATTTGCCTTCAAATGATTTCAGCTCCCTCTTCAACGCAGTGATCGACGATCAAGGCAGCTATCTGCACGACTTGTCGGGGGTGTTCCCACTCGCGATCGGCCGCAGCTATTTCGAGCCCCTTCTGCCGCCGGGCAGCGTTCACCTGGCATGGAACACCTGGTCAATGCAGTGGATGTCGCGCAGCCCGATGGACGCGCCCGACCATGTGCTGGCGGGAATGAGCAGGTCCGAAGAGTTGCTTTCCGCCCTCGCCGCGCAGCAGCGGGACGACTGGATACGCTTCCTCGCTTTGCGCTCAACCGAACTCCGAGCGGGCGGCCGCCTGCTCACTGCCTTCACGGCTCGAACAGACGCCGAAACCGGCTGGGAGTGGTTGCTTGGAGAGCTCTGGCAGGCGATCCGCGATCTCGCCGACCAAGGCGTGCTCAGTCGCGCCGAGACGGAGCGGATGACGATCCCCATCGGACTGCGGCGGCTCGAAGACCTCGCAATGCCGTTTGGGAAGCAAGGCGAATACAGCAACCTGAGAATCGAACATCTCGAACTCAAGCAGGCGGGCGATCCGCATTGGGCCGAATTTCAACGGACAAGCGATCATCTGGACTTTGCGCGACGCCACGCCGAAACCACGCGAGCCTGGGCCGGTCCAACCCTGGCGCTTGGACTCGACGCTCACAGAAGCAGGAAGGATGCGCTTGATGCCATCTTCTCGCGGCATGCGGAACGGCTGGCGCGCGATCCGAGGCCGCATCAACCGTATATGGCGGTCGGAGTATTCGCTAAATCGGAATAGCTGCGGCTTTTCATAAGAGAGGGATTTAGCTCTCAGCATCAAACCGCAAAGCGTTTCCGTGCTGAGAGCATCTGCCTCTAGGGCGCGGTCACCGTGATGCGGCCCTTCATGTTGGGGTGGAAGCGACAATAGTACTCGATCGCTTCCGCCTTCTGCAGCACCAGGCTCGCCGACTTCTTCGGCTGGATCATCACCTCCATGCCGCCCTTCGCCGTCGCGGTGTGGGCGAGAATGTCGGTGTTGATCCACTCGATCCTGTCCCCGACTTTCGCGCTGACCTCGGCTGGCGCGAAGACCAGCCGGTCGATCGTGACCTGGATGGTCTCCGCTTGGGTCGGGAGACTGCCCATCGCCAGCATCGCGGCGATGGCGACCGGCAGGCAGCGTCTCAAGGGCATTATACCACCCTCACCTGAGACTCGCCGCGACATGCTCGGCGTGCTGCTCATGGCCCTGGAAGATCTTCAGGCCGGTTTCGAGCAGGCCCTTCAGCTCGGCATTGCTCGCCGAAGGGATCAGCAGGTCCTGGAGCGCTCCGTTCACCTGCCGATGATAGGCAACCTCGTTCTCGACATAGGCCTTGTCGAAGGCCGCACCGCGGAGTTTGGCGAGCGCCGTCCGCTTGCCTTCGGCGGCCTGGGCCAGGCTCCGGCTGGTGTCATTGTCCTCCGGCTTGACCTTCAGCTTCTTGACAAGGTCGAGCGCCTGCTTGTTGACCGCCTCGTGGTCGCGGACCATGTCCTTGGCGAAGGACACCACCGCCTTGTTCTTCGATGTCGCGATGGCTTGCTTCGCGGCCCCGACGTCGATCACGCCGGCGGTGTAGGCGATATGGGCGATTTGCGGATCGGTGGGCTTGTCGGCTGCTCGCGTCAAAGATGTGGCTCCGAGCAGGCACAGTACCGTTGCCATGGTGATCTGCCGAATAGACATGATTCCTCCTTCGCCTGACGGCAGGATTGCCTCGGGCTCCGTCATTCAATTGACGACTATTGGATGATGTCGGGCTCAGAAGGTTCCCGAGAAGATCATTTCGGAAGGCCGAGCCTTTTCATCACGGCGGCGGTCAGACGTTCGCAGCGCCGGCCGGCAAAGGGGAAAGCGTCGAGCAGCACGGGGCCGATCTGCTCGTCCAGCTCCCGGCGCAGCAGCAGGCGAGCCCGATGCAGCCGGGTCTTGACGGTTTCAGGCCTGATGCCGAGCAGCTCCGCCGTCTCCTCGATGCTCAGGCCTTCGATCACCCGGGCCATGAAGACCGAGCGATAGACGCCCGGAAGATTGTCGGTCGCCCGCTCAACGAATTGCAGGATCTGTCGTTGCGCCATGGTCCGCTCTGGGTCGTCGCAAGCCGTGTTGCCGGGAAATGGGATGATCTGCGCCGCCTCGCCCGGATCGCTGGCTCGTGTCAGCGCCGCTGTCTGCCGGTTTCTGCGCAGGCGCCCGAGCGCCTCGTTGATGACGATGCGCGACAACCAAGTGGCCAGGCTGGACTCGCCGCGAAAGCTTTCGAGATGGGTGAAGGCCCTGACATAGGATTCCTGCACCACATCCTCAGCTTCGGCGTCGTTGCGGATCACACCTCGGGCAATCCGGTAGAGCCGCTGGTTATGCGCCCGCATGATCATGCGAAACGCGTCCGGATCCCGCGCCAGGGCCCGGCGCACGAGCTCCATATCATCGGAGAAAGGGACGGCGTCGAGAACGCCGGTTCGAGCTTGCGACATGAGCGACCCTCCTTCTTCACCATGAGATGGAGCGCGGCGGGAAAGGTTCCCAGACATTGTATTGCGCGTCGAGGGAGGACAGTTGACCCATTGCTCAGAAGCAGACATCTCGGGCCCGCAGCCTGGGGGTCTGCTGTGTCCGCCTCGAACGTTCGCTGCGCCCGCTTGTGAAGGCCCGGCCAGGTCGGTCACGCGCGATGCGACGTCCTGAACCGGTCCCGCACGGGCAGCAGCCCCATCACGGCCAGCACGGCGAAGCCCGCGCCGGAGAGGAAGGTTCCCTGCAGTCCGACCGCGTCCCAGAGCGCTCCGGCAATCACGCTTGCCGCGAGAAGCGCCACGCCCGTCACGAGATTGAATACGCCGAAGGCGGTGCCGCGCAGCTCCGCGGGGGCCGCTTCCGCGATCAGCGTCGAGAGCAGGCCCTGGGTGAAGCCCATATGGAGCCCCCAGAGCGCCACGCCGAGAGCGAGGCCCGTAAGGCCGGATGCAAAGGCCAGCACGAGATCAGCAAGAACCAGCAGCGCCAGGCCGAAGATCAAGATCGTCACCCGGTCCGTCCGGTCGGAGAGGATTCCGATCGGATAGGCCGACAGCGAATAGACGAGGCTCATGATGACCAGCACGACCGGCGTGAGCGCCAGCGGCAGGCCGATCGACTGGGCGCGCAGGATCAGAAAAGCCTCGCTGAACCGGGCGAGCGTGAATACCGTCGCGACCAGCACCACCCACCAGTAGCCCGCACCGAGGCGGCCGAGCTCGTCGCGCCGCAGCGGCAGGCGGACACGGCGCAAATCCCGGGGCCGTTCCGGCTCCTTCACTGCGATCAGGATCAAGCCGACGGACAGGAAGGCCGGGATGACGGCGATCCAGAACACCGTCTGGAAGTTGTTCATCGTCAGCCACATCAGACCGATCGCCAACAGCGGGCCGATGAACGCCCCGATCGTATCGAGCGATTGGCGCAGGCCGAAGCTCGCCCCGCGCAGCTCGGGTGGCGCAATGTCAGCGACGAGGGCGTCGCGAGGCGCGCCGCGTATGCCCTTGCCAATGCGGTCGATGAAGCGGGCAGCAACGAGCCAGTCGAGCGACGCGGCCAACGGAAAGATCGGCTTCGTGAACGCTGCAAGGCCGTAGCCGAGGGCCGCGAGGAATTTGCGCTTTCCGAGCCAGTCGCTGAGCGCGCCGGAAAACACCTTGGTGATCGCAGCGGTCGCCTCGGCAACGCCTTCAATGAGGCCCACGGCCAGCGTCGAGGTTCCGAGCACCGCAACCATGTAGACCGGCAGAAGGGCGTGGATCATCTCGGAGGAGATGTCCATCAGCATCGAGACAAAGCCGAGCGCCCAGATTCCGAGGGGAATGCCCTGCCGGGTTGCTGATGACGTCGTTGCTTCCACGGTGATCGGCTGCTTGGCTTGATCACTCATCTCAGTGGTTCTTCGCGATAGCGGTCATCGTGCCCTGGGCGAAATTGTCATCTGCGAGGATCATTCCCGCCGCCTCCTTCGTCACCTCGGTGCCCTTGATGCCCATGGCGACGATCTGCTGACTCCCCTCATAGCCGATGGGCTCCGGCCGGCAGGCGCACGGCTTCGGAAATTTGCGAGAATTGCTTCGCCAGCGGATTCGCCTTGCGCCAGACCATGCCGATGGTGCGCGATGGTTGCGGGTTCTTGAAACGGGTCACGGACACCGACGCCGAGCGCGTCTCGACCGCCACGGCCATTTCCGGGATCAGCGTGACGCCCAGACCCGCATCGACCATCTGGACCAGCGTCGACAGGGAACTTGCATCCAGCAAATCACGCGGCTGCAAGGAGCGCGGGTTCTTGTTGCAGAACGAGAGTGCCTGCTCGCGGAAGCAATGCCCCTCCTCCAGGAGCAGCAACCTCATTTCACGAAGAGCTTCGCGATTGGGGGCGGGCTTTCCTTCATCCTCGCGCGATCGGACAAGGACGAAGCTTTCCGAGAAGAGGGCGACTTCGGTCAAAGAAGGTTCCGACACCGGCAAGGCAACGATCGCGATGTCGAGCCGGCCCTCGTTGAGTTCCTGAACGAGCTTTGGCGTCAACGTCTCGCGCACATGAAGGTCGAGGCCATCGTACAGGCGGGTCAGGTCGTTGATGAGGCTCGGCAGCAGATAGGGTGCTACCGTCGGGATCACGCCGATGCGCAGCCTCGCGACCAGCCCGCTTCGAGAGGTGCGCGCGTAGTCTTCCATTTCGTCGAGCGAACGCAGAATATTCTTGGCCCGCAGAGCAATCTCCTCGCCGAAGCGCGTCAATCGAACCTGGCGCCTGTCTCGCTCGAAGAGCTCGGCGCCGAGCTCTTCCTCGAGGGCCTTGATCTGCATCGACAAAGCTGGCTGCGAGATGGCGCAATCCTCCGCCGCGCGTCCGAAATGGCCGTTCCGGGCCAGCGCCTCGAAATAGCGCAGCTGTTTGAGCGTCAGGTTTGTCATAATTTGAACTTATCGTCGCAATCAGAAAATCGGAATTAAAATAATGAAACCTCTTTGGTAAGAGGCATTGGGCGAAGACGAGGAGCCGCCGATGGCACGACCCCATCGCATGACGAAGGCCCGTGGCGCCCCGCTTCTGGGTGCATCGACGAATCGGGGCCGTCAGCTCAAGCGGAACGACCTTGTTTCCGGCCGTGCGGCCCTGACTGCCCTGCCGAGCAACGGGCGATCCGCTCGTCGAGAGAACCGTGAAATCAACCTCATCAAGATCGGAGAGAAACATGAACGCGAAGACTGAGGAGAGCACGGGCAAATGCCCCGTCGCCCATGGCGGCGGCGCCAGGCAGAATCGCGACTGGTGGCCCAGCCAGCTGCCCGTCGACCTGCTGAACCAGCATTCGTCGAAATCTGATCCGCTGGGCCAGGCGTTCGACTATCGCGAGGCGTTCAAGAAGCTCGACTACGCGGCGCTGAAGAACGACCTGCGCAAGCTGATGACCGACTCGCAGGATTGGTGGCCGGCCGATTTCGGCCATTACGGCCCGCAGTTCATCCGCATGTCCTGGCACGCCGCCGGCACCTATCGCCTCGCCGACGGCCGCGGCGGCGGCGGGCGCGGCCAGCAGCGCTTCGCACCGCTCAACAGCTGGCCGGACAATGTCAATATCGACAAGTCGCGGCGCCTGCTGTGGCCGATCAAGCAGAAATACGGGCAGCAGATCTCCTGGGCCGACCTGCTCATCCTCACCGGCAACGTTGCGCTGGAGACCATGGGCTTCCGAACCTTCGGCTTCGCCGCAGGCCGCGAGGACAGCTGGGAGCCGGATCGTGACGTCAACTGGGGCACCGAGACTGCCTGGCTGACCCATCGGCCGCTCGACAAGTTCGACGCGCCGCTCAGCGCCACCGAGATGGGTCTGATCTACGTCAATCCGGAGGGCCCGGGCGCCAATGGCGATCCGATCTCAGCCGCCCATTTCATCCGCGAGACCTTCGCCCGCATGGCGATGAACGACGAGGAGACCGTCGCGCTCATCGCCGGCGGTCACACCTTCGGCAAAACCCACGGTGCTGCGGCCGAGTCCTACAAGGGACCGGACCCGGAGGCCGCGGAGCTTGAAGCACAGGGACTGGGCTGGACGAGCAGCTACGGCACCGGCCACGGCGCGGATGCCATCGGCAGCGGCCTCGAGGTCACCTGGACGCAGACGCCGGCGCAGTGGAGCAACCACTTCTTCGAAAACCTGTTCAAGTACGAATGGGTGCAGACCCGCAGCCCGGCCGGCGCCATCCAGTGGGAGGCCAAGGACGCCGAGGATGTCATCCCCGACGCACATGATCCGTCGAAGAAGCGCAAGCCGACCATGCTGACGACCGATCTGTCGCTCCGCCTCGACCCGGTCTACGAGAAGATTTCGCGCCGCTTCCTCGAGGATCCGCAGGCCTTCGCCGAGGCCTTCGCCCGCGCCTGGTTCAAGCTGACCCATCGCGATCTCGGCCCGCGCTCGCGCTATCTCGGCCCGGAAGTGCCGAAGGAAGAGCTGATCTGGCAGGACGTCGTCCCGGCCGTCGATCATCCGCTGATCGACGCGGCAGACGCCGCTGCGCTCAAGGCCAAGATTTTGGCCTCGGGCCTGACCGTGTCCGAGCTGGTAGGCGCTGCCTGGGCCGCGGCCTCCACCTTCCGCGGTGGGGACAAGCGCGGCGGCGCCAATGGCGCACGCATCCGCCTCAGCCCCCAGAAGGATTGGGCGGCCAACCAGCCCGAGCAGCTCGCCAAGGTGCTCAAGGCGCTGGAGCGGATCCAGGCCGAGTTCAACCTCGACGCGGCTGGCGGCAAGAAGGTCTCGCTGGCCGACCTCATCGTGCTGGCCGGCAATGCCGGCGTCGAGCAGGCGGCGAAGGCGGGCGGTCACGATGTGACGGTGCCGTTCGCACCTGGCCGCACGGACGCCACGCAGAGGCAGACCGATGTCGACTCCTTCAAGTGGCTGGAGCCCGTCGTGGACGGCTTCCGCAACTATCAGAAGCCCGGGACGGCGGTTCCCGCAGAGGTCGCCCTGATCGACAAGGCGCAGCTGCTGACCCTGACCGCGCCCGAGCTGACCGTGCTGATCGGCGGCCTACGCGCGATCAATATCAATGTCGACGGCTCCACCCACGGCATCCTGACCGACCGGCCCGGCACGCTGACCAACGACTTCTTCGTCAACCTGCTGGACATGGGGACGCAGTGGAAGGCGGTCTCCGAGGCCAAGGATGTGTTCGAGGGCAGCGACCGCAAGAGCGGCGAGCTCAAATGGACCGGGACCCGCGTTGATCTCGTGTTCGGTTCGAACTCGATCTTGCGCGCTTTGGCCGAGGTTTACGCCAGCTCGGACGCGCAGGAGAAGTTCGTGAAGGATTTCGTCGCAGCCTGGACCAAGGTGACCAACCTCGATCGCTTCGACCTGATCTGATTCAGGCGGAAAAGCCTTCGGCGGCCGCCGGCGAGCGGCCGCCGAATGTTCATTCCCGACGGGACCCGCCCCGCTAAATGGGGCCCCATGTCGATGTTTCCGGGCCTCGGCTCCCGCCCAGACAGGCTATCCGATCTCAGAATTTGCAGTTTTGCGCCGGTCAATTCTAGCGATATAGTGACCTTACCCAGATGGAATGAGGTCTCTCATGAACGACCTTTCTTTCCCGACCAGCAGCCACATTGATTTCAGGCAACTTGCGCGCGGCCTTGGAACGGTTGTAAATTACGCAAGCGGAGACGTGATCTTTCGAGAGAACGATCATCCAAATTGTGCCTATATTGTTTTGACAGGAAAAGTTGAAGTCAGTATTCGCGGAAAGGTTATAGAGCAGGTTATTGAGGGTAAGACATTCGGAATTATATCACTCATCGACCGGAAGCCGCGCTCTGCGACTGCAAAAGCGGTTGAGAACTCCGAAGTTGTCCTACTGGACTCGAGGCAGTTTCGTTTCATGATCGAAACCACGCCAAACTTTGTCTGGTATGTGCTCGGCGAAGTTGTTGATCGGCTACGAGCAACGAACTCCGCGCTCTAGAGCACGCCCCGATCTGACTGCAACGCGTTCTCTCACTTAAGTTTAGAAACGGATTCGCCGATCAGGTTGTTTCAACCTGATCGGATCCGGCTCTAGGCTCAGGACCTATTAAATTGGTTTGATCTGTGATTCACGGTGTCTGGGAGGATGCCGTGATGGGTGATTTGTTTTTGCTGAGCGAGCGCCAGATGGCGAGGATATCGCCGCATTTTCCGCTCTCGCATGGCGTGCCGCGGGTCGACGATCGTCGCGTGGTGAGCGGCATCGTCTACGTCATCCGCAACGGCCTGCAGTGGAAGGACGCGCCCAAGGACTATGGCCCGCACAAGACGCTCTATAACCGCTTCATCCGCTGGAGCCGGCTCGGCGTCTTCGACCGCATCTTCGCCGGTCTTGCCGGCGAAGGGCCGAAGCCGGAGCGGATCATGATCGACGCGACGCATCTGAAGGCGCACCGCACGGCGGCGAGCCTGCTCAAAAAGGGGCTCTTCCCCGTCGTATCGGGCGCACCAAGGGCGGGCTGAACTCCAAGCTCCACACCGTCTGCGACGATACCGGCCGCCCGATCATCATGCTGCTCTCGGAAGGCCAGATGAGCGACCACAAGGGCGCAAGCCTCGTGCTCGTGGCCCTGCCGCCAGCCAAAACCCTCATCGCCGATCGCGGCTACGACAGCGCCGCGTTCCGCCAGGCGCTGGTCGCCAAAGGCATCGAACCCTGCATTCCATCGAGCAGAAGCCGGAAAACCCCTTATCCCTACGACAAGACGCTCTATCGCCAGCGCCACAAGGTCGAGAACCTCTTCGCCAAGCTCAAAGACTGGCGGCGCATCGCCACACGCTACGACCGATGCGCCCACACCTTCTTCTCGGCAATCTGTATCGCCGCTACCGTCATCTTCTGGCTCTGATCAACGAGTCCTGAGCCTAGACTGCAGCCATGGAGCAGTATGTCTTCGCTTCGTCGCCGGCATTCTGCCCAAGCTGAGGGCGGGCGGATGTTCTCGCAGCGAGGACGCCCCCGCTTCCAGTCTGTTCAAGTAAAGAATTTGGCCGGCGCTCACGCGTCCCGCCAGCACCATCTTCTCTGCGAATGCTGCTAGAGCATGCTGATTTTACGCGGAACCGCGCCGTCATTCCGGGCTTGACCCGGAATCCATCGTAGAGCGCAGCGCCCTTCGATGGATTCCGGATCGGCGCTGCTATCGCGGCTTGTCCGGAATGACGGCGTGTTTCCACGAAAAGGAAGCAGGCTCTAACTGCTTCTCCAGCGCCCCGGCTCCCGCTGCCTTGCGGCCGCATCAAGAGCGCGGGTGAGCACTAAAGGATCGGTCTCCGTGGCGCCCGCACCGAGCGACCTTTGTACCATGACGCTGTCGGACCACCGGCCATAGCGGTAAGCGACGCCCGGCAACAGGCCCACGCGGGCGAAGCCGAAACGCTCGTGCAGCGCTAGCGAAGCGGCGTTCTCCGCATCGATATAGCCAATCATCTGGCGAAAGCCTGCCGCCGCGCATGCGTCGATCAACGCCTGTATCAGCATCCGGCCAATGCCGCGGCCGAGATGCTCGTGATGGACGTAGATCGAGTGCTTCACCGTGAAGCGGTAGGCCGGCCGCTTGCGGAAGAGCACGACATAGGCGTAGCCGACGACCTTGCCGCCACTGGTCGCCACCAGGTGCGGCAGCTTGCGGTTGCGCAGGTTCTTGCGCCGGTCGCGCAGATCGTCCGGCTGCGGCGTCCCGGTGTCCTCGACACCCGCCTCGATGCCGCGGCGGATATGCCGGCGATAGATCGCCAGCATGGGCTCGACATCGTCGTCACGAGAGGGGCGGATGACAATCGACGCTTCGTTCTCCATGAGTTGTCGACGTCTTCAGCCCTGCGCCTGCTCGCTGGCGACATAGGTGTAGAGCCGCACCTGCCCGGCGGGATCGATCTCGCGATAGAGGCCCTGGATTTCGACGTCGAAGCCCGGGAAAGCGTTGAAGCTCGCCTCGAACATCTTGAGATAGTCGATCATCGGCTTGGCCCGCTCGGTCAGCCGCTCGCCCGGAACGATGGTGGCGATGCCGGGCGGGTAGACGACGAAGGGCGTCACCGCGATGCGGCCATCGATGGCGTCGATCGGCAGATAGTCGACATCGTTGCGCACGAGGCAGCGAGCCGCGTCATGCGGCGACATCGCCATCTCCGGCAGGTGCTCGGGCGAGAACTGCCGGTTCTGCAGCGCACTGACATCGTGCTCGCGGAAGAAGCGGTGCATCTCACCGCACAGATCACGCAGCCGCACGCCGCCATAGCGGCCCGGCCGGCGCCGGTAGAACTCCGGAATCGCCTCTTCCAGCAGGGCGTTGTCGTCATGCAGCTTCTTGAAAGCGACGAGGCCGCTGATCAGCGTGCCGGCCTTGCTGGCCTCGACGCCCGGCGTCAGCAGGAAGAGCAGCGAATTGAGATCGTTCTTCTCGGCGACGATCCGGTTCTCGCGCAGGAACTGCGCAACGATCGGAGCGGGGATGCCGTGCTCGGCATAGGCGCCGGTCTCGCGGTCGAAGCCGGGCGTCAGCAGGGTCAGCTTGTTGGGGTCGGTCATGGCGAAGCCCCGCTGCATCTGCGTGAAGCCGTGCCAGCTCGCATGGGGCGCCAGCTGCCAATAAGCCGGGTTGCTCGCAAGCTGATCTGTCGCAACCATCTCCCAGGCGACGTCGTGCACTGCACCCTCGCGCGAGGCGTCGGCGATGCTGACCCGGTCCGGCACGAAAGGCTCGAAGAACCAGCGCCGCTCGGGCCGGATCTCCTTCTCCTCGAACTCGCGCCGCACGGCCCGGATCTTCTTGCGCAGCTCGATGCCGAGCCGGATCGTGTCGTCCCAGAGCACCTCGCCCGAACGCCCCTTCATCATCTGCGCGCCGACGTCGAGCGAGGCGAACAGCGGATAGAACGGCGAGGTCGAGGCGTATTGCATGAAGCTCTCGTTGAAGCGCCGGTGCTCGACGCGCCGCTTCTGGCCCTTGATGTGCCTGTCCTTGATGTGGATCTGCGAGGCCTGGCTGAAGCTCGCGAGCTGCTTATGGGTCGATTGCGTCGCGATGATGCCGGGCGAATCCGGCCCCAGCCCCGAAAGCCCCATGGCGAAGCGGCCCGCATAGAGCGGATGGAACTTCATGAAGCCGGCCCAGGCTTCGTCGAACAGGATGTATTCGCAGAGATGCCCGATGCGATCGAGGATCATCTGCGCGCTGTGGATCGTTCCGTCATAGGTGCACTGCTCGACCACGGCGACGCGGAACGGGCGCGGCTTCTTCCAGGCGTCCGGGTCCTTGACCAGAGGGTTGGTGCGGATGCGCTCACGCAGCGCCTCCTCGTCGAAGCTCTCCCAGCGCATCGGGCCGATCAGGCCCCAGGCATTGCGCACTGTGGGGATATAGACCGGGATGCCGCCGGCGATCAGCAGTGCGCCGTGATGCGCGGCCTTGTGGTTGTTGCGGTCGAACAAGACGAGGTCGCCGTCCGAGACCAGCGCGGCGAGCGCGATCTTATTGGAGGTCGAGGTGCCGTTCAGGACGAAATAGGTCTTCTCCGCTCCGAAGATCTGCGCCGCTTCCTTCTGCGCCTTCAGGGCCGGGCCCTCATGGGTCAGCAGGTCGCCGAGGTCGAGCACGGAATTGTCGAGGTCGTCACGGAAGACGGCTTCGCCGAGATGCTCCATGAAGACGCGGCCGATCGGACTGCGGCTGTAGAAGACGCCGCCATTATGTCCCGGGCAGGTCCAGAGATGGTTGCCTTCCTCGGCATAGTCGACGAGCGCGCCGAAGAACGGCGTCTTCAGGGTCTCGGCATATTGCTTCAGACGGCTGATCAGGCTCTTGGCGATGAAGGGCGGGGTCTCTTCCGAGAGGAAGATGTAGCCGTCGATGAAGTCGAGCACCTCGACCGGCACGTCCTCGAAGCGCTTGCGGCGGATCAGCAGGATAATCGGGAAATCGAGGCCGCGACGGCGCATCAGGTTGATCAGCGCAGCGGTCTTGCCCTCGAGGCCCTTCTTGCCCCAGTCGACCACCATGCAGCCGATGGCCGCATCGGTCTGGACCGCGATCTCGGCATCCTCGAGCTTGCGGGCCTTGACGACCTCGAAGCCCGAGCGCTCGATCTCCTCGATGATCTGGTTGAAACGGATCCCTTCGAGGTCCTCGGCGTCGAAGTTCGGCGTCGCGAACAGGAAGGTGAAGCGCCTGAAATAATCCATGCCGTCTCCGCTGGCGTGAACTCGCAACAGTGAGTGAATCTTGCGACAATCCGGCGACTAACGATCTAGCCACATCTGCTGCCGGAATCACATCCCGGCCGTGGGCAAACGCTCAGCAGACAACCGAAGTTCGGTCTTCAGGGAACGAACCTTCCGCGGCGACCATAGCAGATGACTTGCTGTCTCCGCAGGGTGCCGAACCGGTTTGACGACGCCGCATTTCCGCCCTAATCCTCGCCGCGACGGTTCCCTCACGGGATCAAAAGGGAACGCGGTGCGGACGGATTTCCGCCCCATGCCGCGGCTGCCCCCGCAACTGTAAGCGGCGAGCCTTTCGCCAGACGCCACTGGGGCCTCGGACCTGGGAAGGCGGCGTGAAGGCACCGACCCGCGAGCCAGGAGACCTGCCGTCAGCCGTGGTCACACGCGAACACGTTCGGACGGGGTGCGCCGATCGCTGATTTGACTGTTTGCCGCCATCCGAGCGGCCGATGGGAGATCGCGTTCGCGGTGACGTGCCACTGACGTCAACACCCGAGGTCTCCATCGTGAACGTCTTCTCCCCAGCCGCCGGACGCGGCTGCCTGCTGCTTTGCGCCTCTCTCCTCGCCCTCGCCTGCTCTGCCCCTGCCCTGGCGCAAAGTGAGACCGGCCCGCTCTCCCTCGACGAGATCGTGGTCAGCGCCACCGGCACGCCGACCCCGGCACGCGAGATCGCGAGCTCCGTCACCGTCATCACCGCGAAGGATATCGAGCAGCAGCAGCGCCGCACCCTGCCGCAGGCGCTCGCCACCGTGCCGGGCATGAACATCGTGCAGACCGGTGGACCGGGCGGCCAGACCTCGGTCTTCATCCGCGGCACCAACTCCAACCACGTCAAGGTGCTGATCGACGGCATCGAGGCCAACGACCCCTCGACGCCGAACCGCTCCTTCGACTTCGGCTCGATGCTGACCGACGATATCGAGCGCATCGAGGTGCTGCGCGGCCCGCAGAGCGGCCTCTACGGCGCCAACGCGCTGGGCGGCGTGATCTCGATCACGACGAAGCGCGGTGAGGGACCGCCGAAGGCGACGGCGCGCGTCGAGGCCGGCTCCCACGGCACCTTCAACCAGTCGGCGGGCTTCAGCGGTGGCGACGACCGCTTCAGCTACGCCTTCAACGTCGCGCATTTCCGCACGGACACAACCGATGTGACGCCGCCGAACCTCGTGCCGCCGGGTCGACGCATCAACCCCAATGCCTTCGACAGCTACAACTATTCCGGCCGCGTCAGCGTCGCGCTCAGCGACACGCTGACGCTCAACTGGGTCGGCCGCTATCAGGAAGGGCAATTGCGCTATACCGGCGACACCGGCTTCCCAAGCCGGCCAGCACCCTATCGCTCGCTGCAGAACTATGCTCAGGCCTTCACCCGCAGCGAAGTCGTCTGGGATCCGTTCGGAGGACGCTTCGTCAACAGCTTCGGCGTCTCCTACACCAACCAGGACCGGGCAACGCGCACGGCCAAGGGCACGACCGGCATTCTCGGCCTGCCCAACGAAAACCTGGGCGAGCGCACCAAGATCGACTGGCGCGGCAATCTCGAGATCGCCAAGGGCCACAACCTGCTGATGGGCCTGCAATATGAGCGCGAACGGCTGGACACGACGGGCCTCGTCGCCTCCAACGGCAACAAGGCCGCCTATCTCGAATATCAGGGCAATATCCAGGATCGCTATTTCCTGGCCGCCAACATTCGCCATGACAACGACGACAGCTATGGCGGTCACACCACCTACCGCATCGCCCCCGCCGTCATCATTCCGGGAATGGAAACCAAGCTGAAGGCGAGCTACGGCACCGGCTTCAAGGCGCCGACGCTGAGCGAGCTCTTCATCGACTACCGCCCGGGCTTCAACTTCTACGGCAATCCGAACCTGAAGCCGGAGGAAAGCCGCGGCTGGGATGTCGGCTTCGAGCAGCCCCTATTCGACCGCAAGCTGCAGTTCGGTGCGACTTGGTTCCAGAACGACATCGACAACCTGATCGTTCAGAACACCGCGGGCACCTCCTATGCCAATATCGGCAAGGCCGAGACCAAGGGCGTCGAGGCCTTCGCTGCGTTGGAGATCTCGCCGCAATTCCGCATCCGCGCCGACTACACCTTCACCCTCGCCAAGGACGAGATCGACCGGCAGGAGCTGCTGCGCCGGCCGCGCCACAAGGCGAGCGCGACCGCGACATGGACGCCGACCGACAAGCTCACCCTCTCGGCGACGCTGCTCTATGTCGGCTCCTGGGTGGACGGCAATCGCGACTTCTCCGTCACCCGGATGAACGCGAAAGCCGCGACGCTGGTCAATCTCGCGGCCGAATACAAGGCGACCGACAAGGTCACCGTGTTCGGGCGGATCGACAACCTCTTCGACAAGCGCTGGGAGAACCCGGTCGGCTTCCTCGTCCCGGGCTTGGGCGCCTTCGGCGGCATCAAGGTGACGATCGGCGGGTGAGCGCTACCGCGCCAAGCGCGCCCTTGCCATGGCGGCCTTCACCGCCATGGCGATCGCGCTGCGGCGGCGAAGCCGGCGCGGGCTGCGAGCGCGAAGCACTCTGGCTCGGCTCAGTGCTTCTCGATCTCCGCCAGATAGGTCCGCACGGCCCGTTCAGGCCCGTGCCAAGAGGCGCTGCCCTTGCCCTGCAGCTCCGGCGCATCCTTCCAGCCTGGCTCGATGCCCGTCATATCCGGCAGCAAATGGGCGATGCCCTTGTGGCAGTCGATGCAGGTCTTCTCGCCAGTGGTCAGGAAGCGGCCGTGGATCTCGGCCGCGCGGCGCGTCTGCTTGGTGAAGTCCATCGCGACCGAGGAATGGCAGTTGCGGCATTCGAGCGAGTCGTTGGCCTTCAGCCGGGACCATTCATGCTTGGCGAGCTCGAGCCGGTGGTTGAGGAATTTCTCGCGCGTCGAGATCGTACCGAAGATCTTGCCCCAGACCTCCTTGGAGGCCTGCATCTTGCGGGCGATCTTGTCGGTCCAGTTGTGCGGAACATGGCAGTCCGGGCAGGTCGCGCGCACGCCCGAGCGGTTGGAGAAATGCACCGTCGACTGCAGCTCCTGATAGACGTTGTCGCGCATCTCGTGACAGGACGTGCAGAACTTCTCGGTGTTGGTGATTTCCAGCGCGGTGTTGAAACCGCCCCAGAAGATCACGCCGCAGACGAAGCCGCCCAGCGTCAGGAAGCCGAGCGGCAGATAGGCGCTCGGCCGGCTGATGATGCGCCAGAAGCGCACGACGACGCTCCAGCACCAGAGAACGAAGGATTTGAGCCTGGCCATGATGCGTTTCGCCTAAGGCTTCCGGCCGACGTCTTTGGCGTCCTGGAACCGGTTCTGGACGAGCGGCGCGACATCGGTCTGCTGGACATGGCAGGCGGTGCAGAAATAGCGCCGCGGCGTCACATCCGAGAGCACCTGCCCGTCGCGGTCCTGGAAATGGGTGACGCTGATCATCGGCGCGCCCGAGCCCTCGGTGAACTCGCGCTTGTGGCAGTCCATGCAGCGGTTGGTATTGAGGGTGAGCTGGTAGCCGTCGATGGAATGCGGGATCACCGGCGGTTGCTCCGGATAGTTGCGCATCCGCTTGACGTCGTCGACGATCGGCCGGCCGAGCGCCGGCACCCGGTCGAGCGCCATCGGGTCGGCCGTGCCGGTCAGGCGCGGCACGATCTTCACCGGCGCCCCCTCCTGCGAGAGGGCGGCACCGAAGGCGAGGACGAGGCCCGCCGCCATGGCGGCCCCGAGGAAGGTTCGCGAGCGCATCAGCCCGAGACCGGAACGATCTTGACCGCGCATTTCTTGAAATCCGTCTGCTTGGAGATGGGATCGGTGGCGTCTAGCGTCGTCTTGTTGATCAGCTGGCTGGCGTCGAACCAGGGCACGAAGACCACGCCGGGCGGCATGCGGTTGCGCCCGCGCGTCTCGACGCGGGTGCGCATCTCGCCGCGGCGCGAGATCAGCCTGATCTCCGCGCCCTGATTGAGGCCGCGCTTGCGGGCATCCTCCGGATGCATGAAGCAGCGCGCGCCCGGAAAGGCCTTGTAGAGCTCCGGCACGCGCATGGTCATCGAGCCGGAGTGCCAGTGTTCCAGCACGCGGCCGGTGACCAGCCAGAGATCGTATTCGGCATCAGGCGATTCCGCCGGCGGCTCGTAGGGCACCGCGATAATGCGGGCCTTGCCGTCCTTGTTGCCGTAGAACTCGACGCCCTTGCCGGGCTTGACGTAAGGGTCGAGCCCTTCGCGGTAGCGCCAGAGCGTCTCCTTGCCGTCGACCACCGGCCAGCGCAGCCCGCGGACCCGATGATAGAGATCGTAGGGTCCGAGATCATGGCCATGGCCGCGTCCGAAGGAAGCGTATTCCTCGAACAGGCCCTTATGGACGTAGAAGCCGAAGTGCTTCGCTTCCTGATTGTCGTATTCGGGATCGATCTCGCTCGCGGGGAAGCGATCGACCTGGCCGTTGCGGTAGAGGACGTCGAAGAGAGTCTTGCCCTTGTAGTTCGGATTGGCGTCGAGGATCTCGGCCGGCCAGACCTCGTCGGTGGTGAAGCGCTTCGAGAACTCCATGAGCTGCCAGAGATCGGAGCGTGCCTCGCCCGGCGCCTGCACGAGCTGGTGCCAGACATGGGTGCGCCGCTCGGCATTGCCGTAGGCGCCCTCTTTCTCGACCCACATCGCGGCGGGCAGGATCAGGTCGGCGGCCAGCGCCGTCACCGTGGGGTAGGCGTCGGAGACGACGATGAAGTTCTCGGGGTTGCGATAGCCCGGATAGGTCTCGTTGCTGGAGTTCGGCGCGGCCTGGAGGTTGTTGTTGACCTGGATCCAGTAGAAATTCAGCTTGCCGTCCTTGAGCATCCGGTCCTGTTCGACGGCGTGGTAGCCGGGCTTCTCCGGAATGATCCCGTTCGGGACGCGCCAGATCTCCTCGGCATGCTTGCGGTGCTCGGGATTGACCACCGTCATGTCGGCCGGCAGGCGATGGGCGAAGGTGCCAACCTCGCGCGCCGTGCCGCAGGCCGAGGGCTGGCCGGTGAGCGAGAACGGGCTGTTTCCGGGCTCGGAAATCTTCCCGGTCAGCAGATGCAGGTTGTAAACGAGCTGGTTCGCCCAGACGCCGCGCACATGCTGGTTGAAGCCCATGGTCCAGAACGAGACGACCTTGCGCTTGGGGTCGGCATAGAGCTCGGCGAGCTGCTCCAGGAAGCCAGGCTCGACGCCGGTCAGGGCCGAGACCTTGTCCAGTGTATAGTCCTTCACGAAGGCGGCATAGGCCTCGAAATCGCTCGGCGTCGTCGCAGCGGGGTCAGCCGCCTTCTTCGCCTTGACCTCGCGTGGATCGTCGGGGCGCAGACCATAGCCGATGTCGGTCGCGCCCTTCACGAAGGTGGTGTGCTTGTCGACGAAATCCTTGTTCACCCGTCCGGTCGAGATGATGTGGTTGGCGATGTAGTTCAGGATCGCCAGATCCGTGCCCGGCTTGAACACGATCGGGATGTCGGCAAGGTCCGAACTGCGGTGGGTGAAGGTCGAGAGCACCGCGACCTTGACGTGCGGCTGGCCGATCCGGCGGTCCGTCACCCGCGTCCACAGGATCGGGTGCATCTCCGCCATGTTCGAGCCCCAGAGCACGAAGGCGTCGGCATGCTCGAAATCGTCATAGCAGCCCATCGGCTCGTCCATGCCGAAGGTGCGCATGAAGGCATAGGCCGCGGACGCCATGCAGTGGCGGGCGTTCGGATCGAGGTTGTTGGAGCGGAAGCCGGCCCGCATCAGCTTGGTCGCGGCATAGCCCTCGAAGATCGTCCACTGGCCGGAGCCGAACATGCCGAGCGCGGTCGGCCCCTTGGCCTTGAGCGTCGCCTTGGCCTTCGCGGCCATGGTGTCGAAAGCCTCCTCCCAGGAGACCGGCGTGAACTCGCCGTCCTTGGCATAGACGCCGTTCTTCTTGCGCAGCAGCGGCTGGGTCAGCCGGTCGCTGCCGTACATGATCTTGGAGAGGAAATAGCCCTTGATGCAGTTGAGGCCGCGATTGACGTCGGCCTTCATGTCGCCATGCGTGGCGATGACGCGCCCTTCCTTGACGCCGACCATCACGCCGCAGCCGGTGCCGCAGAAGCGGCACGGCGCCTTCGACCATTTGATCTGCAAGCTATCGACGCCGCCCGTGACCGGCTGCGCCTCAGCCGGCACGCTCATATTGGCGGCGAGCGCAGCGACGCCGGCCGCCTGCGCCTTCAGCATCTCGCGACGGGACAAGGTCATGGGTCTACTCCAGGGTCGTCGAGTTTTTCGAGGTCTTCGATCTGCTCGAACACCATGTTGGCCGAAAGCACGCCGTCCAGCAGGCTGATGGCGGCCAGCCGGTCGCCGATCACGCCCGTGCTCGCACCTTCCAGCACGATCACGATCTTGCCGTTCTCAACGCGGTGAATCTCGGTCTCTGGCAGCTCGCGAATGCTGGCGAGCACCGCATCGACGTGTGCCGGCAAAGCCGAGACGACGGCGCTCGAAATGTGATGGAAGCGCGGGCGCGAGGGCTCAGCCATGGGTAGCCTCCGGCGGACGCGCACTCGCGCTGATGGCCCCGGCCGGACAGGCCGCGATGCAGGCGCCACAGCCGCTGCAGCGATCGGCAGCCAGCTCCGGCATGGCCGGCCCGCCGAGGCGCGGACGAAAGCGGATCGCGCTCTCCGGACAGGCATCGCCGCAGCTCTGGCAAACGATGCCGCGCCCGGCGAAGCATTCCGGCCCGATCACAGCCACATGCTCGAAGGCGGAAATGGCGCGGTCGAAGACCGGCTCAGGGCAGGCCTCGGCACAGGCGCCGCAGAAGCTGCATTCGCCTCCCCTGAAGTCGAGGGCGGCCCGGCCGGACTCGTCGAGCGCGATGATGTGCTGCGGGCAGGCAGGCACGCAGGCACCGCAACCGGTACAGGCCGCAGCGATCGACGCGGCACGGGACCACGGTGGGCGAACCCTGTCGGGCAATGAAAGGCGCCGGCCGGTCAGGAAGTTGCGGCGCCCGCGATCAATGGCGGTGCGTTCCATGGTCCAGCCTCAATGCGGCGGTCCGGGCGGACCGACAACGAGTTGGAACATCCAAACCAGGAAGCCGTAACCGCCGACGACGCCGACAGCAACGATCGGCCAGATCAAGACAGCCAGTGTCAGGAAAGCCAACAATTCGGCTCGTTTCGTCGGCATTTCCGGAGCGGTCTTCTGGCCGCCTGCCCCTGCGGTCTCGGTCGTCATCTCTCGTCCCTTCGCGTGCGGGCGTTCACAAATCGCGCCGCCACCAGATTTGAGATCGACGAAAGAGAAGCTGAAATGATCGTCGTTGTCTACCGCCCTCGCACTCGGAAAACACGTCCGCCTCAAGGCCTTGATCTAGCGCAAAGATGTCTTCGCGACGGTCGCAATCCCGGCTACTTGGCGCTGCTCTTGCTTAGAGCGTCCTGTGTTTTGACGGCCCCCCGTCATTCCGGGGCGGACCGGAGGTCCGAGCCCGGAACCCATGACCACGAGGATCGGGGCTGGGGCGATGCGGCAACCGCAGCGAACCTTCGGCGGTGTCGTGGTCATGGGTTCCGGGCTCAGCCCTGCGGGCTGCCCCGGAATGACGGTGAGGTTCCCCAGCTCACAGCGCCAGCTGTTAACACGGTCTAGCAGGCAATACATCTCCAGCCCGACGCAAGTCGGGCTGGAGCACTCGCCTCCCTGCAGGGCTTCAGGCGCCGGCGCCGTCAGTGCCGATGTGGCGGATCGCGATCCGATCGAACTGGGGCTCCGTCTCGCCCTCCTGATGGATCTCGATCTCGCCGTTGCGCACGCTGAAGCGGATGACCGTCGCGCCTGCGCCGCGCCAGTCGCTGGTCTCGCCATCATCCTCATAGAGCTCGCCGGAAGCGCCCTCGACGATGCCACAGACGAGGAGTTCGCGCTGATCGTCGATGCCTTCGGCGTTGCCGAGCGGGATCAGCGCACCGGCCCGGACGAAGACCGGCAGGCGACCAAGCGGGGCCGCGACGGTCACGACCGTACCCCCGGCGAAGTGCTTGCCCTCATGCCAGTCGTACCAGCCACCCTTATGCTCGGGCAGATAGACGCTGCGCTCACGGGCGCCCTCCTCCAGCACCGGCGCGACCAGCACGTCCGGCCCGAGCATGAAGGCGTCGTCGATCTTCACCGCCTGCGGATCCTTCGGGAAATCCCAGAGCAGCGGGCGCACCGCCGGGGTGCCGTCGCGGCTGGCGCGCCACATCAGCGTGTAGAGATAGGGCATCAGCCGGTAACGCAGCGAGATCGCCTGGCGCACCTGCGGCACCATCTCCGGATACATCCAGGGCAGGTTGACGATGCCGTCATCGTTCCAGGAGTTCATCACCATGCGCGGCCACAGGCTGCAGAACTCGTTGAAGCGCACGAAGAGCTCCGGGCCCGGCGTCGGGCCGTGGAAGCCGCCGACGTCGTGACCGATGCTGAACATGCCCGACAGGCTCATATTGAGACCTTGCGTCAGGTTGTAGCGCAGCGTCTTCCAGGCGGTCTCGTTATCGCCTGACCAGGTCTGGGCGTAGCGCGAGATACCCGCGCAGCCGCCGCGCGTGATCGCATATTGCCGCTTGCCGGGCTGACGATCGGCCTGCGCCTCATAAGAGAGCTTGGTCATCAGGAGCGGCTGGGCGGGGCGCGCCAGTGCCTGCCGGAACGGATGGCCGTCGCCGTCACAGACGGCATCCTCGTCCCAGATCTCGTATTCGTTGTTGTCGTTCCAGACGGTGGTGAAGCCGTAGTCGAGCAGCGCGGTCTCGATGCCCTCGCGCCACCAGGCCCGGCCCTTGGGGTTGGTGTAGTCGAGATGGAAGCCGAGCCCATCCCAGAACTGCGCGACGGCCGGCGCACCGGTCTTGCCGTCCTTGACCAGGAAGCTGTCGTCGAGCGCCTCGCGCAGGCGCGGATGGTCGTCGAGAAGGCAGGGCTTGAGATTGGCGACCGTGTAGATGCCGGCATCGTTCAGCCGCTGCATCGTCGCCTTCGGATCCGGGAACTTGTCGCGGTTCCAGTTGAAGGCGTAGCGGCGATGGCCGATCTGCGTATAGCCCGATCCGAAATGGAAGCTGTCGCAGGGAATGCGATGCGTCTCCAGCTTGCCGATGAAATCACTGATGCGGGCGTCGGCATCGGGCGCGTCGGCGATCGCCATCGAGGTCACGCCGAAGCCGAAGGACCAGAGCGGCGCGAAGGCCTGCCCGCCGGTCAGCCAGGAGAAGCGCTTCACCACGTCCGGCACGGTCGGTCCGGCGATGACATAGTAGTCGAGATCGCCGTCATCGCCTTTCCAGGAACGGAACAGGCCGTGGTAATTGTCGAGCGTGCAGCCGAAATCGACGCTGCCGGTAGCTAGGTTGTCGTAATAGAGGCCATGCGCCCCTGCCGGCCCGTCGACGATGAAGAAGGGCAGCATCTTGTAGAGCGGGTCCGAAAGCTCGGCATCGAAGCCGCAAGGATCGACCGCATCGATGGCGAAGCGGCGGCCGGTCCGGTCGAGCGGGCCTGCCTTGTCGCCGAGGCCGTAATGGCGCTCCGCATAGTCGCGGGCCATGAAATGCGCGAGCGCGCCGGTGCGCGGCGAGACCAGATAGGCCTGGGTGGTGCGATCCTGCAGAAACGGCTTGTCCTCGCCGTCGCGGCGCCAGGCGATGCTGAACGGTTCCAGCGTGATCTCGGCCGTGAGGCCGCCAGCGGACAGCACGACCATGCCACTGCGCTCGCTGACGCTCGCCTTCGGGCAGGCAAAGCCAGCGAGGCTGTCACGCGGACGTCCCTCATAGGGCGGCTCCAGCCCGCCAGGCGCGATCGACCAGCCGCGGTCGAGCCGGTAACCGTCCTGCGGCTTCAGCGTCACCCGGCCGATATCGCCTTCGAGAATGCGCACGATGATGGTGTTGCCGAGCCCGACTTCGAACAGGGCGGCCTCGCCATCGCGGCCGAGATAGCGGCCTTGCGTCAGGGCTTTCATGGAATCTCTCTCAGCAATCTTAAGGTCGGATCGCCCGGCCGGCTTCGTCGAACAGGTGCAGGCTCTGCTGCGGGAAGGCGAGCGAGACCTCGTGGCCGCGCTCATGCTCGCTCTGGCCGTCGAGCCGGAGCGTAATCTGTGGCAGGCTGACGCTCGTCCCGTAGAGATAGCTCTCGCCGCCCAGCCGCTCGACGAGATCGACGGATAGCGGCAGCCCCTGCCCTTCCGGGGCCAGCGCCAGATGCTCGGGCCGGATGCCGAGCGTGACCTTGGCTCCAGCGGCGAGGCTGCCGGTGGCGCAGGCGACCTCATGACCGCCCTCGCCGAGCGCGACCTTGCCGTCGGCGGTCACGCGACCAGGCAGCAGGTTCATGCGCGGCGAGCCGATAAAGCCGGCGACGAAGAGGTTGTCGGGGCGATTGTAGAGTTCGAGCGGCGTGCCGACCTGCTCGATCCGGCCGCTCCGCAGCACGACGATGCGGTCGGCCAGCGTCATCGCCTCGACCTGATCGTGCGTGACGTAGATCATCGTGCCGCCGATCTCGGCGTGGAGCGCAGCGAGCTCCTTGCGGGTGGCGACGCGCAACTCGGCGTCGAGGTTCGAGAGCGGCTCGTCGAAGAGAAAGATCTTCGGATCGCGCACGATGGCGCGGCCGATGGCGACGCGCTGACGCTGGCCGCCGGAGAGCGCCTTGGGCTTGCGCTCAAGATAATCCGTGAGGCGCAGCATCTCAGCCGCGCGCTTCACGCGCTTCTCGATCTCGTCGCGCTTGAAGCCCATGTTCTCCAGCGCGAAGGCCATGTTCGCGTAGACGCTCATATGCGGATAGAGCGCATAGGACTGGAACACCATCGCAAGCCCACGTTCGGAGGCTGGCAGACCGGTGACGTCGGCGCCGTCGATCGCGATCGTGCCGTCGGTGATCTCCTCCAGCCCCGCGATCGAGCGCAGCAGGGTCGACTTGCCGCAGCCGGAGGGGCCGACGAAGACGACGAACTCGCCATCCGCGACATGCAGGTCGATGCCATGCAGCACCTTCGTCGCGCCATAGGCCTTGCTGACAGTGGAGAGCTTCAGTTCGGCCATGCGGAACTCACTTCCCTCATTTCATGCCCGTGTTGGCGATGCCTGTGGTGATGAAGCGCTGCAGGAAGACGAAGACGAGCGCGACCGGCAGCAGCGTCACCACGGTCATCGCGAGCAGATAGTGCCACTGCGTCTGCAACTCGCCCTGGAAGGCGTTGAGGCCGATCTGCAGCGTGTAGGACTCGGTCTTGGTCAGCACCGCCAGCGGCCAGAGGAACTCGTTCCAGCGCCACATGATCGAGAAGATCGCGAGCACGGCGAGAGCCGGCATGGCGAGCGGCATGACGATGCGCCAGTAGATCTGCCACTCCGACGCCTTGTCCATGCGCGCGGCCTCGATCAGGTCGCGCGGCAAGGTCAGCATGTACTGGCGCAGCAGGAAGACGCCGGTGGGCGTGGCCGCGCCGGGCAGGATCACCGCCCAGAGCGAATTCACGAGGCCGAGCTTGGTGATGACGAGATAGACCGGCACCAGGATGATCGTGATCGGGATCATCAGCGTGCCGATCACCATCAGCATCACCGCGGTCTTGCCGCGGAACTCGTAGATCGAGAGCGCATAGGCCGCCATCGAGTTGATCATCAGCGTGATGATCGTCGCCACCAGCGTGACGAAGACCGAATTCCAGAGGAAGCGCGTGAAGGCAAAGCGCTCCAGCGGCTCGCTATAGTTCTCGGTCGCGAGCTTGAACTCCCGCACCGGCTTGCGCTTGTCGATCGGCACGCGGATCGTCTCGCCCGGATTGGCCGGATCGACCATCTGCGCCTGGATGCCGATACGGCGGACCTGCGCCAGCACGCGCTTGGAGCCGTCGGGCACCTCGACCTCGAAGAGCGGCAGCGGCTGGGACTGGCCCGGCAACACCACTTCCTTCTGCGACATCGGCAGCAGCGAGGGCGGGAATTCGAGCAGGCCGGCCTGCGTCTTGAAGGAGGACAGGCCGAGCCAGAGCACCGGCCCGAACATCAGCAAGACGCCGAACAGCAGATAGGCGTAAGCCGCGATGTCGGTCCAATGCCAGCGGCCGGGCTTGCGGCGGGCGGTCATCATGGCGACGGCCCTGTTGGTGTGAACAGCCTGGCTCATGCAGCCCCCTTGCGGCGGCTCGCCGCGAGCTGGGCCAGCGTCAGCGCGAAGAGCACGACGCCGAGCACCACGGAGGCCGCCGCCGCCAGGCCGAAATTCTGCACCTGATTGGCGAAGGCCGTCTCGTAGATGTAGTGCACCACCAGCAGCGTCGCCGTGCCGGGGCCGCCCCCCGTGAGCACGAAGACCTCGTCGAAGGTCTGCACGCCCTTGATCAGCGCCAGCACGATCACGACGATCATGTTCGGCCAGAGCAGGGGCAGGGTGATGCGCCAGAACATGCGCCAGCGCGGCGTCGCGTCCATCTCGGCCGCTTCATAGAGATCGGCCGGGATCGCCTGCAGGCCTGCGAGCAGGATCAACGTGTAGAAGCCCATATGGGCCCAGACCGAGACGAAGACGACCCAGAACATCGCCCAGCTCGGATCGACCAGGAAGAGGATGCGCTCGCCGCCGAGCGAGGTGATTGCCGCGTTGAGCAGGCCATCGCGCTGGAGGATCCATTTCCAGGTCAGCGCCACCACCACCGGCGAGAGCAGCACCGGGAAGAAATAGACGGCGCGGAAGAAGCCGCGCGCCCGGATCTTCATGTTCAGGACGATCGCCGTCAGCAGCGAGAACAGCACCATCGCCGTGACCTGGAAAGCGGTGAAGCGGGCGGTGTTGTAGACGCCGCGCCAGAAATGGTCCTCGCGGCAGGAGGCGGGATCGAGGAAGGAGCCGCAATCGAAGAGATAGGCGTATTGCTGCGCCCCGACGAAGGGGCGCTCGGTCGGGAAGAGCCCTGCCCCGCCCGTCACCGAGAAGATGAAGTTGATGACGAGCGGCAGGAAGACGAAGAGCGAGAAGAAGGCGAGGTTGGGCAGGATGAAGACATAGGCCATCCGCCGCTCGCCAATCAGGCGCTGGAGCGCCCGCATCGGCCAGTCGACAAAGCGCATCAGGAGCGCGAGCGGCGCGGCGAGAGCGCCAGCGGCGCCCGCGCCTTCGCGGCGCGGGTTCATGTCGGCGGAGGCCATCCGTCTTACTTCTTGCGCTCGGCGATCTGCTGGGCGATGTCGGCTTCGATCCGCTTGAAGGCGTCGTCGAGCGTGCCCTCACCCGAGATCGCCTGGCCGAGGCGGCTGATCGTCGCGTTGAAGATGACGCGGTTGTTGACGTAGCCCTGCAGCTTGAAGGCGACCGGGGAGAGCTGCGCGACCTGATCCGAAAAGACCTTGAGCGCCGCCTTGGCCTGCGGCTTGGCATCCTTGTAGTCGAGGCCCTTGGCGGCGATGCCGAGATGGCCCGGCACGAAGAGCGAGCGGGCATAGAACTCGCTCAGCACCGGCTCGCTCGCCAGATAATCCATCACCTTGGCGACGGCTTCCGGGCTCTTGGTCGTCTTGATCGCGACGAGGCCGGCGCCGCCCGGCATGCCGGAGCAGCCGCCCGCCCCGCAGGGCGAGGGAGCCGCGACCCAGTCGAAGGCATCGCCGACCGTCTTGTCGAACTGGGCGATCTGCCAGGAGCCGGAGTGGTACATCACCACCTGGGCGTTCTTGAACTCGTCATTGGCGCCGCGATAGGCGGTGCCGGAGACCGAGCCCCAGAGCTCCTTCTTCATCACGCCGTTATTGTGCCAGTCATAGACCAGCTTGGCGGCGCGCTTGAAACCCTCATCGACCACCGCGGGCTCGCCCTTGTCGTCGAAGACCTTGGCACCCTCGGAGACGGCGACCGAGAAGAAGCGATGGCCCGAGCGGTCCATGGCGAGCGGGAACGGCGCCTGCACCTTGTCGGCCACGGCCTTGGCCGCCTTGCCCCAATCCTCCCAGGTCGCCTTGGCGCCCGGCATGGCAACGCCGGCCTGCTCGAACAGCGTCTTGTTGACGAAGGGGCCGGTGACGGTGAGCTGCGTCATGAAGCCGGTGATCGCACTGGTGTCGCCCTCAGGGCGCATCCAGGGCAGGAACGGCCCGAAATTCTTCTCCCAGTAGGAGGCATCCTTCAGATAGGGGCGCATGTCGAGCGCATAGCGGGCGATGCCGCCGAGATCGACGACGCGGGCGATGTCGGGACCCTGCCCCGAGGCGAGCTGGACCGGCAGGTTCTCGGTGATCGCCTTGTAGGGCACCTGATCGAGGACGACCTTGATGTCCTTGTTCTGCGCCTCGAAACGCTTCAGCAGATCGGAAACGACCTCGCCCTCATTGCCGTCGGAGTACCAGGCAATGCGTACCGTGGTCTGGGCGAAGGCCCCGCTACCGGCGACGAGGCCAACCGTCAGCGCGAGCGCGGAAATCCAATGCTTCCTCTGCATCTGCGTTCCATCCCTGAATGACGACGCCTCAACGAGCGTCTTGACAACTAGTAAGGCAAACGTTTGCCTTGCTTGTCAACGGGCGAAACGCGCGCCATTGCTGAGTTAGCCGGCTTATACCCAACTGCCGGCGCCTGCACCGCGCAAAGGGACCGGGGAGGATCATGACGGCGAAGGCCGCAAGACCGCAGCAGAGCCTGGCGTCGCTCGCAACCGTCGCACGCGAGACCGGCGTCTCGGTCGCGACCGTTTCACGGATCGTCAACGGCAAGGCCGGCCGGGCCTCAGCCGATACGATCGCGCGGGTCGAGGAAGCCATCGTCCGGCTGGGCTATCGTCCGAACCCGGTCGGGCGGGCGCTCAAGCGCCGGGCCAGCCGCGTCGTCGCAATGCTCGCGCCCAATCTCGACAATCCCGCCATGGCCGCGATCGCGGTCTCGACGGAAGCGGCGCTGCGCGACGCCGGCTTCGTCATGATCCTCTGCGACACGCATGACCGGGCCGATCTGCAGGACGACTATCTGCGTGCGATGCGCGATCAGTTCGTCGCCGGCTACGTCATGGTCAGTGCGGTGCGCAGCCCCGGCCTCGCCGATGCGCTGAAGCGCGGCGATCCGATGGTCTTCGTGGCGCGGCGCAATCCGCTCGGCGGCGGCGCCTATGTCGGCATCGACAACCGCGCCGCCGGCGCTGATGCCGCCGATTACCTGCTTGCACGCGGCGTTCGGAGTCCGGCCGTGCTGATGGCTGCGCAGAACGCCTCCAGCACCGCGGAGCGGGCCGCCGGCTTCATCGACAGGCTTGTCGCGCGCGGCCTTCCCGCGGACGATATCCGGCGCGCGAGCGCGCCCGGCCTGTCGCATATCGAGATCGGCTACGCCGCGGCGCAGAAGCTGGTGAAGGATGGCGGCTGGCCGGATGGAGTTCTCTGCGTCAGCGACATGATCGCCTATGGCGCCTATCGGCTGGCTGCCGAAGGCAATGTCGCCATCCCCGACCGCTGCGCGCTGATCGGCATCGACGGCAATGCGATCAATCGCTGGATCGCGCCCTGGCTGACCTCGATCCGCATCCCCTACGAGCATTTCGGCCAGTATGTCGTCGCGCAGCTGCGGTCTCTGTGGGGCGGGGCGGCGACGCAGGAGGTCAATGTGCCCCATGACCCGCCACGGATGATCGAGCGGCTCAGCGCCTGATTCCATCTCGCCTGCCTGTCGCAGGAATGGCCGAACATCGCGCGAGCCTGCGGCGAGCCGCCGTTCCAAATCACGATTGCGTCATGTCACGCGCCGTGTCCGGTGCGGCCCTCCCCGACGTTCGTTTCCTTCGGTCACGTACAATCCCCGCACCCCCCGCTTCGACGCCACCGGAACGCTCAGCCGAACCTCCTAACTATCTGTAATATTGTGAAATATTGGATCACCCGCTCCGTTTTGGAACGGAGCCGGCCGTTCCTGGAAGCTGGGAGGGCTTGCAGCCCTCCGGTCAGCTCTCCCCGGCGGCCAAGACGTACGCCTAAAGTCTAATATCGCGGCACTTTGCCCAATGAAGGGGCAGCTTGACGCCCTCAGGGCAGAGTTTCACTATTCTAAACAGGAACAAGACGCTCTTGTTTGCCTGGGAGGTTGAGATGCTGCATGAGCTCTCGCGTCGCCAGTTCCTGAAAGCCGCAGGCGCGGGCCTGGGCGGTTCTGCCGTCGCCGCGCTGGGGTTCGGGGGTGCCGAGGAGGCACTTGCCCAGGCCGTGCGGCCCTTCAGGCTGGCGCGCACCACGGAAACGCGAAATACCTGTCCGTACTGTTCCGTCGCCTGCGGCGTGATCATGTACAGCCTGGGTGACAAGTCCAAGAACGCGCACCCGGCCATCATCCATATCGAGGGCGATCCCGACCACCCGACCAATCGCGGCACGCTATGCCCGAAGGGGTCCGCCCTCCTCGACTTCGTCCATTCCGAGACGCGCACCAAGGTTCCGCAGTACCGCGGGCCGGGCCAGCGCGAATTCCGGCAGATCAGCTGGGGCGAGGCGCTCGACCGCATCGCGCGGCTGATGAAGGACGACCGCGACAAGAACTTCGTCGCCACCAACCAGGACGGCGTGACGGTCAACCGCTGGCTGACCACCGGTTTCCTGGCCGCTTCGGCGACCACCAACGAAACAGCCTTCCTGACCTACAAGGTGGTCAGAAGCACCGGGATCTTGGCGTTCGACAACCAGGCGCGTGTTTGACACGGACCGACGGTGGCCAGTCTGGCCCCAACATTCGGTCGCGGTGCGATGACCAACTCCTGGACGGACATCAAGAACACCGACCTCATCATCGTCATGGGCGGCAACGCCGCCGAGGCGCACCCTTGCGGCTTCAAATGGGTCACGGAGGCGAAGGCCCAACGTGGCGCCAAGCTGATCGTCGTCGATCCGCGCTTCACGCGCACGGCCTCGGTCGCCGATTTCTATGCGCCGATCCGGCAAGGCACGGACATCGCCTTCCTGCTCGGAGTGATCCGATATTGCATCGAAAACGACAAGATCCAGCACGACTACGTGCGCGCCTTCACCAACGCGCCCTACATCGTGAAGGACGGCTTCAGCTATCAGGACGGCCTTTTCTCCGGCTATGACGAGGCCAAGCGTGACTACGACCGCTCCACCTGGGAGTACGAGCTCGGGCCGGACGGCTATGTCCAGGTCGACGAGACGCTGCAGAATCCGCGCTGCGTCTACCAGCTCCTGAAGCAGCACGTCGCGGCCTATACGCCGGAGATGGTCGAGCGCATCTGCGGCACGCCGAAGGACAAGTATCTGGCGATCTGCAAGATGATCTCGGAATGCTCGGCGCGCGACAGGACGATGACGTCGATGTACGCGCTCGGCTGGACGCAGCACTCGAAGGGCTCGCAGAACATCCGCACCATGGCGATGGTGCAGCTCCTGCTCGGCAATATCGGCGTGCGCGGCGGCGGCATGAACGCACTTCGCGGCCACTCCAACATCCAGGGTCTGACCGATATCGGCCTGATGTCGGACCTGATCCCGGGTTATCTGGCGATACCGAAGGACAGGGAGCCCGATTTCGCGACCTATATGTCGACGCGCGGCTTCAAGCCGCTGCGTCCGAACCAGATGAGCTACTGGCAGAACTACAGGAAGTTCATGGTGAGCTTCCTGAAGTCGATGTGGGGCCCGGCCGCGACGGCCGAGAACGACTTCGCCTATCAGTGGCTGCCGAAGCTCGACCTGCCCGGCTACGACATGCTGCGCACCTTCGACCTGATGTATCAGGGCAAGGTCAACGGCTATTTCTGCCAGGGCTTCAATCCGCTCCTGTCCGCGCCCAACCGGGGCAAGGTCACGGCGTCTCTGTCGAAGCTGAAGTTCCTGGTGGTGATGGACCCGCTGCAGACGGAGACAGCGCGCTTCTGGAAGGACGAAGGCGTCCATAACGACGTCAAGCCGGAGTCGATCCAGACCGAGGTCTTCGAGCTGCCGACGAGCTGCTTCGCCGAGGACGAGGGCTCGCTGGTCAATTCCGGCCGCTGGCTGCAATGGCACTGGCCGGGCGCCGAACCTCCGGGCGAGGCGAAGGCCGACACCTGGATCATGGCGCAGCTCCACATGCGGCTGCGCGAGCTCTACCGGAAGGAGGGCGGGGCCTTCCCGGACCCGATCCTCAATCTCCACTGGCCCTATCGCGACCCGCAGGACCCGCAGCCGGACGAGATGGCCAAGGAGATGAACGGCTATGTCGTCTCGACCGTCACCGACCCGGTCGATCCGAGCAAGGTGTTGCTGGAGAAGGGCAAGCAGGTCGACACCTTCGGCCAGTTGCGCGACGACGGCTCGACCGCCTGCGGCTGCTGGATCTACGCGGGCAGCTGGACCGAGCGGGGCAACATGATGGCCCGGCGCGACACCAGCGATCCGGGCAATACCGGCGCCTATTCGAACTGGGCCTTCTCCTGGCCAGCCAACCGGCGCATCCTCTACAACCGCGCCTCGGCCGATCTCGACGGCAAGGCCTGGGATCCCAAGCGCAAGCTGATCGAGTGGAACGGCACGGCCTGGACCGGCTACGACGTGCCGGACATCGCGCTTAACGCCAAGCCGCAGGATGTCGGCCCGTTCATCATGAACCCCGAGGGAACGGCCCGCCTGTTCTCGCGCGGCTTGATGAAGGACGGCCCCTTCCCGGCCCATTACGAGCCGTTCGAAAGCCCCGTCGCCAACGTGATGGCGCCGAAGATCCGCGGCAACCCGGCCGCGCGCATCTTCAAGGACGATCTCGCCGCGCTCGGGACCTCGGACAAGTTCCCCTATGCGGCGACTTCCTACCGCCTGACCGAGCACTTCCACTTCTGGACGAAGCATGTCTGGGTCAATGCGGTGCTGCAGCCGGAGTTCTTCGTCGAGATCAGCGAGCAGCTGGCCGCGGAGAAGAACATCCAGAAGGGTGGCTGGGTGAAGGTCTCGTCGGCCCGTGGCTCGGTCTATGCCAAGGCCGTGGTGACCAAGCGGATCAAGCCGCTGATCTGCGACGGCAAGACCGTGCATGTCGTCGGCATCCCGCTCCACTGGGGCTTCACCGGTGCGGCCAGGAAGGGCTTCGGCCCCAACAGCCTCACCCCGTTCGTCGGCGACGCCAACATCGAGACGCCCGAATTCAAGGCGTTTCTGGTGAATGTCGAGCCGTCCAACGGACCGGCCGTGAGCTAGGGAGGGTCCGATGGCTGGATTGCAGAGTCAGGACTTCGCCCGCATCTCGGCGACCACCTTCCGGCCGCCGGATGTCCGCCACGATTTCGAGGTGGCGAAGCTCATCGACGTCACCAAGTGCATCGGCTGCAAGGCGTGCCAGGCGGCCTGCCTCGAGTGGAACAATCTGCGCGAGGAGATCGGCATCAACCGGGGCGTCTACGACAACCCGCATGACCTGACGCCGAACACCTGGACGCTGATGCGGTTCACCGAATGGGAGAACCCGGAGAGCGGCAACCTCGAATGGCTGATCCGCAAGGACGGCTGCATGCACTGCGCCGACCCCGGCTGTCTCAAGGCCTGCCCCGCCCCCGGCGCGATCGTGCAGTACAACAACGGCATCGTCGACTTCGTCTCGGAGAACTGCATCGGCTGCGGCTATTGCGTGAAGGGTTGCCCCTTCAACATCCCGCGCATCAGCCAGGCCGACCACAAGGCCTACAAATGCACGCTCTGCTCGGACCGGGTCTCGGTCGGCCAGGCGCCGGCCTGCGCCAAGGCCTGTCCCACCGGCGCGATCGTGTTCGGCACCAAGCAGGCGATGCTCGACCACGCGCAGACGCGGCTGACGGACCTCAGGTCCCGGGGCTTCAAGAATGCCGGCATCTACGATCCGCCCGGCGTCGGCGGCACCCATGTGATGTATGTGCTGCACCATGCCGACCAGCCGCAGCTCTATGCCAACCTGCCGGCGAACCCGCGGATCAGCCAGGTGGTCGAACTCTGGAAGGGACTGACCAAATATGCCGGGATGGCGGTGGTCGGCTTCGCCGCCGCCTTCGCCTTCGTCCATGCGACGGTGGCGCGACGCAACGATGTCAGCCGCGCAGAGGATCGCGAGGCCGAGCATCTGATCGACGAGGAGGCTGCCCGTGGCCGTCAGGCGTGAAGAGGAGCGCACGACCGTCGACCGCTACCCCGGCCGCGTGCGCGTCAATCACTGGATCACCGCGATCTCGCTGATCCTGCTCGCGCTCAGCGGCGCCGCGCTGTTCCATCCGGCACTGTTCTTCCTGTCGAGCCTGTTCGGCGGCGGCTCGGCGACGCGGATGCTGCATCCCTGGATCGGCGTCGTGCTGCTCGCCAGCTTCGTGATCCTCTTCCTCCAGATGGTCCGCTACAATTTCTGGTCGAAGGCCGACACGAAGTGGATGGGCCATATCCGCGAGGTCATGTCGGGCCGCGAGGAGAACGTCCCGGAAGTCGGCAAGTACAATGGCGGCCAGAAGATCGTCTTCTGGCTGATGACGCTGCTGATTCTCGTCCTGTTCGGGACGGGCCTCATGATCTGGTACGAGTATTTCGGCGCGAGATTCACCATCGAGCAGCAGCGCGTCGGCCATATCCTGCATGCGCTGGCGGCGGTCGCGATGCTGCTCGTCGTCATCGTCCATATCTATGCCGGCTTCTATGTGCGCGGTACGATCAACGCGATGACCGAAGGCAAGGTGACAGGTGGCTGGGCCTTCCGTCACCACCGGCTCTGGCTGCGCCAGGAGGCGCGCGAGGGCGTGATCGACGAGCGCCAGGCGCCGCCGCGCGGCCATAATGCCGGCCCGGCCGAATAAATCCGATTGGCGGCCTGGCGCTTCGTCTCCCGTGACCCGTGCGGTTCGAGAGGACAGTGAATGAGTGACGATCCGAGCTTCGCCGCCCTCGAAGATGTCGGCATCGCCGAGCGCGACAAGCCGCCCTTTGTCAGATTGCCGAAGCCGGAAAACCTGTTCGGCCTGCGCGCCATGCGCTTCGCCGCGCTCGCTCCGGGGCACCAGCTCGAAGCCTATCTCCTCTTCCTCTCCGCCCTGTCGAAGGTGCAGGACAGGCTGACGCGCGAGCTGCCGGCCTCTGCCCTGCCAACCTTGGCGGAGATGCGCCAGCGCGCCGGCCATGCCATGCCGATCCTGCCGCGCGAGGAACTGGCCGACGATCCCGCCGCGTCGGAGGCCTTCTCGCGGCTCGTGACGCTGCTCACCGATATCGCAATGCCCGACCTCGCCCGCGCCGCGCTTGAGCGCGCCGGCAAAGCTGACGACGAAGGCCGGCGGGCAATGTTCGCAGCCGTTCTGGCCGATGCCGTTCCGGTCGAGGCGGTGGCCGAGCACATCTTCGCCGCCGCCGCCCTGCAGATCGTCGCCGCCCAACACGCCGCGCAGCTCGCCCCTGTTCTGCCGCAGCCGGTTGCCGACGGCGTCTGTCCCTGCTGCGGCGGGCCGCCCGTCAGCAGCGCAGTCGTGGGCGACGCCAATATCGAGGGCGTGCGCTATGTCCAATGCTCGCTCTGCGCGACGCAATGGAACCATGTCCGCGTGAAATGCGTCTCCTGCGGCTCGACCAAGGGCATCGCCTATCAGGCGATCGAGGGTATCGCCGACACGATCAAGGCCGAGACCTGCGACGAGTGCCGGACCTATGTGAAGATCCTGAACCAGCGCAAGGACATGGAGCTGGAACCGGTGGCGGATGATGTCGCGAGCCTGGGCCTCGATCTGCTGGTGACCAAGGCCGGCTGGCGGCGCGCCGGAGTGAACCCATTTCTGCTCGGCTATTGATGTTTGTCGTATCGCGCGGAACCACGCCGTCATCCCGGACAAGCCGCCCCTGGCGGCGCCGATCCGGGATCCATGCCAGAGCGGTTCCGATCGAGGTTCAGGCATGGATCCCGGGTCGACCTGCGGTCGCCCGGGATGACTGGAGCGGGTTCATCGAAACCGCCCATTCGTGGTGCAAAAGCGCGATAATCAAGCGTCTCCCGGAGGGAGCCTGATGAACAAGCCCGAACGCTTCCGTCCGCCATCGGTCGATACCGTGCTGCGCAGCGCTGGCGGCGAGCTCGCCATCGCCCGCCATGGAAGGGCCGCCACGACCGACGCGATCCGGCAGGTCCTGGAGCAGCTGCGTGCCAGCGGCGAGCCTTCCGCGGCGTCAGCCGAGCAGGTCAGCCGCATGGCTCTGGATTGGCTGGAGGACCGCGGGCGGCTCTCGCAGCGACCGGTCATCAACCTGACCGGTACGGTGCTGCACACCAATCTCGGCCGCGCCCTGCTGGCCGAGGAGGCGATCGAGGCCGTCGTCACCGCGATGCGTGCCCCGACCAATCTCGAATACGAGATCGAGGCCGGGCAGCGCGGCGAGCGCGACGCCCATGTGCGCGATCTGATCCGCGAATTGACCGGCGCCGAGGATACCATCCTCGTCAACAACAACGCCTCGGCGGTTCTGCTCGTGCTCAACACCTTCGCCAGAGATCGCGAGGCGATCGTCTCGCGCGGCGAGTTGATCGAGATCGGCGGCGCCTTCCGCATGCCGGACATCATGGCACGCGCCGGCGCCATCTTGCGCGAGGTCGGCACGACCAACCGCACGCATCTCAAGGATTATGCCGAAGCCGTCGGCCCGGCGACCGGGCTCATGATGAAGGTCCACACCTCGAACTATGTGGTGCAGGGCTTCACGGCAGAGGTCGAGTCGACCGAACTGGCGAAGCTTGCGCGGGAACATGGACTGCCCTTCGTCGACGATCTCGGTTCCGGCACGCTGATCGACCTCTCGCGCTGGGGGCTGCGCAAGGAGAAGACGGTTCAGGACGCGTTGAAGGGCGGCGCCGATCTCGTCACCTTCTCCGGCGACAAGCTGCTCGGCGGACCGCAGGCCGGCATCGTCGCCGGGCGCAAGGACCTGATCGCCAGGCTGGCGAAGAATCCGCTGAAACGGGCGCTGCGCCTCGACAAGCTCCGGCTCGCGGCGCTGGAAGCGACGCTCAGGCTCTATCGCGACCCCGACAGCCTGGCACGGCGCCTGCCGACACTCAGGCTGTTCACGCGGACGGCGGCGGAATTGCGGGCCGTGGCCGAACGCCTGCAGCCCAAGGTCGCGGACCGGCTTGGATCGGACTGGACAGTCGAGGCCATCGATTGCGCCAGCCAGATCGGCTCCGGCGCGCTGCCGCTGGAGACACTGCCGAGCACCGGGATCGCGATCCGCCCGACCGGCAAGGCAGCCGGTTCTGCCGTCGAGAGGCTGGCGGCGGCGTTTCGGGCCGTGCCGGTGCCGATCATCGGCCGGATCGCGCAGGGCGCGCTGATCTTCGACCTGCGCTGCCTTGAGGACGAGGCGCTTTTCGCCGCGCAGCTTGCTGCATTGAAAGCGGAGCCGAGCGATGGGCTGGCTTGAACGCCTGTTTCGCAAGGAGCCCGGCGGGGGCGAACAGCCGCGCCGCGACGAGCTGGCGACGGCCATGTCCGAAGCGGCCGCCGCGGTCGAGCGCGGCGACCATGCGGCCGCGCTCGCGATCTGGGGGCCACTCGCCCATGCCGGCATCGGCCGCGCCCAGAACAATATCGGCGCCTGCTTCGCCGAAGGTCTTGGCGTCGAGCGTGACACGGCACTCGCCCTGCGTTGGCTGAGGCTGGCCGCCGAGAGCGGCGACCCGGTCGGACAGCGCAATCTCGCGACCCTGCATTTCAAGGGCGATGGCGTCGAGCAGAGCGACGCTGAAGCACTGCGGCTCTACCGCCTCGCCGCCGAGCAGGGCGACGCGCCAGCGCAAGACATGCTGTCCTGGATGCTGCTGGAAGGCGGACGCACTACCGATCGCGCCGAGGCGCTGCGCTGGGCGCAGGCCGCGGCCGAGGCCGGCGTCGGCACCAGCATGACCCGGCTCGGCATGATGCATCACGATGCGCTCGGCGTGGAACGCGACGCGGCGCTGGCTGCGCAATGGTGGCAGCGTGGCATGGCGGCGGGCGACCCGGATTCGGAGGCGATGCTCGGCGCCGCGACCCTGCTCGGCCAGGGCGTGCCGCAGGATGCCGGCCGGGCGCTCGCGCTTTTGCTCGCAGCCGAGAGCAAGGGCAGCCTGCTCGCCGCGCCCTTCATCAAGGCCGCGCGCGCTGCCGCCTCCCCAGCGGAGGCGGGGCCATGATCATCGGCACGGCCGGCCATATCGACCATGGTAAGACCTCGCTGGTCAGGCGGCTGACCGGTGTCGATACCGACCGGTTGAAGGAGGAGAAGGCGCGCGGCATCAGCATCGCTCTCGGCTTCGCCTATTGGCCTCTGGCCGATGGCAGGGTCATCGGCCTCATCGATGTGCCCGGCCATGAGAAGTTCGTCCATACGATGCTGGCCGGCGCCTCGGGCATCGATTTGCTGCTGCTCGTCGTCGCCGCCGATGACGGGGTGATGCCGCAGACGCGCGAGCATCTCGCCATCGCCCGTCTGCTTGGCATCGGGCAGGCCGTCGTCGCGCTGACGAAGTCGGATCTGGTCGATGCCGACAGGCTCGCCACCGTCGACATCGAGATCGCGAACCTGCTGGCGGAGACGCCTTTCGCCGAGGCGCCGATCCTGCCCGTCTCGACCGTGGCGGGTGACGGCATCGCCGCGCTATCGACATTACTCGCCGAGAAAGCACGCGAAACCCCGGCGCGGCATGGCGACGGCGCTTTCCGGCTCGCGGTCGACCGCTGCTTTACCCTGCAGGGCGCGGGCACTGTCGTCACCGGTACGGTGCTGTCCGGCAGCGTCGCGGTCGGCGACAGCGTGATCGTTTCGCCGGCCGGGATTGCGGCACGCGTGCGCTCGATCCACGCCCAGAACCGCCCCGCCGAACGTGGCCAAGCCGGAGATCGCTGCGCGCTCAACCTCGCCGGGCCGGACATCTCGAAGGAGGCGATCCGGCATGGCGACATGGTCGTGACACCGTCGCTCCATGCGCCGACGCTGCGGATCGATGCGGAGGTCACAGTGTTGCCCTCCGAGGCGAGGCCGTTGACCATGTGGCAGCCGGTGCGGCTGCACCATGCGGCGGCGGAGGTCGGAGCGCGCATCGTGCTGCTGGGCAAGGAGATCGCCTCTGGCGGCACGGCTCCGGTCCAACTCGTTCTCGATGATCCTCTGGCGGCCGCAGCGCTCGACCGCTTCGTCCTGCGCGACACCAGCGCCTCGCGCACAATCGGCGGCGGGCGCTTCCTCGATCTGCGGGCACCGGAGCGCCGGCGCCGCAGCCCCGAGCGGCTGGCGCAGCTCGCCGCGCTCGGGCTTTCCGATCCCGCGGAAGCGCTGCGTGGGCTCCTGTCTCTGCCGCCGCATCATGCCGATCTCGACGGCTTCGTCCGCGATCGCGCGCTGGGAGCCGAGGCCACCGACGAACTGGCGGCCAGGCTCGGTCTTGTCCGGATCGGCTCGCTCGCGATGCTGCCGGAAAACTGGCAAGAACTCTCGCAGGCGACTGTCGAGCGCCTCGACGCCTGGCATGCCGAACATCCGGATCTGCCCGGCATGGGGCTGGAGCGTTTGCGCCTCGCGATCGCGCCGCGCCTGCCCGCGCCGCTCTTCCGCGCGGTGCTGGCGCGCCTCGCCGATGACGGCTTGCTCGTCATGGCCGGTTCGTGGGTCAGGCGGCCGGGGCACGAGGTCCGGCTAACGGCCGAGGACGAGGCGCTCTGGATGCGGATCGCACCGCTGATCGACGCGCAGGAGCGGTTCCGCCCGCCCCGCGTGCGGGATATCGGCCAGATGCTCGGGCGCCGCGAAGAGGAGATCCGCCGGCTGTTCCGGCTCGCCGGCCGGCGCGGCGATGTTCATGAGGTCGCGCTCGATCATTTCTTCCTGCGGGCGACGCTGGCCGAGATGGTCGGCATCGCAACGGAGCTCGCGAGCGCCCATCCGACCGGCTTCAACGCCGCACAGTTCCGCGACCGGCTCGACAACGGCCGAAAGGTCGCTATCCAGATTCTCGAATTCTTCGATCGCCATGGCGTCACGATCCGCCGCGGCGATCTCAGGCGCATCAACCGGCAAAGGCTCGATCTCTTCGGTCCACTGCCCACAGAGCACGCGCCAATCGGATTACAATCCGATTGGATCACGCGTTCTCTATCAATTGCTTAGAGACGGATTCACCGATCAGGTTGATGCAACCTGATCGGATCCGGCTCTAGGCCCGATGGAGGAGAAGCGTCCCCGGTGGGGCGTCCGGACTTCAAATCCGGGAGGGGCCGTCAGACGGTCTCTGGTGGGTTCGACTCCCATTCTCTTCCGCCAATTCACTGAGGCGGCATGATCGACAGCGAAGCCCCTGCCCTCGATCCGATCGTGCATGTCGCGCGCGCCGCCGACGCGGCACGCCCGGCCGAGGATACACCGCGTGTCGACGTCTAGGGGCCTCGGAACCGATTTCGACCGCTGGCTCGGAAAGCTCTTCCGCAAGGGCCCGTTCACTGTGCTGATCGTGCTCGTGAAGATCACCGAGCCGAAGGTCGAGCCGCTGCGCTCCACCTTCGTCCATGTCGTCGGCAGCGAGATCGACTGGGGCGATATCGTCCTGATGCTGCGCGGCGCTGGCGTAAGCTGGGACGGAGCGGCCTTCTTCCCGACGCGCGACGAGGCTGGCGGGCTGGTGCCCGATGAACTGGCTCGCCAGCGGCTGCGCGAGCTGGAAGGCGCCCTGCGGGAGGACCGGCTGGTCCTGAACAAGGGCGCCTTCTTCGACGTCTGGGGGCGGAATCTGGAGGTCAGGGAGGCGTGAGGGAGACGCAACGACCCAAAAGCGCGCCGTCATTCCGGGCTTGACCCGGAATCCATCGTAAAGCGCCGGAGCCCTGTGATGGATTCCGGATCGGCGCCGCTTCGCGGCTTGTCCGGAATGACGGTGTGTTTCCGTCGGAGCCTTAAACCACAACCACCCGCCCCGGCCCGTCCTCGACCGCGCCGATGATCCGCGCCGACGGATAACCCGCCCCCTTGATCCGCGTGAGGATGTCCTGCGCCCGTTCCGCCTTGCAGGAGACCAGAAGCCCGCCTGAGGTCTGTGGATCCGTGAGCAGGTGGCGGCGCCAGTCCGGCAACCCGTCCGGCAATTCGGCCCCTTCGCCATAGCTCGCCCAGTTGCGGTGCGATGCGCCGGTCACCCTGCCCTCCTGCGCCAGCCGCTCGGCCTGCGAGAGGAAAGGCAGCTCGGCGAGATTCAGCCGCAGCGTCGCGCCGGAGCCGCGCGCCATTTCCAGGCCATGGCCGAGGATGCCGAAACCGGTGATATCGGTGATGGCGTGGACATCATCATCCTTCGCCAATTCGGCGCCGATACGGTTGAGCAGCGTCACCGAGGCGATCATCTCGTCATAGGCCGCCGGTGAGAGCTGCTCCTTCTTGAAGGCCGCCGAATAGATGCCGACGCCCAGTGCCTTGGTCAGGATGAGCGCATCGCCGGGCCTAGCCCCGTTGTTGCGGCGCAGGTTCCGCGGGTTCAGCAGCCCGATCACCGCGAGGCCGTAGATCGGCTCGGGCGCGTCGATGGAGTGCCCGCCAGCGACGGGGATGCCGGCCTCGGCGCAGATCGAGGCGCCGCCCTTCAGGATCTCGCGCGTCGTCTCGATCGGCAGCTTGTCGAGCGGCATGCCGAGGATCGCCAGCGCCATGATCGGCTTCCCGCCCATGGCGTAGACGTCAGAGATCGCATTGGTCGCGGCGATGCGGCCGAAATCGCGCGGGTCGTCGACCATCGGCATGAAGAAATCCGTGGTGGCGACAACGCAGGTGTTCTCATCGACCTGCCAGACGGCGGCATCGTCGCCGGTCTCGGTGCCGACGAGGAGCTGCTTGTAGGGCCCGGCCGCCGGATGCTCGGCCAGAAGCTGCTGGAGCACCGAGGGCGCCAGCTTGCAACCGCAGCCGCCGCCATGCGCGAGGCTGGTCAGCCGGGGAGCGGCGGGCTTGGCCGACGCTTCGCGCTCGATCGTGTCACTCATCATCGGTCTCCGGACAGTGCGGCCGGGAGCCTACGAGGCCCCGGCCGGAGCGGCAGCTTCAGGCGGTGATCTCGGCCGCCTTGATCGTGTACTTGAACGTGTCCGGGTCAAGGCAATCGAGCAGCCCCCCGGCGATTTCCGCCTGCGGATACATCAGGAAGCCGATTTTGTGCTTCGAGCCGGGCAGCGCGAGGTCATGCGCCATGTTGTAGCCGAGCCAGTTGCCTTCCCAGGCGCCGAACAAGGCCTCGCGCGCCGCGGCCACCTTCGGATTGTCGATGGCATTGTTGCCGGGCGGCTCCTCGAGCACGACCTTGCGGACATCGGCCGGATCGGTCGCGACCCAGCCATGGCCCTCGAGCCAGATTTCGGCGCGGCAGTGCTGGGCCTTGGTGATCACCTCGGATCCCGCCCCCAGGCTCTTGTAGCCGAACTGGGAGGGCGCGACGCGAATACCGTAGAAATCGCGAGCGGGGATGCCGACCGAGCGCACGAGCGCGACATAGAGCGCATTGAGATCAGCGCATTTGCCGCCGAGATTGCCGCTGCGCAGCATCGAGGCGACGTCGCCGGTGCCGCAGCCGCGCGTCTTCGCGTCACGGAAGGTGTTTTCGACGACCCATTGGTAGATCGCGCGCGCCTTGTCGATATCGCTCGCCTTGCCCGCAGCGGCCTTCTCGGCGGTTTCCCTGACGATGCCGTCCGTCGGCATCAGCTCGGTCGCCTCCAGATAGAGCTTGCGCTCGGCTGCGCTGAGAGCCGGCGCCGGCCCCGCCGCGAAATCCTCGGCGCGGTCGCGCAGCGAAAAGCGGCTGCGGACCTCGACGGCTGGCGCCGCCTCGCCCTCCTTGAAGACGAGATGCAGCATCTGCGCGCCATATTTCGGATCGCTGACGATCTCGGCCGACGCCGCATTGGTCTGCCAGTCGTTGCGAGCCGGCTTGATCCATTCGGCCTCGGCGACGGAAGGCAACGGGATCCAGGCCTGCGCCTTGCCCTGCCCTGCGAGATCGAGCCGCGTCACCACCTCGAAATCACGCCATTTGCCAGGCTTGGGGGCGAAGATGGGTGCCTGCGTGAAGCCCTCGCGCGGCAACAGAAGCGCCGCGCTCGCGGCGGCACCGGTCCTGAGCATGTCGCGTCTGCTGATCATGGTGTTCTCCTTCCCCTGTTGTCGTTGGCTTTCGCGGCGTCTGGCTTGGCGTTTGGCTCGGCATCGACCACGGCTTCGAGCACCGCCAGCACCGGCGGGCTGGTCCAGTCGAGCGGTTCGGCGCTGAGCGATACGGGGCGCAGGTCGCGATCGAGCACGAAGCTCATCGGCAGCCCCTCCACCCGCCAGCGCTTCATCGCCGCGCGGTCACGGTCGAGCAGGATCGGGAAACGCACCGGGCCCGACATTGACGGCAAGGATGGTCGCGCCGGTGCCGAGCCGCTCCGCCAGCGCATCGAGCGAGGCCATCTCCTCGACGCAGGGCGCGCACCATGTCGCAAAGAAATGGACGATGACGGGTCGGCCGCGCAGATCAGCGAGATCGCTCGCCGGGCCGTCCAGACGGTCGAGCGCGAGCGGCGGCGCTGCCGCGGCGGACCAGGGCAACAGATTTCCCGCCATCGCCCTCGACACAACGAGACAGGGCATCAGCCCCGCAAGCGCCAGGAGGAAGCGCCTTCGCTGTCGATCCGGTCGATGAGCGCCCCGGCACGCGGGAGCTGCGACGGCAAGCACGCGCCATCCTTTCCCGCGCGGTCCGAAGCGTCAATAGAAGCTTTTGGTGGTCCGTGGAGCGCTTGCGCGCCTTGTTCTTCTCGGGCGCACGCGGCGGCGGCGCTGAAACGAACGGTTAGCCGCATTCGCACCGTTCCCTTGCACTTGGCCGGAAGCAGGATCATCCTGTGCCGTGATGAAGCTGCTGCTTGTCATCGGAATCGCCGTGAGCTGTGGCCTGGCGATCTGGCTGGCGCTGGAGGGAAACGCCGTGATGGCGCTCCCGCTGGTCATCGTCGTGGCTGCGCTGGTCCGGACCCTCGTGCGCATCGTCAACGGCAAGCATTTCAGACCCGCAGAAACGCCGATTGCCCAGGATTCCGAGGATTGAGGCGGCAGAGGTCTGAGCGCCTCCCGGCCCGCGGCCCATTTCCCGCAAGCTGAATGGCTACCGTAGAGAAGTGAGTAACCAAGCGTCATGCTTGGCGCTGATCAGCGCAGTTTTCGGTGCTACTTTCGATCTGGCCGACATAACAATCTCCTTCAGTGGAGGAACCATGGCTGAGAGGGTGAAGGAGCTGCTGGCGCGCGACGTCGAGACCCTGCGCGCGGATGTGCTCAAGGCTGGCGTTCTCAATGCGAAGGCCTTGCAGGAAAGCGCCGAGAACCACGTGGCGCACCTCAACGAGGTTCTGCGTGAATCCCAGGCGCTGCAGGACGCGTCGTTCCTGGTGGTGAGCCGGGTCATCGCCTTCGCCCGGTTGCTCTACGGCCAGGCGGCGATCGCCGAATCGGAGCAGGCGCGGCGCGAAGCGCTGGCAGCGGTCAGTCGCCTCGCGACCGTGATCGACCACGCCGAGTGGCGGGAAGAGAGCCAAATCCCCGCCTGAGCCCGGTATCATTCCCATCATTTGCCCTGCCGCAGGGCCAGATTTCTCCACGCTCGAACGTGGACTGTAGAAAGCCGGCTGAAGTCACTGGACAGGTCTGACGCCAGCCTCTATATCGCCCCCACCAACACGGACGGCGCGTCGCGCCCCCGAGGCGCCCAGGTAGCTCAGTTGGTAGAGCATGCGACTGAAAATCGCAGTGTCGGTGGTTCGATTCCGCCCCTGGGCACCATTCATTTTCCCTGTCGTTGAAATCACTTAGCTTTTCGGTCGGCTAGCCGTGCGCGACGCGAGTTTGCTACCCGGCCGAATGGGGAGCGGCGCCTGCGAGGCTCAGAACAGGAAGTGCCAGGCGCCGTAGCCGATCAGCCCGATCCATGCGGTCATCGTGAGTGTGATGGCAGCGAGATACAGCGAACCAATCAGACGATCCATATCGACCTCGCCAGCCAGGGACCCGGCCGACCGTCAAGCCAACGGACCACCCCATGGGGCTGGTGTGGCATGAGACTGGGTCAGGCCGGCCATTGCCTAGCGTTAGAGCGCAGCGCCTTCCTCATTCGATTGGATGATTGCGTCGGAACGCCGCGCTCCAGCCTCTTGGCTTGGCCGGCCTCAGCGCCCGTACGGTGTGTTGGAGAGGGAGCGAGGCCGCCTCCCAACGGCGCGCTCCCTCTCCGCAGGCACCGGCGCCAACCTCGCCTTCGAGTGCCATGTCTGGCTGGCCCATTCCAAAGACGAGTGACCATGCTCTTAAGGGGAACGAGTCCGCGCGGCGGTTACAGCCGGATTAAACCGGCGTCACGCGCTGAAGCTAACGCGCAACCACCATCGGCACCACGACGGCGGCAAAGATGACAGCAACGATGGCTGTCCTCATCCAAACGGCGAGGAAACGACTGCTGAACAGCACCTGGGCCTCCCTGCATGTCTCGTTCGTTGGTCGAACACGAACACAGGCCCGAGGCCGCGGCAACCGGCGTTTCAATGTCGAATCGTTACCCCGGCATGGTTGGAAACGGCCTGCTCGAAGACGATCGAGGCGGCAGCAATCACGGCGGAATCTGTGGGCATCGCCCGCGGGTGGACGGAGCCTTTGAACCGTGCACCGGCGCCGTTAGCCCAGGCGCCTGTCGCGCATATCCTCGATCCGCTCGATGATGCTCTGATGTTCCGCGAGCAGTTCCTGAAGCGGGCCGATAGGCCTGAAGGCCGCCAGATCCTGCTGCTCCTCGCCCTCGGTGCGCCATGCCTCGATTGCGGCATCGGCCGCGGCCAGCGCCTCCTCGGAGAGGCCGTGGCCGGGTGCCATCCCAGACTCTTCCGCCAAGCGCATGGCGATCTGCCGGCGAAGCCGCTGCTCGCAGGCGATGACCGCGTCGAGCTCGTCGGTATAGGCCATGGTAGCGCCGTTCAGTGCACTGTCGCGAGGTCGTCCTCGTCGGGGTCGATCAGCTTCGCCAGACCGAGTTGCTCGACGCCATCGGTGAATTCCGCGAAGGCCTCGGCATCCGTGGCAAAGCTGTCCTGCCAGACGGTCGAGCCGCCTTCCTCATCGATGAGTTCGAGCGTCCAGCCCTCGGTACCGTCGACCCGATAGATCTCGACCTGGACGGTCACGCCGTCGTCGGTAAAGCGCCGTGACAATGGCGAGCGGATGATGTCGGGAAAATCGGTCATTTCGGCAACCTAGCAAATCCACGTTCGGCTTGCAGCATGTGATCGAGCCGCCGACCGGCGCATCGCCTATTCCCCCCGCGCCCAGTTCTCGCCCTAAAAGGGCCATCCAGCATCTCATGCTGATGGACATGAGAATCGTCGCCGCATCAGCCATCACTCTGGTTCTCAGCGCCTGCGCGAGCACACCGGACCCCATTGTCGAAGATCGGTCGCGCTGCGATGCCTATGGCTTCCAACGCGGCACCGATGCCTACGCGAACTGCGTCATGACTGCCGATCGCGATCGGCAACGGCGCTATGAGCGCCACGCAGACCGTCAAGGCTACAGCGCACCGCAGGCGTACGGATCAGCCGAGGAGTGAGGCATCCGACGACGCAGGCCGCATTTCAGTCCTCGCGCTCGCGCTGAGGCGGCGCCTCTTCAGCCTCCTCGATCGGCTCACCGGGAATCACGTAGCTGCCCTTCAGCCAGCGGCCGAGGTCGATGTCGGCGCAGCGCGCCGAGCAAAATGGTTTGAAGCGCGCCATCGCGGGCTTGCCGCAGATCGGACAGGGCCTCGCGGCCGGCGCCGGCTTATCAGTTTCAGCCATATTTGAGCGTGATGCCTCCATCGACGACCAGTTCGATTCCGGTGACATAGCGCGCCTCGTCACTCGCGAGAAAGAGCGCGGCATTCGCCACGTCCCAGGCTTCCCCCATATGCCCCATCGGCACCTGCGCGGCGCGTGCCGCCCACATCGCTTCGATGTCGCCCTTGCCATAGGCCTGAGCCAGGCCGGCCGACTGCTCGACCATCGGCGTCTTCATCAACCCGGGCAGGATCGCGTTCACACGGATCTTCTGCGCCGCGTATTGGACCGCCGTCGTCCGGGTCAGCTGGTTCAGCGCCGCCTTGGTCGCCGAATAGCTTGCATAGGGTACGCCAGTATGGCGGATCGAGGCGATCGACGAGATGTTGATGATCGAGCCGCCCTCGCCCGTCTCCTCGAACTGGCGCTGCATCACCGGGATGACGTGCTTCATCGCCAGGAAGGCACCGGTGAGATTAACGCGGAAGACGCGCTCCCAGACCTCCTCCGGGAGATCGACGACGCTACCGACTTCGGCGATGCCGACATTGTTGTCGAGGATGTCGATGCGGCCATAGCGGCCAAGCGCATGGGCGACGAGATCCGCGATCTGCTCGGCCCTGGTAACGTCGGTCTGGATCGCGAAGGCCTCGCCGCCCTCGTTGCGGATGATCCCGGCGGTTTCCTCGGCCGCGTCGCGATTGATGTCGGCGCAGACGACGCGTGCTCCCTCGCGGGCGAAAATCGTCGCCGTCGCCTTGCCATTGCCCCAGCCAGGTCCGATCGAACCTGCTCCGGCCACGATCGCGACCTTGCCGCTCAGACGCCCCACCATCTCTGCCGTCCTCCCTCGTGCGCCTTGTCCCAGCGGCGCAATTGCCATGCGAGGATCAGACGTCGTGTACGGACAGGCAACCCCGTCAGGCGGCGTTCATCCAGCCGAAGCGGATTGGGAAGCCTTCACCGCCGAGCAAATTGACCGTCTCGTAGAGCGGCAGGCCGACGACGCCGGAATAGGAACCCACCAGCTTGATGACGAAGGAGCCGGCGATGCCCTGGACGGCATAGCCGCCCGCCTTGCCACGCCATTCGCCCGAGGCGAGATAATGCTCGATGTCCTCGGTCGAGAGCCGCTTGAAGCGCAGCCGCGTCTCGACGATTCGATCCCGAATCGCTCCCGAGGGTGTCACCAGCGCGACGCCGGTATAGACGCGATGCGCACGCCCCGAGAGCAGGCGCAGGCAAGCTGCCGCCTCGTCGACGATCTCGGCCTTGGGCAGGATGCGCCTGCCGACCGCGACCACCGTATCGGCCGCAATGATGTAGCAGCCTTCCAGATCCGCCCGCGCCTTCGCGCCCTCGCGCGCGGCCTCCGCCTTCTCGCGCGCCAGGCGGCGGGCGAGATCACGCGGGCGCTCGCCCTTGCGCGGCGCTTCGTCGAGATCGGCCGGCAATAGCGCATCGGGCTTCAGCCCGGCCTGTTCGAGCAATGCAAGGCGGCGTGGGGAAGCCGAGGCCAGCACCAGCATCGGGCGCCAGCCGGGATGTTTGGGGGAAGAGAAAAAACTCAAAAGACAGCCCGACGCTTTTCCGTCGCCGGAGACGTCCGGCGCGTGACCAGCCTTAATGTATTTCGACGCAGCGATAAATCCGCAACCGTGGCGCGTGCCATCTGCATCAACCGTCGTTGGAGGCGCTTGAACCGTCGTTGGAGGCACTTGTTCGGCGCGCTCTGCATAAAAGCAGGGCGGGACAACTGGTATACTACCGATTGCCAAGCGCGGCTTGCGACGGCAGACTTGATTCCCCTCGGCGTCATGCCGCATCGTTTCGGGAGTTTGTTCATGCCGAGCACGCGCAGGTCATCGCGCTCCGCCACCGCAGCGGGGGCGAGTGCACAGGTGCTTGCCGCGCGCGTGCTGACCATGCAGGCGGAAGCCGGCGTCACCATCGCGATGCGGATGCCGATCCTGATGAAAGGCGCCTTCGGAGACAGCCACGGCCAGCGCGAGGCGACCAAGGCCGTGCTGGAGAAGGTCTCGGCCGTGGTCGAAAGCAGCGTGGCCGCGACGCAGGCGACCACGGCGCTCTGGTGGGGGCTGGCGCTCCACCTGCCTGGCCAGTTCGACCTGGCAGCTGCGGCCGTCCGGGTCGCCGATAGTACGCTTGAGCCCTTTGCGCGGCGCACTCGCGCCAACGCCGCCCGCCTCAGCGGCGTCCGGCGCTAAAAGCCGGCGCCGCCTGGCTTTATACCTCGGTTGGATTTTGCGGAGCGTCGCCGGCCACTGCGGCGGCCGGTGACGAGAGGCTGTGCTCGCGCTCCAGCTTGCGGTAACGCGCCACGCTCACCGGAATAAGCGCGAGATAGGCTACGACAACGAGGGTCAGCACCTCGAAGGTGTAGGCGAAGAACAGCCCTGCCACGATCACGACAGCGACGAAGATCGGCAGCACCTGGGTCCGCGGGACACGGGTGCCGAGCGTCTTGCCGGCATAGCAGGGGATGCGCGAGATCGTCAGGAAGGCGATGAACAGGATGTAGATGCCGACGACGAGCGCGCCATATTCCTGCACCGGCACGCCGATGATGTGCAGATAGACCGGCAGCATGGCGGTGATCGCGCCCGCGGGCGCGGGCATGCCGACGAAGAAGTCTTTCTGCCACTCGGGCCGGTCAGGATCGTCGATCATTACGTTGAAGCGCGCGAGGCGCAGCGCCATGGCGCAGGCCAGCGTCAGCACGATGATCCAACCGAAGGATTTGAGGTCGTGCAGGACGAAGATCCACAGCACATAGCCCGTGGCGACGCCGAAATTGACGAAATCCGAGAGCGAATCGAGCTCGGCGCCGAAGCGCGACGTGCCCTTGAGCAGGCGCGCCAGACGGCCGTCGACGCCGTCGAGCCCAGCGGCGATCAGAATGCAGATCGTCGCCGTCTCGAGCTTGCCCTCGACGACGAGACGCATCGCCGTCAGGCCGAGGCAGAGCGCCAGCAGCGTGATGACGTTCGGCGCCAGCAGCCGGAAGGGAATCGGCTTGAAGCGCGCGCGCCTGGATTCGGCGCGCTCGGGCTCGAAAGGAGGAAACAGGTCGCTCATGCCTGCCGAAATACGCGGTTTCTCAAATCCGCGCTATAGCATCGGACCGAAAAGTGGAATCCACTTTTCGGAAAAATCCGATGCGATAACAAAAGCATAGATCACCGTTACCGCGTCCTGTCGGACGCGCGGCGATCTAGCAGCGGAGGCCGAGGCGGGGCATATCGTCCCCACCCTGCCCTCAGATGTCGCGGAAGCTGCGTGCGACCGGCTCGTTGCCGCTCATGTCGGCCAGCACAGTCTCGCCGGCGATCGCGGTCTGCCCGGCACCGACCAGCGGCACGACATGCGTCGGCAGATAGACGTCGACGCGCGAGCCGAAGCGAATCAGGCCGAAGCGCTCGCCCGTTGCCAGCGTGTCGCCCTGCTTGACGAAAGGCACGATGCGGCGCGCGACCAGGCCCGCGATCTGCACGACGCCGACGATGCCGGAGCTCGTCTCGATCGCCAGCGCGTTGCGCTCGTTGTCGTCGCTCGCCTTGTCGAGCTCGGCATTGAGGAAGAGACCCGGCGTATAGGCGATCTTGGCGATGCGGCCCGGTACCGGCGCACGATTCACATGGCAGTCGAAGACATTCATGAAGATCGAGATGCGCGTCATCGGCTCGGCCGGCAGCTCAAGCTCCGGCGGCGGCAGGGCCGAGGCGATCTGGCTGATGCGGCCATCGGCCGGCGAGATCACCAGCCCTTCCCGCTGCGGCGTGACGCGGACGGGATCGCGGAAGAAGTAGCAGATCCAGACCGTGATGATCGCGCCGATCCAGCCGAAGGGCGACCAGAGATTGGCGAGGATGATGGTCGCGACCAGCCCGATGGCGATGAAGACATAGCCCTCCTTGTGGATGGGCACGATCACCTTGCGGACGGAATCGACGAGAGACATGGATGGAGTTCCGTTGATCTATCTGGCGCGGCAGCTGCGCATGTGGCGGCGACCTGCGGCAGAGTTGCGACCGCAAGCTTTGGCTGCGTGATTTACGGGGTTCGGCGCGCGGGGGAAAGGGGTGTGCGGCAGCTTGTCCTCTAGAGACCGGGACAGTGCTTCATGAGATCCTCGAGTGCGCGGCCGCTCATCGCTAGGTCGAGGCTGCTGGAGATGGCGCTTCCGTTCGCTGCGGGAGCGGAAATGACCAGCCGCGTGTAGGCAAGGACGAGCTTCAGCACAGGTGCCGGCGCCTCCAGCAAAATGGCATGATCGTCACCGATAACCCCGTCCATGTCGGTCGGCGCCCGATCGTCGGGCCGCAGCGCGAGGGTGGCTGTCCGGCGGGGGTGAGCCAAACAACCGATCATCGTTCAGCGGGATCAGGGCCGCCGACAGCAACGCTCCCAGGCACAGGCCCAGCCTGGGCCGATGCCGACCTCATCGCGGCTGAGCTCCCGGCGGCTTGCTGAACGGCGTCAACGCGGCCCGCCATTCCGGGGGGACCGGCTGCTCGAGCTCGGCCGGAAAGGCCGGCAGCAGCGTGAAGGCAAGCGGCCGGCCGGGCTTGTCGTCCTGAATCACCAGCGTATCCGACCTGAGCAGCCGGGCCGAAACCCGCGGAACGACGCCGCCGGCGGCCACCACCACACCGGCTACGCTCAGTACAAAGCAGGAATCGAACGGGTGCCAGGCCCTCTCCTGCGGTAGGCCTGACGCGTCCCGCTCCCCCGATTGCACGAGTTGCCCACCCTGCCACCGGACCGTCAAAGCCTCATCGAGCCGCAGGGGCGCATGGGGAGGCGTCAGGGCAGCGGGCAGCGGCCATGCCAGCCCTCTCGGCATAGCGCAATCCGTCAGGAGGCCGGGGCGGCTCGGTTGCAGGACCCAGAGCGACCAGCCCTGCGTCGGCTTGGCGCCAAGCGAGCCGACAGCGAGGCAGGCCACAAGCCAGCCCACCAGAAGCGTCTCCAAGAGGCGCAGGCGCTTCCACATCTCGTCCACCGCATCAGCTGGAGTCGTTACGTCATGCCTATGACCTGCCTGGGCCGAGCTCAAGGTGGGATCGGTGTCGCCATGCATCCAAGGCAGGTGCGGGCGCGGCCCGTCACCGGCGCGACCCTGCCGATCATTGGCGGGCACTGAACCTCCAGAGCGGCGGCGTCTCGCCCTAGATGAGCCTCGGCATCTGGACGAAGCGCACCGCCGCCTTCCAGGTCAGGAAGCCGAAGGTAAACAGCACGAACGTCTCGGCGATCGCGAAGGGCGGCTCCGACTGTGTCGGGGCCAACGCCCGCAGGGCCGGAATCTTGCCGAACATCTGCGCCACCAGGACGAAGACCAGCAAGTAGAACGACAGCATCGCAGTGATCGCGTAAGTGCGACGCCAGCCTCCCTCCAGCCTCCGGCCATACAGCGCGAAGGCCGCGATCACGACCAGCACGATGTGGATCGCCCCGATGATGTGGGACGGCAGGACGCCGGTGAACGGGAAGCCGAAGCCGGTCGCGCTGGTGGCAAAGGCGGTCGACAGAAACACCCCGGTCCAACCCGGCCGCGTATGTCCGTGGAGCAACCCCGCCGCAACCGGAAACCCGGCCACGATCGCGATCAGGCTGAGCCAGGTATGAAAACCTACGAATGTCGTCGGATCGAACATGGCAGCCGCTCCCCCAGTGCCTTTGCCCTGCGGCCGGAGCATGCAGGAAACACGCCGAAGTTGCGAGCGGTTTTAAAATGACTGCGCGCGTCATTCTCGGGCGAAGCGAAGCGCAGACCCGAGAATCTCGTGACACGAAGCAGCGTCATCCGGACAAGCCGCGAAGCGGCGCCGATCCGGAGCCCATCGGAAGACGCAACACTCTACGATGGATTCCGGGTCTCCCTCCGGTCGCCCGGAATGACGAAAACCGGGGGAGAGATGCTCGGGTCGGGGCCCGAGCATGACGGCGCGATCTTACGAGGACAGGCTGACCCGAACGCTCTCGCCTTCCGCCTCGGTCGCCCGCTGGAGCGTGGCCTTGGCCTCGTCGACCTCGCGCTGGCGGTTCCACATCGCGGCGTAGACCCCGTCCGCTGCGAGCAGGTCGCGATGATGGCCGCGTTCGACGATGACGCCCTTGTCGAGCACGATGATCTCGTCGGCGTTGACAACGGTGGAAAGCCGATGCGCGATGACCAGCGTGGTGCGGCCCTCGCTCACCCGGTCGAGCGCGTCCTGGATCTCCTTCTCGGTGAAGGAATCGAGCGCCGAGGTCGCCTCGTCGAGGACCAGAATCGGCGGCCCCTTCAGGATGGTCCGGGCGATGGCGACGCGCTGCTTCTCGCCGCCGGAGAGCTTCAGGCCGCGCTCGCCGACCGAGGTGGCATAGCCTTCCGGCAGGGTGCGGATGAAGCGGTCGATCTGGGCGAGCCGCGCGGCTTCCTCGACCTCCGGCAGCGTTGCTTCTGGGCGGCCATAGAGGATGTTGTATTCGATGGTGTCGTTGAACAGCACGGTGTCCTGCGGGACCATGCCGATAGCGGCGCGCAAGGATACCTGTTGGATATCCGCGATGGGCTGGCCGTCGATGAGGATGCGGCCGCCCTGGGGCTCGTAGAAGCGGAAGAGCAGACGCGAGATCGTCGACTTGCCGGCACCGGAGGGGCCGACGATGGCGACGGTGCGGCCGGGGGAGACCTTGAAGGAGACGCCGCGCAGGATCGGCCGCTCGGGCACATAGGCAAACTGCACGTTCTCGAAGGAGACCTCCCCGGCCGGGACCTGCAGCGGCTTCGCACCGGGCTTGTCCTGGATCTCCGGATCGCGGCCAATCAGCGAGAACATCTGGGCGATGTCGAGCGTCGCCTGCTTGATCTCGCGATAGACCGTGCCCATGAAGTTCAGTGGCAGATAAAGCTGGATCAGCATGGAGTTGATCAGGATGAGATCGCCGACCGTGTTGGTGCCGGCCTGGAAGCCGCGCACCGCCATCACCATCGACAGCGTCAGCCCCACCGCGAAGATCGCAGCCTGCCCGAAGTTCAGCCAGGCGAGCGAGGTGTAGGACTTGATCGAGTTGCGCTCATAGCGCGCCATCGACTGGTCGTAGCGGGCGGTCTCGCGCGCCTCGGCACCGAAATACTTCACCGTCTCGTAGTTGAGCAGCGAGTCGATCGCCTTCGCATTGGCGTCGGTATCCGACTCGTTCATCGCCGAACGGATGGCGATGCGCCACTCCGTCGCCTTGATGGTGTAGGTCATGTAGGCCGTGACCATCGCCACCAGCACGACGACGTAGCGCCAGTCGAACAAATAGAGCAGCACGGCGATGATCAGCGCGACCTCGATGATCACCGGCACGAGCTGGTTGAGGCCGAGGCGGACCATCTCCTCGATGCCATTGCGGCCGCGCTCCAGCACGCGAGTGAGACCACCGGTCTTGCGTTCGAGATGGAAGCGCAGCGAGAGGTGGTGCAGGTGGCCGAAGGTCTGCAGGGCGAGCGTGCGCACCGCATGCATGAAGACCGGCGCGAAGATGGCATCCCGCAGTTGCACGAAGGCGGCCGAGCCGACGCGGGCGAGGCCATAGAGCACGGTCAGCGCCAGCGGGGCGCCGACCAGCCAGGGCAGCCAGCTCTCAAGGTTCGAATAAGTGCCGGCGAGCGCGTCGGTCACCCATTTGAAGGTGAAGGGCACGCCCATCAGCACGAGCCGCCCGGCCACCATCAACGCGAAGGCCGCCACGACTCGCCTGCGCAGATCGGCGCGCTCGCTTGGCCAGAGATAGGGCCAGAGCGCGCGGAAGGTGGCGAAGAAGCCGGAACCCGGCTGGATGGCGGCGGAGCGGGAGAAGCTCGACGCCGAAGGCGGCGCTGACGGCGCGGACATTTTCAAACGATTCCAGTTGGCGTGCCCGTATAGACGCAATCGCGCACCGATGCATGCGGGATCGCACCGAAAGCTGCGCCGGTCTCGCCCGAAAGCTGCCTTGCTCTCGCCGAAAGCCCGGTGTCTGATCCGGTCAGAGCAAGGACGCTCAGGATCGGGGACAGAAACAACCATGAGAGATCAGTATCTTGTCGCCATGGGGCTCGGTGCCGCCGCCGCTCTCGCGCTGACGGCGCTGCCCTCCGCCGCGCAGTCCGGCAAGCCGCATGCGCAGATCACCATCACCAACCAGCGCAGCGTTCCGCTGAACAGTTTCGAGATCGCGACCGCCGGGGAACAGTCCCGCCTCGTCGCCAAGCTCGCTAAGCCGCTGGCGCCCGGCAAGAGCGTCGCGCTCAAGCTCAACAAGCCGCAGGGCTGCAATTATTTCGTGCTGGCCAAGTTCGGCGACGACAGCGAGAGCGATTCCGACAGCATGGATCTGTGCCGGGATCGCGTGATCCGACTGACGGAGTGAGGTCCCAGGGACGTCATTCTCGGGCGGAGCGAAGCGCAGACCCGAGAATCTCAGGATAGCAAGGCCCAAAAGCCTTCCTGCAAGAGATGCTCGGGTCAAGCCCGAGCATGACGCGTGAGCTCACGCCGTCGCGCCGGCCTTCACCAGCTTGTAGGTGATCGAGTCGACCAGCGCCTGGAACGAGGCGTCGATGATGTTGGCGCTGACGCCGACCGTGGTCCAGCGCTCGCCCGTCTCGTCGCCCGATTCGATCAGCACGCGTGTCACGGCATCAGTGCCGCCCTGGAAGACGCGTACCTTGTAGTCGACCAGGCGCAGGCCCTCGATCAGCGACTGGTAGCGGCCGAGATCCTTGCGCAGCGCGATGTCGAGTGCGTTGACCGGGCCGGCATCGCCTTCGGCGGCCGAGATCAGCAGGTCATCGCCGACCTTCACCTTCACGATCGCCTCGGAGAAGGTGACGAGCTCACCCAGCGCGTTGTAGCGGCGCTCGACATTCACGGCGAAGCGCTCGACCGCGAAATAGTCCGGCACCTCGCCGAGGATGCGCTTCACCAGCAGGAAGAAGGAGGCGTCGGCGCCTTCGAAGGCGTAGCCCTGCGCTTCCTTGTCCTTGACCTCCTGCAGCACGCGGTTGAGCCGCGGGTCATCGCGGCCGAGCGTGACGCCGATGCGCTCCAGTTCGGCCACGAGGTTCGACTTGCCGCCTTGGTCGGAGATCAGGACCTTGCGGGTATTGCCGGTCGCCTCAGGCGCGACGTGCTCGTAGGTACGCGGATCCTTCAGCACGGCCGAGGCGTGAATACCCGCCTTGGTCGCGAAGGCCGAGGCGCCGACGAAGGGCGCATGCCGGTTCGGCGCCCGGTTCAGCATCTCGTCAAGGGCGCGCGAGACATGGGTCAACTCGGCGAGCTGGTCCTCGCTGATCCCCAGCACGAACCGCTCGCGATAGCGCTCCTTGAGCTTGAGCGCGCCGATCAGCGTGACGAGATTGGCGTTGCCGCAGCGCTCGCCCAGCCCGTTCAGCGTGCCCTGGATCTGGCGCGCGCCGGCTTCGACCGCCGCGAGCGAGTTGGCGACGGCGCAGCCGCAATCGTCATGGGCGTGGATGCCGAGATGGTCGCCCGGAACGACCTTGGCGACCTCGCGAACGATCGCGCCGATCTCGTCGGGCAGCGTGCCGCCATTGGTGTCGCAGAGGACGACCCAGCGGGCGCCCGCCTCATAGGCGGTGCGGGCGCAGGCGAGCGCATAGTCCGGATTGGCCTTGTATCCGTCGAAAAAATGCTCGCAGTCGAGCATCACCTCGCGGCCGGCGGCCTTCGCCGCCTCGACGCTCTCGCGGATGCCCGCAAGGTTATCCTCCAGCGAAATCTCGAGCGCGACATGGACATGGTAGTCCCAAGCTTTGGCGACGAAGACGATGGCATCGGCCTTCGCCTCCAGCAGCGCGGCAATGCCGGGGTCGTTCGCAGCCGAGCGACCTGCCCGCTTGGTCATGCCGAAGGCCGCGAACTTCGCCTGCTTCGTCGGCTTCTCCTCGAAGAACGCCGTGTCGAGCGGGTTGGCGCCGGGATAGCCGCCCTCGACATAATCGACGCCAAGCCGGTCAAGCAGGGCGGCGACGGCGCGCTTGTCGTCGAGCGAGAAGTCGACGCCGGTGGTCTGGGCCCCGTCGCGCAACGTCGTGTCGAAGAGATAGACGCGGGCCGCGCTCATCGCTCCCGCCTCAGCTTGAAGCGGACGACACGCGGCACGACCATCGCCAGCATGACCAGCTTGATGGCGAAGGAGAGCGAGCCGGCGGGGCGGATCTTCGGGCTCATCGCTTCACCTCCCAGCTGGTCGTCGGCTCGCCGGTGGCCGGATCCTTGCCATCCTTGAGCGCGATGCCCATGGCCGCGAGCTCGTCACGGATGCGATCGGACTCGGCGAAGTTTTTCGCCCTGCGGGCATCGAGGCGGGCGGCGATCAAACTCTCGACCTCCGGAGCGATAACAGCAGGAGCGGCAACCTCCGGCAACGTGATGCCGAGCAGGTCAAGGCCGGCCAGCAGCGCCGGCAAGTCGCCGGACCTGCGCAGGGCGTGGAACTCGGCCAGCGCGCGGGCGGTGTTGAGATCGTCCGCGAGCGCATCGAGCAACTCGGCGGAAGGTTCGGACACCTTCGCGCCTTGCGCCGCCTCCGCCCAGTCCTGCAGCGTCTTCTCCGCCTCCTCCAGCGCCTTCACCGTCCAGTCGATCGGCTGGCGGTAATGCGTCTTCAGCATCGCGAGCCGCAGCACCTCGCCCGGCCATTTGCGGCCGCCAAAGGTCTCCGTCGCCAGGAGCTCATGGATCGTGACGAAGTTGCCGAGCGATTTCGACATCTTCTCGCCCTCGACCTGCAGGAAGCCGTTGTGCATCCAGATGTTGGCCATGGTCGGCGCGCCCTCCCCGCCGCCGAAAGCGCAGCAGGACTGGGCGATCTCGTTCTCGTGGTGCGGGAAGACGAGATCGATGCCGCCGCCATGGATGTCGAAGACGTTCTTGGCCGGATCGTCGCAGGCAAGGCCGCCGCCGAAGGGCGAGAGCAGCTTCGCCATCGACATGGCCGAGCATTCGATGTGCCAGCCGGGGCGGCCGGGCGTGGCGATTCCAGCCGGCGACAGCCAGCCGGGATCGATGCCTTCGCGGCTCGGCTTCCACAGCACGAAATCCATCGGATCGCGCTTGAAGGGCGCGACATCGACGCGGGCGCCGGCCAGCATCTCGTCAAGCGAGCGGCGGGCGAGCGTGCCGTATTTCGGCGCCTTGGCGAGATGGGCGACGGCCGGGACATGGAAGAGCACATGCTCCTCGGCGACATAGGCAACGCCGCGCGCAATCAGGCGCTCGATGATCGCCTTCATCTCCTCGATGTGCTCGGTCGCACGCGGCTCCGTCGTCGGCCGCAAGCAGGCAAGCGCATCGACGTCGTGGTGGAACTGCGCGGTCGTGGTCTCAGTGACCTTGGCGATCGCCTCGTTCAGCGACAGGCCGGGGAAGTCGCGCGCCGCGCGGGCGTTGATCTTGTCGTCGACGTCCGTGAGGTTGCGGGCATAGGTGACATGCTCAGTGCCATAGATGTGGCGCAGCAGCCGGTAGAGCACGTCGAAGACGATGACCGGGCGGGCATTGCCGATATGGGCGTAGTCGTAAACCGTCGGGCCGCAGACATACATGCGCACGTTCGACGGATCGATCGGCGCGAAGTCCTGCTTCGTCCGCGACAGCGTGTTGTAGAGCCTCAGGGTCGGCGACATCGGGGCTAAATCCTGGAACGAACGAAACGGCGGAATACGAAAAACGACCTGGCCGCTGGCCGGGGCGCTTTTGTCGGTTCGTTTTCAGGACGAGGACGTGAGCAGCCGGCCAGCGAATGCTAGCGGCAAATAATGCAAATCCGGCTGTTGATGGCGGCTCGCGTCATGGCGGAAAGTGATTGCCTGTCCACAGGGCTTGCGTCAAGAGGGCGCCCTGTTTGTTGCATCGCAACAATTCGGCCGCAATTCACTCAAATTTAACCGGCCGGAACCATCCTCCCGATTCACGGGTTGCTCGCCCGCCTTCATCAGGAATCAGATTTCATGCGCCGCGCCGTGGCTTTCGTCGGACTGCTCGGGATCGCCGCCGCCGGCATTTCGCTGTCGATCATGCCGACCAGTCGTTCGGTCGCAGCCGCGAACGAACCCCGCACCTTCCTGATCCCGGCCAGCGACGGCTATGGCGTCGCCGACTGCATTTCCTCGAAGGCCGAATGCGGCAAGATCGTCGCCAATGCCTGGTGCGAGTCGCAGGGCTTCGGCAAGGCCGTCGCCTTCGGCGTCGCCAATCGCGAGGATTTCACCGGCACGGTCGCCCGGCCGAGCCCGGCCCAGCTGGCCGAGCAGCCGCTCAGCATCACCTGCAGCGATTGAAAGCTCCGGATCCTGAGCCCTCATCCTGAGGAGCCGCCTCCGCCGTCATCGAGAGCGCGGCGAAGCAATCCAGGGGGACCGGGCTGAACGTCTCACCCAGTCCCCCTGGATTGCTTCGTCGCTTCGCTCCTCGCAATGACGGCTTCTGCGATCAGGGCACTACCGAATCCACTCGGAACATTTCGGCGGCTCGCCAGATGTCCCCCAAGGCATGATCGGCACGGTCGAGGTCGAGTTCTGCGGCGAGCCGTCGATCAGCTTGTCAGTATAGACCAGATAGACCAGCACGTTGCGCTTGGCGTCGCAGCCGCGCACGATCTGCATCTTCTTCCAGACCAGCGAGCGGCGTTCGCGGAAGACGACATCGCCCTGCTCCGCCTTCTCCTTGAACTTGATCGGGCCAATCTGCCGGCAGGCGAGCGAAACCTCGGAAACCTCCTCGGCCACGCCGAACATGCCGGAGACGCCGCCCTTCTCGGGCACGGTGTAGTGGCAGGCGACGCCTTCCACGATCGGATCGTCGACGCCGTAAACGGCAAGCTTGTCGTTGGGGGTCAGCATCTTCCAGACGGTCGACTTGCGGAAGATCAGATCCTCTTGTGCCGTAGCCGGCGACAACAGAACTCCTGACAGGGTGACGGCCAGCGCAGCCAGAACCCAACGGCGAAGCAGCATTCTCATTCTCCCGGCGCATTTCAGCTCGGCGCCCGGCACGATATGGGAAGCGGGAAACCGTTGCACCAGAGTTTTTGCAGTGCACCAGCGATTGCGCGAGCGAGGATCGGATGGCCCTGCCGGAACTGGAGAGCGCGAGACTGCTGCTGCGGCCGCGACAGCTCGCCGATCTCGACGCCGTCGTGCGGATGAATGCCGATCCGCAGGTGATGCGCCATATCGCGGCGGTCGATGATCCGGCGATGAGACGGGATGCCGTCGCTGCACGCAGCTTCAGCCATATCGGGCGCGGGCTCGGCTATTGGTCGGTCTTCGCCAAGGCCGAGCCGGCAGAGTTCACCGGCTATGTCGGCCTGATCCCTGACGGCGGCGCCCTCGACGACATCCAGCTGAGCTATCGTTTCGAAGTGCAGCGCTGGGGCAAGGGTTATGCTCGCGAGGCGTGCACCCGCCTGTTGGGCCACGCCTTCAGCACGCTCGGCTTCCCGCAGATCGGCGTCACGACCCACCCGCTCAACCTCGCCTCGCTGCGACTGGCGGAGCGGCTCGGCTTCGAGGCCGCGCCGACCGACCCGGACATTCTGATCGGCGAGCCGCAGGTGCCGGCGGCACGCCTTCTGCTTACCCGCAGCGCCTGGCTCAGTCTCACGCAGCCAGAGGCTTGAAGACGAGATAGGCCGCAGCGAGCGCGCCGATGACGCCGAGCGCGAAGAGAACGAGCTTCAGCCGCGTCATCGCGCTGGCGAAGGTGACATTGCCGCCATCGACCTGCGGATAACGATCGAGCAGGCGCGCCACGGCGAAATTCTCGGCGACATCGCAGAGCCCGCCCAGAAACCAGCCGCCGCCACAGAGCGCCGCCACCCACCAGGGCTGGCCGCGCATGGCGAGGCCGGCGATCAGCAGAGCGCCGACGATCGCATAGGTGAAGGCGCAGGCGATGTCGGCCGGCAGCACGCGGTTGCGATAGCGTGCCCGCGTCTGCTCGCCATAGAGCGAGAACAGCTTCTCGACATCGGCGACGTTGTAGCCGTCCCAGTCGCTCTCCAGCATGCGCGGCACGCCCTGCCGGCTCGACCAGAAGCCGACCGCCCAGAACAGCACCACCACCAGCACGGGCCCCCAGACGAAGAAGGCGAGCGGGACGATGGTCGAATAGAACGGCACGGTCTCGGTCATGGCGGCTCGTTTCTCACGGCAGGCATCGGCGCTTCGGGGTCAGGTTATCCGGCGCGCGGGCCGCCGCCAAGCACGGCAACCCCGCCTTCGATGCTCAAAGCAGCTCTTCCGGCGGCAGCAAATCGAGGCGGCGCAGTTCGACGCGCGTCTGCTGCGAATCGTAGAGCAGGAAATACTCGTCGAGCTGCGGGGGCGCGATATCGGTCCCCGCCAGCATCGCATGGGCCTGGCCGCGATGGTGGATCTGGTGCTGGAAGAGATGCGCCAGCAGATCGTCGATCCGCTCCTCGATCGCGCCGTGTTCGCCGCGATCCGTGGTGACGGTCGCATTGAGTGCGTTGTCCGACAGCCCGTCGCAGACGGCGATGAGGCGGCGATCGGCCGCGCTCTGTGCCTGGAACAACGCCGGCGCTTCGAAGGGCCGGAAGCGCTCGAACACCTGCCGCCCGAGCCCACCGCGCTCGAGCGCGTCGATGTAGTAGAGATCGACCATCAGGTTGTGATTCAGCGTCTCGTGCAGCGAGGGGAAGAAGCTCGTGCGCGTCGCCTTGAAGGCAGCATCGTCGAGCTTCATGCAGGCCGAAAGCAGCCGCCAGTTCGCCCAGGCGTTGTTATGCGCCATCTTGCGGAAATGGGCGCTCAGCGGCCCGCGGCGGCTCGCGCTCTCAGACATCGCACGACTCAGACATGAGGCAGGATCTCCTGTTCGATCGCGCCGAAGATGGAGTGCCCGGCGGCGTCCTTCATCTCGATGCGGACCGTGTCGCCGAAACGCAGGAAAGGCGTCTTCGGTTCGCCCTGGAGGATCGTCTCGACCATGCGCTGCTCGGCGATGCAGGCATAGCCGAGGCCGCCCTCCGCCGCCGGCCGGCCGGGGCCACCGCCAGTATCGCGATTCGAGACCGTGCCGGAGCCGATGATCGTCCCGGCCGAGAGCCGGCGCGTGGCGGCGGCATGGGCAACGAGCGCGCCGAAATCAAAGGTCATGTCGGCGCCGGCATCGGGCCTGCCGAAGAGGCTGCCATTGACTTGCGCCAGCAACGGCAGATGGAGCTTTCCATCCCGCCAGGCTGAGCCGAGTTCATCGGGCGTGACAGCAACCGGCGAGAAGGCGGAGGATGGCTTTGACTGAACGAATCCAAAGCCTTTCGCCAATTCGCTCGGAATCCGATTCCGCAAGCTCACGTCGTTTGCGAGCATGACGAGGCGAATCCGGGCGAGTGCTTCCTCCCGGCTTGCTCCCATCGGCACGTCGTCGGTGACGACCGCGATCTCGGCCTCGAAATCGATGCCGTCCTCCTCGCTTCGGGCATGAATCGGCCGGCGCGGGCCGAGCGGCGCATCGCTGCCGCCCTGATACATCAGCGGATCGGTCCAGAAGCTTTCCGGCATGGTGGCGCCCCGCGCCTTCCGGACGAGATCGACATGGTTCACATAGGCCGAGCCGTCGAGCCACTGATAGGCGCGCGGCAGCGGCGCGGCACAGTCATGCTCATGGAAACGGAAGGACGGCACGGAGCCGTGCTCCAAGCCCTCGGCGAGGTCGGCGAGGCGCGGCGCGAGCCGCTCCCAGTCGTCCAGCGCCGCCTGGAGCGTTGCGACAACGGGGAAGGCATCGGTCGCTCGGGTCAGATCCCGCGAGACGATGACAAGGCGGCCATCACGGCCATGCGCGAGCGAGGCGAGCTTCATCTCTTTTCATTCCTTCCCGGACGCGCCAATAAGGACGCAACGAGCCTTCGGGAGGAGACCATATGGAACGTCGCAGCTTTTTGAAAACGGGGGCACTCGCCGCCGCCGCGACGACCGTCGCGATGCCTGCGATCGCGCAGTCGCAGCCCGAGGTGAAATGGCGCCTGACCTCCAGCTTTCCGAAGTCACTCGACACCATCTTCGGCACGGCGCAACAGTTCTCGAAATACGTATCCGAGGCGACGGACGGCAAGTTCGACATCCAGGTCTTCGCCCCGGGCGAGATCGTCCCCGGCCTGCAGGCGCTCGACGCGGTCTCCTCCGGCACGGTCGAGTGCGCGCACTCGCCGACCTATTTCTACATCGGCAAGGACCCGACGCTGGGCTTGGGCACCGGCATTCCCTTCGGCCTCAACGCCCGCCAGCAGCATAGCTGGTGGTATTTCGGCGGCGGCGAGCAGATCGTGAACGGCGTGCTCGACCGCTTCAACGCCTATTCCATCCCGTGCGGCAACTCCGGCTGCCAGATGGGCGGCTTCTTCCGCAACGAGCTGAAGAGCGTCGAGGACCTCAAGGGCCTGAAATTCCGCATCGGCGGCATGGGCGGCGCCGTGCTCGCCAAGCTCGGCGTGGTGCCGACGCAGATCGCGCCGGGCGACGTCTATCCGGCGCTGGAGCGCGGCACCATCGACGCAGCCGAATTCGTCGGCCCCTATGACGACGAGAAGCTCGGCTTCATCCGCGTCGCGAAATACTACTACTACCCCGGCTGGTGGGAGGGCGGCGCCATGCTGCACCTGATCATCGGCAAGGATGCCTGGAACAAGCTGCCGAAGCACTACCAGGCCATCGTCCAGAACGCCTGCGAGGCGGCCAATAACTGGATGCTGGCGAAATACGACTTCGTGAACCCCGGCGGCCTGCGCCGGCTGGTGGCGCAGGGTGCGCAGCTGCGCGGCTTTCCGCTGCCGGTGATGGAAGCGGCGCTCAAGGCGGCCGAGGAGTATTATGCCGAGACCGGCGCCAAGAGCCCGGATTTCAAGAAGGGCTACGATTCGATGGTCGCCTTCCGCGGCGAGAACCTGCTCTGGTGGCAGGTCGCGGAACTGTCCTACGATTCGTTCATGAACCGGCTGAAGGCGCGCTGAGGCGCGCCCTTTCATCGCCATGTCAACGAAACCGACGAACGAACCCGAAACCAAGGCCCTCCATCTGGAGCGCTTCCTGCCCTATCGCCTCAACGTCGTCGGCACGCTGGGCGGCCGCGCGCTCGGGCGCATCTATGGCGAGCATTTCGGCATCGGCATCCCGGAATGGCGGGTGGTGGCGCAGCTCGGCGAATTCGGCAAGCTGACATCGCGCGACATCGGCGAGCTCGCCCAGATGCACAAGACCAAGGTCTCGCGTGCCGTCAGCGAGTTGGAGAAGCGCGGCCTCGTCTCGCGTTCCGAGAACCGGCAGGACCGGCGCGAATCCTTCGTGACGCTGACCGCTGCGGGCAAGCGCATCTACGACCAGATCGTGCCGCTGGCGCTCGGCTTCGAAGCGCGCTGGGTCGAAGACATCGCCCCCGACGAGCTCAAAGTGTTCGAGCGCGTGCTGTCGATCCTGACCGAGCGCGGCCGCCACCTCGCCGGCGGCTATCGCGACGAGGACGGAACCTAGTCTCCAGCCCACCACTTTTGCCGTCATCCCGGACAAGCCGCGAAGCGGCGCCGATCCGGGATCCATGCCGGAGCGCTGCCGGCTGAGGCTCAGGCATGGATCCCGGGTCTCCCTCCGGTCGCCCGGGATGACACGCCAAGAGCGGGAGCTTTGGTAAAAACTCCTAGAAATACCGCGCCAGGTTGCGCCTGATCCGCGGCAGCGGGTCCTCGCCCTTCGGCGGGTAGGCGAAGGGTTGTCCCGTGATGGTCTCGAAGGCGCGAACATAAACCGCCGAGGCCTGGTCGATCAGCTCCTGCGGGATCGGCGGCAGCGCTTCCTTGTAGGGGTCGCAGCGGGCGACCACCCAGTTGCGCACGAAATCCTTGTCGAAGGATTCGGGCTTCTCGCCGGCGGCGAAGCGGGCCGGATAGCTCTCGGCGAACCAGTAGCGGCTCGAATCCGGCGTGTGGATCTCGTCAGCCAGGAAGATGCGCCCCTCGGCATCGGTGCCGAATTCGTATTTGGTGTCGGCGAGGATGAGGCCGTGCTCGCGAGCGAGCTTCTGGCCGCGCGCGAAGAGCGCGAGCGCGTAAGCCGAGACGGTGTCCCACTGCTTCTGCGTCAGCAAACCGCCCTCGACGATCTGGCGTTCGGAGAGCGGTTCGTCATGGCCGCCGTCGAAGGCCTTGCTCGTCGGCGTGATGATCGCCTGCGGCAGCTCCTGATTGTCGCGCAAGCCGTCCGGCAGGGTGATGCCGTACATCTCGCGCTGGCCCTGCTTGTAGAGCGTCAGGATCGAGGTGCCGGTCGTGCCGGCCAGATAGCCGCGCACGACGATCTCGACCGGCAGGATCGCGAGGCGCTCGCCAACCACCACGTTGGGATCGGGATATTCGACGACATGGTTGGGGCAGATGTCGGCGGTCTGCTCGAACCAGTAGCGCGCCGTCTGGGTCAGCACCTGGCCCTTCAGGGGGATCGATGCGATGGCGCGGTCGAAGGCGGAGAGCCGGTCGGTCGAGATCAGGATGCGCTTGCCGTCGGGCAGGTCGTAGTTCTCGCGGACCTTGCCGCGATAGTAGTTCGGCAGCTCCGGGATGACGGCTTCGTGAAGAGGCAGATAATCGGACATGGCGGAGCTTGCCTCTTTGACGGAGCGCGAGGGCAGGCGCCGGAGCGCCGTTCAGGCTGCTCTTCTAGAGCATTGCGCGAAAAAGTGGGTACCGGTTTTTCGCTTAAGGCAATGCTCTAAACTTTTAGAATCGATCACGGTCTTCGCATTTTGACGGTTCCGTCAAAACGCGGCGTGATCTAGGCTCAGGACCTATTAAATTGGTTTGATCTGTGATTCACGGTGTCTGGGAGGATGCCGTGATGGGTGATTTGTTTTTGCTGAGCGAGCGCCAGATGGCGAGGATATCGCCGCATTTTCCGCTCTCGCATGGCGTGCCGCGGGTCGACGATCGTCGCGTGGTGAGCGGCATCGTCTACGTCATCCGCAACGGCCTGCAGTGGAAGGACGCGCCCAAGAACTATGGCCCGCACAAGACGCTCTATAACCGCTTCATCCGCTGGAGCCGGCTCGGCGTCTTCGACCGCATCTTCGCCGGTCTTGCCGGCGAAGGGCCGAAGCCGGAGCGGATCATGATCGACGCGACGCATCTGAAGGCGCACCGCACGGCGGCGAGCCTGCTCAAAAAGGGGCTCTTCCCCGTCGTATCGGGCGCACCAAGGGCGGGCTGAACTCCAAGCTCCACACCGTCTGCGACGATACCGGCCGCCCGATCATCATGCTGCTCTCGGAAGGCCAGATGAGCGACCACAAGGGCGCAAGCCTCGTGCTCGTGGCCCTGCCGCCAGCCAAAACCCTCATCGCCGATCGCGGCTACGACAGCGCCGCGTTCCGCCAGGCGCTGGTCGCCAAAGGCATCGAACCCTGCATTCCATCGAGCAGAAGCCGGAAAACCCCTTATCCCTACGACAAGACGCTCTATCGCCAGCGCCACAAGGTCGAGAACCTCTTCGCCAAGCTCAAAGACTGGCGGCGCATCGCCACACGCTACGACCGATGCGCCCACACCTTCTTCTCGGCAATCTGTATCGCCGCTACCGTCATCTTCTGGCTCTGATCAACGAGTCCTGAGCCTAGCGAAAGCGTAGGTTTTCCACCACCGCGACGGCGCGCGCTTCCGCGGATTGCTGCAACGGCCCGAATATGGCATGCGAAGCCTTGAGCGGGAGCGAGGTCCGCGGCGCCCCGGCGCAGGCCGCTCCATAGTTCCGTCGTGTTTGGCGGGTGTTGTTGGACGGAGCCGGCAAACCGGCTTTCGACAATGGATGGCGTGACCCGACCTGCGATGATCCTGCGACTTTCCAGACGTTTCGGCATGGCGCTGCTGGCGCTGGCGGCCCTCAGCGGGCCTGCCGCAGCGCAATCGCCCTCCTGCGATGCCTGGCGCTCGGAGCTCGAAGGCCTGCAGGGCCGCAGCGGCGGTGATCCCCGCGCGGCGCAGGCGGCCCAGCGCGTCGGTGCACAGCTTTCGCAGCTCACCGAGCAATATCGCGCCATGGGCTGCGAACGTGCCTTCGGCATTTTCGATTCGGGCCCGCCGCAATGCGGCGCGATCCGCGCCCAGCTCGGCCAGTTGCAATCGCAATACGCGGCGCTGCAGCGGCAGGCCCAGGGCGGCGGCGTCGAGCAGCGGCGCGCCCAGCTCGCCGCCGCGATCAACAACAATTGCCGGGCACAGCCGCGCGGTTTCTTCGAGACGATCTTCGGGCTCGAGCCGCGCCGCGGCGAGGTTGATTCGACCCTGCCGGAGCTTGACCCCGAGCAGCCGACGGAACCGGCGAAGCCGCGACTCGGCGGCCCGCAGACCGTCTGCGTGAGAACCTGCGACGGCTTCTTCTTCCCGCTGAGCAACAACACCGGTAATCCCGACGAGATGTGCCAGGCGCTCTGCCCGGGCACCGAAACGCTCGCTTACGGCATGAGTGCTGGCGGCGACGTCCAGAACGCGGCTTCCCGCTCGACCGGGCAGCCCTATTCCTCCCTGCCGAATGCGCTGAAGTACACGCGCAGCTTCGATGCAGCCTGCACCTGCCGTGGCCAGGGCGAGAGCTGGTCGGCAGCGCTCAAGAACGCCGAGTACCTGCTCGACAAGCGCAAAGGCGACGTCATCCTCACCGAGCAGCGCGCTGCCGAACTCTCGCGCCCGAAAATCGATCCGAAGGCCGAGGCCAAGCGGCGGGGCACCGCGCAGCAGCCAGCTCCGGCAACGCCGGGCGGTGCGCCCGAGACCGCGGACGAGAAGCCGATGCCGTCCGAGAATTCGCCGACTTCGGGCACCGAGTCGGCCGGCGTCGGCCCAGACATCGTCGGCGAACAGGTGCTCGACAAGAAGGACGGCCTGAAGAGCGAGTCGCGTAGCGTCACTGGCGAACGTCGCACCGTTCGGATCGTCGCCCCCAACCTCGCGCCCAATCTGAGTCCGCAGCTCGTGCGGCCCTGACCCGACAAAGTTCCATGCACTTGACGCAAGGATGCCGGCACGAAGCCAGCGCGCCGGCCGCTGGACGCATGGCTAAAACCAGCGCATAAGGGGCCACCAAGCCGCCCTCGGGAGGCCGCCAGACCGCCTCCACGGCCTTTTGGGGTCGCGCGCTCGCTTCTGACGCTCCCCAGCTCCAGAAGGCCGCCATGTCCGATACGACCATCACGCCGCATCCCCACCCGATCGAGCTCGACGACGCCAAGAGACGCCTTAAGGCGATCTTCATCGGCTCCGTTGGCAATCTCGTCGAGTGGTACGATTTCTACGCCTACACCGCCTTCGCGCTCTATTTCGCTCCGCATTTCTTTCCATCGCATGATCCCGTCGTGCAGCAGCTCAACGCAGCGACGCTGTTCGCCGCGGGCTTCATCGTGCGGCCGGTCGGCGGCTGGCTGTTCGGGCATTTGGCGGACCGCTACGGGCGGCGGCTATCGCTGATGGTGTCGGTTCTGATGATGTGCTTCGGCTCGCTCCTCATCGCATTCACGCCGACCTACGCGACGATCGGCTTCGCCGCCCCGGCCCTGCTGGCGCTGGCGCGCATCATCGAGGGACTGAGCCTCGGCGGAGAGTATGGCGCGAGCGCGACCTATCTCACGGAGATCGCCGATCCCGAGCATCGCGGCTTCTATTCGAGCTTCCAGTATGTGACGCTGATCGGCGGCCAGCTCACCGCGATCCTGGTGCTCCTGCTGCTCCAGAACGTTTTCCTGACGCATGAGCAGCTCGTCGCCTGGGGCTGGCGCATCCCCTTCGTCATCGGCGCGCTGCTCGCCGTAACCGCGATGTTCATGCGGCGGCATATGCAGGAGACCGAAGCCTTCGAGGCAGCCAAGAGCACGATGAAGCGCGAGAGCTCGTTGAAGGGCCTGCTGCGCTATCCGCGCGAGGTCGCGATCGTGGTCGGCCTCACCGCCGGCGGCACAGCCGCCTTCTACACCTTCACCACCTACATGCAGACCTTCGTGAAGCAGACGGTCGGCCTGTCCGACATCGTGACGACCTATGTCATCGCCGGCTCGCTGATCTTCGCGGCGGCGCTACAGCCGATCTACGGGCTGATCTCCGACAAGATCGGCCGCAAGCCGATGCTGATGTTCTTCGGCCTTGCCGGCTCGCTGCTGACCGTGCCGATCCTGACGACGCTTTCCGGCACGAAATCGCCCTGGATCGCCTTCCTGCTGATCTGCGGCGCCTGGATCTTCACCGCCGGCTACACCTCGATCAATGCAGTCGTGAAGGCGGAGCTCTTCCCGACCGCGATCCGCGCCACCGGCGTCGCCGTGCCCTATGCCGTCACGGTCTCGATCTTCGGCGGCACGGCGCCGGCCATCGCGCTGTTCTTCAAGCAGCAGGGCCATGAGCAGTGGTTCTACTACTACCTCGCCGGCATCATCTTCCTGTCGTTCCTGGTCTATTCGACCATGCGCGACACCAAGCATGAATCCGCGATGCACCGGCACGAGTAAGGCCTTGTCATTCCGGGGCAGGCCTGACGGTCTGCCCCGGAATGACAACCTTCAGGCGCTCTCGCCTGCCAGCCGCTTCAGCGCCTTCTCGCGCCCGATCAGTGGCAGCAGTGCCGCCAGTTCCGGGCCATGATCCAGACCGGTCAGCGCCTGCCGCAGCGGCATGAACAGCGCCTTGCCCTTGGCGCCGGTCGCGGCCGCGACGGCCTGCGTCCAGCTTTTCCAGGTCGTGGCGTCGAAAGGCTCCTGCGGCAGCAGGCCGGCGGCCGTAGCCGCAAAGGACTGATCCGCAATCACGGGCGTGGCCGGCCCCTGAACGACCTGCCACCACAAGGTCGCCTCATCCAGCTTCGCAAGATTGCCGCGCACCGCCAGCCAGAAGGGCTCGCCGCCGCCGAGGTCCAGCGCCGTGAGCCGGTCCGCGACAGCCGCAAACGGGAAATGGTGGAGCGTGCGGGCGCTCAGCGCTGCCAGCTCATGCTCGTCGAACTTGGCCGGCGCCCGCGAGACATGGGCGAGCTCGACCAGGCCGGCGAGTTCATCGAGGCTGCTAACCGGACGCACCGCATCGGAGGTGCCGACCATCGTCGCCAGCGCCGCGACCGCCAGCGCCTCAACGCCGCTCTCGCGCAAGCCGCGCAGGGAAAGATGGCCAAGGCGCTTGGACAGCCCCTCGCCGCTCGCCGTGGTCAGCAGATTATGGTGGCCGAAGGCGGGCAGACTTGCCCCCAGCGCCTCGAAGATCTGCGCCTGCACCGCCGTATTGGTGACGTGGTCCTCGCCGCGGATGACATGGGTCACCCCGGTCTCGATATCGTCGACCACCGACGGCAGGGTGTAGAGATAGCTGCCATCCTCGCGCACCAGCACCGGGTCCGAGAGCGAGGCGCAATCGACATGGGATGCTCCGCGCACGAGATCGTCCCAGGTGACTTCGCGCGGCTCCAGCAGGAAGCGCCAATGCGGCTTGCGCCCTTCCGCCTCGAAGGCCGCCTTCTGCTCCGCGGTGAGCTTCAACGCAGCGCGGTCATAGATCGGCGGCAGACCGCGGGCGAGCTGGCGCTTGCGGCGCCGGTCCAGCTCATCCGCCGTCTCGTAACAGGCATAGAGGCGCCCCGCCCGGCGCAGGCGCTCGGCCGCAGCATCATAGATCGCGAGCCGCTCCGACTGCTTGATGACGAGGTCGGGCACGATGCCGAGCCAGCCGAGATCCTCGGCGATAGCCTCGGCATATTCCAGCTTCGAACGGGCGATGTCGGTATCGTCGTAGCGCAGCAGGAAGCGGCCGCCATGCCGGCGGGCGAAGAGCCAGTTGAACAGCGCCGGCCGGGCGTTGCCGATGTGGAGATAGCCGGTGGGCGACGGCGCGAAGCGAACCAGGGGCGATGTCATGACGCGGCTTATGGCGCGTTTGCAGGCAAGCGACAATCGCGTCGTTGCGGGGGCTTCCGCACCGTTAACCCGACATTAGGGTTACCAAGGCATGAATTGTCTCCGAGCAGGGCGAAACGGGTGGAGCCGGACAGCTGCTCGGGGAGATCAGGATGCGTTTCCGTTCCATCGGGCCCGCGCTCGCGGCCACAGCCCTCGCGACAGGTCTTCTCGCCGTCCCCGCTTTCGCGGCGGATTACCCTGTCCTGCGCGGCGCCCAGATCGAGGATGTCCCACCTGCACCCGATCTCGGCATGAACTGGTCGGGCTTCTACTTCGGCGGCTTCGGCGGGCTGAGCGAGACTCGCTTCCGCACGGACAAAGGCGTCCTCGACATCGCCAACGGAAATTTCAATGGCACAGTCGTGCTCAGCGAGATCACGCCCGGCCAGCTGGTGTTGGCGTCGGCGCGGAACGATCGCGGACCGACTTACGGCGTCTTCGCAGGCTATAACTATGCGTTTGGCGATGTCATCCTCGGTTTTGAGGCCGAGTACTCGCGAGTCGATCAGGAAACGGCGGCGTCCACGCTCGAAGGCCGTCGCTTGCCTTCGGGCGACGTCTATATCGCATCTGTCCAGAACGCCCGGCTGAACGATTATTTCAACGCTCGCCTCCGGTTCGGCTACGCCTACGGGCGATTGATGCCGTACTTCACGGTCGGCGCTGCAGCCGGACGCTTCGACACCAACATCGCCGTCGCTTCCGACTGGCGCACACCGGCTTCCAACTACACGGCGAGCTATTTTGGCTGGCCTCGTTCGATCGGCGGCCCGAAAAAGGATGTCTGGGGCTATGGCTGGTCTATCGGCGGCGGCCTCGAAGCCGCCCTCACTGAAAACCTGATCGTGCGCGGCGAGTACCTGTTCACCAGCTTCAATGACGTTGAAGGCGTGACCGTCAACGTCAACACCGCCCGCGTCGCAGCCGCCATCAAATTCTGACGAGCTCACCGACTGCAACAAAAAAGGCCGGGGCAATGCCCGGCCTTTCTTTTTTACACGACGCGGCGCGTCTTCACTCGGCCGCCTCGACCTCCGGCCTGGTCCGCCCTGCCCGCTCGCGCTTGACGAGTTCGGCCACGAGGAAGGCCAGCTCCAGTGCCTGCTCGGCATTGAGGCGGGGATCACAGACCGTGTGGTAACGATCGTTGAGATCGGCATCCGTCATGCCGCGCGCGCCGCCGGTGCATTCGGTAACGTTCTTGCCGGTCATCTCCAGATGCAGGCCGCCGGCATGGGTGCCCTCTGCCTGATGGACAGCGAAGAAGTTCTTCACCTCGGACATGATCAGATCGAAGGGCCGGGTCTTGTAGCCGCTCGCGGCCTTGACCGTGTTGCCATGCATCGGATCGCAGGACCAGACGACGTTGCGCCCTTCCCGCTTCGTCGCCCGCACCAGCGCCGGCAGGTTGTCGAAGACCTTGTCGGCGCCGAAACGGGCGATCAGCGTCAGCCGGCCCGGCTGGTTCTGCGGATCGAGCACCTCGATCAGCTTGAGCAGGCCGTCGACCGTGGTCGAGGGGCCGCATTTCAGGCCGATCGGGTTCTTGATGCCGCGGAAGAACTCGACATGGGCGTGGTCGAGCTGGCGCGTGCGGTCGCCGATCCAGACCATGTGGCCGGAGGTGTCGTACCACTCGCCCGTCGTCGAATCCGTGCGCGTCATCGCCTGCTCGTAGCCGAGCAGAAGCGCCTCGTGGCTGGTGTAGAAGTCGGTCGTGCGCATCTCCGGATGGGTCTCCGGATCGATGCCGATGGCGCGCATGAACTCCAGCGCCTCGGTGATGCGCTCGGCGACCTCCTGATAGCGGTGCGACTGCGGTGAGTCCTTGACGAAGCCGAGCATCCAGCGATGCGCGTTGTCGAGATTGGCATAGCCGCCCGTCGCGAAGGCGCGGATCAGGTTCAGCGTCGCGGCCGACTGTCTGTAGGCCTCGAGCTGGCGGCGCGGATCAGGGATACGCGCCTCGGCCGTGAAGGCGATGTCGTTGACGATGTCGCCCTTGTAGCTCGGCAGCTCGGCATCGCCGATCTTCTCGTTCGGCGCCGAGCGCGGCTTGGCGAACTGGCCGGCAATGCGGCCGATCTTCACCACCGGCGAGCCACCGGCGAAGGTCAGCACCACCGCCATCTGCAGGAACAGACGGAAGAAGTCGCGGATATTGTCGGCCGAATGCTCGGCGAAGCTCTCGGCGCAGTCGCCTCCCTGGAGCAGGAAGGCTTCACCAGCGGCGACCTTGCTCAACGCCCGTTTGAGCTTGCGCGCCTCGCCTGCAAAAACGAGCGGCGGAAAGCCGGCGAGCTGCTGCTCGACCGCCTTCAAGGCTGCCTGGTCCGGATAATCCGGAATCTGCTGGGCGGGCTTTGCCCTCCAGCTCTCTGGCGTCCACCGCTCGGACATGGGACTACGTGCTCCTGATCTTCGAGATCGCGCGTCGTTAACCTCTTGGTAGCGCGAAGGGGCGGCTATACACCCAAGGCACGAGAATAGCCACCAGTCGGCGACATCGTCCTGCCTGCGGGTTGCGGCATTCCAAAACGAGAGCCGAAAGGCTGATTCATCTCCGCGGACGTTGCCCTTTTGCTGAGGCGGCTGCATGGTCACTTCGCAAACCGCTTCAACTCCGGCGGAGCCGGCGGGCCTCGCCGCTAAACGGCGCGAGGCGTGCGCATCGTCACGAGTTCCTCGGCAGCGCTCGGATGCAGCGCGACAGTGCGGTCGAAATCCGCCTTGGTCGCGCCCATCGTCACGGCGATGGCAACGGCCTGGATCATCTCGCCGGCATCATGCCCGAGGATATGGACGCCGAGCACCTTGTCGGTCTTCGCATCGACGACGAGCTTCATATAGATGCGCTCATGCCGCCCGGAGATGGTCGCCTTCATCGGGCGGAAGCCGGATTCGAAGATCCTGACCTCATGCCCGGCGGCAATCGCCTGGTTCTCCGACAGGCCGACCGTACCGATCTCGGGGGTGGTGAAGACCGCAGAGGCGACCGTGGCGTGATCCACCGTCCATGCCCGATTGCCGAAGGTGCTGTCGGCGAAGGCATGTCCCTCCCGGATCGCGACCGGAGTCAGGTTGACGCGGTTGGTGACATCGCCGACCGCATGGATCGACGGAACGCTGCTGGTCGAGGCTGCATCAACGGCGATCTCGCAAAGCGGGCCAAGTTCCACTCCCGCCCGCTCCAGCCCCAGACCTTTCGTGTTCGGCCGCCGGCCGGTCGCCACGAGAATGACATCGGCATCGATCGGCGCTCCGTGGACGCAATGGGCACGGCGGGCGCCATCAGCCAGTTCCTCGATGCGCTCGATGGTGCAGCCGAGCCGCATGGCGATGCCCGCCTCCATCAGCGCATCGCGCAGGCGATTGCGGATGTCCTCGTCGAAGCCGCGCAGGATGTTGTCGCCGCGATGGAGCAGCGTGACCGCGACACCGAGCCGGGCAAACAGGCTGGCGAATTCCAGCGCGATGTAGCCGCCGCCGACCACGAGCAGCCGCTTCGGCAAGGTCGGAAGATGGAAGACCTCGTTGGAGGAGATCCCCAGCTCGCCGCCTGGGATCGGCGGATCGAATGTGGGCCAACCGCCCGTCGCGACGAGGATATGCCGGGCGGTGACGGTCTGGCCGCTCTTGACCAGCCGAACGCTGTGCGGTCCCTCGATGACGGCGCGCTCTTCGCGGATCTCGACCTTCGCCCCTTCCAGGCCCTTGCGATAAAGGCCGGAAAGGCGCGTGACCTCGTTCGCCACCGCATCGCGCAGCGTTGGCCAGTCGAAGGAGGGCTTGGTGCCGAGCGTCCAGCCGAAGCCGGCCGCGTCCTCGAAATCCTCGGCGAAGCGGCTGGCATAGACGAAGAGCTTCTTCGGCACGCAGCCGCGGATGACGCAGGTGCCGCCGATCCGGTCTTCCTCCGCGATCATCACGCGGGCGCCGTGGCCGGCCGCGATGCGGGCCGCGCGCGTGCCGCCGGAACCGGCGCCGATGACGAAGAGATCGACGTCGAACTCAGCCATGATCTTCTCCTTGGCGCCCCAGTCCGAACCAGAGGATTCCGGCTCCCAGGACAGCGATCCACCAACCCTGCCAGGCTCCGTGCCCGACGACGGAAATCGTGAAGGCCGACGCGAACATGGCGAGGCGAGGCGCCATCTCCCGCGCCGGCAGCCGGCGCAGTCGCACGAGGAGGAGAAGGCCCGCCAGGAGGAGGATGCCCGCTCCGATCATGCCGGTCTCGGCCCATGCCTGCAGCGGCATGTCGTGAGGATGTCCCACCCCCAGAAGCGTCTTGTGCTCCGGCGCCACCTCGGCCGCTACGGGATGCTGGTCCATGCTGGCCGAGGTCCCGAAGCCGGCGCCGATGATCGGCCGCGCCTGCACCACCTCGCCGAAGCTCTGCCAAATGTCGATGCGAGCCTGCCCGGTCGTCACGGCGAAACGATCCAGGATCACCGAGGGCAGCCAGTTGTGAGCCGCGAGGCCGAGCACCGGTGCCATCGTCATGGTGAGGACGAGAGCGAGGCCGGCAGCCGTCAGCGTCAGGCGCGGCCAACAGGCCGACAACGCCCAGCACAGGACGCAGACCGCGACGCCCAGCCGGGCCGAGGCACTCTCCGAACGCAGCGCCAATGCGGCCACGGTCAATCCGAGGATGACCGCCAATATACGGTCCGAGCGGCGTGCAGCCGGCGCATTCCAGAGACCATGGATCGCCGGAACGGCCAATATCAGCGCCGTGATCGCGGGGCGGTTGAAGACGAAGCTCACCAGCTTGCCAATGCTGAGCGCGGCTCGCTGCGAGAGACCAGAGGCGAGTTCGACGATCGACAGCAGGCAGGCCAGGATCAGCGCGAGCGCGAGCGCGCGTAGCCACATCGGCCGCGGCCTGAACCGGCCCGAGGCGGCAATCGCGAGCGCGAAGGCCACCGGCAACACAAGCTCCGCCCAGGCCCGCAAGGAAGCTCCCGGTTTGTGGCTCCACGCAATCGATAGCAGCGCCCAGGCGAGGAAGGCGGCCAGGGCCAGACCCAGCGGTGTCGCGAGCAGGCTCCGCAGGCGCGCGACGACATCCCCCGCCCTGCCCGCGGCGACGGCTGCGGCAATGAAGGGAATGACGGCCACACCGAGCATGAGCGGGGCGGAGCGGTTGGCGAGCCACATCGCCAGCGGCATCAGTATCAAGAGTGCCGCGCCGATCGCCGTCAGGCGTGATGGCAGCCTGCCGGGGCTGGCCGCGGATTCGTGGCGATCGGCGAAACGCGTCTGACTCATCGCACTGCGCTTACGCGATCACGCGAAACGCCGCCAGCGACTTATCCGCAAGCCGTTCGCAGTCGTAGAACGAAAGGCACAATGACTGCCGCAAACTTGGGAGAGAGCGAAAATTATTGACAGGTCATTATTCAATCAGGCGCAATTGACGCCCTGCGTGGCAAGGTGTCACAGCCGATGCTGCCAAAAAAACCACGGCAGGGGCCGTAATCGGAGGAAATCCATGCTGACATCTATCCTGAAGCGCACGGCCCTGACAGCGGTGGCTCTCGCCGCTCTGTCGACGGCTGCCTTCGCCCAGCTCAACGAACTCAAGATCATGGCTCCCGCAGCGCCCGGCGGCGGATGGGACGGCACCGCGCGCTCGATGCAACAGGCGCTGACCGCTTCCGGGCTCGTCAAGAGCGTGCAGGTCAATAACGTCACCGGCGCCGGCGGCACGATCGGCCTCGCCCAGCTCATCGGCGCGAAGGGCGACGGCCACCAGCTGATGGTCAACGGCTTCGTGATGGTCGGTGCGATCCTGCTCAACAAGTCGCCGGTCAACCTGACGCAGATTACGCCGATCGCGCGCCTGACCGCCGAAGCCGAGGTCATCGTCGTCCCGACGGAATCCCCGCTCAAGACCGCCAAGGACCTGGCCGAGCGCCTGAAGGCCGACCCGGCCAAGGTGACCTGGGCCGGCGGCTCGGCCGGCGGCACCGACCACATCCTCGCCGCGCTGTTCGCGCAAGCCGTCGGCGCCGACGCCAAGAAGATCAACTACATCCCGTTCTCGGGCGGCGGCGAGGCACTGGCTGCGATGCTCGGCGGGCGCGTCACCGCCGGCGTCTCCGGCTATGGCGAGTTCGAAGGCCAGATCAAGGCAGGCAAACTGCGCGTGCTGGCTGTCTCGTCAGGCAAGCGCCTCGCGAACGCGCCGGACGCACTGACGCTGAAGGAGCAGGGCATCGATCTCGAACTGCTGAACTGGCGCTCGGTCGTCGCGCCTCCCGGCCTCTCGGCCGAGCAGACCAAGGCCTTGACCGAGACTGTCGAGAAGATGGTCAAGACCAAGGAATGGCAGGAGATCCTGAAGGCCCGCGGCTGGGATGACGCTTTCCTGGCCGGCACTGCCTTCGACACCTTCCTGAAGGGTGAGATCGAACGCGTCTCGAAGGTGATGACCGAAGTCGGCCTGGTGAAGTAAACTGGGCAGAGCCGCCAGAAACGCAGGGGCCGGGAAACCGGCCCCTTTTCTCACCGCCAGAAGCGCCGTGAAGGCGCCGGCCTCCACCACGGGAACGCCATGACGAACGAGACTCGGACGCAAGGTGCCAACAAGCCGGCCCTGATCGTGGGCGTGCTGCTGCTGATCGTCGCTGCCCTCGTCGGCCACGACGCCTCCACGCAGACCATTACCTCCACCTATGGCATCGGGCCGACGGCCATGCCCTATGTCGTGACGGTCGGGCTCGTCATCCTCGGCCTGGCGCATTTCGTCGTCGCCTTCCGCGAGGGACTGCCCGAGCCGGAGGTGGCCGACAACAAGGCCCTTTTGTGGATCGCCGGCGGTCTCGTCTTCCTGATCGCGTGCATCGGGCTCGGCGGCGGCTTCATCATCGCGATCTCGGTCGTCTTCGCCTGCACCGCGCGCGGCATGGGCCGGCAGGCCCTCTTGGTCGACGCAGCAATCGGCTTCGTCCTCGGCCTGGTCATTTTTCTCGTCTTCGCGAAGCTCCTGACGCTGATCTTGCCGTCGGGACCGCTCGAGCAACTCTTCCTCTGAGCCGGGGCTGAACGATGGATACTTTGCTCTCGCTGCTCAACGGCTTCGGCGTTGCCCTCGAGCCCTCCAAGCTGCTCTTCTGCCTGATCGGCGTCTTCCTCGGCACCGCTGTCGGCGTGCTGCCCGGCATCGGCCCGGCGCTGACCGTCGCGCTGCTGCTGCCCGTCACCTTCAAGCTCGACCCGGCCGGCTCGCTGATCATGTTCGCCGGCATCTATTACGGCGGCATGTATGGCGGCTCGACCACCGCGATCCTGCTCAATGCACCCGGCGAAAGCGCCTCTCTCGCCACTGCGCTCGAAGGCTCGAAGATGGCCAAGGCCGGCCGCGGCGGCCCCGCGCTCGCGACTTCGGCGATCGGCTCCTTCGTCGCCGGTCTGATCGCGACGATTGGGCTTGCGTTCCTGGCGCCCTGGCTCGTCGAGATCGCCGTGAAGTTCGGTCCCTGGGACTATTTCGCCCTGATGATCGTCGCCTTCGTCACGGTGTCGGCGACCTTCGGCGACTCGCCGCTGCGCGGCCTCACCAGCCTGTTCCTCGGCATCACGCTGGGGCTCGTCGGCATCGACAAGCTGACCGGCCAGGCCCGCCTGACCTTCGGCGTGCCGGAGCTGCTCAACGGCGTCGAGGTAACGACGCTGGCCGTTGGCCTCTTCGCCGTGGGCGAAGCCTTCTACGTCGCCTCCAAGCGCTTCCACGCCCCGGAGGAGATCATCCCGATCAGGGGCTCGCTGTGGATGACCAAGCAGGACTGGAAGCGCTCCTGGGCGCCGTGGCTGCGTGGCACCGCCTTCGGCTTCCCGATCGGCGCTCTTCCGGCTGGCGGCGCCGAAGTCCCGACCTTCCTGAGTTACTCGACCGAGAAGAGGCTCTGCAAATACCCGGAAGAGTTCGGCAAGGGCGCAATCGAGGGTGTCGCCGGGCCGGAAGCGGCCAACAACGCCTCCGCCGCGGGCACGCTGGTGCCGCTGCTCACGCTCGGCCTGCCGACCTCGGCGACGGCGGCGATCATGCTCGCCGGCTTCCAGCAATACGGTCTCAACCCGGGCCCGCTGCTCTTCGCCGAGCGGCCGGATCTCGTCTGGGGCCTGATCGCCTCGCTCTTCATCGCCAACGTCATGCTGGTGATCCTGAACCTGCCGCTGATCGGGCTCTGGGTCCGGCTGCTCGCGATCCCGCAACCCTGGCTCTATGCCGGCATCCTCGTCTTCGCGACGATGGGCACGCTCGCGGTCAACGGCTCGCCGGTCGAATTGACTATGCTCTTTCTCTTCGGCTTCGTCGGCTACCTGATGCGCCGTTACGACTATCCGGTCGCGCCGATGGTCGTCGGTCTCATCCTTGGGCCGATGGCAGAGCAGCAGTTACGCCGCGCGCTCCAGATCAGCCTCGGTGATCCGATGATCCTGCTGGAGAATCCGATCTCGGCGACGCTGCTCGGCATTGCCTTCCTCGCTTTGGTCGCGCCCTTCCTGATGCATGGGCTGAACCGCTTCAAGGCCTCGGAGGACTGACCAGCCCAAGTTGCAGCAGGCTCTCGCCGGTCGCGACGAGAGCCTCTGCCGCCGGCCTAGGCTGCCAGCCCAGCATGGCTATCGCCTTGGCGCTGGTCGCATTCTTGACGCGGCCGAGCTCCGGCGTCGCCGCCTGACGCGCCGTCGCGCTGAAGCGCGCGGCGAAACGCACCAGCCAATCCGGCAGCACGCGGGTCGAGACGCCTGCCGCCTGCTGGCCGAGCCCGTCCTTCAGCGCCTGGGCGATGGCCTGCATCGTCATGAAGTCGCCGGCGGTGGCGAGGAAGCGCTCCCCGGCAGCGGCCGGGTCGGTCATGGCGCGCAGATGCAGGTCGGCGACGTCGCGCACGTCGACAACGCCGAACATCAGGCGTGGAACCGCCCAGAGCCTGCCTTCCAGCATGGTCTTCACCAGCAGGATCGAGGCGGAAAGATCCGGCCCGAGCAGCGGGCCGAAGATGCCGACCGGATTGACCACGGCGAGTTCGAGTCCCTGCCCTTCCCCGTCGACGAAATCCCACGCGGCAAGCTCGGCCAGCGTCTTCGACTTCGGATAGGCGGCGAGGCCCGGCGCGGCCGGATTGGTCCAGTCGCGCTCGTCATAGGGGCGCTTCAGCACGCGGCCATAGCCGATGGCCGCGAAGGAAGAGGTCAGCACGACGCGCTTCACCTCCGCGCGGTGAGCGGCGCGGAGAACGCGCAGCGTACCTTCGCGCGCCGGACGGATCAGCTCGTCCTCGTCCTTGGGGGCAGCGGACGCCAGCGGCGATGCGACGTGCAGCGCATGGGCGCAACCGGACATCGCCGCATCCCATCCGTCATCCTGCAACAGATCGGCGGTAGCGATCTGCAGGCGCTCGCCCGCATCGATCCCCGCCTCTTTCAGGGCTTCCCTCAAACGGCTTTCCCGCGCCGGCGAGCGCAGCGTGGCACGAACATCGAAGCCCGCAGCGAGAAGCTTCAGGATGCAATGTCCCGCGACAAAGCCGGAGCCTCCGGTCACCAGAACGAGGTCGCGGGTCATGATCCGGGCTCCGAAAGCTGCTAGATCGCCGCGCGTCCTATCGGGCGCGATAACGGCGATCCATCTACTTGTTATCGCATCGGATTGTTCCGAAAAGCGGATTCCACTTTTCGGTCCGATGCTATTGCGAGACCACGCAGATAGGCCGGGCTTCGGGCAAACGCCAGCGGGTCAGCAACCCGCTGATGGAGGACATCGGCGGCACCAGCCAGGTCAACTGACGCTCCAAATAAAAACGCCTCCCCTTCCTGCGAAGAGGAGGCGTTGGTGGCTGGGCGCTACCTGGTGATCGGCAGCGTCAGAGCGTATGGCCGCGCTTGCGCATTTCCTGCGAGAAACGATCGAAGAGGTAGTTGCTGGTCTGCACGCTCCAGGGCTGAAGCAGCGGGAAGATTTCTTCCATCGCCTTGCCGCGCAGGCTGGTATAGCGCTGCCCGACTTCGGACTTGAAGAAGCCGGCAACAGCCTTCAGGTCAGCTTCGGTCATCTTGCTGGCGAACACGGCGGCAGCGGTCTTGATCATCTCCTCAGAGCGCTTGTCGGCCTCGGCCTTCAGCTCGCCGAGCACGGCGTCCGTGTCTTTCGCCATTTCCGGCCGGGTCGCCACGAAGCCCTTCGCGCTCTCTTCGAATTCGCGATAGATGTTGGTGATATTCTGCGTGACGCCGGTCAGGTCCATGACCTCGCGCGCCGCCTGGAGATGGCTCGGCGTCAGTGTCGGTGCCTGGGCGAAGGCCGGAGCGGCACCGAGCAGTGCGAGGCCGAGGGCCAGGCTGGCGAGAATATGGCGGATCATGCGGTCAAAACCCCTTCATCGTTGACGAGCCGGCCGATGAGCCCGGCAGCGTCGCCGGCCCTGCCGAGCCGACTGTTGTTCGCGCGTTCCTTAGCGTGGATCGCGCGGGAATGGAATTATTCGATCTTGCCGAGCAGCTTGAGCCCGTCCGCACCGGCGAGGATCGCTCCGGCCGCGAGACCGATGAACAGGCCATGCTCCACGACCCCCGGCACCATGTTCAGAGCCTGAGCCAATAATTCCGGCCGCTCTATGGCGCCGAGATGGGCGTCGAGGATGAAATGCCCGCCATCGGTGACCAGCGTCGTGCCGTCCGGCCGCTGACGCAGCGAGAGCTTGCCGGCGGAGCCGGAAGCGGCGACGGCCTGAGCGACCGCACGGCGCGTCGCCTCCAGCCCGAAGGGCACCACCTCGATCGGCAGCGGGAAGCGGCCGAGCTTCTGCACCAGCTTGCCATCATCGGCGATGACGATCATGCGCGCGGAAGCGGCGGCGACAATCTTCTCGCGCAGCAGTGCCGCACCGCCGCCCTTGATCAGACGCAGCTGCGGATCGACCTCGTCGGCGCCATCGACCGTCAGGTCGAGTTCGGGCGTCTCGTCGAGCGTCGACATCGGAATGCCCAAGGAGACGGCCTGCGCCTGCGTCGCCTCGGAGGTGGCAACACAGATCACCTCGAAGCCGGATGCGACCTTCGTACCGAGCAGATCGACGAAGTGCTTCGCGGTGGAACCCGTTCCGAGTCCAAGCCGCATGCCCGGCCGCACGAGTTCGAGTGCGCGGGCGGCCGCCTGCTTTTTCAGATCATCGGCGTTCATATCGCTTGCCCGGATGGAGTTTGACGGAAACCGGCCGCTACCTACGAAAGACAGCGCCGCTCTCCTGCCGCGCCACGCGCTCCATGTCCAGCGCGCGCAGGTCGCCAGGCATCATTTGGTTTGTGGCGTGCACACCGTCTTGTCGTCGAAGACGTAGCAGATGCTCATCTCCCCGGTGCGGATATTGACGCGGAAGATGCCGCCTTCGCGCTCATGCCGCGAGGGCATCAGCCCGTAGTCGCTCGGCGCCTGGGGACCCGCCCCCTCGCCCGCCGGGAAGCACACCGTGACGCCGACGCCGCCCTCCTTGAGCTGGAACTGACAGGCCCCGACCTCTCCCGTCGCCTTGTCGATGCGGTAGACGCGATTGAGATCCGTCTGCGGCGCCGGCGCGAACTCGAATGGCCCGGCGAGGGCCGGGAGCGCACACGCCAACGAAAGGCCGGCTGCCAATCCCAGGCGCGTCACGCCGGGCCGGATTGCGATAAACTTCGACATGACATCTTTCCCTGCCGCGGGGCGACGAATCGAGCGAACGATACCATCATGCGCGGCGAATTTGGGGAGGCGGTGACGGCTGCCCTTCCAAGCGAAGCACTTGCCAGCCGGCGCGCGAAGCCGTTTAAGCCGGTCGTCTGTCGTACTGCCCGGAAAGCCACGCCATGAGCCTGCCCCCGATCGTCGTCTTCGATCTCGACGGAACGCTCGCCGAGACCGCACCGGACATCATGCGGGTTCTGAACGTCATCCTGGTACGCGAAGGCCTGCCCGCCTTGCCGTTGAACCGGGCACGCGAGCTCGTCGGAGCGGGCGCGCGAGCCCTGATCGAACGCGGCTTCAAGGTGTCGGGCCGGCCGCTCGATACTGAAACCCTGGAGCGGCTCTTCGAGGATTTCCTCGTCATCTACGCCGATGACGCCGCCTCCCACAGCCATCTTTTCGACGGCGTGCTGGGCGCGCTCGATACACTGGCCGACGAGGGCTACGCGCTCGCCGTCTGCACCAACAAGCCGATCCTGCACACGCGCCTGATCCTCGACCATTTCGACATCGCCAAACGCTTCGCCGCCGTGGCGGGACGCGACAGCTTCCCCTGGTTCAAGCCCGATCCGCGCCATCTCACGATGACCATCGAGGCAGCGAAGGCCGACGCTTCGCGCGCCGTGATGATCGGCGATTCCCGCACGGACATCGCGACGGCGCGCGCGGCGAGCATCCCGTCCATCTGCGTGCCCTTCGGCTATACCGACGTGCCGATCGAGACGCTGGAGCCGGATTTCGTCATCCAGCATTTCGACGAGCTGCCGGATGCTGTGGATCGTGCGCTCAATCTGGTGCCGGCACGTCCTTGACGGCGTGAAGCGCGCCGACTAGGAGAGGGCCGGTCCGGGCGGCTAGCTCAGCGGTAGAGCACTCCCTTCACACGGGAGGGGTCACAGGTTCGATCCCTGTGCCGCCCACCATTTTCCCCGACATCGTCAGCGCAGGACCCGCGCCGCGCCATCCGGAAGCGGCTGGCCTCCCTTGGCGATCGTGACCAGTTCTTCCCCGAACCGGGCCGCGATCGGCAGGCGGAAATGCAGGGGGTCCCAGTAGTTGTCATCCCGCGCCGTGATCGGCGAGGCATGCGCGTAATCGACCATCGTTGCGCCGTGACGCCGCGCCAGAGCGGCGATCCCCGCCTTGCATGCGGCATAGCGCAGCCATCCCGCCGAGCCCTCGCGGGGATACCCCATCAGATGCGCTGGCGGCAGGACGAGCATCACCTGCGTTTCCTTCGGGAAGGCCGTAATCGCATCCTCCAGCCAGGCCAGCGCGGGAAAGCGCCAGGCTGTGCTTTCGGCGATCGGCACCGGCATCGGCGGCAAGGGCGTCAAATCCAAAGGCTGGCCACCATTGCTCAGGTAGATGTGGCTGCGCGCGCGAGCGAGATCGTAGCTCGCCTCCGGCGGCGTGAAGACCTCGTAGCCGTCGCCGCGGATGCGCTCCCGCGACCAGCCAAGACGATAAGCCATCAGCCGGCCGGCGATCTCGAGGTTGGTCAGGTTGAGCAGCTTCGGCCAGTCGGTCCAGCGAACCTCTCGCGAGAGCCAATCCGGTATCGGGCGCGGCGTCAGGCGCTTCGCCGCATCGGTGGCATCGGGCTCGCACCAGGTGACATCGAGGCCCCAGATGATTCGCTTGGGAGCGCGGACATGATCCCGGAACAACCCCGCCATCTGCAGCTGCTCCCAGGGCGTCGCCGCATTCATCGCGAGGTTGACGAAGCGTGCGTCGAGTCCCTGCGAGAGCGTCTGCGGATCGAGAAGCCGCATCGTCGAGGTGCCGAGCACCGCCGCATCAAAGCGGCCGGAGCGCACGAGCTGCGGGTACATGAAGCGTTGGTTGATATCCATGATCGGTCGCGCCGGCTGACCGGCTCCGACCCGCATGCCGAAGGGATCGAGCGCGGCGACGAAGGCGAGCAGCAGCCCGGCGCAGCCCGCCGCTGCCACCAGGAACCACCGCGACCAGACGATCCAGGCCTTCTCCATGATGGCCCTGTACTCCAATGTCATGACTCTGACCGGTGAGCCGGCCCGGCGCCCTCTTCGCACAGGCGACGCCTCCGTCACAACGCGGAAGGCGCCGCAGCTGGCAGCCGACGCGCGAACATGCGAGAGAGACCGCATGATCTCAGGCGTTTTCCGCCGTCTGGCCAGCCCCGCGCAGCGACTTATCGCCGCCCTGCTTGCGCTCTGCCTGCTGCCCGGCCCCGGGCATGCTGCTGAAGAGCCGTTGCCGCCTTCATCGGGCATCCAGGATGCGCTGTGCCGCCTGATCGACGACGCCGCGCGGGAACACGCGGTGCCGCCAGCCTTCCTGACCCGGCTGATCTTCCAGGAATCGAGCTTCCGCCCGCATGTCACGAGCTCGGCCGGCGCACAGGGCGTGGCCCAATTCATGCCCGGCACGGCGCGCGAGCGCGGCCTCCTCGATCCGTTCGATCCGGAGCAGGCCGTGCCCAAGGCTGCGCATTTCCTGGCCGAGCAGCGCGGGCGCTTTGGCAATTGGGGGCTTGCGGCGGCAGCCTATAATGGCGGCCCGAACCGCCTTGCCGGCTGGCTCGCTGCCCGCACCGCCGGGCAGACCCGTTTCCTGCCGATGGAGACCGAGAACTACGTCCTGCTGATTACCGGGGCCTCGGTCGAGGACTGGGCCGAGGATGCCCGCAACAGCGGCAATGGCGACGGGCGCTCGCCGCCGGCTCGGCCGGCGACAAGCGATCCGCAAGCGGCCTGCGCGCCGACGCTGGTCGCGATCCGGCAATCGCGTCCCGCCCTCCCCGTCATTGCGGAAGCGCCCTTCGCGCCCTGGGGCGTCCAGCTCGCCGGCAATTTCTCCAAAGCCCGCGCGCTCGCCAGCTTCCAACGGGCCAGTGCCCGGCACAGCACGATCATCGGCGAGCTTCAGCCGATGATCATCGGCACGCGGCTGCGCAGCCGCGGTACGCGCGCATTCTACCGGGTCCGGCTGCCCGCCGCGACGCGCGCCGAGGCGAGCGCGCTGTGCCGACGCATCCAGGTCGACCGTGGGGCATGCGTTGTCCTGAGGAGCTGACCCATTGCCGCCATGTTGCATGTGCGCAACGCAGAATAGCAAAGCTCGGAAGCTCTCAGTGATGTGAAGAAAGCCTGATTGCAGCAGGCCCGGGAAGCTGACAGGACGTTGAGGAGACGTTGACTTTTCCGTGTCAACTTCGTGTCCACACGCCGCCCCGACCGTCCGAGGTTCTCGATGATCCGCTCCATCCGTCTGGCCATGCTCGCTGGCCTAGGCCTGCTTGCCCTCGGCTCCGCTGCCCGGGCCGAAATCGACCCGCTGACCCGCCAGCCGCTGGTGCAGTATGTCGACCCGGCGAAGGCACAGGCCACCGCCATTCCGCGCGAGGTCGTCGACTATCCGACGAGGTATCAGCCGGGCACGATCGTGATCAATTCGGCCGAGCGCCGCCTCTATTTCGTGATGCCCAACGGCAAGGCGGTGCGCTATGGCGTTGGCGTCGGCCGCCCGGGCTTCGATTGGGCCGGCAGCCAGAGCATCACCCGCAAGGCCGAGTGGCCGAGCTGGACCCCGCCGTCGCAGATGCTGAAGCGCCGTCCCGACCTGCCGCGCTTCATGCCCGGCGGCCCGGACAACCCGCTCGGCGCCCGCGCCATGTATCTCGGTTCGACGCTCTACCGCATCCACGGCTCGAACGAGCCGGAGACGATCGGCCAGGCCGTCTCCTCGGGCTGCATCCGCATGCTGAACGAGGACGTCATCGATCTCTACGAGCGCACCAGGGTCGGTACCCGCGTCGTCGTCGCGCGCTGAGCGGCTCACGCTTCACGACCGAGACAAGCCGGCGGAAACGCCGGCTTTTTTGTTGGCTGGAGCATTTCCGCGTTTCTCCGAATCGCAAAAATGCTCGAAGCCGTTGTTAAGTCAGGCGGCTGACATCTGGCGAACATCTGATTGTCGACGTGCTCTCTCGGGGGATGCAATCGAATTCCTCTGCTTCAACCATTTTCGTCAGACACGCTCGAGTCATCGGCGAAATTCGTCGTTAGGCAGCCAAAATCCGCGAACACGGCCACGCGTTTTCAACGAGGATGCTCACACGCGCCGGGTCTTCAGGCCGGGCGAAATCGCTCAGTGGCATCGGAAAACTGTCATGGCTCCGAAGGATTCGACCAAGCACGCCGCTCCCGCCCGAGCGCTGAAAGCCCGGCGTCGCTAAGCCGTGGCGAACACCATCCAAAGCCAGGGGACCGCTGCCGAGGCAGCCAACCGAAAAATCGGTCTGATCCTGCTTGTCGTCACGGCATGCGGCTGGGGCCTGAACTGGTCAGTCCTGAAATTCGTTCTGCTCGACTGGCCACCGTTGTTTGCTCGCGGCATGGCTGGCCTCCTCGGTGCGGCCGGCCTGGCCATTGTGGCATTGCTCCGCGGCGAACGGCTTGCTGTGCCGCGCGAATTCTGCCTCCCGCTCGTCATGGCCGCCGCAATCAACGTGTTCGCCTGGATGGGCTTTACCGCCCTGTCGCTGAATTGGCTCAAGGTGTCCGAGGGAGCGCTTATCGCCTATTCGATGCCGATATGGGCGATGCTGATCGCCTGGCCTTTGCACGGCGAACGCCCGGATCGCCGTAGCCTGCTCGCATTGGCGCTCGGCGTTGCCGGCATCTCGATCTTGATGGGCGGACCCAACTTTGCCGTCCAGAAACTGCCGGGCGTTTTCTTTGGCCTCGCCGCCGCCATTCTCTTCGCCGTCGGCACCGTCATGGCCCGCAAGCCCATCGCGATGCCTTTCACGGCGCTGACGGCATGGCAGGTGGCTCTCGGTTGCCTGCCAATGGTCGCGTTGAGCCTGATTCTGGAACAGCCACATCTCCTCGCATTGTCCGGCCAGGGCCTGGTTGGTCTGGCCTATATGGCGGCAGCCCCGATGGCGCTGTGCTATCTGACCTGGTTTGGAGCCCTGAAACGCCTGCCGACGGCAGCCGCGGCAACGGGCATGCTGATCGTCCCGATCGTCGGAACGCTATCGGCCGTACCGTTGCTTGGAGATGCCCTGGGGCCGCGGGAAATCCTGGCCATCAGCGTCGCGCTCAGCGGTGTCGGACTGGCGCTCCGCAGGACCCATGGCTGACATTTGTGGACGCAAGCGTTCCACTCATCAGGGCTGCGCCGGAGGCCTTGGATCGTATAGCTCCATTAAAGCCTGCCTCACCTTCAACTGTAGAAGATGTGTCGGCCGATCACGTCCATTTTCTTCAGCTTCTTCGCCCATGTCGGCTGAACATAGTCGGCGTGGTAATGCGTCGCGGCACCGACTTCAGCGAGGTAGATCTTGCCCTCGTAGACCTCGCGCGCGATGCGCATCGCCGCTTTCCAGGCCTCGGGCTCGGTGATGCGCAATGCCTTGCCTTCACAGGCGAAGGTGAATTGGCAGGCGAGTTTGCGGTGGCGGTTCTGGAAGACCACGCCGCAGACCGTGCCAGGATAGACCCCACTCTTGACCCGGTTGAGCACGACCTGGGCAACGGCAGCCCGTCCCTCCTCCACTTCGGAACGCGCCTCGAAATAGACGGCCTGGGCCAGGCAGCGCTCTTCGCGCTCCAGATGCTCGGGCTCGATCAGCCCCACATAAACCTGCCGCGGCTCAGGCTCTTTCCCGGGCAGGACCAGAATCCCGGTCGGCGTGACCCAGGCGATCGTCGTGCTTTCGCTCGTCGGCGTCACCGGGCTTTGCCCTGCACTCGCGGCAGAGCGCGGGGTCGTTCCATCACCTTTCCCGAGGGCCTCGCCCGAACGTGGCACGGCATCAGGCGGAACCAGCTCGCTCTTTTCGCTGTCGCGCGATGGGCGCGCGAGACCACTGCGGGGTTCGCTCTGCGCGATCGCGGGGGCCAGCCCGATCAGCGGACTGTCATCGGTATCAAGACGGCTTGAGGGAAGCGCCTTCGGATTGAGGCCCAATGCACGGTCATCGACGCCGAGCGGGATGCGCGACAGGGCGGGCGACGTCGTCGGCAGGGTCTTGGTAGGCAGCACGACGAGAGCCGCGAGCGCGAGCAGCGCCGGCGGGACGATGCGCTTCATGGAGTATGCTCCGGAGATATAGGGTCGAGCCGAGCGTGCGCAGCGCCGATCGATCGGCGGCGGGACCAGCGGCTCGCTTGACTGGGACTTGCTGGAAAACCGGGAGGAAGACGAGCTAGCGTTCCGCCCTTGCGGGGATCAGGCGGGACTGGATTGCGACGCTAGTCGATGGCTTTTGTCGTCGGCCAATTCTCAGGTCAGGCGCAAGACTGCGGTGGTTCGCAGGCCATTTGCCACGGCAGGGGAATGCCAGGGAGATGCTCTGCCGCATCAGCAGCTTTTGGCATCATCGCGACGTCAGAAGCGATGATCGTGCACCGAGCGGCACAGAGAGAAAACCTCCGGAAAGAAACTTCTACCTGCACGAGCGACCGACCCGCCTATACCTGAACATAATCCTATTCATTGCACAGAAATCTGCGCCGATGTTACTTTCCTTCAATGGCCCCTTAACTCCATATTAACGACGCCACGCATCGATCTACGCGCCCAATGGAGAGAGACTTCGGCAGCTTTGTGACCTGATCTATCCGGCAACGAAATGAGCAGCCGCGTGCGCTGCGAATGCCCGGCGTGCTCGGGCGCCCTTGCATGCAGCCGGAGTGCGGATGAGTCCAGGTTTCGACCTGTTTGGTACATTCGGCAAGTAGCGTTCTGGGTCCGCTCTCGGCCGCTCAAAGCAACCGTTTGCCTCTGAGTAAGTCGGGGTGCGCGTAGGTTTACGTTGAAACGAGACCGGAGGGTCGATGCCCCATTTCTACGTTGTAACCGACTGCGAATTCGATGGGCCGATACCGGGCGCGAATTCGATGCTGTCGTTCGGCTCAGTGGCGGTATCAAACACTGGCAGGATCCTCGGCGAATTCGAGGCTGTTCTGGAGCCTCTCGACGGCGCTGAACGAGATGCGGGGACCATGGCCTTCTGGCAGACGCAGCCTGAGGCATGGACGGCCGCGACGAGCAACCCGGAACCAGCAGGGGCAGGCGTCAAGCGGTTTGTTAATTGGGTCAAATCGCTGGGTGGCGAGCCTATTTTCGCGGCCCATCCGGTCGTCCTCGACGGGCTGTGGATCGACTTCTATCTGAGACGATTTACCGGGCGGCCACTATTTGAAGGCCCATGGGTTCCAGACCGCCTTTTTCAGCATCCGCCTCTCTGCATTATGTCGATGGTCGCAGGCAGCACGGGGCGAGGACAGTGGCAATGTGATGTCGAGCACTATCCGCTCGAATGGCTTGGCTCCATTGAACACACGCACCGCGCGATTGACGACGCTCGGGGCTATGCAAATCTTCTGAAACTCGTCGCCCTCAGCCGGCAAGCCAACCGCGATCCTTAGGAGCCAAGCGCAAGCTCCGCCTTCCATCCCATTCCGAGGTTCAATCGAGATAACCTGCGAGCGGGTGGCGGAGTCGGGGAAGGAGGCGACTTGGGTGCCGACCGACTCCAGCCGCAAGCTCGAACTGCTGTTTCGGCTCTATGGACCGGAGAAGCCGCTCTTCGACAAGAGCTGGAAACTGCCGGACGTGGAACGCGCCGCCAAACCCTAGCGCCGCTCGCGGGAGAGCCCCTTCTCCGCCAACGCAGCCTCATAGGCCTTCATCTTCTCGTCGGCCTGCTCGCCGAGTTCGCGCAGGTAATCCCAGGCGTAGATGCCGGTCTCGTGCAAGTCGTCGAAGCCGAGCCTGACGGCGTAGTTGCCGACCGGCTCGACCCGCAGGATCTCGACCGCGGCCTTGCCGGCAACGATCGTCTTCTGGCTGGGATGGTGGCCCTGGACCTCGGCCGAGGGGCTTTCGACGCGCAGAAGCTCGGCCGGCAACGCAAAGCTCGCCCCGTCGTCGAAAGCGACATGCAGGGTGCGACGATCCTTCGACAGGCGGATTTCAGTCGGCCAGGATGACATGATCGTGTACGTCCCTTACAGGCTGCGGCAGTGATGCGCTTGACCTTGGCCGCAGCAGTGCCAATGTCTTGCTATAGCAATGTGAAAACCAGTCCGCACCCTGGGCGGAGCGGGCTGGGCGTTCGGAGTTGAGGCAGACGTGCTGCTCGACGACATGAAGCCGCTGACGCGGTCGCCGCTGGTCGATCCGTTCGGCCGGAAAATATCCTATCTGCGTATCTCGGTGACGGATCGCTGCGATTTCCGTTGCGTCTATTGCATGGCCGAGAACATGCAGTTCCTCCCCCGGAAAGAGCTGCTGACGCTGGAAGAGCTCGACCGCATCGCCACCGCCTTCGTCAGCCGCGGCACACGCAAGCTGCGACTCACCGGCGGCGAGCCGCTGGTGCGCCGCGACATCATGAGCCTGTTCCGCTCGCTCTCGCGCCATCTCGCCTCCGGCGCGCTGGACGAGCTGACGCTGACGACCAATGGCTCGCTGCTCTCGCGCTATGCCGACGAGCTCGCCGGTTATGGCGTCCGCCGCGTCAACGTCTCGGTCGACACGCTCGACGCCGACAAGTTCCGCGAGATCACCCGCCGGGGCGACCTCAAGGTCGTGCTCGCCGGCATCGAGGCGGCGCGCAAGGCCGGCCTGCGCGTCAAGATCAACGCGGTGGCGCTGAAGGGCGTCAACGACGACGAGATCGAAGAGCTGATGCTCTGGTCGCACGGCCTCGGCATGGACCTCACCCTGATCGAGGTCATGCCGATGGGCGAGATCGAGGTCGGCCGCATCGACCAGTACCTGCCGCTCTCGGTGGTGCGCGGGCGGCTGATGGAGAAGTATTCGCTGGTCGACGATCCCTACCGCACGGGCGGGCCGGCGCGCTATGTCCGCGTCAAGGAGACCGGCGGGCTCGTCGGCTTCATCACGCCGCTCACCCATAATTTCTGCGAGAGCTGCAACCGCGTGCGACTGACCTGCACCGGCACGCTCTATATGTGCCTCGGCCAGGAGGACGCCGCCGACCTGCGCGCCGCCGTCCGCTCCTCCAGTGACGACGCCCTGCTCTACCACGCCATGGACGAGGCGATCGCCCGCAAGCCGAAAGGCCACGACTTCATCATCGACCGGCGCCATGCGCGCCCGGCCGTCGGCCGGCATATGAGCGTCACCGGCGGCTGATCGATCCGGATGGCTGCCGCACTCGCTTGACCGGCCAGGCGAATACCGGCACCGTCGGGCGACGGGTGGAGTTGCGGCGGGTCATGTTCAAGGCGATCGCAGGCCGCGTGAAAGCGGCGGCAAGCGCAATCGATGACGCCGTGCGGCAGACCCATGCGGCGCGGCTGGCCATCATGGCGGTACGTTTGCGGCGCCCCCTGCCCCTTCTCGCCATCCTGATCGGGGCCACCCTGCTCTTCTGCCTCTATCTGGCCTGGTCATCCGGCCGCGGCGTCTTCCTGGTGCTTTCGCCTGCATCGCCGACCGGCATCGGGGCCGGAATCGCGGGCGTCCTGGCGGGCCTCGCCGTGCTAGAACTCTGCGCGGCCTTCGCGATCGCGATGATGACCGGGGCGCTGCAACTCGCCTACGATACCGGCCGCCACCGCGTTCGTGCTTTGCTTCTGATCGCCTGTGCCATGGTGCTGGCCGGGCTTGGCTGGCGGCTTTCGGCGCTCGATCCCACAGCTTTGTCCCTCCCCGCCATCCTGCCCATGCTGGCGGGCGCCGGGCTCGTCGCGCTGACGATCTGGTTCGAGCGCGCCTATCTGCGCCCGGCCTATCCGGGCTTCCGCGATTTCTGGGTCGATGTCGTGGATGCCCGCCTGTTCCTGATGCGAGCCGCCCATGGCGAATGACAACGGCAACATGGCCTCGCTGCGCGGCACCACCCCGGCGATGACGGCGCATCATCTCGCGGAGTCGGTCAGGGCCGGCCACAACGGCGCAAGCGATGCGGTGGAGAACCTGCCGCCGGCCGATGCGACGATGCTGTCGCAGACCGAGCAGACGCTGATCGCCAAGGCGCGCGAGCACTACACCACGCTGCGACAGGAGGCGGCAGCCCGGCTCAACGCCATCCAGGCCGAGATCGTGAGCCGGCGCGAGCTGTTCACGCAGCAACGCTTCGAGGGGCGCGTGCGCAGCGTCGAGGCGACGATGCGGGCCATGCTCAACAAGCACGGCAGCGAGCTGGAGCAGCGCATCTACGATGCCCTCAGGGCCAAGCGCGAATACGCCTTCTTCAACTACGAGAACAAGCGCCGCGCCGATCCCAAGCTCGACAAGTGGCAGTTCATACTGTTCTTCCTCGTCGTGCCGCTGGTGATAGAGAGCCTGCTCAACGGCAACTTCTTTGCAGAAGCGAGCGATTTCGGCCTGGTCGGCGGCGCGGCCACCGCCGTCATCATCTCGGCGCTCAACATCGCGCTCGGCTTTTTCATGGGGGTCGGACCGGCCCGCTACTGCCAGCATGTGAAGAGCTCACACCTGTTCTGGGCGCTGCCAGCCTATGCCGGAATGATCGCGCTCATCGTGCTGTTCAACCTCGCGGTCGGCCATTACCGCGAGATGCTGATCGCCAATCCGGATGCACGCTCCTTCCAGGTCATGCCGCGCATGATGGAAAACCCCTTCGCGATCTACGACATCAAATCGGTCGCGCTGGTCATCATCGGCTGCCTCGTCGCCTTCGTCGCAGCGACGAAGGGCTTTACCGCCTTCGGCACCTATCCGGGCCATGCCACCGCCTACAAGCGCTGGCGCCAGCGCTGGAGCGCGGTCGAGGAGGAGCGGCGGCGACTCGACGGCGAGCTGCTGCCGGAGCTGGAGGCGATCCGCACCCAGATCGACGGTTTCCGCGCCGATTGCCGCGACGAGCTGGGCAAGCTGCAGGGCACGAAGGCGGCCGCCGAAAAAGCGCGCGACCTCTATCTCTCCCGCCTTGGGCAGCTGCGCGCGGCCAAGGACGCAGCGATGATGCAGTATCGCGAGGCCAATCTGCGCATCCGAACCGATCTGCCGCCAGCCTATTTCGCGCAATCGCTCAACCTCGCCGAGATCGACCAGCCGGGAGAGCTGCCGGAATATGTCGCGGCGCGCCGGCAGATCGAGGATTTCGAGCAGCTGCTCACCAGCATGCCCGCGCTAATCGAAGCCAAGCTCAAGGACCGATTGATGCTGCTGCGCGGCGTCGACCTCGCCGGCGAGATCGAGCAGGTGAAGCTGCGCGCGGCGCAGGCCGGGCGCGAAGCCTTCGAGCAGGACGAAGCGGCCCAGAAACAGGCGGCGGAGGATTTCGCCGCAATGCCACGGTAGGTTCGCTTGCGATGAATCGCACCGTCATTCCGGGCGAGCGCACAGCGCTTGGGCCCGGAATTCATGAACACCGTCGCTGGTTCAGAAGCGCATGGACAACGCGGGAACTCCCTCTCCGGCAAGCGATCCCTGCAAAATTGGATCGGCGACGGTGTTCATGGGTTCCGGGCTCGGCCCTAAGGGCCGCCCCGGAATGATGACGGTCGTGGTTCCGTGCCCGTGCAACGCAGGCTAGGTTCACTGTCATGAAGACTGAGAACCTGGCCATCGTCGCCTCCCTGCTCGCGGGCGTCGCGCTCGTCGGCTTCTTCGCGGCCCCTTCCCTGCTGCGCGGCCCGCCGCGCGACCAGGAGACGCTCTGCCCTAAGACGGGCCCGGTCGGGCACACGCTCATCCTCGTCGACAAGACCGATCCCTGGAGCGAGGTGCAGGCTGCGCGACTGAAGAAGCTGGTCAAGCAGATCGGCGACGAATTGCCAGCCGAGCGGATGCTGTCGATCTATGTGTTCAACGACGTATTCGAGCCCGGCTTCCCGGCGCTGATCTCGCTGTGCAACCCCGGCAAGACGGCGAGCGAGCTGATCGGCAATCCGCGCCGCGAATATGTAAAATGGGTCGAGAAATTCGGCCGCCCGCTCGACGAGGCGCTGACCGTGCTGACCCAGCCGGCGAAGGGCAACCAGTCACCGATCGTCGAGGCCATCGGCGATGTCGTCTCGCGCCGCGAGAACCGCGTGCCGAACGGCGACCGCTCGCTCGTCCTCGTCTCGGACATGCTGCAGAACTCAGGCCAATTCACCGTCTTCGGCAACGGCGCCGGCGCGCGCGATCCGGAGCGGCTGAGACGCCTGCTCGACAAGGTCTGGCAGGATTCGGGCGCAAAGACGTGGACTCTCAGCATCCATCAGGTCCAGGGCGTCTACGACCCGAACCGGTTGGAGCAAGCCGCTTCGCTCTGGAAGCAGGCCTTCCAGAAGCTCAACATCTCGGTGACCTGGGACAGGCTGTAGCCTGAACCCGTCTGCTCTACTTCGACCTGCGCGTCGCGGACGTTAGAGCACTTCCGCGTTTCCTCGAATCGCGAAAGTGCTCTAGGTCTTTGTTTTATCGCGTTTTCTTCACGCGAACCGGTGTCCACTTCGCTCGAAAATGCTCTAGAGCCTGTAGGCCATCCGGACACCGCCCCAGTGGCGCCCCCGCACCCGCAACGGCGCGTTGATCTCGCTCAGCGCCTCGCTGCGCCCGTTCCCGAAGTCATGCTGGCAGAGCTGGACCAGGAACGGACGCACCGAACAGCTCGCGCTGATGCCGGAGCGGCTGTCGAGGATGCGCCGGTTGCAGGAATGGACGGCGTTCCAGATCGGATCATGGTTGCGCTGCGGCTGCGACGTTCCGGCATGATGCACCGGCACGTAGCCATTGCGATCGCTCGGCACGGCGAAAACCAGGCGCGGATCGCTGGCGAGCGTCCTTTCGAGCAAAGGCGGCAGGACGGCTTCCAGAGCCGGCAGGCTTGGGCTCAGATACTGGAGCGGTTCGCTCTCGGGAACTGGCGTGTAGTCCGCTTCGAACAGCTCCTCCTCCGCGACAAGCCCTTTCTCTATGGCGATTTCCATCGCCGCGGCGACCTCGCGAGCAAAGTCCTGGGCGCGCTCGATGAGCGGCCGATAGGAACGTTCGATGTCCTCGATCATCTGCGCCAGGGCGCCACTGCCGGCGACCGCATCCGCATCGAAGGCGAGGTGCAATCCATGCTCACTTTGCCCTGCCATCCGGCAGGGAAGCGGCGGCAGACCGTCGATGGTGAGTGTCCCTACGCCGCCGAACTGCACAGACTGCGTGTCGGCGAGAAGCGCACCGCCGCGGCCAACATCGACGATGCGGCTCGACAGATCGATGCCGCCGAGTTTCAGCTGGGCGCGGCGCGCGGTCGGAAAGCGATCGAAGCGCCGCCGGTCGGCGAAGGCGGAGTGCCGCAGGACCGGCTTGAAGCGCCGGAGCATGCGACCGACCAGTCGGCTGCCCTTCTCCGAAGCCCGGCGCGCCCGTTCGCTCTCGGCGACCGTGGCATGCGCGATCCGGTCGATCTCATCGGCGCGGCGTGCGACGTTTTCCACGAAAAGCGCCGCCTCGCGGGCATTGCGCGACAGCTCCGCCGTCGAAGCGGCCTGCTCCTGCGAAGCCTCGCTGATCATGCTCATGAGCGGGTTGACGTCCCGCACGATCTGCAAGGCCTCGTTGACGATGCCGGTCGAGCTCTGGGCTGCGTGGGTGAGCCGGTCGACCCGGCTGCGGATATGCTCCACGGCCTCGCTCACCTCGATGGAGAGCGACTTGACCTCATGGGCAACCACACCGAAGCCGCGGCCAGCCTCGCCCGCACGGGCCGCCTCGATTGCCGCGTTGAGCGCCAGCAGATTGGTCTGCCGGGCGATCTCCGCAATGGAATCGACGATGCCGTGGATCTCGCCGGTCGCCGCGGCCAGCCCATCGAGCATCAAGGTGGCCTGACCGGCGCGCTCGACTGCGGTGTCGAGCCGATTGCGGACGCTCGCCATCGCGCTGTCGACCTGCTCGGCCGATTGGGAAACCTGTTGCGTCGCCGCCGCCAGGACCGAGGCGTTCTCGCTCGCAGCACCGACAGCCATGCGCATGCTGCCAGCGCTCTCCAGAATGGTGCGCGAACCGCTTTCGGAATCAGCCGATAGCTTCTCGACCTCGCCTAGCTCCTTGATGAGCCGATCCATCGCGAACAGGATATCGCGTTCGATGTCGTCCACTGCATCGCGGACGGAAAGGTCGCTGGGAGCGATCTGTGGGGCTGGGGCCTCTGCCGCCTCGACTGTCGTCGGCTCCGATGAAGCTTCGCCATTCGCTGGAGTTCGAGCGCTCAGCCAGCGTCGTATCCTGCCCTGCATCCCCAGCCCAGTCTCACCTAAGGTCAGCCTTGCATCCGGTTATGGGTGGCGACCGTTAACAAAAGCTTCCTCGGCGCCTGCACAGCGCCTGTGCTTCAGAAGCATTGGACCGCCTATCGACGGGTCTGTATGGCTTGGCCTTCCGCGTCGTACAGGCCCGAGCCATGGCTTCAAATTCGCCAGCGCGATCGGCGAGATCCTCGCCGACCTGGACCGTCGGCCAATCGCCTTTCGATCTGACGCCGTTCTCGCTTTCCCATTTCGCAGCCTAAACATCCCAGCAGGGTCGTTTCCCTTGGCCAGTGCAGCCGAAAACCGCCGCGGCATCGTCTTCATGCTCGCGGCCATATCGCTCTTCGTCGTCAACGACACGCTGATGAAGCTGGCGCGCGAAACCTATCCCGCCGGGCAGGCGATCGCACTCAGAGCAGCCTTCGCGATCATCGTCGGTTTCGTGCTCGTTTTCGCCGCGCGCGAAAGCGACCGGCTCGCGATGGCCTTCCGGCCGCGCGTGCTGCTGCGCGGGACGCTGGAGGCCTTCAGCGCGCTGACCTTCGGCTGGTCGCTCGGCCTGCTGCCGCTCGCCAACATCACCGCGATCAACATGGCCTCCCCGCTGCTGATCGTCGCGCTGGCGGTCGTGCTGGGGATTGAGCGGGTCGGCTGGCGACGGACGCTGGCGCTGACCATCGGCTTCACCGGCGTGCTCTTCGTGGTGAAGCCGGGCGCCACCTCCTTCAATTCTGCAGCGCTCGTCGCCCTGTTCAGCACCTTTCTCGTCGCCTGCCGGGATCTCGCGACCCGTACGATCGGCGATGATGTGCCCTCCACCGTGGTGTCGCTGACCACGACGGTCCTCGTCGGCATTGTCGCACTCGGCTATGGGCTGACCGAACAATGGCTGCCGGTCTGGCGGCTCGAGACCGTCTATGTCGCCCTGGCTGCCGTGCTGGTCACGGTCGGCACCTTCTTCATCATCAGCGCTTTCCGTCGCACCGATGTCGGCGTGATCTCGCAGTACCGCTACGCCGTCATCGTCTTCGCGGCGCTGCTTGGCTATCTCGTCTGGGGCGATGTGCCCGATCTCTTCGCCTTCCTCGGCATCGGGCTGATCGTCGGCAGCGGGCTCTACACCATGCACCGGCAGCGTGTACGGCCGGATTCCCGGCTGAGGCTGGACCGCCGCTCCGATCCTTCGAAAGAGGCCGCCTGATGGTCGACGGGCCATGAGGGCCCGTCTCAGGATTTCGGCGACAGTGCCGCTTTACGGTTCCAGACGGGCGATCAGGCTGGAGGTATCCCAGCGATTGCCGCCCATCTTCTGCACCTCGGCATAGAACTGGTCGACGAGCGCGGTGACCGGCAACTGCGCGCCATTGCGGCGGGCCTCGTCGAGGACGATGCCGAGATCCTTGCGCATCCAGTCGACGGCAAAGCCGAAGTCGAACTTGTTCTGGTTCATCGTCTTGCCGCGGTTCTCCATCTGCCAGGAGCCGGCAGCCCCCTTGGAGATCACCTCCAGCATGGTCTCGACATCGAGCCCGGCGCGCTTGGCGAAGTGCACGCCTTCGGACAAGCCCTGGACCAGGCCGGCGATGCAGATCTGGTTGACCATCTTGGTGAGCTGACCGGAGCCGGCCGGGCCCATCAGACGGCACATGCGGGCGAAGCTCGCGATCACCGGCTCGACGCGGGCGTAGGTCTCGGGCTCGCCGCCGCACATCACGGTCAGCACGCCGTTCTCGGCGCCTGCCTGACCGCCCGAGACGGGAGCGTCGATGAAACCGAATCCGCCCTGCTTCGACGCCTCGTAGAGCTCGCGCGCGACATTCGCCGAGGCCGTGGTGTGGTCGACGAAGATCGCGCCCTTCTCCATGCCCGCAAAGGCGCCGTTTTCGCCGATCGTCACCGAGCGCAGATCGTCGTCATTGCCGACGCAGGCGAAGACGATCTCCTGGCCCTTCGCGGCATCGGCCGGGGTCGGCGCGGAGAGGCCGCCATGCTGAGCGACCCATCCTTGAGCCCTCGTCGGGTTGCGGTTGTAGACGGTGACCTCATGGCCCTTGGCCTTGAGATGGCCCGCCATGGGATATCCCATCACGCCGAGACCGATGAACGCGACTTTGGCCATGAGCAGCTCCCGCTCTTCCTGAAGACTGACACGCTTTAGCGCGCCGTTGCCCGGCCGGGAAGGCGGTTGCGTGCCAGCCGCCCATGCGGCTTTTTCCGTTGCGGCCGAGAGGCCGGCGGCTTAGCTCGGGTCCATGACCATATCGAACGACGACGAACTGCAGGCGCTCAGCGAGATCGGCCGAATCGTGGCACGCGCGCTTGCCGCCATGGGCAAGGCGCTCGAGCCCGGCATGACGACGGTCGAGCTCGATACGATCGGGCGCGATTTCCTCGAACGGCACGGCGCACGCCCGGCCCCGGAACTCGCCTATGATTTCCCGGGCGCGACCTGCATCAGCGTCAATGAGGAGATCGCCCACGGCATCCCGGGCGAGCGGCGCATCCTGGCGGGCGATCTCGTCAATATCGACGTCTCGGCGGAGAAGGACGGCTTCTTCGCCGATACCGGCGCCTCCTTCGCCGTGCCGCCAGTCAAGCCCAGGCTCGAGCGCCTCTGCCGCGACGGCCGGCGTGCGCTCTGGGCCGGCATCGGTCAGGTCGGCGCGGGCAAGCCTCTCGCCGGCATCGGCCAGGCTGTAGGGCGCTTCGCCGACAAGCACGGCTATACGCTGGTGCGTAACCTGGCGAGCCACGGCGTTGGCCGCTTACTCCACGAGGAGCCGACGGAGATCGCGACCTGGCCCGACCGGCGCGAGCGCCGGACCATGACGAACGGACTCGTCTTCACCGTCGAGCCGTTCCTGTCGCTAGGCGCGGACTGGGCGGAACAAGGGGACGGCGATCGCTGGACGCTCTACAGCGAGCCTTGCGCGCCCACCGTCCAATACGAGCATACCGTCGTCGCGACCCCGCGCGGCGCCGTCGTCCTCACCCTACCGGGCTGAGGTCGGCTCAGCGCAGCGCCATATGGCGGCTGAGCCTGATCTCGAGCCTGTCCCAGACGCGCCGGATGATCTCGACGAACACGAGATAGATCAGCGCTGCATAGAGATAGATCGACAGGTCGAAGGAGCGAGCGAAGGCCAGCCGCGTCGCCCCCATCAGATCGAACAGCGTGACCAGCGAGGCGATGGCGCTCGCTTTGATCATCACGATCAGCTCGTTGCCGAGCGGGCGCAGCGCCAGGATCATCGCCTGCGGCATCACGACGAGGCGCAGCGTCGCCCAGCGATGCAGGCCGAGCGAGAGCGCCCCCTCGAACTGCCCGCGCGGGATCGACTGGATGGCGCCGCGCAGGATCTCGGCCTGATAGGCGGCCGTGTTGATCGTGAAGGTGAGGAGCGCGCAGTAGAACGGATCGCGGAAGAACCACCACAGCCCGATGTCCTGCCAGAACACGCGAAACTGGCCGAGGCCGTAATAGACGAGGAAGAGCTGGCAGAGCAGCGGCGTGCCGCGGAAGAAGGTGGTGTAGCCACTGACAAGCCGCGCCGCCCAGCGCGGCCCGTAAAGCCTGGCGACGGCGAGCCCGAACGCCATCGCGAAGCCGAGCAGCACCGAGAAGATGACCAGCTCGACCGTGATCCAGAGGCCCGACGCCATCCGGCAGCCATAGTTCTGCAGGACTTCGCTGCCGAGGAACCAGCCGGGATACTCGCACCAGTTCATCGCGTCGCGCCTCCGAAGGCGGCGAAGCCGCGATTGGCGCGTCGTTCCAACCCGTCGATCGTCCGGGCTGAGACCAGCGAGAAGAACAGGTAGATCAGCATCGCCGCGCCGAAGAACAGGAACGGTTCCTTGGTCACGACATTGGCGCGGGTCGTGATGAACATGATGTCCGGCAGGGTGATGACCGAGACCAGCGAGGTCTCCTTGAGCAGCACCATCCAGTTGTTGCCGAGGCCGGGCAGCGCCACGCGGATGAGCTGCGGCAGGACGACGAGGCGGAAGGCCTGCGCCTTGCTCAAGCCCAGCGCGGCGGCGGCCTCGCGCTGGCCCTTCTGGATCGAGTTCAGCGCGCCGACCCAGACCTCGCTGGAGAAGGCGGAGAGGACGACCCCGAGCGCGACCATGCCGGCGACGAAGGGCGGCATGCTGAAGGAGCCCGGCAGGCCGAATTTCTGCCAGAGCTGCTGGAGCACGATCTGGATGCCGAAATAGATGATGTAGAGCGTGAGCAGCTCGGGCACGCCACGAAAGATCGTGGTGTAGAGCGTGGAGAGGCCGCGCAGCAGCGCATTGTCCGAGCGCTTGCCGAGCGCGACGAGCAGCCCCAGCGCAAGCCCGAAAGGCAGCGTCGCCAGCGCGATCGAAATGGTGACGGCGGCGCCCTGCAGCAGGGCCCAGCCCCAGCCTTCGGGGCCGAAGCCGAGCAGCGCGAATTTATCGAGCATGGGGATGCCGAAACAGGAGAAGCTTATGCCCGCCGGCCCGACCGGGCCGGCGGAAACGGTTCAGGACAGCCGGCTCAATCGTACTTGAACCACTTGTCCTCAAGCTTCTTGTGCGAGCCGTCGGCCATGGTCTCGGCGATGGCCTTGCTGATCATCTCTTTCAGCTCGGTGTCCGACTTGCGCACGGCGCCGCCGACGCCGGGGCCGTGGATGGCGTCGTCGCGCTTCACCTCGGCGATCTTGCGGCAGCAATCCTTGCCCTTGCCGCGGAGGAAATCCGAAAGCGCGAGCGCGTCGGCGACGATATAGTCAAGACGGCCGTTGAGCAGGTCGAGATTCGCTTCCTCCTGAGTCGGATAGAGGCGGATGTCGGAATCCTTGTAGAACTTCTCGAGATAGTTGGCGTGGATGGTCGAGCCCTGCGTGCCGACCGACTTGCCCTTGAGCGCCGCCGGGGAGATGTCGTCGGACTTGGTGCTCTTCGGCCCGATCGCCCAGATCGGCGTCTTACTGTAGACCGAGGTGAAATCGACCCGCTTCTTGCGCTCGTCGGTCGCGTTCATGCCGGCGAAGATGACGTCGTATTTGTTGGCGAGCAGCGCCGGAATGATGCCGTCCCAATCCTGCACCACCCAGGTGCATTTCACCTTCATCTTCTCGCAGAGCAGGTTGCCGTAATCGATCTCGAAGCCTTCGAGCTCCTTCTTGGCGTTCAGGTTGTTGTAGGGCGGATAGGCGCCTTCCGTGCCGATCCGAATCTCCTTCCACTCCTTGGCCTGGGCGAGAGCGCCTGTCGCACCAGCCAGCGTCAGCGCCGCAGCGGCGACGAAACGAACGAAACCCTTCATGAGACCTCCCGCAGTTTCGGGGCCGCCGAGTTTACCTTGTCCCGGTCCGACCCCGCTGCGACAGATTGGGCGCAGTTTCGCCTCACCCGCAAGAGGGAGCCCCGCAGCTTTTGACGCCCTGCACCGCCCAAAGGGCCGGCAACCCGGTCAATACTGCCAAAGGAGAAGACAGGCCGGCGCAGGAACGCCGCGCAGGCCCCGCTAGCGGCGCGCGTCGATGACCGCGACGATCCAGATCGCGAGGCCGCCCAGCGCCAGCGCCGCGCCGACCCAGCCGGTTGAGGTCCATCCGTAGCCGGCGGCGATCGCCATGCCGCCGAGCCAGGGGCCGAGCGCATTGGCCGTGTTGAAGGCGCTGTGATTCAGCGCAGCGGCGAGCGTCTGCGCGTCTTCGGCAACGTCCATCAGGCGCGTCTGCAGCATGGCGCCAAGGCCGCCGCCGCTGCCGATCATGAAGACGACCAGCGAGACCGCCCAGATGTTGCCGGCAGCGAAGGGGAAGGCCGCGAGCCAGAAGGCGCTCCACAGCAGAAGGCCCGCAGTGGCCGGAACCAGCGCCCGATCGGCGGCCCAGCCGGCGAAGAGCGTGCCGAATGTCAGCCCAAGGCCGAAGACGGCGAGCACGATCGGTACCAGCGCCGGCGAAGCACCGGTCACTGCCATCAGGGTCGAGGCCAAATAGGCGTAGACCGCAAAGAGCCCGCCGAAGCCGATCGCGCCGGTGGCGAGCGTCAGCCAGACCTGTCGGCGCTTCAGCGCGCCGAGTTCGCGCAGCGGGCTCGCGCCCGGTTGGACCTTGTCGCGTGGCGCGTAGAGCGCAATCAGCAGGACCGTCAGCAGGGCCAGGCCCGCGACGATGGCGAAGCCCGACCGCCATCCCAAGACCTGCCCCATCCAACTCGCGGCCGGAACGCCGAGGATCGTCGCGATCGTCAAGCCGAGCATGACCCGCGCGACCGATTGCGCGCGCCGATTCGGCGGCGAGAGTGAGGCCGCGACCAATGCCGCCACCCCGAAATAGGCGCCATGCGGCAGGCCACTGAGGAAGCGGAAGGCCAGCATCCAGTGATAATTCGGCGCCAGCGCGCTCAGGCCGTTGCCGATGGCGAAGACGGTCATCAGCCCGATCAGCAGCGTGCGGCGCGGAACCCGCGCCGCCAGCACGGCGATCAGCGGCGCACCGACCACGACACCGAGCGCATAGATGCTGATGACATGCCCCGCCGTGGGCTCATCAATGCCGAGGCCTGCCGAAAAATAGGGCAACAGACTCATCGCAGCGAATTCGGTCGTGCCGATCGCGAATCCGCCCATGGCGAGCGCGAACAGCACCAGCCCGACCGGCGTCGAGCGAAGGGCGGACGTGCCTGCGTTCAGGCTGCGGTCGTGCGCGGCGAAGCTCATGGATGGCTTTCGATGGGATGGCGACGCTATGCTGCGCCGCAACATGAAATAGCCATTCCACGAACGCCACAACAGCGGAATAAACGACGGCAGCGCATGCGCAGCGAGCATGTCGACCTGCCCGATGCACATCGGTCGGATAGAGTTATAAGGCGGGCTCAGACACAGGTGAGAGCAACGTGATTCCCTGGACAGTTCTCGACAGCACGCCCCTGCCCGACGGCAGCGGAGAGCTGCGCCTGAAGCAGCGGGGCAGCGAATTCTCGATCATGCTCGGCAGCAACGAGCTGATGAACAGCCGTCTCAGCGGCTCGGAAGAGGCGTTGGCGAAGCTGGTCTGCGAGCGGTTGGGCCAGCGTCCCCGGATCAGAATGCTGATCGGCGGGCTTGGGATGGGCTTCACGCTGCGGGCCGCCCTCACCCATCTGCCGCCCGACGCAGAGGTCGAGGTGGCCGAACTGATACCGGCCGTCGTCGGCTGGGCGCGCGGGCCGATGGCCGCGGTCTTCGCCGGCTGCCTGGACGATCCGCGCGTGCAGTTGACCGTCGCCGACGTGGCCGGCGTCATCGCCAAAGCCAAGGGCCGCTATGACGCCATCCTGCTCGATGTCGACAACGGGCCGGAAGGGCTGACCGTCGCCGGGAACGACCGCCTGTACGGCGCCGAGGGTCTGCATGTCGCCAAGGAGGCGCTGCGGCCGGGCGGCATTCTCGCAGTCTGGTCGTCAGGGCCGGATCACGGCTTCACCCGACGGCTGCGCAACGCCGACTTCGCCACCGAGGAGGTCACGGCGCGCGCCCGCCGGACGGGCGGCGGGGCGCGGCATGTGATCTGGCTGGCGGCGCGGCGCTAAGGCATTGCCAAGAGGCGACCGGGGTGCCGGCCGCCACCTCAGTTGAGCCGGCAGAGCCCGTCGCAGGCCGCGGCCGAAACGGTCTGGATGAACTCGCCAACCGCCTTCTTCGCATCCGGCTTCAGAACCGGCTGAGCCGCCTGCAGGGCCGCGATCATCGCCTGTCGATCCGCAGGCGCGACGCCTGCGGCGATATCGGCCGCGTTCTGGGCAAGGCTGCGCGCGATCAGAAGCTGATTCTCCGGCTTCAGCGCCGGATTGCGCAGCGCCAGAGACGCTCCGGTCACGATCTGCTGCAGGCCGAGACGCATCTGCCGGATCCCCTGAAAACGGGCCTCGGTTTTCTCGTCGGCCTGCAGATGTGCACCGAAATTGTTGATCGCCTGGAGGGATGCGGCGACTGCCTTCAGCAGGAAGACATGGGTCCGCGTCAGCTCGTCCTGGTACTCGACGACGTTCTTGGCCGTGTCCGGCGGCTTTCGATCGGGCGAGAACAGGGTGTAGACCTGCAGGATCCGAGACTGCTTCTGGACGATGTTGAGCAACGCCGGGATATCAGCGCCCGTATAGGGCTTCTTCCCGAGGATGGCCGGCTCGTCCCAGACATCCGCCAGCACCTTGCCTTCGACGGGATCAGCCAGGCGCGGCAGGTTCGGCCTGTTCTCCGAAGCCTTGATCATCGTCTCGACCGAAGCGAAGGCGGCGTCCATATAGGCCGATCCATTCTGCGGCACCTCGGCACGCGCAGCGAACCCCAACAGGCAGAGCCCGCCCAAAGCGGCGAGCCGTGCGATCGAACCGAACCTCGTCATGGTCTTCCTTTTCCTGCGGCGCGGGCCTCCGCCAGAAGGCAGAGCTCGGTGAAGAGGACCTGCGCCGCGCATTGCGCCGTGTTGCTGGTCGCATCGTATTGCGGCGCGACCTCGACGACATCAGCCGCCACGATGTCGCGCCCCTTGAGCGCGCGCAAAATCGCCAGCGCCTCGCGCGGCGTCAAGCCGCCGACTTCAGGCGTGCCGGTTCCGGGCGCGAAACCGGGGTCGAGCGAATCGACATCGAAGGAGACATAGGTCGGCCCTTCGCCGATCACGGCCAGCGCCTTGGCGATCACCGCCTCCAGGCCGAGATCGTCGACCTCGTTGGCGTGAATCACGGTCATGCCGGACTCGTAGGAGAACTCCCAGAGATATTCGGCGCCGCCGCGGATGCCGATCTGGATGACGCGCTCGGGATCGAGCACGCCGTCCAGCACGGCCTGGCGGAACGGCCCGCCGTGATGGAACTTCGAGCCCTCATAGGGGCCGGAGGTGTCGCAATGAGCGTCGATATGCACCATGCCGACCGGGCGCTTGGCGCCGACGGCCTTGAGGATCGAATAGGTGATGGAGTGATCGCCGCCGACCGCGAGCGGCGAGACGCCAGCCTCTACGATCGTCCGGAAGGTTGCCTCGATGTCCTCGTGGCAGCTTTCAAGCGAGTAACGCGAGCGGAACGGCACGTCGCCGATATCGGCGGCCTTGATCAGGGTGAAGGGCGCGGTGCCGAGCGCGTGGTCCATGGGACCCATCCGCTCGACAGCACGGACGGCGCGCGGCCCGAGACGGGCGCCCGCCCGGTTGGTCACGCCCAGATCCATCGGCACGCCGATGATCGCGACATCGAGCCCTCCGAGATCCGGCTTGGCCAAGGCATCCGGACGATAGGGCGCGCCGACGAAGGTGGCGACGTCCGCGAAGGGCCATTTGCGCCTGTCACCGGTGAACTGCCCGGCAGCGACCTTGGCGAAGCGCGGATCGTGAATGTCGCCACCGCTGGCGCCGGCATAGCGCTGCCGCAACCGGTTGAGCTTGTCCTGATCCATGCCTGTCTCCTTGCGGACGTTCCTCAGCCCGGAATGCGCTCGAGCATCAGCACCGGGTGGCCCTGATATTCGACCTGTCCGAAGCCCTTGTAGCCGAGCTTTTGCGCCACGCGTAGGGAGGCGTGGTTCTCGGGCGCGATGATGCAGACGCTGCGCCTTGCGCCATGGGTTTCCGCAAACCAGCGGTGAGCGGCAGCCGCCGCCTCGCTCGCATAACCCTTGCCGTGCGCCGCCGCGGCCAGAATCCAGCCGGCCTCCGGAGCGTTGTCGAAATCCGGGGACAGCCCCCTGCAACCGTCGAACAGGCCGATCTCGCCGACAAAGGCGCCGCTGTGCTTCTCGACCACCACGAACATGCCGTATCCGCGCAGAGCCCAATGGCCCGCGATGCGGGTCAACCGATGCCAGGCCTCCTCCCGGCTGAGCGTCCGGCCGCCGAGATGGCGAACGACATCCGGGTTGCTGCGCATGGCGTGGATCGCATCGAGATCGTCGATCTCGGGACGGCGCAGACGCAGGTTTTCAGTCTCGATCATGGCCGCTTTAAGCACCGCCGCAGGAGCCAGCCAAGACATGCCTCGGAACTAGCCGAAAGTCGCAAGAATCGTCGATGAAATCCCTCGCGCTTCGAAAATCCATTCGCTACAAGGCGTTTTCGAACGTCGAGCGACAGAACCGGTTTCGAAACGCTCGCATCCGCCAATGTCCGAGGAGAATCGCTAGATGAAGCGTCGTCAGTTTATCCAGACCGCGGCGGCTGGCGCCGCGGCCACCGCCGTAGCCATGCCGGCAGTCGCGCAGTCCAATCCCGAGGTGAAGTGGCGTCTGGCCTCGAGCTTCCCGAAGTCGCTCGACACGATCTATGCCGGCGCCGAGATCATGGCCAAGATGGTCTCCGAGCTGACCGACGGCAAGTTCCAGATCCAGGTCTTCGCCGCGGGTGAAATCGTCCCGGCCCTGCAGGCCCTCGACGCCGTCAGCAACAACACCGTCGAGATGTGCCACACCGTCTCGTACTACTATGTCGGCAAGGACCCGACCTTCGCGATCCCCGCCTCGGTGCCGTTCGGCCTCAACGCCCGCATGCAGAACGCCTGGCTGTTCCAGCACGGCGGCAACGAGCTCTTCAACGAATTCTACAAGAAGTTCAATGCCTACGGCCTCCCCTGCGGCAACACCGGCGCGCAGATGGGCGGCTGGTTCCGCAAGGAGATCAAGTCGACCGCCGATCTCCAGGGCCTCAAGATGCGCATCGGCGGCATCGCCGGTTCGGTGCTGCAGAAGCTCGGCGTCGTGCCGCAGCAGCTCGGCGGCGGCGACATCTACCCGGCGCTCGAGAAGGGCACCATCGACGGCGCGGAGTGGGTCGGCCCCTATGACGACGAGAAGCTCGGCTTCGCCAAGGTCGCGCCCTATTACTACTATCCGGGCTTCTGGGAAGGCGGACCGACCGTCCACGCCTTCGTGAACCTGGAGAAGTGGAATTCGCTGCCGAAGGCCTATCAGGCCGCACTGACCGCCGCCTGCACCTATGCCAACACGCAGATGGCAGGACGCTACGACGTCGTGAACCCGCCGGCGCTGAAGCGCCTGGTGGCGGCCGGCACGCAGCTGCGCCCCTTCCCGCAGGACGTGCTGGAAGCGAGCCTCAAGGCCTCGAACGAGCTCTACGGCGAAATTTCAGCGAAGAACCCGGACTTCAAGAAGGCGATCGAAACCATGGCTGCCTTCCGTTCCGACCAGTATCTCTGGTGGCAGGTGGCGGAGCTCAGCTTCGACGTCTTCCAGGTCCGCACGCGCGCACGCTAGATCGCCGTGCGTCCTACCGGACGCGAAGTGGCGATCTAGCCCTTTGTTTGAGCATCGGATTTCTCCGAAAAGTGGATTCCACTTTTCGGTCCGATGCCCTCACCAGCGAATGCCAGACATGGTTGTTTCAAGGCCCGGCATCATGCCGGGCCTTTTTCTTGACTGGCCGGCTGCCGCCGCGAGCGATCCATCGCCGATTTTCGGTCCGGCACGGCAATTCATGACGAAATTGCATGGTTACCATGCAAATACATCTTGCACCGATCACCAGACCTGCTTTGCTGGCTCGCGTCAGCAACGACCGGAAAACCGGCGTGCATGCCTGGGAGGGCGAACTTTCATGAAGCGTCGTCTATTTTTGAAGACCGCAGCAATTGGGGCGGCTGCGGGAGCGATCGCGAGTCCGGCCATTGCGCAACCGACGCCGGAGATCAAATGGCGGATCACCTCATCCTTCCCGAAATCGCTCGATACGATCTACGGCGCTGCCGAAGTGCTGGCCAAGGCCGTTTCGGAAGCGACTGACGGCAATTTCCAAATTCAGGTTTTCGCGGCTGGCGAAATCGTGCCAGCGCTGCAGGCGGCGGATGCGGTCACGAACGGCACCGTCGAGATGTGCCACACCGCCTCCTACTATTACGTCGGCAAGGATCCGACCTTCGCCTTCGGCACCGCCGTACCGTTCGGGCTCAACGCCCGCCAGCAGAATGCCTGGTTCTACCATGGCGGCGGCATGGACCTGCTGAATGAGTTCTACAAGAAAGCCAATATTTATGCACTGCCCGGCGGTAATACCGGCTGCCAGATGGGCGGCTGGTTCCGCAAGGAGATCAAGACCGCCGCCGACCTGCAGGGCGTGAAGATGCGCATTGGTGGCTTCGCCGGGCAGGTGATGAGCAAGCTCGGCGTCGTACCGCAGCAGATCGGCGGCGGCGACATCTATCCGGCGCTGGAGAAGGGCACGATCGATGCGGCCGAGTGGGTCGGCCCCGCCGATGACGAGAAGCTCGGCTTCAACAAGGTCGCCCCGTATTACTACTATCCCGGCTGGTGGGAGGGAGGCGCCGCGCTCCACTTCTTCATCAACACGGCGAAGTGGAACGAGCTGCCGAAGGTCTACAGGTCACTGCTCACGACGGCGGCCGCGCAGGCGAATATCGACATGCAGGCGAAGTATGACGCCCGCAATCCGGCCGCTCTCAAGCGCCTTGTCGCCGCCGGGGCGCAACTGCGCCCTTTTTCGCAGGAGATCCTCGAAGCCTGCCTGAAGGCGTCGAAGGAAGTCTATGCCGAAACCAGCGCCAAGAATCCGGACTTCAAGAAAATCTACGATTCGATGGCCGCCTTCCGCGGCGACGAATATCTCTGGTTCCAGATCGCAGAATATACCTACGACAACTTCCTGATCCGCTCGCGCGTTTCGAATCTGCTCTGATCCAACGGAGCTTCCGGTGCGAGCGATACTCACCCCGGCGCAAGCCGGGGTTTTTCATGACGTTGCGCCACTCCCTCGGCAACGCGCCCCATGCTATCAAGAGTGAGACGCCACAACCGCGCCTTGCTTCAGGGTTAGCAGGCATCACCACTCGGAAATCGCCATGCCCCGCACCGCCCTTGCCCTGCTCCTGACCTGCCTTGCGACGGCAACCGCAGCGCAGTCGATCGGCGAATCCTTGCCGGGGCGTGCCGCTCCTCGCGAATCCTTCAGCAAACCAGCTCCCGCCTCAGGCAAGGGTACCCGCCCCTGCCCCGAATACGGCGCCGGCTTCGTCAGGCTCGAAGGCTCCTCCCTCTGTGTCCGGGCCGGCGGCTCGGTTCGCGCCGAATTCGGGAAGAGCTCGCGCAACGGCTATGGCAGCCGCGCCGACGGGATGGTCTATCTCGAAAGCCGCGGCCAAACTGCCGTCGGCCCCGTCCGTTCGGTCCTTAGCGTTCGCGGCGCGGTCGATCGCGGCCTGGATTCCGGCCCGTTCCGCTACTGAGCTAGACCTGCGGCTTCAGCAGCCGCGCGACCTCCGCTTGTAGCACCGGAACCAGCTCTCCCTCGAACCAGGGATTGCGCTTGAGCCAGGCATTGTTGCGCCAGGACGGGTGCGGCAGCGGCAATACGCGCGGATGAACCGGCCGCGCCAGGATTTCGCGCCAGTTCGCGACCGTCGCAGAAAGATTGGCGGCCTCCTTGGCGCCGAGATGCCAGCCCTGGGCATAGCGCCCGATCGCAAGCACAAGCTCGATCCGTGGCAGCGCCGCGAAGACGCGCCCACGCCAGGTCGGCGCGCATTCCCGCCGCGGCGGCTTGTCCCCGCCCTTCGCGTCGAGCCCCGGGAAGCAATGGCCCATCGGCACGATGGCGACCTTCGCCGCGTCGTAGAAGACCGCCTCCTCGATGCCGAGCCAGCTCCGCAGCCGCACGCCGGAAGGATCGCTGAACGGGCGACCGCTGGCATGGACGCGCGTCCCCGGTGCCTGGCCGGCGATGCAGAGCCGCGCCGTCGCGGAGGCCTGGATCACCGGTCGCGGCTGGTGCGGCAGCGGCGGCGGATAGAGCGGCGCATCCCGGCAGATCCGGCAGCTGCGCAGTTCCGCCAGCACCTCGTCGAGCGTTTCGGCCTCGCTCATCGCCTCGCCAACCTGGAACGCCCGGGAGCCTGCGAGATCAGCCCGTCGCAGACCCAATCGGACTGCTTCTTTGCATAGTCGTGCGGGTCACCCTTCTCGATCCGGGCGAGGCCGTTGATGCGGCCGCTCGGACGGTTGCGGATGACATAGAGATCGCCGCTGACCTCGATGGTGAAACAATAGGTCCGGCGCGTCTCATGAGGGCCATAATAGTAGCAGACGGCATCCGCCGTCGTGGTCCAGCAGGCATCCTTGTTCGGCACGCTGCGGTTGTGGCCGCTCGCCCGGCCATCGGCATGATGATACTCGCTGAACGGCAGGCTGCTGCCGGTATAGACCCCGGAGACGGTGTTGCCTTCGAAGAGGCGCCGGATCTGCTCGCCATTCAGCCGCTCGGCCGCGCTGGCGCCGGTCGTGGCAAGAAGCCCGAGGCCGAGAGCCGCGATGCCTGCCCACGGTCGCATCAGCGCTGCGCCAGCTTCCGGCTCATCGGCGGCATCGGCGCGCGCGAGATCAGCCCGTCGCAATACCAGGGGGTGCCGTTGTCGGTGTGGTTGCGCGGATTGCCGAGCTCGACCTTGGCCAGCGCATTGACCATGCCATTGCCGACATTGCGCAGCACATAAAGATCGCCGCTCATCTCGACGGTGAAGCAATGCACCGTGCGGTCGCTCGGCGGGCCGTAATAGTAGCAGATGCGGTCCGGCTTGGTGATCCAGCAGGCATCGGTGTTGGGCTGCCAGCCATTGTGCCCGAGCGCCCGTCCGTCCGGGTCGTGATACTCGGTGAAGAAGCCGCCACTGGTGTAGCGTCCGGACACTGTGTTGCCGCGGAAGGCGCGCTCGATCGCCTCCCCGCTCAGGCGCTCGACCGCCTGCGCGGCAACCGGGAGCAGCAGGGCAAGCAGGAACAGGAAAAACCGACGCATCACGCCTTCCAGCTCGGGCGCGTCGACAGCTCACCGTGCCAGCGGCGGATATGAACGAAGTCCTCTGGCAGCGGAATGCGCGAGGGCTTCATGAAGTCGATGGCGATGCCGGCGGTGATGTCAGCCACGGTCATCGTTTCACCGCAGATGAAGGCGCTGGCGGCCAGCTGCAGTTCCAGCAGCCAGAGATGGTCGTCGATCTGGTCGCGATTGGCTTCCGCCCATTCAGGGACCTGCGCCTCGAGCTCCGCCATCGATGGATGGCTGTGGCGGAAGACGGCGGCGACGCTGGCGAACAGACCGAGCTCGACGCGCCGGTTCCACATCTCGATCGTGGCCTGCTCCTTCGCATCCCGGCCGAACAGTGCCGGCTGCGGGTGCAAGGCCTCGATATAGCGGCAGATCGCGATGGTCTCGGCGAGCGCCGTGCCGTCGTCCAGTTCGAGCACCGGCAAACGCTGCGCTGGGTTGATCCTGGTGAAGGCCTCGCTCCGATGTTCCTTCTTGGCGATATCGACCGGCACCAGCTCCGGCAGCGGCACGCCCTTCTCCGCGAAGAAGATGCGGACCCGTCGCGGATTCGGCGCCCGGCCACCGTCATAGAGCTTCATCAGATGTTCTCCGTCTCCGGCGCACCGGATCACGGCCCGCGCCGGAAGGTCAACCACATGCTGCCGCTTCGTGACGCCAACATGGCGAGCGATGCCGCATCCGGCCGGGATGGTGCGGGTTCAGCGCGGATGGGAGCGGCGCCAGGCCTCAGGCCGCTCGAACTGCAGCGCCCAGAGTCCGCGCCCAGCGGCCCGCGCCTCCTCCTCCTCGGCCTGGTAGGCGCCGTAGGACACCGCATGGCCGTCGCGGACCATGCGGGCGTTGATCTCCGCCTCGCCGATCCGGCACCGGGCCAGCCCGCGGCCGTAGCGATCGATCTTTCCGATCTCACAGGTCGCCATCCCGCCTGCCAGCATGGCCTGCAGCGCGCGCCGCGCCTCGCGCCCGCAGGCAACCTGCCGGCCGGCTCGATCCGTACAGTTCTGGCGATATTCGGGAGCGTCGACGCCTTCCAGCCGCAACTCCTCGCCGAGGAGCCGCAGCGAATCGCCATCGATCGCCTGCGCCGGCCCAACGAGCGTCCGGGCGGGGCCGAGACGGTATTGCAGGATCGCGCCGGCGAGCGCGAGAAAGCCCAGCAGCCCGAGCGCCACGACGAAATCCGTGACGCGGCCGACGCGGCGCCAGCCGAAAGGTCCGTAGCGGGAGCGGCTAAATCCGAAGGGAGCCATCAGGAAGAGCTTAACGATTTGGTGTCCATGATGGCGAGCCGTCCGCGCATGCCGCGCGGCGGGACGAGGATACACGCTCCCAATCATGGCGGAAGTGACGGCCGAACAGGTGCAGCGCGGGCGCGGGCCCGATCCTTCCGTCGTAGCGCGCCGCAAGCACGTTTCGCGGGAGGTGAAATCCGTGCGCGAGCGCCTGACCTCCTCGACCGGGCTCGAACGCGCCTTCGATTCCGAATTGCTGCGCGTCTTCGCGCAATACCGCCTGACGGGCTCCGCCGGTACGCTGGTGCTGGTCATCGGCATCGCCGCAGCCGCCTGCCTCTGGCTGCCGACCTCCTATGTCGCGCTCTGGAGCGGCGCGGTGCTCGCCAGCACGCTCGTCATCGTCGCCCTATCGCGCCGCTATCTGCGCAAGCCCGCCGATACGGTCCGGCTCAAGCGCTGGCGTCGGCTTTTCACCCTGGCGGAAGGCATTCACGGCGTCTCCTGGGCGCTGCTCCTCATGCTGTTCGCGCCTGTCGAGGCTCCCGGTGCGAAGGTCTTCGTCACCACCGCGCTGCTCATCGTCAGCGCGCTCACGGTCATGCTCTCCGCCACGATCCCGATGGCGGTCTATGCCGGTTTGACGCCGATCATCGCCGGCATCATGGCGTTCTTCTGGGAACGCCGGGACATGGACAGCGTGACGATGGCGCTGATGGCAGCCTCGGCGCAGCTCTTCTTCATCTTCCTGGCCAACCGGCTCTATGCCAGCTCGGTCGACTCGATCGGCTTCCGGGCGGAGAAGGACGCGCTGATCGCCGAGCTCGAAACCGCCAATGCGAATTCCGACGAGGCCCGGCGCAAGGCGGAGGAGGCCAACCTCGCCAAGTCGCGCTTCCTCGCCACGATGAGCCACGAGCTGCGCACGCCGCTCAATGCCATCCTCGGCTTCTCCGAGGTGATGAAAAACGAAATCTTCGGCGAGCATGCCAATTCCGCCTACAAGGAATACTCGGCCGATATTCACGGCTCAGGCCAGCATCTGCTCAATCTGATCAACGAGATTCTCGACCTGTCGCGGATCGAAGCCGGCAAATACGAGCTCAACGAAGAAGCGCTGTCGCTGATCGGCGTCGTCGAGGACTGCCAGCACATGCTGGCGCTGCGCGCCAAGGCCAAGGGCCAAAGCATCCGCACGCTCGCCGAGCCGCAATTGCCGCGGATCTGGGCCGATGAGCGCGCCATCCGGCAGGTCGTCCTCAACGTGCTGTCGAACGCAATCAAATTCACGCCGCAGGGCGGCGAGATCACGATCAAGGTCGGCTGGACGGCGACGGGCGGCCAATATGTCTCGATCGCCGATACCGGCCCGGGTATCCCCGAGAACGAGATCCCGATCGTGATGCAGAGCTTCGGGCGCGGCTCGCTCGCCATCAAGACCGCCGAGCAGGGTTCGGGGCTGGGCCTGCCGATCGTCAAGGGACTGATCGACCTCCACGGCGGCAGCTTCAACCTGAAATCGAAGCCGCGCGCCGGGACTGAAGTGACGATCACCCTGCCAGCCGAGCGCGTGATGGATACGCTCGCCGCCCTGCCCGAACCGAAGTCGCGGGCAGCGTGAATCGCATCGATCGCAACGGCGGCGCCTGAATCCTGCCTCATCGATCGGGAACATCTGCAACCGCCTCGTTCGAGGCGCCTTCACTCCTTTCTCGGACCCTCGCATCATGAACCGGAAAACGCGCGTCGCCGTGCTCTATGGCGGAAAGTCGGGCGAACACGAGGTCTCGCTGAAGTCGGCAGCCTCCGTCCTGCGCTATCTCGACCGGGATCGGTTCGAGCCCGTGCCGATCAGCATCGACAAGCAGGGCCGCTGGCAATGCCACGACCTGCGGCGCATCGAGGCGACGAACGGCGACAGCCTGCCGATCCCGGCGGATTCGCCGATGATCCGGTTCGAAGCGCAAGGCGCACAAACAGCCATCCTGCCCGCGGACAACACTGCGCCCGCCATTGCGCCGGTCGATGTGGTGTTTCCGGTGATCCACGGCCCGCTCTGCGAGGACGGTGCGGTGCAGGGTCTCCTAGAGCTGGCGGGCGCGGCTTATGTCGGTTCGGGCGTGCTGGCTTCCGCGGTCGGCATGCACAAGGATATCGCCAAGCGCCTTGCTGCGCTCGCCGGGCTGCCGGTCGCGCCCTATCTCGCCCTGTCACGACGCGACTATCGGCGCGATCCGGAAGGATCGATCGAAGCCGCACGCGAGGCGCTGACGCTCCCCGTCTTCGTCAAGCCCTGCAACATGGGCTCCAGCGTCGGCGTGCATAAGGTCAAGCGCTGGGAGGATCTCGACGCCGCGCTCACCGACGCCTTCCTGTACGACATCAAGGTGCTGATCGAGCAAGGCATCGATGCCCGCGAGATCGAGGTTGCGGTCCTCGATGGCGATCCGCCGGTGGCGAGCGTCGCGAGCGAGCTTAATGCCGGCCCGCAGCACGAGTTCTACTCCTACGAAGCCAAGTACATCGACCAGGACGGCGCGACCGTCGATCTGCCGGCCAAACTCGATGCGGGGCAGATGGCGCGTGTGCGGCAGCTCGCGATCGACGCCTTCGTCGCGCTGGAATGCAGCGGGCTGGCGCGGGTCGACTTCTTCCTCGACCGCCAAAGCGGCGCCTTCTACTTCAACGAGATCAACACGCTGCCGGGCTTCACCGCGATCAGCATGTATCCGAAGATGATGAAGGCGTCGGGCCTGCCCTACCCGGCGCTGCTCACCCGCCTGATCGAGCTGGCGCAGGAGCGCCACGCCGAGCGGGCGGGGCTGAAGACCGACTACGCGGGGTAGCTCCACTCACCACCGTCATTCTCGGGCGAAGCGGAGCTTCGACCCGAGAATCTCAGGACCAGACAACACTGGTTTCCGAGATGCTCGGGTCAAGCCCGAGCATGACGGTCAGCTTCAATCCTTCCGCGCGACCTGCGCCTGCTCGAAGGTCGCCATGCCGGAATGGACCGCCGCCGCGGCCTTGACGAGGCCGGCGGCGAGCGCCGCGCCTGTTCCCTCCCCCAGCCGCATGTCGAGCGCGAGCAGCGGCACCTTGCCGAGACGGGCGAGCACATCGGCATGGGCGCCCTCGGCCGAGAGATGGCCGGCAATGCAGTGGTCGATCGCGGAGGGCTCGATCGCATGCAGGATCGCGGCAGCTGCCGTGACGACATAGCCGTCGAGGATCACCGGAATCCGCTGCGAGCGCGCGGCGATGATCGCGCCGCAGATCGCCGCAACCTCACGCCCGCCGAGCCGGCGCAACACTTCGAGCGGGTCCTTGAGATGGGCGCGATGCAGGGCAAGCCCCGCCTCCACCGCTGCGACCTTGCGCTTGAGGCCGGCTTCATCGACGCCGGTGCCACGCCCGCACCAATGCGCGGCGTCGCCGCCATAGAGCGCGGCGTAGATCGCCGCCGCCGAGGTGGTATTGCCGATGCCCATCTCGCCGAGGCAGAGCAGGTCAGTCCCGCCGACGAGCGCTTCCATCCCGAAGGCCATGGTGGCGACGCAGGCGCGCTCGTCGAGCGCATCGGTCTGGGTGAAATCGCCCGTCGGCAGGTCGAGGGCGAGGTCGAAGACCTTGAAGCCGAGATCGTAGGCCGCGCAGATCTGGTTGATCGCAGCGCCGCCGGCGGCGAAGTTCTCCAGCATCTGGCGCGTCACCGCCTGTGGATAGGCCGAGACGCCCTGCGCCACCACGCCATGGTTGCCGGCGAAGACGCAGACAAGCGGCCGGTTGACCGCGGGTGGGGCCTTGCCCTGCCAGGCCGCGAGCCATTCGGCGATCTCCTCCATGCGGCCGAGGCTGCCGGCCGGCTTGGTGAGGTTGGCATCGCGGGCGCGCACCGCATTTGCCGCCGCCATATCGGGGCCGGGCATCGCGGCGATGAGTTCGCGGATATCGTCGAAGGGCAATCCGGAGGCGGCCATGGCTGTTCCGTCAGGCAAAGGGGCTTGCGCCGACGCGCGCAGGCGTGGCGGCGAGGTCTGCGCTGCTGCTATAGGGTCAGGCTCGGGAAGACAATCGAGCAGAGCAGCGCGGCAGGCATGGCTGAGGCCGAGACGACGACGGAGATGACCCCGCCGGACTGGCCCGGCTGGACGATCGCGACAGCGATCTGCCTGCGCTTCTGGTCGCGCCTGCCCGTCCCGCCATTGCCGGGCGAGGCCGACGGCCACGCCATCCCCGATTTCCGGAGCGTGCCGCGCGCCCTGCCCTTCGCCGCGCTCGTGATTGCTGCACCGGCCGCACTCATCGCGCTGGGCGCGGGTCTGGCCGGCCTCGGTGGTTTCGTCGTCGCTGCGCTCGCGCTCGCGGCGCAGGCGTTGACCACCGGCGCCTTCCACGAGGACGGGCTTGCCGACACCGCCGACGGGCTGTTCGGCGGACATACGCCGGAACGTCGGCTCGAAATCATGAAGGACAGCCGCATCGGCTCCTATGGCGCGCTGGCACTCGGCCTCTCGCTGCTGCTGCGGGCGAGCCTGATCGCGATGATTCTCGATCGCTCCGGCGCCTGGGCGGCAGCGGCGGCGCTGCTGGTCGCAGCGCCCTGGTCCCGCGCCGAGGCGCTGTTCCTGCTGGCGACGCAACCGGCGGCGCGCAGCAGCGGCGCGGCTGCATCGGTCGGTCAGCCGACGATCGTCACGGCGCGGATCGCACTCGCCTTGAGCCTCTTTCTCGCGACCGGAATCGCGCTGGCGGCGCAACTCCCGATCGCCGGTCTGCTGCTCGGCTTCGCGCTGGCGCATGGCGCGGCAGCGGTGCTGTCGCGGCTGGCACAGCGGCTGATCGGCGGGCAGACCGGCGACATCCTCGGCGCAGCGCAACAGCTCGCCGAGATCGCGATCTATCTCGGCCTTGCCCTGGCGCTGGGATGGGCCGGGCGATGACCGGCATCTCGACGCCCTGCATCAAGGTCTGCGTCATCGACCCAGTGAGCAGGCTCTGCGAGGGTTGCGGGCGGACACTTGCCGAGATCGCGCAATGGGGGAGGCTCAGCGAGCCCGAGCGGCACGCGATCATGGCCGAGCTGCCGAAGCGGCTGCGGGGAACGGAACGAGACGCTGCGCAAGCCGTCATTGCGAGCGCAGCGAAGCAATCCAGGGGGACTGAGTGAGACGTTCTGCCAAGTCCCCCTGGATTGCTTCGTCGCTTCGCTCCTCGCAATGACGGACGGCTCTGTCGGGCGAGCCTATTCTGCCGCCTTCGCCACCGCGATCAGCGCCTCGCCGGTCAGCCGATAGAAAACCTTCTTCGTCTGGGCGACGGCACCCAGTCCTTCATAGAAGCGCAGCAGCGGCGCGTCTTCCGCGTCGGCGGTCCAGTCGACACGGCGGTGGCCGCGCTCGATGGCGAGCTCGGCCAGCGCCTTCATCAGCGCTCGCCCCAGGCCCGCGCCGCGCGCAGCATCGGCGACGTAGATTTCCTTGAGGAAGAAGCCGGATTTCAGCCCCGGCCCCGGATAGAGATTGCAGGCGGACGCGAAGCCCAGCACCGCCTCCCCTTTCACTGCGACAAGGATGTCTACACCTGCCGGCAAAGCCGCGAGGCCTGCCCGGATCTCCTCGACCGGCGGACATGGCACCGCATAGTGGCCCTGCATCTCGACCATCAGCGCAGCCAGCGCAGAATGATCGGCGGGCTGGAGCAGCCGGATTGCGGTTTTGCTCATGGTGCGACCCGATCGCTCAGTGCAGCAGCGACCAGATGAAGCGGCCGGCGACGAAGAGCAGGAACAGGCCGAAGGCGACTTCGAGGCGGCGCTTCGAGAGCCGGTGCGCCAAGCTTGCCCCGATCGGCGCCGTCCAGATCGAGGTCGGGATGAACAGGATCATGCCGATCAGCGAGACATAGCCGAGCGAGAGCGGCGGCAGGATGTCCATCTTCGGCCAGCCGGCATAGATGAAGCCGAGCGCTCCGGGGATCGAGATCAGCACGCCGAGCCCCGAGGAGGTCGCGACCGCCTGGTGGATCGGGCGGCCATAGAAGGTCATGAACAGGCTGGAGAGCTGGCCACCGCCGATGCCCATCAGCGCCGAGAGTACGCCGATGATGCCGCCATAGGCGACCATCAGCGGCTTGCCCGGCATGTCCTCGCCGAATTTCCAGCGGTCGGCCGCGAAAAGCAGGCGGATGGCCGAGATCGTCGCCACGACGACGAAGACGAGCTTGAACAGGTCGGCGGGGGCATAGCGGGCGATCCAGCTGCCGACGATGACGCCGATCACGACCGGAACCGCCCAGATCTTGAGGATCGAGAGATCGACGAGCCCCCTGGCGCGATGCGCGTTGAAGGAGCGGATCGAGGTCGGGATGATGACGGCAAGCGACGTGCCGACGGCCAGAGGCATCCGCACCTCATCGACCACGCCGATGACACGGAAGACCTCGTAGAGCACCGGCACGATGACGGCGCCGCCGCCGACGCCGAAGACGCCGGCCAGGAGGCCCGTGGCCGCTCCCGCGAGCACGAGGGAAACGGCCAGAAAGGCGAGATCGCCGAGAGGAATGCCAGCAAGCATGGAGGTTCGATCCGGTGAAGCAGCCCGATCTCTCGGTCATTTGCGCCACCGGGACAAGATGCCGCCCCGCATGACCGCTGCGAGAAATCATGGCGCCGGGCCGATCGCCACCTTGACGCCGTGCGCCGCGCGCAGGATCGTCCCCATGCACGCAGGGGTCGACCGGACCGGGTGATCCTGCTGAGCTTGCCGCCTTTCGAGAAGGAGAACCGAACGACCGAGACTTCGACCTTTCTGCAAATTTAAATCGTTTCAACCAGCAAAAATGCCAAGGAGGACACGATGTCAGAGGGCCACCATTCGACGCAGGAAGACCCACAACCATCGCCTGAGCGGCTCTCGCGCCGCAGGCTGATCCAGGCCGCCGGCGCCAGCGCCATCGCCGCCGCTGCTACGCCGGCCTTCGCGCAAGCTCCGGCCACCCGCCCCAGCCCGCCCACAACCATCACCACGCCGCCACGCGACTTCAGCCGCCAGGGCGCGCCGACGACCTATTTCTGGGATCCGGACGTCATCGCAGTCGATCCCGTCTTCAACAACCTCGCCCAGCCGAATGCCGCGATCCAGCGGCTCTGGACCGGCGGGCTCTGGGTTGAAGGGCCGGCGTGGAACGCGCAGGGGCGCTATCTCATCTGGAGCGACATCCCGCGCAACCGGCAGATGCGCTGGATCGAGGATGACGGCCATGTCAGCGTGTTCCGCATGCCGTCCGGCTACAGCAACGGCAACAGCTTCGACTTCCAGGGCCGCCAGCTCTCCTGCGAGCATCTGAACCGCCGTGTCGTCCGCTACGAGCTCGACGGCTCGGCAACGGTGCTGGCGGATTCCTTCGAAGGCAAGAAGCTCAACTCACCCAACGACATCGTCGCCCATCCGGACGGCAGCTACTGGTTCACCGACCCGCCCTATGGCGGACAGCTCTATGAGGGCGCGCCCGATGCGCCCGGCGGACCGAGCAACGCCAATGGCAAGATCAATCCGCGCCTCGGCCAGCCGCCCGGCATCGGCCTCGCCAAGCGCGAGCTGCCGACCAATGTCTACCGGCTCGACCCGAACGGGCGGCTCGACCTCGTCATCCGCGAGGAGCAGGTGCCCGACCCGAACGGGCTGTGCTTCTCGCCGGACTTCAAGAAGCTCTACGTCGCCTCGACCGGCAAGGGGCCGGGCGACACCGGCCCCGGCGGCAAGGGCGACATCCATGTCTTCGATGTCGGCGCCGACAACAAGCTTTCCAACCAGAAGCTGTTCTCGGACTGCATGATCGACGGCATCAACTGCGGGCCAGACGGGCTGCGCTGCGACGTCGAAGGCAATCTCTGGTCCTCGAGCAATGCCGGCCGGAATGTCGGCTATAACGGCGTCACCGTGTTCAACCCGACTGGCAAGGTGATCGGCCGCATCCGGCTGCCGGAGGTCTGCGGCAATATCTGCTTCGGTGGACCGAAGCGGAACCGCCTGTTCATGGCGGCGAGCCAGTCGATCTACGCGCTCTACCTCGCCACGCAGGGCGCCGGACCGAGCTGACGCTCGGGCCTAACCCGACACCGTCATTCCGGGACAAAGCCCGGAATGACGGATGCATTGTCAGACGCGATCACACATCCAGCAGCGGCGCGAAGCCGCCATAGACGACGCGCTTGCCATCGAAGGGCATCTTGAGCGCACCCATGCGCGGGTCCGCCATCATCTTGCCCCAGGCCGCGGCGCGCGCTTCCTTCGACGGCCATTCGACCCAGCTGAAGACCACCGTCTCGCCGGCTTCCGCCTTCACCGCGCCCTTGAAATCGGTGACCTTGCCATCCGGCACATCGTCGCCCCAGGCATCGACCACGCGGCGGGCGCCGAACTCCTTGAACAGCGCCGCGTGCTCGGCGGCGAAGCTGCGATAATCGGCCTTGCGATCATTGGGCACGGCGATCAGGACGCCATCGAGGTACCCCATCGCACCGCCCTCGCCTTCATCGATGAGCGAGGCGAAGCCGCCATAGATCATGCGCTTGCCATCGAAGGGCATCTCCTGGCCCATCATCTCCTTCATGCGCGGATCGCTCATGATCTTCTCATTGGCGGCGTCACGCGTCGCCCGGTCGGGATATTCGAACCAGGAAAAGACCACGACCTCGTCAGGCGTCGCTTTCACCGCGCCCTTGAAGTCCGTCACCTTGCCGTCCGGGACATCGTCGCCCCAGGCCTCGACGTGACGCCTGACGCCGAACTCCTTGAACAGCGGCGCCGCATCGGCGGCATGCTTGCGATAACTGTCTTTGTTCGCGGCCGGAACCGCGACGACGAAACCATCGACATAAGCCATTGCGTTCTCCTCACTTGCGGCCACCCCTGCGGCCGCCTCTCAAAATGTTGATATCAACTGTATTCCTCGCATGGGAATGCGAGGAACGCGCGCTCAGCCGCAGCAGGAAGCGGTTGCCAGCAGGGGCTGGAAGTTCGCCGCGCCCTTCGGCTCGTCCTCGTAGCGGTCGTGATGGCGCATCCAGTCCATGATCCCATCCTCGTTGCGGCCCTTCGGCATCAGGTCGAGGAAGTTGTAGGCGCCGATCAGCAGGTCGCCGCCGCGGGCGTAGGTCGAGTAGGTGTGGAAGATCTCGCCGGCCGCGTTGCGATAGAAGACGCTGAAGCCCGGCATCTCGCCGCCCTCGCCGTCATGCATCTCGTAATTGTACTCATAGCGGCCAGCGGCCTTCTCCGCCGGGCTCGGCGAGACGTGGAAGTCGTGATTGAAGTCGCTGCCGGCCGAGGACACCCAGGGGAACTCCCAGCCCATCCGACGCCGGAACGGCTGGAACTCGGCATAGGGCGCCCGCGAGACGGCGACCAGGCTGACGTCGTGATGCTTCAGATGCTGGTTCGCGCCGTCGAAATGATCGGCGAGGAAGGAGCAGCCCGGGCAGCCTTCCTTGGCGCCAGGCCCGAACATGAAGTGATAGACGAGGAGCTGGCTCTTGCCGGCGAACAGATCAGCCAGGGACAGCCGCCCATTCGGGCCGGCGAAGACATAGTCCTTGTCGATCCTGACCCAGGGCAGCGCGCGCCGCTCTGCCGAGAGCGCATCGCGCTGTCGGGTGAACTCCTTTTCATGGGCGAGATGGGCCTTGCGGGCCGCAAGCCATTCTTCACGGGATACGATCCTGTGTTCCATCCTCTCCGCTCCTGTGTTTCCGCCGGCCCGTGCCGGCGGCGTTTTCCTGCGCTGCCGGACGGGGCAGCGTCTTGCTTCGCCTTCAGGCGAAGTAAGCCTCGAGCTTCTCCATGGTTCCGGTCCAGCCATGGGTATGGCCGCGAACGGCCGCATCGTCGAACAGCTTCTCGTGCAGCAGGGTCAGGATCGTGCCCTCCCCATCCGGCTTCAATGTGACGGTGACGCGTGAAACACGCTCCGGCGTCGTCACCCAGGACCAGCTGAAGACGAGGCGCTCGTTCTCGACGACATCGAGGTAACGCCCGGACACCTCGTGGCGCTCGCCAGTGTTCTCGATCATCACGACGCGGTAGGCGCCGTCGACACGCGGGTCGATTTCGGCCTCCTGCGCCACGACGTTCTCCGGCCCGAACCAGCGCACGAGCAGCTCCGGATCGGTCCAGGCCCTGTAGACCTCCGCCGGCGACGCGTTGAGGCGGCGCTTCATGGTGAGGCTCGGTGTCACCTGTTGATGCATGCGCCTGCTTCCTCCTTTAGATCGCTTCCGCGCTTCTGCGAACCGCGAAACGATCTAACTCCTTGTTTGATCGCATTTTCTTCACGCGAACCGGCATCCACTTCGCTCGAAAATGCTCTAGATCGCCGCGCGTCCTTTCGGACGCGAAGTGGTGATCTATCCCATTGTTTGAGCATCGGATTTGCCCGAAAAGTGGTTTCCACTTTTCGGGCCGATGCTCTAGCCCTCGCCCCTGCGCCGCGCTTCGAGCAGCGCCTCCAGCGCATCGAGCCTCTGGGTCCAGAAGCGCTGATAATGCGCCAGCCAACCCATCGCTTCCTCCATCGGCTCGGCGTTGAGACGACAGGACACGGTGCGTCCCGTCTTCGTCCGCGTGACCAGCCCAGCGTCCGACAGGACGTCGAGATGCTTCATGATCGCCGGCAGCGAGACCGGAAACGGCTTCGCCAACTCGCTGACGGAAAGCCCGTCCTCCTGCTCCAGCCGCGCCAGCATGGCCCTCCGCGTCGGATCCGCCAATGCGGAGAACGTCCTGTCGAGCTGCGCTTCTTGAAACTTAACCATTAAGTTAAGTTTAGGAGCAAGCCACGCACTCGGTCAAGCCCTGTTCATTCGAAGGCGACGGGAGAAGATGTAGGGAAAGGCGAAGTTTGCCGCAGTTGCACTTAGCGACCGCAAAACGAGCATAATGGTCGCGTTTGGGTGTCATTCTCGTTTGCTCAGCTCAATCCTAAGCTAGGCGCAGGCTGAGACTTGAATATGGTCCAAAGCGCGAAGCCAGCAGTCTCCTAGAACGTCTGGGTACGCGAGCGCTGTTCATCCTCAAATCATATGTGGGATACTGCGCGGTGCGAGGAGCGCCAGGCGTGGATTTTATGACAACGCCGGTTCAGAAGCCCAGCGAGCCTCCAGAGGAGTGACGCGTTGTCGGCGCCCCCTATGGCTTACAGAAGCACGCATGCTCCATTTCGAGCTTTTCCGGAGGAGGCGGTGAGACTGGTCAAGCCCGACCTCGCCTTCCCTCGGTTTAAGTGGGCAAATGTTGGCGTCTGGCCTAACGACCTCTTAGATTTGCCTGTCCGCAGCGATAATCGACCCATTGTTCATAAGAAAACGTGGGTCAACTGCGCGCTTAACGGCATTCATAAGCTGGAGTTTTTGCCCGTCCGCGTAATTGTTCAACAAATGCCGCTTGAAGCGCCCTACGCCATGCTCTGCACTAAAAGTGCCACCATGCTTCAACGCGAGATCAAATAATGCTGGCGAAAGTTCATTCTCGATCTTTGCTGAAAAGCTCAACCGGTCCAACCCTTTTGGCACCAGCACATTGAAATGGATGTTTCCATCTCCGACATGCCCATACATCGATAGTTCGAGAGCCTGGTCATACCTGCGGACTAATTCGATGGCCTCGCGACGAAAGTTATCTGCAGATGATAGCGGCGTTGCAATGTCGTGTTTGACGGATCCGCCGGCAGATTTCTCATTCTCGGGAAGGTGTTCTCTCCTGCGCCACATCTCGTCGCGTTGGCGCCCGCCGTTGGCAACGAGTGCATCGTCGACCCACCCTTCCTCGATAAACCGCTCCAAAACGCCAGTGAGCACATCTTCGAGTGGGATTTTGCTGCTAGAGGAGGATAGTTCCAAGAGGACAGCCCCACCGGCGCCCCCCGAAAGCGCTCCGACGCTTGATGCGGGCGCTAACGCCAGCGATCGGTTCGATATGAACTCGAAAGAACTGATAAGATCAGCGCTTTCTCGGCGCGCAATCGCAATCATCTCGCTTAGCGGAGCATCCGGAGCCAGCTTGACCCAAGCGGTCGCGTAAGTTTGAACAGCGGGATACAATCGAAGGACCGCACCGGTAATTATGCCCAAAGAACCCTCGCTGCCGATGAACAGCTGCTTTATATCATAGCCGGTATTGTTCTTCCGCAAAGCCAGCATATCATTGAAAATCGTACCATCGGGAAGAACTACCTCCAGACCAAGGGTCAATTCTCGCGCCATACCATAGCGCAGGACAGAAATTCCGCCGGCATTAGTTGCTAGGTTTCCGCCAATGGTACACGAACCTTGCGATCCCAGCGATAAGCCAAACGCAAGCCCCTCGCGCGCTGCAGCGTCATGTACAGCCTGAAGTGTTATTCCGGCATCCACCGAGATGGTCGAGCCAATGCGATCCAGAGACCTGACAGCAGTCATCCGTTCAAGGCTAACGATGGCTTGAGTCGCAGAATCATCAGGTGTGGCGCCTCCACAGTAGCCTGTGTTGCCGCCCTGAGGCACCAGTTCAACGCCAAGCTGGTGGGCAATCTTGGTGATCGTAGCCACCTCCTCAGTTGTTTTTGGTCGCAAAACTGCTCGCGACCGCCCGGTCATCAGGGCACGCTGATCGGTTTCATACCGCGCTCGAAGAGATGGGTCGGTGAGAATAGCTGACGGCTCCAACGACGTACGAAGCGCATTGATGAAGGGGTCGATGGACATGCTGTGTCTCACGGGTGTCCGAGTTTTTGACGAGGATCGATCGAATGCGTGCCTGCGCTTAAGACAAGCCCCTACGCCGCAACCTTGGCGAGGCTCGGCGCGACGGCGAAGGAAGCCGCCGTCTTGGCCTTGACCTCGTCGAGGGTGACGCCGGGCGCAAGCTCGATCAGGGTCAGGCCACCGCCATTCGCCTTGTCGCAGGACATGACGCACAGATCGGTGATGATCAGGTCGACGACGCCGGCGCCGGTCAGCGGCAGCGAGCAGCGCTCCAGCACCTTGGATTCGCCAGCCTTGTTGGCGTGATCCATCACGACGATGACCTTCTTGACGCCGGCGACGAGATCCATCGCGCCGCCCATGCCCTTCACCATCTTGCCCGGGATGGTCCAGTTGGCGATGTCGCCATTCGCGGCCACTTCCATGGCGCCGAGGATGGTCAGGTCGATATGGCCGCCGCGGATCATCGCGAAGCTATCAGCCGAGGAGAAGAAGCTGGAGCTCGGCAGTGCCGTGATCGTCTGCTTGCCGGCATTGATCAGGTCGGGATCGGCCTCGCCCTCATAGGGAAAGGGGCCGATGCCGAGCAGGCCGTTTTCCGACTGCAGCGTCACGTCGACGCCGTCTGGAATGTAGTTTGCCACCAGCGTCGGAATGCCGATGCCGAGATTGACGTAGAAGCCGTCCTGCAGCTCCTTGGCCGCGCGGGCGGCGACCTCTTCGCGGGTCCAGGCCATCAGGCTGCCTCCCTCTTGCGCTCGGTCAGCTTCTCGATGCGCTTCTCGTTGATCGTGCTCTTGATGATGCGGTCGACATAGATGCCGGGGGTGTGGATCGCCTCGGGATCGAGCGATCCGACCGGCACGATCTCCTCGACCTCGGCCACTGTCACCTTGCCGGCGGTCGCCATGTTGGGGTTGAAGTTCCGCGCCGTGCGCCGGTAGACGAGGTTGCCGGCGGTGTCGGCCTTCCAGGCCTTGACGATGGCGAGGTCGGCGCGCAGCCAGGTCTCGCGGACATAAAGCCCGCCCTCGAACTCCTCGACCGGCTTGCCCTCGGCGACGACAGTGCCGACGCCGGTCCTGGTGTAGAAGGCCGGGATGCCGGCGCCGCCAGCGCGGATGCGCTCGGCCAGCGTGCCCTGCGGGTTGAGCTCGAGCTCCAATTCGCCGGCCAGGTACTGCTGCTCGAACAGCTTGTTCTCGCCGACATAGGAGGCGATCATCTTCTTGATCTGCCGGGTCTGCAGCAGCATCCACAGGCCGAAGCCGTCGGCGCCGGCATTGTTCGAGATCACCGTCAGGTTCTTCACGCCGGAATCGCGGATCTGCGGAATCAGGCTCTCCGGATTGCCGGACAGGCCAAAGCCGCCGGACATGATCGTCATCCCGTCGAAAAGCAGCCCCTCCAGCGCAGCCGCAGGGCTGTCGTAGTTCTTACCCACGTCGCTTCCCCTACCGGCCAATCTGGAGGATGTCCCTCGCCTCTTCAGAAGACGCTAGACGGGCTCCTAGAGACTCAACGATCTGCCGCGCCTTACGAACCAGCTGAGCATTGCTCTCAGCCAATACCCCCTTCGAAATGTAGATGTTGTCCTCGAGGCCTACTCGAACGTGGCCTCCGTGGAGAAGCGAGAGCGCAACGAAGGGAAAGGACATACGGCCGATTCCGAACGCCGCCCAAATTGACTCCGTCGGGAGCATCCGAACCATCGTCGCGAGAGCGTCCGGCGTCGCCGGAGCTCCGTATTTCACCCCCATAACCAATTGAACCAGCGGCTTTCTGTCCAAGGTGCCGTCAGCAATCAGGTCGTTCGCCAGCTGAATGTCGCCGGTATCGAACAATTCGAGTTCGGGCAGCACGCCGAACTTGCGAATCTCCGCTGCCATCGCCCTCACCGTGGGGGGAGTATTCATGACGATCGATCCGAAAGAGAACATCGTATTGAGATCGAGCGTGCAGATCTCCGGACGGATCGCCCCAACATGCTCCACGCGTTTTTCCGGCGTGGTCAGGGTCGTGCCCGGGCCCGCGACGCGGATGTCTTCGCTCGAAGGGGTGAACCGGCTTCCAGGGCCGGTCGTCAGATTAATGATCAGCCGGGGTGAAGCTTCGCGAATACGATTAACGACGTCCTGGTACAGCCCGATATCCATCGATGGCGCCCCGGTCTCGGGATTCCGAACATGAATATGGACTACTGCAGCCCCCGCCTCCCCCGCTTCAATACAAGCGTCTGCGATCTGCTGTGGAGTGATCGGGAGCCCTGGATGCTGGTCAGGCCGGGTGAGATTTCCTGTAACAGCACAGGTTAGGATTGTTGCGTTCTTTCCAAGACCAATCACGGTCGCCTCCAACTGGTAGCTGTAGCTCTTCGCGGTGAGAATCGCGGGCTAACGCGCGAAAAGATGCCCGTATCGCTGAATGAAACCGCGGATCGCCTCGGCGATGCCATCGACGTGCTCGTCCTCAATCAGTACCGACAACGACATCATCCCGCGCTGAGCGATCCAGAATCCCGACTGCACCATATGGAGCCAAAGCAATTCACGAAGATCCGACGAGGACCTCTTGGCCTGCCAAGCGTCAGAAATCGGGCCGTCAACGAAATGGATATTCATGATCGAGCCGAGACCGCTCGCGGTCATTCTGACGCGATGCTCAGCGGCGAGACCGTTGATGCGCTTTCTCAGTCGATCTCCGCGCTGATTGAGCTCCGCGCAAGCCCTGTCGTCGAACAGCTCGCTCAGCACTGCGACGCCACAGCTCATGGTAATGGAGTTATTGTTGAACGTTCCGGCATGCGACAGGCCGCCTTTCCGCCGCGGATCGAACTGCTCCATGATCGCCTTTGCACCGCCGAAGGCGCCGAACGATACGCCACCAGCAAGGTATTTGCCGACCGTTGTCAGATCGGGATCGATGCCGTGGACCGACTGAAGGCCACCGGGAGCGAGGCGCGAAGTTTGAACCTCGTCAAAGATTAGCAGCGCCCCGTCGCGGCGCGTCACGTCCCGCACAGCTTGCAAGAATTGGGGTGTCGCGGGGACGCAACCCGCGCTTCCCATCATCGGTTCAATCAACGCACCCGCAACCTGCCCGGGATGTTCGGCGAAGTAGCGTTCGAGGGTGCCGACGTCGTTATAGGGTAGGATCTCGGTATCGTAAGGCGCGTTGCTGCTCAGCTTGTCGCCGGCAGGATAACGCAACACACTGCCGTGATAGGCGCCCTCAAAAACAACCAGCTTCGTTCTACCGGTGAATCCGACCGCGGCCGTGATGGCCATCATGTTGGCTTCGGTGCCGGAGTTTGTGAAGCGTACCAACTCGATCGATTTGAAGCGCTGGACTATCAAGCGGGCAAGCTCCGCCTCGTCGGTATTGTGCCCGCCAAGACTGAGACCGCGCTCGACGCCTCGTGCAATCGCCTTTCGAAGGACGGGATGCGAATGCCCGAACAGGCCGGCGGTATACTCTCCAAGGAAATCGACGTAGCGGTGTCCGTCTATATCCCACAAATAGGCGTTCTCGCCTTTGGCAATCGTCAATGGAAAAGGAGGAGTGTAGATCACGGTCCGGGTGTTGCCGCCCGGGAGTACCGTGGCGGCCATTTGGTTATGGTCGCGGCTCTTAGGGTTCGCTTCGGCGAAGGCTCTGCGGGCAGCCGACAGGGCCGCTTCCAAAGAATTGTCCCTGTAATTGCTGCTCGTTTCGGAGGCGCGGGATTTTGCGGAGTCGGACATGGCTGCACCTTGCGTGTCGAATGTTGGTTGATTGCTGAGAGTAGGAGGGCGCCAGCGGCATCTTGGCCCTAAAGGGCGCTCCCCGCGCGTCACGCCCGATGGACCGCGATATCGAGCCAACCGAGGTCGTTTACCGTGAGCACATCGCGCTCGCCGACCAATACGGTGGTAGTTTCGGCTTCGATCAGAGCCGGTCCGGTGACGCTCGAACCAGGTTGCAGCGTCTCGAAGGCATAGACCGGAACCTCCACCTCTTCGTCGAGATAGATTTTGCGTCGTGCTTTGGGGATTGGGGTGCCGGAACCTGCGATCGGCTGGCTTGCCTCAGAGATCCGCTGGACGTCTCCGACGGCGGAGACGCGTGCATTCACGAATACGACTTCCTGTCCCGGGGATGAATAGGTGTAGAGCTCTTCATGCTTGCGATGGAAGCGCTCCTCGATTTGCGTCACAAGATCCGGGGACTGGAAATCGATCCCCTCTAGATCCACGTCGATCTCGAAGATCTGCTCGCCATAACGCATCTCGGAAGAGCGCTCGATCCTGACCGTCCCGTCGAACCAGCCCTGCATCCTGGCGCGCGCCGCTGTCTCCATCTCACCAAAGACGGCCTGAATGGCCGGAGCGTCCAGTGCACCAGATCCGATGCTGGTTCTGCCAATCTCGTATCGAAGATCACTAGCCAGCATGCCCCAGGCAGAAAGGACCGAAGCCGCAATCGGGACGATCACCCGCGGTATTTCGAGCTCTCTCGCAACTTCAACCGCATGGAGGCCGGCCGCGCCTCCAAAACTAACCATAGCGAAGCGCCTCGGGTCGACACCTCGGCGCAGCGTCATCAGCCTGATGCCGTCCGCCATCCCGAGGTTGACCATACGATATATTCCGGCCGCGGCCTGCTGGAGCGAGATGCCGAGAGCTTCAGCGATCTCGTTCACCGCTGCATCCGCGGCCGCGCTGTCCAGCTTGCGCCGTCCCCCCATGAAAGTGTCGGCGCCAAGATAGCCAAGCACCACGTTGGCGTCCGTCACCGTCGCCGATACACCGCCATTGCCGTAGCAAGCGGGGCCGGGCTGTGACCCCGCACTCGCTGGGCCGACGCTCAGAGTTCCCCCGGCATCGACTGCCGCAATTGATCCGCCGCCTGCGGCGATGCTGGCAATGTCTAGGCTACGGAGGGCGATGCGCTCGCCTGCCAGACCAGCATCTGCCGTCAACATCGCCCGACCATCCGCGATGAGTGAGATATCCGTGCTCGTCCCCCCCATATCGAAAGGAATGAGATCCGGGAGCCCGAGCAATTCGGCACTTCGGCGACATCCCGCGATACCACCCGCTGGGCCGGACAACACGGTGCCCGCAGCTAGACGCGACGCTTCCTCGATCGGAGCCATCCCGCCATGCGAGAGAATGATGAAGAGGCTTCCAGCAAAGCCGCCTTCCGCAAGCCGCTGCCCGAGATTGCCAAGATAGTGCTTTACGGCCGGTCCAACGTAACTGTTCACGACAGTAGTCGAGACCCGTTCAAACTCCTTGATCTGTGGCCACACGTCGCTGGAACGCGAGACGTAAATCTCGGGCAATGCCTGACGGATCCGGTCGACCGTAGCTATCTCGTGAGCCGGATTGCGATAGGCGTGCAGATAGCAGACGGCGACGGAGGTGGCGCCGCTCGCACGGATCGCCTCTATCGCCTTGTCCAGCGAATCGCCGTCGAGCGGAATTCGCACGATTCCGTCTGGCCCAATCCTCTCGTTGACGCCAAAGCGCATCTCACGGGGCACGAGGGGCGCAGGCGGCGGACTGCGAAGGTCATATCGGTTCCCCTTCAGCCCCTCGCGCATCTCCAGCACGTCGCGATGCCCGTCGGTCGTGAGCAGCGCGACCTTAGCGCCTTTGCGTTCAAGCAGTGCATTGGTGGCAACGGTCGTGCCGTGAACGAGACGGGTCGTGCTGGCGAGCAACGCAGAACGGTCGAGCCCAACCTTGCGTGCGAGATCCTCCAGGCCGTTCATAACCCCGACAGACTGATCTGCGGGCGTGGAAGGCGACTTTGCAAAATGAGCTTGCTGATCCGGACCGACCACCACGAGATCCGTGAAGGTACCGCCAACGTCAATTCCGATCGTGTACATCGTCAAAGCCCCTTCCGGCCTTCCGAAATCAAATGCTGGAGCTGGTCGCGCGCAATCGCTGCAGGGTTGCGCTTCTCGGGCGCTCCCCAGCCTCCGCCACCTGCAGAACGGATCTCCAGCACGTCGCCTGGCGAGAGCTTGATCCCGACCTCCTTGGTCTTCAGCGGACGGGGAGCCTTGCCGGGCGAAATCAAACGATAGCTATGCGGCTGGCCATCCTCTCCACCGAGAAGGCCGCACGAGCCGTGTCGAATGCCGTCGCCCGCCGTGTTGGCCATTGCCGTCTTGGCGATCTCGAGTTCAAGATCGAGGGAGACGCCGAGGCCGCCCCGATGCTGGCCGCGGCCTCCCGAGTCCGTGCGATATTCGTGATGCCGGAAATGCAGCGGGAAACGCACTTCCGCGACCTCGATCGATCCGAACTTGATTCCGCCGGCGCTGTGCCATTCGCCGATCGATGACCAGCCGTCACCGTCCGGGGAGGCGCCGCCACCAGGTCGCGCCTGGAACAGGTGCCAGATGAACTCACGGCCGCTGCGGGGGTCCTCGCCTTGGATTGCCACCCTGAAGCGACGGCTCCAGCCCGCCATGGCCCGATCCGGGCAGCAGGCCGAAAGCGCCTTCATGATCGCCTCGACGATCTCGTTGGAGGGGTGGCTTGTGCACATCGTCACGGGCCGTCCGGGATCAGCCCAAACGATCGTCCCCTGTTTCGCAATTAGTTTCAGAGGCCGCAGTGCACCGTCGTTCTTTGGTGTCTGCGGATCGATCAGATAAGCGAAGGCCATCGCTGCTGCGGCCTGGGTATTGGCATGCGACGAGTTCACAAAGCTATTGGCCTGCGGATCGGACTCAGTGAGATCAACCTCGATCTCGCTGCCCCGCTTCGTCACCTTGGCGGCGATGCGAATATTCTCTCTTCCCCGGCCGTCGTCGTCGAGGAAAGCTTCGCCATGATAGACACCGTCCTTCCACGTCGAAACGACTGCACGGGCTTGTTGCTCAGCGGCGTCGAGGATGCTCTCCATAGCTGCGCGGACCATTTCCAGGCCAAACTCGCCGAAGAGCTTCTCGAGGCGACGTTGTCCAAGGTGCGCAGCTCCGACCATCGCAGCGAGGTCGCCACGGAAGTCAGGCCCGTTCCGAACGTTAAGAGCCAACATGTCCAGCAGGTCGTCGCGCAGCTTGCCTGCTTCGTAGAGACGCAGTGGCGGCACACGGAGTCCTTCCTGCCAAATCTCCGTAGCCTCTGGATTGTAGCCGCCGTGCGTCGCACCGCCGATGTCGCTTTGATGTGCACGAACGATCGTCCAGAGCACCCGCTCGCCATCGGCGAACACCGGGACGAAGGCCGTCAGATCGGGTAGGTGACTGCCGCCGCAGTATGGGTCGTTTAGGAGGAAAACGTCCCCTGGCGCGACATCCGAGAACCGCGCCTCGACAGCGCGCGTCGCCCACGGCAGTGCCCCGACATGAACCGGAATATGATCGGCCTGTGCGATCAGGCGGGAGCGCGTGTCGCAGATGCCGATCGAAAAATCGCGGCTGGAATTCAGAATCTGCGAATAGGAAGTCCGCAGCATTGCCTCGCCCATCTCGGCGACGATCGAGGAAAAGCGGTGTTGAACGACTGAACGCGTGATTGGATCGACCTTGGTCGACATCGGGACACCTTCCGATTGGCAGCAAGCCTCCGCGCCGCGCCCTGAAGCGCCGCGGGGTTATGCGCAGGGAGAAAATGAATTTCGGGATCTAGATGCTACATCGTCGGCGTTGCCGCTCTTGATGCCGTCTGTGCGTTGCGATCTGCCCCGCCCGACTGATTAGGGGGGCAGCCACAATAAAAACGGTTGGAATTGTCGTCGGCATGGCGCTCGCTCCTCACCGACCCAAATAGGCCTCTCGGACCCGCGGATCCTGCCTCAGTTGCTCGGCGCTGCCTTCCAGGACAACGTGCCCGGTTTCCAGCACGTAACCCCGGTCGGCTACGGCGAGCGCCAGGACCGTATTCTGCTCGACTACCAGGATAGTCAGGCCGGCGGCGGCGATGATCCTGATCCGCTCGTAAACCTCCTCTGCCAGCCTTGGGGCTAAGCCGAGAGACGGTTCATCAAGCAGGAGGAGGCGCGGGCGCGCCATGATGGCTCGACCAATCGCCAGCATCTGTTGTTCGCCACCAGACAGGGACCAACCAAGTTGACGCCGCCGCTCCTTGAGACGAGGGAAAAGGTCAAAGACGCGATCGAGATCGCTCGACGGCGATTGCCCCCATCTGCGCCAAGGTGTCGTCCCGAGCACGAGGTTTTCCTCGACAGTCAGGCCAGGGAAGATCCTTCGGCCCTCTGGCGCATGGGCAATGCCCATCATCACGCGCTTGTTGCTCGAACGGCCGGCGAGATCCTCGCCGTCGAATTTTAACGTTCCGGATTTTGGGCTATTCAGGCCAGATATGGCCCGAAGGAGAGTGGTTTTGCCGGCGCCATTTGCGCCGATGAGCGCTACCGTTTCGGAAGCCCCGATACGGATCGAGACCTCGTTGAGCGCGATACTGCCGCCGTACGCGACAACTAGCTTATCAGTCGCGAGCATTGGCGTAGCCTTCCCCCAGGTACGCGGAAAGAACGGCCGGATTCGACTGAATTTCCGCCGGGCTGCCTTCGGCAATCTTGCTGCCGAAGTTGAGCACGAGGATGCGTTGAGCCAACCTCATGACCATGCCCATGTTGTGCTCAATGAGGACAACGGCCAGTTCATGCCGCTCCCGCAGCGCTGTTAGACGTTGCATAAGCAGTTCGACCTCACCGGAATTCAGCCCCGCCGCCGGCTCGTCCAGGAGTAGAACCTTCGGTTGGCAAGCCAGCGCTCGGCACAGTTCAACCATTCGGCGCTGACCGTAAGAAAGGGCTCCAATCGGCCTGTCAGAGACGTTGCTAAGTCCCATTGAAGCAAGGATTGCGAGCGAGTCCTCTCGCAGCTGGCGATCACCGCGCTTGCCCCGTATCGCCGCACCGGTCATGACGTTTTCGATGACCGAAAGACGCGTAAACAGGCGTCCATGCTGGAACGTCCGACCGAGACCGGACCGGACCCGATCATGTGTGTACGCTTGGGTGATGTCATTTCCAGAGAGGAAGACTTTACCCGCAGAGGGTGGGGTCAGGCCCGTTAGCACGTTGAGGAACGTCGATTTCCCGGCGCCGTTTGGCCCAATCACCGCTACGAATTCGCCAGAGCCGACGGTGAAGTCGACATCTGTAAGGGCCATTAGACCGCCATATCGTTTGGAGATGTTGGAGGCTGCAAGCAGGGTCATGGCGTTGCGCCTCCTTGTTCGCGCCGACCTCGCAGACGGGCGACGAGACCGACAAGTCCAGTCGGAAGGAAAATCAGGATGGCCAGCAACATCAGACCGAAGAACGCGAGATACGCATTCCCCAGGAAGCGAAGCCATTCCGGCAAAAACGTCAGCAGAGCCGCGCCGATGATTGCGCCCGCGACGGTCCCCTCTCCACCAACAATGAGCATTGCCAAGTAGACGATTGAGTGGGCGTAGCTGAAATCCTCGGGCGCGACGAAGCGAACGTGCGTGGCGAAAAGCGATCCTGCGAGAGCTGCCAAAGCGGCAGAAATACAGAGCGCAGTGATTTTGATGCGGGTAACGTCGATGCCAGTCATGCGCGCGGCGATCTCGTCGTCGCGGACCGCCATCATTGCCCGGCCAAGAGCCGACTTTTGTAGCAGCACTGCGCCGGCGGCGCATACCGCCAGGAACATGACGCCGAGCCATAGGAAGCGTTGCTCGCTGTTGAAGGCGAAGCTACCGAGGTGGAGATCGGAAATGTTGGAAATGCCGTTAGTGCCACCGGTCAATTGGACCCAGTTCGTGAGCACGATGGTGAAGCTGACATTTAGGCCTAGCGTCGCGAGTGCGAGGTAGTGCCCACGCAAGCGAAGCAGCGGAAAGCCGATGAGAGCTGCAAAACCAATCGTGACTACAATGGCCACAGGTATGGCGAGCCAACCCGACCATCCAAGGGAAGTAGTCAGGATAGCGAGAGTATAAGCACCCATCCCAACAAAGGCCGCATGTCCAAGTGAGATGAGCCCCGTTAGCCCGAATGCCACATTAAATCCGATCACCGCGATCGCGGAGATCACCGAGATATTCAGCAAGCGAAGTCGATAATCCGTCAGGACAAAAGACAACAGCCCGCCGAGAAGAAGGATCGCCAATGGGAGAAAGAGGCTATCGTAGCGGCGCACGAGACTAACCCCTATCCTGGATGCGCTCGCCGAAAACGCCTTGCGGGCGCACGAGCAAGAACAGGATCATCACGACGAAGGCGATGAGATCCTTGTAGGCGGACGAGATGTACGACGCTCCCAGGAGCTCCGTGAGTCCGACGAAGAGGCCGCCAGCGATTGCGCCCGGAAGGCTCCCGAAACCGCCGATGATCGTTGCGGCAAACGCTTTCAGAGCAATCGGGTCGCCCATATTCACATCGGCGAACCACATCGGGCCGAGAAGGAGACCCGCAATGCCAGCGAGAACCGCCGCGAGGACCCAGGACAACACCAACAATACGTTGACGTTCAGGCCCATCAGGAGAGCGGCTTCGGTGTCTTGGGCCACGGCTCGCATGCCAATGCCCAAGGCGGTCTTGTAGAAGAGCAGCCAGATTAATCCCACGAGCACGCCGGTAACGACGACGACCATGGCAGCGTGAGCCGTGATCGCGGCGCCTGCGATATCGAATGTGATCCCATCCAAGGGCGAGGCAAGGCGGAACGGCCAGGAGCCGAAGCCGAGTAGCGCCGCATTTTGCATGACGATGCTGACGGCCACAGTCCCGATGATGACTGTAGCGACGGGACTATTTCGCAGCGGCATATACACAGCGGCGAAAAAGAGAGCCCCGAAGCCTGCCATAGCGATGAGCGCCGCCGCGTAGCCAACTGGCAGGGAGAGCCCAAGGTTCGACAACATCGCCACGCCGGCAAATGTCCCGAACATGACAAACTGGCCCGCGGCAAAATTTACCACGCCCGTTGCCGAGTAGACGATAACGAACCCGATCGCCGCGAGCGCATAAACGCTGCCCAGCGCAAGTCCATTCACTAGTAGTTGGATGAAATCGGCCATTGTCCGCTCGTTTGTGCGATCCTGGGGATCGAGAGGTCCGCAGACTCGCCCGGCGATCACGCCGGGCGCCGCAGATGTTGCACAGCGCGTCGCCGTCGAAGTCTCAACTGTCTCAGTTGATCTTGATGGTTTTGACGAGTTCGAGTTCTTTGGTACCCGGCTTCGCTTTGACGACGGCCAGATCGAACACCCCGTTGCCCTTCTCGTCGAAGCTGTAGACGTGGCCGATACCCTGCCAGTTGCGAAGCGCAGCTAGCCAGTCGCGCAGCGCCTTTGGCTCAAGACCAACCTTGCGCATTCCCTCGGCCATGATCAGAGCGCCGTCGTAGTAAGCGAGACCATAGGGGTCGGGATCGATTCCGAACGTCTTCTTGTACCGATCGATGAAATCTTTCATGCGATCGCCTGCGCTGACATCCATATGCGCATCGACGACGCCCCAGACATTCTCTAGATCGCTTGCCGAAATCAGCTGCATCACCGCCGGAACAAGAGCCGATGACGACGTTACCAGCGGCAGCTTCAAACCGAGCATCTTTGCTTGGCGGAGAAAAAGCGCGCCGTCCTGCGGATAGTTAAAGAGGAGGATCACATCCGCGCCCTTGCCGCGAAGGCTGATGATCTGGGCCGAGAAATCCTTGTCCGTCTGACCGTAGGCTTCCATGCCGACAATAGGCGTACCAAGTGCTTCGAATTGCTTCGCGGCAACCTGCGCACCGCCTTGACCGAAGTCATTCTGGATGAAGATGATGCCGGGCTTCTTCGCCTTGAGGAGTTGTGCCGCTTCTACCATGCCGCGGGCTGAGACGAGATCGGCTGGGCGAACGCGGAACATCCATTCGTTGCCAGCCTCAGCAATCACGTCAGCTCCGCCAGCATACATAACCGGGGCCGCGACTTTCTTGACCTCTGGCGACACAGCCAAGTTTTGCGTCGAGTAGCTGGAAAGGAAGTAGAACGGCGACTTCACCTCCTGCGCCAGCTTCATGAATGCATTTACGGCAGTGCCATTCGAAGCCTGCGTGTCTTCAAAGACAATTTTGATCTTCCGCCCATTGATACCGCCAGCTGCATTGATGTCCTTCTCAGCCATCTGCAGAGCATTGTGATATTGCTTTCCCGTCAGGGAGAGCGGGCCGGTGATCGGCACAGTCGCGCCGATTGTAATGTCGCCCTGCTGCGCCATCGCACCGAAACCGCCCAGAGGCAGAACGGTGGCTGCGAGCATTCCCTTCAGCATTTGCCGCTTGGTTGTCATGAGCTGTTCCCCTTTTCGTCGAACGAACGCGCCTCAAAGACGCCTAACGATCCGCTTGACTCGTTCCGATTTTCGGAATAACATCCCGTAAATCGAGATAACTTAGACACCTCCTCGTTGGGTTGTCAATATTCGGTTAAGGGGAAGAGTGATGGCTTACGACAAGGATCAGGATGGACCGCTGGAGCGTTACTTGCGGCTGTTGGAGCTCATTGCAGCCTTCCCGGATCGCTTGGCTCTCGCGGACGTCGCCACTTTGTCCGATCTCCCCAAAACAACGGCGCACAGGCTGTTGAAGGGCCTCGTCAAAGCCGACCTCGCAATTGGCGGACAGGGCGGCCGGGCCTATTCAATCGGTCCACGACTATCCCGCATTCTGCACGCGACGGCGGATACAGGATGGCTTGAAACGATCGCACGTCCGATCCTTAGCAATTTGGCAGAAGTGTCTGGCGAAGCTTGCTATTTGACCAAACTGGTCGACAGCCGCGTATTCGTAGCGGCATCAGAAGCCCCAGAGGTTCGGTGGCGCAGCTACGTGCAGCCCGGCCACGAGATGCCCCCCCATGCAGCGGCCAGCGCGAAGGCAATCATTGCCTATCAGCCGGAAGACTTGGTTGCGCGCGCCCTGTCAGCCGACCTTCCCAAGCTCACCGCCAATACGTGCAACGATCCAGAGTGGATTCACGAGGAGTATGCCCGGGTGCGTGAGCGCGGACACGCGACGTGCATCGGCGAGGTCGATGAGGGGTTGGCGGCTATCGCCGCGCCAGTTCTGCAGCGCGACGGCCTCGTGCTCTACGCCGTCGGCATGTCCGGCCCCCTGCAGAGACTGATGGGAAACAACCTGGAGCAGAATATTTCTGCGCTCTCCGAATGTGCGGCATTGCTGGCGCGGAAGCTTTCATTCGGCGCCAAATTGGCCTCAGCATAGCCTACGTTCTTCCGAAGCGTGCGCCGAAGCCAACCAGAGTAGGTTTCAGGTTTGCCGCCTGTTGCTCGAAGCATCGTTATGATTGTGAGCTCACCCGCGATGTTCAATGTTGCCCCTGTGAGAGGCGGTTCCAGACGCCATTCTGCCAGGCCAGCGCGCAGGTCCGCTTCCACCTGATCCGCAGGCTCTAGGAGAACACCGCGATCATCATCCCCACCAAACTCGCGTTCGCCGATTAGCCCTAGATCCTCGCCGACGCCAAGGTGACGACCGCGATATTGATCGGCTCACGCATCACTGCGACATCATCGAGCCCGGCAACCGGAGCTGGCGCTTCGCCGGTATTGTATGAGGCGACGATGGACATGATACCTAGGCACTTTTTCCAGGAAGGCTCTAGTTGCGCGCTCGCGCTCCTGCTCAAGCGAACCGGAAATTTGGGAAGCCATGGCTGGACTCGTCATTGCAGGCCTCCAAATAGGCAGGCACGCCACCCGCGTAGATCATGAACACCCTGGGCTTGCCAGGTACATTCGATCCGTTCCACCACGATCTGGCCTTTGCGTAGAGCGTGCGCTCCGCAAGCTCGGCCAACGTCTTTACCCACGCATCTTCAGCTTCGAACGTCGGTTCGACACGCTCGCTTTTTCGTTCGTCGGCGCAGCGGATTAAGGATGCGATAAAATTGACGTTCTGTTCGATTGAACTGATGGCATTACTTCTGCCGATCGGACTGCCTGGCCCGGAAACGAGGAACAAATTTGGAAAGCCGGCAACGCCCAGCCCAAGATAAGAACGCGGGCCTTTCTGCCAATGCGTGGCAAGATCGTCCTCGATCTCGCCTTGGATCTTCATTCCGGAAATTGTGCCGGTGATGGCATCAAAGCCGGTCGCCAATACGAGCGCGTCGAGTTCGATCAAGCGCTCACCTAGAAAAAGGCCGTTCGACGCCGCACCGGTAATCGGCTGCTCCTTCAAATACACAAGCTCTACATTCGGCTGGTTGAATGCCTCGTAATAGCCCTGCTCCATACACACGCGCTTGGTACCAATTGGAAACTCGGTAGGCATTAGCTTTCGCGCAGTCTCTGGATCACGAACACGCTGCTTGATTTTTCCTCGCACGAACTCGGCCATCGTATCGTTGGCGGTCTGACTTGTGAGAAGGTCATTGAACGCCAGCATGATCGGGAAGCCGCCAGCCGCCCACCGTGCCTCATATTCAGTTTCTCGAGTTTCTGCATCGACGGAGAGCGCCGAGTAGTTATTGAAATCGCCAAGGAGCCCCCCGGGCATCTGCTTTGCTAGCCGTCTCCGCTCGGCGTAATCGGCCTTCCACTCCTGCTGAACTTGCTCGGTGAGCGGCATATTTCTCGCAGGGAGGACGTAGTTCGCCGTCCGCTGGAAGACCGTCAGTCGGCCTACCTCCCTGGCGAGCTCAGTTATTACCTGCACCCCCGTCGATCCGGTGCCGATTACGCCAACACGTTTTCCCGCCAGTGGTTCGAGTTTCCGCGGCCACTGCGCCGTATGGAGTAGATCCCCCTCGAATTTTTCGAGCCCGGGAATGTCCGGTAGGTTGGGATTTGTCAGCGACCCCGTAGCGAAGACCACGAAACGAGCCGAGTACTCCTCCCCGGAATCGGCAATGAGGGTCCATCGCTTATCGTGCTTTGACCAACGCGCGGACCGAACCATTACCCCGAACTCGATGTGCTCGCGAAGCTCAAAGCGATCGACGACATGCTCGGCGTAGCGCAGGATTTCCGCTTGGCCGGCGTAGCGCTCCGACCAACACCACTCCTGCTGCAGGTTTTCGGAAAATGAGTAGGAGTATTGAAGACTCTCGGTGTCGCAACGCGCGCCTGGATATCGATTGCGGTGCCAGACGCCACCAACGCCGTTGGTGGCCTCCAGCACGACGGCCGGTCGGCCGTTCTGCTTCATGAGATGAAGGGCATACAGTCCCGCGAACCCCGCTCCGACAATGATGACATCGACCGATTTCATCGGATCGCCTTCCTTATTGAGTGATACTCACTTCTTGGCGATTGTCGGGGAGCGACTGATGCGCCCCCTCGAGTGCAGCCTTAGGCTGCGTCGCGGCGCGCTAGGCCCGTCAGGCGCGCCTCAGATCGCGATAGTCGGCGCCGCGGTGGAACCAGTACGTGTAATCTTCGACATCACGCGCAACGACAGCGTCGTGGCTTGGTTGCCAGACAAGCGCTACGGGAGTTTGTTCGTTCAGCCGCTTTACAATTTCGAGAACTTTGCGGTTGTAGGCGGCTGGATCCACCTCAAATCGCGCCTCCTCGGCCAACTTGACGATCGTCGCATCATCCCAAGCTGAAGAATTCCATCGACCGTTGCCCATAAAGAACGTGCGGATCACGTACTCCGCATTGGGGAACCACGAGGTGGCAAACTCAAAATACATGTCGAGTTTGCGCTCGAGGATCATGGTGACGTACTGCGCTTCAGGCAGCTTCTGCACGGTGACCTCTACGCCGACCTTTGCGAGGCTCTCCTTGATTAGCGCGGCCATCGGCTCATTCAGTGGTGCTGCGCTCGCTGCGAACGAGAAGGTGGTCTTGAAGCCATTTGCGACACCAGCCTCGGCCAGAAGAGCCTTGGCCCGGTCCAAATCGGTGCGATTTGGCATGGCCTGTAGCAGGCGAGCCTCCGTTGGCTCAGTCCAGTTGGCCCCAAAAAGGCGTTCGCCCCGCTCGAAAAGCGCGACCTTGAACATCGCCTCATAAGGGAGCGCAGCAGCGATCGCCCGGCGAATCCGGACGTCGTTGAAGGGCGCCTTCTGCGTATTGAAACCAATCGCCTGAAAGGCGTTGCTGAGCGGAATGGGCAGGACACGAGCTCGCCCGCGCTGCTCAATGCCGATGATATCGCTGGTGGCCGCATCTAGGGTAAGATCGGCGTCTCCGCGCTCGACCAAGCTGGCGCGAGCCGAAACATCCGGCACCGTCTGCGCGATGATCCGTTGGAAGTGAGGCAGCGTTCCATCCTTGCCATTCTTCCATTTGTCGTTGCGCCGCAGCACAATTTGCTGCCCTGGCCGATTGCTTTCAACCGTATAAGCACCGCCCGCGGCAGTGTTGTCCTTTAGCCAGTTGATCGCCCAGGGATCGTCCGAGGTCGCGTGACGCTTGGCTAGTTTGCTGTTGAACATTGGCACGGTCGGCACGCTCACGACGGCCAGTGCCAGCCGGTCGGGTCTATCGACCGTAACCTGAACCTGGCGGTCGCCGACGATCGAGATTTGCTCCTCTTTAACGATCGAGCCGTTCGCCAACTGTGGCTTTGAGAGGCTATTAGCGGTTACTCCCCGATCCAAGGACCACTTCACGTCCTCGGCTTCGACAGGCGTGCCATCGTGCCATGTCGCGCCCTGACGAATGTGGAACGTGTAGGTGAGGCCGTCTGAAGAGCGGTCGATGCGCTCGGCCAGTTCTCCGCGGATGTTATCAAAGTCGAAAGTGTATCCACGGGCGTCCTTTTTACGCTCGAAACTCGCGAGGCGATCATAGATATTGACAGAAAGCGGCGAGCTCTCGCGAGTAGAACCCTGAAGTGTTGGGTCTAGCGAGCTAAAATGCGACCCCAGAACATGGCGCAGTGTCTCCGAACGGGATTGCGCCACGGCGGCAGTACCCGCCCCTGTCACGACCACACTGCTCGCAGTTAAGCCAGCCAAACTTTTCAGTACATCGCGACGATCGATCGTCATCTGCATTCCCCTGTTGCGTTAATCGAGGCTATAGTCGTCCTTCGGTCTCTTGCCGACGGTTCGGCTTGGCCCGCCTCTTGGCCAGTTCGTCTGCAACACGTTGCTATTCGCCAGATTCCAGAGCGGACTATTACGATCACTTTGGCCGCGTTATTCACGGCTCCCAGATTTGAACGCTCTCTCTGGCGCTTCTCTCGGCACAGACAAAAAAGGGCATCCAGGTCGCCGCGCGCCCTAAGGCCGCGCGGCGAGTTAACTCATTGTTCTTGCAACGATTTGCTTGTGAGCCTGATCGAACCTTCGGTCCTAATGAGCCGTCCTGGCTTCCGTAGAGACGATGGACTTGAGGTCGTCCGAAATTTCGACGCCGTAGACTCGGTCAGCCGTATCCTTGGAGACCAGCCCGTCGCGGACGTCCCGCAGCACCAACTCGGGATCGCGCTTATGGGGATGCCCCCAACCGCCACCAGCCGATGCTTCTATAACCAGACGAAATGGCTTCACCTGTTGAACGCCGTAGGGCGGCGAAGCAAATTCAACGCCCGTGTCGAGCTCGAAGGTTCGGATGGATCCCTTCGCCCCCCACAGGCCGCCATTCGTGCCGGCTCCGGTAGGCTTGCGGGCTCCCTCCGCGCGCAGAAGGTGTTCGCCGCCTACGAGCACGTCAGCCTCATAGTCGACGCCAGTGCCGCCACGATACTGACCCGCCCCGCCGGAATCCGAGCGCATCTGGTAACGATGAACCCGCAGCGGGTACGATTGCTCGTATGTCTCGACGTTCGGGATGAACATGCCGCCGAGCGTCATCTGATGGCTGCTCGTCGGAAAGCCATCGCGTCCCTTGACTGCTCCGCCGCCCGAGCTCCCGTGCCAGTGATAAAGAACGAACACCCCTCCGGCAGGCTTGGTCCCAGCGGAAATGCCGTAGACCGACTTGCCCCAGCCGGCGCATGCCCGGTCGGGATCGGCCTGGGCCAGAGCGCCCCAGCAGGCATTCATGATGTCGATGGCGGGGAACACCGTGTTCATGGTCATCGGCGCCGGAGGAAGCGCGTTGACGATCGTGCCCTCGGGCGCGACGATCTTGACGCAGCGATAGACGCCTTCGTTGCGCGGAATGCTCGGCTCGAGGAAGGACGACAGCGCGCAGTATACCGACGAGTGGGTGTTGGCGATTCCGCTGTTCTTGAACCCCTTGATCTGGGGAGAGGTGCCGGTGAAGTCGAAGGTGATCTGGTCGCCGGCAATAGTGACCTTCACGCGCGTTTCGATGTCGACGTCATCGAAACAGTCGGTATCGCTGATGTCGAAGGCTTCCCAGGTTCCGTCCGGAAGATCGGCGATGGCCTGCCTCATCCTCCGCTCGCCGTAATCCAGCAGCGCGGCGAGGTAGCTGTTGCCCCTGTCGATGCCATGCTGGGCGATGACCTCGGCCATTCGGGTCGCGCCAATCCGGGTCGATCCCAGCATCGCGCCCAAATCGCCCTCCATGAGGTCGGGGCAGCGCGAATTCAGGAGCAGCAGGCGCCAAAGATCGTCCCTGAGGCGGCCCTTCTCGACGATCTTGAGGACAGGCAGGCGAATGCCCTCATGGAAGATTTCCGTCGCCGCGGCGTTGTAAGTGCCGGCAGCCCCGCCGCCGATGTCCGACTGATGGGCGCGGTTACTGCAGAAGCCGACGAGCTCTCCGCCGACGAAGACTGGCCGGATAATCGTCCAGTCCGGCAGGTGATTGCCGCCGGCGACATAGGGATCGCTGAGGATGAAGACGTCCTCTTCCTCAATACGCCCTTCGAAATCCCGGAGCACGGCACGGACCGCGAAACCGCCGCTGCCGGAATGGATCGGCAGGCCGTCTGCCTGGGCGACAGTCTCGCCTTTCGCGTTGCTCATGAAGCACGAGAAGTCGTGGCTCTGGCTGAAGATCGGGCTGCGCGCCGTGCGCGTCATGATCGTACCCATCTGCAAGGTGATGTGGTCGAGCTGACGCTGCAAGATCGCGAGCAGAACGGGATCCTGGTAGGTTGTACTTGCCGTATTCATGTCATTTTCCATCCATACTGCGCCGCACTGGCTGGTTGTTCGTGGACGCCGATGGTTGATCGGTGAGAAGGCGGGTTCAGCCGGTCACGCGGCACTCATCACCAGCGCGGGCCCAGTGGAGTGCGGCGCGCTCGCGGCATGCGCGATTTCGACGTGGTAGTTGCCCGCGTCCGTGATCCTCAGCTTGTCGCCGGGCCCGACGAAGATGGTCGTCGTCGCCTCCTCGATGACTGCAGGCCCGGTAAGGTGCTGGCGCGGCGTCAGGATCGTGCCGTCGTAGACCGGCGTTTCGACGAAGCCCTTCTCCCGGTCGATCCAGACGCTGCGGTGCGAGTGCGGGACCGGCTCGGACACGGCGGGTGGGACCTTCGCAATCTCCAGCGCATCGAGCTTCCCGATCGCGGCAAGGCGAAGGTTGACGATCTCGATGGCGCCATTGTCCTGAACGTACCCGAACAGCCTCTGATAGACCTGTTCGAAGGCAGCCCGAACGGATGCCGGCTCGGTCGAAGCGCATTCGACCGGAATGGTCCATTGCTGGCCGAAGTAGCGCAGATCGTAGCCTCGCTGGACAACCGCCTTGTCGCCGGTGAAGCCTTCGCGCGTCAGAACATCCACCGCCGATTCCTGCAGCTGCCCGAACGCATGCTCCAGCAATTCAGGGCTTGAGGTGGCCTCGTCGTCGAGCCCGTGCAGCCAGCTGCGGACGTAATCGTGACGCAGGTCGGAGTTGCACATCCCGAACGCACAGAACACACCCGCCAGCCGCGGCACGTACAGGCTCGGGCTTCCCAACAGCCGAGCCGTCGAGGGGCCGTGGAGGGGGCCGGCACCGCCGGCCGCCACGAGCGTGAACGCCCGCGGATTGTAGCCCTTTTCGAGCGAGGCCTGCTCGACCGCATGCAGGATGTTTTGCTCCACGAGCTGGATGATCCCGGCGGCGGCATCCTCGATGCCGAGCCCGAGCGGCCCCGCGACATGCTGCTGAATCGCCTGCCGCGCCTTCTCGAGATCGAGGGTGATGGCACCGCCGGCGTAGGGGCCCGGCTTGAGCCGACCGAGCACGAGCTGGGCGTCGGTCACCGTCGGGCGCTCTCCGCCGCGCCCGTAGCTGGCAGGGCCGGGCATCGAACCGGCTCCCTCCGGGCCGGCATTCAGCAGGCCGGCGCCGTCAACGGAGGCGATCGTGCCTCCGCCGGCACCCACGGTGTGGATGTCGACCGCAGGGATGTTGAGATGATATCCGTCGACGACGATCTGATCGGTCATGCTGACGGCACCGCGCTGCATTAGGGTGACGTCGCAACTGGTCCCACCGACCTCGATCGAGATCAGTTGTTCGGAGCCGGTATCCTGGCCGAAGAACTTCAGCGAGCCGACGCCGGCAGCAGGGCCGGAGAGAACAAGGCTCGCCGGAGAGTGCCCGATCTCGTCGATCGAGATGGCCCCACCGTTCGACTGGATCATCAGAAGCTTGCGCGGCAGTCCGAGCGCCTTGAGACGCTCGGCGAGGCTCTCGAGATATGGCACGACGCGCGGCGCGACATAGGCATTCACCACCGTCGTCGAGGTGCGCTCATACTCGCCGATGATGGGTGCGATCTCCGACGAGATCGTCACCCAGACATTCGGGAGCAGTCTTTGCAGCTCCTCGCGAGCGGCGATCTCATGCGCCGGATTCGCGTAGGAATGCAGGAAGCAAATGGCGACGGCCGCCGCGCCTTCCTCGGCGAAGACCTTTGCCGCGGCGGCAACCGAGGCCAGGTCGAGCGGCTGCCGGACGGTCCCGTCATGTTCCATCCGCTCGGCGATCGGGAGACGCAGGTAGCGCGGCACGAGGACTTCGGGGAAGGGCTTGCGATGGTCCCAGACATTCTCGCGAATGGACCGCCGGATCTCCAGCGAGTCCCGGAAGCCTTCAGTCGTTAACAAGCCGACCTTGGCGCCCTTCTTTTCGAGCAGCGTATTGGTCGCAACCGTCGAACCGTGCACGAACAGCTCGGTTTTCGACAGGAATTCCGGAACGGCCAGCCCAATACTGCGGGCAGCGAGTTCCACGGCGGCAAGAACGCCGTCGGTGGGGTTGGATGGCACTGACGGCGATTTGTATGCTTGGACGGTCCCCCGACCATCGACGAGCACCAGATCCGTGAAGGTGCCTCCGACGTCCACTCCAATTCGAAAAGGCGCTACTAGCATCGGGTTTCCCATGATTGGTTTTCTTTTGCGGTGGGCAGTTTGAATCAGGCGGCCGCACTTGCGGGCCCGGAGACTTCCTTCGCGACGATCTCGACGAGCGTATCGGCGAGGAGGCCGATCTCCGCCGCGGTCATCGGCGTCGAGAAAGCCCCCGAGCAGTTCGGGGTGAGCAGGATGCCTTCCGCCAGCATCCCTAGGTGGATCTGGCGAAGGCGGGCGGCGTTTTCCTTGCTCGGGTAGGCGGTCCGGTAGCCGGTCACTTCCTCGGGGCCGAGATGGAGGCGGAACAGCGAGCCGATGCCGCTGATCGTGGCTTCGACGCCCTTAGCGGCAAACCCCGCGCGAACTGAGGCGCGGAAGCTGTCGCCGAAGCCGTTCAGCCGCTCCACGGCAGGCCTCGAATAATGTTCCAGCGAAGCAAGGCCCGCGGCCATGCTGAGCGGGTTGCCGCTGAACGTGCCACCCATGGAGACCTGCGGCTTGCCGCTGGCGTGGTTGAACACCGACATTCGCTCCGCCGAGCCGGAGACGGCGCCGATGGGCAGCCCCCCGCCGATAATCTTTGCAGTCGTAACGAGGTCAGGTTCGAGCCCGAAGAGAGGCGAAGCCCCCTCGTACGAGAGCCGGAAGGAGATGACCTCGTCGGCGATGAGAATGATCCCGTAGCGCCGGCACGCCTCCTGAACGACGGCTGCCACCTCTTTCGACATCGGAACGGTACCGGCGCGCGATGCGTGAGGATCGAGAATCACGGCGGCAAGAGTGGGGCCTTCCCGCCGCAGGATGTCGGCGCAACGCTGGGCATCGTCGTAAGGAAGAACGACCGTTTCCTGCAACACGGAGTCCGGCGTCCCGACATTGTAGCGCACGGATGCTGGGTCGCCGTTTTCATTGTCCCAGTTCGCCGGGGTCGGGTCGAGGCTGACTTCGATCCAGTCGTAGGCCCCGTGATAGCAGCCCTCGAACTTCGCGATCTTTTCGCGGCCGGAAAGCGCGCGAGCACCCTTCACGGCGGCGAGGACCGCCTCGGTCCCCGAGTTGCAGAATCTCGTCTGTTCCAGACGCGGGTTCCGAGCTGCCAATACCTCGGCCAGGCGAATCTCGCTTTCCGTTGGCATGCCGAACGCCGTTCCCTTCGACATTGCGTCGCGGACGGCATCGAGCACCGGAGGAAAGGCGTGGCCGTGGATCAGCGAAAAGAAGTTGTTCGCGCAATCGAGAATGCGGCGGCCGTCAATGTCGACGACCCAGCACCCCTCGCCTTTTGCGGCATAGGGCGGGTGGGGCTTGAACCACGATGCAGCACGCATCGAGCCGCCCGGGACGACTTTAGCCTCCCGGCGATAGGCCGCCTCCGAGAGCGACACCGTACCCGCCGCTTCCGTGTTGCTGTTGTGTCCTTTGCCTGGGGCAGTCATCGCCGTCTCCGAAAATGCAGATGGCGACACTGAACGATATGATCCCATACAATGTCAACAGGATCATTTGATCCAGAGCATCGTTTATGGCATCAGGATCGACGATCCTGGAATTTTTGCACCTGGCTGGAACCGGCCCACACTTGCGACAGGCCGCGCCCGGTCCAGGAAGGAACGAATCCCGGAATCCCGTCTGCCTGATGGCCTCTGGACCGCAGCAGCAAGCAAACAGAAGGTGTGCCAATGACAGCGACCAATGTGTGGAATCATCTGCGATGCCTGTAACGGACGCCCTCACCCGCCACCTCAAAGCACGGCACAAATTCTCCGTCGTCGACCGGCTTGAGTGCCTTGGATCACCTGCTTCAGACCGCAGCTTTGACGTTTTCAATCCTTCCACGGGAGAGCTCCTGGCCCGACTTCCCGATATGGGTAGAGAAGCAACCAAAGCCGCGATCGATAAAGCCCATGCGGCGCAGTCAGAATGGGCTGCATTGACGGCGCGCGACCGAAGCGATGCACTCTGGCGCTGGCATCAGCTGATTGTACAACACACCGATGACCTTTCCGCCATTCTGACAGCAGAAATGGGAAAGCCACTCGCGGAAGCGCGATCGGAAATTTCGCATGCCGCGGCCTACTTGCAGTGGTATGCCGAGGAGGCCAATCGCATTTATGGGGAAACCATTTCGGCGCCGTCTACTGACCGTCGCATGCTGGTGATCAAGCAACCGATCGGAGTAGTCGGCACCATCACACCTTGGAATTTTCCCGCATCAATGGTCGCCCGCAAGATATCGCCGGCGTTGGCCGCAGGTTGTACAATTGTGCTAAAGCCGGCTGAGCAGACCCCTCTCGTAGCGGGGGCAATGTTCTTGTTAGCCGAGGAAGCTGGTTTTCCCCGTGGCGTTGTAAATCTGATCTACGCGGCGGAAGGCAACGACGTCGGCCTTGAACTCTGCACGAACCCGAAGGTCCGCAAGATCAGCTTCACTGGATCCACTGAGGTTGGGCGCCTGCTCATGAGACAATGCGCCGAGCAGATCAAGAAATTGGGTCTGGAGCTGGGAGGCAACGCTCCGTTCATCGTCTTTGACGACGCGGATGTCGACGCAGCCGTCGATGGTGCGATTCAAGCCAAATTTCGAAATGCCGGCCAGACCTGTGTTTCCGCCAACCGCATTTATGTGCAGACAAAGGTGCATGAAGAGTTCGTGGAGAAATTTGTCACCCGCGTCCGGAAACTCGCGGTTGGTGACGGCTTCAGCTCGCATGCAGCCATTGGTCCGCTCATCGATAGCAACGCGATGAAAAAGGTCGAGGCGCATATCGCCGACGCTCTGGCAAAGGGCGGTGTCGTCCAATGCGGCGGCCAAAGACTAAAGAATGGAGCAACGTTTTTCGAGCCAACCGTCCTGACCAACACATCTTCCAATATGCGCATTGCGCACGAAGAAATCTTTGGCCCTGTTGCGCCCATCATATGCTTCGAAGATGCCGACCAAGTCATTCGCGAAGCAAATGACACCATTTACGGTCTAGCTGCCTATTTCTATGCCTCCAACTTAAAGCGCGTTTGGCGTGTGTCTGAAGCGCTTGAATACGGCATGGTTGGCATCAATACCGGCCGAATGTCATCGGAAGCCGCGCCATTCGGTGGCATCAAGCAATCTGGCATTGGCCGCGAAGGCTCCCGACATGGGTTGGATGACTACTTGGAGATGAAGTATATTTGTATGGGAGGAATTTGAACCTTATTGAGCCAACGCGTTTCATGCAACGCCGATGGATCAACTTTCGATCTGGCGTTTCCACGACCGTATCCTCCCCTGGAAAGCCATTCTCGCGCATGCAGCCGATGACAGGGGTTCATCCGGGCAACCCCGGCGGCCGGGCGGCGCGCGCGAGCCCGGACACCTGACGACGGATACGCCCAAGGGGCCTGTCCTTCAGGCTTCCGGTGCCCCGGTGCGCCGCGCCAGCAGCGCGAGCAGCAAGTGCCGGTCAGAAATGCTCGCTCGCGAGGCTTCATGCTGCCTTCCCGCCAGGTATCCGACAGCTAGGAGCAAGAAGAGCACGATCGCGGACGAGAGGTCGATGCTCGAACCGGCTGGAGCAATCGCCGGAATCGGTCGAGGAGCTCCGCCAATCACGAGCACCGATGCGATCACGATGACTGCGGCCGCGAGAACCAGGATGTTCAGCCAGGAGACCCAAGATGCCGAAACCGAGGCATCGGGGAGACCGGGTGAGGTCTCCGGACGTAGGCGACGATCAGGGGGCACAGCAGCCGCGCTGACAGGTTGTGCGGCTATTCGGTTCCGGTCAGAGATTCTCTCCCCCGCTGATCGAGGTGCTGCGTCGTCGGGGGCGATTTCCTCGGCGAAGCGCTTGAAGAAGGCATCGGACATCTTGCGCGCAGTCGCGTCTATGAGGCGGCCGCCCAACTGGGACAGCTTTCCACCGATCTGAGCCGATACGGAATAACGCAAGATCGTCGCATCACCATCGGCCACCAGGCCGACCTCCGCCGACCCTTTCGCAAAGCCCGCGACGCCTCCTTGCCCTTCGCCCGTGATACGGTAGCCGTTCGGCGGATCGAGGTCGGACAATGTCACCGCACCCTGGAATCTTGCCGAAACGGGGCCGACCTTTATGACAGCGACCGCCGTCATCTCCGTGTCAGAGTGTTTATCGAGTTCCTGGCAGCCGGGAATGCATTTCCGCAGGATTTCAGGATCGTTCAACGCGGCCCAAACCACGTCGCGCGGGGCTTCGATACGTTGTTCACCGGACATATCCATGGCGTTTCTCCCAGTGCTCTAGTTGGCCTGCCCGATGCCGCCGAGGCAGACGTATTTGATTTCGAGATAGTCCTCGATGCCGTATTTCGAGCCTTCGCGACCGAGCCCTGATGACTTGACGCCGCCGAAGGGGGCGACCTCGGTCGAGACCAGCCCTTCATTGGCGCCGACGATGCCGGCCTCCAGCGCATCAGCCACACGCATCACGCGGCCGATGTCGCGGCTGTAGAAGTAGGCGGCCAGGCCGAACTCGCTGTCGTTCGCCATGGCGATCGCCTCAGCTTCGGTTTCAAAGCGGATCAGCGGTGCGAGCGGCCCGAACGTCTCTTCATGGAAGGCCAGTGCGGACGGCGGGACGTCGACGAGCACGGTCGGCTCGAAGAAGTTGCCGCCAAGATCGTGCCGCTTCCCGCCGACCACCACTCGCGCACCTTTGGCCAGCGCGTCGCGGACGTGTTCGTCGACCTTGTCGACGGCGGCGGCATTAATGAGCGGCCCCTGCGTCACACCCTCGTTCATGCCGTCGCCAACCTTGAGCTGACCAACGGCCTGCGCGAGCTTCTCCGCAAAGCGATCATAAACCCCGGCCTGCACCAGGAAGCGGTTTGCGCAAACGCAGGTCTGACCGGTGTTGCGATATTTCGAGGCCATCGCACCTTTTACCGCCTCGTCAAGATCGGCGTCGTCGAAGACGATGAAGGGGGCGTTGCCACCCAGCTCCATGCTCGTCTTCTTCACCGTCGGTGCGCATTGCGACAACAGGATCGAGCCCACCCGAGTGGAGCCGGTAAAGGAGAGCTTACGGATCAACGGATTCGCGCACAGCTCCTTGCCACATTCGGAGGACGGGCCCGTCACGATGTTGCAGACTCCGGGAGGAAGGCCGGCTCGTTCGGCGAGAACGCCGAGCGCCAGCGCCGAGAACGGAGTCTCGCTCGCCGGGCGAATAACGCCCGTGCAGCCGGCAGCCCAGCCAGGCCCCGCCTTGCGCGTAATCATCGCCGCCGGAAAGTTCCAGGGCGTGATCGCCGCGAAGACGCCGATCGGCTCCTTCTGGACGATTATTCGGCGCCCCGCGACCGGAGCAGGGATCGTATCACCATAAACCCGCTTGGCCTCTTCGCCGAACCACTCGATGAACGAAGCCGCGTAGACGATTTCGCCTTTCGCCTCTGCGAACGGCTTTCCCTGCTCAGCCGTCATGATGCGAGCCAGATCATCCTGGTTTTCCAGCATGAGCTCGAACAGTCGACGAAGGATCGCGGCCCGTTCCTTGCCGGTCTTGGCTTTCCACGCTGGCTGCGCCTCATGTGCGGCCGCAACCGCTTTTGCGACCTCTTCCCGCCGCAGCGACGGGACATGACCAATGACCGTTCCTGTCGCTGGATTCATCACCGCGATCACGTCGCGTCCAACAGTGCCGATCCACTCGCCACCGACAAGGTTTGCTTCGAGGAACAGGCCGGGATCATCGAGGGATTCCCGTAGCCCTTTGCTAGGCGCAGCCTTCATTTGCACGTCCTCCTGTCGCACCGGGCTGGGCCTGGGTTCTCACCTCGAAGCGCCGAGTGCCTTGACATCTCCTAACACAGTCTAATAATGCAAGTCACTAGGAGGAAACGATGGCTGAGCCACAAAACGCAGCCCTGAAGGCGGGGTCCGATCGGCCCGCCCGCGGGCGCCGGCAGGATTATGTGTTGTCGCGGCTTATTCCGACGCGCTGGATGGACAACGACGTCTACGGCCATGTGAACAACGTCGTTTACTACTCATTCTTCGATACGGCGGTGAACGCGGAGCTGATCGAGCGCGCGCTGCTCGATCCCGCTTCAAGCGACGTGATTGGCCTCGTCGCCGAGACCGGCTGCCGCTACCACGCATCGCTCTCCTTCCCCGACAAGGTCACCGCGATGCTGCGTGTCGCCCATCTCGGCCGCTCCAGCGTCCACTACGAGATCGGCCTGTTCGGGAGCAGCGAGGATCTCGCCGCGGCCGAAGGGCACTTCGTCCACGTCTATGTCGACAGCCAGACCCGGCGACCCACCGCACTGCCTGAGGCACTGCGCAACTTCCTCGAAACTCTGCGGACCGAACGCACATGACGATCATCGACGGCATCGACCTGTCGCGTGAAGGAGCGATCGCAACCGTCACGCTGAACCACCCGGCGCGGAAGAACGCTGTCACCTTCGCGATGTGGCAGGCGCTCGCTGATATTTTTGCAGAGTTCGGACGAGACCAGACCTTGCGAGGCGTCATCCTCACGGGGGCGGGCTCGACCTTCTCGGCTGGCGCGGATATTGGCGACTTCGAGCAGACCCGAGCTTCGACCGAGCAGGGAATTGCCTACGAGGTCGCGGTCGACGCCGCCTGCGATGCGATAGCTGCCCTGGGCAGGCCGGTCGTCGCAGCCATTCAGGGGCATTGCTACGGCGGCGCCTGCAATCTCGCCATGGCCTGCGATTTTCGCATCATCTCCGCCGACGCCCGGATGGCCATCCCTGCTGCCAAGCTTTCCATCGTCTATGGCGTGAAGGGCACGGCTCGACTGCTCGGACTGGTCGGTCTCGCGGAAGCGAAGCGCATCTTCTTCTCGGCGCAACCCTTCAATGCTGCCCACGCCCTGCGGGTCGGCTTCGCGCAAGGGATCGCCGAAGACCCGCTCGCAGGCGCAAAGGCGCTTCTGGAGGATTTCTCGGATTTGGCCCCGCTCTCGATCGCCGGAGCCAAGGCCATTCTGAACGGTCTCGCCATGACGGATCAGCCGTTCGACGCCCAGGGCGCAGATGCACATATCCTGCGCGCCCTGAACAGTGCCGACTATGCGGAAGGTCGCGCCGCTTTCGCACAAAAGCGCCCACCGCGGTTTCAAGGGGTCTGACGTGAAACCCGCCGCATTCGACTATGTCAGGGCCGAAAGCGTCGCGCATGCCGCCGAAGTGCTTGCCGGCGCAGGCGGTGACGGCAAGGTGATCGCCGGCGGGCAAAGCCTGATGCCGATGGTGAACTTTCGCCTCGTGAAGCCGTCGGTGCTGGTGGACATCAACGCGATCGCGGGCCTCGACCGGGTGGAGCTGGACGGCTCGCGCCTTCGCATCGGGGCTCTGGTGCGGCATTTCACGACCGCGCGCGACTCCGTCATCGCGCGACATGCTCCCATCGTGACCGAGGCGATGAAGCATGTCGCGCATCTCACCGTGCGCAATCGCGGCACGTTCTGCGGCAGCGTCTGCCATGCGGATCCGGCCGCCGAAATGCCGATGATGACCGTGCTGCTGGACGGGCAGATCCATGCTGTCTCGGCTCGGGGACCGCGGATCGTACCGATCAGCGAGTTCTTCGCTGGCTCGCTCGTCACGTCACTGGAGCCCGACGAGGTCGTCACCGCCATCGATCTCGCGACAACGCCGCGGGACACGGGATACGGCTTCCACGAATTCGCCAGGCGTCATGGCGACTATGCGCTGGCGGCTGTAGCAGTCCTGATGAGGCTTGAGGACGGCAAGGCGCGCGATATCCGCATCGCGGTGATGGGCGTTGGCGAGATGCCGAGCCGCGTTCCAACCGCAGAAGAGGTCATCGAAGGCAACGAGCTCTCCGAACCGATGATCATGCGGGCCGTCGAGAGCTTGCGCGCTGCCATATCACCGAACAGCGATCTGAACGCTTCGGCCGACTACCGGCGTCATCTTGCGGGAGCGCTCGCCGGTCGCGCGATCCGCGATGCTTGGTCGCGCGCCAGGGAGGCCGTGCTGCCATGACGATCGTCAAGCGCGAGATTTCCATCACCGTCAACGGGCTGCTGCATGCTGTGTCGGTCGAGGCTCGCATGCTGCTCAGCGACATGCTTCGCCACGAGCTCGGCCTGACGGGAACCCATGTCGGCTGCGAGCATGGCGTCTGCGGCGCCTGTACGATCCTCCTGAACGGGCGCAGCGCTCGCTCTTGCCTGACGCTCGCCGTCCAGGCCGACGGAGCTGAGATCGAAACGGTCGAGGGACAAGGAACGGCCGAAGCTCTTGGCCGCGTCCAGCAGGCCTTCCGCGATCACCACGGCCTGCAGTGCGGCTTCTGCACGCCCGGCTTCGTCATGACGATCACCGACATCCTGAGGAACCACGAGCTGTCGGGTGACGACGAGATTCGCGAGGCTCTGTCGGGAAACATCTGCCGCTGCACCGGCTACGAGCACATCGTCGACGCAGTGCGCGCGTTGATCCGTGAAAAGGATACCAGGCCATGAAGCTTCACTTCCTTTCGGGCGGGCGACTGCGCATGCGCCGTTCGATCTACCAGCCGGACGCCGCCAAGGACGAAACGATCGAGCTGCCGGTTTCCTGCGCGTTGATCCGTCATCAGCAAGGCAACGTGCTTTTCGACACGGGGTGCAATCCGCAAGCCGCGACGGACCCTGAAGGGCGTTGGGGCGGCCTGGCCAGGATCATGACGCCGATCTTTGACGCCAATGACACGGTCGTACCGCAACTTGCCCAGCTCGGTCTCCGGCCAGACGACATCGACATGGTCGTTTGCTCCCATCTCCACCCGGACCACTGCGGCTGCAACGAGGCCTTCCGCCACGCGAAGATCATGTGCCATGCCGCCGAGCTCGAAACGGCCACGGCCGAGGGAGCTGACAAGCAAGGCTATCTCCCGAAGGAGTGGGATCAGCCAAACGGCTTCACCACCTTTGACCAGCAGCATGACCTTTTCGGCGATGGCCGCATTGTCCTCGTTCCGCTTCCCGGCCACACCCCGGGAACGACGGGGGCTCTTGTGCAGCTCGACCGAGACGGCCGCTTCCTGCTCGCCGCCGATGCGGCTCCGATGCGTGCTTCGCTCGACGGCATATTGGCGAAGAATAACTGGAATCAGGAGCTGGCAGCGGCCTCTGCTGCTGAAATCAGAAGCCTCGAAGCGGAAGGCGCCACCGTGATCTTCGGTCACGACGACGCGCAATGGACAGCGCTGCGCAAAGGCCGGGACTTCTACGAATGAGCCAGGTCGATGCCTCGGTCGAGCTCAGGCCCAAGCTCGTCGGCGCGCGCATCAAGCGGACCGAGGACCCGCGCCTGCTGTCCGGCAACGGGCGCTATGTCGATGACATAACGCCAAAGGGCTTACTGCACGTCGCCCTGCGCCGCAGCGACCAGCCGCATGCCACGATCCGGTCGATCGATCTTGGCGACGTGTTCGACGTCCCGGGCGTCGTCGCCGTCTTCGATGCCACCGATCTGGAAGCCGACTTGCTGCCGGCGATCCCGACCTCGAAGATGAAGAACTACTATGCGACCCCGATCTGGCCGCTCGCCCGCGGCAAGGTCCGCTATGTCGGGGAGCCCGTCATCGCGGTCGTGGCCGACAGCCGCTACGCGGCGGAGGACGCCCTCGAACGCATCGTCATCGAATACGAGCCACTGCCGTTTGCGATCCGGCAGGTTGACGCCGTCGCGCCGGATGCGCCGCTCCTTCACGAAGAAGCTGGGACGAACGTCATCATCTCCCGCGAGTTTGAGCGAGGCGAGGTCGACGAGGTCTTTGCCCAGGCGCCCGTCACGGTTCGCGCGCGCTTCCGGATGACGCGGAAGACGGCGATGGCGATGGAAACGCGCTCCTATCTCGCGGAATGGGATCGCCGCAAACAGGCCCTGACCCTCCATTCCTCAACCAATATCCCGGGCATCATCCGCGACGTCCTGTCAGGGTGCCTCGACTTGCCGGGCAACCGCATGCGCGTTGTCGCTCCCGATGTCGGCGGCAGCTTCGGCGGCAAGGGATCGCTCTATCACGAAGAGCTCCTGGTCTGCGTGCTCGCACGCAAGCTCGACCGGCCAGTCAAATACGTCAGCGATCGACTCGAGGACCTGACGGCAACGAGCCAGGCTTTCGACGAATTGATGGATGCCGAACTCGCCGTTGACGAAGAAGGCCATCTGCTGGGTCTGCGCGCCGACGTCATCGGCGATATCGGCGCCTATTCGATCTATCCGTGGACCGGTGCGCTTGAACCGGTCCAGGTCGTCAGCTTCCTGCCGGGCCCATATCGCATGGCGGCCTATCGCGGCCGGATACGCGGAGTCCTGACCCCAAAACCGCCGACCGGCCCCTATCGCGGCGTCGGCCGTCCAGCCTCGACCTTCGCCATGGAGCGCCTGGTCGATATGGCTGCGCGCAAGCTCGGGCTCGATCCGGCCGAGATGCGACGACGCAATCTCGTCAACGCCGAAGAATTCCCCTACCGCACCGGCTCCGGAATCATCTGGGATCGCTCGGCCTTTCAGGAATGCCTGCAAGCTGCCTGCGATTACGCCGACTACCCCGCCTTGGTCCGTGAGCGGGATGAGGCTCGCCGCCAGGGACGATGGGTCGGCCTCGGTTTCGCCAGTTACGCCGAATTGACCGGCATCGGTTCACGCATCGCAGTGGCTCCCGGCATGCCGATCAATACCGGCGTCGAGACCGCCAAGATCACCATCGACGCAACCGGGGCGATCACCGCGGATTTCGGCATCTCCTCGCACGGCCAAGGCCTCGAAACGACGCTGGCGCAGGTCATTGCCGACGAGCTTGGCTGTCGCATGGAGGATGTGGAGGTTCGCCACGGCGATTCCGCGCTCGTTCCGATGGGTACCGGAACCTATGCCAGCCGTTCCGCCGTCCTCGCCGGCGGCGCCGCGACGAAATCCTCGCATGTCGTCAAGGCGAAGGTGTTCAAGGCTGCGGCGCACCTGATGGACGTCCCAGTCGAGGACCTCGAGGCATCTCAGGGCATTGTGAGGTCGCGCTCATCCAACCGTTCGCTCACCTTCAAGGAGATCGCCCACGCGGTGTACGCCCAGATGGGGCGCATCCCGCATGATCAGCGCGAGGACCTCGTCGCAACGGAGAGCTACGACCCGTATTTCGGGACCGCGTGCTCGTCGACGCATCTCGCGATGGTCGAGATCGACCCGGAGACATTCGGCGTCACGGTGAAGCGCTTCGTCGTCGCCGAGGATTGCGGCCGGATCATCAACCCGATGATCGTCGACGGTCAGGTCCACGGTGCCGTCGCCCAGGGCATTGGCGCCGCGCTGCTCGAAGAGGTCGTGCATGACGACGACGGCCAGTGCGTCACTGCCAGCCTGGCCGACTATCTCGTCCCGGTTGCGTCAGTCATTCCGCCGATCGGCATCGTCCATGTCGAAGCTGAATTGCCCAATACGATCGGTGGCTTCCGGGGCATGGGCGAAGGCGGGACCATCGGAGCTCCGGCTGCCATCGCCAACGCCGTATCCGACGCCCTCTCACCATTAGGCATCGAAATCGACACGCTGCCCGTCACGCCCGATCGGATCTTCCGGTTGGTCGAGGCGGCGCAGGCCAGGAACTCCAACCAAGGGACCACGACATGAACCTCTCTCTCGCAGGCAAGACCGCGCTCGTCACCGGCGCCGGCCGAGATGTCGGCAAGGCAATTGCCCTGGAACTCGCCGCACAGGGCGCTGCTGTCGCCATCAACTACCAGTCGAGCGCGGATGCCGCCGAGAAGGTCGCCGCGGAGATCGTCGCAGCCGGTGGCAGGGCGATCGCGTGCGGTGCGGACATTGCCGACTTCGCCGACACCAGGGCCATGGTTGATCGCGTCGTGTCGGAGCTCGGCGGTATCGAGATCGTTGTGAACAATGCGGGCCTCGCCCAGCGCGCCCGCTTCCTGGAGACCACGCCCGAGCAGTGGAAGCGCCATATCGATGTCGGCCTGCTCGGCACCGTGAACACCTCGCAGGCAGCCTTGCCGCACATGGTCCAGGCCGGTAAGGGCGGCCGCATCATCTCGCTTGGCGGAGATTCTTCCCGTGTCGGCGAGGCCAACCTGTCGATGGCAGCCGCCTCGCGAGCCGGCACGATCGCGTTGATCAAGTCCCTCGCGCGCGAGTTCGGCCGCTACGACATCACCTGCAACGCGGTGACGTTGGGCATGATCCAATCCGCACATTCGGATCCGGCATGGCTGGCCGAGAACCTGCCCAAGATGGTCAAGAATTATCCACTGAAGCGGATCGGCCAGCCTGCGGATGTCGCGCCGATGGTGGCCTTCCTTGCCTCCGCCGACGCCGCCTGGATCACCGGTCAGACCATCAGCATCAACGGCGGCTTCGCGATGCTCTGACGCATAGCCGCGTCGAAAGATAAGTCCTGGGGAGGACACCCATGATCATCACCGATCTCATCGCTCCGATCGGCGAGTTGCTCGGCCGGCAGGCGTCGAAGCGCCCGCAGGCCCTGGCATTCCGCGACAAGGACCGTGCCGTGAGCTACGGCGAGCTGGCGGACCGCACAGCTAGCATCGCCAGCCATCTCCAGGCCAACGGCGTCGGCCCCGGCGATCGCGTCGCGATCCATCTTCCAAATTCGGTCGATTGGGTCGAAGCCTGTCTCGGCATCGTCCGCGCGGGTGCCGTCGCGGTTCCGATCAGCTTCGACGCCACGGTCGACGAGATCGCCTATCGCATCGACGATGCGCAATGCGTTGCCGTCTTCGCCCGCGAGCAAAAGCGCGACGTCCTGCGCCAAGCTTCCGGCAGCGTTGCGGTCATGGCCTTCGAGAACGGAAAGGGTGCGGCCGTCGTGGAGGACGGAGCCGGCCCGGCACCGCTCGATCCGCTCGATATCGAGCGTCCGGCCTTCATCGTATACACGTCCGGCACGACCGGGCGGGCGAAGGGTGTCGTGCTCTCGCTGCAGAGCATGTTGTGGGTCACGGCCGCCTGCTGGGCCCCGGTCGCCGGTTTGAGCGCCGACGATTACGTATTGAACTCGCTACCGCTTTATCACAGCTACGCGTTGAATCTCGCCGTGGTGAGCATCGTCGCCACGGGCGCCAGCGAATACCTGATGGAGAGCTTCTCCGCCTCCCGGCTCGCAGAGGTGCTAGCCCAGGAGCCCATCACGCTGCTACCGGGCGTCCCGACCGTCTTTCACTATATGCTGGAGCGCGCAAAGGAGGAAGGGCGCCGGACCCTGTCGAACGTGCGCATCTGTCTCTCGGCCGGCGCGGTGCTTCCCGGCCCACTCAATCAGGAGTTCGAGAACTGGTTCGGCGTCAAGCTGCTCGATGGCTACGGCATCACCGAGACGTCGACGATGGTCACGATCAACGCTCCAAGCGGCGGCCGCTTCATGGGCTCCTGCGGCCTGCCCCTTTCCGGATTGGCCACTCGCATCGTCGATCTCGACGACCGTGATGTCGCGCCTGGAGGCGAAGGCGAACTGATCGTGCGCGGCCCGAACGTCATGCTCGGCTACCACAACAATCCCGAGGCGACGGCTGCGGCCCTGCGCGACGGCTGGTACCGTACGGGCGATCTCGCACGAGCGGACCGCTTCGGCTTCCTCTCGATCACCGGAAGGCTGAAGGAGATCATCATCCGCGGTGGGCAGAACATTGCGCCCGTCGAGGTGGAGGAGGCAATTTTCGCCCATGAGAGCGTCCTCGACTGCGCGGTTGTCGGCATTCCACATGAGTTTCTGGGCGAGGTTCCAGTTGCCTTTGTGATCGCGCGTCAAGGCACGACCCTCGAGGAAACGCTGATCATCGAACATTGCCGCTCGCGCCTGTCGTCCTACAAGGTGCCGCATTCCGTGCATGTTGTTCCGGAAATCCCGCGCACCGGATCCGGCAAGGTCCAGCGCTTCAAGCTTCGGCAAATCCTCGAACGCTAGACCCCGTGCCGTCTCTCAAAGCGCCGCACCACGACCGCATGATCATAAGCCGTTCCAAAAAGAAGGCCTCGTTCAGCGAGGCCTTCTTCATTCGTTCCGTGACGATCTTCCCGACCCAGATGGCCGGGACTCTACTGGACGAGCGGGCAGCCACCTGCACTCAGCGGCCGGAACACCTCGTCTCCAGGGATTGTCGCGATAACCTTGGACTGATCCCAGGGCCCTTTCGATTCGGCATGGGATTTGACCTGCATCAGATACATGTCATGGACCATCCGGCCGTCGACCCGGAGACGGCCCCCCTTCGCGAAGGCGTCGTTGACAGGTTCCTTCCGCATCGCTGCCATCGTTCCCGTAGCTTCATCGCTTCCGGTCGCTTCGATTGCCCTCAGATAGTGTCGAACAGCCGAATAAGCCCCGACTTGAATCATGCTAGGCATCTTACCCATGCGGGCAATGTACGCTTTGGCGAAGGCTTGGCTCTCGGCATCACGATCGGCGAACCAACCATCGGGATAGACGAGCCCGTGGGCCGCACCCAGTCCCAATGCCTGGATGTCGGTCGGAAACATCAACAGGCTCGCCATCGTCTGCCCGCTTTGCGGCAGGCCGAACTCCTGCGCCTGCTTGATAGCCGTCGCGGTATCGGCCCCCGCATTGGCAAGCGCGACCACATTGGCCCGCGACGACTGCGCCTGCAGCAGGTAGGAAGAGAAGTCCGGAGTGTTGAGTGGGTGGCGCACAGCCCCCGAGACCTTGCCGCCATTCGCCTTCAGGACGGCAGAGAGATCTGCTTCGAGCGCATGTCCGAACGCGTAGTCGACGGTTAGGAAATACCAGCTCGTTCCGAGCCGCTTGACGCCAGAAACCCCCATGACCTGCGAGAGCGCGTAAGTGTCGTAGGTCCACTGAGCCGTCGTCGGAGAACAGGCCGTCCCGGTCAGTTGCGCCGTGCCCCCTCCCGAAACGAGAAGGGCGCGGTTCTTGCGGCGGGTGATGTCCTGCACGGCGAGCGCCGCGGCGGAGTTCGGAACATCGACGATCGCGTCGACCTGCTCGACGTCGATCCATTTGTTGGCGATCGCCGCCGCGATGTCCGGCTTGTTCTGATGGTCGGCCGAGATCAGTTCGATCGGCCTGCCGGCGACCCGGCCGCCGACCTCGTCGATCGCCATCCGCACGGCCTCTACGGATCCCTTGCCCGTCGATTCGGCATAGGGGCCGGACATGTCGTTCAATACGCCGATCTTCACCTTCCCGTCGGAAATCTCCGCCTGCGCCATCACCGGCACCAGCAATGACCCGCACAGGATTATGGTTCTCAAACCCATCATGATCGTCCCTCCCCGCTCGTTCTTTCCTTAGAATCCGACGTTGTTTCCGCCTTTGGTCTGCAGCATCGACCGCGCTTCCTCCGGGGAGGCGATCTCTAGGCTGAGTTCGTCCAGAATCCGTCTGATCTTGTTGACCTGCTCGGCGCTCGAGGTCGCGAGCTTGCCCTTGCCCGCATAGAGGCTGTCCTCCAGACCCACCCGGACATTGCCGCCGAGGATCGCGCTGAGCGTGACGAATGGCAGCTGGTGACGGCCGGCCGCGAGGACCGACAGGTAGTAGTCGGCCCCGAACAGGCGATCGGCGGTGGCCTTCATGTGCATGAGATTCTCGGGATCGGCCCCGACGCCGCCGAGAATGCCGAAAATGCACTGGATGAAGAACGGCGGCTTGACGACGCCCTTCTCGGCGAAATGGCTGAGCGTATAGAGATGGCTGACGTCGTAGCATTCGAACTCGAAACGCGTGCCCAGGTCTCCGAGCTCGGTCATGCCCCGCTCGATCTGCCTGAACGTGTTCGAAAGGATGAAGTCCGTCGTCGACTCCAGATAGGGACGTTCCCAGTCGAACTTGAACTCCTTGATCTTCGCCGCAGCGCCCGAGATGTTGAAGTTCATCGAGCCCATGTTCATGGAAGCGACTTCCGGCTGCGCCCACTTCGCTGCCGCGAGACGCTCGTCGAGCGTCATTCCCAGACCGCCGCCCGTGCTGATGTTGAGGATCGCCGCTGTCTGCTGCTTTATCCGCGGCAGGAATTGCTTGAAGATATCCGGCGACGGCGAAGGCTTGCCTGTTTCGGGATCACGCGCATGGAGATGGATCATCGCCGCTCCGGCCTCGGCCGCAGCGACCGCGTCCCTCGTGATCTCCTCGTGAGTGACCGGAAGATAGGGGGACATGGTCGGCGTGTGGATGGATCCCGTTACCGCACACGTGATGATGATCTTGCTTGCTTTTTGCATAGCCCCTCCCTGGTTCTCGGATCGCCGTGGCGCGGCGGCAGCTCCGCCCGAGCCGCTGAGCTCTCTTAGGCTCTTGTAACTTGCATTAATAGACTTACAGTAGATGATGTCAATGCACGCTGCACCAGCATCCGTTGGCTGGAGCAGAAACCTTGCGAGCCGGTGTCCGGCTCAAGCTCGGGATAGGCAATGGACCGTGTTAGGATTATGCGTGACGGCACCAACGTCCACGAAAGAACTGGTGAACTGATCCATGCCGGGTTTTGCTGCCGGATTCGCGAAGAGCGTCAGCGACGGGAACGAAAGCGCATCTTCCCTTGCCAGTACACTTGAACGGAACTGCTCCGTGGGCCGCGCCATTGCGATCCTCTCGGATGCATGGGCGTTCCTCGTCATTCGCGAATGCCTGTTCGGCGCGCGACGGTTCGACGAATTCCAGACGCGGCTGAAAGTGCCGCGCCAGACCTTGACCGAGCGGCTCAAGCGGCTGACGGATCAGGGCATCCTCAAACGCCTCGCCTATCTCGATCGCCCTCCGCGCTATGAGTATCGCCTGACCCATATGGGGATCGATCTTTATCCCAGCATGATCGCGATGCTGCGCTTCGGCGACAAGTGGATCGATGGCGTGCCCAAAATGCCTGTGCGGCTGATCCACAAAACGTGTGGCTGCCACAGCGAGCCAATCGTGGCCTGCTCAGCCTGCGGCAACGAGCTGAAAGCCCGCGAGGTCAGCTATCGTGACGGTCCAGGTGCTGGTAGAAGTGCGCCCGTCGAATTCAGGCGGTCCCGCCGTTCCTCCGACAGCGAGCACTACAATCGCGGCCGCCCTTCCTCAGTCTCCCGTACGCTGCAGATCATTGGCGATCGCTGGACGTTCAAGGTCTCCCGGGAAGCGTTTCTTGGCGCGCGCCGCTTTGACGAGTTCCAGGATCGGCTGAACATCGCGCCGAACATCCTGACTGATCGGCTCAACCGGCTGGTGGAGAAGGGCATCTTTGATCGGCGCCTCTATCAGCGCCTCCCCGACCGATTTGAGTATCGGCTCACAGAGATGGGGCTAGATCTCTATGGGCCATTCGTGGCCATCCTGGCCTGGGGTGATCGCTGGCTCTCAAACCACGCACCGCCGATGATCCTCACCCACAAAACCTGCGGGCAAGACTTCACACCCCAGGTCGTCTGCGACAAATGCCGGCAACCCATCCATGCTTGGGAAATGGCCTACGAGCGCAACTACGACATGACCGAGGACGGTGAAGTCCGGATCAGGGAATACGATCCCTGATCCGGGCGTCCGGTCACTTCTTGACGAGTGGGCAGGTGCTCTCGGATAGAGGACGGAAAGCCTCGTCCCGGGGGATGGTCTTGACCAGCTTGTAATAATCCCAGGGCGCTTTCGATTCCTTGGGCGACTTCACTTGGTAGACATACATGTCGTGGACGAAGCGACCGTCCTCCCGGATGAGGCCGTCCTTGGCGAAGAAATCGTTGACGGGCGTCGACTTCATCTTGGCCATGACGGCCTTCGTATTGTCCGTCCCTGCGGCTTCGATGGCCTTCAGATAGTGCATGGTCGACGAGTAGTCCCCCGCATCGCCCATATGCGGCATCCGTCCCATCTTGTCATAGAACCGCTTCGACCAGGCCCGTGTCGCCTCGTCACGATCCCAATAGAAGGCGTCGGTGAGGATCATGCCCTGGGCCGTCTCAAGCCCCAGGGCATGGGTATCGGGCAGCCAGACAAGTAGGCCAGCGATCGTCTGGCCACCATCCGAGATGCCGTAGTCCTTGGCGGATTTCACCGCGTTCACGAAAACGGTCCCGGACCCGGCGATGGCGACGACCTTAGCCTTGGAAGCCTGTGCCTGCAGCAGGAATGAGGAGTGGTCCATCGTATCGATCGGATAGCGCACCGATCCGACGATATTGCCTTTGGCAGCCTTCACCGCCGCCGAGGTATCGGCTTCCAGCGCATGGCCGAAAGCGTAGTCGGCCGTCAGGAAGAACCAGCTCGTGCCGCCCTTCTCGATCAATGTCTGGCCCGTCCCTTTGGCGAGCGCGTATGTGTCGTAGGCATAATGGATGCTGTTGGGCGTGCAGGCATCCATCGTCAGGCGGGACGTGCCTGAGCCGTTCACGATCGCGATCTTGTCCTTCTCCTTGGCGATGGACACTACGGACAAGGCGATCGACGAGTTGATCAGGTTGGCGATCATGTCGACTTTCTGGACGTCGAACCACTCCCGCGCCTTGGCGACCGCGACCTCGTTGCGGTTCTGGTGGTCGGCCACAACGACTTCGACCGGCTTGCCGAGCACCTTGCCGCCGAAATCCTCGACAGCCATGCGGACTGCGGCCACGGAGCCGGGACCGGCCTGATCGGAGAACTGGCCGGACATATCCGTCAGAACAGCGATGCGGACGACATCGTCGGAGATTCCGGCGGATTGCGACCATGCGGCCGAGGCCGCCAACCCCGAAACCGCAGCCGTCAATGCCAGCGCGGCCAAGTGCTTTTTCATCATGCTTCTACCCTCCCTCGAAGTTTCCCGCCGGCGACGCGTGGTCGCGTCCGGCAACGCCCGTTCGGGCCATTTCAGTCTGCCGGGTTCGCTGATCCCGATTGACTTTCATAACTAGACTAACTATTCCGGTATCAGTCAAGACGGATCGAAACGGGCCGTCGCAGATGCGAGCGAGACAACGCCCGCCGCTTAGGGAGAGGGTCAGATGCCTGCTGTCGCGAGCTTGATGACGCATGCTGAAATGGGCGGAGCAGCACGCAGCGCCGTTGCTCGTGACGCGCGTCGTCTCAGCGCTGCAAGTGCAGATGCGCCGGTCCTTCAGGCGCGCGGCGTCACCAAGTCGTTCGGTGGCTTCGTCGCCGTCCAGGACCTCAATCTGGAAGTCGATCGTGGCGGCGTGCACGCCCTGATCGGCCCCAACGGCGCTGGCAAGACAACGGTCTTCAATCTGTTGACGCGCTTCATCCAGCCGACCGCTGGCCAGATCATCCTGATGGGTGAGGACATCACCAGCCTCGCACCGGAATTCGTGGCGCGTCGTGGCCTGGTTCGTTCCTTCCAGATCTCGGCGACTTTCGAGAAGCTGACGGTCTCGCAGAACATCCGGATCGCGCTGCAGCGGCCGCATGTGGACGCCTGGCGCTTTCTCGGGAACGGCGCCGCGCGCGGCAAGACCGATGCCCGCATCGCCGAGCTGCTGACGAGCTTCGACCTGACGCGCTACGCGAACTGGCGTGCCGGCGATCTGCCCTATGGCCGCAAGCGCGCGCTCGAACTGGCCGCGACCATGGCGACCGATCCGCAGGTCATGCTGCTCGATGAGCCGACGCAAGGCCTCGGCTTCGAGGATGTCGAGCGGGTTGCCGATCTCATCAAGGCGATTGGGACGAGCCGGACCGTATTGATGGTCGAGCACAATATGAGCCTGGTCTCCCGCATCGCCGACCGCATTACCGTCCTGCGCTCCGGCGCGATCATCGCCGATGGGGACTACGCCACCGTCTCGCGCGATCCCCAGGTCATCGAGGCCTATCTCGGCTCCGGCCGGCGCAGGGCGAGGCACTGATATGACGATTCAATCACTGCCGCCGGCCTCGACCGCCACCGCTGCCCTCAGCGTTCGCGATCTCCACGCCTGGTACGGCCATTCGCACATCCTTCACGGCATCTCATTCGACATCGCACCTGGCGAAGTCGTCGCACTGCTCGGTCGCAACGGCAGCGGCCGCACGACGACATTGCGCGCGATCATGAACCTCGTCGGCCGTCGGGAAGGCTCGATTCAGGTCGCCGGGCGGGAAACCGCAAAGCTGCAGCCGCATCATATATCGCGCCTCGGCATCGGCTACTGCCCGGAGGAGCGCGGCATCTTCGCGAGTCTGAGTTGCGAGGAGAACTTGTTGCTGCCGCCGCGGATCCGCGAGGATGCGATGCAGGACGATGAGATCTATGCCCTGTTCCCCAACCTTCTTCGCCGACGCGATGCGCCCGGGACGAAACTCTCCGGCGGCGAACAGCAAATGCTCGCAATGGCCCGCATCCTGAGGACCGGCGCGCGCACCCTTCTGCTTGACGAGATATCCGAGGGCCTGGCGCCGGTTATCGTCGATGCGCTCTTCGACCTGATCCTGAAATTGCGTGAGCTTGGTTTCACCATTCTGCTCGTCGAGCAGAACCTCCACTTCACTGCGCCACTGGCCGACCGCTTCATCGTAATCGAACGCGGCAAGGTCGCGCTCGAAGTCCAAGCCAGGGATCTCGAGGCCAGCACGGCGGCGATCGACCGTCTGCTCGGCGTCTGAGGGAGAACGACATGATCATTCTCGGCCTGCCGCTCCAGGTTCTGCTCGGGCAACTCACCATCGGGCTTATCAACGGCAGCTTCTACGCGCTGCTCAGCCTTGGCCTGGCGATCATCTTCGGCCTGCTCAATGTCATCAACTTCGCGCATGGCGCCTTCTTCATGCTTGGCGCCCTCGCGGCCTGGCTCGCCCTGACCGTCGGCGGCGTGAACTACTGGTGGGCGCTCGTTCTGGCCCCCCTCGTCACGGGTTTGTTCGGGATCATCGTCGAACGCCTGCTTCTGCGCCGCCTGCAGGGTCTGGATCACCTCTACAGCCTGCTTTTCACATTTGGTCTGGCGCTAGCGATAGAAGGCACCGTTCGGGACATCTACGGGACCTCGGGCCTCGCCTATCCTGTACCGGCTGCTCTGCGCGGACCGGTCGACCTCGGTTTCATGCGGCTGCCGGCCTACCGCATCTGGGTCGTCGCCGTGGCGCTCGTGGTTTGCTTCGGCACATGGGCGCTCATCGAGAAGACGCGCATCGGGTCCTATCTGCGCGCGGGCACGGAAAATGCCCGGCTGGTGCAGGCGCTCGGCATCAACGTGCCACTGCTCGTCACGCTGACCTACGGCTTTGGCGTGGCACTGGCGGGGCTCGCCGGCGTGCTGGCAGCGCCGATCTATCAGGTTCAGCCGCAGATGGGCTCCAGCATGCTGATCATCATCTTCGCCGTCGTCGTCATCGGCGGCCTCGGCTCGACGATGGGCACGATCCTGACGGGGCTCGCGCTCGGCGTGATCGAAGGGTTCGCCAAGGTGTTCTATCCGCAGGCCTCTTCCACCGTCGTCTTCATGATCATGGTCGTCGTCCTGCTCCTGCGACCGGCCGGCCTGTTCGGGAAGGAAGCCTGACGATGAACCGCCTCGCTCCGCTCGCGCTGCTGGCGCTCGCCGCCATCCTTCCGCTCGCCGGCGTCTATCCGCTGTTCCTGACGAAGTGCCTGACCTTCGCGCTCTTCGCCATGGCCTTCAATCTGTTCACCGGTTATGTCGGCTTGCTCTCCATCGGTCACGCGTCCTTCTTTGGGATGGGAGCTTACATCGCCGGCTATGCGGCAAAGGCCTGGGGTATGCCGACCCCTGTCGCCCTTCTGGCCGGCATCGCCGTCGCGACGGCTCTGGGTGCCGCCTTCGGTGCAATCGCGATCCGACGTCGCGGCATCTATTTCGCGATGATCACCCTGGCCCTCGCGCAGATGGTGTACTTTTTCTGCAGCCAGGCGCCATTCACGGGCGCCGAGGATGGGCTCCAGAACATCCCGCGGGGTACGGCTTTCGGCCTGCCGCTCGGCAATGACCTCGTCTTCTACTATTTCGTACTGGTTCTGAACGTCCTGGCCTACCTCTTCATCCAAGCGGTCATCGCCAAGCCATTCGGGGAGACCCTTCAGGCCATCCGCGACAACGAACCACGCGCCATTTCGCTCGGCTACGACGTTCGCTCGTACAAGCTCGTCGCCTTCACGATTTCCGCAGCCATCGCCGGACTGGCCGGAAGCCTGAAAGCCTTCGCTCTCGGCGTGGCGACACTTCCCGACGTCCACTGGACGCAATCGGGAAACGTAATCCTGATGTGCCTGCTCGGCGGCATGGGAACCGCGCTGGGGCCGATCGTTGGTGCGGTCGTCATCGTCCTGCTGGAGAACCAACTCGCGAGCTTGGGTGTGATCCGTCTCGGCGTCCTCAGCATCGACTTTTCGACCAAGGCACCGATCGTGATCGGCATTGTCTTCATGCTCTGCGTCTTGCTCTTCCGCCGGGGCATCGTCGGCGAACTGATCGCGGTCCTGGGCAAGCGCGGTATGGCAGCCGAGACGGCGCCAAAGCACACATCCTGACCCGGCAGCATTCGCGGACATTGACATGAACGACTTCATCTTCAACACGACGAAGACCATCGTCTCGCAGTTGGGCGCTGCAGCACGGATCGCGGAGATCGTCATTCCGGTTCTTGGGCCGCGCATCGTGCTCGTAACGGACGCCGGTTTGCGACGCGCAGGCCTGATCGAACCAGCTCTTGCATCGCTCAGAAGCGCGGGCGCCTCGGTCGAGATTTTCGACGAGGTCGTGGCCGACCCGCCCGAGGCCAATGTCCTCGCACTGGTTGGTCTCATCCGTGAGCACGAGACCACGGGAGTGCTCGCCATCGGCGGCGGGTCTCCCATGGACGTGGCCAAGGTGGCTGCGTTGATCGCGGGCGGCGGCGAACAGCTCTCCGAGGTCTACGGCGTCAACAAGGCACGCGGCCCCCGCCTCCCGCTGGCCCTGGTCCCGACAACCGCTGGCACCGGTTCCGAGGTCACGCCGGTTGCGATCATCACCACCGGCGAGGCGATGAAGGCCGGTGTCGTCTCGCCGCTGCTGCTGCCAGACATCGCCGTGCTGGATGCCGAACTCACCATCGGCCTGCCGGCCGCGGTGACCGCAGCGACCGGCATCGACGCCATGGTGCACGCCATCGAGTCCTATGCCTCGGCCTCCCCGAACAACAACCCGATCTCGCAAGGCCTTGCGCGCCAGGCCCTGCGATTGCTGGGCGCCAACATCCGCGAGGCGACTTTCAACGGCGCCAATCGCGATGCCCGCGCCGCGATGCTGCTCGGCTCGCTCTTCGCCGGGCAGGCCTTCGGCAACTCGCCGGTGGCAGCGGTACACGCGCTGGCCTATCCGATCGGTGGGCATTTCCATGTGCCGCACGGATTGTCGAACGCGCTGGTGCTTGCGCCCGTTCTGCGATTCAATCTTCCGAAAGCCCGGCATATCTACGCAGAGATCGCCGCTGACGCATTCCCGGAACTCACCGCTATCGCCTTTGACGCGCGTGGTGAGGCCTTCGTAGACAAGCTGGTCGAGCTCAACCGTGACTTGAAAGTGCCCGAGGGCCTGCATTCCGTTCAAATCCCGCGCGACGCGCTGCCGATGATGGCTCGCGATGCGATGAAACAGACACGCCTCCTGGTGAATAATCCCCGCGAACTGTCCTATGAAGACGTATTGGGGATTTATGAGGAGGCATTTTGACCGAGGCGAGGTTTGTTGATTGAAGGCCCGTGGCGCGCCTTCTCAACCGCCAAGATTTTGCGGTCAAACGGATAGTATGGTGCAACGGGAGAGGTGGGATCGGGACAGCCAAGTCATTTACAAGCGCCCCGAGCGCGCGAGGTTGAAGTGGCTCCGATCCGCAGACTCCCATACGAACCCGCGGAGTGATGATTCGCCTGCTGCCAGCGGAGCGGCTTCGATCAGCTTGAGGATGTGCGGCTCAGACCGAGCGCGGGACACGAGACCTACCTTCATACCGAAGATGTAGGTCAGGCGCGGGCGTTACATTCTACTCTGCGCTGAACCGAGCGAGCTAGAGCATCGGCCCGAAAAGTGGCACGCGGTTTTCGGGAAAAGCCGATGCAAGATCAAAGAGCTAGAGCATCGGACTGAATACGATATTCAGTCCGCTGCTCTAGCGGCCTACTCCTGCGGCGTAACTCGACGTGGCGGAAGCGATAAACCGTTCGATGATGACTTCGGCTTCCCAACCAGGTTGAACAAGGTCTGTTGTTCCGGCGCCGCGGATTATTGAAAAATAGAGCCGTGCCTCAGCATCGGGATCGATGTTGGCCGGCACCAAACCGGCGTCGATCGCTTCGCGAAATTTGCCGGAAAACCATCCCAATACCGTGAGGTTATGGTTGCGGATATCCACGGCCAAATCTTCATTCGTTACGCCCGCCGCGATAACGGCGAACAGAGCTTTGCCATCGGTTGGTGCGCGAGTCCATCGTTGGACCGCCGCCCTGAGGCGACGGAAGATTGCTTCGAGAGGATCATCCGACGGATTGTCGCTCTCGCTAAGACTTCTCGAGGTTCGCGCCAGGATCTCGACAACCACCCTGCGCATCAGTGATTCTCGGTTGCCAAAATAGTGGGCCGCGAGACCACGGCTGAACCCTGCTGCTTCCCCCAGATCGGCAAGCCTCAGCTGATCGTATCCCCGGTCGGCCACCATCTCGATGGCGGCTTGGATCAGCTTCTGCTCCGATTCCTGATGGCGTTCGGCCTGCGTCCGACGCGCTTTCTGCATCGCTGCTCCTGCCCCGTTCTCGCTACCTTCTGCTTGCGTCCCGATACACACGCCGGGCAAAAAATGACAGGGGGATTGGTCCGCACGACGTCCAACGGCAGGTCGTCATGCGGTCAAGCAGCGCGCAGGAGCGCTCCCAGATCGCCCGCCGGGCCCTCGCCTGCTTCCATCGTCTGCTGCCAGAGGCGCTCTGCGACTTCCGCACCGAGAAGCGCGACGGCCTTGGCACGCAGCCCCCGATCCAGGATCTCTGGCCCGACCGATGCGTCCAGGTCGTGCCCGAATCGAAGTACCAGACCGTCGCTCGACGTGATCTCGCCTTCGGCTTGCATCTCGGTCAGAGAGCTGTCCCCGACAACGGTCACGCGTGCAGCAAGCGCCGACAACTGCCGGTCCGTCGCCATCGTCTCGGAATAGCTGTCCTCGCGGGCTGTCGAAATGCCGGAAACGGCCATTGCGGCCAGCCAAGCATAGCTGAATTTGATTTCCAGCCCGGTCCGCGGCGCTTTCAAATCGCAGACGGTCAGCCACCGCGGGCTCGTGCGCAACCGGATGGCCTCGACCTGACAGGCCTTCGGACGTGCAGGCATGGCCAGAAGCGCCTCGATCATCGCATGGGTACCATGGCAACATGCGTGCAGCTTGAATTTCACGGCTTCGAACAAGAAGTCGGCCCGCAGCCCTGCCTGCGGGTTTGGGCGGTCAGAATGGGTAGGAAGGAACCCGTTGGTTCCCTCGATGCCGTCGAGGGCCGAGGACAGGCCGGCGCGCGCCCAGAGTGCGCATTCCACGCCGTTCGAGGCGGCCAGCCCGGCATTCAGCGGCTTGCCCATGCTGCCAAACTGGTTCTTGATTCCCGAGGCGCGGGTGGCGACGAGGCCTATGGCCTCGCGCATCCTGTCTCCTGGAAGACCGAGGAGCCTCCCGGCCGCGACTGTTGCTCCGAAGGCGCCGGCGGTGGCAGTCTGGTGAAACCCTCGATCGTAATGCACCGGGCCAAGCGCCAACCCGACCCGGATCGCGGCTTCGGCTCCGAGCAGGAAGGCCGCGACAAGCTGATCCACGGACGCGTCGACCAGCTCCGCTACGGCAAGGCATGCTGGATAGATCCCCACCGACAGATGGCCGATATGGGCGAAATGCGTGTCATCGTAGTCGAGCGCATGCGAGGTGGCGCCGTTGACGAGCGCCGCCATACGCGGCGAGGTCTTGCCACCGCCGATCAGGCTGGCGACAGGGGCCGCCGCCTCTTCGACGGCAGAGCCGCGCAACAGCCGCGCCACCGGCTCGCTTGTCGCGGCGAGCCCGCAGGTCATCCAGTCGAACAGCGAACGGCGCGCCATGCGCAACGCAGCATCGGGTAACGCGGCGGTCTCATGGCAGGCCAAAGCGACAAGGTGATCGGTCAGACTCTGGCCGGAATGAATCGGGATCATCGTTCTTCCACCTGTTCCACGATCATGCGGGCCCGTATGCGCACGGGTTCATCCACCATTGCACCATCGACAGACGTGACACCGCTGCCGGTCGCAAGGACGCGATGGGCCCAGTCGATCTCATCCCTGGACGGCGCGAAGGCGCGTTTGACCTCGGCAATCTGCGAGGGGTGGATGCAGAGCTTGCCTGTCATCCCCAAATTTCGGGCATGCAGCGCATCTTCGTAAGCCGCCGTCGGGTCGCCCATCCGGACGGTCACCCCGTCGAGCGGCGCGACAATCCCGGCAAGCCGCGAGGCCAGCACCAGCTCTTGCCTTGCGGGCAGCAGAATGTCGCGTAGATGCGCGCAGCCCAGATCCGCACAATAGTCGACGGAACCGAAAGCCAACCGCGCCACGTCCACCGTCGCTGCAATAGCGCGGGCATTGGCAAGGCCACGGGCGCTCTCGATCAGAGCAATCAGGGGGCGGCCAAGCCTGCAGGCTACGATCGCGCAAGTCGCGGGATCCTCGGCCTTCGGCAGGATCGCAGCAGAGACGTCCAACCCGGCGACGGCCGTCACGTCGGCCTCATGCCAGTGGGTGCCGTGGGCGTTCAGGCGCACAATCACCGGCAGGTCGGTGAAGCCGGTGGCCAGCGCGTGCCGTGCCGTCTCTTTCGCACGGGCAGCCACGGCGTCCTCGAGGTCGAGGATGATGGCATCCGTGCCGGAAGCCGCGGCCTTGGCAAACCGGTCGGGCCGATCGGCGGGAACGAAAAGAGGCGCGCGAATTGCCGGCAGGTTCACCATTCCGTCCGTGCCTCCATCGCGATCGGGCCACCCGTACGCGCCGTCCAGAGCCGCAGAGCTTGTCCTTCTTCGGCCGCGTTCAGGCTGAAATCTGCATCGTCGAACAGCGCAGACAAGCTACGGAAGCTGAAATGCGACGGGCGCGCGCCCCGGATCGCCTCGGCGAATTGCACAAGCAGCATGGCCTGAAGCGGTCCATGCACGACGAGACCCGGATAGCGTTCGACATCCCGGACATACGGGACGTCGTAGTGGATGCGGTGGCTGTTGAAGGTCAGCGCCGAATAGCGGAACAGAAGCGCGCTCGAGAGGGCAACAGCACGTTGGTGCGCGCCCGCCGGCGCTGCAGGCGGCCGTACGGCGACCGGCCTCGGCGGTTCGTCGGCGCGATAGACGATATCCTGGCGCTCGCTCAGCACGGGCTTGCCGTCCCCGGTCACTTCGTGTTCGACCGTGACGAAACAGAGCACGCCACTGCGCCCTGATTTGGCAACCACGTCGCGGACGACCGAGCGGCGTGCCATGGTTTCACCGATACGCAATTCGCCCCGAAACTCTAGCGCGCCGCCCGCCCACATGCGGCGCGGCAGAGGTACCGGCGGCAGGAACCCGCCACGCGCCGAATGGCCATCCTCTCCCAGGCGTGACGTTGGGACAGCGCCCGACGCCAGACATAGGTGCAGCATCAGGGGAGCGATGGCACCTGGTGCGGTATCGCCCTCGCGGTCGAGCGTGGCGTTGAAGCGCTGCACCAGACTGCGGGTCACCAACTCGGTCGCAGTTTCCTCGCGCCCGATCCACTGGCGCAAATGGTCGATGTCGAGGTCCATCACGCTTCTTCTCCGGGAAGGGCCGGCACAGGCCGGTACTCGCGCTCGACGCCCATCACGATCGGTGCTGGCGCGGGAAAGGCGACGGGGCCGTTCCGGGTGGCGACGGTGATGCGGCGCAAATGTGGGTGGGTGGAGAGCGCCGCCATGTCGTTCACCGAGGCGAAGGCAATGTCAGCCTCGATCAGGCGCTCCTGCGCAGCCTTGGCGTCGAGCCCGGCGAAGGCGTCCGCCACCAATGCGTCCGTCGCGGCGCGATTGCGCACACGCACGACATTGCTGGCGAAACGCGCATCCGTGACCAGCTCCGGCCGGTGTAGGAAAGCAGCGCAGAACTTTGCCCATTCGCGTTCGCTCTGGATCGAAATCAGGACGTCTTTACCATCTCGTGTCTTGAACACGCCGTAAGGCGCAATCGAGGGATGGGCGAGGCCGATCCGTGTCGGCGCCTTGCCGCCCTCCTGGTGCAGGAGGGGCACGGTGAGCCATTCTGCCATGACGTCGAACATCGAGACGCGGATGTCGGCGCCTTCTCCAGTGATGCCACGTCCGATCAGCGCTTCGAGGATAGCGGCATGCGCTGTGGCGCCGGTTGCGATGTCGACGATCGAGATGCCGACCCGCGCGGGCTCGTCGGGCCCGCCCGTGATCGAGGACAGGCCCGATTCGGCCTGGATCAGGAGGTCGTAGGCCTTGCGCTCGGCATAAGGGCCGGTCTCGCCATAGCCGCTGATCGAGCATGAGATCAGGCGCGGATGGCTCTTGCGCAGCGCTTCTGGCGCGAAGCCCAACCGACCCAGCGCGCCCGGCTTGAGGTTCTGGACGAGCACGTCGGCCTCGTCGATCAGCGCACGCAGCCTAGCCTTGCCGTCCGGCGCGGCGAGATCGACGACGAGCGATTCCTTGCCGCGGTTCAGCCAGACGAAGTAGCTCGACTGCCCCTTGGCGACATCGTCGTAGCCGCGGGCGAAATCGCCCTCCGCTCGCTCGATCTTGATCACGCGGCCGCCGGCATCCGCGAGGCGCGAGGTACAGAACGGAGCCGCCACCGCCTGCTCAATGGCGATGACGGTCAGCCCCTCCAGGGGGCGCCGGGCAGAGGCCATCAGAAGGACCTCGGCAGGCCGAGGACGTGCTCGGCGACATAGGACAGGATCAGGTTCGTCGAGATCGGCGCCACTTGGTAGAGGCGGGTCTCGCGGAACTTGCGCTCGACATCGTATTCGCAGGCAAAGCCGAAGCCGCCATGGAACTGTAGGCAGGCATTGGCCGCCTCCCAACTCGCCTTGGCGGCGAGGTACTTCGCCATGTTGGCCTGGGTGCCGCAGGGCTCGTGCGCATCGTACCGGCGGCAAGCCTCGAAGCGCATCAGGTTCGCGGCTTCGACCTCGATGAAGCTTTCGGCGATGGGGAACTGCACGCCCTGGTTCTGGCCGATCGGCCGGCCGAAGACGACGCGCTCCTTCGTGTAGTTCGTGACCTTGTCGATGAACCAGTAGCCGTCGCCGATGCATTCGGCCGCGATCAGCGTGCGCTCGGCGTTGAGCCCGGTGAGGATATACTTGAAGCCCTGCCCTTCCTCGCCGATCAGGTTCTCGGCCGGGATCTCGAGATTGTCGAAGAACAGCTCGTTGGTCTCATGGTTGACCATGTTGAGGATCGGCCGGACGGTCATCCCTTTCGCCTGCGCCTCGTGCAGGTCGACGATGAAGATCGAGAGCCCTTCCGACTTCTTCTTCACCTGGTCGAGCGGGGTGGTCCGCGCCAGCAGGATCATCAGGTCCGAGTGCTGGATGCGGCTGATCCAGACCTTCTGGCCGTTGATGACCCAGCGATCGCCCTTCTTGACTGCTGTCGTCTTGATCCGGGTGGTGTCGGTTCCGGTCGTCGGCTCGGTCACGCCCATCGATTGCAGGCGGAGTTCGCCGGTTGCGATCTTGGGCAGGTAGCGCTTGCGCTGCTCCTCCGAGCCGTGCCGGATCAGCGTGCCCATATTGTACATCTGGCCATGGCAGGCGCCGGAATTGCCGCCGGCCCGGTTGATCTCCTCCATGATGACGGAAGCTTCGGTGAGGCCGAGCTCCGATCCGCCATATTGCTCCGGGATCAAAGCCGCCATCCAGCCGGCCTTGGTCAGCGCGGCGACGAATTCTTCAGGATAGCCGCGCGCCTCGTCCACCTTGCGGTGATACTCCGGCGGAAACTCCGCGCAGAGCGCCCTTACGGCGGCTCGGATGTCCTCATGGGCATTTTCGTTCATGGCAGCGGCTCCTCCTGGCAGGCGACCGTCGAGGGATCACGACTGCCCTTTCCTCCTCTGGCCAGCTTTTGTCACGCGCATAGCGCACATGCAAGATACTTGCTATTTTGACAGCAAGTTATTTCAGAGATATGCCTGCCTGCAAGAGGATTTGGCGCCCACCGTTCGAGGCGACATGCCCCGCTTGGGAGGAAAGAATGGCGAAGCCAACCAATGATGTTGACGTCCTGATTGTGGGGGCAGGGTTTGCAGGGATCTACCAGCTCTATCGGGCACTGAAGGCTGGCTACTCGGCTCGGGTCCTGGAGCGGGGTGGCGATGCAGGCGGGACCTGGTATTGGAACCGCTACCCGGGCGCTCGCTGCGATGTTCCCAGCCTCGCCTATTCTGTGTCCTATCTTCCCGATCTGGACCAAGAATGGACTTGGCCGGAGGCTTTCGCGCATCAATCCGACATCTTGAAATACCAGCAGCATATCGTCGACCGGCTGCAGCTGCGTCCTCACATGACCTTCGACACCGAGGTAACGGAGACCTTCTGGGACGGTGCTCGCTGGCAGGTGCGCAGCGAGACCGGTGAAGCGTGGTCCGGCCGCTTCCTCGTGATGGCGACGGGCACGCTGGTGGTCCCCAGGACGCCGAACGTGCCGGGGCTGGAGTCCTTCAAGGGCCGCTGGTTCCATACCGGGCGCTGGCCGCACGAGCCCGTCGATTTCACCGGGCGGCGGGTGGCAGTCGTCGGCACCGGGTCGACCGGCATCCAGGTCATCCCCGTTGTCGCCGAAGAGGCTGCGCACCTGACCGTGTTTCAGCGCACACCGAAATTCACGGTCCCGCTCGGCAACCGCAACCTGAGCGAAGCCGAAATCGCAGACGCCAAGGCGGCCTATCCCGGCTTCCGGGCCGCTAACCGGAAGGCCGACTACGGCTATCACTTCGACCGCCCGACCTACGATCTTTCGAAGCTGCCCCCGGAAGAACAGGAGCGGCTGATGCAGGAGGCCTGGGATCGCGGGCGCTTCAACGGTTTCCTCACCAGCTATGCGCCCAATCTCGGGATCGTCAACAAGGCGGTGAACGACGTGCTGGCCGATTTCGTACGGCGCAAGATCGCCGCGGTCGTCAAGAATCCCGAACTGGCCGAGACTCTCACCCCGCGCGGCTATCCGATCGGGGTGAACCGGTTGTGCCGGGACACGAATTATTATGAGACGTTCAACCGCGCCAACGTGTCGCTGGTCGACAATCTGAAGGATCCGATCGTCGCCATCACGTCCAGGGGGATCGATACCGAGAAGGCGAGCTACGAGTTCGACGACATCATTTTCGCCACCGGTTATGACGCGATGACCGGGCCGCTGACCTCGATCGACATCCGCGGATCGGATGGCCGCAGCGTCAGGGAAGCGTGGCTCGCTGGCGCCAGAACCTATCTTGGAGTGGCGACAGCGGGCTTTCCCAACATGTTCATCATCACCGGGCCGGGCGGCCCTTCGGTCCTGTCTAACGCCATCGTCACGATCGAGCAGAACGTCGACTTCATCACGACGGTGATGGAGCATATGAGCAAGACCGGCGCCACGACGGTCAGCGCGGATCCCGGTGCCGAAGAGGCCTGGATGCAGCATGTCCAAGACGTGTCGTTGCAGTCACTCTACCGCGAAGCGCACAAGGCGAATGCCTGGTACACCGGAGCCAACGTGCCGGGGAAGAAGGTGCAGTTCCTGCCCTTCGCAGGCGGCGTAGGCAAGTACGAGGTTATCACCGACGAGGTCGCTGCCGAGAATTACCGCGGCTTCGTGTTCGCCTGATCCAACACCACCGCGCCACCACGCCGCCGGCAATGAGCCTTCTGCTCCCCCAGGATAATCGCTTGGAAGCGAGGTCGAGCGTGTCGCTCTCCGCCGGAGGAAGTCGCTCATCGATCCGGGAGGAGACCAAAATGCCATTGAACGAACACGTCGCGATCATGCTCGATTCGCCGCGGGCAAAATTCGCGCGCCCCCTGCACGAGTTGACCATCGCCGAGGCGCGAGGGGAGGCAGAGAAGCTCGCATCGCTACAAGGCGAACCGGCGGAGATCGCGTTTGTCAGCAACCGCTATATCGATCGCCCGGGCGGCGCGATCCGCGTGCGGCTCTACAAGCACCGGGACGAGGCCACCGCGGAGCCCGTGCTGATCTACTTCCACGGCGGTGGCTTCATGATCGGCTCATTGGATTCCTTCGATCGAGTCTGCCGGCGCATCGCCGCCACGAGCGGCTGTGCCGTCTTATCGGTGGATTATCGGCTGAGCCCCGAGCATCCCTATCCTGCGGCGACCGACGATGCCTGGACAGTGACGCAATGGCTGGCCCGCGAAGGCGGGAGATGGGGGCTCGATCCTGGCCGGCTCGCGGTTGCAGGCGACAGTGCAGGCGCCACGCTCGCGGCATCCGTCACGCAGGCGGCACGCAAGGCTGGCTCGCCGGCGATCCGGCACCAGGCGCTGATTTATCCGGCGCTGGACCTGACGACGCGGGTGTATCCTTCGAAGATCGACAATGCCGAAGGCTATCGATTGACCATGGCTGCAGTCGAATGGTTCTATGGCCACTATCTGCCCGATCGCGAACGCGCCTCGGAAATTGCCGCCTCGCCGCTTTTGACGGATGACTTCGCGAACCTCCCTCCCGCCACGGTCCTGACGGCCGAGTTCGACCCGCTGCGCGACGAGGGGGACGCTTATGCCGCAGCGCTCGCCGCTGCCGGTGTGCCGGTCGAACACATCCGCATGGAAGGAATGATCCACGGCTTCCTGGGCTTCTTCGCTCAGGTCCCTCAATGCGTCGAAGTGCTCGACCGGATGGCACTCTCGATCAAGGCGGCGCTCACCGCCTGAGGCGGTGCGTCAGCGCATCAACAATCCGCCGTTCACGTCAATCGTGGCACCAGTGACGAAGCCGGCATCGATAGAAGCGAGGTACGCCGCCGCCGCGGCGACCTCGTGCGGTTCGCCCACCCGGCCGAGCGGCAGGCTCGCAACATTCGGCTGCTCGCCATCGACCAAGTCGGTGAGCATCGGAGTGGCCACAGGCCCCGGTGCGCTGGCATTGACCGTCATTCCCAACCCGATTCCCGACGCCGCCCCGGTGACCAGGATCCTCCTTCCATCCAACCTGAGTTCCAACTCACTCACCCCATGTGTCCAGCGCCCCGAGCACCGTGTCCGATGTCGAAAAGGAGCGCTGTGGCCCTGCAAAAAAGCCGGCACGGCCCGCCAGACACACGGCGCCAGCCGGAGGGGCTACCCGGCGATGGGCTGGTCCCCGATCTTGTCGTAGGTCGCGCCGTTGAATCGGATCAGCTGCATCTTCTTGATGGCGACGTAGTCGTCCGGGGCGGTTTTCACCTCGACCCCCGGATAGAGCATGGGCAGGCGCATCGAAAGATTGGTCACCTGCTTCATGATGTTTTGGCGGCTCAAATCGTCGCCTGCCTGCCGCAACACTTTCTCGACCAGCATGCCCATCGAATAGCCCATGGCATTGACGTAGTCGCTCTTGTCCGCGTCGGGATAATACTTTTGCAGAAACGCTAGATAGTCCTGCATTTCAGGCTCGGTGCTTTCCTTTGCGTGAGACACATCGCGCACATAGGCGGCACTGATGAGGCCTTTCGCGTTCTCGAACCCGGCGGCGCTCAGGACCGCGCCGGTCGAGTTCGATACATGCACGAGGTATTTTTGAGCGCTCCAGCCGATCTCCGCCCCCTTCTTGATGGCTTGGGCCGCGAACTTCGGAGAAGCGACGATGATGAAGACGTTGGCGCCGGAGCCCTTCAGATTGACGATCTGGCTGTCGATGGTCGGGTCGGTCACTTCATAGGTTTGCCGCGCGACGATGGCCGCCGTGGGCTTCTCACCCAGTCCATCTTCAATGCCCCTCAGATAGTCGCGCCCAAAATCGTCATTCTGCATGAGGATCGCGATCTTGGCATTGGGCATCTGTTCCAGGATATGACGCGCATAGATGCGGCCTTCGGTCTCGAACGATGGCTGCCAGCCGATCGTCCAAGGGAAGTCCTTGTAATTGCTGAAGCGGCTGGCGCCGGACGAGAGGAACAGCTGAGGCACCTTCCTGGCGTTCATGTACTTTTGGATGGCGGCGTTCTGCGGAGTGCCCAGCGTGCCGGCGAGGAACAGAACCTGTTCCTGCTCAACCAGCTTCCGCGCCTGTTCAACCGTCTTCGATGGGTTGTAGCCGTCGTCCAATGAAATGAACTGAATCTTTCTGCCGCCGATGCCGCCTTCGGCATTCACCTTGTCGAAGTAGGCGCCGAGCGAGCGGCCCATCGTGCCGTAAGCCGACGCCGGGCCGGAATAGGGACCGATATGTCCGACCTTGATCGTGGTGGTGGTGACGCCTGGCGAAGAATCCTTCGCAATTGCCAATTTGCCTGTGACGAGGGGCATCGTCGCAGCCAGGCTCGCCATCATCTCTCTTCTGGATATCGTCATCGAATTTTCCTCCCGTGGTTTTGTCGGCCGCCTCCGAGGTTCCTCGAAGGCGAGGCTTATTGAAGATGTTTCAGTGCCGCCCGCTCACTGGCGCGCGGCTAGCCTTCCGGATCGCCCCGGCAATGCCCTCGGGCATGAGATAGACCAGAAGGATCATGACAACGCCGTAGACTGCCCAGGGCGCGGATTTCGAAATGCTGTCCGCCAAGGTCGGGACATAGACGATGAAGAGAGCGCCGATGACTGCTCCATTCAGCGTGCTGATGCCTCCCACGACGGCTCCTACGAGAAGGGATACGGACAGGAACAGGTCATAGGCGTCAGGGGATACGAACTGGACCGCAGTCGCGGCAAGCCCGCCTGCGACAGCCGCAAAGGCGGCGGAAATGCCGAACGCCATGAATTTGTGATGCCGGCTGTCGATGCCGATCGCCTCGGCCGCGAGCGCGTTGTCGCGGATGGAACGCAACGCCCTGCCCGTGCCGCTCTCGAGCAATGAGTGAGCGATCCAGTAGATGATTCCCACCAGAACCAGGGCATAGAGGTAGAGCCACTGGTCATCGGAAAGTGGAAGGCCGAGAGGTGCCGAGGGCTTCGTCAGAAAGATTCCCTGTACGCCGCCCGTCCATTCCTCCACGCCGTGAAACTTCAGCAGTTGCGGGGTTGCGACGGCGAGCGCGAAGGTCGCAAGGCCGAGATAAATACCGCTCAGCCGTAGCGCGGGGCGGCCAAACGCATAGCCCGCGGCAAAGCCGACGATGCCTCCGACTGGAATCGCAATCCAATAGGGCATCTCGAAATGCCCCATCAGGATGGCGGTGGCGTAGGCGCCAAGGGCGAAGAATGCGCCATGACCCAGCGAGATCTGCCCGCTGAACCCGGTCAGGATGTTGAGGCCAATCAGGGCGATCGCATAGGCCAGCACCATCGTGGCCTGAAACAGCCGGAAATCCGACAGCACCGCCGTGAGGGCGAGCGCGAGCGCAATCACGATGGCACGAACCCAGATGGCGCGCCCGTCTCGTCGAGGCAGCCCGCGGAACGTCCCGCTTGCAGGAGCGTCCGTATCCACGAGCTGTGATTGTTTATCCATCTGCATCTCAGACACGCTTCACCACCACGCGGCCAAACAAGCCCGATGGCTTGATCGTCAGGGTTGCAACGATGAGAACGAGAGCTACAGCCAGGCGGAGCTCGGTTCCGACGACATAGTTTCCGACAAGCGTTTCGATCAGACCGACGAGGAAACCGCCTGCAACCGCGCCGCCGGGGCTGTCGATGCCGCCAATCAGGGCGCCGGCAACCGAATAGAGGAGAACACCGATCATCATGTTCGGGTCGAGGAACACGACGGGGGCGATCATCATCCCCGCGACGGCGCCGATCGCTCCTGCCAACCCCCAGCCCAGAAGCAGCATCTTGCCGACATTGATCCCGACCAGCTCCGCCGATGGGCGGTTCTCCGCCGCGGCCCGCATGGCAAGGCCAAGCGGCGTCCAACGAAAGAAGGCATAGAGGATCGCAAGCAGAAGCAGTGAGACGAAGATGGCGCCGACTTCGTGGGCCGAAAACAGAGAGGTTTCGTACCAGGCGCCTGGCGGAAAAGGACTCGGGAATTTCTTCACCGTGTCCCCGAAGATCCATCCGGCAAGACTGTGAAAGATCATCAGCAGGCCGATGAAGACGACGAGCGTTGTCAAATCCGGTGCGTCGCGCAACGGCCGGATCACGAAGAACTCGATGGCTCCCGCGATAAGGAAGGAGACCGCGACGGTCAGGGCAAACGCGCCCCAGTAGGGGATGCCAGCTTGCATGAAGCCCCACGCCACGAACGTCGAGAACATCGCCATCTCGCCCTGCGCGAAGTTCACATGGTGCGTGGACCGGTAGATCATGACCAATGACAGGGCGACGCTCGCATAGATCGCACCGGCCGACAGACCGACGACGCATTGATGCAGAAAGGTTTCCATTCTGTGCCTCAGCCTATTGCCCGAGATACGCTTTCTTGACGGCCGGATTGCTCCTCATCTCCGTCGAACTGCCGTGCATGACGATTTCGCCGGTTTCGAGCAGATAGGCGTGATGTGCAAAGCTTAGTGCCAGCGCGGCATTCTGTTCGACGATCAGAATACTGACGCCGCTTTCGGCGTTGATGCGGCGCATGATGTCGAAAATGTCCCTCACGACCAGCGGCGCCAGCCCGAAAGACGGTTCGTCCAGCAGCAGGATCCGCGGTTCGCTCATCAAGGCTCGCGCGATCGCGAGCATCTGCTGCTCGCCCCCTGAAAGCGTGCCGGCCTGCTGATTCCGCCTTTCCTCCAACCGGGGGAAGTAGCCGAACATCTTTTTCATCAGGATGGGCACGGTCACCGGCCGGGCTGCGGCATGCGCGCCAAGCCGAAGGTTCTCCTCGGTGGTCAGGCCCAGAAAGGTGCCGCGGCCATCGGGGACATGAGCCACCCCGCGCCGGGCGATCTGATGCGTGCTCAACCCTTCTATCGACTTGCCACCCAGCCTGACCTGGCCGTCGGTCCGAACGCCCATCCGGCACAGAGCGCGGAGCGTCGTCGTCTTGCCCGCGCCATTGGCCCCGAGCAAGGCCACAACCTGCCCTTCCGCTACGCTGAGGTTCAGACCACGGATCACGGGTGACATGCCGTAGCTGACATCGAGATTGGTGACTTCGAGGAATGGCATCATGGTCGGCTCACCCCTCCCCCAGATAGGCCCGAACGACCTCGGGATTGTCTCGGACTTCCCGGGGCGTCCCTTCGGCGATCTTGCGGCCGAAATTCAGCACGGCGATATGGTCGCAAAGGCCCATCACCATGCCCATGTGATGCTCGACCAACAGGATCGTGACATCGAAGTCCCTGCGGATCCGGCGGATCAGCGCCGAGAGTTCATCCACCTCTTCGTGGTTGAGGCCGCAGGCCGGCTCGTCCAGAAGCAGAAGCTTCGGACGTGAGGCCAGGGCACGTGCGAGTTCGACCCGCTTCTGTGTGCCGAACGGCAGATCGGCGACAGGCCTCTCCGAGACGGCATCCAGTTCCAGCAGTTCGATCAGCCGCGCGGCCGCTCGTTGAGCTCCCTCCTCGGCCCTGAACGCGTTGGGAAGCCGTAGCGCGTTCGCCAGGATTCCGGCATCGAACCGGCAATGCGCGCCAACCAGGATGTTTTCGCGGACGGTCATCGTCCGGAACATCGCCAGATTCTGGAACGTGCGCCCGATACCGGCGCTGGCGCGCCTGTTCGCCGGCACGCCAGACAGCGAGCGCCCCGAATACCGGATGTCACCGCTGCTATAGCGATAGAGACCCGACAGGCAGTTGAAAAATGTCGTCTTGCCCGCCCCGTTAGGGCCGATCAGGCCGAAAACGCTGTCGCGCGCAACCGAGAGCGACACCCCGTCCAACGCGAGGATGCCACCGAAGCGAACAACAACCGATTCGACGGATAGCAAAGGGTCGGCGTCAGCGACCATGCCGCAATGCCCCACACGGCAACCGCGGCTGCTCCGAGGGCCGCCGCGGGCGCACCACGCAGCGATCGGTCCGCCCTCTTCGCGAGAGGGGATAGGTTCTGGCGATCACGGAAGCTCCCTGTTCAGTCCGCAGCTTTCTCTGAGCCGCGTTATTGACCGAGACGATCTCAGGAATTATATTTGCTGTCAAGATAGCAAGTATCTTGAGAGGACCTTGGGTGGCAGGAACCGCTTCGAACTCTCCATCGTCACATATCGCGGGCACCTGAAACAGAATTCGGATGTCCGCAATGTCCCCACCTGGTGACACGAACGAACGGCAATGCCGACCTAAGATCCCCTCGCCTGCCCTCCCCTGCCTTCATCCACATCATTCAAAAACCCGGACGTACCGGGGGATCGCACCGCCACAGCCGTGCAAAGGAAACGACCATGAAAATCCGAGCTGCAGTTTTGGAAGAGATCGGCCGCCCCGGGCCCTATAGCGAAACCAAACCCCTGAATATCTGCGATCTCGATCTCGCCGAGCCCCAGTCAGGAGAGGTTTTGGTTCGCGTCGCGGCTGCCGGGCTGTGCCACTCGGACCTGTCCGTCATCAACGGCGACCGACCGCGCCCCGTTCCCATGGTGCTGGGCCATGAAGGCGCCGGCATCGTCGAGAAGGTCGGAGAAGGCGTCGCCGACCTGCGACCTGGCGATCATGTGATCTTTGTGTTCGTCCCTTCCTGCGGCCATTGCGCCCCGTGCAAGAGCGGACGGCCTGCACTGTGCGAACCGGGCGCGGCTTCCAACGGTATTGGCGAGCTAATTGGAGGGGGCGTCCGGTTGTCGCGCAACGGCGAACCCATCTCGCATCAGGTCGGAATCTCGAGCTTCGCCACTCATTGCGTGGTCTCGCGCTTCAGCCTCGTGAAGATCGACAGGGAGGTTCCGCTGCCCATAGCCGCGATGATGGGCTGCGCCGTGCTGACCGGTGCCGGCGCGGCCTTCAATACGGACGCTGTGCCACCTGGCGGTACTGCCGCGGTCGTAGGCCTGGGCGGAGTTGGCCTCTCGGCCGTTCTCGGTGCGGTTGCGGCAGGGGCGGAGACGATCGTCGCGGTCGATACGCTGGACAGCAAGTTGGACGCGGCCCGCGAGCTTGGCGCCACCCACTGCTTCAACGCCCGCGACCCGGATGTCGTCGCCAAGGTCCGCGATGCGACTTCGGGGGGCGTCGACGCGGCATTGGAATTCGCCGGCGCTCCAAAGGCATTGGAGGCCGCCTTCGATATGACGCGCCGCGGCGGTACCACCGTCTCGGCAAGCCTGCCGCACCCCAATTCCGTCCTCAGCATCTCGCCCTTGAAGCTGGTGGCGGAGGAGCGGACGCTGAAGGGCAGCTACCTGGGCTCGGGAGTGCCGACTCGCGATATTCCGCGGTTCCTGGGCCTCTTTCAGCGCGGCAAGATGCCGATCGACCGGCTCATGACCCACACCCTCACCCTGGACCAGATCAACGAGGGCTTCGATCGCCTCCATCGCGGCGAGGCGATCCGCCAGATCGTCCTGTTCGACACGTGAACGACCACAAGCAACGGGTGTGGATGTGAAACATTATCAACTTTTCATCGACGGCCAGTGGTGCGATCCGGCGAGCAACGAGTGGTTCGATACGATGAACCCCTATAGCGGCGAGGTCTGGGCGCATATTCCGCGAGGGAATGCGCAGGACATCGATCGAGCGGTCATGGCGGCCGGCCGCGCTCTGCGCGAAGGCCCCTGGGCGAAAATGACTCCCAGCCAGCGTGGCAAGCTGATGCGCCGGCTAGGCGATTTGGTGGCCGAGAACGCCGACCGGCTTGCCGAAATCGAGGTTCGCGACAACGGCAAGCTGCTGGCCGAAATGGGCGGGCAACTGCGGTATCATTCAGAATGGTGGTATTATTTCGGGGGATTGGCCGACAAGATCGAAGGCGCCGTCGTGCCGATCGACAAGCCCGAAATGATGGCCTGGACAACGCAGCAGCCGGTCGGCGTGGTCGCCGCGCTGACGGCATGGAATTCGCCGCTGCTTTTCGTCGCATGGAAATGCGCCCCTGCGATCGCGGCAGGCTGCACTGTGATTATAAAGCCTTCGGAATTCACCTCGGCCTCGACCCTGGAGTTCGTGGAACTGACCCGGGAAGCGGGCTTCCCCGATGGAGTGTTCAACGTCGTCACCGGCTTTGGGACCGAGACCGGCGCGCAGCTCGTCAGCCATCCCGGCGTTTCGAAGGTCACCTTCACCGGATCGGACGCCGCCGGGGCTGCGGTCTATCAGGCAGCGGCAAAGACGATGAAGCGCGTCTCGCTGGAACTGGGCGGCAAATCACCGAATATCGTTTTCGAGGACGCGAACCTTGAGGCGGCCCTTGCCGGTGTCGTCTCCGGCATTTTTGCAGCTACGGGACAGACCTGTATCGCGGGCTCGCGCCTTCTGGTGCAGAATTCGATCCGAGAAGAGTTCGTTGCTCGCCTCATCGAAATGGCGCGAACTGCGAAGATCGGCGATCCTATGCTCCCCGATGTCAACATCGGACCTATTACGACGCCGCCGCAATTCGAGAAGGTTTTGAACTACATCAGCATTGCGAAGGCCGAGGGAGCACGTTGCGTTCTGGGCGGTCGACGCGCCGCAGGCGAGGGCCTAGCCGAAGGGCTTTTCGTTGAACCGACAATTTTTGTCGATGTCAAGAACGACATGCGCATCGCGCAGGAAGAGGTTTTCGGACCAATTCTGTCAGTAATCGGCTTTGATACCGAAGAAGAAGCGATCGGGATCGGAAACAATGTTGTCTACGGTCTTGCAGCGGGAGTCTGGACTCGCGACGTCGCGCGCGCGCTACGTATGACCCGGGCGCTGGAGGTCGGAACCGTTTGGGTGAATACCTACCGGGCCGTGAGCTACATGATGCCTTTCGGCGGCATCAAACGCTCCGGTCTGGGCCGCGAAAGCGGTCAAGCGGCGATGCAAGATTTCCTCGAGCATAAGAGCGTCTGGATTTCCACCTCCGATGCAATTCCTGGCAACCCCTTCGTCCTGCGCTGAACCCGCATATCACCGCAAGGTCTGGTTGTTCGACACGTAACGGCCGGGCCATGATCGAGCGGCTGCCATCCACACAGCCATCGAGGCCGCAATAATCTGCGGTCTCGATCTTCGACCCGGCCGGCATGCCCATCGACCACCGCAACGCGCGGCTCGGCGAGCCGATGACGTCTTGCCTCCCTGCCACGCGACGACGCCGGCCTCGCCGAGCGTCGCGACGGTCGCGATCTGCCGCTCTACGTCCAGCCGTTGTGCCACGGCATCGGGGTCTCGCTGCTGCCAGCGCGGCGCTTCGGCGAGGACCAGCGCCTCGTGCTCGTTGACGATCAGGATATCGAGCTGTTCGAGCAACGCCGGAGCGGGTGCTCCGGCCGGCGCCAGGTTGAGGATCACACGTCCGCCAGCCCGTTTCATGGTCTCCGCGGCTTCCAGGCAGGCCTCTTCCGGGATCTCGCGCTGCAGCAGCAGGATATCGTCCGGGCCGAGCCGCACCCGATGAAGCGCGTCTGTCCCGGACGAAGGCATTGGCGCCGGCCGCGACGATGATCTGGTTGGCGCCCTCCCGTTCCGTGGCGATGAAGGCGGCCCCCGTCGGCCGGTCGAGACGCGCAATAATGGTCCAGATTCGCCGGCGCGCGGCAGGCATGCGACCGGCGTGACCAGATCGATGTTGATCGAGCCGAAGACGACGATCATGCAGGCTTCCTAATTCTCCAGGACCCAGTGATCCTGACCGGCCTCGCGATAGCGGCGTTGTGGCGGCACGTAATCGGCGGGCCGCCACGGGCTCCTGATCTCGTCCGCCGACGGCTGGCGTGCGCGGCGGCGCGCCGGGTCGGCGATCGGAACCGCTGCCATCAGCCTCCTGGTGTAGTCGTGCTGCGGATTCTCGAAGACGGCGCGGCGCGAGCCGATCTCGACGATCTCGCCGAGATACATCACGGCGACGCGATGGCTGGTGCGCTCGACCGCGGCCATGTCGTGCGAGATGAAGAGATAGCCGAGGCCGTGCTCCTCCTGCATCGAGCATGAGGTTGATGATCTGCGCCTTGACGGAGACGTCCAGGGCCGAGACGGCCTCGTCGGCGATGATCAGTTTGGGCCCGAGCGTCAGCGTGCGGGCGATGCAGACGCGCTGACGCTGCCCGCCCGAGAACTCGTGGCGGAAACGATCGGCCATGGATGCCGAAAGCCCGACCCGCTCCAGCATGTGAGATCGCCTGCAATGTTTAACATTGGACGCCGATCTGGAGTGCGCCCCTTGAGGCGGACAGCGAGACGGCGAGCAATTGACCGGAGAGCCGGGCTTTCGAAGGATGAAAGCCCATGGTTCGACATCGTTCCCACAGCGTCGAGTTCAAGCGCCAGGTGGCACAGGATTACCTGGCCCGCGAGACGCTCCATAACCTCGCCCGTCGGCATGACATGTCGCGCAACCTGATCCGCATCTGGATCCAAAAGTTCGAGGGCGGCGCTTTCGACGACGAGGCGGCAGCCGCCGATACGATCGTAGCCTACGAGGCGCGCATCGCCGCCTTGGAGCGACTCGTCGGCAGGCAGGCGCTTGAGATCGAGTTCCTAAAGGGGGCTCTGAAGCACGGACCTCGGCCCAGAAGCGCGACTACGTCCGTCGTCACCGGCCCCGCGGCATCTCCGTCGCAGAAGGATGCCGGCTGATGGGGATCGCGCGCTCGACCTACTACGATAAGCCGGCCGTCAGCGTCGACGACACCGCGCTCGTCGAGACGATGGTCACGATCTCCGAGAGCTTCGAAGCCTATGGCTATCGCCGGATGCAGGCGGCGCTGCGTCACCGCGGTTTCGTCGTGAACCACAAGAAGATCCGACGCCTAATGCGGGATCATGATCTGCAACCACGCCGGCGCAGGCGCTTCGTCGCCACGACCAATGGCGATCATGACCTGCCGATCTTCCCGAACCTGGCGAAGGGCATGATCCCGGACGGGCCGAACCAGCTCTGGGTGGCCGACATCACCTGTGTCGCGGTCACCACATCCCTCTGCGAACGCAAGCCGAAAGACGTCATCCGATCGCAGTCGGCCGCCACGTCTCCACCGGATTGCGCCAGTCGATACCGGACAACAGATAGCCCATCTGCGCGGGCGTAATCGCAACGACGCCATCGGCCGGCGACGGCCACAGAAATCGGCCCTTCTCCAGCCGGCGCACATAGAGGCTCGCCGCCTGACCGTCGTGCCAGATCACCTTCAAAAGATCGCCGCGACGCCCTCGGAAACAGAAGACGTGACCGTTCAGCGGATCGCGCTTCAAGACCTCCTTGGGCCACCAGCGCCAGCGAGGCGAACCCCTTGCGCATATCGGTGTGGCCGGTCGCCAGCCAAACCTTCACGCCAACCGGAACCGGGATCATCGGGCTCTCAGCGCAGCGAGGACTTCGCGCAGTGCATGACCATCGACCCCGCCCTCAAGCCGCACCCGATCGCCGGACGCCAACTCGATCTCCACGCAACTCCGGCGACGCGCAGCCCGCTTCCGAGACGGAGCCGGGTTCGGAGAAACCGCAGCCTCGTCCTTCAGCGGCTCGACAACGACCGGCAGCAGAGCCGGCTCCTCGGGCTTGACCCGCTCGCATAACTGCTTGCGCCAATGGAAAAGCTGGCTCACGTGCAGGCAGGCCGATCGCGCGATATCCGATGCCGAGGCTCCCGGCTCCAGCGACAATCCGACCAGCCGCTCCTTCTCGGCTCGGGGCCAGCGCCGCCGACGGCCCACCGAGGTGATCACCTCAACCCGCGACATCGTCATATGAGTACTCCTAGGATTACTCCTAGGAGTTCACGTCAACCGACAACCGCCGCAAGGCGGTCCCCGCCGGACGGATACTTTCCATGTGCCGCACGGATTGCCGAACGCGCTCGTCCTGGCTCCGGTACTGCGTTTTAATCTGCCGAAGGCTGCCGGCGTCTATGCGGAGATCGCACCCGATGCATTTCCCGAACTCTCGTCAATTGAGAGTTTTAAGCGCGGTGAAGCGTTTGTCGAAGCGCTGGTGAAACTCGGTCAGGAATTGAAAGTCCCGCAAAGCTTGCGGGAACTCCAAATCCCTCGCACAGCTCTGCCGCTGCTGGCGGAAGATGCCATGAAGCAGACCCGGCTTCTAACAAACAACCCACGGGAAATCACGCAAGAGGACGCACTCGCGATTTACGAGGAAGCGTCCTGACACTTCCGAGCGCTGCACGAACGAAAGCAAACCAATTCAAAGCCAGGGCAAAGTGCGAGAAGCAGCATCGTCACAAGCAGTAGGTCGGCACCAACTTTACTTCTTCTTGCACGATCCAGGCGTATGTCCCAGGCACGGCGAGACGCGCATGAGTCACCTTATTGTTTGAAAGCCCGACGAACCTAGACGTGGGACGCCTGTCGCGCCGAAGCCAATTGTCTCCCCAAGTTTTGAGCAGGACCATTGGGTTATAAATGTCCCGCCCTTTTGGAGTTAAGCGGTAGGCTCCGTTTTCATCAGCTCGCTTTTCGAGGAAGCCGTGCACCACGAGATTGTCCAGTCGCGAGGACAATACGTTAGTCGCGATGTTGAGGTTGCGCTGAAACTCGTCAAACCGCTTGTTGCCGTGGAAGAACTCCTGAAAGATCATAAACGTCCATCGGTCGCCGACCAAAGCCAGGGTTCGTTCCATTGAGCATGGCCGCTTACCCCGCGATTGGCCGTCCCGGTCCGTGCGATAGCTGCGCGGAATTTCCTCCCGCGGGCGCCAATAGTCCACATCGACCTCGAACCGCACCGCGCGCGGATTCAGATCTGATCCATCATGATCCCACACGAACTGGGGTGAAAACCACGTTCTGGTCGGCACGTGGAACAGCGCAAGAGGCGGGACGCCTTCCCACAACCATTTATCGCCGTACCACATCAGACCTAGTAGGACGGGAAAAAGGTCCCGGCCGCTTTCAGTCAAAATATATCGCTTCCACGATCCCGGGCCTTCAGAGAGGAGCCGAGTGTCCAGCAACCCGCCCTCAACCAAGCTGTTCAGAGACTTGGTGAGAGTGGCCCTGGGAATCTGAAGCCGAACCGCAAACTCGTTGAACCGCTCCGCCCCGAAGAAAGCTTCCCTCAGAATGAGGAAGCGCCAGGGATCGGTTAGTATCTGTAGTGTGTCAGAGATTTCTGAGTCGCGCTCGCGCCCTGCAGGAGCAAATTTGTCCGGGCGCGAGGCGTTTGACCCCTGTGTCTCGGCAGACGGACCAGGCTGGCCGGCTTCGGCATTTGCCGTCAAGACAACTCGGGAAGCGATTCCGATGCGATCCAACATGCCCGCCTGTTCGATTTCAAGGGCACGTACTAACACGGGACTCAGGCCATCTCTACCCCGCGCAATTCAAGCTCGAACTCGCGCATTTTGAATTTTTGAGCCTTGCCGCTGGCCGTCGTGGGGAATTCCTCAACGATCCTGATTAGCCTCGGGATCTTGTAGGTTGCAATTTTCCCTTTACACAAGTCGAAAATGTCTTGCGGCAGCAGAATGGACCCCTCCTGCAACCTAACCCAGGCACATACTTCTTCGCCGTATTTATCATCAGGCATTCCAAATACGTATGCGTCCAGGACGTCCGGAATCGTGATAAGGTACTCCTCAACCTCTCTAGGATATATGTTCTCGCCGCCCCGAATTATTACATCCTTGAGGCGGCCGACGATTTCAACGTAACCGCTAGGTTGCATGACTGCCAGGTCGCCAGAGTGCATCCAACCGTCAGAATCAATTGCTTGCCCTGTCAGTTCAGGAGCCTGCCAATAGCCTTTCATTACGCTGTAGCCACGCACACAAAGTTCGCCCGGAAGGCCGAAAGCGACCACATTGCCGGTGTCGGGATCTATGATTTTCGCTTCGAGGTGCGGCTGAATAACACCGACTGTTGAAACTCTTACATCAGTCGAGTCTGTAGCGCGGGTCTGAAACGAAATTGGAGATGTCTCGGTCATTCCATATACAACCGTGATCTCCTTCATGTTCATCGTTTCGATAATTTCAGTCATCGTTGCGTGAGGACAGGGAGCCGCCCCGATAGCGCCCGTTCGTAACGAATTGAGGTCGATGTCCTTAAGCTCTGGATGGCTCAGCATGGAAATGAACATCATAGGAACTGCGTAGAGCGAAGTGCACTTCCGAGCCTCCACAGCCGCCAGCGTTTCCCTCGGCTCGAAAGATTCGCCCGGGAGGACGATCTCCGTGCCATGCGCCACCGCGGCCAGCGCCCCTAAGACGATGCCGAAGCAATGGAAGAACGGGACAGGCAAGCAAATACTATCATTTTCGGACAAGCGCTGGCGCAGGCCCACAAAATAGCCGTTGTTAAGAATGCCATGGTGCGTGAGCAGCGCGCCTTTCGGCCTGCCAGTTGTTCCTGACGTGTACTGAAGATGGCACGGCGCGCCAGAATAAACTGCTGAAGCCCGCTGATCGAGATGAGCATCGTCGATAGCTCGGCCAGGCTCCAGAAATTTTTCCCATTTCCGTGTATCACCGGTGCTATTGACGCCGTCAAACAGAACTACGTGTTCAAGCGCCGGCAGATTTCCCCGGATCTCTTCGATTGCCTGTACGAACGAAAAGCCGCGGAAAGCTGGAGCCGCGATGAGTAGTTTCACGCCTGCGTCATCCAGCACATATCGGACCTCTTCGGCACGAAACGCAGGATTCACTGTGACGACAATCGCGCCGATACGGACAATGCCGTGATGGGCAGCCAGCCACTCCCATCGATTTGCGCTCCAGATAGCAACGCGATCGCCCTGCTGGATGCCCAACGCAATGAGGGACTTTGCAACCCGATCAGCAAGTTGGTCGAGTTCGGCGTAGGTAAGCTCGCAGCCTTGGAAAAGGCTACAGATGGCGGGCTTATGGGGGAAGCGCGAAGCTGCCTGGCGAAGTGCAGTCCCGATGCTCAACTGCAGCAACGGGACGTGATTCTCCCCAATGACGTGAGAAGGAACCGACATTATATCCTCCCAAGGATATATTTTAGTTTTATGTTTTATTACTCAGCGGCGATCGCTGTTGGCGCGTAGCGCGCAATCGCCTCGTCCATCGCTTGTCCGTCAGGATCCGCGACCGCGGCCTTGTAAGCGGCGTTTACGGCCTCCGTGGCGGCGTATTTGCCCATGATCGCGGGCATAACGATCGCTTCGAAAAGCAAGTCGAAATTCCGGACTCCCCTGCGGTATGTACCGCTATAGCCTTTGACGAGCCCGGATGTCGCCGCAACAGCAACGCCGAAATCGTAATCGATCTTAGCTGCGGCCCCCATGGCCTCGAACCAGCGCCCCGTCAGCTTGGCTTCTTCCGCGAACCGCCAAGATTTGCGTCGCAGCACTCTAAGTCTGGCGAGTGTCCTCATGGTGAGAAACCCGAAAACCGTGTCGCTCCTGACATACAGGCCGACATTCAGGCTGTGTTCGATACCCCGCTTTCTCGACCATTTTAGGACCCGCTCGCCGAGTTTGACCGGAAGGATCGCGCAGGCTTCCTCGAGGCCGGGCTTCAAATACTCCGTAATTCGGAGCAACTCGCCATCTCGAACGCGCGTTTCCGACCGTACAGTCGCAAATCGCTCCGCGCGTGTTTTCAAGTCGGCGACCCGCATCACGTCTTCGTAGGTCATACGCAGCGCGAGATTGCGAGCCCCCTCGATTGTCAGTTTCCAGCCTCGGCTCGCACCGTCGTGAGCGCGATCGAAGGCCAGCAGCTCGCGGGCGCGATCGAGGAATGCGCTTCCAAACGCAGCATCTTGATAGTCGACGACTCGCGCGTGGCCATGCCCGACGACAAACCGCGTTTCGACCGGAAATTCTTCACTTGACCAGGCTGGCGTTTGCTGGCTAGGGCGCTGTGGCGCGCCCTTCCCGGCGGCAACCGTCTCTCCCTGAGCGGCACGAAAACCCAGCGCGTAGCCTCGCTTGCTGGCAGCAACGCCTTTACCGCCCGCGACGATGGCTGCCTCGAATTGCGCCGGATCGATAGGCAAAGCACCGGAGCCCGCTAGGGCGCCGAGTAGGACCGCGTTGATAACCGTCCCGGCTTCTTCCGCCGCGCGCTCCATGTCGAATACGATAGCCCGACGCGAAAGGTCGTGTACGACCTTCAGGGCACGGTCGGATTCGAACCGCCCGTCTTCCATAGCGATCTTTTCGGAGGTCGCGTAAACGCGGTGGCTCGACGCGATCAGGGTCGTCCGATCGGCCGTGATATAACCACTCTGAACTCCGCGCGCAGCTTCGATCAGCTCGGACGCCAACATGACGTCCACATCGCCCGGCACGGGCGTCAAAGCGAACACCACGCGCCTATTGCCGAGTTCCGAGATCGGAACCTCACAATACTCGATGTAATAGGTCGTGGCACCCGTACGTTGGGCAACGCCCGGAATCGACGTTGCTTGGCAAAGATAGCCCGAGTTGCGGATTGCAGTCGAAATCCAGTCCGCCAGGACGCCGCCACCTTCGCCGCCAAGGGCAGCGATCAAGATTGCTCTGTTACGGGGAATTTCACCAATCACGCGACCGCCCTCTCACGCCCGAGGAACAGACCGATCACGCGACGGCGGACACGGTCCATGAACCGGTCGAGCGCCGTCGGATTCTGAACGATGTCAGCCCTGTAGAATGACGGGCACAGAACCGCAGCATGGGCGACCTCACCGCAATTGCCACAGCCCACGCAGCCATTGGTAACATGCGCCACCGGTGCGGTCCGTAACGGATCAGAGGATTGTTTGACGGTGAGCGTGGGACACCCCGACAACCGGATGCAGGAGTGGTCGCCTGTACAGGTCGCCTCGTCGACCCCGTAGCGCGTGCGAACCACCCGTTCGCCTTGCTTCAGCTTTTCCGCCTGCTTGGGCTTCTCACGTCGTTGACGTGCCAACATGCACTCGCCTTCGGCGATGATCACCCGCAGACCCTTTCCGCGGGACTGGATCGCCTCCTTCAGGACGTTGACCATGGCCCCGATCCGGTAGCTGCCGACCGTCTTGACCCATTTCACGCCGACACCCTTGAGCGCGTTCTCGATGGCCATGCCGCTCATCTGATCGCGGGAGTTGGTTCCCGTGGACGGAATGTGTTGGTGGCCTGTAGCCGAGGCGTAACCGTTCTTCAGAATGACGAGAACGCCCTCGTCGTGGTTGAAGACATGGTTGGCAATGCCCGTCGTAAGCCCCTGGTGCCAGAACCCACCATCACCCATGATACTGACGACCGGATTCTTGAGCATCGAGGACAGACCACTCGACGACGCGAGGCCCAGCCCATAGCCGAGGATTGTGTTGCCAACCTTGAACGGCTCCAGCGTTGCGAAGCTGTGGCAGCCAATGTCTGCGCTCACATGAACGGGCCCCACCTGCTCCTGCACCAGCTTGATCGCGCTGAACACCGGACGTTCGGGACAGCCTGTACAGAATCCCGGAGGGCGATTCGGCAGCGGCCCGCCGAGGATCTCCAGAGCCTGCTGACGACTCTTCTCGATCTGTTGAACCTTTTTGGTCGCCTCCTGCCCATAGATCATCGAGCTCCGGCCACGGCTCAAGAACTTTGCAAGGCCGTCCATAAGAACGGCGCCCACATACTCACCCGCCTCCGGAAGCATGTTCTTGCCGTTGACGCGGGTCTTCACTTCCGCATCCGAGAGCAGCGCCTTAATCTGCTGCTCGATAAAGTTCGGCTGGCCCTCTTCGATGACCAGAACCGACTTCCGCTCTTTGCTGAAGTTCACGACCTCGTCTGGCACCAGCGGGTAGACGCAGTTGAGCACAAGCATCGGAATGCGCGAGTTACCCGAAGAATCGGCCAGCCCGAGCGCCCGCAATGCGGCGACCACATGGTTGTACATGCCGCCCTGGAGGATGAGGCCGATATCCGAGATGTCGCCCTCGACGAACTCGTTGATCTTGTTTTCTGTTAAGTATTTCAACGCGGCCGGCCAGCGCACGTCGATCTTATGACGTTCCTGGACATAGGTCGCGGGCGGAAGGCTAATGCGATCCTTATTGAAGATCGGAGTTTCGATGAGATCCTTCTTCGACCACTTGGGACGAACGTTATCGCGGGCGAGGAACCGGCCGGTCATATGGCACGCTCGAATGCGCAATTCCATCATGACAGGGGTGTTGCTTGCCTCCGACAATTCGAAAGCGCGCTCGACCTGGTCCACGATGCACCCCAACTCGGGTCGCGGATCGAACAGCCAGAATTGCGACTTCATCGCGAAAGCGTGCGAGCGCTCCTGAATGATGCTTGAGCCCTCGCCATAATCCTCGCCGACCACGATCAAGGCGCCGCCGACTACGCCTGCAGAGCAAAGGTTGGACAAGGCGTCGGAGGCGACGTTCGTACCCACCACCGACTTGAACGTGACGGCGCCTCGGATCGGATAGTTGACCGACGCGCTGAGCATAGCCGCAGCCCCCGCTTCATTAGCGCAGGTGTCGAGGTGTACGCCCAGTTCCTCCAGAAGATCGCTTGCATCCCCAAGGACATCGACGAGGGCCGACACTGGGGCGCCCTGGTATCCGCCTACATACGAAACGCCTGACTGGAGAAGTGCCTTTGTGACAGCGAGAATACCCTCGCCCTCGAAGTATTCGCCGCTACCGAGACGAAGCTGCTTTACTTCTTCCTGATATGAACGCTCAGGCATTACGGCGCCTCCGAAACCGATGAACTCGCGAGTTCATCCAACATTCTTAGGATTTTTGCTTTCAGCCGATCAGTACTTACGATCGCGCGCTGATGAATCACCTTTCCAATCTCACTGGACCCGGCCAGAACGGCGGCAGAAAAGGTGACGGTACGTTCTTGGACAGCAACGACCTCGACATCGATCGTGATCCCCATCCCGATCACAGCCGCCCCCGAATGAGTAAGTTCGACTTTTACGCCGACGCTGTCCTGATCCGAGCCGAGACTCTCCTTGAGCAGATCCCGGCAACTCATTTCGACGTCGAAGAGCATGTTCGGGGTGCCGTAGACCGCCAGTTCCGGCCCCATGAATGTGACCACGCGCGCCGCATCGACGACGACGCGACGCCGAGAGCGCGCACCGGGCTCGATCATAATTTTCTCCGAAGGCGTTTTTCCCTACGCCTAGCTTGCTTATGTCAGTTCACGATTGCAAGCGAAATTATCGCACAGATTACGATTCCCTAGCCCGCTACATCAACCAAATGCCGCGGTGGTCGGCAAAACTCTGACAAGAGATATCACATTTTCTGATTGCTTTCAATCACTTATCTGACATTTTGCGCGGGCTTACGCCTTGTGCAGCTATAACCTGCGCCATCGGCAGGCGCTCAAAACTGCCGCAATCGGCGCCAATTTCAGAATATTCAACGGCCGTTGGGAAATTGTACTTGCGTTCGTGAACTACCTGTGGAAGTTCCTAATAGCCCGAAAATTTCGGCTCAACGCCGCCCGAATTTGAGCGGTCCAAAGTTCTGCATTCCATTTCGTAAGGAGCGATAAGATGGAGCTGCGCGACTTCCCCCCGGCAGAGAGTTCCCCAGAGGCAAAGGCATTTGGCGGATGGCTCGACAACCGACCGCAACTCGGCAAGGCATTCGACCAGGATGTCGCCACGCATTCGGCTTGGTGGCAGCAGGGTCTGGATCTTCTGTCCAAACTCCCCGCGAAGCCCAAGCGCAGCCAGACTGAACAGAAGCTGGCTGAGGCGATCCTGGACGCCTCACGGAAGAAGCGCACGGACTTCCTCGCGGCGCACGGCATTGCAGTCTATGATCGCCTCACCGCAAGCCGGAGCCGGCATGCGCGTGTCGAGGAGCTTGCCTATTCCGCCGCAGCCCTCGTTCCCGGCCTCGTCCCCACCAAGGTCCTGGTAGAGGCCGAAGCCCAGCTTCTCCATAAGGACAAGGACGGGCACGAGTACGATCAAGGGCTCCTGTTCAATCGCTTCCTTGGCGAGCGGGAAACGGGCCTCCACCTCTGTCACGCGATGCTTCGCCCGCGTGCCGAAGCCACCGAGCTCCTCGAACGCCTCACGCGCGAAGGTAAGATCGACCTAGGCACCGCTATGATCGAGCGTCGCGGGACGGCGTCGATCGCCTATATGAAGAACCCACGCTATCTCAACGCGGAAGATTGCACGACGGTCGACAATGTCGAGACCGCCGTTGATCTAGCTCTTCTGGATCCCGCCACCGACATCTGCGTGCTGCGCGGCGCACCCATCACCGGCGGGAAGTACGACGGCCAGAACGTGTTCTGCACCGGCATCAATCTGACGCAGTTGTACCAGGGCAAGATTTCCTACCTTTGGTACCTCGTCCGGGATCTGGGGTTCATCAACAAGATGTTCCGCGGCCTCGCCAGCGACGTCAGCCCTGACGAGATTTTTGGCGACACGCTCGAAAAGCCCTGGGTTGCGGTAATCGAGAGATACGCGATCGGCGGCGGCTGCCAGTACCTGCTGTCCTCGGACTACATCCTCGCGGGCGACGACGCCTACATGACGCTGCCGGCCCGGAAGGAAGGCATCATTCCCGGCATCGCCAACCTTCGCCTCTCGCGATTTGTCGGCGACCGTACGGCCCGCCAAGCAGTGATGTACGACAAGCGGCTGGACTGCGACAGCCCCGAGGGCCGCTTGGTCTGCGACGAAGTCGTGCCCGCCAAGGAGATCGAGGGAGCCCTCGCCAACGTGATCGAGCGGCTGACCACGTCAGGCGTCGTCAGCACGTCCAGCAACCGTCGGGCTTTCCGCATCGCCCACGAACCGCTCGATCTGTTTAGGTCCTACATGGCTGTTTATGCTCGTGAGCAAGCATATTGTCATTTCTCACCCGCGCTTATCGCCAATCTCGAACGTTTCTGGAATGCGGACAAACGCGCCGCATAGGCAACGCTTAGCTTAACGCGAATAACAGTTATCAAAAACTGCAGCGTTTTCTCAGGGAGGAATACAATGTTGAAGTTTTCTGCGTGCGCGATGCTCGCAAGCGCTCTCGCTTGCGGGTATCCCTTGGAGGCGTCGGCGAAGGATATTAAGGTTGGATCGGTCGTGTCTGCGACCGGACCCGCGTCACTGCTGGGCGACCCTCAGAAGCGAACGCTTGAAATGCTCGTGGACGAGGTCAACTCGAAAGGCGGAGTAAACGGGAACAAGCTCTCGCTTGTCATTTACGATGATGGCGGCGACGCCAATGCGGCTCGCACATTTGCGACCCGCTTGGCAGAGCAGGACAATGTCGCAGTCGTTATCGGCGGATCGACGACGGGGACATCCATGGCAATGGCTCCGGTTTTCGAAGATGCTGAAATCCCGTTTATGTCTTTCGCCGGCGCGATCCAGCTGATCCAGCCCGTAAAGAAGTGGGTCTTCAAGACGCCGCACACGGATCTTATGGCTTGCGAGAAAATTTTCGCCGACATCAGAGCCCGCAACTTAACTAAGGTTGCATTGTTGTCCGGAACCGATGGTTTCGGAAAATCAATGCGTGATCAGTGCGTCGCTGCCGCTCCGAAGCAAGGTATTACGATCGTCCATGAGGAAACCTTTGGCCCGCGCGATGCCGATATGACCCCCCAGATCACCAACATCAAAAACAAAGCAGGAGTTGAAGCTGTAATTGTACCTGGTATCGGGCAAGGACCGGCCATTGCGGTTCGGAACTACAAGCAGCTGGCTGTAACCTACCCGCTCTATGTAAGCCACGGTGTGGCGTCGAAGGAATTCGTCTCCCTGGCGGGCGAGGGAGCGGAAGGCGCTCGCCTGCCGGCTGCGGCGCTGCTACTTGGCAGCAAGCTCGCGGACAACGATCGCCAACGGCCCGTGGTTCTCGATTACACTACTCTCTTCGAGAAGAAGGCGGGACAGCCGGTCTCAGGCTTTGGCGGCTTCGCATATGACGGGTTCTACATCATCGTTAATGCGCTGAAGCGCGCTCCGAGCTTGAAGGCCGCAGATATTCGCGACGAGATCGAGAAGACAAAAGATTTTGTCGGAGTTGGTGGTGTCTACAACCTTTCTCCCAAAGACCACATGGGCCTCGATTTGACCGGTTTCCGCATGGTTGAAATCCGCAAGGGCGATTGGGCCGCTGTTCCCTGAACTAATCAGGGTTCGCAGCAGAATCGAAGATATACCTCCAATTTAAAGTTGATGGTCATGTCTGAATTTTTGCAGTTTGCGTCATCCGGGCTCACGATCGGCGCAATCTACGCGTCGGTCGCCCTTGGGTTCACACTGATTTACAACGCGTCACACGTAGTAAATCTCGCTCAGGGCGAGTTCGTGATGCTAGGCGGGATGTCCACGGTATTTTTGGCGGCAGCGGGAATCCCGCTGCCGCTAGCCATGGTGCTAGCCATTTGCATATCGGTCATCGCCGGACTTGCGTTGTATTGCTTTGCGATCCTGCCAGCGCGGGGTGCGGATCCGGTTGCCCTTATCATCATTACCATTGGCGCTTCGCTATTTCTGCGCGGGGTCGCGCAGATTGTGTTCGACAAGCGCTTCCACACATTGCCGCATTGGTTCGGTGAGACACCGTTCAATATTGGCGGAGCGACCGTTCTCCCCCAAAGTGTCGTGGTTGTGGCGGGTATGCTCATAATTCTCGCTGCGTTGTGGGCGTTCATGCGCTTTACGCTATACGGGCGGGCGATACTGGCTGCTTCCAATAACGCTGCGGCCGCGACTTTAGTCGGCATCAATGTTCCAATGATTGTAGCGGTCACCTTCGTGATTTCAGCGCTTCTTGGGGCGATCGTTGGAGTTCTCGTAACTCCAATAACCCTCACAAGTTATGATTCCGGGACAATTCTTGCCCTCAAGGGTTTCGCTGCTGTGATGCTCGGAGGTATCGGGAATCCGCCGGGTGCGATCCTGGGTGGATTAATCCTAGGCCTCGCAGAATCGTTTGGGGCAGGATTCATTTCCTCTCAATACAAGGATGCAATCGCCTTCATTGTTCTGCTGGGCGTGCTCCTTTTAAGGCCCCAGGGGATTCTGGGCCGTGCGGCACTAGAACGGGTTTAGTCCACATGCTCCGCACCATCAATAATCACCATTTTCCGATCGTTCTCGTATCCATCCTAATCTTGGCACTTCCGCTGCTGACGGGGTCAAATTACCATCTACGCGTTGCAAGCGTAATGTTCATCTACGCGCTGGCTGCGACTGGCCTCAATCTGCTGCTTGGACTGGCAGGACAAGTTAGCCTTGGCCACGCGGGCTTTATGGGGATCGGCGCCTACGCAGTAGCTGTTGGGCCGGCGCACTTTGGCCTACCGCCGTTGCTGTCGGCGGTGATGGGCACAGCCGTTGCGAGTGCTCTCGCCTACGTACTCGGAAAGCCAGTCTTGCGGTTGCGAGGTTACTACCTAGCTGTCGGAACGCTTGGCTGCGGCCTACTCATCTATATGGTTCTGAACAATGAGGCGGGCTGGACGGGCGGCCCCGATGGAACGTCTGTGCCTCGCCTTAAGATTATGGGCGAGACGGTGAGAAGCGTATCGACCTGGTATTACATTTGTGGCGGTGCGTTGCTTATCGGGCTTTGGCTAGCAATCAATCTCCGGGAGAGCCCTACTGGTCGAGCTTTGCGAGCAATCCGGGACAGTGAGGTTGCGGCTCGCGTGGTAGGCGTGGACGTAGCGCGCCAGAAGCTTTTTGTTTTTGTCGTTTCTGCCGCATACGCGAGCCTGGCAGGGTCATTGCTCGCGTTCGTGAATGGCCACATTACACCTGAAGCGACTTCTGGATTCCTTCGCTCGATCGAGCTCGTAACAATGGTGGTGCTCGGCGGCACTGCTTCGGTACTCGGGCCTCTTGCCGGCGCTGCTATTCTGATCGTGCTGCCGCAGGTTCTCACCGTGTTTCATGAGTACGAGCATCTCATTCTCGGCCTTATCATGATGCTCTGCATGATTTTGATGAGAAAGGGCCTCGTTCCGTCGTTCACATCTTGGTTTAAGGAGCGCTCCGCATGAACCCGTTGCTCCAAACTGAGGATGTAACGATAGCGTTCGGTGGCATTAAAGCCGTCACGGATGTCTCCTTGTCGGTCTTCAAAGGAGAAATTCTGTCAATGATCGGTCCCAATGGAGCCGGTAAGACAAGTTTCTTCAACCTCATCTCGGGGATTTATAAGCCAAGCCGCGGTCGGATCCTGTTTAAGGGGGACGACGTCTCAGGAATGTCACCAGATCAGCTCTGCCGCCAGGGGTTATGCCGAACCTTTCAGAATCTCCAGGTCTTCTTTGGCATGACGGCACTCGAAAACGTCATGGTCGGACGCCACCGGCATGAGCGGACCAGTCCATTTTTGCATCTGCTGCGCACATCCAACGTACGGCGCGAGAACCTCGCGAGCGCCGAAATTGCTCGTCGTCATCTCGACTTTGTGGGACTTGAGACATCAGAGGCGCGACAAGCTGGGACGCTCCCGTACGGCGCGCTCAAGCGCTTGGAGATCGCCAGAGCTCTCGCCGCTGAGCCGGAACTGTTGCTGCTGGACGAGCCTGCCGCGGGCTGCAATGGCAACGAGACGGCGGAGATCGCTGCGACCATTCGGAAAATAGCCGACCGAGGCATAACGGTCGTCCTCGTTGAGCACGACATGAAGCTGGTAATGCGCATCTCGGACAGGGTTCTGGTTCTTGAACAAGGGCAAACGCTGTGCGTAGGGACCCCCGCAACTGTTAGGGCGGATCCGAGAGTTCAAGCTGCATACCTTGGGCAGCACGGTGCCAAGGAGGCAAGCTATGCTTGACGTTGATAGCCTAACCTGCGCCTACGGCCGCGTCGAAGTGTTGCACAACGTGTCGCTCCATGTCAGCGCTGGTGAAATCGTCACACTCTTGGGAGCGAATGGCGCCGGGAAGACAACTCTTCTGCGCGCGATTTCGGGACTTTGTCCGCCTCGGAAAGGCCAAATCAAGCTTAAGGGCCAACGCCTGGACAACATTTCAGCGCATCGCCGCGTCGCTCTCGGCGTCGCGCAAGCGCCCGAAGGGAGACAGATTTTTACGAACCTATCGGTCGAAGATAACATCCGTTTGGGGAGATGGCGGACGAGATCGAAATCCAGCTCGATCGACGAAGTTTACGAGATATTCCCGGTTCTCGCTGAGCGCAAAAATCAGATCGCCGGAGGATTGTCCGGCGGGCAGCAGCAAATGCTGGCGATTGGGAGAGCGCTGGTCAGCAAACCCAGCATCCTGCTTTTGGACGAGCCCAGCATGGGCTTATCTCCCCTACTGATCGACCAGATTTTCTCAACGATTTTGACACTAAAGAGCAAGGGCATCACTGTTTTGCTCGTCGAGCAGAACGTTGCCGGCGCTCTTGCGATTTCGGACCGAGGATATGTGCTTGAGGCTGGGAGCATCAGCGTAAGCGGTCCGGCCGATCAACTGCTTCATGACCCGAAAGTTATCAGTTCCTACCTCGGGATGTAGGACGCAGCTTGCGCAATGTCAGCTTCTCGCGGCCTCCTGCGGAGGTTGCGAGATTGGTCGTGCCTGTCGATATCCGCGCAGGAACTGCAACTCCTCCTGAGTTACGGTTTTTGGCCCATCAAGCTCAGCATGGCTTGGCCATTAAAGTTGGGTCGCAGCTCGAAATCTCAGAAATCCGACCAAGCTGCAGGACCCGCGGCTCCTTAAGGGTAGGTCGCGCCACAGTTATTTAAAGGATCCTGGCTCACTCGCATGGCCTCACTCGCATGGCGCTGCAATAGAAGAGTCGAGCTCCGGCAGGATGGCGAAGAGGTCGCCGACGAGGCCGTAATCGGCGATTTGGAAGATCGGGGCTTCCTCGTCCTTGTTGATGGCGACGATGACCTTTGAGTCCTTCATGCCGGCGAGATGCTGGATCGCGCCCGAAATGCCGACCGCGATATAGAGTTCCGGAGCGACCACCTTGCCGGTCTGGCCGACCTGCCAGTCGTTCGGCGCGTAGCCGGCATCGACGGCGGCGCGCGAGGCACCCATGGCGGCGCCGAGCTTGTCGGCCACCGGCTCGATCACCTTGCCGAAATTCTCGGCCGAGCCGAGCGCGCGACCGCCCGAGATGATGATCTTGGCCGAGGCGAGCTCCGGACGGTCGGACTTGGCGACCTCCTCGCCCTTGAAGGACGAGTTGCCGGGGTTCTCGGCGGCCGAGACCGCCTCGACCGCAGCCGAGCCACCCTCGCCAGCCGCCGCGAAGGATGCGGTGCGGATGGTCAGCAGCTTCTTGGCGTCGGTCGACTGCACGGTCTGGATCGCGTTGCCGGCATAGACCGGGCGCTCGAAGGTGTCGGCCGAGACGATCTTGCTGACGTCCGAGACCTGCATCACGTCGAGCAGGGCGGCGACGCGCGGCAGCACGTTCTTGCCGGTGGTGGTCGAGGGCGCGACGATGGCGTCATAGCCTTCCGCGAGCTTGGCGATCAACGCGGCCAGCGGCTCGGCCAGGGCATGGCCGTAAGCCGCGTCATCGGCCAGCAGCACCTTCTCGACGCCGGCGAGCTTGGCGGCGGCATCGGCCGCGGCCTTGGCGCCCTGGCCGGCAACGAGGATGTGGACGGGCGTGCCCAGCTCCTTGGCCGCGGTCAGAGCCTTGGCGGTGGCGTCCTTGACGGAGGCGTTGTCGTGTTCGGCGATCAGCAGCGTGGTCATCAGATCACCCCGGCGGTCTTGAGCTTGGAGACGAGTTCGGCGGCGTTGGCCACCTTGACGCCGGCGGAGCGGCCGGCCGGCTCCACCGTCTTGAGCACCTTGAGGCGCGGCGCGACGTCGACGCCCAGCGTCTCGGCCGAGGTCTCGTCGAGCGGCTTCTTCTTCGCCTTCATGATGTTGGGCAGCGAGGCGTAGCGCGGCTCGTTGAGGCGCAGATCCGTGGTGACGATCGCGGGGAGCTTGAGCGACACCGTCTGCAGGCCGCCATCGACCTCGCGGGTGACGTCGACGCTGTCCGCGCCAAGCTCGACCTTCGAGGCAAACGTGCCCTGGCCCCAGCCGAGCAGGGCGGCCAGCATCTGGCCGGTCTGGTTGCAATCGTCGTCGATCGCCTGCTTGCCGAGGATGACGAGGCCGGGAGCCTCCTGCTCGACCACCTTCTTCAGGAGCTTGGCGACGGCGAGCGGCTCGACGATGCCGTCGACCTTCACGAGGATGCCGCGGTCGGCGCCCATGGCGAGGCCCGTGCGGATCGTCTCGGCGGCCTGCGCCGGGCCGATCGAGACCACGATCACCTCGGTCGCCTTGCCGGCTTCCTTGAGGCGCAGCGCCTCTTCCACCGCGATCTCGTCGAACGGATTCATCGACATCTTAACATTGGCGAGTTCGACGCCCGAGCCGTCCGCCTTCACGCGAATTTTCACGTTGTAATCAACCACCCGCTTGACGGGCACGAGTAGTTTCATCACCGAAGCTCCGGATTAGATAGAAGATATTAGGGCACCGCGGACCAAGAGAATAATAGGATCAAATTTAACACTAAGATTTTCGCTTTGAAATTTTCCCATTGAATAAATACTCTCCGGACCCAACCAAATATTGTTCATTCTCCTGAATTCGGCGCTGTGCCGGCTCACCGATATTACTGATCGTAAGAGAGGCCAGCAGGTGGGCGATCGCCATCGCTCCAAGGGTGGATTCCGGGAACGCTTGCCCGGATGTTTGGGCTACGAAATGAAGACGACCCGCAAATTCGCCGACTGGCGCCGCAAAGCTGTCTGTGATCGCGATTACGCGAGCACCTAACTGCGCTGCCCGCTCGGTCAAACCGTGAACCAACCGATTGAATGGCGCGAATGTCACGGCCACGAATGCGTCTCCTGGAAGAATATCTTCGAGAACACTCTCTGGAGCGCCACCCGGACCGTCCAAAAGGATTACATTCGGGCGCGCCTTTCGTAACGTATACGCGAGCGTGTAGGCCGGCGAGAATGCCGTCCGACGACCGAACACGAACACTTTTTGCGCTTCAGAAAGGATAGAAACTGCCTCAGCAAGCTTTTCGGACGACAGATGGTTTTGTGCTTGCTTTACGACATCCAGTTCAGCTGCGAAGAACGAACTGATAAACTCGTCGATTCCGCTGCTCTTTTTTTCAATCAGAGCCTGCGCGCTTTGTTGGTTTCGCTTCAAAGATCCCTTATCGCGATCCTCGCGAGCCTTCATCTTCAAGATGAATTTTTCGCGCAATTCGCTGTAGCCAGGCAGACCAAGGCGTTGAGCTAGTCGGACTAAGCTAACCGGCGGCACACCTGCTCGCCGAGCGATTTCGCGCATCGAGTGAAAAGCAACCTCATCAGGATTGTTGATCAGGTAATGCGCTGCGTCGATGGCTTGCCCCGACAGCTCTGAGCACAGAGCTTTGATGTCTTCGATCAGATCATCCGGCGGCACCTGTTTACTCCTGCGATTGGCCAGGATCTCGCGAATGCCGTCTTGAAGACGACGCTCATTCTCACCGAGATCGATGTGACCATCGCTAGGAAGCGCGGGAAAGTCGAGAGGCCGGGTCGACTGCTCCACGGCCGCCTCTTCACCCACCCGTCGCTTTGGTGCGTTTTCGTCGGTCATTCTATCGTGACGCTGGAGTTGGCCGCCAAATCGGTAGGCTTCAGCGCGTTCTTCAGTTCTCCGAGCCCGGTCGCTCGCACCGTCACCTCGTCGCCGGCCGCCAGGAACACCGGCGGTGTCCTCGCGAAGCCGACACCGGCCGGCGTACCGGTCAGGAGGACGTCCCCGGGATGAAGGGTCATGCCGAATGAGAGCTCGGCGATCAGGCGCTTCACCGGGAAAGCCATCTGTGCGAGGACGGCGTCCTGCATGACCGCGCCGTTCAGCAGGCACTGCAGCCTTATCGCTCCGAGATCGGCAATCTCGTCGCGGGTCACGACGAACGGACCGAGCGGCATGGTGCGATCGATGCTTTTTCCCTTGAACCACTGCCCGCCATGACGCCGCTGAAGATCGCGTTGGGAAACGTCGTTGGCGAGGCAGTAGCCGAAAATGTGGTCGGCGGCCTCCTGCTCCGGGATGCTACGCCCGCGCTTCCCGATGATGACGGCGACCTCGGCCTCATAGTCCCATTTGGACGAGATCCGGCTATCGAACGCAATGTCGTCGCGGGGGCCGATGACGGTATCGGGAGCCTTGGTGAAGAAGGTCGGGGCCTTCGGCAATTCCTTGGCGTCCTGGCCTTCGCGCTTTCCTTGGCCCTCCTGGAAATGGTCGTGGTAGTTCCAGCCCGTGCAGAGAACGTCTCGCCTGAATCGGCCGATCGGAGCGAGAATCTCCAGCGACGCCAGGGGAAGCCGCTGGGCATCCGCTGCCTGGGAGAGAGCCTTGGCCTCTAGGAGAGCAGCCTCGCCTCCCTCGATGATCGGCACCAGGTCATCGAAAACCTCGGGCAGGAGAACGGCGAACTCGGCGTCGATCACGCCGACTCTCGGACGCCCCTCGTGCTTCGTACGAATGAATTTCACTGCCTGCACTCCGGTTTAAACATGTGATGCTGTCGTGATTGCTGATTCCGAGCTGGCCTACTGACGCAGGATCTTGCCCGGATTCATGATATTCGCGGGATCGAAGGCACTCTTGATCGCGCGCATCATTTCGAGATCGAGAGCGCTTTTGAAATGTTCGAGCTCGGCGGCATGCATCATGCCGATTCCGTGCTCCGCGCTGATGCTGCCCCCGAGATCGACACTCACTTCGTGAACGATGAAGTTGGCGAGGGCGGAAGCCTTTTCGCGCTCGTCCTGATCCGCATAGCGTTCGCGATCCAGGACGACGACGACGTGGATATTGCCGTCTCCGATGTGGCCGACATGAAAGACGTCGGCCTGTTCAATTTCGCGGGCGATCCTCCGCTCGACGGTTTCGAGAAACACTGGAAGCTTCGAAATCGGGACCGACGTATCGTTGGCGATCGAGTAGCCCTTGCGGACATTCGCTTCGGACGCACTGTGCCGAAGCTCCCAGATCTTGTTCGATTTTGCGCCGTCAGCGGCGATCACCGCATCGGTGACTAGGCCGGTTTCGAGCGCCTCCCCGAGAATAGTCTCAAACAGCGCTTCGGGCTGGAAATCCACGCTGCTATCCGCAAGCTCGATCAGAACGAACCACGGCGTGGCCAACTCCATCGGCGACTGGCTGACATGGGTATTGGCCAGGATATTCTCGATTTGGCCGCGCGACATGATCTCAAAGGCTTCGACCCGACGGCCCGTCCGTTCCATGAAGAGTTGCAACAAATCGACCGCTGAATTGACGTCCGCGACCGCTACCATCGCGCTCGCGGACTTGTCGGGAAGCGGATAAAGTTTGAGGGAGGCGGCGGTGATGATCCCAAGCGTGCCCTCGGCACCGATGAACAGCTGCTTGAGGTCGTACCCGGAATTGTCCTTGCGAAGCGACTTCAGGCCGTTCCAGATGCGGCCGTCCGGTAGGACGACTTCGAGCCCGAGCACGAGGTCACGCATATTGCCGTAGCGAAGAACGCCGGTTCCTCCTGCATTCGTCGCAACCAGCCCGCCAACCTGGCAACTGCCGGCACTGCCAAGCAACAGCGGGAAGAGTCTCCCCGCGTTCTGGGCTTCCTGCCGCATCGTTTCGAGCACGCAGCCTCCTTCGACGATGAACGAATTGTTGGACACGTCGATTTCGCGAATCCGGTTCATCCGCGACAGGTTGAGCAGCAATGCCGGCCGCTCTTTCGTGGGGACGGCACCGCCTGCGAAGCCAGTGTTCCCGCCCTGCGGAACGACCGCCACGCCGCGGCGCAGGCATTCCTTGACGAGATCGGACACCTGCGTCGCGCTCGTCGGCAATGCGACCGCTAAAGCTTCACCGCTGTATCGGCGACGCCAATCGGTCAGGTAGCCTTCCATAACGGCCGCTTCGTGCAGGACGCCGCGATCATCGACGATGGCGCGCACCGCTTCGATCAGTTCGTGGCGCAAGCGCTTGGATTCGACAGGTGCCATCGCACTCCTCATATCGCGATTTGACGCCTTGGAACCATTTGATCCATACTTGTGTCAAGTAAATCATTTGGTTCTCCATATCCGATGCAAATAGGACGCACGCCAACGGGATACCTGGACACATCACGAGGAGCGGGACGCCTGCGGCCGCGAAGAGGCGTCACGCCGAGAAACGGCAAGCGTTCAGACGCTCATGCGCCCGCGCACGGCGCGGCGGCCGAGCCGCCCTCGGCGATCCGCGCGACTGCGCCCCTGGCGAACAGGAGCCTGATCCAAGCGACGACCCCAGACCACTCTTGAGTTGGATATGGCGATCACACCTCAAACAAAGACAAAAGCCCACTGCAGCAGAGCCCAGATCTCTCTGCTGACGGGGATTAATGTCGACCAGAACGACGCGGTGCCATTGTACCGGCGAATATACAACGAGCTGAAGCGCTTGATATTCGAAGGAAAGCTCTCTCCAGGCGTCATGCTTTCGTCACCACGAGTGCTTGCCAACCAACTGGAGTGCTCGCGGCACACTGTCGCCACGGCATACGACTATCTCGTCTACGAAGGGGTTCTTCGGAGCGAGCACGGCGTGGGAACCTTTGTCGCGGAGAGCGCGGCGGAAGTCGCCGCCCTCAGCCTGCCCGACCCGGCCCGTGAGACTGCGACTTTCTCCATGCCGCCTCTCAGCAGATTCGGGCAGCGATTGAATGAGGAGAACTCGCAGGACGAGACCGATCCACTGAAGATATTCGGCGCATCGGATAGCACGCTTTTCCCCTTTGAATTGTGGAGCCGAATCCACTCTCGAGTGTGGGGCAGAGGAAGAAGACGGCCTGATACGTCATTGCTGATCCAGGGGCACCCCGACCTGCGGCATGCTATCTGCAGGCTGGTGCATCGCACGCGCGGCATACAGGCGTCGCCAGAGCAGGTGCTGATCACCTGCGGGACGACCCAGTCCCTGGACCTGCTACTGCGAGTGCTTCTCGACCCCGGCGACAAACTGATGGTCGAAAATCCAGGCCGGCCGAAAGCCGCGCGGCTCGCAAGAGCCCAAGGCATCCAGCTGATCCCCGTCGACGTGGATGCCGCGGGGCTGAATGTCGCGAACGGCATCGAGATCGCCAGCGACGCCCGCGCCGTGCTGGTGACGGCAAGCCACCATTATCCGACCGGAGCGACGCTGTCCCTCGAGCGGAGATTGGAACTCCTGTCGTGGGCAAGCCGCACGGGCGGCTGGATATTCGAGGACGACTACGACGGGGAGCTTATCGCTGCCGCGCGGCCGATCCTGCCGCTTTTCAGCCTCAGCGAAAATAACAGAATCGTCTACATGGGTACTTTCTCGAAATCGGTGGGCTCTCATTTGAGGGTCGCGTACATTATCGCTCATCCTAAAGTTATATCAGCGCTGGGATCAGCACGGTATTACATTGATTATTTTCCAGCCTTGCTGCCTCAGCCGGTTCTCGCAGCGTTCATCGAGGAAGGGCATCTGGAGGCACACATCCAGCGCATGAGAAAGATCTACAGCGAACGCCAAGATCTGGCGCGCAAGGAAATCACGCGCCAGGCGCATGACGCCTTCGAGCTCAGCCTGGGGGCGCCCAGCCTCTTCCTCCCAGCCTGGCTCTCAGCCACCGAACCGTTAAACGACAAGGACGTCGCGCGTTTCGCGCGCTCGGCCGACATTCCTGCCTTCGACATTTCGAGCATGTATCTGACGCCTCGCCCAAGGCAGGGGATCGTTCTGGGCACGGGGAGAATGAGTTCCGCAGCGATTCCGCAGAGAATCGGGCGCTTTGTCGGAATTCTGAACAGCTCGCGCGCCGTGCACCAGGAAATCTGATACCCGCGTCGCGGGCTGGCGCCCCGAACCTGCTGCGCAGTGCCGCCGCGCTCCTGCAGTATCGGAGCGCGATCCGGACAGGAGCGAACTGGCTTGCTCGGGAGATGCGAACTGGCCTTTTGAGGGTCCCGGCCAGCGCATAGTTCTTTGCTCTCGCAGCGATGAAGCAATGGTCGCGACCCTGAATGGGAGCGCTCGCTGATCGAGGGGGAGCATGCAGGCAATCGACCGCCAGGAGGGTCGCGCGATTAGAGGCGCGGACCTGTCCATCACGAATTTGTATAAGCGCTATGGCACCGTCGACGCCGTTCGCGGCATCGATTGCGCGATCAATCCGGGCGAGTTCATGTCCCTGCTCGGGCCTTCCGGCTCCGGGAAGACCACGCTCCTCATGATGCTGGCCGGTTTCGAGACTGTGACCTCGGGCGCCATCACGATGGCCGGCCACGACCTCACCAATGTTCCGCCCAATAAGCGCGGGATCGGGATGGTCTTCCAGCGTTACGCTTTGTTCCCCCACCTGACAGTCGCGCAGAACATTGCTTTTCCGCTCAGGATGCGTGGCCTCGGCAAGGACGAGACCCGAGACAGGGTGGCCCGGACGCTGGGGATGGTCCGCCTCGAAGGCTATGGCGACCGCCTGCCCCAGCAACTGTCGGGCGGCCAGCAGCAGCGCGTGGCCGTCGCGCGCGCCATCGTGTTCGAGCCGCCGGTTCTTCTGATGGATGAGCCGCTCGGCGCCCTCGACAAGAAGTTGCGCGAAGATCTGCAGATCGAAATCAAGCGGCTGCACCGGGACCTCGGCCTGACGATCGTCTATGTGACGCACGATCAGGAAGAAGCCCTGACGCTCTCCGACAGAATCGCCGTGATGAATCAGGGAAGGATCGTGCAAATCGGCGAACCACGGGGGCTTTACGCCTCGCCTCGCAGTAGTTTCGTCGCAAACTTTCTCGGAAAGACGAACTTCATACGCGGCACGATCTCTGCCGTCTCCGACGACCATCTCGCCATCAACACCCAATCGATCGAACTTCTGGTCCCTCGCGAGCGGTATATGGGCACGGGACGGGCCGAGATCGGTCAGCCGGTCGAAATCTCGGTCCGCCCCGAGAGCATCGAGTTCGTTCAGGACGACCCCGGCGCGTTGCGCGGCATCGTCGAGGGCGTCGTCTTTGTCGGGGCCTACACCACGTACACGGTTCGGTTTCCCGACGGCTCGGTCGTCGACGTTCAATCGACGGGCCGCGACTTTCTGGCCGAAGGCGAAGCCGTCTGGCTGCGTCTTCCGAGCCCGCTAGTCACGATTTTTTCGGAGCGGGCCGAATGAGCTCGTCGGCAGTATCCAAGGAAGCCTCGAGCGGAGGCGCGCTGCCGAACGCCCTGGCCCTCACACTTCTGCTTCCGCTCGTCCTGCTTCTCGCCGGCGCCTTCATCACGCCGATCCTGGTCCTGCTGGCCGAGAGCTTCTTCGCTCCGCAGTTTACGCTCGAACATTACGTTAAGGGGCTCACCCAGCCGCTCTACCTCGGTGTTCTGATGCGGACGATCCGCACGGCCTGCGTCGTAACTGCGATGTGCTTCATTCTCGGCTATCCGGTCGCGCTGGTGATGTCCCGCCAGAAAGGGCGACGGGTCATCTATCTGGCGGCCTGTGTCCTGATCCCGCTTTGGACGAGCGTCCTCGTGCGTTCCTATGCCTGGATCGTTCTGCTCCAGCGCAAAGGCATCGTGAACAATGCCCTGACCGAGCTGGGCTTCATCGGCGAACCGCTGAAGCTGCTCTACACCGACGCGGCCGTGATGCTGGCGATGACGCATGTGCTCCTGCCCTACATGATCCTGCCGATCTATTCGGCGCTGATCGCGATCTCTCCCGACCTCGATAAGGCAGCCCGGAATCTGGGCGCCGGCCCCGTATCGAGCTTCTTCCGGGTCGTATTCCCGAACAGCTTGCCGGGCGTCTACGCCGGAACGATCATCGTCTTCATTCTGGCGCTCGGCTTCTACGTAACCCCTGCTCTGGTCGGCGGCCCCCAGAGCATGACGATCGCCACCCTGATCGCCCAGCAGACGACCGAACTTCTGAACTGGCCTTTCGCAGGCGCCCTGGCTGGCATCCTTCTGGCCGCCACACTCGGACTGGTCTCGGTCTTCGGCCGCTTCCTCCGCATCGGGAAAGGCGCCTGATCGATGCAGTCACTCAAATCGGTCAATTGGGGGCGCCTTTCCCTCAACGCCTACGCCGCGGCGGTGCTCGTCTTCCTGATGATCCCGTCATTGCTGATCATCCCGATATCGCTCGGAAGCGAACCGTTCATCCAGTTCCCTCCCCGCTCGCTGTCGCTGCGTTGGTACTTGGAGCTGATCTCGGACCCGGCCTGGGTCGAGTCCTTCATCTTCAGCCTCAAGATCGCGGTTGCGACAACGGTCACGGCGACGATTGTCGGCACGCTCGCTGCCTTGGCCTTAGTGAGGGGGCGCCTGAAATTCGCATCGGCTCTGCAGGTGCTGACGCTGGCACCTCTCGTAGTGCCGCACATCGTCATAGCCGTTGCGCTTTACCTGGTGTTCGCCCCAATCGGGCTAACGGGCAGCTTCCTCGGGTTCCTGATAGCCCATTCGATGCTGTCGGTTCCGTATGTCGTGATCACCGTCACCTCTGCCCTGCAGAAGCTGGATCCCAGCCTCGAATTTGCCGCGCTCAGCTGCGGCGCCTCTCGGCCCAAGGCGTTCTTCCTGGTGGTCCTCCCCAATATCGCTCCCGGTGTGGCAGCTGGCGCCATCTTCGCATTCCTTGCCTCCTTCGACGAAGCGACCGTCTCGTTCTTCATTTCGGGAATTGAAGGAAAAACCATTACCCGAAAGCTTTTTGAAGACATCGACTACAATTTGACTCCCGTAATCGCATCCGTTTCATCGGTAATATTGATGATATCGGTCCTTCTGATGCTTTTTGTCGAAAGAATGCGTGGAAGCAAATCTCAGGATTGACCCCGTCTGTATTCAGAATCCCAACCCATGAAAAGGATCGCGACAAATGTTGATCATGTATCGTTGTGGAATGCTGCGTCGGTCCGCACTGGTCGCGACCGCGATGATCGGAAGCATGCTGCTGGGCGCGCTGCCTACGAAGGCCGAAGAACGGGTGGTAGTGGCAACCGCCGGCGGCTCTTTCGAACGCGCATTGCGAACCGCCTGGTTCGACCCCTTCACCAAAGCCACCGGCATTAAGGTGATCAGCGTGGTTGCCACAGATGCGGAACAGAGAACCAGAGCTTCCGCCATGGTCCGCGCGGGCCGGGTCGAATGGGACGTTTTCAACAACCACGAGATTCTGGCGGCTTCCAGCGGAAACCGCGCCGTCACCGAGGATCTGACGGAGTTCTGCAAGCCCTACGCCGACGGCTCGAAAGTGGAAGCGGGCACCTGCAGCGCCGCCGGTCTCCGCATCTCGCGGAATGCGACGACAATGGTCTTCAACAAGGAAGCCTTCCCTGGCGCGAAGCCCTCCTCCTGGGCGGATTTCTGGAATGTTGAGAAATTTCCCGGCCGCCGCGCTCTCCCGAGCTTCGGCGACCCATGGCGGGTGTTGGCCGCAGCGCTCCTGGCCGATGGCGTGAGCCCGGCGAACCTGTTCCCACTGGACATAGATCGCGCCTTCAAGAAGCTGGATACGATCAAAAAGCACATCGATCTCTGGTGGCGCACCGGCGACCAGAGCCAACAGGGGTTTAGGAACCGCGACTATGTGCTGGGAATGCTGTTCGCCGTCCGCGCGAATACGCTCCGCGATGAAGGCCAGCCGATCGAAGTCTCCTTCAATCAGGCCTTCATGATCGGGGACAGCCTGCAGGTCATCAAGGGATCCCCCAACCGTGAGGCAGCACTCAAGCTCCTGAAATTCTATATGGACAATCCCGACGTCCAGGCTCGCTACTCGGAAATCACCGGCGTGGTTCCGCCGAGCAACGCCGCCCTCGCCTTGCTGCCCCCTGAAATCAAGGCGAAATTGCCTGCCGCCAGCGCGAACACCGTCCTCGTCGCTCCGGACGCCGACTGGCTAAACGCCAACCAGGCCATGCTCGTCGAACGCTGGAACGCCTGGGTCCAGTGAAGCGAGCATAGTGAGGCGACATCAAAAAGCCGGGGGCCGCCAGCGGCCCCCGGTTTGTTAAAAGCAGTCCGGCTCTCCCCGCGGCATATCAGGCATCCACTGCGCCTTTCGGGAAGCCTGGGCGCCAGCGCCTATTCGTGCCGGGGTTCTTATTGTCCGCCATGCGGCGCGGGGACAGCCGCGCCAATTCGCGTCATGGTCGGCCGGGCCGAGGCTGCCCGCCCAACAGGCCTCGAAGTCGCGGCCGGACTGGCCTGCAACTCGGCCGCAACCCAACGCTACAACTGAACAAGAGAAAAGCACTGTCGGAGCGTCGTTCGGCGCTCTGGATCAATTCTTACGGAGCGGGAGTGCCTATGAGTGACGAACGGGTTTCGGCCGAGCATTTTCGCAGCGCGCGCTGGTTCGCCGCGAACGACCTGCGCGGCTCCGGGCACCGTGGGCGCGCCGGACAGATGGGCTACTCCCCCAAGGAGTATCGCGGCAAGCCCGTCATCGGGATCCTGAACACCTGGAGCGACATCAGCCCGTGCCACCAGCATTTCAAGACGAGAGTGGACGACGTCAAACGCGGCGTGCTCCAGGCCGGCGGCTTCCCCATCGAGTTGCCGGCGATCTCGTTGTCCGAGCCCTTCCAGAAGCCGTCCACGATGATGTATCGCAACCTTCTGGCGCTCGAGACCGAGGAACTCCTGCGTTCCTACCCGGTCGACGGGGTCGTGTTGATGGGCGGCTGCGACAAGACCGTGCCCGCGCTCGTCATGGGCGCGATCTCGATGGATCTGCCGACCATTTTCGTGTGCGCGGGCCCTATGATCCGGGGGCACTATCGCGGCAAGACGATGGGCTCCGGTTCCGACAGCTGGAAATACTGGGCGGACCGTCGCGCCGGGCTGATTTCCGAGGATGAGTGGGAGACGATCCAGCAGAGCATCAACCGCTCGCCCGGCACCTGCATGACCATGGGCACCGCTTCCACCATGTCGGCACTCACCGAGACCCTCGGCCTGACCCTGCCGGGCTTCTCCTCGGTGCCGGCCGTCGATTCGCAGCATATAAGGCTCTGCTCGGAGAGCGGCCGCACCATTGTCGAGGCGACCTGGCTGGACAGGAAGCCGTCTAAAATCCTCTCGCGCGAGAGCTATCTCGACGCGGTGACCGCTTTGATGGCCTTGGGCGGCTCCACCAACGCTGTTATTCACCTGATAGCCATGGCTAGCAGAGGCGGCATCGATCTTTCGCTCGATGATTTCAACGACATCGCCGAGAAGACGCCCGTCATCGCGAACATCCAGCCGATCGGCACCTATCTGATGGATGATTTCTACTCTTCGGGTGGGATCCTGGCCGCGCTGAACCGCATTTCCGGAATGCTCCACCCCGATCGCCCGACGATCAACGGCAAGACCCTGAGGGAGAACTTCGCAGGGGCCGACGTCTTTGACAATGACGTCGTCAAGACGCTCGAGGATCCTGTCGGAGATCGCGGCGGACTAGTGGTTCTGCGCGGAAACCTAGCTCCCGAAGGCGCAGTAATAAAGCCTCATGCGGCCGAGGCCCATCTGCGCGAACACGTCGGTCCGGCCCTGGTGTTCGACAGCTACGACGAGATGAACGAAGCCGTGAACCGGGACGATCTCGAGGTCTCGCCGGACACGATCCTGGTCTTGCGAAATGTCGGGCCGGTGGGCGGACCCGGGATGCCGGAATGGGGGATGCTGCCGGTGCCGAAACGCCTGCTCGCCGCAGGCGTGCGCGACATGGTTCGAATCTCCGACGCCCGGATGAGCGGCACGTCCTACGGAGCCTGCGTTCTTCACGTCTCGCCGGAATCCTATGTAGGCGGGCCCCTCGCCATCGTCCAAAACGGCGATCGGATCAAACTCAGCGTCGCGAGCCGGGAGCTGAGCCTTCTCGTCAGCGACGAAGAAATCGCTGCAAGGCGAGCGAAGTGGACCGCGCCGCGCCCGCGCTTCGAGCGCGGCTACGGGGCAATCTACAGCAGTCAGGTGACGCAGGCTCATCAGGGCTGCGACTTCACCTTCCTCGAGAGAGGCCCCGCCACGCCGGAGCCGGAAATCCATTAGCGGCGGCACGAACCGCCAGGAGAACGATCACAATGTCTGACGCGCCAACATTCTTGATCTATGTCGAGAATGCGAAAAACGCCGAGCCCGTTCACCGCATCGACGTCGCCGCGCTCCGCGAATCCGTCAGCGCAGTCTCTCCCTCGATTGAAGTGAGCGAGGGAGAGACCGATTCGCCGGATCTCCCCTCGCTAGAAAAAGCGACGTTCTTTATCGGCGGCCAGATCAACAAGGAGAGATTGAAACTTCACGCCAAACGACTGGCGATCGTGCACTCGCTCAATGCCGGCGTCGAGAAGCTGATGCCTCTGGACTGGCTCCCCGCTTCCGCCACTCTGACAAACAGCCGGGGCATCCACGGCGTTCGGGCCGGCGAATTCGCGATGATGGCGCTGTTGATGCTGAACAATCGCGCGCCCCACTATGCAAGCCTGCAGCGCAATCGCTCGTGGAAGCGCACCTTCTGCGATCCGATACGCGGGAAGGTCGCCATGATCTTCGGTGTCGGCTCGCTCGGCGGCGCTGCGGCGGCGGCCGCCAAGGCTCTCGGATTGCAGGTGTGGGGCGTTCGCCGAGACGGCGCACCTCACCCAGCGGTGGATCGGATGTTCACGCCAGCTGATTTTCGTGAGGCACTCGGAGAAGTGGACTATCTGCTCCTGTCTTGTCCGCTCACGCCAGAAACCCGCCGTGTCATCGGAGCAGAGGAGTTGCGTCAACTGCGCCCAGGCGCGGGGCTGATCAATATTGCCCGGGGCGACGTCATCGATGAGGAGGCGCTGGCTGCGTGCCTGCGCGAGGGGCATTTGTCGGGAGCAGTCCTCGACGTCTTTCAGCAGGAACCCCTGCTTGACGGCTCCAAGCTTTGGGACGTGCCGAATCTGGCGATCTTCCCGCATGTCTCGTCGGACAGCTCCGTCGGTTATGCGGCCGCGAGCGCAGCCATCTTCACGGATAATGTGGAGAGATGGGTCCGCGGGAAGCCACTTCGGAACGTCGTGGAGCCATCGCGCGGCTATTGAAGCGCCACCGCGCTTCTGGCTGACGGCCAGCGGCACAAAATCTGCACTGCGCATGGGTAGCTCGGGCGCGCGGAGCCCGAGCCGAACAGAAGGCGCGCCGCACCCCGGCGACGCAAGCTCGACAGGAGCAAATTTCGCGACGCCGCAACCCTAGAACCATTTGATCCCACGTATTGCAATCGCAATCATTTGATCCTACCATCGCGCTACAGATGCCAGCCATGGTGGGTAATGAAGGTTTCGTATCACGCGAGTTTCCCAGGTTTTGAGCCCGCAATTCATTGCAGGGTCGACGGCGCCTCGTTCCACACTGCAAAGATTTCTTCCGATCTGGCCGACTTGAGCCATGGAAGCGATGCGCTCCTGATTTTGGCGACGGACTACACCGCGGAATTCGCGGAGATCATTCGCCGGCCCGGGAGCCGCCTGAAGCTCGTTCAGTTTTTGTCCGCCGGCTTCGAGAGCGCTCAGCTCTATGGCGTTCCGGCGGGCGCCAGCGTGTGCAATGCCAGCGACGTCTGGGCCCCGGTTGTCGCTGAGCATGCGGCTGCGCTCACGCTGGCGCTCGTCAGGCGGATCCCGGATCTGGAGCGGCGCAGGCAAACGCGCTCATGGGACCGTGCCGCATTCAACGCCAGCCTGACCTCTCTCGACGGGGCGAACGTGGCAATCCTCGGCTATGGTATGATCGGACAAGAGATCGCCAAGCGCCTCAAACCGTTCGGCCCCCGACTGATAGGGATTTCGCGGTCAGCAAAGCCAGCCGCGCTTCTCGACGAAGCCATCTCTCTTGACGACCTCAATGATCTCCTGCCGCACATCGACGTGCTGATCAGTGTCCTGCCCGCCTCAGCCTCGACACGACATTTCGTCGACGCACCCTTTCTCGAACGGATGAAGCCAAGTGCCTATTTCGTGAATGTCGGGCGCGGGGCAACGGTCGACGAAACCGCGCTCGTCGACGCGCTGCGCGACCACCGCCTTGGGGGGGCGGCGCTCGACGTGTTCGAGCAGGAACCCCTGCCGGAGACGAGCCCGCTTTGGGCGTTCGAGAACGCGATCCTGTCCCCACATGCGGCAGGCTACGGCAGCCCCGGAATCATAACCCGCGCCCACGCTCTCTGTGAGGACAATCTCACCGCTCTGCGCGACGGGCAGGTACTGCGCAGCCAAGTGGATCTGAGCGGCGCCTGAGAGCACCGCTTCTTCGCAACCTTGAATCATGAGGAAACCCAATATGTCGATGAAGGCAATTTAACTTTTCTTGATGTTAGCGCTGCCGTAAATTGATCAACAGATCGGCTTGTCCCACTCCCAAGCAGTACTTCGAATTCGAACGTATTGTTTTCGGAAGACACTTTATTCTCCCCGAGTAGAGCCGAGAAAATACCTTGAGCAGCGCAAAACAACATCGGCGAGGTCAAACATGAATTTCGAGGCTTCCAATACTGCTGACGAAGCATCCTTCGCCGAAGGTGGCGACCGAGTGAGCCCCGAAACGACACGGCCGGTCATTTACGGCACGAACGCTGTCGTTTCGAGCGGGCACTGGCTGACCTCGCATGCAGCGGCGCAGATGCTGCTCAAGGGCGGCAACGCATTCGATGCTGTCGCCGCTGCGGTTTTTGCAGCCGCGGTCGTGGAGCCCACGGCCTCCTTCTCGCTCGGCGCGGAATGCGTCTTCATTCTCAGGGAAGCTTCGGGGCAGGTTCGGAGCCTGTGCGGACAAGGCCCCGCGGGACTTGCGGCGACGCCACAGTATTTCGCCGAGAAAGGGCTTCAGTCGATCGCCACCGGCCCTGGCGAGAGCGCGCCAGCCACCTTCACGACGCCCGGCGTCGTAGCCGCTACGCTCCGCTTGCTCGGCGACTACGGCCAGTTGCCGCTCCAGACGATCCTCGCTCCGGCGATCACCTATGCGCGCGACGGCTTCGTCTGTTACGAATATATGCACTCCCGGCTGAGCGAAGCCGGAATGAAGCAGCTCCAGCTGTTCAATACGGCCGGCGCAGAGCTCTTTTACCCGCAGGGGCGAGCTGCGTCCCCCGGCAGCCTGATCGTCCAGAGCGCTCTCGCGAGTGTTCTGCAGCAACTTTCCGACGCCTCGGACTTGCCCGACCGGCAGGCTGGCCTCAATGCGGCGCGCGAGCTGTTCTATGCCGGGCCGCTGGCCAGGAAGATCGCCTCAGCCTCGCAGGCGCTCGGCGGCATCCTGACGATCGACGATCTCGAAGCCTATTCCGAAGAATTCGAACATCCGGCCGAGGTGACTTACCGGGGCCACAAAATCCAGAGCCAAGGTTTCTGGTCTCAGGCTCCGATCGTCCTACAGACGCTGAATATCCTCGAGCATTTCGATCTCAAGAAATTGGGTTTCAACACGCCTCAATACATTCATGTCGTCACCGAGGCGCTGAAGTTGGCGTTCGCCGACCGCGAATTTTATTATGCCGACCCCAAGTTCTGCGACCTCCCGCAGAGCGATCTGCTGGACAAAGACTACGCCCGCCAGCGGGCGAGCCTCATCGATCTGTCCCGTGCCTGTCCGGAATTGCCTGTTGCCGGGCAACTTCACGGCGCGACTACCGGCGAGAAGCCACGGCCCGTCCTGATCGAATCCGTCGGCCCGGAATACGGAACGACACATATTTCTGTCGTCGACAGTCACGGCAACACGGTCGCAGCGACGCCGAGCGGCGGCGCATTCGGCAAGTCAGTGTTTCTCGACGAACTCGGTTTCACGCTCAGCACCCGTAGCGAGATGCTGAATCTGGATAGCGATCACCCCAACTGCGTCGCACCGGGAAAGCGTCCGCGAAGCACGTTGTGCGCCTATGCCGCTTCCGCGCCTTCGGGTGAGTTCTTCACGTTCGGTTGCCCGGGCGGGGACGCGCAGACGCAGGGCAACCTCCAGATCATCCTGAACACGATTATCTGGGGCATGGACCCGCAGCAAGCGGTGGAAGCGCCGCGATTTGCGACCAATTCGGTGCCCAATTCGTTCTATCCGCACAACTACTTCCCGGGACGTCTCTCTCTTGAAGACGGAATCTCGGAAGCGACTGCCAGTGCCCTGGAAAAGCTGGGCCACGAGGTCGTCCGCACCGCCACCTGCGGCATGGGTGCGATCGTGACGCGGCTGGAGCCCGGCTCCGGGGTCAGAGCCACCAGCTCCGACCCCAGGCGCTCCTGCCACGCTCTGGGCTGGTGAACCCGCCCGAAAGCAACTGAGCCACCAACTCGCCAATCAACACCAACAAGGGGACGTCATATGGCGATCAATCGTAGAGAGTATTTAAAGGGTACAGCCAGCGTCGCGGCGGGAGGTCTGCTCGGTGGCTCACTCGGGTCGATGCCGGCCCAGGCCCAGTCCCGCGCAGATACCTTGCGGCACGTCATGGGAGCGGTCTTCACATCCCTAGACCCGACCTTTGCAGGAGCGACCCGGGAGAGCTTCCCGTTGTCAATGAATGTCTACGACCGATTGGCCTCCTTTGGGAAAAAGGATGTGCCGGGCGGGTCCGTATTCGACATGGACACCATTCGCGGCGAGCTCGCAGAGAAGATTGATCGTTCGGCGGATGGCCTGACCTACACTTTCCACATTCGGCAGGGCGCCACATGGCATGACGGAACGCCGGTGGAGGCCGAGGACATCAAATGGTCCCTCGACCGCGCCGTCAGCGCAGCCAGCAACTCGAAGGCGCAAATGAACAACGGCTCGATGACGAGCCCGGATCAGTTCAAGGTCGTTGGCGAGCGGCAGGTCGAGATCAAGACCGAGCGGCCGGACCGGCTCACGCTGGCGACGTTCTGCGTTCCTTACATTCCGATGTTCAACAGCAAGCTCGCGAAGCAGCACGCGACGTCGGACGATCCATGGGCCATCAATTGGCTCAAGGAGAACACGGCCGGCGGCGGCGCGTACGTGGTCGAGAGCAATCGTCCCGGTCAGCAGGTTGTCCTGCGCCGAAATGAAAAGTGGAAGAATGGCCCCGACGGCGCCCTACCCTTCTTCCAGCGCGTCATCGTGCAGACGATCCCTGACATTTCGGCACGGGCGAGCCTTCTGGAACGCGGCGACGCCGATCTGACGCTCGATGCCGCCGCCAGCGACATCCCTGGGCTCGAGCAGCGCGGGCGCGTGCAGGTCGTCGCAGTGCCGCAATCCAATGCGTGGCAGTCGATCGCCTTGAACACGCTGGCGGCGCCGTTCGACGACGTGAAGCTGCGCCAGGCCGTGGCCGCAGCGCTTCCCTACGAGGACATGTTCAACGCCGCCCTTTTCGGCCGCGGCCAGCGACTCTTTGGAGCCGACTGGACCCAGCCGCCGCGGAACGTGATCCCGCAGCCCATGCCGTTCCGCCATAATCTCGACAAGGCCAAGAAGCTGCTAAGCGAGAGCGGCCACGCGAGCGGTCTCAAGACCAGCTTCTCCTTCCCCGCCAGCGCCTCCGCCACGGCCGAGCCGATGGCAGCCCTGATCAAGGAAAGCCTCGCCAAGATCGGCATCGAGGTCGCGGTGCAGAAGCTTCCCGATGCGCAGATGGCGACAGCGGTGTCGGAGCGCCGGCTGCCGATGTTCTTCGACTTTTTCACCGCGTGGTTGCCGACGTCCGAATATGTGACGCGAATCTTCCTGACCGCGACCACGCGCTGGAATCCGAGCGGCTGGAACGATGCGATCGCCACCAAACTCGGCGACGACGCGCGCTATGAGACCGACAAGGCCAAATACGATGCGATGATCGGCCAAGTCATCGAGCGCTACCTCGCCGCGACCCCGGTCGTCATGCTCTGGCATCCGAACCACGACGCCGTCGTCGCGAAGAATATCAAGGGCTACACTTACTGGTTCCATCGCGGGGCGGACTATCGGGATCTGAAGCGGGTTTGATCATGAGGGTCATCGTCAACATTGCAGCGAGGGTCGGAAATCGCCTCCTCGCTTCGTTGCCAGCTCTGTTTGGAGTGCTGGTGTTCACCTTCCTGCTCATGCGCGTTCTTCCCGGTGACCCAGCCGTGTTCTTCTCCTCCGACCCGAATGCCGGGCCGGCGGAGATCGAGCAGCTTCGCAAGGCGATGGGGCTCGATAAGCCACTGCCGGTCCAACTCACCTACTATTTGCGTGATGTCGCAACGGGCCATCTTGGCAAATCGATGTCGACTGGTCAGACGGTCGTGGCCGACCTAGTCGAGCGGCTGCCTGCGTCCTTGGAGCTGACCTTCATCGCGCTGGTGCTGGCCCTGTCGCTGGCGCTGCCGTTGGGGGTCGTCGCCGCTCTCAGGCCGGGCTCGGCGCTCGATCATGTTGTTCGGTTCGTCTCTTCGTTGGGTGTCTGCGCGCCCACCTTCGTGGCGGGGCTGCTGCTGATCTACGTCTTCTACGTGGTGCTCGGTTGGGCCCCTGATCCGACCGGCCGGATCGGTGCCTTCGATGCCCCACCGCCCGGCATCACGGGATTGCTGCTGATCGACTATCTGGTTGTCGGCGACTTCGCGAGCTGGCGGTCCGCGTTGGCGCAGCTCATCCTGCCCGCGACGACAATGGCGCTCTTCGTCCTGGCCCCCTTGGCGAGAATGACCCGCGCCTCGATGCTCGCCGCACTGGGCAGCGATTTCATCAGGACGGCGAGAGCGCTCGGCCTGTCGCGCTGGAAGGTGATCGTGAGCTATGGCCTGCGTAACGCGCTGCTTCCGGTGATCACCATCACAGGTGTCGTCTTCTCGACCATGCTGGGCGCCAACGTTCTCGTGGAGAAGGTCTTCGCCTGGCCCGGTGTCGGCTCCTACGCGCTCGATGCCCTTCTCTCGTCCGACTTCGCACCCGTCCAAGGTTTCGTTCTGTTGATGGCCACCATTTTTGTTATGGTGAACCTGCTGATCGACACCCTGTACGGCGTTGCAGATCCGAGGGTTTCGATCCGATGAGCTCCACCGTCAGACATGTGGGCTGGGTGCTACGCGGCAACCCGGTCACCGCCGTCGCCACATTCGGCTTCGCCTGCCTCGTCTTCCTCGCGCTGTTCGGGCCGTGGGTTCAGCCCTACGATCCGATCGCCTCGAATGTCACGAAGGCTTTGCTGCCGCCATCCGCGGAGCACTGGGCCGGAACAGACCAGCTCGGCCGGGACATCCTGAGCCGCCTGATCGCAGCCGTGCGGATCGACCTGGCGATCGCCGCCTCGGCTGTCGCGCTGTCATTCGCGGCCGGGGTCGTGATCGGCAGCATCGCCGGCTATGCCGGAGGACGCGTCGACCGTGTCATCGGCAGCGTCGTCGATGTGTTGATGGCCTTCCCGCTTTTCGTGATGGCGATGGCGATGGTGGCGGTGCTCGGCAACCGGATCGAGAACATCATCATCGCCACGGCCTTCATCAACCTGCCATTCTACATCCGGTTCGCGCGTGCCGAGGTCAATGTGCGACGCAACATCGGCTGGGTGGAAGCCGCGCGCGCCTGCGGCGACAGCCATCTCGACATCATCCTGTTCTCGCTCATCCCGAACATCCTGCCCGCCATGGCGGTCCAGATTTCCCTCAATCTCGGCTGGGCGATCCTGAACGCGGCGGGGCTCTCCTTCCTCGGCCTCGGCGTAACGGCGCCGACGGCAGAATGGGGAATCATGGTTGCCGAGGGTGCGCGCTTTATTCTCTCCGGCCAGTGGTGGCTGGTGGCTTTCCCTGGCGCAGCACTGATGCTGACGGTCCTCTGCTTCAATCTCCTGGGAGATGGTCTGCGGGACATCCTCGATCCTCGGATGCGCACATGAACAACGATCATCTTCTCAAAGTCAGCGATCTCCGAGTCGAGTTCTCAACGCGGAACGGAACCGTCGAGGCCGTCAAGAACGTCTCGCTCGCCCTGAAAGCCGGCGGCACGCTGGGCATCGTCGGAGAAAGCGGCTCGGGCAAATCTGTCACCGCCTATGCCATCACGCGGCTCCTCGATCGCGCGGGAAAAATCGCCTCCGGCCGGATCGAGTTCGACGGTCGCGACCTGCGTGCCCTGAGCGAGTTCGAGATGCAGCACCTTCGCGGATCTGCGATCTCGATGGTGTTCCAGAATGCCCGCGGCGCGCTGAATCCGATCAGGACAGTCGGCCAACAGCTCAACGACGCCCTCTCCGCCCATACCAGTCTGAGCAAGGAAGCCCGGCACCAGCGGGTGCTGTCCCTGCTCCGAGACGTAATGTTGACGGATGTCGAGCGCGTTCTCGCATCCTACCCTCATGAACTGTCCGGCGGCATGTGCCAGCGCGTAATGATCGCTCTGGGCATTGCGTGCGAACCCAAATTATTGATCGCGGACGAAGCGACAACGGGGCTGGACGTGACGACGCAGAAGGTCGTCATGGACCTGCTGGCGCAAATCGCGGCCAAACGCGGCATGGGGGTCATCCTGATCACCCACGATCTGGGACTGGCGGCGCAATATTGCGACTCCATCACGGTGATGCAGCGCGGCGAGGTCGTGGAAGCAGCAGCGGTAGAGGAAGTCTTCCTTTCCCCCAAGCACCCTTACACGCGTCGTCTCGTCGCCGCCTCGCCGACCGCGACATCGACGATCGACAGCCTCGTTATCGAGGATGACGGCACGCCGCCCGAGGCAGCGACCGTCCACGTGCTTCCCCGCAACTCGACCCCGCTCCTCCAGGTGACGAACCTGATCAAGGATTACCATGGGTTCAAGGCGGTCAACGACGTCTCCTTCGAGCTGAAGCAGGGCGAGAGCATCGGGCTCGTCGGAGAGTCAGGGTCCGGCAAGAGCACGATCTCGCGCCTTGTCACGCGCCTGATCGACCAGACGGACGGTCAGCTGCTGTTCAGGGGCGAGGACATCGGCAGGATTTCGTCTTCCAACTTCAATGCGCATCCGCTGCGCAAGGAAATCCAGATCGTCTTTCAGGATCCGCATGAAAGCCTGAATCCGCGTTACACCGCGTTCGACTGCATCGCGCATCCCCTTCTGAAGCTGGAAAAAGCCGTTGACCGGGCCCAGGCGAAACAGCGAGTGGAGCAGTGCGCCGATCGTGTCGGGCTTCCGCGAGAGCTGCTCTCCCGGTTTCCGCACCAGCTTTCCGGTGGGCAAAAGGCACGCGTCGGCATCGCCCGCGCCATCATCACCAGACCGAAACTTCTCGTGCTCGACGAGCCGACTGCCGCGCTGGACGTCTCGGTTCAGGCGATCGTGCTCAAATTGCTGGACCGGCTCCGCAAGGAAGAAGGCCTGGCCTTCCTGTTCGTCAGCCATGACCTCAATGTGGTCAGAATGCTCTGCGAGCGGATCGTCGTGCTGAAGAAGGGCGAGGTCGTTGAGCAGGCCGAGGCGAAGGCGCTCTTCAATGCTCCCCAATCGGGCTATACTCGCAGCCTGCTGGATGCGATCCCCTCATTTCGGAACGAGCTTTCGGCATCACCGGCTGGACCCGACCAGAAGGCGTCGCTCGCCTCGCTATAGGCGACGCTGCGGGGCGCAATCGCGGCTGATTGCCGTTACGTGACAGCTTTCCACAGGCGGCGCGGGCATCAATGCGCGCCGGCCTGTGGGCGCGGCAGCCTTCCGCCGGTTGCTGATTGCCAGTCGCTTCCTCTGGTCGCTGCTGTGCTGATGAGCGCTCAAGGCTCTAGCAATACGAGAGGCGAGCAACTCATAAGGAAACCCAATCAAACGAGACAGATAATTTAACTTTCATCATCTGTCAGGGCAAATTAGGTTCTCAATATCCTGTCGGGGCGCCCGCGCTCGATGACCATATGGGCCTCGGGCGGACGACTGAAAAAACGACCTCGGCATACTGAGTACGCGGAATACTTTGCTCCCAAGGAGGGCTCGATGGCTTCAGTAGCGGATGACGAATGGGTGGGGACCAAAGTCCTGTTCGAGAATGACCGGGTTCGCGTCTGGGATTTCCAGCTTCAGCCTGGCGAGTCGACCAGGATGCATACCCACAAGCGAGACTGGATGTATGTCTATGTCACCGAGGACAACCAGCTGCGCATCACCTATCCTGCCATGGGCGAAAAAGACTCCCATCAGCCTGAAGGGCACGTCTCTTTCCTGCAGATCGCCGATCTTCCGGTCGAGCGGCTGACCCATATGGCGACCAATATCGGCGACAAGCCGCATCGCCAGATCCTGATAGAGTTCAAGTAAATCCTCGTCGCGGCAACAACCGCGCGGCATGCGCGCGGTCGGGACTTTCCCGCGCATGGGCGCCGATCGCGAAGTTGCCAGCCCGACCTATCCGAGCCCGTAAGATGAACAGCTTTCCACTTTACGACGTTGTCATAATCGGCTCGGGCCTCGGCGCGTCCATCATGGCCAATAGGTTGGGAAGGTCAGGCGCATCCGTTCTCATCCTGGAGCGCGGCGAATGGCTTAGCTTCGGCGCGACACCGCACGAAATCTTCGTTCAGCAAAAATATCTGGCCAATGAAATGTGGGGAGAGAAGGGATCGACACCGTTCAGGCCCTACACATACTACAATGTCGGTGGAAATACGAAATTCTTTGGCGCCGTCATGGCGCGCTTCCGCGAGAAGGACTTCGAAGCGACGGAACAGTTCGGAGGACTTTCGCCGGAGTGGCCGTTCCGATACGAGGTAATCGAACCCTATTACACGGAAGCGGAACGAATCTTCCGTGTGATGGGACAGGAAGGCGAGGACCCTACCGAGCCGTGGCGCAGTTCGCCGTTCCCGCTCGCCAAAAACAAGGATGAACCCAGCATATTGGCTGCCCGCCAAAGGCTGGAGAAAACGGGGTTGTCAACCTTCACCACCCCGCTCTGCGTCGACATTAGGAAATGGAGTGAGGCATCACCGGACGGAACCTGGGAGAGCGTGCCGAACCGTGACCCGGCGAAGGCGGATGCGGAGAATTGCTTCCTGGCCGACGCTTTGCAGCTTCCCAACGTTACGCTGGTGACCGGAGCGACCGTTCGACGGCTGCTGCTTGACGAATCCGGCAAATCCATTCGCGCCGTCGAATTCCTCCACAACGGCACCGCCGAGACGGTGCAAGCCAAACAGTTCGTCCTTGCAGCCGGCGCGGTGAATTCGGCCGCGATTCTGCTTCGTTCCGCAGACGGAAAGGCTCCGCACGGGGTAGCTAACAAATCCGGCCAGGTCGGGCGCAATCTGATGGTGCATCACTGCACGGCGATCGTTGCAGTGGATCCGTTCACGCGCAACGACGCGATTTACCAGAAAACCATCTCATCCAACGACTACTATTTCGCCGATGTCGCTGCGCCACGAGGAGCCGGGCATCTTCAAGCTCTCGGTAAGATCACGCCCATCAAGATCCGGGCTTTCGCAAAATGGGCTCCAGAATTTGCGCTCCGCCTGCTCTCCTCGCGGTCGATCGACTGGTTCGCCGTGAGTGAAGACCTGCCGACCCCGGAAAGTGGCATTCTTGTCGACGGCATGTCGATCACCCTCGAATGGCGGCGACCGAACGAAACTCTACACAAGAGGTTCGTGTCGACGGTATCGCAACACCTTCGGGAAGCAGGCTACCCGATCATCCTCACCTCCGTGCGCGACACTCGCAATCCAACCCATCAATGCGGGACGGTGCGCATGGGCTGGGATCCGGCGTCGGCGCCTCTCGACGAATACTGCCAGAGCTTCGACCACCCAAACTTGTGGGTCGTGGACGGAAGCTTCCTGCCGAGCTCAACGGCGACGAATCCGGCCCTGACGATTGCGGCCCAGGCTTTGCGGTCGGCCGACCGTTTCCTTCAACTGGCAAAGTGACAGCAGAGCCAATCAACCTCGCGAAATCGGAGTTCTCCAGAAATGTCCTACGTCGTCATCGCGCTCACTAAAGTTCAGCCGGAATCTCGCGACGATTTCGTTGAAAAGCTGAAAAAGCACATTGAGCTGTCTCGCCTTGAGAAAGGCTGCCTCCAGTTCGATGTCAGCATCAGCAACGAGGACCAGAACGAATTCGTCTTCTTCGAGCAATATGTCGATGAAGCAGCATTTCTGGAACACAAGTCCCTCGAACGCGTGAAGAATCACATCGCCTCGGTGTCTCCGTTCGTCGAGGGCGGAGGCTGGGCAAAGAAACTCACGAAATTCTCAGTTTAGCCGCCCTGGCCTCAGTCCCCGCGATCTGGAAATGCGGCGGGCCAGACGTGAAGCGGTTCATCGGAGAGGCGCCTCCAACCGAGTACGGCCTTTCCGATACTTCTACTTCCCAACAAGCGTGATCGAGAATGACCGCATCAATTGCGACGAACCGGACAGCAAGCTTTATCGATCCGGAGCAGATTATCGAGGCTTACGATCGGATTAGCCGGGAGGTCGTTCGAACTCCTCTTCTCCGCAGCGACAGGCTCGACAAGCTTCTCAACGCGACTGTGTTCGTCAAAGCAGAAAACTTGCAGTCAACCGGCTCCTTCAAATTCCGGGGCGCACTCAACCGGGTTTCAACCCTGACGGAGGCCGAACGGGCCGGCGGTATCGTCGCCTGGTCATCGGGCAACCATGCGCTCGCGATCTCAGCGGTGGCCGCACGCAAAGGCATAGCCGCGACGATACTGATGCCCGCAGATGCTCCCCTGGCGAAAATCGAGGGGGCGCGCGGGTTTGGCGCTACCGTTCGGCTCTACGATCGGGCCACGGAGAACCGGGAAGCGCTCGGTCAGGCGATCGCGGACGCGACAGGCGCAGTAATTATCCCACCCTATGACGACCCGGCGATCATTGCGGGCCAGGGCACGGTTGCGATCGAGCTCATCGAGCAGGTCCATGAGGCCTGCCAGAAACTCGACTTGCTGGCTGTGAGTTGCAGCGGCGGCGGGCTGACCGCAGGGTGTGCGCTGGCCTTGCAGCGCTCGTCCCCGGCAACCCGCCTGTATTGCATCGAACCGGAAGGGTTTGACGATACAGCGCGCTCGCTTGCCGCTGGGTCGCGGGTGACCAACGCCCCAGGCCGGACCACCCTCTGCGATGCGCTGCAGGTCCCCACGCCCGGAGAACTCACCTTCCCTATCAACCGACAATACCTCAGCGGTGCTGTGACCGTCAGCGACGGCGAGGTCCGCAAAGCAATAAGGGTGTGCTACGATCTGCTGAAGCTCGTCGTCGAGCCGGGAGGTGTCGCGCCCCTGGCAGCGGCGCTCGCCGGCAAGCTGGATCTTGCCGGCAAAACCGTTGCTCTCGTCCTGTCCGGCGGGAATGTCGATGCGGAACGGTTTTCGGAGTGCATCGCACCAGCGTGATCGGGGAACTGCGAGGCCGTCGCGCCTCGCGGATTTCGTCGTTACGTTCGGGCCCTGTTCAGCGAGTGCGGCCACAGAAGCCAGTTATTCGACGTCGATTTCCGCATTTTCCCGACATGAGCGGTTGATCGCCTCGAGGGCCGCGATGCCGGCGATCACCTCTTCGATCGGAACAGGATATTCGGCATCCGCCGTTACATAGTCGGCGAAAGCGTGAAGCTCTGCCCGCTCGATGTCGACAGGTTCGAAATCGTAGACTTTGACGTCTTCATCGATCTTCAGCACGAGTTGCTCGTAGCCGCGCATCTCGCACCAGCCCTTGCTTCCGAAAAGCTGCAGCCGCCAATTCCGAGAGGTCGCGGTCATGGTGCTGAGATACCCGGTGCAGCCGGACGCGAACTCCAAGTTGGTATCAGTCGTATCGTCGATGTCGATCGTCAGAAATTGCCTTTTCGATCGAGCCCTGACATTGGCAATCGGGCCCGCGATCCCGATCATCGCGTCGAGCACATGGATGCCCATCAGCGTCATGCCGCCGGCAGGCGTCTCGGATTGGTTGGCGTGCCAAGCATCGGGTGAGAATTGGGTTCCGAAAGGCCCCGAGAAGTTCCCCTCGATATGCAGGAGCTGTCCCAGGCGGCCCTCCCGGAAGATCTGATGGAGCCGCCGATAGGTCGGCAGGAAGCGCCTATTGAACCCGACGGCCAGTTTTACGTTCGCAGCCCGTGTCGACGTGATCGCAGCAAGGGCGCTGGCGACATCGAGCGCCATCGGCTTCTCGACAAAGACATGAAGCCCGGCCGCGGCCGCCGCGCGGATCTGCTCCACATGCTCGCTATGGGGCGATGCGATCACGACGGCGCCTGCCTGGCCGGATGCGAGCATCTCCTCGTAATCGCCGAATAGCTGCAGCCCTTCCTCATCAGCGAATTCTGCATGTCGAGCCGGCGTCTTCGTGTACCCCGCCTGGAAGACTATTCGCTCGCTCGACGCACCTCGCCCGACCGAGCGCACGAGCGTTCGCCCCCACCGTCCGAGGCCGACAATTCCAGCGTTCAGCATCGTCATCTTTATCCCGTTCAAAACTGCCTTCTAATGAGCTCAGCGCGCCCCGCTCGCGAGCCATTCCGCAAGTCGCTCCCCGATCATCATGCAGGTCGCGTTGAGGTTCGAGCTCACGACAAAGGGCATGACCGAAGCGTCGGCTACGAACAGCCCGGCGACGCCGTTGACACGTAATCTGTCGTCGACCACGGAACCCATTCTCGCGGTTCCCGCCGTGTGGAAAATGCCCTTCGCCGTTTCCTTGATATAGGCTCCAAGCTCATCATCGCTGCGGATGGCCACTCCGGGCCGATACTCACCCAAGACGTGACTGCGGAGCGGCTCCGTGTCGAAAACCTCACGGATGGCGCGATGCCCCTTCATCAGCGTTGCCACGTCCCGTTCGTCGCCGAAGAGGTTGGGCTGAATCTTCAGTTGGTCGCGGCAATCCGACGATCGGAGCTCGACATGACCCGACGAATGAGGACGGTGGACGTTGATGATGGCCGTGACGGCCGGCTTGTCGAGAAAACGCGTGCCGCCGGCGTGCAGCTCATAGCCGCCGGGCGTGAACAGCACCGAGAAACGCGATCTGTCGTCGCCGCTGTCCAGCTTTTTGGCGAGGACGGCTTGCGTCATCGGACTGGAGGCCGGCCCTGTCCCGTAGACGAGCCATTCCAGCCCCGCCATCAACTTCTGGAACGGCCCCCTGATCATGTTGAAGGTTTTGATGTCGACCCATGCTACATGCCGCGTACCCGCATGATCCTGGAGGTTCTGCCCGACCCCGGGAGCGTCGATCAGCACATCGATCCCGTGCTGGCGCAGCATTTCCGCCGGGCCGATGCCTGATAGCATCAGGATCTGAGGGGTCCCGAAAACGCCGCTGCTCAGAACGATTCCTTTTCGCGCCAGGACTGACTCTGGCCGATTGTTCCGGATCACCTCGACACCGACTGCCTTGCGCCCTTCGAACAGGACGCGCTGCGCGAGCGAATTGAGCTGTATCCGCAGGTTCGGTCGCTTCGATGCAGGCCAGAGGAATGACCGTGCCGCGCTGAAGCGCTGCCCCCTTCGCTGTGAAACCTGCGCGAAGCCGACGCCTTCATAGCTGCCGCCATTCACGTCATCGAGGAAAGGCGCCCCGTGATTGACACAGGCCTTGACGAAAATATCCGACATCGGATGCCGGCTGCGGAGCGCACCAACCGGCTGAGGACCGGACGCACCGCGCGCCTGGCTTTCACCGACCTCATAGGTCTCCAATCGACGAAAATACGGCAGGACGCTGGCATAGTCCCAGCCCCGATTGCCCAAGGCCGCCCAAGCGTCGAAGTCCTCGGCGCTCCCGCGCAGAAAACACATGGCATTGATCGAGCTCGTGCCACCGAGGAGTTTCCCCTTGGGCATGTAGTCCTTCTGGCCGACCCGGGTCCAATCCGGCTCAGCCGTGACCCGCCAGTCGAATGAGGGATCGCCATACATGGTACTCTGCCCCAGCGCCGGCATCACGACCTTCAGAGACTTGTCCGAGCCGCCGGCTTCCAAAAGCAGGACGGTGCATGACGGATCCTCCGACAACCTGGCGGCGACGACGCTTCCGGACGACCCGGAGCCCACGACGATGTAGTCGTAACTCGATTGCATGCTCGACCTCGATGCCTCCCTGGATCGCGGCCGGGGGCGAGCACCGGCTAGACCGTTCGGATGAAATTGCCGCAGATACAGATCCTGTCGCGGCGCCGCGCGAAGCATTCGCAGCCGCCAGGCAAGGCATCCCGCCGACCCTGAAAGGGCCGACGGCCACCACGCGGCTACGGATGCCCTCGCTTGAGGCGAACAGGCCTGTCAGACACGGCGCAGGTCGCGGTAATCGGCGCCGCGATGGTAATAATAGGTGTACCCTTGAATGTTCTTGGCGATCACGGCGTCGTGGTTCGGATGCCAGAGCATCGCAATCGGCACAGCCTCTTGGAAACGCTTGATGATCTGTTTGACCTTCTGGTCGTAGACCGCTTGATCCCGCTCGTATCTGGCCTCTTCGGCAAGCCGAGCCACCACGGGGTCGCTCCACCCGCTCGGATTCCAGCGCGTCGTCGCGATCAGGAAGACGCGAGTGACATAGTCTGGGGTCGGCATCCACGAGGTGAAGAAGTCGAAGAACATGTGAAGGCGACGTTCCGAAACCATCGTGACCATCTGCGCGTCCGGCAGCTTCTGAACGGTCACTTCGATGCCGATCTTGCCAAGGCTCTCTTTAATCAACGCTCCCATCGGCTCAACCGTCGACGAGACCGCAGCCGGAAAGCTGAAATTGATCTTCAATCCCTTCGGATAACCGCTTTCAGCCAGGATGGCCCGGGCCCGTTCTAGATTGAACGCGTTAGGCATCGGCTGAGGAAAGGCGGCTTCCGGCGGTTCAGACCATTTCGCGCCGAACAGCGGCTTGCCGCGTTGGAACAGAGCAGCCTTGAACATGTCCTCGTAGGGAAGCGCCGCCGCGACGGCTTGTCGAAGTTTGGGATCGTCGAATGGTGCCGCCGTCATGTTGAACGCTATGGACTGCCAAGCGTTCGACTGTGGAACGGCGACTACTCGCACTGCCCCACGCTGCTCAAGGCCTGGGATGTCGCTCGCAGCCGCATCCAGGGTGAGGTCCGCGTCCCCCCTTTCAAGCAGGCTTGCCCGAGCCGAGACGTCAGGAATGGTCTGGATGATGACCCGCTGGAAGAACGGCAGCCTGCCACCCTCTCCATTCTTCCAGTTTTCGTTCCGTTTGATGGTCACCTGCTGCCCTGGGCGGTTGCTTTCGACAATGTAAGCACCGCCACCGGCGACATTCTCTTTCAGCCAGTTGATGCCCCAGGGATCATCGGAGGCCGCGTTGCGCTTGACCAACTTGCTGTTGAACATGGGCATATACGGCAGACAAAGTGTCGGCAACGTCAGCCGGTCTGACTTCTCCGTGCGAATTTCGATCTGTCGTTCTCCGACAACCTTGAACTGCTCGGGGTCAGTCATCGAACCAGCGGCCATCTGGGCCTTGGCATTCGAGATGGCCGTCACCGCGCGATCAAGCGACCATTTGATGTCGTCGATTTCGACGGGCGACCCATCGTGCCATGTTGTGCCCGGACGGATGTGGAGGACATATGACCTGCCGTCCGCCGATTTATCGATGCGTTCCGCGACTTCGCCGCGGACGTTATTGATATCGAACATGTAGCCGCCGGGCACCTCACGGCGGCCGAAACCGACAAGCCGATCGTATACGTTGACGGAAAACGGAAAGCTCTCACGCGTCGCTCCAGCAAACGACGGATCAAGCGATGAGAACACCGCTCCCATGACATGTCGCAGCGTGTCAGCGCGCGACTGGGCATTTGCCCCTTTCGGAGAAATAGCTGGCATGGCCGCCCCCGCAGCCAGAGCGGTAGAGAGTTTCAGATATTCCCGACGGTTGATTGGCATGTGGTTCCCCTATTGTAGTTTTGTAGCGCTTATTCATCGCGATTCACTTAGTTCAATTCCCCTCCCTTTGCTTTTTATTATTCGCAAGCGATATGATCAGAGATCTTTTCCCCGATCATGAGAGTACTGAGAAACGTATTTGCCCGAGGGATCGTCGGCATTATCGAAGCATCGGCGACGATTAGATTGCGGAAGCCAACGACGCCCCCATCCGGCCCCACGACAACGTCAGGATCAGAAGTGGAGCCCATGCGACAGGTACCGCATGGATGAAACATCCCCACTGTCGCCTCGCGTACAAAGTCTCTCAGCTCCCGCTTGGGCGCCGCAGCGTCGTACGCAGCGCTAACAAGCCGAATGAGCCAACGCTCCAAGGGTGGCGCGATATCCATGGCCTTCGATAGGCCATAGCTAAGCAGGTGGTTACGAAAGCCCGGCAGAGCCAAACGCGAAATAAGAGGCGATTTTCCGGGAACGAAGACCTTTGAGATCATCGGCGACACGGTATCGTGAGCCAAAAGCGCAGCCGCGAATCCGAAAGCGTCGGTCATGCGCTCGAGGTCGCGCTCGTCCGATAAGAGGCGGAACGATATCTTTGGCAGATCCTGATCGGCTGACTGATTCAGTCTAATCTCACCACGTGAGTAAGATTTATAGACCGACATTCCCAAGGCACCGATAGTTTCGCCAAGGGGATGCCATGATGTTTTACCTAGGATAAACATCAACATGTCGCTGGCTGGGCAGCCGTCTTTTTGCGACGAATAGCGCAGGACGCTATTTCCGTGAGGCCGGATTGCGTGGGGATGGCGCTTTCCCGTCTTAAGACGACAGGCGACCCGAAGCATGGGATGGTTGAGCAGGTTCGATCCGACGCCCGGCCGATCCGCGGCCACGTTAATTCCGCATTCTCGAAGGTGGGATGCTGGGCCTATGCCGGATCTTAGCAAGATCGCCGGCGATTGGATTGCTCCAGCCGAAAGCACGAACTGACGCGCCCTAATCGCGACCGAGCGCCCTTGGACGTCAATTAATACAGCCTGCGCCTGGCGGTCGGAAAGTAACAATTTCCGGACAAACGCTTGGGTGAGGATCGTCAGGTTTTGCCGCCGCCTTACACCCTCCTTCAGATACGCCTTAGGCGCAGTAATCCGAACCCCGCCATGGGTATTATACGGCATCGGATAGAGCCCGTCCTCTGACGAGCTGTTAACGTCTTCGCCCCGTGCGAAGCCGCCGCTGGCAAGTACCGATGCGAGTGCCTGCGCGAACGGCGGCCATTCCTTAGGAGAATGACGCCAGATCGGGATTGGTCCCTTGGTTCCATACGGCCCAATGTCGCGCTCAAGGTCATGTTCGAGCTTCTGGAAATAAGGACGAACGCCGTCCCATCCCCAGCCAGTCGCGCCTGCGTCTTGCCATTCTTCAAAATCAGCGGGCAGCCCACGTAGCGCGTGCATGCCCATCACCATCGAGCCGCCGCCAAGTACCCTCGCCTGAATGAATGGCTCCGCCGCGCCGGATTCCCGTTGCGCAGCAACGAGGCCGGGCCATGTGAACTGCGGATCGGTATACGAACGAGGAAACGTGTCTAGAACGCTTTCCGGCTCGCGCGCGCGGCTATGGTCAGCACCAGCCTCGATCAGTAGAACATGATGATTTGGACTTTCGGAAAGACGAGAAGCGACGACGCAGCCGGCGGTGCCGCCGCCAATAACGACAGTATCGAATACCTTGTCGACTATCGAAGATGGAATTGGCACTGCACCGTCCGCCACGATCCTCATAAACTAGCGTCGTTCCTCTGAGCGTCGGCCCTTAGGCATAGAGGGACGATCCATCCCACTCGCGGGCCAACCGTTGCTGCTCGCGCCACCCCGCGCCGCCATCGGCGAGATAGACGAGTTCGATCAACCCGACAGTCTCCGCACTATGGAAGAAGCCGGCGATCGTCCCGTTTGGCGCCAGAACGCGCTGAACTTCCCGAAAGCCGCGCCCAAGCAGCTGTGCTCGTCCAGTATCAAAATCCTCGACGCGGCATCCTATGTGATGAATTGAATTCGAAGGCGCAGGGAATCTCGTTAAAACCGACGGAAGGTCGTCATGCTGACAAAGCAACTCGATCTGCAGATCGCCATGCCAGGCCTGAGCAATGCTATAATCTACGGAATAATCTTTTCCCTCGAATTGAAATTGCTTGTATCCAATGTGCTCCCGGACGCTAAACGGTCCCACCCCGGCCGTGTTTACCCAATGCGCAATGGCTCGACGCAGGTCGGGAACCACATAAGCTATTTGCTGAACAGACGCAGGCAAGACTGGAAGCCCGCGCAGCTGGTGGTGACTGGCGGCGACAGCATCCAATGACATCGGTGTTACTCCAGCTGTGGCAGCCATGCCCAAACCATGGGCACAGCCGCCCGAATGCCACGAGCGATGCGCTCAACGGCTTCAGCAAGCAAAGCCTAGGCGAAATCGACCATTAGATAAAATTAATTCGCCTACTCTCTCACATTAGAAAACCTCATTATAAAGCCGTAGTCTTTCAGCAAATTTCGAGTGCTATCAGTCAGTTAAGCCGCACCTGCTTTCAGCGAGAGAGCCCGAACCAGTCCGCGCGAACGGGATTGGGTTGGCGGGAGATGAGATCTGCAGCGAGGCAAGCGGATCCACACGCAAGCGTCCAACCTAAGGCGCCATGGCCGACATTCAGGAAGAGGCCCTTCAAAGGCGCCCAATCTATTATCGGGCGACTATCCGGCGTGGCCGGCCGCAGTCCGGTCCATGGCTGAACATCACACTCCAGATCGAGATCAACGGTCTGCGAAGCTTGACTCATCAGAGCTTCAAGTCGGCGGCGCCGGACCTCCCTGTCCATCCCCACGAGATCGGCAATTCCCGCGACCCGCACTACAGGTCGCCCATCCCGAGTGAGGGGCGCAAATACGAGCTTTCGATCGGAATCGGTCACGGAATGCTGTAGGGCTGGCGCTCGTGGCTTAGCCCTCGCGGTAATCGAATACCCCTTCATTGGATAGATCGGGAGCGAGATACCCGCTCCTCGAACGAAAGCGGGCGCGTCAGCCCCGAGTGCAATGACCACCAGATCAGCACGCAGATCGCCTTGGCTGCCGGCAGCACCCAAAACTTGGCCCTGTGAAACGATCAGGCTTCGAGCATGGAAGCCCAGCTCAAATTTCACGTTGGCTCGCCGATCGAGGCGATCCTTAAGCTCCCGACAGAACTTCAGGCAATCGCCGACCTCCTCGCTAGGCGTATAGACACCACCGGCCATCTCGCCGAGCGGAACCCTCAGACTGGGCTCCAATGCCAGGCACTCGCTAGCGCTGAGAATGGTCTGAGCTGCACCTTCTGCAGCCTGTCGTTCGATCTGGCGCCGGGCAGCGGCGAAGCTATTCACCTTCCGATAGAACACCAATTTGCCAGTGACCCGCCGATCAAAGGACAGATCTTCGGCACGAGCGAGTTCCGAAAGCCGGGCTTTGCTCAAACCTGAGAGTGCAAGCTGCGCCTTGGTCGTCTCAGCCACCGCCGCATCGGTACAGTACGCCAGGAAGCGCATGGCCCACTCTAGGAACTGGGGGTCAGGCACCGGCTTGATGCGCACCGGCCCAGTCCGGCGTAGCAACAGGCCGCCGAGCTTGCGCAAGGTTTCGGGCGACGCGAACGGCGCAACAAAGGAATACGATAGCTGTGCGCCATTCGCGAAACTCGTCTCAGCGGCGCACTCATGCCGACGATCAACAATCGTTACTTCATGACCTCGCTCGGCCAATTCCCAAGCGGTGGTCAGTCCGATCACTCCCGCTCCGAGTACAACGATGTGCATCGACCATTTCCCCAACTATTGGGCGACGCCGCGTACCGAACGAGGCGGCCGTCAGCTTCGGGCTATCGGCGCGAGGGCTTGAGGCGACCGAGGGGGCGCATGATAGCCGAGCTGGGGCATTAAAAAATTTGATTTTTCTTTCTCTTGAAATGAGCTTCTATCATGAGACCGGGACACTAGGCGTTCTCATGGCCAACATCCGCTTCTTCAAGACCTTTGTCGCGATATCGCAGCACGGCACTTTCAGCGGTGCAGCTGAAAAAATCGGGCTGACCCAGTCGGCTGTCAGTCTGCAAATGAATGCCTTAGAGCAGGACCTACGGCATCCTCTTTTCGATCGCTCCTCGCGTGTCGCGAAGCTGAACAGCTTCGGTCAGTCGATACTCCCGCAGGTCGAGCGCCTGATAAAACTCTACGATGAGATTCGGGTCGCTTCGGCAGGCGCAGGCGACATTGCTGGTTCGATCAATGTCGGGTCGCTCATCTCTATGATGGGAGAAGTTTCGTCCGTTATCGCGAAACTCAAACTAACTCACCCACGGCTTAATGTTCATCTCGCTACAGATAAATCAAACGAGCTAAATCGACGTGCGGAAACTGGCGAGTTTGACCTCGTGATCTCCGTTCGATCCTCTGCTTACGCCAGAAGTCAATTAATGTGGACTCCCCTTTATTCAGAGCCAATGGTTCTCCTTGCTCACCGCAGTAGCCGCGGTCAATCAATGGAGGGCATTATAAAAGAAAAGCACTTCCTACGGTTTGATAAAACACAACAAACTGGAATACTTATAAATAGAGCCCTCCAAAAACTGGGAATAAAGACAAATGATTTCCTTGAAATCAACTCCCTAGAAGCGATCGTTGAACTAGTACGGCAAGGCGTTGGTGTTTCGATCCTACCCTTTGTGCGCAATGCCACCTGGACGTCCGACCCGTCGCTACATGTAGCCCCCCTTCCATCAGTGTCGATTAGTCGAACCATTGGAATACTCGAACGAAGGGAGAGTGAGCAGCAGCAGATAGTCAGCCTAATTCGGGACTACCTCATTAACGCCCCTCGAGACTGATGTAGACCCCATTTTGCTGATCGGTCATCGTTGGCGCGGCGTCATATTTCCACGACGCAGCGCGGATCAAATCCGGGGTTTTCGCGGTCACCGTGCACGTTCGGATACCCAGCCTGGTTGGCGAAGATCCGCGTCCTACCTACCCGATAATCGTGCGATCCATGGTCATGGCCATGGATCCAGAGTTCGGGCTGAAGCTCCTGGATCACATGGCCAAGATCGGAGACAAAAGCGGGAGTGAGCGAGCTTCCTTCGTGTCTCGCCTGAATTGATTTTGGGTGCGGTGCGTGGTGTGTGATCACCACCGTCGGTCCGGCAAATGGTGTCCCGAGCTCGTGCCGAATGAAGGCAAGATCAAGCCTGTGCTCCGCCGCAGCATGCCAGGGCATAAACCGACTATAGTGACCGTCTTCCTGAAGATAACGGATCAGCCGATGGTCGTTGAGTGTCTGGCCCGCATGAACCATGGAAGGCTTCGGCGTTCCGCGGATCCGGTAATCCGTCCACAAGATGCACCCAATAAAGCGCACGCCGCCGACAACGGCAGTCCGGCGAAAAAGCAGTTCGATGCCGGCGAGTTCGGCAGCCGCTCTACCCTCTGCCAGATTGGCCTTGAACTCTGACCGGTAGAACTCGTGATTCCCTGGCACGTAAATGATTTGCCGTCCCCGAAGCGCTCCAAGCTCCCCTCGTTGTTGGGCCATCCATTCAACTGCTGTGGAAATCGGTTGCCCGATGTCGCCGGCGAAAACCGCCGCATCGAAATCCGGCATTGGAGTGGGGAACGTGAACGGGCCAAATTCTAAATGCAGGTCGGAGATGACGAGCAATCGCATTCTTCCTCCACACGATCTCAATATTTGGAATCTTTCAGCTGCGACCGGCGGGTTCACTCCGCCGCACCGTGGCAATTCGCTCGAACAGCTCGGTGACTTCACTTGGCGCGAAGAAAGAGACGTGCCCCGCATGTGATCGCTGGAACTCGTCGATCGGCATAGCGATTGCGTCGATGGTGCTCGGACCGAGCACGTCGGCCTCCAAATCATCACCAACGAAGAGGACCTCTGAAGGCTGCAGACCCAACTCGCGGCATACGAATCGGTAGATTTGTTGCTGCGGCTTCATCAGCCCTGAACGAAACGACAACACGAGCACGTCTGGTGGCCCCGGAAGCTTTTCGAGCAAAGCGTTCTCGTACGGCTGGGCGAGATTGGAACAGATCGCGATCTTAAATCCGGCACGACGCAGGTCGGCCCACAGCAGGTCCATACCTTTTCGGAGGCGCGTCGACGCGCATTCCGCCGCGACGTCGGCCTCCAGCCTCGCTAGCAGCTTTTCACTAGCCGGTCGCGCCATCAGTTTCGCCAGCTCACGCAACCCCATTGGGCGCGTCATCGCCATCGTGCCAAGGGTTTCGGAAGGCTCGTGACGGAGCAGCGTTTGGTAAGGGCGCCTCTTGTCGGCGATCTCGACAACGGTCCCGAAGGCATCGAAGCACACCGCCTTGATGCTTCCCGAAAACACTCCCCAAGCCATTTCATCGCCCGGTTCGGCTGTATCGCTCAGCTCGAGCTGAGCCCGCTCGGATGCGCCATCGGCGACCACGGCCAGATGTCGCCGGACAGCCATCTGGTCTTCGAACGAGCCTGAGAGAACCGCGAGTGGCGCACGACCATTGAATGGATAGAATTGACGGGCCCGCATCAGCCACCGCCGTTCCTCGCGACTGCCTTTGAGCGCGAATAAAAAGCGCCGGAGATCGGCAAATACGCCTAGAACCGCCGAAAGGCGCATTAAGGTATCGGTTTCGAGCGCAAGCGGCTTTTGCTCTCGTGCAACCCTTCCCCATTTTTGCAATTGCGCAACCGTGCAGCCGAGGAGCTGAGATTGCTCTCGCTCAGACAGATCCCATCGCCGCGCAATATTCAGGAATGTACGGATGCCGGGCGCGCTCACGCGGGAGCGCTCCTCAAGGCTTCGTTCTTCGATCATTGCAATCCTCGATTAGGATGACCTGGTCGCAGAGAGGCAAAGAGGCGGAACGACGCACCGTGCTGTTGGGGGCCGACCGCACGCGTTCGTTGAAACCGGATCGATCGGCGCGATCGCGCCGCGACTATTGTGTAGGGGAAATCATCCCGCTGCCCTCGACCCGCAGCGGGGCATTTGTCATGCTTGCGGAACGACGGAACTCGACATCAACCGATGCCCATCTCGCATTGTCGCTCGCTGTGCTCAGCGGGGCGAGTTTGATGTCGGAGGTTCGCAGGAATCTAGGGTGAAAAGTGCGGCACGGATGAGCTCTCAGTCGAAAATACCCATACAAAAGGATGGATCACCGAACTCCGCCAAGCCGTTCGGCGACAGCTCTTATTATACAAGCTCCATAAAATTATTCCATAAAAATGATTGCGGCGCTGCCCTCCTGACTGGAGCGGGCTTCCTGCCTATGCCTGCAGACGCGCCGATCCGCGGGTTCGTTTGCCGGGCCGCGAGGCTTCTTTTGGGACACACGCAAGATTGGCTTTCAGAGACCGCAGATGTGTCCCGGAAGACGCTTTTTGATTTCGAAGCCGGCGATATTGAGCCAAAAGTCACCTTGAACATTCGTCTCCGCAGAGCCCTGGAGGGAGCCGGGGCCAGCTTTGTAAGTGGGGATTCCGTTGAGGGCGTCGTGGTTTTTACAAAGCCCCCGCAAACCGATCTCTAAGCGCTCCTTGGCTCCGGGCGTTAACCATAATGCACGGCATTTGATGATTTTATTTTACATTTTGTATAATATCTAACGAGCTCAAGACGAGAAACCCGCCTCCTCGATCCTGAGCGATAGCTGCTGCCTACTCGCTACCTGGCTTAATCCAACGCGAGGGTTTCAGATGATCCACAGCCTGCGGTCCCCTCTTCCTTCCGTCGCCCGTGCAGCATTGCGCTCGGCTCCAGTCAGCATTCCGGGTGGGCGACGCCCATCTTCGGCTCGCCGTTGGCCGGGAGGAGAACTTCCCAATGACCCAATGCTCCTCGATGAGGAGTTTGACGAGATCGGGTGCGAGGCGCCCATGCTTTTGCGGATTGTGAACCAGCCCTAGCACAAGTCCGAAGATGTGGGGTCAGTCGCTCGGCCGCTTCCGTGGAGACGCCAAGCCATCGACAACCGCTATAGCGGCGCCTCGCTCCTTGCTCGGAGCCGATGGCGATAGCCTCTGCCCGACAGTGAAGGATATTCCGGAAGCCGGCTTAGCCGTCGACGCGCAAAGACCGCCCTGGCGTTGTCGAACCTATAACACATCGGGCCGCGAAGCGTTGTTCAACCAAATTATCTCGAGCAGCGAGCCTGCAAAGAAAAAGGCGGTCGTTGGACTAAAACCGAACGCTTTCGGCCTCCAATCCGTTGACAAGAAATGATATTTCTGAAGCGGAACGGAGAGAATAACTTGTTTATATACGATCTATTAACGCTGTTTTCATGGGCTTAAATTCGTAATCGTCCTCAACGCCCAGTGAACGGGAAATTGAAGGACGAAACAATAAATTGCCGAAAAATACTGCGGCGAAATAAAATTTCTGACCTCGTGCATGCGCCCGCGCGTGCATTATACATGCGCGCGTGTCAGCCCGGCTGGATATCCGTCAAGGCCGACTCCGAATTTCCGACCCTTCCGAAATTCGCCGAGCGCATAACGGAAATTCGGCCGGATTCTTTCTGCTTGCTTGGAAAATTGGTCATCCATCAGACTCGTACATGCCGAACGAAATTACCGGTTCGGTTTGGAGTGAAGACGCATCCGTTTGACCAATATTAAGATCGTATTTGAGCTCGCGAGGACCGTGGCTGATGGCCACCCCTCCCCCAACAGCCATCGCGGATGCTTCGGAGCACGCCTCATCGGCGTGCTCGCTGTCGTCCCGCCTCGTCTCAGAGGAGAACTCTTGAGAAGCGTCTAATTGCAGCCCGGTAGAGGAGCCCGAGCATGGATAAACTCGCAGGCCTGATGGTCCGCCTGGTGCAGATGAACAGCGAATTGGGAGAACACGTATTCGACCGAGCGGTGAATGCCGCGTCGATCGAGATTGCTCGTGTTGCTCTCGAACACGCCGAAGCAATTGCCAGCCGACGCTCCTGGCGCCCGGAGATCATCCTGTTCCCGGTGGAGCGCGTCCACCATGGAGGAAGCGAGACGACGAACGACGACGATCAAAAATGAAAAGGGCATTCCGGGCTCAACCGGAATGCCCTCTTGTCCGAAGCCGCTTCCTCCTTGGCCTGAGAACCGTCGGAAGCGGCCATCCCTGAACCCGGCGTAAGCCGCACCCAGTCCTTCTCGTGTACACGTGCGCACGACGCGGCGCAAGCGTAATGCGAGTGTTCTGGGCAGGCGGCTGCGCGTCATAAAGACGAAGGCAGCATGTTAAACCAAGTTCTCCCCCGTTCACCTGCTCCAATTTGGCAGGGCCCAAAGGAATCCCGTGGATATCGCGCAGTCGATAGCCGAAGCCGAGGCGCTTGCCGTGTCGCAACAGTCGTCTTTGGCTACAAGATATTTTGCGAAAGCTATCTCGAGCGGCACATTCTCTATGGCGGCGAAGCCAATTCTAACGTCGTTGACATCCAGGAGCAGCTGCCGCCGGTACTGTATCCGACCCCGGATGGGAAACTGCGTCGACACCATTTCGACTTCCGGTTCACCCTCCTCTGCGGGACGCGGCTCGCGATTGCGGTGAAGCCGTCGGCCAGCGCCGAAAAACATCAGCTCCTTGAGGAACTCAAGTTAATCGCGCCACACATGCCGGCCGACTTGGCCGATGGCGTGTTGCTCATGACGGAGAAGGACGTTCCGAAGGACCTCGTCGCAAACGCAACGTTTCTGCATCACGCTAAGCGCGAGTCCAACCCCGAGCATGACGAGATCGTCCGCGCGATCGTGTCTGACGGCACCGTCATGACAATCGGATCTGTCGTCGCCAAAAGCGGCTTGGAAGGGGCTGCTTTCAGGACGATCGGACGGCTGATCGGTCGCCAAGAGATAAATGTGCTCGACGACGGGATATACGATTATCCCACTCGAATTCAGGCGGCGGCTCACGTGGAGGCGCTGGCAGCATGAGTGTTTTCTACATCTGCCTCAGCGCAACCGACCGCCTTTGGATCAAGGGGCAGGCGTATCGATTGATCGAGCGCCTTGAGGCGAGCCACCTCCTACTCAACGAGGACACTCGCACGGTTCACGCCTGGAACGATGACGATCTGGAACGGCTGCGGTTAGCTGGCGAGATCCGCATTGAGCGTCATCGCCTTCGCCCGACATCGCCACCGCCACAAGTGTCCCAAGTAGTGGCTACCCAGCTGATTGCTGAGCTGCCACAGCGAGACAGGGAGCGTATCAATCGCCGGGAAGTGTATTGCCGCCGCTTCCTCGAAATGGAGCGCGCCGGAGAGGCTAAGCGTTCTGACGCGGCCATGCATCGAGCGATTGCAATCATCCATGCCGAAATGAATGAAGCCGAATGGCTTGCCGCCGGCCGGTTAGCTAAAGCTCGTCATTCCGCTGGCCATATCGTCGCAGTCCGTCCTCCGCCAAGTGTCCGAACAATGCGGCGGGCATTGAAGATGCTTGAGCATTCGGGCTGTCCAGGAATGGCAACCGCAGCTCGCACGAACAGGAGAGCAAAATGAGCTCTCCGATCCTCTATTTCCGTTTCAACTCAAAGGACCGCCTGTGGATCGAGGGCAAGCCTTACCGACCCGTAGAGCGCGAGGAGGAGGGGCACCTCCTCCTCCGTGAGGATGACCTCGAAACTCAGCGCCTGTTCTCCAACGAAGAGTTGGATAAGCTGGTGTTGGCCGGTGAGGTCCGCATCGAGCGCAGCGCCTTTCGCCCCGAAGTCATGCGGGCACGGGCGAAAGCGGAGGCTCACCGCATCAACGATCTGCCTGAACGCGAACGGAGTGAGGTCGCCCGTCGCGAGATATACTGCACTCGTTTCCTGGAAATGGCGCGCGCCGGAGAAGCGACGCGTTCAGATAAATCAATGAGCCGTGCGATCGCGATTATTGAGGGCGAGATCAACGAAGCCCAATGGGCCGCAGCCGCCAAACTGGGCAAGGATGGTGACCTCATCCGCCCCCGGGTCGACAAAGAGATAAAGACCCATAAGCCGCCAAGCCCTAAAACCCTCCGCCGCTCGCTGAAGATATTCGAAGGAGCGGAAGGTCAAGCGCTAGCCTTGCGTAAGGCCTATCGGCGGTGTGGTGATCGGCTCACGAGTCGACATCCGCCAGAGGTATGTGATCTCGCAGATGACGTCGCTGCTAGCTTCAAAGAAGAAGCAGCCGAGGGCCGCGGTTCAGTGCGGACCCTGCACGCTCAACTTGGTGCAAAGCTGCTCGTTATCAACACGAAACGAAAGGCCGTAGGCTTACCTGAATACAAGACGCCCTCCTATCATTACCTTTTATCGCGGGTGAAGGAACTGCATGCTCTTGAAACGCTGGCCAGTCGATATGGTTTAGATGTAGCTGAGGCAAAAATGGCCGCCGTCGCCCGCGGCGCTATGGCCACTAGACCGCTAGAACGCGTCGAAATTGATGAGTGGAAGATCGATCTCTACACAGTCTTTGAACACCATGGACTGCTCGATGATCTTACCGCAGAGGAGATCGCTGAACTGAAGAAGCCGCGCTTTTGGCTATGCGCGGTCATCGATGCGGCAACTCGTGTCATCCTGGGCATGAAGATCGGCAAAAGGGTTGGTGTCCAACTCGCCTTGGATACCGTAGAAATGGCTGTCTCGCCGAAGGTAGCCTATTCTCGCATTGCGCCGTCTGTTTCTCGCTGGCTATTCTGCGGGCCGTTTGAGCAGATCGTTCATGACCAAGCCAAATGGTTCATGTCGCTCGCTTTTCGTACTCCGATACTCGATCTGGGATCCGAGGTCCTAGCCCCGCCGGCAGGCAAGCCTCGCATGCGACCGAAGATCGAGCGCTTTTTCCGGACAGCGAAGGAGGCGCTCGCGTTTTTCACCGGCCGGACGTTCGAGAACGTCATCGTAAAGGGCGACTATGATCCCGTAGGTCGGGCCAGCCTTACCGTTCCAGAACTATGCGAAGTCTTGGTGCGATGGACAGTGGACCAATATCACAACTCGTCGCATCGCGGGCTTAACAAGCAGACTCCTGCCAGAGCATGGGAAAGCCTTACGAAGAAATATGGCGTAATGCTGCCACCCCATTCGCACGATTTACGGGCAATATTTGGGGTAATAGTGAAGAATATCTCTATCAGTCCTTCGGGAGTTGAATTCTGCGGCTTGTTTTACAATTGCCTAGAGCTTCAAGAATTCTTTCAACGTCGCGGGAGCGCCGTCGTAGATATCAAGGTGAATCACCGCGACATCAACTGCATCTCAGTTGAACTTGGAGATAACTGTTGGCTAGCGGTGCCCTGCATGCGGCCGGGTATGGAGCATGTCCCTCTCGATGTTTGGCTCGCGACACGGCAGGCCCTTCGGCGCCAGCACGAAGACGAAGCCAAGCTTGATGACGCTATCGTCAAGGAGTCAATTCTCAAGATGATGGAGATCGCAAAGGCTGCTGAGCAGCGGACAGCATTGGTTACAACGCGTCCTACGACTGAACAGCTCACCCAGCTCCACAGAGACGCAAATTCATCTTTTGAATTCCTGCGCCCGGACACTGGCCCTACGCCTTTGAAGGGGAATTTGCTCGCAGCAGCGATCATCCCTGCTCGGAAAACCCTTCCCGCTCCCTCTTCGAGCACCAGGAAGCCGTCGCGAACGATCAAGTAATATTACAGGATATTTTGAAAATGACCGAGAATTCCAATTCTTCAATCAACGCTATCCTCGCCTCTATGTCGCTGAATGCCCAGGCAGTAGTGGGCAAGATGGAAGCTATTAGAAACAACTACATTGAGACCGATTGGGACGATGAGCTCAGACGGCGGTTCGACAAGCTGCTGCGGACCATCGTCATGCGTCGCTCGTCGGCCGACGAAGCCTGGAAAGAAAGGCGCGAATGTCGGGCCATCGTTTACACAGGCGAAGAAGGCATCGGGAAGACTGAATCCCTGGACCGGCTTTTCCGCACCCATCCCGCCACCGCCGGCTACAACGTGTTTGGGTCTGGCTGCACTTTGCTGTCAGTCTCGGTTCCCGCCTCTACCTCGCCGATAGCGCTGGGCCATACGATCCTGCAGAAAGCTGGTCGGCCGATTTACAAGCCCCTAGCGGAACACGCCGTTTGGGCTCAGGTTCACCACCAGCTGGAACTTGCTGGCGTCGCGATACTGCATCTCGACGAGATGCATAACCTGACCGATAGCGCGAACGTCAGCCAGATCGATCACATCAGAAAGCGCCTGAAGGCCTTGATGGTCTCGCCGACCTGGCCAGTCGCTTTGGTAATCTCAGGGTTGCCCAGCATCGTCCCGGCAATGCGGGCAGTCGGAGAGATCCGGAGACGCGGTCAATTTATCCAAATGCCATTGATGGAGATGCCGGCGGACGCCGATTTGGTGAGCGCGGCGCTCGACAGAACCTGTAAGCTGGCAGACCTGACTTGGTCAGACGATCGCAACTTGCTTGTTAGTCGCCTCGTCCATGCGGCCATCTATCGTTTTGGCGTCATGATCGAACTCATTCAAGAGGCGGTCGAGCTAGCACTGCTGGACGGAGTAGAGGAGCTTACGGTCGAGCACTTTGCCGCCGCGTATTCCGATAGAACAGGATGCGGGCGTCGCATGAACCCCTTCCTCGCTGCTGACTGGCTGCACTTGGATTGTTCGCTCGTGCTAATGGCCGAGCCCCCCTCGCAGATCTTGCCTGCAGACAGTTCGCTCGTTGGCCGCGCGCAGAGAGGCAGCAAGTAAAATGCGCCTCTATCCCACCCTCCCCCTCATTGAAGATGAGGGGCCCGTTAGCTTTCTCTCGCGTCTTGCTCTGCTCCACGGCTTCCAGAGTGCAAGAGTGTTTGCGAGCCAATTGGGCCTTCATTCACAGCGGCTAGCAGACGGCGATACCGCAGCCCTTGCTTCGCTTTCAGAATTGAGCGGCGCTTCGCTGATTGATCTCTCGCGCGCCGCAATCACCAAAGTTGGACGCGACTATCGAATTCGCGGCCAATCACTCGCCAAGAAGGATAGCCATAGAGCTCATCTCATCGTTTGTCCGCGATGCATTGCCGAGGACCTAGGCTCGCACCGGGACGGATGGCGAACGGGGATTCGGTTCCAGTGGCAATTGGAACCACTGCGATGCTGCCACACCCACGGTGTTTTACTCAAAAAGTTTGCATACAAGCCGAGGTGTCAGCTGTTCGACCATGCCAGCGCGCTTCAACCGGAGCTTGGCGAGGTTCTAGCCGCGGCTGACAGCGGCAGAACGAGACCGTCGTCACCTCTGGAAGAGTACTTAACGGCGCGCCTTGACGGAGCCTGCGCTTCGCCGTGGCTGGATTCCCTCCCCTGGTACGCCGCAGCTAAAGCTTCCGAAATGCTCGGGGTCCTGCTCATTGACGGCGGTAAAGCACTCACCAGCCATTACACAGCGGAACAGCTAATCGATGCGGGGAGCGCCGGATTCGAGGTGACGTCAAAAGGCCCTGCGGCGATCTACGACGCACTGGATGGTGTGAGAGCTTCCGTTGATGCTAGGGAAGCTACCAAGAATCCGCACTTCGGAATCTGGTTTGGATCGTTCTTTAAATGGATCAAGCTGCTTACCGATGATGGCGTTTACGATCCGCTTCGCGACATCATGCTCGACATCGCGAGGGCCAACATTGCTCTTGGCCCGGAAGACCTCTTTTTCGACCGGCAGGTTGTTGGAAAGCGGAAACTGCATTCGTTATCGTCTGCGCGGGCCTACACCGGGCTAGGTTCGGTTAGCCTTCGCCGCAAACTGGCCTCGGCGGGATTTATCCCTCCTGATCACAAGAAACACATCGAGAGCCGGCTCCTTATGCCGGCGACTCCCCAGCTCGAAGAGTTCTTGGCAAGAGCGCGACACTCGCTATCGCCGCCGGAAGCCGCAAGATATCTGAATGCCAAATCCGTTCAGATGAAGATTCTCGTGAAAGAGGGCCTGATCAGGCCGTTCCCCGGACAGGAAGGGGTGCGCAATCGCTCATACGATCGGCGCGACCTTGATGCCCTCTTGAGAGAGTTCGAAGAGGGCGCAGAGCTTGTCGAAGACCCGTCCTATCCCCTGCTTACCATCCCAGCCGCATCGCGGCTGTCAAATTGCAATGCAGGCGAAATCATTCAGGCGCTCCGTGACGGGCGGTTGCCCTGGAAAGGTAAGGCGGCAGGCAAGAAGGGGTACGAGGCACTGCTGGTGAATTATGACCAAACCCGCGAGATCCTGTTCCAAGCGTCCAAGGACGCACTAGTGATGCCCGCGGCATGTCAAGCTCTCAACTCCACGCGCCAGGTGATGGTCAATCTGATTCAGATCGGCGCGATTGACGCGACCCGGGTCACCCTACCCCGGCAGCGCACTCAGTATACGCTCGTGTCTCGCGCTTCGATCGACAAGTTCAAGCGTGACTTTGTTTCGTTGACGGAGCTCGCCAGCGAGCACCGGCAATGGCCTATCCACATCAAGAAGGTCTTGCGGGAGTTTGACATACCGCCGGTCTTTGAGAAATCCGCAATCGGCGCGACTTTTTACCGTCGAAAGGATGTGCCGGCCACGCTTCCCACTAGTATCTATTCTCATGTTTCATTAAAGGGGCGTTTGAACCGCCGAAGCGCTGCGACCCTACTGGATCGGTGAAACCTGAGCCTTTGCCTCGTTGGCTTTGGCCATCAGCGCCTCGAGCTTGGTGAACGTCTCGGGTGAGAACACGAGGTTCATCACCTGGCCGCTGGCCATCTCGAAACAGATCATCGTCTCGCCCTGCGGATCGGTCGTCAGAGCGATCCGCTTCACATCCGCAACGTCCAGATCGATTTCCGCCAGCTCCGTCGGCTCGGCCATCAATCTCGATCCTCAACAGGGCGCCAAAGCTCGTCGGGCTTGGCTCGTGGCCTCGATGAGCGCCGTGTCGAGGAAATATGCGAGCGTGCCAAAGCCGCGGGCGGCAGCTTCAATCTTCAGCGTTTCGATCCGCCCGACCAAGTCGTCGGCTCGACGGATCGGAATGCGTGGCACACCTGATCCGATCCTGACCACATCCGCCATGATGCTGGCCCTCCCTAGTCAGGGTATTCGCCCGCGAGCCGATCATACAAGTCGACTTCCGCGGCATCGGCCGCCAGAGCCGTCTCGAGTTCATCGGCCGGTGCGAGAACACCACCGAAATGAGCGTGGCACATTGGCCCGCGGGCCTACTCCAAGGCGATGGCGCTCCCTCCTGTGGCTGCGCAGGCATCCTGTAGGCTTGCGGGAACGGGGCCTTTAACCAGGTTGGCGCGGACGCGAATGCCCTGCTCCACCATGGCGGCGGCATCGAACTGGGCACCGTCCCCGTCCCCGAACAGCCAGATCTCCTTTTCACCGGCGACCTTGCTAAGATGGGTAACCGCGGTTTCGAAGGCAATCTTGTGGTTTGTGCCACCGCCGCTCTCGGTGAGGACAGGCGATGCGAGATAGTCGCTGACCGATCGCTTTGCGATCCACGTTTCCGCAAAGCTCGCCACTAGCGACCCGATGCGGTCGACCTGCGGGTCGTTGGCAAGCGCCGTAGCGACGGCGGAGGCGATGAGTGCGCGATGTCTATCCGTCGAACCGGACACGTCGGCCAGAACGGCGACGGACTTGCTCGGCAATGGCACGCCTATTTCCCTGGCAGCCGTTGACAGGGCGCGATGTAGGCTCGCCGCGCTCGCCGGACGCAGGCCACTGAAAATCAGCGCCGAGCGTTCATGCGCCAACGTCTCGACCGAGGCTTCCTCGGGAAAGTAGCTCGCAATCGCACTCATCTGAGCATCGAAGGCATCCGCGTATCGCAGGCACACCTCCTGGTGATCCTTCGCACTGTAAGTTTCGCCCATCTTCGGATCGACAATCGCGAGCCACCGGCGGGAGGTCCTGTCACGGAGCGCGATGTCTGGCATATTCGCGCGGTCTGTGCCCTTCTGGAAGTATTGATAGTAAAGATCGATCCAACGGTCGCCTATTGCAAAGGCGATGGCAGGCTTTGGGTCGCGGGTGTATTTCAGAGTCCAGCGGCCATCGTTGATCCGATCTAGTGTGTCGATCTGCTCGCACCCGTTGGCGAAAGTCATGCACACCGAGCACAAAATCCAAAGCTCGTAGATGCGCCATCGCTCTTTCCACAGCGCGAGCCCCATAGCTTCGAGGACCTCGGAACCGGTCGCGTCCATTTGGAGAGCCTGCCGAGCTAAGCTCTCAATTTCGCCGATCGCCAACTCGATGTGACGTCCCCGGCGCATATCGAGACGCGTAGGTGGACCACCATACTCGCGCGAAGCCTTTCCTTCGATCTGCCGCAAGGCGGTCGCAATTTGTCCGCCCATCGTCCGCAGCGGCTGCGTGACCGCATCGGCGGCTGGGTGGTCGGCCAGCTGTGCTTCTAAACGCTGTTGGGCCAAGGCCAAAGCATCGCGAACTTCGCGCATCACCCTGATGTCCGACGGGTGAACCTCACGCTCGCTTCTCTGCATCAGATTGGCTTGCATATGCCAGATGGGAGAACCGGTCTGATCCCCCAAGTCGCGCAACTGCCGGCCAATCCCCTGGTCACGCTTCACGAACGTTGGCCGCGCGTCTCTAGACAATGCAGCGACCTCGCGCTTGATGATCTCAAGCTGCTTATCGATGTCGGGGGTCGCCTGACGGACCCAACTGGCCGCGACGAGAAGAAGGCTTCGGATTTGCGGACCGAAGGCGATTTGGACGTCGTTGCCGTTCTGGTTCGCTACAATGAATTCGACATTGCCCTTGAGCGAGGCTTCGATCCTTGTGAGGAAACCGGCGATATCCGCCGCCATCAACACGAAAGCGCTCCTCTGCTGCACAATCCAGTTGAGTAGTTCGGATGCCGTGAAGCGATCGCTCAACTCGGAGCGGCTCGTGTCCATCGCCGACAGGAAGGTTGTCTGCTCACCGGGATCGAACAGATCGAAGACCGCGCCCGGCGATGCCGACAAAGATTGGCCGAGTTTCATGACAATCTGTGCCCCCGTTTAACTGACTTCCCGCGTCTTTGATCTGCCAGATGATGGCGGCTCACCGGCCGCCGTATAAAGCGTTCGCTACCACCGCCTCATCCCCCTCGACCAGGAACGCGATCACCACTCGACGCTCAAGTCCAATGAGGCGCAGGCTCGGTCGAATGTCATCTCGGCCCGCCGCGCGCACATCTGCCAATCCCTACCAGTTGGCCAAGCGCGTTGAACATAGCCCTGGGCGAGGCGCTATCGCGAATGTACTCGTGCAAAGTCGACGTTGGTGCTTCATACGAGGGGCGTCGCCCACCCGCATAGATTAGGCCCGCCTCCTTCTACGCCTTGACCGTCGGCCAGTCCGGTCTCCCACGGCCGACACGCAAGGCCTCCACCAGCCTTGTGTTACCGGGCAGCCGGCCTGAAAAGAGGCTGGGCTTGGGGTCCACCGCCGGCTTCTTGAAAGGTGCGACATGCTGGTAGTCGGGCGTCACCAGCCAGGTCCGTCCATCGCCTTCATCGGTGACGATCCGATAGAGGCCAGCAGGCGGGGCGGTGTCAATGTCGAGCAGTCGCTTATAGTGTCCGACGGACCATTTCTGGATACCGCCGCTGAGAGCTTCGGTGCGGAAGTGCGCCCACAGCGCAGCCGTCTCGACTGTCGGCCAATCGCCAGCGTCCGTGTAGGCCGTGATCTCGTCGGACTCGAGCCAAGCTCGCATTTCTGCCGGCGTGACGAAGACCGGCTTGGCATCCTCGATCGCCGCCATGGCCGCACGCCGAGACGGAAGGCCCGCGCGGATCAGCATCGACATCATGAATTGGGGGACGCCGGTTTCGACCGCCGCCGCAGCGCCGCCCGCCACCGTCTCCGGTGACCAGCCGAGGGACATGCGGCGGGTGCGGACCGCCTCCAGCGCCCAGACCAGGCGATAGGTGAAGGCCTCTTCGACGGCCCGCATGTTCTGCGGTCCGATCTTGGCCACATCCTCGCCGGACACCCAACTGCGCAGGATAGCCTTCCAATTCGCTGGCAGCGCATTCGCCTTATCAGGGATGAAAGGCCGGATGAACAGCAGACGCTCACCGAGACCGCCGAGCGCATCGACAAGTTCGTCGATGTCACCGCTCAGCGCTGCGGCGTCGGCGCGGTCGAGGAGTTCGGCCAACTCGTCGGCCATGGCGTCGATGGTGAGGCCGGCTTCAAGCCCCACGCCCATGGCGAAATGCCCGCGTCGCGCCTGCGCTGTGGTGGTCTTCCAGATGAGATCAGCGCGCGCCTCGAACACCTTCTTGTGCAAAGGCGCGACGTCTGCGTCCTCGCGGGCTATCTGGCGCGCCCAGAGCGATCCCTTGAGCGCATCGTCCAAGAGCTTCGGCAAGTCGGCGCGATCGGAATCGAGTGCTTCGATCAGCCCGAACACCGTCGCATCGAGGCGTTCGACGATTTGCGAAAGCGGCTCCTCGTCGATGGTCTCCTCTTCGTCATCGCCGCCGCCTTCGTCGTCATCGCCATCAGCGTCGTATTCCACACCAGCCGCCAGGCGCTCGGCGACCGCGGCCTCCTCCGCAGGCGATCTCCAGGCTTCACGGGCATTGGCGAGATATTCCCACGCATCATCGCGATCCAGGACACCTTCGCGCGACAGGCGCTCAAGGATCTCGGCGACGATCTGGATGAGGCCGCTTTTCAGCGTGCGGGCATTGGCGGAAGCGACCAGCTTCCCCCATTCTTTCTTCCGCCAATCGAGCTTATCGAACATGACATGGACGATGAGGCCCTCGACGTCCACGAAGGCGCGGCCGGCCCGGCCGGCGACGTTCGCGAACTCCTCGCCTTTGATTTTCTCGGCCGCCCGATACAGCGCGGGCACCAACAGGACGGCGGCGTTGAGGTTGAGGCCCTGCGACAGCGTCGGCGACGCGACGATGACCTTCAGGGCACCCTCGGACAGGAGGGCTTCCAGCTCACGCAGGAAAGGGCTTGGTAGCCGGCCGTGGTGGATCGCGACACCCGCCTTCAGGCAGGCGACGGCGGGATGGTTCTCGCCCAACCACTCCTTGCCGACCTCCAGAGCGCGGGCGATTGACGCCTCGTCCACCAGCAGCGAGTCCAGATAGCCACGCTTGCAGAGGTCCGCGACCTGCTTGCCGTAGCTCTCGACCCAGTTCGCTTGGGTGGAGAAGATCAAGGTCCGCTTACCCTGGCCTGCAAACTCCCACGCCGCGAACAAGGCTAGATGCGAATTCTTCCGTGGATAGGGCTTCTTCTCTTTCCCCAGCGCTGGCTTCTCGACGACGAATTTGTCGAGGAACGGACCATCGTCGTCGAGGTCGAGCCGGAGCAGCGCGTCCTTTCCGCGCCATGTAAGCGCGCCGAACCGCTGACGCGTGGGCCGCCAATCGGAGCGTACCGGCCCGCCCGGTTCGTCGGAGCGTATCCACGCGGTGAGATCATCCAGCTCGTCGCCGCTGGGCAGGATCGCAGACAGACAGACGATACGGCGCTCGCCCGCGTCCGCGCGACGAAGCAGACGCTGCACGAGGGTTTCATATCGGATCTCACGTTCGCTCGGGCCGATCATATGGCCTTCGTCGAGGACGATCAGACCGACATCGTCGATCAGCGACCGGTCGCTTCTCAGCGCGAAGTCGAGCTTCTCGGGCGTCGCGATGATGATTTCGCGGGAGCGCAGCGCGTCTTCATCGCCAGCCGAAAGGCCGCTGGCGCCGTAAAGGGAGGAGACGCTGAAGCCGAGCGGCGCGAATGTCTTTCTGAAGGATCGTTCGGTCTGCGCCGACAGGGCACGCAACGGCGTGACGATCAACACCCGGCGCGCCGATGATAGGGTCATCAGCGCGGCGATCTCGGCCACGCGGGTCTTGCCTGCACTGGTCGGCAAGGCGACGACCAGATCGTCGGTGACGTCCGTGGAGCGCCGGGCCGCTTCGCGCTGCGACGGCCACAGCTCCACCTCGGCCGTCTTGCGGGCGTAGAGCGACGAGAGGAACAGCCGGCGCAGGTCGGGGTATTTTTCCTCCGTCCCCTCCGGCGGCTCGGTCGGCAGGTTCTCGTGCAGCGAATGCTGCCAGAGGTCATCGATCAGGTGGCGGCACAGGTTTGATATCCACCACAGCGGAACATTCTCGGCGTTGTCCGCCAGACTGACCGCGGTGGCGAGCAATGCCCGCGCGGTCTCGATCGGCTCGGACTCGCCCGTCTCGAGCGCGAAGTCAAAATGCGCCAGAGCCCGGCAGATCGTCGTGTTGAGGATAGTCGACAGTGCCTCGTCGATGTCGGGATCTTCGCCCGTCAGCGCTTCGGCGATTTCCTCGTCGCCGTGCGCCTCGTCGTCGAGCCACCCGCGAACGAAACCCCGCAGCTGGCCGAAATCGCGCAGGATCAGCTGTCGGATCGCCGTTTCGCCCGGCGAGGCATTGAGGTCATCTGTCGTCTCGTTGAAGAGCGAATAGGCGACGGCCGAAAACCCAGCCAGATGGTAGGCCGCGGCAGCAATCGTGCGCCGGAAACCGCGATCCGGCGACTCCGGGTCGCCGTTGCGCACAAGAGCTTCGAAGGCGTTGGCGGCGCGCTCGAATGCCTTGCTGGTCAACTCCGACGCACCGGCCTGAGCGCGCAAGGCCATCGCGCCCCGAAGCAAGGCGAAGCCGTGTTCGGCAAGATCGGTTTCGATCGTCGCGCCAAGAGGCGGCGCATTCGCCGGCAACACGCCATCCTCGCGCATCAGCGACCAGGCGGCGCCGCGATAGAGCAAGCGCCCAAGGATGCCGTCAGCGGTCGCGGTCGCCAGGAACCCCGTCAACTCGTCAATCGTCTCCAAGGTCTTCCGCCTCCTGGTACATGGCCGCGATGAAGTCCTGGTGATCCTCTACGTGGATGTTCACGACGTAGTGGTCCCGGTTGGTCCCGGTGGCGTCGAGATCCTCCTTCAGCGATGCGTGAGGGCCGTTGCCCGACACGGTAAAGAGCATGTGGTCAATGCGATCGGCGCGAAGGGACTTCAGGCCCACCTCGTCACGGACGCCGCGGCCCAGCACATTGTCATCCGGGTCGTTGCTCTCCAGCAGGCGGTTGGCGATGAAAAGCAGGGAATCGGGTGTGCAGCGCCCGTTGTCGCGGTTGAGCACCTTTCGGGCGCTCGTAACGGTGGCTTTGCCGAGCACCTTGTTGCTTTTGGCTTCGCCTTTCAGGAGCCAGAGCTTCTCGCCGTCCCCCTCGTATCCGGCGCCGATGAAGTCGTCGCCGCGCATGGCCATGTTGCGGCCGTCCTTGTAGCGAAGGCGGCGTACAGGGACGCGCAGGCCGATCTCCTCCTCCACCAGTTCGGTCGCGAGAATCTCGCCGAGATCGCCGGAACGGCCCTTGGGTGTTTTGGGCATCGCCTCGCTGAGAATCTTGGCGGCGACCTTGTATCCGAGCCGATCCACATCCTCGGCGATGCGTTCGAGCCGGTCGTAGTGCGAGCGGATCGTCTCGGCGAGGTCATCGCGAATTTCGTCGCGGCCGCCATCCTTTTCGACGTAGGTCCAGTAGCGCTTGCGCTTGTCCTTTTTCCTGGTGGCGTCACACCACTTGTTGTACAGCCCCACGCTTTCGCCAGCCCCCTTAGTCTGCCGCCTTATTCGACGGTTCGACGATGTCTGTACATCGCTCGCCCCGCGCCTCACGGTTCGACGTCTTTTAGCAGGCGCTCATCGTAAGCCATGTGCGCATAGTCCGCGGCCACCGAGGAGCACTATGATCGGCATTCTTGTGGAGCCGCCGCGGCCGACCAAACTTCGGATGCCTTACGGGCGCCGGTTGGAAGCTCGTAGCCACGCAATGTCCACGCGCTGTCGTGAAGGACTGGATTGGCTCCCGGGTTTCTCCGGCCGAAGAGGTTCAAACGCCAGCTTTTGCCACCGGTCGAAATATCATAACGGCGCTTAGGCACGAGTTCCGCAAACCACCATTTCCAAGTCAAGGAATCGTGTATCGGCAGGTCGTTCTTTTCCGCATCCAACGCGACCTGTCGAAGGAGGTCGGCTTCGGCTGCAGCGTCGATCAGAAGACCGTGCTCTGCCGCTTGGTCAAGCATCCACTGTAACGCAATGCGCGACAGACCGCTTTCAGCCTCCTTGTACCCGCCGCCGACGTCAGCATGGGCGCCCGCGAACCAAATCTGCCGGACATCCTGGCCCTCGGGCGTTGCAACGAGGTTGGTGCGGAAGAATGCCCGCCTTTCGTCCAAAGCGACCGCATGGCGGAGAACGGCGATATCCGGGTTGTTGTGCGTATACGGCAGAGATGTAGGCGAACCGATCCATCCGACGGAACTGACTGTGTCCCAGACGCCCACAAAATGCGGTCGGCAGTCCGCAGTAGCGAGCTCAGCTCTAAAATCGGCGGCAAGCTGAAAATAGGCCGCACGGCGGTCCGTATTTTCGCCCTCTTTATCGATCGCCCAAAACATGTCCACCAGATAGGGAACCATCGGATCGTTGCCGGGCATCAGAAGTCCGTACATCTTAATTAGCGCGACGAGTGCGCGCGCTGTGTAGGCGCCACGGCTGAAGCCGAAGACGAACAGCCTATCTCCCGGACGAAAATGCGTCATGATGAAGACATAAGCGTCGACGATATCGCGCTTCAGCCCGTAACCGAAGATCAGCCCGGCGAGTTTGGCAATCTTTGCTCCGAGACCTGTGACAAATCCAGGAGGGGCTTTTGTACCGACACCAGGGTGATAATAGACGATCTGCCGATAACGATCCTTGCTCAGAATGCGGCACAATTTGGAGACGTTAGTTCGATCCTCGCTAAATTGATTTGAAGTCCCGTCGCAACACACGACGATATTTCGCCCTTCAAACTGCTCCGTCGTTTGATTTACTGGCGTTTTATTCATGACAAATCTAAGGATGTCTCATGAAAGAGCTCATTCTCTTTCAGGCTCTGGGTCGTGAAGAATGCGGTCTGACGGTCGAGTGCCTGCACCAGTGTTTGGCGGGGAACCTCGGTGCGGCGTTCTTCGTTCCCGTGCTTGTGAGCCATCGTCGACATCAAAGTTTGGAGACGATTGGGGCCATCCTCGTCGGATTTCTGATCGAATAGGTTCCAGAGCGACTTCGGAGTCGCATTCAAGCTGCCATGATGGCCGACTTTATATAGGTCGACTTTCTTGAGTTTTTCCCGAACGTCAGCCTGACTAAGCGCATAGGACCAGTTCTCGATCTGCGCATCGCCCGGGAAAAGAAGACTCTTCGATCCGCTGCGAAACAGCAGGATCAGGCTCGTATTGTTCAGCACATTGTCGAGGATGCGAACCAGCCGCAGCATCTGATCAGAGCGCAAGCGCCGCGCCTGGCTGACGAGCCAACGCGCGTCGATGGGAAACTGCGCGCCCACCTTCTCAACCGTGTAGCCGGGGAAGAGTGGCGCAACCTTGTTAACCTTGGTCGGTCCCAAGGAGGCGGCAGCACGGGCCATCAAATGCCAGAATTCGTGCTGGTCACGGCTGCGTTGCTTGGTGATCGTTTCCGCCTGCTCGATCGATGGCGGACCGAGGATGTCGATCTGGACGCCTGGCAATAGGTCTTCAAGAGCGGTCTTGTCACCAGCCTTCGCGTATTCCCGAGCGGCCGACATCGTCATCAAGTTTTCGACGGCCTCAAGATTGGCAAGATTATTCTCTCCCATAAAGGAGAGCTCCTGGCGCACCGACGGCTGGAGATAGCGGACGCGCTTGACCTCGCTTAAAATCGCGCCGGCCGCCTGTTGCATGGCCACGAGCGAGGAAGCGTGGTGCGCAGCGAGAGAGGAACCAGGCGGCAACGGGCCTTTGGCATCAACGGCTAGATCCGGATTCTCCGTCCACGGTTGCAAAACCAGTTCAGGCTTCAAGTCGGCAATCGTCTTGCCGGAGGACGGGCGCTGCTTCTTCGTCGTGAATCCGGAAATGTGATCCTTGTGGCGGTGGGTAGCGACCACTGCCAGCCTTTGGTCCCTTGTCCGCTCGGCAATGTTATTGGCAATCAAATCGAGCTGATTTTTCGGAACCCCATCAGGAAGTCCGGTTGAACCGAAGTCGATTAAAACATGCCGTTTCTCAGCCGGGTATTCGAACGACAACAGGAAGCAATCGCCGAAACCAACTTGGTAAGATGTAATGACTACGCGACCTGGTCTCATCCAGCCCTCTCGCTCACACCGCTGCGGGCCAAATGTAGGGCGGCAAAATAGCCCGCCCTGTCATTTTTCCTGTCAAGAAAACCCTGCCTCCAGAGATACGCTAGTCGATCGCCCTGGCGCCTTTTGTCGCCGCGATCCTTCAAGAGATGGTTGGCGATCTGATATTTGAGTTGGCCATATTCGTCGAAGACCAGCGTGCCGCCGCCTAGCAGCCGTAGCGATCGCCAGAATTCGATATCGTCAGGCACATCGACCTTGAAATCCTGGCGAAGCTCACCCGCCGTGACCGTCAGGACCTGTACATATTCGGCAATCGTCTCGCGCAAAACGAAACCATCCGGCGCGATGCGCACGCTTGGACGCACGGATTGCACCTCAATGTAACCGATGTCACCAATGTTCAGCGCTTTGCGGTTCTCCCAAACGAAGCGGAAAACCTCCTCGTTATCCCGCAGCATCGAATCGAAGTGGGTTCGGCTGTAGATCATTTCGTCGTCGCACCGCAGCCAGCTGCCATCTATATCGGCGCGAGCGCTGGGATCGATACCGAAGTCCCTGAAGTTCGAAAGCAATGCCTCTCGGTAGCCATAGCGGTCGTCGGGAACGACTTCCCGGTCGACAGTCAAAAGCGCGGAAAGATAGTCGGAAAAAGAAAGATCAACGGGTGGGCAGTAGTCGATGGCCCGGATGGCCATGGTCAGCAGATGGTCTGCCGCGCGCGCACCTTCTTCGATGACTAACGACCGGTCCTTCTTGCCGTCGACGATGGTGCCGATGCGTTTGAGGCGACTGACCCAGATATCGAGAAATGACCGCATCATCGCGGCGACAAGCAGTTCCCCGCGCTTGTGCACCTCCTGAAACTCTGGATCGTTCTTATAGTCTTTGCCCGGTGACAATCTGATCGAATGGCGAAGCGCGCAGCCGCGCACGCCACTCATTTCTTGCCCCATTTCGTCCGCTAAGCGGAAAAGGACCGAATTGGCCAGTTGGTCCTTCTCGAGCAGTGCCTGATCGATCAAGGCCGCGCCGGTTGCTCCGTCAAGTGCGGCGCCAACCACATCGGGCAGCGCGAAAACGGACAGTAGTGCGACGGCGTCAGCTAGACCTTCATGAAAGGCGCCCTGATCCGGTGACGAGGGTTCGAGATACCGCGAACGTAGGCCATCCAGGATGGCATGAGTGGTCTCGTGGGCTACTACATCGTGCGACAAGCAGGAGAAAACGGTGTGCGTTTGATCCTGCTTGTCGGGAAAACTCTCGAAATAGCCAAAATACAGCGAGCGATTGTCACGCGAGTAAAACGCGTTTGGCTCGGCAAACGCATGAGGCAAGATGTTGAGCTGGTGCCCCTCGCACCCCCATTGCACGCGGCGACCGAGGGCGAATTCGAAGCGTGCCAAAATACGCATGGCAATGGCGTACACATTCTGAGCATGAAATCGCGGATCAGAGAGGAGGGTCTCGTCCGGCGCATCCTGGAACGGGTCGCGATATTCCCCCTCCAAACCTGATGGCAGATCCGCCGGACAATATAGCGCGTTAGCTGTCACGTCATAGTCGACGACGGCCACCCTGTAGCCTCGTGGACCCGACAAGAGCTCCTCAGCTGGGACGTCGATCAACGCGGTAACGATCCGACCGCCACTCTTGACCGAAGGATCTTGGGCAATGATTGACAGCCTCCGCGTGCTGCGAAGGCTGTGGCGCGTCCCTTTCACATTGCGCATTCATTCCCCCCGATGCGCCGCAGAAACAGAATGGCGGCGCCCGCAGCAAAATGCAACTATATGGCGAGGTCTCTTGAGTACTTTTCAGGCCCGCTCCGACCGGTCATTACCCCTTGTGAGAGCAATTCTGGCGTGCATGAATGCGGCGAAACTGTAGCGTGTCGCGAAGCGGAGATTCGCCTACCGCTAGTATGCGCGGGCTTCCTTTTAATCAGAATTCCCTGAATGAGATTGATGCACCTGACGGCTTTACCGGAATTCCAAAAAGCTCCCCTCGCCAACCTGCTACTCGAAGAGAAGAGGCGTGAGCAGGAGGAAGCTGGCGCCATTGTCGAGGAGCCTGCCCTCTGTGAAGCGGTCGCGGGTCCAGCTCCCCCAGAAGAGCTGTAAGCCTACCGTCATGGTCGCTAAGCATACATCCAAAGCGCCCTATACTCTTCGAGACTTCTACCTCGATGACCTGCCTCGTACCCTGTTTCCACTTGCAACGAACCAGGTTCTGGTCGAGCGCGGCCTGGACCGGCTGGTCTCGTTCGGCGAAGCACTGGCGGCTGGCGGCGGCTCATTCCTCCCACAACGGCGTGTCTACGCGAATAAGGATGAGCTCCATCTTCGTCGCACCGTGAAGCTGGATCCTGTAGCAGAGATCTTTCTCTATCATCTGGCATTCAAGAACCGTGGGCGCTTTCGCAAACCATTTGTCGCAGGTCGAACGCATTTCGGCTACCGCTTTGAAGATGGTCATCCCATGGTTCCGTCTCGGATTTATGCTGAATTTAAAGCACGGGTTGCAGAGGCGCGCATATTTACAGAAGAATTTCTTTACTTTGACGTCAGCGCCTATTTTAATAACGTTTACCATCATGATCTTCACGCCTGGTTTTCAGCATTAGAACCTGAAGACCCAAATGACATCGTCGCCTTTGGTAAATTCCTTCGTGAAATCAATGCAGGTCGATCTCTCGATTGTTTACCTCAAGGACTATATCCGGCGAAGATGATCGGAAACGACTTTCTGCGCTTCATCGAGGCTTCGGCGAATATTCGAGCCCCTCAGATTCTGCGTTTTATGGACGACGTCTATCTATTTGGAAATGACCTCAATGCCCTAAAGGCGGATTTTGCTGAAATCCAAAGGTTGCTTGGCCTCAAGGGATTGTCGGTCAACGGCAAGAAGACCCTGACCGGCGGCATGCCGCTCACGGAAAAGGCCGAGGATTCGTTGGGCGATCTCAAGGACCGACTCCTCCGCCGGCGCCGCCATTTGATCGTGTCTCATTACGAACACGACGCAACGGACGAGGACGAACTTGAGCCCCCACTCGAACGAGAGGAGGTTGAGTTCATCGTGTCGGTTTTGGGCCGAGGCGAGCTTAGCGAAGACGACGCCGAGTTAATTATGATCGTGATGCGCGATCATGCTGATCGCTTGGCTCCGCATCTCAAGAAATTTGCGTTGGGCTTCCCGCACTTAGCGAAAAACTTCTTCGGTCTATGCGGCGCAATGCAGGATAAGGGTGCAGTTGCTCAAATCGTGGTGGACGCCTTGCGCAATGAGTCAGACGTCAGCGAATTCCAACTGTTTTGGTACGGCAAGATGTTAGACGACTACCTCATGAATACGCCTTTGGCCGCTGACGTCATTGTGTCTCTCGACCGTCATCCGAACGCCACAGATATCACCCGCGCCAAGCTTCTAGAGATCGCCGACCATCGTTATGGGCTTCCAGAGATGCGTGAGAAGTATCTGCGGGAGGGGCGTTCTGACTGGCTAGCTTGGGCCTCGGCGGTAGGTTCGCGCAAAATGGACAAGCAAGCACGAAACTACCTGCTTGATTATTTCAAGAATGGATCGAGCATGAATCGATTAATCGCTGAAATAATCCAAAGTGAATAACTGACGATAAAATACGCCCCGATATAATTCGATTACTATCGGATTAGTTTCTGGGAGAACCACCATTATGATCGTTTTCAAAACTAAATGATCACTGAATTAAACAGATGTGAATGGATTTATGCTGAATGAACATTCTTTCAATACTATTGTTTGCGATTATTTCGCCCCTACACTCGCGTGGGAATCCATTTAAAAGTGCGCAAGCACGAGGATCAATGTTCCCCCTTGAAACATTTATGTGGCAGTCCCTCTCCAAATGCGCGTTTTTAGCTCTAAGTTTAGTATCGCGAGCTTGAGATGCCAGACGAGGTTGCGGACGGGCGCGATGATCACATGGACGGCGCAGCATTTGCCCGCGCCCTTGCCACCTTACTAAACACATCCGGGATCGACAGCGTCGTGAACTGTTGCGTTCACGCCGGGCATGACGCGGATTGGGAGGGACCACGCACCGGACTACTGCACGTCCGGTTCAGCGAAGATATCCCGCGGATAGCGGATCTTGCGGAACTCCTCTGGGCGGAATGCATGTTCTACGCCCTACCGAGGCGGAAGCAGGAAAAATTCCGCCGTGACATCGCGGGCGGCGATATGAGTGCCGTCGCGCGGTGCCACAAAGCGGTTAGGGATCTTTTCATCGAGTTCAACGCCCGTCACCCGAGTCGCGCTAGCGAATTGGGCGAGGTTCTCGCCTATTGTCTCGTGCAGGAGCATCTTGGGGCTGCGCAGGTGGCAAGCAAGATGTCGCTGAAAACGGCCGCCAACATGCCGGTCCACGGACTGGACGGCATCCATGCGCTGTACGAGAACGGCTCGCTAACAGTTTATTTCCTGGAGTCGAAGCTTTCGGGAACCGGACGGCGGGGTGCTGCATCCTACGCATCGTCAGCCGCCGAGTTCCTCTCTGACCGCCGTCAATACCTTCGAGAGTACGAGATCGTTGCGGATCTGGGGAACCTCGACGCGCTCGAAGGCGAGGCTAGACAGCATGCACTCGACCACTTCGACGTGATCGGAAACCGGGCGCCACAACGCAGGGAGCGGTTCGTCGGCGTCATCTGCCACTCGGAGCCAAGTCACTTCGGCAAACGGCTGGCGATCCGCGACGACCTGCCCCCGGATATCCACGAGCGCGGCTTTGCCGAACGGTATTCCGCGGACCATGGCGCGCTGCGGATGTTCGCCCGCAAGCAGTTGCTGAAGCATGGCGCGGACCCTAGGAAGGCCGTCGTCTTTTTCGTGGCTGTGCCCGACGTAAGGACGCTGCGGAAGGCGTTCTACGCGGCAATGGGGGTCGCCGATCGGGACTTGCCGCTGGACGGCGACGACGCCGATATCGACGACGAAACGGACACGGTGAGCGAGGATCGGGAATGAACTTCGCACTGGACCTCTCGCTTCGTATGACAGGCCATAAGGCATTCTCCGAAATCCTCGGGCGGTTGGAGAGCTCCGGTGCCGTGCGGTCAATTGGAGCTGAACTTGAGCGATCGTCGAGCCCGCTTTCGGATGAGGAGCTACACAAGCTGCTCTACTGCGCCGGGGTCTTCGTGCAGACTGAGGACCTAGGTTTCCGACGTGTTGCCCAGTCTATAGCACTTAACGCGCTTATCGTGGCAGCCGACGACGAAGCGGCCTACGAGCGTAGCCGCCGGATTCTGACGGACTTGGGCAACTTTCCGGCGCTGGCCCGCGTCGCCCGACCCGGATCAGAGGTGGGAGCCTCTTTCCTCGATGCGCTCCGGCGAACGCTTTCTCGAGAGCTAAATAGCGTGCGTGTTGGGGACGAATGGCTGCCCTTAACAGACTTCCAGAAGGAAACCTGGGACGAGCTCCCGCAGGCCCGCGCAATTGCCGTCTCGGCTCCCACCTCAGCCGGAAAATCGTTCCTCGTCATCGAGCACCTTTGCCGGCAGATTGAGCGTTCGGAATCTTTCTGCGCGGTTTATGTGGCGCCAACGAGAGCGCTCCTGTCCGAGGTGAGTGCTAAGATTCAGAAGCGACTGGGCGAAGGTTCCGGGATCAGGGTCTCCACGGTGCCAACGCTCGACTCCTCTGCTCCAGCCCGACAGGTATTCGTGCTAACGCAGGAGCGCCTACAAGTTCTTCTGGCCGCATCCTCCGTCACATTCGACCTTATCGTCGTTGATGAGGCGCAGAATCTGTCAGCCGGGTCCCGTGGCATGATTCTTCAGGACAGCATCGAGCAGGCTGTTCGAAGGAGTGGATCCACGCGCCTCGTACTGCTGGCTCCCGGCGCGAAAGGTTTCGAGGCCGTCGGCGCCACGATTGGCGTCCCCGAACTCAGTGTTGCGCGCTCAGAGCTGCCCTCCGTCCTCCAGAACAGAATCCAGGTGAGAAAGGCAGAGGCCGCGAACGCACTAGTGCTGGACTTGCTGACGTCGGAGGGTCCCCGCCCGCTCGGCAATCTGAGAAGCGAGCGAGGTTTCGATGTGCCGGAAAGCCGCCTCGCAGCCACGGCGTTGGAGCTGGGCTCGGAAGGTGGCTCTCTCGTCTATGCCACGGGCCCAACCGACGCTGAAACGATTGCGCGGCAACTAGCCCATGGGCGGACGGACGAAAGCGACCCCGCGCTCGCCGAGATCGCCGACTTTGTCAAAGATCACATCCATGCCGATTACACCCTCGCCGGGATGATTAGGAAAGGCGTCGCGTTTCACTACGGCAAGATGCCGACGCTCCTGCGGGAGACCATCGAGGGCTCGTTTCGGGACGGCCACATCAAGTTTCTCGCCTGCACGACAACACTTTTTGAGGGAATCAACCTTCCCGCCCGAAACGTTTTCATCGATACGCCGACCAGAGGAACCGGAAAGCGCCTTGACCCGGCTGCTCTATGGAATTTCGCCGGACGCGCGGGACGCATGTCCCGTGACATTGTGGGCAATGTCTTCCTCGTGGACTACGACGAATGGCCGGAAAAGCCACTCGACGCGTTCGTGGGCTACGAGGTGCAGTCAGCCTTTCTTCGGACGGCATTAGACGTCCCCAATCGTTTGATCGCAGCGCTAGAGGGCGCGATGCCCAGCGAGTCGCCTAACGACGACGACGCACCGCGGGTCAGAGCCGCAGCCGGCCTGTTGATCGCCCAGGCAGCTGGGGGAGATGTCCGCGATTTCGTGAAGCGAACCCTTGGCAGCGTGGACGAGGGACTACGTGCCCGGCTGGCCGAGGCCAGCATCACCGCCAACAAGCACCTCGCCCTGCCGGCTAGCTTGCTCGCAACCAATTGGACCGTGGATCCGTTCGGATTGCGGCGGCTCTACGATCATATGTTAGAGAAGATCGCAGCGGATGACACACTCTCCTTGATGCCCGTCAGCCCCCTCGCGAAAGGTGCCTCCAAGTCCTACGGATCAATTTTTGCGAGAATTCATCGGGAGGTAAATCGGGGCAACGAAGGCTTTGCGGGTCTGGTTTCCGGTGTGGCGCTCAATTGGATGCGTGGTCTGCCGTATCCGGTCCTGCTAGCAAAAGCCGTCCGGCGACAGGAAAGGCGTGACGAGAAGAGGCGCGAGGCCAATAGAATCACTCGAGAGCAGAATCCACGCAGCAGGGTGAAGGATCCCGGAATAATCGTCGTCGACGACGTGATCAGAAGAGAGTTCGACCTCATCGAGGACCAAGTCCGTTTCCGATATGTGCAACTCGGCAAAGCCTACGTCGATATCCTCGCGATGGTCCTGCGAGAGAGCGGGCAGCCTGAAAAGGTCGGCGACATTTACGACTTCCCATTGGCGCTGGAACTCGGCATCGCGACGAAATCCGGCTGGTCGTTCATGGAACTTGGCCTGTCGCGGATTGCCGCCGCCGCACTCCAACCTGAGTTCCCAGACAGCAATCTCACGGCCGACGCGGCGCGGAAGTGGCTGGCGGGGATACCCGACATAGGCGCCCTTCGTCTCGGTCCGGTCATAGTGGAAGAGCTGCGGCGCCTGCGGCTCGTATCAGCCAACGGCAATCCAGACTAATCAGATATCCTGACTGCGGCTTTGACATTAACGAGCGGCGTTGGGAATTGGTTGCCAGGTGGAACCTGTGCCGCTTTGACGCCGCAGCGCGGAATGCTTGCCAGTCGCAACCGCACGCACGCTCTTGCCTGCATTAGCTGACTGAAAGCCGCGAAGCGTCGTCTCCAAAAGAGACGCTCTCGGCCCCTATTTTAGAAGCCAGCTTTAGAAGCTGCCCGTTCGCATAAGCCTGCCGACGCTCGGTTGATACGCGCCGCCGACTTGCCGGTTGCGGCCTAGTTGCGGAAACACTTTGCCTTAACTGCGGCACTTTCAACCTCAACACGACCACAGCCGCACTGAAATATTTCAATGGGTTATGACGCGAATTGAAGGTCAGTGCGGCAAACTTCGCCTTTCCCCACAGAAGATGTCGGGAAAACCGAAGTTTGCCGCAGTTGCGCTAAACGACCGCAACCCCGGCACAGAGGTGCAATCCGAGTTTGACCCAACTGTCCGATTAGAGAAGCGGACATTGGCAGAGCGCCGATAGCGGACATCCAACCCCAACCGGCTGGATGAGACGGCAAGGTCATCCTGATCTCGCTTCATGGCGAAACCGACGCGGCGTAGTCCCTGACATTCGGCGGAATGCGCGCGTGAAGTGCGCAGGGTCTGCATAGCCCGAGGCAAACGCGACTTCGATAACTTTCACGTCGGTCGCGCGTAGAAGCCTGACCGCCTTTTCAAACCGTGCCGCTTCGAGCAGTTCCGAATAGGTAAGGCCGGCGACCGAAAGTTTGCGCTGAAGGCTTCTAACGCTGGTCCCCGCCATTTCCGCGATTTCGGCGACGGTCGGAACCCCTTCGTCCAGGTAGGACGGCAACATCAACTTGAGTGAGTTGATGATGTCTCCCTCGGCCGGATCGGCATCCCCCGCGAAAAATTCAAGCGGCATCTCGCTGACAGAGCTGGACAGTCCCATGAACGAGAATGGCACTTCGATCCACGAAGCAAGTTGCCCAGAGAGAAACCGCGTGTTGGGCCAGCGGGACCGGGTTTCCATACTCGGAGAGTAATGAGCTTCAAAAGCTATCGTTGCGGGCTCCCATTCCGGCCCGGCGAACTGTCGCACGATATGAATGGGAAAAATATTCTGCAGCCACTGCGAATGCTCGAGATGCGCGATCCCTGAGGTGCCGATCAGCTTGCTGCAAATTTTGATGTGATCATCGGCCCGCTCGAGCCACATGTTGAGAACATTGTCCTCCAGCGTCGCCCACTTGCAGACGTGCTGCAGAGCAATGAACAGCGTCGGCGAGTATCCGATGATGGCCCTGAGTTTTGCGCTGAGGTGGCAAAACTGAAGTCGATTTGCTGCCTGAAATCCGAAGTCGACAATACCTTGCGATCTCTGCGCTCTGTCAGCAAAATCTACCGCGCGCAGCAGAGGCACGAAATCGTCGGCCTTCTCTTCCAACGAAGTTGGCAGCCGGAATTTTTCCAGAAGTGCCGCAGTAGGCGCGCCAATCTCATCACAGATGCTGGCGAATGGAATGAGAAACTGACAGCGCGTTATTGGAATCCTGCTCATAATGCTCGCCTCCCCCAAGGCTGCAGAATTGGACATCCGCTTGCATCAGCGTCAGGTCATAGTCGTTCCGTTGTCCTAAAGAAATTCCGCGTTGGTCCAATTTTGGCGGGCGATGGCCAGACGAGCCATCCGATCGATCATTAAATGGCGAGCTGAGTGAATGGAGACGCGAAAGTTTCGCCCTTTCGCGACAAGGCGATGAAGCTCGGGCAAATCCCCTCCCAACATGCTGTGCGAGAAGCCATCACAGCATCGTTGCAGTGTGGCGCATCGCTTCAAGATATTGCAAGCAAATTGGGGGTTAGCGCTCGCTCGCTTCAACGGCACCTTGCAGCGCATGGAACCAGCCATAGCGAAATCGTCACCGAAGTCCGGCTCGCCATCGCTTGCCGCCTGCTGACCGAAACCAACGAGAAGATTTCGCGAATTGCTCTTCTCCTTGGCTACACCGGCCCGCCCAGCTTCTCCCGCAGCTTCAGACGCCTGATGAAAATCCAGCCGGCAAATTACAGGCGACAGCAGCGCAAATGACCGCGCTTCAGCCAGCAAAGCGTGGGCCCTGAGCCAATCCCCTCGAATTCGCATTTGGCGCGAAATGGCAAGATTCGTCATAGCGGGGGCGCCAAATGACCGTGCGGAAATCGTCGTCGCCAATGAGCTCAATTCGGAGCCCATGGGCACAGGGTTTCGCGGGGAGTGACCGGGGCACGCGGCTGCAAAAGCTCACCCGGCGCGCCTCAGTCTGGCGCAAGGTGGAGATCCACAATGAAGATCACTCGGCGAACCGCAGCTTTCGGCGGCGTAGGAGCGCTCGCGAGCGCGACGATGGGGCACTCGGCGCTCGCCGAGCAAGGAGCCTTCCTCGGCATTGGCGAAGGTCTGGAGGATTTTTGGCTGGCGACCGACGCCTACATCTTCGGGTACCCGCTGGTCACCATGGAGATGACCCGGCGGATCATCACCAACGTTGCCGAGCCCGTGGGAACGCGGGGGCCGATGGGACAGATCATCAAGCTGCGCAGCTATCCCGACGCGTCCTTCAAGGACGTCACTGCGCCCAACGCGGACACGCTTTATACGACCTCATTCTTCGACGTCGGAAAGGAGCCTTGGGTCCTCAGCGTTCCGGATATGAAGGGACGATACTTCCTGCTGCCGATGCTCGACGGCTGGACGACGGTCTTCCAGGTGCCGGGCAAGCGTACAACTGGCACCGGAGCCCAGACCTATGCGATTACCGGCCCCGGCTGGAAAGGCACGCTGCCGGAGGGCGTGAAGGAATACAAGTCCTCGACAAACATCGTCTGGCTGCTCGGGCGCATCTATTGCACCGGCACGCCTGAGGACTACGCCGCAGTTCACAAGCTGCAAGACGAGTTCAAGCTTGTCCCGCTCAGCGCTTACGGCAAGCCTTACGTGCCGCCGCCTGGCAAGGTCGATCCGTCGATCGACATGAAGACCCCGGTGCGAGAGCAGGTCAATCGCATGGACGCGGTGTCCTATTTCAAGCTGCTCTGCGAGCTGATGAAGAGCAATCCGCCTTCAGCCGCCGATGCCCCCGAGCTGGCACGGTTTGCCCGTATCGGCATCGTCCCGGGCCAGGACTTCGACGAGAGTAAATTCAAGGTCGACCTGGCGAAGCGCGTCCCTGAAGTCGCGTTCGACAGGATTATGCTGCAGTTCAAGATCAACAGGGCTATCAAAGACGAGAACGGCTGGGCCTTCACGACAAAGACCGGCATCTACGGTACCGACTACCTGATGCGAGCGCTCATTACCGCCATCGGCCTCGGCGCCAATCGCCCCCAGGATGCGGTCTATCCGACTTCACAACGCGATGCTGCTCGCCGCAAATATAATGGGGCGAACAAGTACGTCATGCGTTTCCCCAAGGGTCATTTGCCGCCCGCGGAGGGCTTCTGGTCGCTGACCATGTATGACGACAAGTACTTCTTCGTGAACAATCCGCTCAATCGATATTCCATCAGCGCCCGCCAGGACCTGAAGACCAATCCGGACGGCTCCACCGATCTGTATATTCAGTATGACTCTCCCGGAAAGGACAAGGAATCGAACTGGCTTCCCGCGCCTTCCGGCGATTTTATCCTGATGCTTCGCATGTATTGGCCGAGTGAAACAGATCCGTCGATCCTCAACGGGACATGGACAATCCCCGCGGCTGAAAAACAGAGCTGAACGGGTATCCGCGAAATCCATCTCTGATAATTGTTGGCATAATTCTGCAAGGTGACGAAAATGATCAGGAAAGCAGTGGCTGCATCGCTCTTCGCAATCGTGCTTGCGGCCCCCGCCGTCGCACAGACCGCTCTGAGCACGTATGCAGACGACAAGGGTTACATCGATGTGCAGAAATTGACCTGCGCACAATTGGCAGGAACGTTTCAAGAAGACGCCGACATGCTGACGACTTGGTATAGCGGCTGGTACAACGGCCTTGCGCGAAAGCACATGCTCAACGTCAAGCGCGGGAAAGAAGCGGAGCATGAGGTCATTCAATACTGCAAGGCCAATCAGAACAAGCGCGTGATCGAAGCCATCGCCGTCGTGTTCAAGGATATGCGCGCTGAGCGCGGCATCGAGATGAAGCCCTAATTCGAAGGCGCTGCCCTTCCACTGACGATCCGGGCCGGATTTTCGGCCCGGCCTTTGGTCTGAACTCAAAAGGGGCGATCACAATGACATCACTTCGATTGGTTGGTTCGGTCGTTTTGGCGAGCGCCATTCTCTCCGGCTGTCAAACTTCGCAATCGAGGCGAGAACAACTCGCCGCAATCTGCGCAGACCCTGCCAACAGGCAACCCCAGACGGCCTATTTTTCAGAATGCCAGACTCTTTACCCGTCCTCGGCCCGAACCCTGCAGAAGGACTATCAACTCGGCGCACCCACGGGCAATTAAAGGCGACCGAATTGGCTCTCATCGTCAGGCTCTGCGGGCTTTCCATTCTTGTTGCGCTGGCCCTAGACGGCGTGAGGGCCGAGCCTGCGTTCTAAGCGAAAGAGAGGCGTTCGGATTCAAGAGACGCCGCCAAGGTTAGTGAGGCCTTCCCCTGCCCGGTACGGCAGACTTCACCTTTGCAGGACCGAACCCAAGAGGCCTCGTGTGCCAGTGGCACACCCTGCCTGATGCCTCGAAGCCAATGACGGGGAGCAGGATGATGCGATTTGCCCTATGGGCGGGTGCCCTGCTCGTCATCGGCGCCGTGGCGGCAGCCATTCACTACGGGGCGCCCCACGCAACCTTGCGGGTGACGACGGGCGCCTTCGGCACGGATGCCCAGCGCCTTATCGGCGCGCTCATCACCGAGGTGGCCCAGGATCATCCCCGTGTGAAGCTTCAGCCGGTTCAGGTCGACGATCTGGCTGCCAGTTCGCGAGCAATCGAAAGCGGCACTGCCGATCTCGCCATCATCCGCAGCGACGTCTCGCCGCCGACCAATGGCCAGACCATCGCGATCCTGCGCCGCGACGTCGTCGCCTTCGTGCTGCCGCCGAAATCGGCGATCGACAGCATCGGCATGCTCTCCGGCAAGACGATCGCAATTCCGCAGGGACGTCTGCAGGACGTCAACGCCGCGCTGCTCGACCTCATCCTGAGCTACTACGATGTCGCGCCCCGTGAGGTGAAGCGGGTCTTCCTGTCCCCCGACGAGATGGTGGCGGCGGTTCATCAACGGCATGTCGCCGCCATCCTTGCCGTCGGCCCGGTCGGGCCGGGAGAGGTGGTCGGCGCAGTGGCGGCCATGGCCAAGGGAACCGGGGGAACGCCGACGATCCTGGCTTTCTCCGATGCGGATGCCTTCAATCGGCGCTTTCCGGCCTTCGAGTCCTATGATGTGCCGGAAGGCGCCGTCAGGTCTCGCCCGGCAACGCCTGACGACACGGTGACCACGCTCGCCGTAACCTACCGGCTCGTCGCGCCCGACTTGATGCTCGATCTTGTCGCTGGAGCGATCGGCCGGACCCTGTTCACGTCGAAAACTAAGCTGGTCGCGCTCACCCCGCTGGCAAGCCAGATCGAAGCGCCCGACCCCGACGCGAAGAATCCGATCCTGCCGATCCATCCAGGCGTCGCCAACTATCTCAGCAATGGCGAACAGAGCTTTTTCGATGAGCTCCACAGCTACTTCTATCTCGCGGCGGCGGCTATCAGCATCCTGGGCTCGGTTGCCACGATCGTTTTGGGGCGTGCGAAGACGGGGCGGATGCGCCAGGAGCAGAAACGGATCGGGCAGTTGATCCAGATCGCCGATCAGGCGCAGAAAGCCGATACCGAGATGCTGGAAGCCCTGGACCGATCGCTCCATCAACTGGTCGGCGATGCCCTCGCCTCCGCTGGCGGCTCGGGTGCCGATTCCTCAATGACCCTGGCGATCAACCACGCCCGCTATTCAGTGACGGCCCGTCGGGCCCTGCTCAGTTCCCAGGGAGCGCAGGGCACAGCGCTGTCTCCCACGTCTGTGGCGTTGAAATAGCGATGCCCCCAGGTCGCCTTCAATATCTCGGACACGACGACTGACGGACGACTCGTATGTTCCGAGCGCCAACGTCGCCTTGCGAAAGCTGCCATGCTTGGACGGCGCCAAGAATAGCGAAGATGACGAACCTCGACCGTCAACGACCTCGGCCGGGATCGAACCGATGCCGATCACGAGGTCATGAACGCGTCTTCCCGCATCGCCGCAACGAGATAGTCGATGACGGTTCTCACGCGAAGCGGCAGGTTACGCCGGGACGGATAGGTCAGATTGATCGGCAGACGGGCCGGCGGGAAATCTGGCATCAGATTGACCAGCCGATCGGCCTTTATGTCGGGAATGGCAAGGATATGCGAGAGAACCGCGATGCCCGCGCCGGCAAGCAGGGGCCAAAGGCCATTGCGACCATGTAAAGGCTACCCACAGGTGCGCGTCATCGCAAATGGAGCAACTGCCTCTGAGGTCGTCCTCCATTCCGATCCCGAAGTCGATCAGCCCCTGGCGGCTTCGGCCGGCGGCCAGATTTGCGGAAGCACTTCGCCTTCACTGCGGTAATCTCCATCCAAACAGCCTGGGCATCAAGGAGTTGCGCGATCTCGGGATCATGTTTGCGGCAAACTTCGGCTGCCCCTACAAGATGCAGGGCACAGGCCTCATCGGCGGAACGTCGGCGCCCTCCGCGCATTTCGTGTTGGTGCTGCTCCATTTTCGCCGGCAGCGGACCGTCTCCGGGCCATGGACAGAACGGGTGTCACTTCAGAAACGGAAGGAAAACGCGATGGCGATTGCCAAGAACACGATCTGCCTCTGGTACGACAAGGAGGCCGAGGCTGCGGCGCGCTTCTATGCCGAGACCTTTCCTGACAGCTCGGTCGACGCGGTCTTTCGTGCGCCCACCGACTTTCCCTCCGGCAAGGCCGGCGATGTGCTGACGGTCACCTTCACGGTCCTCGGCATTCCCTGCCTCGGGCTCAATGGCGGCCCCGCCTTCAAGCACAGCGAAGCCTTCTCGTTCCAAGTCGCCACCGACGACCAGCGGGAGACCGACCACTACTGGAACGCCATCGTCGGCAATGGCGGCCAGGAGAGCGAATGCGGCTGGTGCAAGGACAAGTGGGGCATCTCCTGGCAGATCACGCCGCGCGTGCTGTCGGAGGCGCTGGCTGTCGGCGGCGAGGAAGCGAAGCGTGCCTTTACCGCGATGATGACCATGCGGAAGATCGACGTCGCGGCGATCGAGGCGGCACGGCGCGGCTGACGGCCCGGATTTGCCCGCCTGCGAGCAAGCTGGCGTGAGTGGAACGCCTGCTCCAGCGGCCGTCAGGCCGCTGCGGCGGCCTCGTAACGGGAAACATGCGCCACGGCGGCACGCAGATCGTCCAGCGTCGCATCCGCTCCGACGCAGCGCTCGGCAAGATGGCGGCGGAAGAGGCGCGCCCCGGGCCGGCCCGGGAACAGTCCGACGAGGTGGCGCGTGAAGGCATGCAGCCGCCCGCCCCGCTCCAGATGTGCGGCGATATGCGGCTCCAGCGCTTCCAGCATGGCGAAGGCATCCGGCACCGGCGCATCCGTGCCGAAGAGCAGCGGATCGACCTGCAGCAGGATCTCCGGGTTCTGATAGGCCTCGCGGCCGATCATCACGCCGTCGAGCTTCTCCAGATGCCGCAGCCATTCGGATGGCGCCTTGATGCCTCCATTGATGGCAATCGGCAGGTCGGGATTGGCCGCCTTCAGGCGATAGGCACGCTCATAGTCGAGCGGCGGGATCTCGCGGTTCTCCTTGGGCGAGAGCCCCTGCAACCAGGCCTTGCGGGCATGGACGATCAGCGCATCGACGCCCGCGGCACGCAGGGAAACGGTGAGCGCATCGAGCGCAGCTTCCGGATCCTGATCATCGACGCCGATACGGCACTTCACCGTGACGGGGATGGAAACCGCCGCCTTCATCGCCGCGACGCATTCGCCAACCAGCGCCGGCTCGCGCATCAGGCAGGCGCCGAAGGCTCCGCCCTGCACCCGGTCCGAGGGGCAGCCGCAGTTCAGGTTGATCTCGTCATAGCCGAAATCGGCGCCGATCTTAGCGGCCTCGGCCAAAAGCTTCGGATCATTGCCCCCGAGCTGAAGCGCGACCCGATGCTCCATCGCGTCGAAGCCGATCAGGCGTTGGCGGTCACCACGGATCACCGCCTGCGCGGTCACCATCTCGGTATAGAGCAGCGCATGGCGCGTCATCAGGCGATGGACCACCCGGCAAGCGGAATCGGTCCAGTCCATCATCGGCGCCACGGATAATCTAAATGATTGATATTGCTGCATTTTTCTAGTAGTTTCAGATCGTTAGGTCGCGTCGTGTGCACTCGATTTTGCCACGACACGCCCCATTTTCCGGTTTTTCGATGCGTCAGTGCACACGGAGCGCACACGAAATTGGCCACCTTCACTAAACTAAAATCCGGCTCTTGGAGAGCCCAGATCCGTCGCAAGGGGCAATACTCAACGAGACGTTTCTCCGCCACAAGGATGCGCGCATGCTTCTCATTCGTGACCGCAAGGACCCTCGTAACAAGGACGGCAACAATCAGCGCATCCCTCTGCTCGACGTATCGGGCTATGACGCGTGCAAGATCATCGAAGAGCAAGGGCGCTTCTCGAACGCGCGAGAAGGCCGCATCTTCCCCTATAACAGCCGCTCGGTTGGCACCGCGTTTCGCCGTCAGTGCGAAGACCTCAAGATCGAGGACCTGCATTTCCACGATCTTCGCCACGAAGGCACCAGCCGATTGTTCCAAGCAGGCTTCACGATCGAGCAGGTTGCCCTTGTGACCGGGCACAAGGATTGGAAGATGCTGCGGCGATATACGCACCTCAAGCCGGAGGCGCTCCACACGATCCGAGCAACCAAGGCAGCCTGGCACACATCAACGGTCCAACAGCCAAGCGCTCCCTCTGCCGATCCCGAGATCACCACCGCTTCGCTATTTAAGCGAGCTTGCCTTAGCACAACCGTTAATTAATCCGATGGCCAATTGTTTAAATAGCGTCAGCCATCCATAGTGCCCGTATGGCTCACGTTCACACCATCGAGTCGCGCCTTGGCCGCTTTGTGGAAACGCCGGTTGGCGGCGAGATCGTCCGCGCCTTCATGCCGCCCGCGCTGCCGCCGCAGCCGCCGATCGATATCCTCTCCCTCTTGCCGCACCTCAGCCTCGCGGAGCGGGCGCTCGGCCGGCTCGACGGCATAACCACGCTCCTGCCGCGGCAGGAGCTCTTCCTCTATATGTATGTGCGCAAGGAAGCGGTGCTCTCCTCTCAGATCGAGGGCACGCAGTCGACCCTGACCGACCTCCTCCGGTTCGAGACGGAAGCTCAGGCCGGTCAGCCAATCGACGACATCCGTGAGGTCTCGAACTACGTCGACGCGATGATGTTCGGCCTGGAGCGGCTGAAGGAGTTGCCGCTCTCGCTCCAGCTCATCCGCGAGATGCATGGCCGCCTCCTTCAGAGCGGCCGCGGCGGCACGAAGAGCCCAGGCGAGTTCCGGCGCTCGCAGAACTGGATCGGAGGCACCCGCCCCGGCAACGCGCTGTTCGTTCCGCCTCCCGTGATGGAGCTCGACACCTGCCTTGCCGCGTTCGAAGCCTTCATGCACGAGGACAAGTCGCGGCTGCCAGCGCTGATCAAGGCCGGGTTTCTGCACGTGCAGTTCGAGACAATTCACCCATTCCTCGACGGCAATGGCCGCATCGGCCGCCTGCTGGTGACGCTCTATCTGTGCGTCCATGGCGTGCTGCGAAGGCCACTGCTCTACCTCAGCCTCTATCTGAAGACACACCGGGCCGACTACTATCGCCTCCTGCAGGAGGTGCGCGAGCGTGGAGCCTGGGAGGCCTGGCTCGAGTTCTTCCTGAAGGGCATCGCGGATACGGCGAACCAGGCTTTTGACGCCGCGACGCGCATTGTCGACCTGTTCAGGGCAGATCGCGAGCGCATCACCGCGGAGAGCGACCGCGCCGGCTCGGCCTTGCGCATCCATGAGCTTCTGCAGCAGCATCCGTTCCTCACCGCAGGGCAACTCGTCACGCAGACGGGTCTCAGCATGCCGACCGTCAACGCCGCCCTCGCCGATCTCGAGCGGCTCGGCATCGTCAAAGAGGTGACCGGGCGCAAGCGCGGCCGCGTGTTCGGCTACCGCCGCTATCTTGCCATTCTGAGTGAAGGCACCGATCCGCTGCCTGTGGCCGCATGACTGGGCTCGGAGAGGGTAGAGTCCGCTTCGTGGATGGTAGCGGAGTTCGGGTTAATTGGAGAGCGTCCGCACATTGAGGGTCACAGACGTAAGGCCGATTCTGGCCCGTTGCTGACATTAGCAATGTCCGCTCTTCGGCAGTTCATCCTGCCGGAGGCGGCGGCCGTGATTGGCCCTTGGCAACTTCCGCCTGGAAGCGGTTCAAAAATTCGCGCTGTCCGCTTGTTTCTCGCTGCCGCGGCCGAGCGGTCCGGCGCGCTCGCGGCGCCGGGCACTCCATCGCTAAATCGTCCACAACGCGGCTGCTCGTGGCGAAAGAGAACCAGGCCCACTTCAGCACCGCCCCGCAACCCAAGCCCATCACCCTTCCGCCTGCCGCATCAGGCATAGGCGGTGGAACCGTCCGGGCGGCGCGGGACCTTGCGCTCCCAGTGGATGTAGTCCTCCCTGGCCAGGACATCCATGTCCATTTCGACGCCCCAGCCGGAGCGGTCGGGCCGCAATTCGAGATAGCCGTCCTTCGGTAGATAGGGGTCCTTGACGTACCAGGCTCCCTGCGAGCGATCGGGCTGGACATTGGCATCGCCCCTGCCGTCGCCGAAGGCGTAGTTGGGGCCATGCGGGAGCCGGTACTCGAGAATCCGGAAGTTGGGCTGCGCCGCCGAGAAATGCAGGTTCACCGCGGTGGCCAACGGTCCCATCGGGTTATGGGGGGCGATGGTCACGTAGTGCGCTTCGGCGATGGCCGCGATCTTGCGCATCTCCAGCAGCCCGCCTACGACACAGATATCGGGCTGGATGATGTCACAGCCCTTGACCGAGAGCAGCCGCAGGAACTCGAACCGGCTGTAAAGGGATTCACCCGTCGCGAGCGTGCAGCTCAGCCCGCGCTTCAGCTCGCCCCAGGCCTCGAAGTTCTCGGGCCGGAGCGGCTCCTCGAAGAAGAGCGGATCATAGGGAGCCAGCGCGTTGCCGAGCTGTATCGCCTGCCCGACCTCGAAGATCTTGGCGTGAGCGTCGAAGGCGATCTCGTAGTCCGAGCGCACCGTCTCGCGGAGCGTGCGGAAATACTCGGCGCTGGTGCGCACGACCTCGCCCCAGCGATTCGCATGCATGTCGATCCGATAGGGGCTGAGCTTGAACGCCGTCAGCCCCCATTCCTCGTTCAGGGCGTTGAGCTGGTCGCGCGCGATCGCCGGGTCCGGCGCAGTGTAGACGCCGGCATAGACGCGCACCCGGTCGCGAACATTGCCGCCGAGCAGCATATAGACGGGAACGCCGAGCGCCTTGGCCGAGATGTCCCAAAGGCAGTGGTCGATTGCCGAGATCGCCGCCAGCCCGAGCGCTCCAGGCGGGAAGCGGCTCTGCTGCAGCAGATAGAGGATCAGGTATTCGATCCGTCGCGGATCTTGCCCACGGATGAACTCGAACAGGTAGTCGAGCAGCGGCAGCAACGCCTTGTCCGGGCCGTGATTGTAGCACTCGCCCCAGCCGGTCAGTCCGTCATCGGTATCGATCGCGACGACCACGCGGGGGCGGTCCTTGTCGCGTGACATATAGGCCCGCAGGCGTTCGATCTTCATGGGCTCTAGTCCTTGAAATAGGCGCCGCGCTTCCAGCGCGTCTGAACGTAGACATGCTCGCGGAAAGTGCCCTCGGCATAGGAGCCGGAGCCCTCCGTCACAGGGATCGATACGTTCATCTCGCTCGGCCATCGCGCGACGAAATCCTCGTCGATCTCGACGCCAAGGCCGGGGCGGTCGGGCACGTCGAGATAGCCGTCGTGCGAGGCCGGGTGCGGGATGACCGTCTTGGCACGGCCGTCCCAATCATCCTCGATGCGCTCAAGGACGAGGCCGTTCGGGCAGCTCGCGAGCAGATGCAGCGCGGCATATTCCGCGACCGGCCCGAGCGAGCCGGAATGCGGCGCCAGCATGATGTGATGCGCCTCCGCCATCGCCGCGATCTTCTTCATCTGCGTGATGCCGCCGGCGCGTCCGGTGTCGGGCTGCACCACGTCGATCAGATCGCGCTCGATCAGCTCGCGTTCGCCGAAGATCGTCGCCATGCGCTCGCCAGCCGCCAGCGTCACCGCCGAGTGGTCGCGGATGCGGCGGTAGCCGTCGAGATTGTCGGGCGCAATCGGATCCTCGACCCACATCATCTTGAAGGGTTCGAGGGCGCGGCAGACCTGCGTCGCATCGGCCGGCGTCAGCCATGGCGGGCCGTGCAGGTCGATGGCGATGTCCATCTCCTCGCCGACCGCTTCGCGCAGCGCCGCGACCTTTCTGACGGGATCGGAAACGCCTCCGCATTTGATCGCGGTGACGCCGCGCTGCTTCAGCGACAGCGCGGTCTCCGGGGTGTTCGCGTGGCCATAGATGCGGATCTTGTCGCGCAGCTTGCCGCCGAGCAGATTCCAGACCGGTGTGTTCAGCGCCTTGCCCTTGATGTCCCAGAGCGCCATGTCGATGCCGGTCATCGCGCCGGCGCCGACCACGCCGGTCATGCCGTGGCCCATGATCGCGATCTGCATCTTCTGCCAGAGCCGCTCGATATGCGTCGGATCCTCACCAACCAGCAGCGATTTCAGGTCTTCGACCGCGGTTCTGATCACGCGCGGCCAGCCCGAGCATTCGCCTATGCCGGTGATGCCTTCATCTGTGACAACCTTGACGAACAGCCAGTTGCGGCTGCCGGTGAGGTTCTTCGAGAATTGCTGCGTGCCGAATGATCCGTCCGACGCCCAGTTCTTGAGGCTGGGCGCGCCCGCATGCATCAGGAAGGTCCTGATATCGACGATCTTCATGGCCATGCCCCGGGGTTCAACTAGCCGACATAACGATGCCGGCGGTGGATGCTGCGGGCCCTGGGATCAGGCCGCGGAATCGCCGAGAGCAGTGCCTGGGTATAGGGGTGCGTCGGCGCGTTGCAGACCTGCTCGGCCGCGCCGGTCTCGACCACCTTGCCGCGATACATCACCGCGACCCGGTCGCACATGTAGCGGATGACGCCGATATCGTGGCTGATGAAGACGTAGGACAGCCCGAGCTTGTCCTGCAGGTTCATCATCAGGTCGAGCATCTGCGAGCGCAGCGAAACGTCGAGCGCCGAGGTCGCCTCGTCGGCGACGATGATGCGCGGATTGAGCGCGATGGCGCGGGCGATGCCGATGCGCTGGCGCTGGCCGCCGGAGAAGGCATGCGGGTAGCGCTCCCGCCAGGACGGCTCCAGACCGACCTGGCGCAGCAGCTCGGCGACCCGGTCGTCGAGTTCCTTGCCCTGCGCGATCTTGTTGACGAGCAGGGGCTCGCCGACAATCTGGGCCACGGTCATGCGCGGGTTGAGCGAGCCGACCGGATCCTGGAAGATCATCCGGATCTCGCGCCGGCAGGCCTTCAGCGTCGCCTTGTCGGCCTTGAGCAGGTCCACGACCTCGCCATCGGCGCGGCGATAGTCGATCGTCCCGGCCTGCGGCTCGTAGACCCTGAGTAGACAGCGTCCCATTGTTGTCTTGCCTGAGCCGGATTCTCCGACGATGCCGAGCGTCTCGCCCGGCCTGACCTCCAGCGAGACATCGTCGACGGCCCTGAGCGGAGCTTTCAGCGAGCCGAAATACATCGCGAGGTTCTTGACCTGCAGGACCGGCGCGGCTTCCTCCGCGATCGGCGGCCGCTTCAGCCGGATTTCGGCCTTCTGCTCCAACTTCAGCACGGAGCCGATCAGCATGCGGGTGTAGTCGTCCTGCGGCGTGTGGAAGATGGCGTCGACCGGGCCGCTCTCCATGACCTTGCCGTGGTGCATCACCAGCACGTCATCGGCGATCTCGGCGACCACGCCCATGTCGTGGGTGATGAACATCACCGCCATGCCGTGCTGCTTCTGCAGCCGCCTGATCAGGTCGAGGATCTCGGCCTGCGTGGTGACGTCCAGCGCCGTCGTCGGCTCGTCGGCGATGAGCAGGGAGGGGTTACAGGCCAGCGCCATCGCGATCATCACGCGCTGGCGCATGCCGCCCGAGAATTCGAACGTGTAGCGATCCACCGCGGTTTCGGCATTGGGGATCTCGACCTGCTTGAGCAGCTCGACGCAGCGCGCGCGGGCCTCCTTCTTGCCCATGCCGAGATGCAGCCGCAGCACCTCCATGATCTGGTCGCCGACCGTGTGGACTGGCGAGAGCGACGACATCGGCTCCTGGAAGATCATCGCGATCTCGCGGCCGCGCACCGCGCGGATCTCCCGACCGCGCGGGTTCAGCTTCGCGAGGTCGACGGAGGTTCCGTCGGGCCGGTGCAGGACCATCGAGCCCGAGACGATACGCCCCGGCGCGTCGACGATCTGCAGGATCGAGCGCGCGGTCACGCTCTTGCCCGAGCCGCTCTCGCCGACGATGCAGAGCGTCTTGCCGCGCTGCAGCGTGAAGGACACGCCGTCGACGGCCCTGACGACGCCGCTGCGCACCGGGAAATGCGTCACGAGATTCTTCACGTCGAGGATTGTCGGCGCCTGGACTGCGGCGCGGACCTCCTGGCCGGTGGCAAGATCGATGACGCTCATTTGTTGTACGGATCAGCGGCGTCGCGCAATCCGTCTCCCAGGAAGTTGAGGGCGATCACGGCGACCACCACAGCGACGCCGGGCGCGAACAGCCAGGGCGCGGTCGCGATCGAGCGGATGTTCTGGGCCTCGCGCAGCAGCACGCCCCAGGAGATGGTCGGCGGCTGCAGGCCCAGGCCGAGGAAGCTGAGCGCGGTCTCGGCCAGGATCATCGCTGGGATCGCCAGCGAGATCGAGGCGATGATGTGGCTGGCGAAGCTCGGCAGCATGTGGCGGAAGATCACCCGTCCTTCCGAGGCACCGTCGAGCCGGGCCGCGGTGACGAATTCCTCGGTGCGCAGGCTCAGGAAGCGGCCGCGCACGACCCGGGCGAGCTGCGCCCAGCCCGTCAGGGAGAGGATCAGCGTGATCATGAAGTAGTTGAGCGTCGCCGGCCAATCCTGCGGCAGGGCCGCCGAGAGCGCGAGCCAGATCGGAATGCTGGGCAATGACAGCACGAACTCGATGACGCGCTGCACCGCGAAGTCGATCCGCCCACCGTAATAGCCGGAAATGCCGCCGAGCAGGATGCCGATGGTCAGGGAGAGCAGGACGCCGACCAGGCCGACCGACAGGGAGATCTGGGTACCCTGGATAATGCGGCTGAAGACGCAGCGGCCGAGCCGGTCGGTTCCGAGCAGAAAGATCGGCTGGGCCTTGTTCTCCGAGGCGATCAGGTGGGTCGTGGTGCTGAACAGGCCGAACAGCTTGTACTCGTAGCCCTCGCCGAAGAACCGGACGTAGTTCTTGCGGGTCTTGTCCTCGCTATAGATCGCCGAGAGCGTCTGCGGGTCGCGCTTGAACGCGGAGGGATGGATGAAGGGGCGGAAGGACCAGCTCCCATCCGCCGCCCTGTCGATGAAATGGATCACCTGCGGCGGGTGAAAGGCCGCCCGCGCATTCTGCAGCGACGGGTCGTTGACGGCGAAGAAGCCGGGCGCGATCGCGATGATGTAGAGGAACGCCGTGACGACCAGCCCGGCCATGGCGAGATGGTGCCGCCTGAAAGCCCACCAGACGAGCTGCCATTGCGAGGCGACGGCCAGCCGCTTGCTGTCGACGGATGAAAGGGCGGTGTCGGTCATGGCCTATTCCAGCCTAATGCGGGGGTCGACGAGGGCGAGCAGGATGTCGCTGATCAGCGAGCCGATGAGCGTGAGCGCGCAGATCAGCAGCACGAAGGCGCCGGCCAGATACATGTCCTGGCTCATCAGCGACTGGAGCAGGAGCGGCCCAGCCGTGGGCAAGCTCAGCACGATCGCGACGATGATCGAGCCGGAGACCAGGTTGGGCAGCAGCCAGGAAATCGTCGAGATGAACGGGTTGAGGGCGAGGCGGACCGGGTATTTCACCAGCAGGTGGAACTCCGAGAGGCCCTTCGCCCGTGCCGTCGTGACATAGGGCCTGTTCAGCTCGTCGAGCATGTTGGCGCGCATGACGCGGATCAGGCTGGCGGTGCCGGAGACGGCCAGGATGATGACCGGAATCCAGAGATGCTGCAGCAGGTCGATGACCTTGCCGATGCTCCAGGGCGCCGTCAGGTACTGCTCGGAGAAGAGCCCGCCGACCTCCTGCCCGAACTCAACGGCCGCGACGTACATCAGCACGAGCGCGAGCAGGAAGCTCGGGATGGCGAGGCCGAGGAAGCTGAAGAAGGTGACGATGTAGTCGCCGATCGAATATTTCTTGACGGCCGAGAACACGCCGATCGGCAGCGCGATGCCCCAGGTCGCGAGCAGGGTCGAGAAGGTCAGCACCAGGGTCAGCGCCATCCGCTCCCAGATCAGGTCGCTGACCGGCTGCTGCCACTCGAAGCTGAGGCCGAAATCGCCTCGCAGCACGATGCCGCTGATCCATTTGAAGTATTGGACGATCATCGGCTGGTCGAGCCCGAAGCGGACCCGCAGATCCGCCGCCGTGTTCTGGTCGACCACCTCGTTCGAGGCGGCGAGCGTCGCGATATAGGTCGTGACGAAGTCGCCCGGCGGGAGCTGGATCAGCACGAAGGCCAAGAAGCTGACGACGATCAGCGAGGGCACCATCCAGAGGAGGCGCTTGACGATGAAGCGGAGCATGGCACTGCCTGTCTCGGTTGGGGGAGCCCGGCCGCGCCCGCGGCGCCGCCGGGCTCCCGCCGATCACGTCGCGAAGAAGAACTGCTGCGGCAGGGCCGGGCCGGGATTGGGCCAGGACCAGGCGTTGGGATATTTCGGCGGCACGTTCTGCAGGTTGTTCTTGCAGATGCCGAAGGCGTTCACCGCCAGGCAGATGCCTATGGTCTCGAAGGCGTCGGCCGTCAGGTCGAAGACCTGCTTCATGATCTCGCCGCGCTTCTGCAGGTCGGCCGTGGCGCGCGCCTGGTCGTAAAGCTTCATGCGCTGCTTCTGGCTCTCCGGCGGCTCCTGCCCGTCCTTGCCGGACGAGACGTACCATTGCGCCCAGGGAATGGCGTAGCGCGAGCCCTGGGTGTGCTGGGCGAGGTAGTCGCGCGGATCGAGCATGGGATCGAGGCCGCCGGGCCCCGGCCAGACCGCGGCGTCGTGGTCGTTATTGTCGCCGCGCGTGTAGTACAGCGCGCGCTCGATCGTGTTGACCTTGATGTCGACGCCGATCTCGGCCCAGTGGCGCTTCACCAGCTCGAGCGCGTCGACCTCGTCCGGATACAGGGTCGGAATCACGTCGATGGCGAAGAAGACCTTCTGCCCGTCGGGCCTCAGCCTGATGCCGCCGGCGTCCTTCTTGGCATAGCCGAGCTTGTCGAGGATGGCGTTGGCCTGGCCCGGGTCGAAATCGGTGAACTGCTTCGACAGCCCCTCGTGATACCAGGGGTGGCCGGGGCGCGGCCCGGTCTGATGGGGCTCCGACTGGCCGAGATAGACCAGGTCGATGATCTCCTTGCGGTTCATGCCCAGCGAGAGCGCCTTGCGGAACTCCTTGTTCGCGAACATCTCCCGCATCTTCGCGTCCTTGTGGGTCATGTTCAGGTAGATCTGAACCTGTTGGGACGACGAGTTGACGAGCTCGATCAGGCGATAGCCGCCCTTCTGCATGTTCTGCGACAGGGTCGGCTTGTTCTGCAGCGTGTCGAGATGGCGCTCCTGGATGTCGAGGCGCCCGGAGATCGCGTCGAGCATCAGCGACTCGACGTCCTGCGAGATGCTGAAGGTGAGCCGGTCGATATAGGGTAGCTGATTGCCGACGCTGTCGACCTGCCAGAAATAGGGATTGCGCTCCATCACGACGCGCGTCGCGCCGCCCGTATAGGGCTCCTTGATGACCCAGGGGTCGAGCGTCGGCTTGTCGGCATTGCCCCAGCGCGACGGGATCTCGATATCGCCGCACTTGTTGCGGAACAGCGTGCCCCAGTCGGACAGGTTGGCGGCTTTGACGAGATCGGCCACGCCCGGGTTGTACTTCGGGTGGAACTGGCTGCAGTAGTGCTTGGCGAACAGCGTCGGGTGTTGTCCGAGCGGCGTCGCCATCTGCTCCAGGAACAGCGCATAGGGGCTGGCGAAGGTGAACTTCACCGTGGTCTCGTCGATCTTGGTCGCCGTGCCGGCCTGGCCGCTGATCACGATCGGCGAAGGCGGCGACTTGTAGAGTTCGGTGTTCTTGGCGCAGTCCTCGATCGAGAAGACGATGTCATCGGCCGTGAACGGCTTGCCGTCCGACCATTTCATGCCCTTGCGGAGATAGAAGGTGAACTCGGTCGAATTCGGGTTCACCTCCCATTTGTCGGCGACATTCGGCAGGACCTCGGTGAAGGCGAGGTTCCAGCGCACGAGGCCCTGGTTGCCGACCATGCGCAGGATGCCGTTATGGTCGGACGAGCCGCGCAGGCCGCGCCTGAGCGAGCCGCCATAGCGGCCCACCTTCTCCACGGCGATGACGAGCGGATTGGCCGAGACGCGCTCGGCCAGCGGCGGCAGCTTGCCTTCGGCCGCCAGTTTGGCAAGGGCCGGCGCTTCCTTGGCCGTCTGGGCGGAAGCCGCATGGGGTATGGCCGAAAGCGCGGCGGCGCCGGCAAGCCCCTTCAACATGTCACGACGGTCGAGGCCTCGGCGCTCACCTGGTCCGTGTTCGGTATCCCTGCTCATGGTTTCCTCCCGGTAGAGATGTTGCCCGGCCTCTTGGCCTTGTTTTCTTGGGTAGAATGGTTGCTGCAGCCGCGTTTCGGATCACCTCATGCCAGCCTGATCCGCATGATGGCCGAGATCGCTTCGCCAGGGCGCAGCACCCGCGCGCCAGTGCCCGCCTGTCCCGCCGCCGCAAGGTTGAAGGCGTCGGCGACATGGCTCACCGGCTCGAGGCACAGGTAGCCGCCGCCGGCAGGGACGTGGAATACGAGGTGGTCCAGCGGGGCGTCCGCCTCGATCACGACCCGTGTGCCGTCGCGCCGGTCGATCGACGCCGTTCCGCCCCAATCGGCGTGATAGGCTGTGACCTCCTCCTCGCCATGGCGTGAATCATGGACGCGAGCGCTACCCGTGAGCGTCCGAAGCTCCCGGCCGCAGCCGTCGGCATCCGCCTCCCACAAGGCATCGGCGGCAAAGCGGATGCGGTCGCCCTGCGACACCGCGAAATAGGGATGAAGCCCCAGGCCGATCGGCATCGGCGACGCTGCCCGGCTTTCGACTCCGATCTCATGGGTCACGCCGGTCGCATCGAGCGTAATGCGCTGAATGGCCTCGAATTCCCACGGCCATGCATCCGGAGTGTTCTCCGGGTCGTGCCGGTAGTGCATCTCGACCTGCGCCTCCGAGTGCCGGGTCATGGTCCAGGGCCGCATCTGGCAGAAACCATGCAGCGCATGGGGCGCGGCGGCCGGGTGCGACGCAAGCTCGACCCGGGTTTCGCCAAATCGGAATGCGGCTCCGCGGATGCGGTTGGAAAAGGGAACGAGCGGGTAAGTGCCAGCCTTCGGCCAGTTCAGCGGGTCGAAGCCGGTCTCGGGCATCGGCACCAGCACGTCGGTGCGGCCGCTCCCGGGCTCCTCCCGCCACAGCGACGCGAGCCGTCCGCCATCGAGCGGCCTCACGCTCGCGTGCATCCGTCCCGCCACCAGGGCGTGAACGTGAGGCGAGGCCTCGGCCGAACGGAGTGGTGACGTCGTCGCGTCCACCATTGCCACGTTTCGTCCCCACTGAGCCGGGAGAGCCCCGATCTTGAGGGAAAGGCTAGGAGTGGCTGGGCACGCTGTCAACGACCATTCTTACTATGTATGAAGAGGTGGGTTACTTCGCATTTGCAGCATATATATTTCTCACATCGTGATACTGGACCATTGCGGCCGATGGCGTGTCTGCGTAAGCTGTGGCCCTCTCCGCATCAGCCCGCCCCGACAGGCCGCCCCGTTTCATGCGTCACCGCCTCGCCAGCCTCGAACCGGATGCCGCGCCCGAAGACGAGGGACAGAAGGCCAACGCCGTCACCGAGGTTCGTGGCACCAGGCTCGTCGGCAAAGCGCTGAACCTGATCGATCTGATCGTGGCCTCGCCGGGCGAGCACAGGGCGCAGACCCTGGCCGACGAGCTGGGCGTCCCGCGCAGCACGGTCTATCGCATCATCAACACGTTGCAGCAGCGCGGGCTGGTGCGCGTCGAGGCAAGCGGGCAAGGCTATTTCCCGGGCTTCCGATTCCTCGAATACGCTCAGGCCGTCTGGCCGATCCCGGACCTGCCGATGCTCGCCATGACGGAGATCCGCTGGCTTAACGAGCTCAGCGGAGAGACCGTCTATTTCGCCGCCCCGGGCGGCATCAACATGATCATCATCCAGAAGATCGTGAGCCTTTACCCGATCAGCACGGGGGCTCCGCTGGGCAGCCTGCGACCGCTCTATTGCTCCGGAATGGGCAAGGCGCATCTCGCGGCACTGGCCCCGGCCGAACGCGAGGCGCTGATCGGCCGCATGAGCTTCGAGCGCGTCACGGACCGCACGATCACGGACCCGGCCCAGCTGCGCTCGCAGCTCGACCTCTTCCGGCTGCGGGGTTATGCGATCGACGACGAGGAATTCATGGAGGGGGTTCGCTGCGTCAGCGCCGCCGTACCCGGCGAGGGCGACGTCCCGCTCGGAGCCTTCACGGTCTCGGGCCCCTGTTATCGGATGACGCTGGAGCGGGTTCACCAGCTCGGGCCTGAGGTCGCCACCGCGGCCCGGCGGCTCGGCGAGTCCGTCAGGCGGCAAGGCGGCGTGCGTCCGCGCGCCCGGCCCGATGGCGGACAGGTGCCGCTCGCCGCCAACGGGCGTTCCTTCCTGGGAAAGTCGCCGAGCTGGGATGCGGAGACAGGTTCGCTGCTATGGCTGGATGCGCTGGCCCCCGCGATCATGCGTTCGGGCGCCGGCCAATCCGTTGCTGCACCCCAGTCGGAGGTGATGGCGCAGTTTACCGCGCCGGCGATGGCCCTGACCGCGATCGGCGAGGGACGCTGGCTCGTGGTGACGGAAAAAGGCGCCATGACCGTCGACCGGAATGCGCGTTTCTCCCCCTTGAGCCCGGCGCTCTCGCCGGGGCTGCTCGCCGGCATCGCCTCCGCCTGCCATGGGCAGGACGGGCAGATATGGCTCGGAGTCGGGGAAACCTCCGCCTCGCAGGTGCGCCCGGGGCTGTATCGGCTCGCTGGCGGAGAACCGGAGCTGGAGACGGAATTGCCCGTCGCTCCCACCGATATCCTGATCGATGCGGCCGGGCGCTACCTCTATGCCGCCCTCCGGGATGCCGGCGAAATCATCCGCTTCCCGATCGGCAAGGTGGGCAGGCTCGGGCGCCAGGAGGCGGTCGCGCGCGTCGACGCCATCCATGGACGCCCCATAGCCCTGGCACTGGAGGAGCCTGATCATCTATGGGTCGCCCTATGGGATGGCTGGAGCCTGGCGCGTCTGCAGCGCGACGGTTCCGACATGCGGCTTTTGTCCCTCCCCGTGCCGCGTCCGACCGGGCTGGCCTTTGGCGGAGAAGGTGCGGACCTGCTCTACGTCACGAGTGGCCGGATTGGACTGACGCCGCACCAGATTGCCGAAGCCCCGGCATCCGGGAGCGTCTTCACCCTCGACAGGCGGCTTCGGGCCGCCCTGCTGCGCTGAGCCGAAGAAGCATCGGACCCACTCATTCGCTCAAGGCAAAAGCCGGGAGAAGACGCATGGTACAGCAAGAGCCGACCGTCATTCGCAACCTCCTGATCACGGGCGGCGCCGGCAATATCGGGCGAAAACTGCGCCGGGAACTCGGCACGCGCTTCGCTCGCATCCGCATTCTCGACGCCGTCGCTCCGGCCGCTCTCGCCGCCAACGAGGAGGCCGTGCAGGCCGATATCTCCGACATCGCCGCCGTCGAGCGGGCCATGGCGGGCATGGATGCAGTGATCCACATGGCGGGCGTCGTGCGCGAAGCGCCGTTCGAGGCCATTTTGCAGACCAATGTCGTCGGCACCTGGAATGTCTATGAAGCAGCGCGACGCCAGGGCGTGGGTCGCGTCGTCTTCGGCTCGAGCAACCACGCCGTTGGCTTCTACCCCAGGCATCAGCGCATCGACGAGACGGTGCCGCCGCGGCCGGATGGCCGGTACGGGCTCAGCAAATGCTGGGGGGAGGCTGTGGGTGCACTCTATGCCGACAAATACGGCATCCGCAGCATGCATGTGCGGATCGGCAACGCCGCCGACATCCCCGGCAATGCCCGCACGCTCAGGATCTGGATCAGCGGGCGCGATCTTGCCCAGCTCTGCCTGATCGGGCTGGAGCATCCCGACATACACAACACCATCGTATACGGCGTCTCGGACAATGTTGGCGGCTGGTACGACAATGCCGTCGCTCGTGGGCTGGGCTACAGGCCCCAGGATCATGCCGAGGACTACACGGAGGAGGCCATGGCTGGGGAGGCCGAACTCACGCACGAGCCGCCCGCGCTCTATTTCCAGGGCGGCGGCTTCTGCGCCCTCGAATATGCCGGCGCGCCCGTTCCTCCGCCCGCGCCAAGTGCATGAATCGTCCGCTTGCCTTGCGACCAATCCAGCTCACCCCAATCCTGCCGAGGCCTCCGATGCGCATCATCGATGCCCGTATCACTCCGATCGCCTTCCGCGACCCGCCGCTTCTGAATGTCTCCGGCGTGCACGAGCCTTGGGCCCTGCGCAGCATCATCGAGGTCGAAACCGCCGACGGCCATGTCGGGCTCGGCGAGAGCTATGGCGATCTGGAGACCTTGGCCAATCTGGGCAAGGTGAAAGCCGGCCTGATCGGACTCGATCCATTCGATCTGAACGGGCTGACGCGCGTCGTCTATGCGGCAGTCGGCGGCAGTCCGGATCCCGGCCAGACCTTCGCGCCCGCCGGTGACAAGGCCCGCGCCTCGGCGCTCGCCGCCTTCGAGGTCGCTTTCCTCGATCTCCAGGGCCAGATCATGGGCCGCCCGCTTTGCGACGTCCTCGGCGGCAAGCTGCGCGACCGGGTGCCCTACAGCGCCTATCTCTTCTACAAATTCGCACGACACAAGGATGATCCCGGCTATCCCGCTGATGATTGGGGCGAGGCGCTCAGCCACGAGCAGATGGTCGAGCAAGCGCGCCGGATGGTGACGGAGTTCGGATTCGGTTCCATCAAGCTCAAGGCCGGCGTGTTCGAGCCGGATTTCGAGATCGAGACGCTCCGGCACTTGCGCAAGGCTTTCCCCCTCCATCCCTTGCGGATCGACCCAAATGGCGGCTGGTCGGTCGAGACGACGCGGCGTGTGATGCCGCAACTGGAGGGATTGCTCGAATATCTCGAGGATCCCGCCGGGACGCTCGCCGAGATGGGGCAGGTCGCGACATTCGCGCCCATGCCGCTTGCTACCAACATGGTCACGATAGCGTTCGGGCATATTCCTGAAACGATCCGCCTGAACGCCGTTCAGGTCGTCCTGTCCGACCATCATTACTGGGGCGGCCTGCGCGCCACCCAGCATCTCGCACATCTCGGCCGCGTCTTCGGCTTCGGCATCTCGATGCACTCGAACTCACATATGGGCATCAGCCTGGCGGCGATGACCCATGTCGGCGCCACGATCCCCAATCTCGCTTATGCCTGCGACACGCACTATCCTTGGCAGGTCGAGGAGGTTATCGAGGGCGGCAAGCTGAGTATTGAGAACGGTTCGCTTGCGCCGCCGGAAGGCCCGGGCCTTGGCGTGCGGCTGGACCGTGCTGCGCTGGCCCGCCTTCACCGGCAATATCTCGATTGCGGCATCCGGGTGCGCGACGACACCAGCGAAATGCGCAAGTACCGGCCGGACTTCAATCCCGCGCGCCCGCGATTCTGAAGCCCGCCCTACAAGAACCGGCCCTACAAGCGCATTTCCAGCGGCTCGCCGAAACGGGCCACTGGCGCGCCCGGCACGTCGACGCGGAACGACAACACCGTTCCTGCCCGCTTCGTGCCGGTGCGGTCCGTGGTCAATGAGGTGACGAAGAGCGTCTTCAGATCAGGCCCGCCGAAACAGGGCATGGTGGGGGCCGGCACGGGCAGCAGAACCTTGCGGTCGATGCTGCCATCCGGCGCGATCCGGTTGAGGCAGCCGGCGGAGACCCCGGCCGACCAGTAGTAGCCCTCCGCATCGCAGGCCGCTCCATCGGGCCGGCCATCCTCCTCTTCCAGCAGGCAAATGCGGCGCTGGCGGCTTAGCCCGCCGCTGGACAGGTCGTAGTCAAAGGCCTGAACGAATTTGCCGCGGCTGTCGGAGTGAAACAGCGTTCGCCCATCCGCCGACCAGGCCAGCCCGTTCGAGACGATGAGGCCATCGAGCATCCGGGTGCAGGTGCCGTCATGATCGACGCGATAGAGCGAGGCGACGGGCCGCTTGTCCGGCGTATCGTCCATGCTGCCGACCCAGAAGCGGCCATCGGGGCCGACCTTGCCGTCATTCAGGCGATTGCCGGGCCGATCCGCCTCGGGATGGGCCACGAGCTCGAACCGGGCGCTGGTGAAGTCGAAAAAGTGGATGCCGTGTCGCAAGGCCACGATCGCCCGGCCGTCGCGGCACAAGCCGAAACTCCCGATCGCGCTCGGCATATCCCAGCGCGCAAGCGCGCGCGTCGCGGGATCGAGCCGGAACAGGGCGGGAGCCAGGATGTCCACGAAGTACAGCGCTTGTTCGGCGGCATGCCAGAATGCGCCTTCACCAACCCCCAACGGCAGATCGATCAGTTGTTCGACGTCGGGCGAATCGATGCGCATGACTTCCTCCTTGTCGCCGCCATACCGGAAGTTCGGTGCTGACACCGCGCCAAGTTTGATATTTCAAGCCTCACGAAGGCCCCGCAACGCAAATACGCGCAGAGCCACATATTCGATGTCCGTTGTCCGGTAGGTTTCGAATGTCAACTTCTGGCGCTCGTCTCGTAGGGGTGCATGACGTTGATGACCTTCGTGACGGGCCGAAGTAGCCTGGAGCGTTCGGTCAGCCAAGCGACCTTGCGCACTCCTCCTGCAGCCAATGTGCGAGAGCACGAGCGCCCCTGGACAGCTCTCTCTCGCCGGTCCAGATGAGGCCGTAGTGACTTCCATCGTCGTCAAAGCCGACAGGTGCCAGCAAGCGTTGTCGATCCAGGTCGTCGGTCGCCAGGACGAGTGGGCTCAGCGCGACCCCCAGCCCGGCTGAAGCGGCCTCGACGATCAGGAAATGATGGTCGTAGAACCGGATCTCGGTGGGCGGATGGCATGAGGGATGGGCAGCGAGCCACTGCGACCAGGCGTCCGGCCTAGTTTTGGAGCCCAGCGCGATATAGTTGCCACCCTCGAACGCCGGAACGAAGTGGGGGCTCATCACGGGCCCTACCCTTTCCGCGAAGAGGCGCTGGACATGCCATGCTTCGGGCAACGCGAAGTCGAGCCGGCGTATGGCGAGATCGATCCGGTCGCGCCGGAACTCGACCGGCCCGCCGCCGACCGAGAGGTGCAGCGCGACATCGGGATGCGCGGCCTGGAAAGCTCCCAGCCTCGGGATGAGCCAGCGCATGGCGACGGAAGGCTCGCACGAGAGCACCAGGGCGTTCTGCCGGGACGTCGTGGCGCGCAGGCTCTCAACGGTCGCCGACAACTCGGTGAAGAACCTGCCGAGGGTGAGGTTGAGCATCTCGCCGGCGGGGGTCAGCCGCAGGCCGCGGCCGCTCTTCTCGAACAGTTTGAAGCCAAGGTCCTCCGACAGCCTGGTGATGCGCCGGCTGACGGCGCCATGGGTCAGCGCGAGGGTGCCTGCCGCCAGGCGCACCGAGCCAAGTCGAGCCGCCGTCTCGAACGCACGCAGGTCGTCCAGGGATGGTAGTTCCGACCGCTTCATTGGTGATCTGGTATCACCGGTATGGTGCAGAAACTATCGCTTTTCTTGTCGCGTGGACGGGGCATGATCGGGACATGCGAAGCAACGGGAAACCAACGGTCGGGGTTCTCGCCGACGATCTGACCAGTGCGGCGGACGGGGCTGGCCCCTTCGTCATGCGCGGCCACGGCGCTTGGGTCGGCCGGGGCCGATTGCCCCGGCAAGAGAGCGACGTCATCGCCGTGGACAGTGGCTCGCGGTCGGTTCCGGAGGCCGAGGTCGCGGAGCGGGTCGCGCGTCTCATCGCGCAACTCGCCTCACGTGACGTCCTCTACAAGACGGTCGACTCGACGCTTCGCGGACATGTGAGGATGGAGCTGGACGCGACGTTCCGGGCAAGCGGGCGCAAGAGGCTCGTCTTCGCCCCGGTCTTTCCCGCAGCCGGACGCACAACCGTCGGCGGGGTTCAACTTGTGGGCGGTATCCCAGTGTCGGAGACCGCGTATGGCCGCGATCCGGTGCATCCGGCACGCCATTCGGTGCTCGCCGACCTCCTCCCGCCCTCCATCGCGAACGTGGTGATGCTCGACGCCACGACGCAGGACGAGCTCGACGCGCAGGTTGCGGCCTTGCCCGATCCGGAAGCCACGCTGTGGGTGGGCTCCCCGGGGATGGCGGTGGCGCTGGCGCGGCGCCTGGCACCGACAGCGACTGGGGCTCCTGCTGCAGCGGCCGGTGGCGGGCCTGGCGACATTCTGATCGTCATCGGCAGCGCGAACCCGCGCAGTCACCGTCAGGCCGATCAGGTCGAGGGGGCGAGCGGGGTCACCCTGCTGCGCAGCCCGGGCCAGCGCGAGGACGATCCCGCGCCGCTTCTGCGGGGGATTGCAAGGGATGGGGCAGACAGGCTTCGTGCCCGAGCCTTCGCCGCGTTGATTGCCACTGGCGGGGACACCATGGAGGCGATCCTTGACCTCCTGGAGGTTCGGGAATTCGAGATCCTCCACGAACTCGAGCCAGGTTTTCCGCTTGGCCGTGCCTGGCTCGATGACGGGCGCGCGCTCCTTCTCGCCATGAAGGCCGGGGGTTTTGGCGACGAGGACACGCTGCGCCGTGCGGTCACGCGGCTGCGCCACGCGGCTCCTCGCTCCGAGGTCGTGCTGCCATGAACGAAACCCCTCCCCTCGCCATCACCATGGGCGATGCCTCCGGCATCGGCCCGGAGATCGTGGCGAAGGTGCTCGCCAACGGAGATGAGCGCGCCGTCGTCTTCGGCAGCCATGTCGTGATGTCCGACATCGTTTGCCGCCTTCGCCTGGACGTTGCGGTCCGGGCGGTGACTGTTCCCGAGGAGGCGAGGCTTCAGCCCCGCTGCATCGAGGTGATCGAGGTGACGCAGATCCGTGAACCGCCGCCCGTCGGGAGGATCAGCGCCATGTCCGGCCAGGCGTCGTTCGATGCCATCGTGGCCGCGATCAGGGCAGCCAGGGCCGGCACGGTCAGCGGCATCGTCACCGCGCCGATCAACAAGGAAGCCATGGCGAGCGCCGGGATCGGCTACCCCGGGCACACCGAAATCCTGGCGGATCATGGCGGGGCGCAGCGCGTCGCGATGATGCTCGCCAACGAGGAGATCTGCACGGTTCTTGTGACCATCCACACCTCGCTCCGCCAGGCCATCGAGCAGGCGGATTTCGACGCCCAGATGTCCGCGATCCGCCTCGCGCATGAGGGCGGGAAGGCGCTCGGGTTCGCCGCCCCGCGCGTTGCCGTTGCGGGCCTCAACCCCCATGCCGGCGAAGGCGGTCTGTTCGGGGATGAAGAGATCCGGATCATAGCTCCCGCCATCGCAGCCGCACGCGCCGAGGGCATCGACGCGAGCGGCCCCTGGCCGGGCGATACCGTGTTCATGCAGGCCCGCAAGGGGCGCTTCGACATCATCGTGGCCCAATATCACGATCAGGGCCTGATCCCCGTGAAATATCTCGGTCTAGAGAAGGGCGTGAACATCACGCTTGGGCTGCCGTTCGTCCGCACCAGTCCGGATCATGGCACAGCGTTCGACATAGCAGGCCAGGGTATCGCCGATCCCGCCAGCCTGGAGACCGCGCTCGCATACGCCCGGCGGCTCGTTTCCGCGCAAACCAGGTCGAACAGAACCGAAAAGGTGTCCTGATGGGACTTCGCTTCATCTTCATGCTCACGCGCAACGACCGCACCGTCGAAGACGCATCGGAGCAGCTTCAAACCGCCCTGCATCTCGGGGTCCGGCATATCGGCTTCAAGGATATCGGCCTGCCGCTCGACCAATTGAAGGCGCTCAACAGAGCCATCAGGGAGGGCGGCGCAACATCCTATCTCGAGGTCGTCTCGCTCGACCGCGATAGCGAAATCGAATCGGCAAGGGCTGCGGTCGAGATCGGCATCGATGTCCTGCTCGGCGGGACGAGGGTCGATGACGTGCTCCCGATCATCGCCGGCACGACAATCCAGTACTGTCCGTTCCCGGGGCGGATCTCCGGCCATCCGAGCGTTCTGGAAGGCAGCATTGACGAGGTCGTCGCCAGCGCGCGGACGCTGGCGGCCCGCGACGGCGTGCATGGCCTCGATCTGCTGGCCTATCGCTCGAGGGAGAACGTGCCAGCCCTGATTCAGGCGGTGTGCGCCGCGGTATCCAAGCCCGTCTATGTCGCCGGGTCCATCGACACGCCGGAACGGATCGCCGCCCTGAAGCAGGCCGGAGCCGCCGGCTTCACGATCGGCACGGCCGCGCTCGACGGGAAATACCCGGCCGATGGCAAGGACGTGCCCCACCAGCTCGCCACGATCATTCGCGACGTCGCGACGCTCAACAGGCACATTTCGCCGTTCCACAAGGAGAACCTGACGTTTGCGTTCGGCCGGTTTTCCGACACCTGGCCGCCCCATATTGCCGCGCGCGTCAACAACATGCAGATCAAGCTCGCCAGGTTCGAAGGCGAAGCGGCCTGGCATTTCCAGAAGCACGAGGACGAGGTCTTCTTCGTGCACAAGGGCCGGCTGCTGATGAGGTTCCGTGACCGCGACGAGCTCATCGAGGAGGGCGAGTTCATCGTCGTACCGCATGGCGTCGAACGTTGCCCCGCCGCCCCGGAGGGCGCTTGCGAGGTGGTGCTGCTCGAGCTGGGTACGACAGCAGGCGCCGGCATCGTGGAGGACGGTCTGACCAACGCCGGGTTCTTCCACACCTGACCGCCGTGCTGGCATGCGCCAAGGGCCGGCCCCAACGATGGTGACTCCTGTCGCTGAACGGGAATGTCCTCTCGCTTGGCAACAGCGGAAATTGGCTCACTCGGAATGAGAGTCGGCTTTGGGTCGAGGCTGTCGTCTAATCGCAGCTCGAAGATCAAGCCTTTTTTGCGGACTGGGATGTCGCTTGCCGGGAGCACGGTCGTCTTCGCGGTCGACATGAAGTCGCCGCATGATGGGGCTTCGCGCGAACCTTCCAATGTGTGGAGCGCAGGCGGCGAGCATGGCTCGACACTGCAACAGCCTCGGCGGAATGGTTCGGCCTACGTCCCGGCCGGGACGTCTCAGAGCGCCTTCAGGATTGGCGCAAACGAGCCTGGACGCGTCAGGCGGCGGTTCGGTTGAATGGCTCGCCGGACTTCAACATGGCGTGCATGATCACGGCCAGCTTGCGCGCGACTGCGACGGCCGCGCGCTTGAAGCCCAGCTTTTCACGCAGCTTCAAGCCCCAGCTACGTAGGGCGCTATCAGCCTGCGCCCGCGTCAGGATGACGGTTGCGGCCTCGTAGAGCAGGCCTCGGATATGGGCATCGCCGCGCCTCGAGATGTGGCCGTCATAATCGACCTCTCCGGATTGGTAGCGCCGGGTCGTCAGGCCAAGCCATGCTCCCACGGAGCGGGATTTGGAGAAGTTGGCCGGATCTTCGATGGCGGTGGCGAAGGAGGTTGCCGTGACCGCGCCCACCCCGGGGATCGACATGAGAAGCTGACAGGCCTGGCTTTGTCGTGCGGCGCTCAGGAGCTGGCGCCCGAGCTCGGCTGCCCGCAGGCGTAGGCCGCGCCACGCTTCCAGAATCGGGAGGATGACGCGCGCAAGCTCCTCCTTGCCGGCGAGCAGCCGCCGAACATGCTCCTCGAACTTGCCGCCCTTGCTTGATGGGACCAGCAGCCCGAATGTCTTCATCAGACCACGGATCTGGTTTGAGAGCTCGGTGCTGATCCGGACCAGCTTGGTGCGCGCTGCGACCAAGGTCCGCATCAGCATGCTGTCATAGCCCTTCACCCGGACCTCGCGAAAGAAGCCGACCTCGGCCAGATGCGCCAGGCCGTCGGCATCGTTCGCATCTGTTTTGTTTGGAGCCATGTCGAGCGCCGCCTTGGCATGCCGCGCGTCGATGCAGATCGCCGGAAGGCCTTCTGCCGTCAGCGCATGGTAAAACCACACCGACAACGGACCGGTCTCGAATACGACCCGCTCAACTTCGGGCGCCCGCTGACGGATCACCTCAGCGAGAAGTCTCGGATCCGACGGGCACTTGCCGCGCCAAATCCGCTTGCCTGCCCGCCGCACGGATACTGCCGTCTCTTTCAACGATACGTCGAGACCGATATACTCGCCCATGGTTGTTCTCCATTCGATGCTTGGGCCCGGCCGCAAGTCGAGAGCCCGTTCGTTCATCTTATCGGGGAACAACCACCCATTCGAACGGCCAGTAGAGGCCCGGAGGCGCCGCGCTCCCGCGATTACCCCATGTGTGAAAACCCTCCAGATCGGCTAGAATCCTGACATCGCAGTCGGGAGGTGGATTTGAGCGGCTTCATCGAGGGTTGCGACCGCCGGCAGCCGACGCTGCTCCCCGATTGCCTGGACGACTACGTGGCCGAGGAAAACCCGGTGCGGGTGGTCGACGTCTTCGTCGATGACCTGGACCTGGGCGCTCTGGGCTTTGATGGCGTGACGCCGGCAGCGACGGGACGCCCCGCCTACCACCCGGCGACGCTGCTCAAGCTCTACGTCTACGGCTACCTGAACAGGGTGCAGTCCAGCCGCCGGCTGGAGCGCGAGGCTGGGCGCAATGTCGAGTTGATGTGGCTGACGGGGAGGCTTGCGCCCGACCACAAGACGATCGCCGACTTCCGGAAGGACAATGGCTCGGCGATCCAGGCCGCCTGTGCGCAGTTCGTGGTGCTGTGTCGTCAGATCGGCCTGTTCGGGAGCGCCCTGGTCGCGATCGACGGCAGCAAGTTCAAGGCGGTGAACAGCCGCGACAAGAACTTCACGACCCACAAGCTCCAGAAGCGTCTGGAGCAAGTCGCCGAGCACATCGCCGGCTACCTGCGCGACCTCGACACGGCCGACCGCCAGGAAGGCGAGGCCGCCACTGCGCGTTCGGAACGGCTGAAGGAGAAGGTCGAACGGTTGCGCGAGCAGATGAAGATGCTTCAGGCGATGGCGGGACGGGTCGAAGCCGCGCCGGACGGCCAGGTCTCGCTGACCGATCCGGACGCTCGCTCGATGGCCACCAGCGGGCGCGGCAGCGGGATCGTCGGCTACAATCTCCAGTCTGCGGTGGAGGCCGAGCATCACCTGATCGTTGCCCACGACGTGGTGATGACCGGCAGCGACCGCGAACAGCTCGCGGCCATGGCCGCCAAGGCCAAGGCCGCCATGGGCGTGGCAAAGCTCGATGCGCCGGCCGACCGCGGCTACTTCTCCGGTGAGGAGATCCGTTCCTGCGACGCCCTGGGCGTGACGCCGTATCTGCCCAAGCCGCTGATCTCGGGCGCCAAGACCGACGGCCGGTTCGGCAAGCAGGACTTCGTCTACCTGCCCGGGCAGGACGTCTATCGCTGCCCCTCCGGCGCGCTGCTGCCGCGCCATATGACCACGGTCGAGCGAGGCATGGTGCTTCACCGCTACTGGGATCGTGCCAGTTGCCAGGCCTGCGCCCTCAAGGATCGGTGCACCCCCAGCATCGAGCGGCGCGTGACCCGCTGGGAGCATGAGGCGCTCATCGACGCCCTTCAGCGGCGGATGGACCTGACGCCCGGCACCATGCGCCTGCGAAGACGGCTCGTCGAGCATCCCTTCGGCACGATCAAGGCCTGGATGGGATCGACGCACTTCCTGACAAAGCGCCTGCCCAACGTCAGAACCGAGATCGGCCTCCACGTCCTGGCCTATAACCCCAAGCGCGTCATTGCCATCATCGGCGCCAAGCCGCTGATGGAAGCGATCCGAGCCTGAAGCTGGATCTCTTCGCAGGATCATCGCGCCGGTTCATAAACGGCAGGCACTGCGTTTCCACACATGGGGTAATCGCGGGAGCGCGGCGCCTCCGGGCCTCTACTGGCCGTTCGAATGGGTGGTTGTTCCCCGATAAGATGAACGAACGGGCTCTCGACTTGCGGCCGGGCCCAAGCATCGAATGGAGAACAACCATGGGCGAGTATATCGGTCTCGACGTATCGTTGAAAGAGACGGCAGTATCCGTGCGGCGGGCAGGCAAGCGGATTTGGCGCGGCAAGTGCCCGTCGGATCCGAGACTTCTCGCTGAGGTGATCCGTCAGCGGGCGCCCGAAGTTGAGCGGGTCGTATTCGAGACCGGTCCGTTGTCGGTGTGGTTTTACCATGCGCTGACGGCAGAAGGCCTTCCGGCGATCTGCATCGACGCGCGGCATGCCAAGGCGGCGCTCGACATGGCTCCAAACAAAACAGATGCGAACGATGCCGACGGCCTGGCGCATCTGGCCGAGGTCGGCTTCTTTCGCGAGGTCCGGGTGAAGGGCTATGACAGCATGCTGATGCGGACCTTGGTCGCAGCGCGCACCAAGCTGGTCCGGATCAGCACCGAGCTCTCAAACCAGATCCGTGGTCTGATGAAGACATTCGGGCTGCTGGTCCCATCAAGCAAGGGCGGCAAGTTCGAGGAGCATGTTCGGCGGCTGCTCGCCGGCAAGGAGGAGCTTGCGCGCGTCATCCTCCCGATTCTGGAAGCGTGGCGCGGCCTACGCCTGCGGGCAGCCGAGCTCGGGCGCCAGCTCCTGAGCGCCGCACGACAAAGCCAGGCCTGTCAGCTTCTCATGTCGATCCCCGGGGTGGGCGCGGTCACGGCAACCTCCTTCGCCACCGCCATCGAAGATCCGGCCAACTTCTCCAAATCCCGCTCCGTGGGAGCATGGCTTGGCCTGACGACCCGGCGCTACCAATCCGGAGAGGTCGATTATGACGGCCACATCTCGAGGCGCGGCGATGCCCATATCCGAGGCCTGCTCTACGAGGCCGCAACCGTCATCCTGACGCGGGCGCAGGCTGATAGCGCCCTACGTAGCTGGGGCTTGAAGCTGCGTGAAAAGCTGGGCTTCAAGCGCGCGGCCGTCGCAGTCGCGCGCAAGCTGGCCGTGATCATGCACGCCATGTTGAAGTCCGGCGAGCCATTCAACCGAACCGCCGCCTGACGCGTCCAGGCTCGTTTGCGCCAATCCTGAAGGCGCTCTGAGACGTCCCGGCCGGGACGTAGGCCGAACCATTCCGCCGAGGCTGTTGCAGTGTCGAGCCATGCTCGCCGCCTGCGCTCCACACATTGGAAGGTTCGCCCCGCGAAGCCCCATCATGCGGCGACTTCATGTCGACCGCGAAGACGACCGTGCTCCCGGCAAGCGACATCCCAGTCCGCAAAAAAGGCTTGATCTTCGAGCTGCGATTAGACGACAGCCTCGGTCGTTTCCGGTTTTTACCTAGCCGGGCGGATTAGGTCCGCTTTTGGACGTTGCGATCCCGCGTGGCCTCCGGAACGAGGGGGCGCTGTGAGCGCCCAGCGGTTCGCCAGCGGGGAGCCGCGCTCACGACAGCTTTCTTGCGTGCAGCTCATCTCGCAAGGCGTCCAACGCCACCGAATGATGCTCGGGCCGCCAAACCAGGTGGGTATTGACCTGCGCAATGGTCCGTGGCAGCGGCAGCGCCTGGACTTGGCTTTCCGCATGCACCGCCTGCAGCACCGAGCGCGGCATGATGGCGATGCCTGAGCCGGCCGCCACGCAAGCCACGATTGCGTGGTCGGAGGTCAGTTCCAGCACGCGCTCGGGCATCACCTTCGACACGTGGTGAGCGGCATCGTCTTCGTGCTGAAGAGCGGATTGTGCTAACGCGACGCGCCTGCGGCCTACGGTCCGCACTGACCCTAAAGGCTCGCGCGCGCGGCAGCGAGCACGCGCTCGATCCAAAGCACCACATCAAAATCCATGACCTCATCCGGTCTGGTTCGCAGGACCTGCCGGCGCTCTTCTCGCGGAAGTCGAACGGAGCCCTACCCCTCGCCAACGATACGTCGTTCGGCGTCGCCTATGCTCCGTTGAGCCCGCTTGAGTGCTTGGTACTCGCCGCCGAAAACCACCCCACAAACAGCCGCAGCATAGCCACGAGCGGCCATCGGCCCACGCTCACTCTCGCCGCTCGGTTGAGCGCACATCAACTACACATGCATGTATACTTGGGATCAGGGACACCCCCTTTACATTGGCGCCGGAGCGATTTTAACTGAAATCCGAAAACACAAGAAGCCGTCCAATCAAGGCGGCACGACCTATGTCCTCAATTGGGATATGAGGTTCAGATAGAATGTTTTCTGTCCCATTACGACAAGCAGCATTCCCGAGTAGGTTGCTGCCATGACGCTGCCGTTCAGAGCAAACCTCAATAGCGCAGACTCTGCATGACCTACGAGTGCCCCAACGGCGATCGCGGCAATCGTCGCGACAATCGCCGAACTGACAGGTGGCCAAATTGCCTCAAGCAAATCGGTCAGCGTGATGCCTGTGCCTTTGATGCACCACAGCATATGCGGAAGAAGCCACAACGACAGTGCGATCGAGAAGGCCGCAGCCACGCCGTTCGGCCCGTAAGGCAGCCCGGCGAGATAGGAGACAACACAAATTGGCGCGAGAACCAGCGCAATATTCAAGCTTCGTTGTTGCAGGCCACTCGACATCAGAAACCACGCGAGCGGATTAACCAATCCGAAGAACAGGACAGTTGGAGTCAACAGGCGAAAGATCGTCGCTGCGGCCTCCCAGCGGGGTCCCATAACGACGCGAATGATGTCATCCGCGAATGCAGCGGAAAACAACGTGATCGGAGCTGTCAAGGCAACGACGAGAGAGTAACCTTTGAGGAAGTAGTTTTTATATTGAGCAGAATCATTCTGAAGACGCGACAAGGCAGAGAACGCCACGCCTCCAATTGCGTCGTTCAGTTGCGTCGTTGGGATATTGATAAGCTGATATGCCCGCGAATACAATCCGAGTGCATCGGCTCCCCAGAATCGGCCGAGCAAAACCTTGTCGAGATTGTAGGCGACATAAACGACGAGCCTATTCAAACTCGTCGTTCCGCCGAATTTCAGCATCGCCATCACCCCGGCATTACGACGCGGCCAACCCGGTTTCCAACCGACGACCAGCCACATCACCACAGTATTGAAAATTGTCACTCCAACGGAAGGAACGACAATCGACCAGTAGCCCCAGCCGGTGGCAGCCATCGTGATTGCAGCAGCTGTATTCACGATGACGCTGAAAACGTCGATCGCAGCCAGCGTGACGTAACGCAAGTCCCGATGCAGCATGGCCGCATATTGTGCACCAGCGGCGCCGAACAGGAAGCCGACGGATATCGCCGCCGTGACCCCGAAAAGACGAGGTTCTTGATAAAAGCGAATGAGGATTGGCGCAGTCAGCAGGCAAAGCAGGGTGAGGATTGCGCCTATGAGCATGTTGACCCAGAACAGGGTGGATTTTTGCTCCTCGGTGATGGTTGCTTGTTGGATGGCAGCCGCCGAAAGGCCTCCGTCCCGAAACAGATCGTAAATCCCGGTTACGACCGTGACCATCGCGACGAGGCCGAACTCCGACGGCGAGAGCAACCGCGCCATCACCACGATGTAAAGCAGCCGCAGCGCAAACGTTATGCCCTGTCCGACAAGTTTGGCGAGGCCGCCTCGAATTGTGCGCTGCTTCAGAGCTTCCATATTCTTCCGTTCCCGGTGGATCGGGCGGTGATGTCAAGCCGCGAAGGTCTTTGGCCGCAGAATTGCTTGCAAACTCTACGTCGTGTTAATAACGATTACCATGGAATTTTCCCGGCCAATCGGGATACGGGCGGGGTTCACTGCACCTCCGAATAAGCTTGATCGAGCGGACGACGCGTCAACGGAAGGAGCTCAACATGAAGATGGGAGCCGGTGACTGGGTCGAGGTGCGAAGCAAGGACGAGATCCTTGCAACGCTCGATAAAGGCGGGCGCCTCGAAGGGCTGCCGTTCATGCCGCAGATGTTCGACTATTGCGGTCAAAAATTCCAGATCTATAAGCGCGCGCACAAAACCTGCGATACGGTCAGCGGAGATTATGTTGGCCGCCGGCTGCCTGACAGCGTCCACTTGAACCATCGGTGCGACGGTGCGGCGTACGGGGGGTGCCAGGCAGGATGCCTGATCTTCTGGAAGCAGGCTTGGCTCAAGCCCGTCGAAAAAGACGAATTCGGGGAAACGTCCGACACCAAGCATCTCGCAGCGGGCTGCACCGAAGAGGATGTGTTGAAAGCGACCCGCGCATCCGGATCGCAGCCGAAGCAAAATATAAGATACTCCTGTCAGGCCACCGAACTTCTTCAGTATACGCAGCCGCTCAAATGGTGGGATGCGCGGCAGTACGTCGAGGACTACACGTCCGGAAATAATTCATTGCCAAGAATGCTGCGCGGGTTTTTGTACTTCGCATTCATTTACATCACCATGGCCAAGAGGCGAAGGCTGGGCCGTCCTGGGCGATGGCTCTACGATCGGAGTCAATCACTGTGGGGCGGCGTTCCGTTTCCCAGGCGGGCAGGAGACCTTACGCGTGGCGCGATCGGACCAGTATCCGAGCTTAATCTCCAAGCCGGGGACTGGGTTCGGGTCCGATCCTTTGAGGACATCAGGAAAACGATAGACGTGTTCAACCAGAATCGAGGCATGAGTTTTGATGCTGAGCTTGTTCCGTATTGTGGCAAGGTTTTACAGGTAAAAACTCGCGTTGAGACTTTCATCGACGAGAAGACCGGCTTTATGAGGCGACTCAAAACGCCTGCCGTCATCCTGGAAAATTCATACTGCCGCTCCAGATACAGCGAGAACAGGTTATTTTGCCCAAGAAGTATTTATACGTGGTGGCGTGAAATCTGGCTAGAGAAACTGGACACTATCAACAACGGAAGTGAATTAAATAAATAATCTACATCAAAGAAATCCATGATGACAGAGCTTGCGAGATACAGATCATGCGCTCAAATCTGGCATTCCTCCTGGTTGTCATCGCGACGTCCGTTTGCAATGTCGAGAAGTATCTAGCTGACATTATAGCGCGCGTTCAATCGCTCGATTATCCAAACCTCACGTCATTCTGGGCAATGCTAGCACCAGCGTCACTCCAGAAATTATTGCGCAACATGCGAATAGCCCCGTCCCGATTCTGACTTATCGAAACCCGAACACTCCCGACATCTGGTAATCTCCGCCCTGACCGGCGGGGCAGGCAGGGGCACTGCAAGCAAGGCGAGGACGAGAGCCAGTCGAAGCCGGTCTGCGGATCGAAGGGCCGCCGCTGCTTGCGCCAGAGATCGGCCGTGCCAGGCTCGTCGCGCCCGTTGGGCTCGCTTCAACCACGCGGTCGCAATCGAATCCGCTTCTCCGATGAGGATCATGGGGCGATCTCCTTTGCGAGAGTGGGAGCTGACCTGCCTAAACTGCTCACGGATACGGTCCGAAACGCTCTACCGCGTCATCGCGATCTTGTTGGTCGCCATCGCGGGCGTGCTGCTATTGGGCCACGATGCCTCTAGCCATACGGCGATCCTGGCGGGAATGGCGCGGCTCATCGCGGGAATTGCGGCCGGCTTCCTTATCGGTGTCGTGGCCTCGCTTCATGGGGGCGGCGGGCGGCGAGTTGCTGATCCCGACCCTGATCCTCCTGTTCGGCGCGGATATCAAACCCGCTGGCAGCCTCTCGCTCGCGGTGAGCCTGCCGACGATGATCGTCGGCTTCGCCCGCTACAGCCGCGATCAGAGCGTTTCCGTGATCGGCCGAAACAGGGTGCTTCTGCTGACGATGGCGGCTGGCTCAGTGGTCGGCAGTAGGCCGGACACACGGACGCACCTGAACCTGAGCGCCAATCGCCTCGACAAAAACCTCTTGCATCCGAAGGGGCGTCCACACACGGACGTTCCGCAAAAGGTGCAAGGAGCAGCCGTCGCATCAGGAGCGGAAGTTGGCGCCACTGCCAAAAAGCAGACAATCACGGGATCAGAAACGTCGGGTGGCAACCCGTTGCAGGCCTTCGGAGGAACAGGGGCGCAAGCGTGCAACCTTGCATGCCACGATCGCCCGCGCCCCCGCGCGAGGCCCTTGTGAAAGGGACGGCGGCGGAAGGCATCGAGGCGGCGCTGCTGGTTGGGTTGGGCTCCAGCGACGATGTCGAAAGCGGCTGCCTGGGGGTCGGGTCGGTCGTCGAGTTCAGCCGCTCGGCCCCGGAGATCAACGCTCTCAACGACGCTGCCGGCGAGTCCGTCGTCGCGGCCTTCGCTGCTAGAGTTCGCGATGGGATCGAGGCCGGCGAACTTGACGCGGGCCTCGACCCCGCCGCCGTCGGCCGGATGCTGCTGGTCTTGCGTTCGGGCCTCAAGGTGGCGGCGCGTGGCGGCGCAAGCGATGCTGAACTCCGCGACGCCGCCCGTCTGGCGCTACGCGGCCTGATCACAATAAGTCCTACCCGCTAGTGCGGCACTCCATCGGGGCGGTAGCGGCGTTGAGCCGACCCAGGACGGCTTCGCGCCATGTGTGGACGGCTCTCCGTTGGCAAGGGCTTTCGAGCGTTCTGCAGGGCTGGTCGGTGCGGCCATGTGTTCGACCTCACATGATGATTCTCCGGTCAACGGTTTTTTCCGATCATGAACCGAGGTGAGCTCTCTCGCGGCAGGACCTGCCTGCAAACCTCACATCCGGCGGGATGGCGATCCCGACCACTGTCCCGCATACGGGACAGGAGAGCTCCAAAGGAACGGCACCACTCTGTGAAGACGGCGCCAGGCGCCACGCCGAACAACGGCGACGTTCCCTCGGATCACCGGGCCGCAATGCCGTAGCAGTGCAGCCCGATCTCGGAGATGGTCTACGCCGAGGGCTTCATGATCGCGCCCTCGGGCACGATACCGTCAATGACAAACCTCCACAGGGCGATCAGGAGTTTGCGCGCGAGGGCGACCACCATCACTTTGCGGACACGCCGGCCGGTTGAGCCGACGCGATCGCGGAACCAGGCCACTTGCGCTGTACCAGGCTGATAGCGCTGCCAGAGCCAGGCGAGCTCGACCATCACGGTTCTGAGCCGTCGATTGCCAGCTTTTCCGATCCCTTGCTCGCGCTCGATCCCGCCGCTGCTGTACGGAGTCGCAGCAAGACCGGCGTATGAGCCAAGCGCCTTCCCGTTGGCAAAGCGGCGCACAAAGGCCTCGCGGACCAGCACGGTCGCGCTTTGCACACCGATGCCGCGCAGGCTGCAAAGTTGCTGGATCATCTTGCCGCCTTCGTCTGGCGCAACGGCCTCGGCAACGGCATCGCGGTCGCGCTCCAACTCCGCCATTTGCGCGATCACAAGTTCCAACCTGGTGAGCAATCGTTCGATTTTGGCCAGCGCGTTTGGCGGGAGCGGCTTGCCAAGCCCGGTCCGCAGCTCAGCCAGCCGGCGGCGGCGATTTTGGAGAAGGGGATTGTAGTCGCCGGCTCCGAGCGTCGCCAGAACAGCACCGATCCGGTTGACAAGGCCAACACGCTCGGAGACCAGCTCGGTCCGTTCCCGGACGCAGCGCCGGGCATCCTCGTCGACTTCATCAGGGATCGGCACCATCGAACAGACGCGGGGTTCGCCGCGGAGCCATGCGAGCAGCGTGCGCAGGAGCAATTCGGCATCGATGCCGTCGGACTTCGCGCGGCGCATACGCCGATCCACGGGCACGCTCGAAGGCTGGATGACATGGACCTCTACGCCCATCGCGATGAGCCATCTTGCCAGCCAGAACCCGGACCACCCGGCTTCATAGGTCGCAATGACCCGGTCGACCGAGTGGCCGGCAGCAGCCGCACGAGCGCGGTAGCCGTCGATCGCGGATTGAAGGGCGAGCTTGTCCGGATCGATGGTGCGCTTCGCCCGCGTCTGCGGAAGACCGGGGATCTGCGCCGCCAGAACCCAACTCTTGCTACTCAGCTCGATCGCGAGCACGAGCGTTCCATCGTAATGAACAGGGCCGAGAGTGTTGGATGACTGCGACATGGCCGGGGATCCCTCTCTTTTGGATGACGCAGCGTATCCGCCTGCGCCGCAATCATGGGATCTGTTGGTGCGGCGCGCATGGCCGCTGGCCATAATGCCTTCCGCGAGGACGGGTCCCGACCAAAACCGCGCGCTTGAAGGCGCTGTGGCGCGTGTGGGTTTTCCCGTTCTTCGGTTCGACCGGCTGGCTGCGTTACGTTCGTTTCGCCCTTCCCAAGCTCGTCGGTGCGGTTCGCCTGATCTCTATGCGGCCCGCGAGACCGGCTCGCGATAGGCCTCACCGGTGGTCATGATCGCCCAGACCATCCGGGCCGTTTTGTTGGCCAAGGCGACGGTCGCGATCTTTGTCGTTCGCCGGGCCAACAGTTGGACCAGCCATGGCCGCCGCGTTCCGTTCCGCTGCGCGAGCGCACGACAGCCAGAGCCCCGACAACCAGCAACTGGCGCAGGTAACGGTCGCCCTGTTTGGTGATGCCGCCCAGGCGCTCCTTCCCGCCGCTTGAGTTCTGCCGAGGCACGAGGCCGATCCATGCCGCCAAGTTTCGGCCTGACCGAAACGCTTTGGGATCCGGTATGGTGGCTACGAGAGCGCTCGCCAGGAGAGGACCGACGCCCGGCACACCCATCAGCCTGCGGCCGATCTCGGTCGCGCGGGCGTTCGTTCTGATCCGGCGATCCGTTTCCAAGATCTGATCGTTGATCAGCGCGAGTTGAGCAGCCAGCATTCCAAGACACATCTGCGCCTCGGCGGGCACACGCTCGTCTTTGTCGGCGATGAGCCTGATGAGAGCCCCCAGACCTTCCCTCCCGATCGGCGCCGCCAGCCCAAACTCCGCCATGTGGCCTCGGATCGCGTTCGACAGCTGGACGCGCTGGCGCATGAGCATGAGCCGAACACGATGCAGCACCAGGATGCCCTGCTGATCGACGCTCTTCACCTCGACGAAGCGCATGGTCGGGCGGGTCACGGCTTCGCAGATCGCTTCCGCATCGGCCGCATCATTCTTCTGCCGCTTGACATACGGCTTCACATAGCTCGGCGGCATCAGCCGGACCTGGTGGCCGAGCTTGATCAGCTCGCGCGCCCAATGATGCGCCGTGGCACACGCCTCGATCCCGATCAGGCAAGCCGGCAGCTTGGCGAAGAACGGAAGGAGTTGCGCTCGCCGAACCTGCCGCCGGACCACGACTGTGCCGCTCCGGTCGACACCGTGAACCTGAAAGACCGACTTCGCGATGTCCAACCCGATCGTGATTGCCTGATCCATGCTCTCCTCCATCTCTGCGAGAGCTTATGCTCCCGCGGGGCTGGAGAGCCGTCCACAGCATCACAATCAGACATTGGCCTCGCACCCGAAAACCGGCGTTCAGGCCCGCTGAACTCGCCTGGGCCCCCTGGCCTTTTTCTAGCACCGCCTCGTTCAGGCAGCGGGTTTGGGGCGGTCAAACCTCGACAAGATAGATCTGTTTGAATTAAGGAACAAACCTCTCCTCCGCGTCGATCTGAGCGCCGCACTTTCTGATGCCTTGTCACCAGAATTACGGCGCGAGCAAGTATGCAGGAGAAAATTTGCAATCCATTTCCCGAGACGGAGAAAAATTCTCCACTTGATCGTTCTTTTAAAAGAACACTTCATTGACGGTTATGGCTGTCGAGGCGCATTGTTTTTAGCAATCGATGGCCGCCGTTGGGCGGGCAGCTGGGCAATCGCGGAACATCATGATGATCAGTCGTCGCACACTCATCCTGTCCGGGGCCGTGGCCTTCGCTCTGTCCGGCGAGAGCATCGCCTTCGCCGCTGAACCGAATGGCGAGCCGATCTATCTCGGCGTGAGCGGTCCGTTGACGGGCCCGAACGCCCAGTACGGCGCACAATGGAAGCAGGGCTTCGACCTCGCGCTCGACCAGATCAACGGCGCCGGCGGCATCAAGGGCCGGCCGCTGCACTACATCTTCGAGGATACGCAGAGCGACCCGAAGCAGACGGTGGCCGTCGCTCAGAAATTCGTCGCGGACAAGCGCATCGTCGCCGAACTCGGGGATTTCGCCAGCCCCGCCTCGATGGCCGCCTCGCCGATCTACCAGCGCGCCGGGCTCGTCCAGTTCGGCTTCACGAACTCGCATCCGGACTTCACCAAGCCGGGCGACTTCATCTGGAGCAATTCGGTCAGTCAGGCCGACGAGCAGCCGCTCAACGCCGCTTATGTGGTCAAGCGCCTCGGCTTCAAGCGCATCGCCGTGCTCCATCTCAATACCGACTGGGGCCGCACCAGCAAGGACCACTTCGTTGCCGCGGCCAAGCAGCTCGGCGCCGAAGTCGTGGCGGCGGAAGGTTACCTGCCCGAGGAAAAGGACTTCCGCTCGACGCTGGTGCGGATCCGCGACGCCAATCCGGACGGCCTCTTCCTCGTCTCCTACTACGCCGATGCCGCGCTGATCGTGCGCGCGGCGCGGCAGACCGGGCTGACGGTGCCGGCCGCGGCTTCGAGCTCGATCTACTCGCCTAAGTTCGTCGAGCTCGGCGGCGATGCCTCGGAAGGCGTTTTCACCGCCGCGCGCTTCTTCCCCGAGGATCCGCGGCCGGAGGCCCAGACCTTTGTGACCGCGTTCAAGGCGAAATACGGCAAGGAGCCGGACGCCTTCAACGCCTATGCCTATGACACGGTGATCCTGTTCGGACAGGTGCTGCGCGAGGCCCCGGACCTGGAGCGCCGGACGATCCGCGACACGCTCGCCAAGGTGAAGGACGTGTCGAGCGTGATCTACGGCAAGGCGAGCTTCGACCCGAAGACCCGCCGCGTGCTGGGCGCGCGCAACGCCGATCTCGTCGTGAAGAACGGCCGCTTCACGCTCTGGGACGGCCAGAAGGTCACCAACTGAACTGCCTGTCGGCTCGGCCGGCACGGGCATTCGCCGTTTCGGCCTGGATGCCGGCCCTCAATCCGCCGCGGCCTATGCTGCAGCGGCCATAGATTGACGCAGACATGACCTCCTGGTTCGACCACGCCATCAACGGGCTGATCATCGGCAATATCTACGCGCTTCTGGCCGTGGGTCTCGCCCTGATCTTCGGCGTCAGCCGTTTGATCAACTTCGCCCATGGCTCGGTTTATGTGGTCGGCGCCTATGTCGGCTGGGTCGCCGTCTCGGTTCTGCACACGCCATTTCCGGTCACGCTCATCCTCGTCGTCGCCTTCACCGCCGGGCTTGGCATCCTGATCGAGCGCTTCGGCATCCGGCCGCTCGCCGATGCGCCCCGTATCGCGCCGCTGCTGGCGACGATCGGGTTGAGCTTTGTGCTCGACCAGAGCGTGCAGATCCTGTTCAGCCCCGATCCGCGCTCCGTGCCGATGCAGTTGCCGAACTGGCGCATCGCGATCGGCGGCGGGTCGGTCGGCGTGCTCGACCTCCTGATCGGCGGCATCGGCATCACGGCGGCGGCGGCGCTCTTCGCCTTCCTGAAGCTGACGAAATGGGGCTGGGCGGTGCGTGCCACCGCACTCGACCGTGACGCGGCACGGGCCATGGGCGTCGATGTCGACAACGTCAACCGCATCGTCTTCGCCATCGCCTCGGCGCTCGGCGGCGTCGGCGGCGTGCTGGTCGGCATGTACTACAACGTCATCACGCCCACGATGGGCTTCGAGGCGACGCTGAAGGGCATTGTCGCAGAGGTGGTCGGCGGCGTCGGCAATGTGCCGGGTGCCATCGTCGGCTCACTGCTGCTCGGCGTCATCGAGAGCTATGGCGTCGCGTTGCTGGGCACGAGCTATCGCAACCTCTTCGCCTTCATCCTGCTGATCGTCATCCTAGTGCTGCGGCCGAACGGGCTCTTCGCCAGCCGCCGCCAGCTTCCGCCCGAGCCGATGACCGGCACCTTCGTCGCGCCGAGCCGGCCGGTGCGGCTGCCGGTGCCGCTGCTTGCGGCCGCAACCGCCTTCTTCATCGCCCTGCCGGTCCGGATCGACAGCGGCTACCTGATCCAGACCCTGACCAATGCATGGCTCTACGCCCTGCTGGGCCTGAGCATCACGCTCGTCGCCGGCACCAGCGGCCAGGTCTCGCTGGGACACGCGGCGCTGTTGGCGATCGGCGGCTACACCTCGGCGCTGCTCGCCTCCAATCTCGGCTGGCCAGTCTGGCTGACGCTGCTGCTCGGCGGCTTCGCGGCGGCGGGGCTCGGCACGCTGCTGGTGTCGCCGGCCTTCCGGCTGCGCGGCCACTACGTCTCGATCGCGACGCTCGGCATCGGCGAGATCGTGGCACTGGTCATCCTGAACTGGGAGAGCGTGACGCGCGGGCCGATCGGCGTCGCCGGCATCCCGCCGCTCTCGCTCTTCGGCTACGAGCTCTACGACACCAATGCGATCTACTGGTTCGCCTTCGCGCTGATGGCGGCGCTTGCCCTACTGCAGGTCCGGCTGCTCGGCTCGCATCTCGGCCGCACGCTGCGGGCGGTGCGCGACGACGACGTGGCGGCGCGCTCCTTCGGCATCGGGCTCAATCGCTACAAGGGGCTGGCCTTCGCCTTCGGCGGCTTCTTCGCCGGGATCAGCGGCGCCTTCACCGCGCATATGTATTCCTTCATCAACCACGAGACCTTCAACACGCAGATCTCGGTGCTGGCGCTAACCATCGCCATCCTCGGCGGCATGGGCAATGTCGGCGGCGCGATCCTCGGCGCGCTGGCCCTGATCGGCCTGCCCGAGGTGTTCCGCGTCGCGGCGGAGTATCGCATCCTGCTCTACGGCATCGCGCTTCTGCTGCTCGTCCGCTTCCGGCCGCAAGGTCTGCTCGGAACTGTCTGAGGAGGCGCCGGTGACCGCTCCCTTCCCGCTTCCGACCAGCCCGGAGACCCGCCCCTTGCTCGAGGCGCGCGGGCTGGTGCGCCGCTTCGGCGGGCTGACCGCCGTCGCCGGCATCGATCTCTCGATCGCGGCGGGCGAACTCGTCAGCGTCATCGGCCCCAATGGCGCCGGCAAGACCACAGCCTTCAACCTGATCAGCGGCCTCGATCGCCCTGACGAAGGCACGATCCGCTTCGATGGGAGGGACATCACCGGCCGGCCGCCCGAGGCCGTCGCGGCGGCCGGGCTTGCGCGCACCTTCCAGCACGGGCGCGTCTTCGCCAATCTGAGCGTCGCCGACAATGTGCTCGTCGGGGCGCATCGCCGGCTGAAGGCGGTCAAGCCCGCTTGGCCGGTGATCGGCCCGCTGGCGGAGCTGGCGCTGGCGCTGATCCGCCCGCCGTCCGTCAAGGCGGAGGAAGCGGCGTTGCGCGCCGAGGTGCGCGAAATCCTGGCGATCTTCGGGGAGCGATTGCTGCCGCGCATCGACCAGCCGGCCTACAGCCTGTCCTATGCCAACCGGCGCCGTGTCGAGATCGCGCGGGCGCTCGCCGCGCGGCCGAAGCTCCTGCTGCTCGACGAGCCGACCGCCGGCATGAACCAGACCGAGACCGCCGAGATGCTGGAGATCATCGCCGATCTCAAGGCGCGCGGGCAGACCATCCTCCTGATCGAGCACAAGCTCGACATGGTGATGAAGCTGTCCGATCGTGTCGTCGTGCTCGATGACGGCAGGACCATCGCCGAAGGCGCGCCACTCGCCGTGCGCAACGACCCGAAGGTGATCGAGGCCTATCTCGGCCATGGCGCCATCGGAACAGCGTCGTCCGCGGCCGACGACAGGGCGGGGCCCTCGCAGCCGCTCCCGCTTTCGGCATGAGGGGTTTGCGATGACCGAGACGATCCCGATCCTCGCCCTGAAGGACGTCGATACCTTCTACGGCCCGGTGCAGGCCCATTTCGGCCTGTCGCTGCATGTCGGGCATGGCGAGATCGTCTGCCTGCTCGGCGGCAATGCCAGCGGCAAGTCGACGACGATGAAGATCATCCTCGGGCTGGTGAAGCCTGCAACTGGCGACGTGCTGGTCGACGGCATCTCGACGCTGAAGCTGAAGACGCCGCAGATCGTGCGTCTCGGCGTCGGCACCGTGCCGGAAGCGCGCCGCCTCTTCGGCGCGATGAGCGTGCACGAGAACCTGCTGATGGGCGCTTTCGTACGTGACGACAAGGCCGGCATCGCGGCCGATCTGGAGCGCGTGCTGACGCTGTTCCCACGCGTCGCACAGCGCCTGAACCAGCAGGCCGGCACACTCTCTGGCGGCGAGCAGCAGATGGTGGCGATGGCCCGCGCGCTGATGGGTCGGCCGCGCATCGTCATCATGGACGAACCAACGATGGGGCTTTCCCCGCTCTGGGTCGACCGCGTGCTCGAACTGATCCGCGACATCAACGGCCAGGGCGTCGCAATCTTCATGGTCGAGCAGAATGCGAGCCTCGCCCTGCAGATCGCCCATCGCGGCTACGTCCTGCAGACCGGCCGCATCGTGCTCGAGGGCAAGGCCGCCGACCTCCTGGTCGACAGCCGGATCAGGGACGCCTATCTCGGCGGTGCGGAGGCGGCATGAGCGCGAAACGCCTGGGTTTCTTCACCCGCCTTCTCGACGATGCGCCTGCCGGCGAGCGCTACCGGCTCGCAGCCGAGCAGATCCTGCACGCCGAGAAGCACGGTTTCGACAGCGCCTGGGTGGCGCAGCATCATTTCCATCGTGACGAGGGCGGACTGCCCTCTCCCCTGCCCTTCCTGGCCTATGTCGCGGCCCGGACCAGCCGGATCAGGCTCGGCACCGGCATCATCATCCTGCCAATGGAAGACCCGGTCCGCACGGCCGAGGACACGGTCGTCGTCGATCTGCTATCGGGCGGGCGGTTGGAGGTCGGGCTCGGCACCGGCGCGACGCCCGAGACCTTCCTCGCCTTCGGGCTCGACAAGGAAGAACGCACCGAGATCTTCGCGCAGAAACTCGAACGCCTCCTCGCGGCCTGGCGCGGCACGGCGCTCGGCCATGACCGGAACCGGCTCTTTCCCGAGGCTGGCACGCTGGCCGACAGGGTCTGGCACGCGACCTTCTCCGCCGCAGGCGCCGAACGGATCGGCAAGGCCGGCGCCGGGCTCATGCTCTCCCGGACGCAGCCGCGCAGCCCCGACAATCCGCAGGCGACGCTGCCCGAGATTCAGCACCCGATCATCGATGCCTATCTGGCGAACCTGCCGAAGGGCATTGCGCCGCGGATCATGGCTTCGCGCTCGCTCTTCGTCGCCGAGAGCCGGCAGGAGGCGCTGAAACAGGCCGAGCGCGGCCTCAATCGGGTGCTCGACCGCTTCATCGCCAGCGGCCACCAGATCGCGGACCGCAGCCTGCTGGGGTTGATCAGGACACTGGATACCCATGTCGGCGCCCCCGAGGATGTGATCGCCTCGCTCGCCGCCGATACGGTGCTGCCCCGCGTCACCGATATTGTCTTCCAGGTCCATTCCGTCGACCCGCCGCATCCGCTGATCCTGCGTTCGATCGAGCTGACGGCGCAGGCGGTCGCGCCGGCGCTCGGCTGGCGCCCACACGACCTGCTTGCCCGAGACAGCGAGCCGCAGCGCGAGCCCGTGGCGCCGCTGACGCACCCCGCCCATGTATGAGGAGCCTTCGATGAGTACCCAGCAATCGACCGATGTTCTCGATCGCCTAGCCGGCATCGCGGCCGGCTCGTCTCTCGACGCGCTGCGGCACGAGCGACCCGAGACCCGCCGCAACGTGCAAGCGAGCTACGAGGCGCTGTTCGACGCCAAGGACGAGACGGGTGTTTCGCCGGCCGAACGTTTCGCCGTCGCGAGCTTCGTCGCGCTGCTCCACGGCGACGGGACGAGCGCGCAGCATTATCTGCAGCATCTCGAACAGGCTGAAGGAGACCGGCTCTCCACACTGGTGCGCGAGCAGGCCAAGCGCGCGGCAGCGCGGGGGCCTTACGGCACCTACCCGCCTGGTCCTCTCTCCCGGGAGGACACCGACGGACCGGTTCTCGCCATCGGGATTGCCGATCGCGCCAAGCTCGGCGAGCGTCTGACTACGGCTCTTGAGCACGCGCACCGGCTGGTCTTCCATCCGCGCGACGCCAAGGCCCCGGACTTCGCCGCCTTGCAGGCTGCCGGCTGGAGCACGGCTGCCATCGTGACGCTCTCGCAGATCGTCGCCTTCCTCTCCTTCCAGATCCGCGCCGCGCATGGCCTGCGCGTCCTCGGCGCCTGAGCCCATATCCGACGGAGACATCGATGAGCAACGCAACGCTCGAACGCCCGGAGACTGCGGCGCCGAACGCCTTCACCCAGGCCGAACTCGGTTGGAACGCCTGGCTCGATCCCGTCCCGGAGTCAGCGCTGACCGAGCGCCAGAAGGAGGGGCTGGTCGACATCGTCCGCGCCAAGAGCGCCTATTTCAGGCTGCTGGCGCATGACCCGGACATCCTGCGGTTCCGGACGCTGGCCGACAAGGACATCTTCTACAACACCCGCGCGGGCCTGCCGCGCGCCGAGCGGGAACTCGCGGCAGCCGCGGTGTCACGCAGCAATGGCTGCATCTACTGCGCCTCGGTGCATGCGCGCTTCGCGAGCACCTATTCGAAGCGCAGCGACGATGTTCAGCGCCTGCTCGACGAAGGGGTCAATGTGGACCTCGATCCGCTCTGGAATGCGGTGGTCGAAGCTTCTGTGGCGCTGACGGCGACCCCGGTCGCGTTCGGCCCCGAGCATGTGCGCCAGCTGCGCGCCGTCGGCCTCGATGACCTCGCGATCGCCGATCTGATCCATTCGGCCGCCTTCTTCAACTGGGCCAATCGTCTGATGCTCTCGCTCGGTGAACCGGAAGCCTGAACCGCTGTGTCGAGAGCCCGGGCGATCTCCGCCTCAGCGGCGCTCATCGTGATTTTGCAGGGGCGCGGGCGCCGCACCCCAAACACTCGAAGCCACGACACCAACCTGCCGCCCCGTCGTGAGGTCGCGCGGAAGCGGAGCCTGACATGATCGATCGTAGAACCCTGCTTGCGCTCGCGGCTGGCTCCGTGGCCGGGATCGGCCCAGGCTACGCCCAGAGCACCGCTCTGCGCATCGGCTACGTACCGGTCATCGGAGCGAGCGCCCTGTTCGTCCTCGCCGGCGACGGATCAGCAAGGGATGCCGGTCTCGACCTCAAGCTCAACAAGTTCGACTCCGGCCCGAACGCCATCCAGGCCTTTGCCTCCGGCACGATCGATATTCTGGTCGTTGGCGTCGCTCCAGTCGCCGTCGCCCGTTCCCGCGGCCTGGATACTTCGGTCATCGCGGCCGCGGCGGTCGGCGGAACGGCCTTCGTGGCCGGCCCAACTCTCGCCAAGGCCTTCGCGGAGAACGCCAATGATCCTGCCCGTGCCTTCGCAGCGTTTCGCGCCACGACCGGTCGCAAAGCCAAGCTCGGCACGCTTCCGCCGGGCGGCGTGCCGACGGTTGCCCTCCACCACTGGCTCTGGAAGATCGGTAAGGTCGCCCGCTCCGATGTCGAGATCAGCAACATGGGCATCGAGGTGGTTCAACAGGCCATGCTGACCGGCGCCATCGACGGCGGCACGCTACTCGAACCCTCGGCCACTCTGGTGCCCGAACGCGATCCGCGCATCAAGCGCATCGTCAACTCGCCGGACATGTTCCCGAACATTCCCGGCGTCGTCGTTGCAGCCTCCGGTGCCCTCGTCAAAAGCCGCCCGGAGGTGGCGGAACGCTTTGTCGGGCTTTTCCATCGGGCGACCGTGCGGATTCGCAAGGAGCCGGCCAAGGTCGCCCCGCTCGTGCTGGCAGTACTCGGCGGCGACCTGGTCGCCGAAGCGACGATCACGCGGGCACTCGCCTCGCCAGCCGTGAGCTTCGTCAACGACCCTGCCCAGATCCGCAAGGCGACAGAGGAACTGCTAGCTTACCAGATGGAACTTGGCGATTTTCCTCAGGCGCCGGCCTTGGACGGCCTATTCAATCAGGCCCTGTACGAACGCGGCGTACAGACGTTAGTGACGCGCTGAATACCACCGTTGCTGGAGTGGGAGCGGTACACCGGTCTCGCACAGGTAGAGCGACACGGCCGCTCCGGTCACGCGACCCTAGTTATTATAGCTCGCACGGCGCTCCGGCGATGATGCCGATGTCGCGGCTGCGGGGCGCGAGCCAATTGGCCAGAAGGATCGCATCGAGGCCGTCCTGGCCCGGACGGCAAAACCATCTTCCAGCGTGACGAACTCCCCGACGCCATCGAGCCGCGCGATGAGGTCATTCCAGAATTCGCGCCGATCGGGGCGCCTGCAACGCGATGGGCGCCAGCATCCAATCCAAGACCGAGCAACAGGGGAGGTATCTGCGTCATCGTCACATTCCGATTTGCTGTGTGTTCAGGCCGCCGAAGCCAGATAAGTCGCGAGCCGGGAGGACCCCCTTGCCTCTTGCTCGGCCTTGATCGCTGCGACCCGCTCCTGCACGGCGAAGAGTCCGTGCGAGCAGCTGGGCTGGTCCTATTGGCAATCGCGGCCTTTCTGCAGGGCTTGCTGGGGCATGGCGCCGCCACCGATCCATGGACAACGGCGGCTCTGGGCCTTCACGTCCTGGCGGCCGGCCTGTGGCTGGGAGCGTTGCCATCGCTCCTGGCGGCCTGCCTGCTTCGACCGGCGCAGGCGCCCGCGCTCGCCCGGCGTTTTACGCCGCTCGGCCTGGCCTGTGTCGCCGTGCTCGCCGTGACGTCCATCCTTCAGGCGCAGATGTTCATCGGCACATTGCCGGGGCTGCTCGGCACCGACTATGGCAAGTTTGCTCTTGCGAAGCTCGCCCTGTTCGGCGGGCTCTTGCTGCTTGCCGCGGCGAACCGCTTCCGTTTCGTGCCCTCTGCCGAAACCAGCGGTTCGACGCGTGCCCTTGCCCTATCGATCACTGCGGAAACCGGCCTGGGACTGGCGACGGTGGCGGTAGCAGCCGCGTTGGCCAGCGAGCCGCCCGCGATCCATGAACAGCCGATCTGGCCTTTCGCCTTGGGGCCGATTCCGGCGTTTTGGGACGACGCCTATCTGCGCGATGGGCTTTCCCGCCTGCTGGCTCCTGTCGCTATCGCTCTCGCCCTCTTCGCCTTAGCCACTTTGGTTCAGAAGTTGCGCTGGCCGGCTCTTCTCGCCGGAGCCATCACGTTGGCTTTCATTTCAAGTTCCGCTCTGGCGCCCCTATGTCGTCGCTGCGGTTCCGACGAGCTTCCAGTTGTCCCCGACCGGCTATGGCGCGCACTCGATCGCGGCAGGGCGCGAGCTGTTCCAGCAGGACTGCGCCAGTTGCCATGGCCAGGACGCCCGCGGCCGAGGACCTATTGCCGTCGCACAACCCGTCTGGCCGCCCGATCTCTCCGCACCGCTGATCGCCGGGCGACCCGGCGGGGAATTGTTCTGGTCGATCCGCCACGGCATCGGCCCGATGCCGCCGGCGGCGCAACTTGACGACGCAGCGATCTGGTCGCTGATCGATTTCATCCGGTTGCGAGCCGGCGCCCGCATCTTCTCGCCTTCCGAGATGCGCTGGTCCGGAACCCCGCGAATGCCGGGCTTCGTCGCCCGTTGCGCTGACGGCACCATCATCGCACCGGGAAACGGCAAGCTGTTGCAGCCCTGGATCGGGCGCGATGAACATGGCGCAAATGCGCAGGCTCAGGCCGATGGCGCCGATGCACGATGCCCGGTCGAGGATCCTCAACCCTTGGCGGCGGCTCTAGCGGAACTGACCGGCAGTCCTTCCCCGCCCGCTCAGGTTCTAGTTGATGCCAATGGCTGGCTGCGGCGCGCCTTCAGAACCGAAGGCGATGCTTCGCCGGCTGTCGTCGCCTCCGAGCTGACACTCATTCGCGAGCACCCTCTGGGCGGCTCCGCGCTGCATCACTGATGCCCATCAAGGTTAGGAAGACCTGAACGACCGGAGGCGCTCGGATCAGGCCGAAACCTTGGCGCGGCCCCGTTTCGGCGCTGCCGCCGGCGCAGGCACAGCCTTGCGCCGCTGCTGCCCCAGACCCATCTTCTTCGCCAGGTTCGAGCGTGCCTCGGCGTAGGCTGGCGCGACCATCGGATAGTCGTTGGGCAGGCCCCACCGCGCGCGGTACTCTTCCGGAGACATATCGTAAGCGGTACGAAGATGGCGCTTCAGCGACTTGAATTTCTTGCCGTCTTCCAAGCAGATGATGAATTCAGGCGTGATTGACTTCTTGATAGACACTACCGGCACCAGCTTTTCCTCTACGGTAGGTGCCGGCTCTTTACCGAGGCCAGTCAGTGCAGCGTGCGTGCTAGCAATTAAAGCCGGCAGTTCAGACGTTGGCACGCTGTTGTGTGACACGAATGCTGAGACGATGCCAGCGACAAGGTCGACAATCATTTCGTTATTTTCGGACAATTTTTAGTCTCCTGATTCGCTAGTATCGATTCGCCGCTTCATCAACGAGTTCAATCAGTAAATCAAGATTTATCTATGGAAGCAGACGCGGAGCGCCTGCAACTTTTCCTAGAAGCGCAAGAAAAGCAATTTGATAACGCCCCTCCCAAAAAGGCAAAACGGGGACGGGTGGAAAGCCGACGTCACTCGCGCTCGCCGTTTACTTCAAGGCGCTACGCACGATCTCCTCGAAGGCCAGCTTCGCCGAGCCGGATTTCTCGATGTCCATTCGACTGGCCTCCGCGTAGTCGAGCGCGAGTGTCAGCGGCACGGTGTATTGCGCACGTCCGGTCAGGGCCTCGCCGGCTTCGAGCATTGCGGTGGCGAAAGTCGCCGGCATCGGGACGGGCTTCACCGCGTTGTCGAGAGGCGCTTCGCAAAGCTTCGGTGGCGAGGTCACGAGATACTGCCGGCACGTGAATGGCCGCTCGGCATAGATGCTGCACGCATCGTCGGCGAGGAATGGACAGGTGAGCTTGAGCGCCATTTAGCGTCGCGCGATGATGCGCGCCTCGTCGCGCGTCATGGCCGGATCGCGCTGCATGTAGGCCTCATAAAGCCCTGCCTCACGCAGCCGCGTGACGTTGGCGGTAAACGCCGCTCGCACTCTTGCCCCGCTTGGTTCGGGCAGCCGTTCGACGAGGCGCGCCAGCGCATAGGCTTCTGGCGGCGTCACCGGCACCGGCTGGGCCCGGCAGCAGGCCGAGCAGCCCTTGGCGCAGGATACGCGCTCCCCTCCCGCCTCGACGTGAGCGATCGTCGCGTCGATCACGCGGTCGTCCGCCTCACGCAATGCGGGGAGCAGCTCATCGAGCCGCGCCGTCCGGTCCGGAAGGCGCACGTCGATATGCACAGGTCGATCATGGACGCGAAGTGCAAGCGTCACACGCGCAGTGCCTTCGGGATGTCCGCCCATTTTGCCACTCCGGATCGCTGCGAAGTGAGTATGGCATGGATCCAGTTTCGGCCGGCACCGTCGTTTGTGGCGCTCGCCTTGTGCAATCGCCCCGCAGCCGACCAATTGCCCTTGGGGTGGAGGATGTCATGGCAGATGTCGTGCGACTTGGCTCAGGCGTTCCGCGCCCGCCGCTTGGTCCGGGGCGATTGTTAGTGGCCGGTTGGCCTCGACGCTATCGCGGGCGGCGTAGCCGGTTCGGGTTGCGCCGCCGCCTGCGCGGTCATGGTAGGGATGAAGACCTCCGGCGCGGGAGGTTTATAGCCGAGTGAGCCATGAGGGCGCAGCGTGTTGAAGTGACGCCGCCAGCTTTCGATGACGATCCTGGCTTCGGCGAGGGTATAGAAGATCTCGCCGTCGAGAAGTTCGTCGCGGAGTCTGGCGTTGAATGACCCGATGAAGCCATTTTCCCGGGGGCTGCCGGGCGCAATGTAGGCGGTCTTCGCGCCAACCGCGCCGATCCAGCCCTGCACGGCCTTCGCGACGACCTCCGGCCCGTTATCTGAGCGAATATGCTCTGGCACACCGCGCAGGATGAACAGGTCCGAGAGCACGTCGATGACAGCGATGGCCTTGAGGCGCCGGTTTGCACGGATTGCCAGGCACTCGTGGGTGAACGCGTCGATGACGTTCAGCATGCGGTATTTTCTCCCGTCATGGGTGCGGTCCTCGACGCAGTCGCAGGACCAGACAGGGTTGCGGCGCTCGGCGCGCAGGCGGATGCAGGATCCGTCCGCGCGACCAGATGTCTCCGGATAAATCGGCCAAACCCCAATACACACGGGGAAAAATGGATTTCTCCTAGATCCTCCCATGTTGTCTCGAAGATTAACAGAGCAGCGAATCGTTTTGTGACCGACAGTATAACTGTAAGAAATTCAGTCATTTCGCGTTCTTTTTTAACGGAGGCTTGACCTCTGCCACGATGCCAAGGTCTCCGGTAAGTGCGCCCCCAGCGTCAATGGTTTGAAAAATCTTCCGATATCCTTGAGCCATGACTGCCGCGAGCGCCACAAGCGTTCTAAGAAACGAGCCAGCGGCCAAAGTCAGATCACCGCCTTTTCCAAGAACGGCCTGCCTTCTACAATGCGCTCGTATCCGACCTCGGTCAGATCGAGCGTCCGGTAGGAACCATAAGTGATGAGCTCGGAAACTCCGCGCCCCGCGGCCGGTCCCTGCTGAAGGCCATGACCGGAGAAGCCATTGGCAAAGATGAAGTTCGTCACCTGCGGATGGCGGCCGACGACGAGATTGTGGTCGAGCGCGTTGAAGTCGTAGTGGCCAGCCCATTGATTGACGACGCGGATCGCTTCGAAGGCGGGTGAGCGCGCAGCCAGCGCCGGCCAGATGATCTCCTCGAACTCTTCATAGCGCGGCTCGAAATCATCCCAATCGACCGCGGGGTCTTCCACGGGCGCGGCGCCCGACAGGAAGAAGCGCCCTTCGGGCCGGCAGAACACGCCGCTGGGATCGATCATCAGGGGCAGATGGCCCCTGTTGACCTTAGCCGAGCCCTCCGGCGTCTTGGCGCAGTCGAAGACGAAGAGCGTCCGCTTGCGTGGCTCGACCGGGATGTCGAGGCCGGCCATCCGGGCCGTCAAGGCCGCGCGCGGTCCCGATGCGTTGACGATCGTGCCGGCGCCGATGCTGCGGCCCGATTTGAGGGTGACGCCCGTGACCTTGTCGCCGGTGCGTTCGATGCCGACGACCTCGTCGATAAGGTAGTCGGCGCCGAGCGAACGCGCCTTGGCGCGGAAGCCGTTCATGAGGCCGGTATTGTTGAACCAGCCCTCGCCCGAGCGGCCATAGGAGGCGAGCAGGATGTCATCGGTGACAAGATGCGGGAAGGCGTCCGCCAGCTCGTCGCGTTTCCAGAGCACCACGTCGGCGCCGCAGGAAACTTGCGTCTCGTGGTTCTCCCTCAGCGTCGCGACCTGCTCCGCGGTATTGGCGAGGAAGAGATAGCCGCCTTCATGGAAGCCGAGATCAGGTTTGTCGTCGCCGACCTGCATCGTCTCGCCGAATGCGCGGATGAACTGCGTGCCGAACTTGCCGATCTTGACGTTGATCGGGTTTGAGAACTGGTTCCGGATCGAGGAGGAGGAGAGCGAGGTCGCCGCAGTCGTGAAGCTCGGATCGCGCTCGATGATCAGGACCGAACCATTGAAATCGGCATTCGCTGTCAGGAAATAGGCGACGGCCGAGCCGATCACAGCCCCGCCGACGATGACGACGTCGTAATTGTCTTTCATCAGGGCCATGCTCTCACTTGGCCTCGTCGTCGGGATGGCCGAGATCGACGAACCAGCCGCCGAGCGCCTGGGTGGCCGGCGCCTTCGGGTCGAGCGGCGGCTTGGCCGCCTCGACCGCGGCGCGATAAGGCTCCGTCGAATCCTGGGGGTGGAAGCCGAGATGGCCGGCGAGCCGGTTGTCGACCGGCTTCACCTTGTTGTCGGACATGCCGAAGGAAACGGTGAAGCCGACGCGAGGCGCCGTCAGGCTGGCGCTGACCAGCCGCACGCAGTCCTCAAAGGACAGCCACGACCAGAGCATTCGGCGGTCGGCCGGCTCCGGGAAGGAGGAGAAGATGCGCAGGGCCACGCTCTCGATGCCGAATTTGTCCCAGTAGAAGCGGCCGAGATCCTCGACGAAACATTTCGACACGCCGTAGAGGCTGTCCGGCCGGTGCGGCGCTTCGGCATCGATATGGGCTTCGAGCGGGTAATAGCCGATGGCATGAACCGAGGAGGCATAGACCACGCGGCGCACGCCCTGCTTCCGCGCGGCCTCGTAAATGTTGTAGCTACCGCGGATGTTGGAGGCGAGGATCGTCTCCCAGGGCGCCTCGAGCGGCGCCCCGCCGAAATGCACGATCGCGTCGACGCCCTCCGCCGCCGCGATGACCGCGGGCAGGTCGTCGAGCTCGAAGGTCGCCGCCTCCTCGTGGGCCTTAGGGTCAGCAATGGCGACGCGGTCAGCGAGCCGAACTTTACCTGCCAGCGGCGCCAGGCCGCTGCGCAGCCGGCTGCCGAGGCGCCCGGCCGCGCCGGTGATCAGGATCCTGTCGTAATGTGCGCTCATGCGTCTTCCCTCACCTTCAATTTCGAGACCGCCTCGCCGATCCGCGCCACGGCGTCGCTGAGAACCGCGTCGGAGGTGGCGGTCGAGATGCGAAAGAAGGGCGAGAGGCCGTAGGCCGCGCCCGGCACGGCCGCGACCTTGCCCTCGTCCAGCAGATAGCGCGCCACGGCCGTATCGTCCGCGAGCGCCTCGCCGGCCGGCGTTTGCGCGCCGATGAGCGCTGCGCAGCCGATATAGGCGTAGAAGGCTCCCTCCGGCGGGTCGAGCGTCAGCGCGTTGATGCCCTTGATGCCGGCCACCACGAGATCGCGCCGCCGTTCGAACGCCTGCCGGAAGCGGGCGGCCTCCTCCTGGGGGCCGTTCAGCGCCGCAACCGCCGCGGCCTGGGCGATTGAGCAGACCGAGGTACAGGACTGGCTTTGCACCGTCGCCATCGCCTTGATCAGCGGCGCCGGACCGGCGGCATAGCCGACGCGCCAGCCGGTCATCGCATAGGCCTTGGAGACGCCGTTGACGATCAGGCTGCGATCACGCAGCTCCGGGCAGGCCTGGCCGAAGGAGACGAAGCTGCGACCGTCGAAGATGATGTGCTCGTAGATCTCATCGGAGAGCACCAGCACCTGCGGATATTTCGCGAGCACCGCACCGAGTGCCTTGAGATCGGCCTCCGCATAAACCGCGCCTGAGGGATTGCCCGGCATGTTGAGGAACAGCCATTTGGTGCGCGGCGTAATTGCGCTTTCCAACAGCTCCGGTGTCAGCCGGAAACCGCTCTCGACGCCGCATTCCACCGAAACCGGCGTGCCGCCGAGCAGCTTCACCATCTCCGGATAGGACACGAAATAGGGAGCCGGCACGATCACCTCGTCGCCTGCTTCCAGCGTCGCCATCAGCGCGTTGAAGATAATCTGCTTGGCGCCGTTGGCGACGGCGATCTCATCGGGGCCGTAGCTGAGGCCATTCTCACGCTCGAACTTGCCGGCGATTGCCTTGCGCAGCGCGAGCGTGCCATTGGCGGCGGTATAGAGCGTGTCGCCGGAGCGAGCCGCCGCGAAGGCTGCGTCGATAATATGATCAGGCGTCGGGAAATCGGGTTCACCGAGGCCAAGATCGATCACGTCGATGCCCTTGGCGGCGAGCGCCTTGGCGGCCTGCGAAGCCGCCATCGAGGCCGAGGGGCGGACGACCGACAGACGAGATGAGACGTAGTTCATCGGCTTTTCTCCGTGACGTAGCCCTTGACCTGATCTGCTTCACGAGCCTCCGCCTTGCGCTTGCCCGGATCGCCGAAGCCACCGCCACCTGGAAGCTCGAGCTTGAGCCGGCGGCCAGCCGGCACATGCTGCCAACCCTTGGCGCGCATGCGGGTGCCGTCGTCGAGCGTCACCGAGCCCGGCGCGCCGCCCTCACCGCCATTGCGGCCGCGGGCCGGGTGGCTGATGCGGTCGAACATGGCCGAGAAGTCGAACTCGTGGCCGTCCTCGGCCGCGATCTCGATGGATTGGCCGAGGCCGCCGCGGAACTCGCCGTCGCCGCCGGAGCCGGGCCTCAGCTCCTTGCGCCAGATCACGATCGGCCCGGTCTGCTCGGTCGCCTCGATCGGCATCGTATGGACGCCGGAGGGGAAGGCCGTCGCGGCGAGGCCGTCGATGCCTGGGCGTGCGCCCATGCCGCCGGAGTTGAACATCAGCACCTCCGCCCGCCGCCCTGCCCCGCCGACGACCGGCCGCACCGAGATATGGATGTTCCACAGCGAGGCCGCCCCTTCCGCCAGGATGCGTCCGGGCAGCGCCTGCGACAGCGCGCCGAGCACCAGATCCGGCACCATATGGCCGAGCACATGACGCAGGCTGACCGGGGCCGGCCGTTCAGCATTGAGGATGTTGGCCGGCGAGGACACGGTGAAGAAGGCCAGCGAAGCCGAGTTGTTGGGAATGTCCGGGGCCACCACGCATTTCAGCGCATAGGAGGCATAGGCCTTGGTGTAGATGATCGGGACGTTGATGCCCCAGCGGCTCACCGGTGCGCAGCCCGTGAAATCGACCGCGACATGGTCGTCGGCGATCGTGATCCTGGCGGCGAGCGGAATCGGCTCGTCATAGCCGTCGGTCTGCATAGCGTTGGACCAGCTTCCCTTCGGGAGCGCGGCGATCCGTTCGAGCATCGCGGCCCGCGTGCGCGAGAAGATGAAATCACCGAGGGGGGCGAGAGAGGTCAGTCCAATCTCGCGCATCATCGCGACGAGCCGGCGATGGCCGACGTCGTTGCAGGCGGCGAGCGAATAGAAGTCGCCGACGACCTGGTTCGGCTCGCGCACGTTCTGGCGCAGGATGCGGACGAGATCCCTGTTCACCTGCCCGCGCTCGGCGAACTTCATGATCGGGATCTGGATGCCTTCCTCATAGACCGACTTGCCGTCGGCCCCGAAGCCGCGCCCGCCGACATCGACGACATGTGCGGTGCAGGCGAAGAAGGCGACCAGCTCGCCGTTGAGGAAGGAAGGCGAGACCATGGTGATGTCATGGAGGTGGCCCGTCCCCTTCCAGGGATCGTTGGTGACGTAGGTGTCACCCTCGAACATCTCCTCGCGCGGGATCTCGGCGATGAAATGCAGCACGGCCTCGGCCATGGTGTTGACATGGCCGGGCGTGCCGGTGACTGCCTGGGCGAGCATCTGACCCTGCGGGTCGAAAACGCCGGCCGAAAGGTCGCCCGCCTCCCGCACCGAGGTCGAGAAGGCGGTGCGCAGCAGCGTCATCGCCTGTTCCTCGACCACGGAGATCAGGCGGTTCCACATCACCTGCATGCGGATGTCGTCGATCTCGCTCATGCTGAAGCTCCGGTCTTGGAAGGATCCTTGCGGACCAGGAGGATGGTGCCGTCGCCCTGCAGCACAGCATCGAAGGGCGAGGTCACGACGGTCGAGGTCTCGCGCTCGACGATGATCGCCGGACCGACGACCTTGGCGCCCGGCTTCAGCGTCTGACGTTCGACGATCCCGGTCGGAAGGAAGGCGCCCTTCGTCGGGTCGAAGACCTTGCGCGCCGTTGCCGGCGCATGTACCGCGCCGTCGCGGATCAGCTCCTGACGAGCCGGCGCAGGCCGCTCGTCCTGGACCTTCACCGACCAGGTGACGATCTCGATCTCCAGCCCGTCGAGGCCGTCGATCGCGCGGCCGAAGAAGCGCGCATAGTTCTCGCGGAAGGACTCCCGGATCGCTTCGGCATCAGCCGCGGCGAACGGGCGATCCGGCAGCGAGACCGGGATCTCCCAGCCCTGTCCCGCATAGCGCATGAAGGCGGTGATCTCGCACAGCAGCTTGCCGTCCGTGCCGCTGCGCACGAAGGCCTCGGCCGTGGCCTTGAGCCCGGACAGGAGTCCGTTGACCTCGGTGGCGTCGAAGGCCGAGAGCCGGACCAGCCGCGAGGCCACCGCCTCATAGCCGAACGGGGCCTTGAGGAAGCCGATCGCCGAGCCGACGCCCGCCCCTTCCGGCACGAGGCAGAGATCCACGCCGAGCTTCTCGCACAGCCGCGCCGCATGCAGCGGCGCCGCTCCGCCGAAGGCGATCATGATGTTGTCGGAGATGTTCTTGCCGTTCTCGACCGCATGGACGCGGGCCGCATTGGCCATGTTCTCGTCGACGACCTCGCCGATGCCGAAGGCGGCCGCTTGCGGCGTTAGCCTGAGGCGCTCGCCGACATCGGCCGCGATCGCGGCTTCAGCCTTCTCGACCGAGAGCTTGATTGCCCCACCGGCGAAATTGTCGGGGTCGAGCTTGGCGAGGACGAGATCGGCATCGGTGATCGCCGGGCGCTTGCCGCCGCGCTGGTAGCAGGCCGGGCCGGGCTCGGAGGCCGCGCTTTCGGGGCCGGTCTGGATGCGGCCCATCGCGTCGACCCAGGCGATCGAACCGCCGCCGGCACCGATCTCGATCATCTCGATCACCGGGATCGAGATCGGCATGCCCGAACCCTTGCAGAAGCGATAGGTGCGGGCGACTTCGAAGCTGCGCGCCGTGCGCGGCTGGAAATCCTCGATCAGGCAGATCTTCGCTGTGGTGCCGCCCATGTCGTAGGAGACGACGTGGTCGAGGTCGAAACGGCGCGCAATGTCGGCGGCGAAGATCGCCCCGCCGGCCGGGCCCGATTCCACAAGACGGACCGGGAATTCGGCCGCGGTCTCGACCGAGACCAACCCGCCGCCGGAATGGATCATGAAGACGGGGCAATCGGCGCCCATTTCCCTGAGCCGCACCTGCAGCCGGTCGAGATAATCCGCCATCTGCGGCCGGACATAGGCATTGGCGCAGACCGTGTTGAAACGCTCGAACTCGCGCATTTGCGGCGAGACCTCGGACGAGATCGAAATCGGCGCCTTGACCTTGCGCGCGATGATCTCGCGGGCGCGCCGCTCAGGCGCCGGATTGGCGTAGGCGTGGATGAAGCCGATCGCGACCGCGCCGAAGCCTTCGGCCGCGATGCGATCGGCGATTGCTTCCAGCGCCGCCTCGTCGAGCGGTTGCAGTTCCTGCCCCCGCGCATTGATGCGTCCCTTGACGGTGAAGCGGTCCTCGCGCGGCACCAGCGGCGTCGGCAGGCGAATGCCGAGATCGTATTGCTCGAAGCGGTTCTCGGTCCGCATCTCGATCACGTCGCGGAAGCCTTCGGTGGTGACGAAGGCGGTGCGCGCGCCGCGTCGCTCGATCAGCGCGTTGGTGGCGAGCGTCGTGCCATGGACCACGATGTCGAGCGCCGACGGCGCGACGCCGGCCTCCTTCGTGACGATCGCGATGCCGTCCAGGATCGCCTGCTCGGGCTTGGCGTAGTTGGTAAGGACCTTGGTCGAGTGGATCATTCCCCGGACATCGAGCACGATATCGGTGAAGGTCCCGCCGATATCGGCGCCCAGCCGGATCTGCGACAGCGCGGTCATACGTTCTCCTTTCGCGCCTGCTTGGCGAGCGCGGCCTGCCGCATCTGGCTCAGCGTCTGGCGCGGGGTCAGGGCTTCCGGGGAAATGTCGAGGTCGAGCACGGCGCCGGTCTTGGAAGCCAGCGCCCGCGCGAAGGCAGCCGGGAAATCCTCGGTCTTCGCCACGCGCTCGGCGTGATAGCCATAGGCGCGCGCGAGCAGAATGAAGTCCGGATTCTCCAATTTGGTTCCGGAGACCCGGGCTGGATAGTTGCGTTCCTGGTGCGCGCGGATCGTACCGTAGATGCCATTGTTGAGGAGCAGCACGATCGGCTGGACGCCGGCCTGCATGGCCGTGCCGAGTTCCTGGCAGTTCATCTGAAAATCGCCGTCACCCGCAAAACAGACGACCGTCCGTTCGGGATGGGCGACCTTCGCGGCAATGGCCGCCGGCAGACCGTAGCCCATTGCGCCCGACTGGGGCGCGAGCAGCCGCGCCTGCTTGCCATAGCGGAAGAACTTGTTCGGCCAGACGGTGAAGTTGCCGGCTCCGTTGGTGAGGATCGCATCCTCGGGCAGGTTCTCGCGCAGCCAGGCAGTGACGACGCCCATGTCGACCGGCGACGGTTGCGCCGGGCAGTCGAAGCTGGCCTCGTAGTCGGCCCGCGCTCTGGTCCGCCACGCCGCCCAATCGCCCTTCACCGGCGCGAGCGCGGCTGCAAATGCATTCGGTCCCGCCTGGATACCCAGGGTCGGCATATAGACCTTTCCGATCTCCCGGTCGGAGCCATGGATATGGATCAGAGTCTGTGCCGGGACCGGCACGTCGAGCAGCGTGTAGCCGTCGGTGGTCATCTCGCCGAAGCGGACATTGACGGCGAGGATCACGTCAGCCTCGCGCATCAGCCGGCGGACATGCGCCGGCATGCCGACACCCGCCTCGCCCACAAAGACCGGCGAATGGTTGTCGAACTGGTCCTGATAGCGGAAGGCTGCGACGACCGGGATGTCCGAGCCTTCGGCGAAGGCTTGCAGAGCGCCCTGCCCTGCTTCCGTCCAGTTGCAGCCGCCGATCATCAGCAGCGGGCGTTTCGCGGAGGAAAGCAATCCCCTCGCCTGCTCCAACGCATCGGCGCCCGGCGCAGGCTCCGCGACCCGTGCGGGCTGCCTCAGCGGCGACGACTCGCTGAGTGAGGTCAGCATGTCCTCCGGCAGGGCGATCACGACCGGGCCGGGCCGGCCGGTGGTCGCCGTCGTCCAAGCGCGCGCCAGGATTTCCGGGATGCGGTCGACATCGTCGATCTCGACCGCCCATTTCGCCATCGTGCCGAAGACGGCGCGATAATCGAGCTCCTGGAAGGCCTCACGGCCCTTCATGTCGGTCCCCACCTGGCCGACGAAGAGCAGCATCGGCGCGGAATCCTGCATCGCCGTATGCACGCCGATCGAGGCGTTCGTCGCGCCCGGGCCGCGGGTTACGAAGCAGATGCCGGGCGCGCCGGTCAGCTTGCCATAGGCCGCAGCCATGAACGCCGCCCCCCCCTCATTGCGGCACAGCACGAAATCGAGTTTGCCTGCCGTGTCGTGGAGCGCATCGAGCACCGCGAGATAGCTCTCGCCCGGCACCCCGAAACTCTTCCTTGCTCCGAGAGCAACGAGACTCTCAACCAGTAACTGACCGCCGTTACGCATCTGCTCCATTCCTTGCGATGTCGTGGTGCCGACCTGTTGGGCCGCCGTCATTGGCCGACCCGCCCGAGTTCGGCGTCGAGTTCCGGCAGGACGGTGAAGAGGTCACCGACGAGGCCGTAATCGGCGATCTGGAAGATCGGCGCTTCTTCGTCCTTGTTGATGGCGACGATGACCTTCGAATCCTTCATGCCGGCGAGATGCTGGATCGCGCCGGAGATGCCGACGGCGATGTAGAGCTCCGGCGCCACGACCTTGCCGGTCTGGCCGACCTGCCAGTCGTTCGGGGCGTAGCCGGCATCGACCGCGGCGCGCGAGGCGCCCATCGCGGCGCCGAGCTTGTCCGCCACCGGCTCGATCACCTTGCCGAAGTTCTCGGCCGAGCCCAGCGCACGGCCACCCGAGATGATGATCTTGGCGGAGGCGAGCTCCGGACGATCGGACTTGGCGACCTCCTCGCCCTTGAAGGACGAGTTGCCGGGGTTCGCCGCCGCCGCGACCGTCTCGATCGGGGCCGCAGCCGCCCCGTCGCCGGTCGCGGCGAAGGAGGCGCCGCGCACGGTGAGCACCTTCTTGGCGTCGGCGGACTGCACCGTCTGGATGGCGTTGCCGGCATAGATCGGCCGCTCGAAGGTGTCGGCGGACACGACCTTCGTCACCTCCGAGACCTGCATCACGTCGAGCAGGGCAGCGACCCGCGGCATCACGTTCTTGCCGGTGGTGGTGCCGGGCGCGACCAGCGCATCATAGGGGCCGGCGAGCGAGACGATCAGCGCCGCCAGCGGCTCGGCCAGGCGATGCTCATACGCCGCATCCTCGGCGAGCAGCACCTTCTCGATGCCGTCGAGCTTCGCCGCCGCCTCGGCGACGGCCTTGGCATTGTGGCCGGCGACCAGCACGTGCACGGGCGCCCCGAGCGCCTTGGCGGCGGTCAGCGCCTTGCGGGTGGCCTCGTTGAGGCTGGTGTTGTCGTGCTTGGCGATCAGCAGCGTGGTCATCAGATCACCCCGGCGGTCTTGAGCTTGGAGACGAGTTCGGCGGCGTTGGCCACCTTGATGCCGGCGGAGCGGCCGGCCGGCTCCGCCGTCTTCAGCACCTTGAGGCGCGGGGCGACATCGACGCCGAGCGCTTCGGCCGTGGTCTCGTCGAGCGGCTTCTTCTTCGCCTTCATGATGTTGGGCAGCGAGGCGTAGCGCGGCTCGTTCAGGCGCAGATCGGTGGTGACGATCGCCGGGAGTTTCAGGCCAACGGTCTGCAGGCCGCCATCGACCTCGCGCGTCACGTCGACGCTGTCGGCGCCGAGCTCGACCTTCGACGCAAACGTGCCCTGCGCCCAGCCGAGCAGGGCGGCGAGCATCTGCCCGGTCTGGTTGCAGTCGTCGTCGATTGCCTGCTTGCCGAGGATGACGAGGCCGGGGTTCTCCTGCTCGACGACCTTCTTCAAGAGCTTGGCCACCGCGAGCGGCTCGACCACGCCGTCGACCTTGACGAGGATGCCGCGATCGGCGCCCATGGCGAGGCCGGTGCGGATCGTCTCGGCCGCCTGCGCCGGGCCGATCGAGACTACGATCACTTCGCTCGCCTTGCCCGCTTCCTTGAGGCGCAGCGCCTCTTCCACCGCGATCTCGTCGAACGGGTTCATCGACATCTTGACGTTGGCCAGCTCGACGCCGGACCCGTCCGCCTTGACGCGGATCTTCACGTTGTAATCAACCACCCGCTTCACGGGCACCAGGAGCTTCATCGTCAGATCACCAGTTGAAATGACAAGGTCAGGATCAGCAAAAGCCGATCCCAAGGTTCAAATTTGAATTCAGTGCACGCCGAGATAGGCGTTGCGCACGTCGGCATTGTCGAGCAGGGCCGCGCTGGCACCGGACATCTGGATGCGGCCGGTCACCATCACGTAGGCGCGATGCGACAGGCGTAACGCGAGATTGGCGTTCTGCTCGACGAGAAAGATCGTCTTTCCCATGGCCGCGATCTCGGCAAGCACCTCGAAGATCCGTTTCACCACCAGCGGGGCAAGGCCGAGCGAAGGCTCATCGAACAGGATGAGCTCGGGCCGCGCCATCATCGCCCGGGCCACCGCAAGCATCTGCTGCTCGCCGCCCGACATGGTTCCCGCGACCTGGTTGCGGCGCTCCTTGAGCCGCGGGAAGAGATCGAACATGGCGTCGCGATCCTCCTCGTAGCGCTCCATCCCGATGGCGGTAGTCCCCATCATCAGATTCTCCTCGACGCTCATCTCCTGATAGATCTGCCGGCCTTCGGGGACGAGCGCGATTCCTCGTCCCGCCACCTTGTTGGTGGGTAGGCGCGAGATGTCTTCTCCGCGGTGCAGAATGCGTCCGGCCGAGATCCGGGGCGCTCCGAAGATCGCCGAGAGCAAGGTCGTCTTCCCGGCCCCATTCGCGCCGATCAGGCTGACGATCTCGCCCTTGTCGACCCGCAGATCGACACCGCGCAGCGCCTGCACCGGCCCGTAATGAGCGTCGACGCCCTGCAGTTCCAGCAGCGCCTGGCCTTGCCCGCCGGCAGCATTCATGGCGCGACCTCCTTCTCCTCGACGCCGAGATAGGCCGCGATCACCGCCGGGTCGGCCGCGACCCGCTGCGGCGTGCCGTCGGCAATGACGACGCCATGATCGAGAACCACGACATGGCTCGATATGCTCATGACCAGATGCATGTCGTGCTCGATGACCATCACGGTCAGGTCATGCTCCTCGCGCAGGCGCTGGATCACCTTCGAGAGCTCGACCGTCTCGGCCGAGTTCAGGCCGGCTGCCGGCTCGTCCAGGCAAATCAGCGTGGGAGAGGTGCACATCGCCCGCGCGATCTCGAGGCGACGCTGGCGGCCATAGGGCAATTCGCCCGCCAGCCGATTGGCGTCATCGGCGAGATTCATCTGCCCGAGCCAGTAATAGGCGCGGTCCACGGCTTCCGCTTCGGCGCGCCGAAAGGCCGGCGTCTTCAGGACGCCGCTCAGCAGATTGCCGTTGGTGCGCAGATGCTGGGCGATCAGGAGATTCTCGACGACCGACATCTCCTTGAACAGGCGGATGTTCTGAAAGGTGCGGGCGATGCCGGCCCGCGTGACCAGATGCGAGCCGCCGACCACGGGCGTCGCCAGCAGCGCGCCGATATCGCGGCTTTGGCCGTCGGCATTGAGGAGGATCCGCCCCTCGCTGGCGCGGTAGAAGCCGGTGATGCAGTTGAACAGCGTGGTCTTGCCGGCGCCGTTGGGACCGATCAGCGCGGTGATCGAGCCGCGCTCGACGGCGAAATTGACATTCTGGTTGGCCACGAGACCGCCGAAGCGCATCGTGACGTTCTCGACGCTGAGGACGGGAGCGGTCATGGGGCGGCTCCCGCGGGTTCGAGCGTTGCGATGCTCTGCGGCTGACGCGCGGCGGATGGGAAGAAGGCGGGACGCGTGATGCGAACGAGGCCGCGCGGCCGCCAGATCATCATCACCACCATCAGAATGCCGAAGACCAGAATGCGGTATTCGGCGAAGTCGCGCAGAACTTCCGGCAGAATGGTCAGGACGATCGCGGCGGCGATGACACCGCGCGTCGAGCCGAGGCCGCCGAGCACGACGATCGCCAGGATCAGGGCCGACTCGAAGAAAGTGAACGAGGTCGGGTTCACGAAGCCCTGATGCACGGCGAAGAACACGCCGGCGATGCCGCCCGTCGAAGCGCCGAGCATGAAAGCCGAGAGCTTCGTCGTGACCGCGTTCACACCGAGCGAGCGGCAGGCGATCTCGTCCTCGCGCAGCGCCTCCCAGAGCCGCCCGATCGGCATCGCCCGCAGCCGCGCGACAATGTAGACGACCGCGCAGACGACCAGGAACAGGGTGAGATAGATGAACCAGAATTTGTAGTCAGCGCTGTAGCGAAGGCCGAAGAATTCGTGGAACGGCGTGCCGCCCTGCCGGGCCGCGCGCGTGAATTCGAGGCCAAATATGGTCGGCGAAGGAACCGGAGCCCCGTTCGGCCCACCGGTAAACTCCAGCCAATTGGTGAGCACGAGACGGATGATCTCGCCGAAGCCGAGCGTCACGATCGCCAGATAGTCGCCATGCATCCGCAGGACGGGAAAGGCCAGCACCATGCCGCAAAAACCGGCCAGCAGCGGGGCGAGCGCGAGCGCTCCCCAGAACCCCAGCCCGAGATATTGCGAGCCCAGCGCCAGCAGATAGGCGCCGACCGCATAGAAGGCGACGAAGCCGAGATCGAGCAGCCCGGCGAGCCCGACGACGATATTGAGACCCAACCCAAGCAGAACATAGATCAGCGCCAGGATGGCGATGCCGAGCCAGTACTTGTCCGCGAAGAACGGAAAGGCCAACCCCGCCGCGAAGACCAGGGCAAGAGCAAGCAGCGGCGATTTTTCCCGGCCCGAGGCGACCGTCACCCCGCCCCCCGTCGTTCGCGACAGAAGCTTGGCGAGACGCTGTCCCGGCCTGCTTGCCAGCGCGAGCGTGACGAGCACGCGCCCGAGCGCGACGATCGCGGCGATGACCAGCGGGCGCACGAGATGGCTGGAGAAGGTGAAGCCTTCGAGAACCAGGCCGGAGATCGGCCCGAAGACGATCAGGGCGATGACGAAGGTGTAAGCCGCTTCCTTGAGCAGCGCGAGCGGCATGGACGCGCGGGATGATGTGTCCATCGCTCACACCTTCTGAATTTCGGGGCGGCCGAGCAGGCCGTAGGGGCGGAACAGCAGCAGCGCGATCAGAAGGCCGAAAGCGAAGACATCCTTGTAGTCGGTGCTGACATAGCCGGCGAAGAGCGCTTCGGTCAGGCCCAGCAGCAAGCCGCCGAGGATCGCCCCCGGCAGCGAGCCGATGCCGCCGAGCACCGCGGCCGTGAAGGCCTTGATGCCCATGACGAAGCCGATGAAGAAATTGAAGGAGCCGTAGTTCAAGGTGACGAGCACGCCGCCGACGGCGGCGGTGGCCGCGCCGATGACGAACACGGTGGAGATGATGCGGTCAGTGTTGACGCCCAGCACCGCCGACATATGCCGGTTCTGCTGCGTGGCCCGGCAATGCCGGCCGATCTTCGTGTGGCCGATCAGATAGGTCAGGATCGCCATGGCCACGAAGGACGCAACCAGGATGATGAGCTGCATATAGGTGATCTGGGCGAAGTCCTGCGCGGTCCCGACCCGGATCGTCCCTTCGATGAGCACGGGGACGCCCTGGTCGCGCGCGCCCTGGGAGATCTGGACATAGCTCTGCAGGATCAGCGAGATGCCGATCGCCGAGATCAGGGGAGCAAGCTTCGTCGAGCCGCGCAGCGGCCGATAGGCGACCTGCTCGATCGACCAGCCATAGATGCCGGTGATGAAGCAGGTGATGACGAGAACCGAGATGACCGCGAACGGAACCGAGTCGATCCCGAAATAATGCAGCACGGCCAAGGTGATCGCCGCGATATAGGCCGACACCATGTAGACGTCGCCATGGGCGAAGTTGATCATCCTGATGACGCCGTAGACCATAGTGTAGCCGACGGCGATCAGGCCGTAGATCGAACCCAGCGTAATGCCGTTGACGAGCTGCTGGGCGAGAATGTGGAAGCTCATGCCATACCCCGCCTGTTGAGTGACGATCGGAAAGCGAGCCGGCCGGGTTTGGATCGCTTTTCGATCAGGTGGAACCGTCATTGCGAGCGCAGCGAAGCAATCCAGGGGGACGTAGAGTTCTGCCGCTCCTGGATTGCTTCGTCGCTTCGCTCCTCGCAATGACGGCCTCTGCGATCCAGCCTGATCGAAAATCGCTCTAGAAGAGCCCGGCCGGCCCGGGGAGCATCACTTCGCGGGAATGGCGTTGCCGTTGTCGTCGAAGGTGTAGAACACCCATTTGAAGCCCTTGACGTCGCCCTTGGCGTCCCAGCCGAGCTGACCGACCGCGGTCTTGACCGAGGCCTTGCGCAGCCAGGCGATCTGCGCCTTGACGTCGCCGCCATTCGTGCCCTTGAGAGCGTCGACGACGGCCTGCGCGGAGGCGTAGCCGTAGAGGGTGTAGTTGTCGGGCGCGATGCCGGCCTTCTTCAGCGCGGCCTGCGCCTCGGCGGCGTCGGGATCCTTGCGCGGGTCGGCCGCCGAGGAATAATAGGCGTCCTTGAGGAACTTGGCGCCGCCGGCGGCGGCAACGAGTTCCTTCTGCGCGATGCCGTCGCCGCTGATGAACTTGGCCGTCAGCCCCTGTTCGCGGATCTGGCGGATCAGGGGGCCGGCCTCGGGGATCAGGCCGCCGAAATAGATCGCCGTCGCGCCCGAGCTCTTGATCTTCGTCACCAGCGCGTTGAAGTCGCGCTCGCCGCGCGTCAGCCCTTCATAGAGCACCGGCGCCACGCCGCGCTCCGCGAGCGTCCGCTTCAGCGCATCGACCAAACCCTGCCCGTAAGTATCCTTGTCGTGGATCAGGGCGATCTTATCCGCTTTCAGCGTGTCGAGAATATAGGCGCCGGCCACGACAGCCTGCTGATCGTCGCGTCCGCAGGTCCTGAAGATGTTCTCCAGCTTGCGATCGGTGACGATCGGATTCGTCGAAGCCGGCGTCACCATGAGAATGCCGGCGTCGGAATAGATCTCGGAGGCCGGGATCGTGCTCGACGAACAGAAATGACCCACCACCGCATTGACCTTGTCCTGGTCGACGAAGCGGTTGGCGACGGCGACGGCCTGCTTGGGCTCGCAGGCATCATCGCCCTTCACCAGCTCGATCTTCTTGCCGCCGACGCCGCCCGACGCATTCACATCCTTGATGAAGGCCGAGGCGCCGGACCAGATCTGCTCGCCGAAGGTGGCATTGGCGCCGGTCATCGGCCCGGCCACGCCGATCTTGATCGTATCGGCGGCATAAGACGCCGAAGCCGTCAGCAGCATCGCCGCAAGACTGGTCGCCAGCGAGAATTTCGTGATCGTCTTCATCGGCTTGTTCCCCGGAATATGATGTTGGCCAGACCGACGGCGCGCATTGCCCTGCCCCGGCGCGAGCAGCGGCACCCCACAGTCCCACCAAAGGCGCTCGACGCCCGTCAGCCTTAGCAGTTGTATGATAAGTGATATATTAATATGGTGTCAAGCGACGGCCGCTGGCGGTCGGGCGGGACGAGAGAGACCTCGGCTTTCCCGGCAGGTGATATGCCGGCACCGGGTCGAGATGCAGGGAGGAAGCGCGATGGTCGGCAGTCAGGATGGGCAGGCTCTCCGCCTCCCCTCGTTGGAGGCTCTCGTCTCTCCGCGCCTGGCGCCAGGCTCGGAACTGCTGGCCGCCGGCCGCGCCATGGCGCGGCACTGGTCGGTCGGCCGCAACGCTTTCCTGGATGAGATGCAGGTGTCGTGCGAGGCCGAGTACAAGCGTCGCATGATGGCCGATCCCCGGATCGCGCAGCATGCGCATATCGGTTTCCGGAGCGTCGAGCGGACTCTCGACGCCATCCGCGAAGTCCACGAAACCACCACGAAACAGGGGGTCATCGTCGATCGCTTCGGCATCACACTCGACTGGTCGATGGGCTATCCGGAGGCGGAGCGCGCGCGGCGGTCACGCGGAACCGGCATCGTCCTGTCGGGGCCTGAGGATTTCGCGCGCATCACCGGAGCCGTCCCGGCCGCAGCTCATTTCGGCGATTTCATGCTGGGGCTGCCGGGCGCGGTCGAGAATACGAGAAGCGCCCTAGCGGCGGGCGCGACGACGATCGGCAATCTCGGCCAGTACTTCACCTTCCGGTTGCCGAACTGGGATGATGACGTCGCCACGACCGAGGCTACGGTGACGGCGCTTGGGCTGATCGCGGCCCAGCCGGTTGAAATGCTCGTCCACTCCAATCTCGACGATGGCTTTGCCGGGTTGCTTGCCGATATGAGTTCCGCACTCGGAATGGTGCTGATCGAAAAATACCTCGTCGAGGAGTTGATCGGCGCCCGCCTGGCGCACTGCTACGGCCATCACTTCACGGCGCCGTTGATGCGCCTGGCCTTCCACCATGCGCTCACGCAGCTCACCACCACGCCGGGCAGCATGATCTTCGGCAATACGGTCAGCTACAAATCCACGCCTGCCGGCAACTTCGCCAGCCTCGCCAGTTATCTGCAGGCCGATATCTGGGCGCTGCAACGGCGGCCGAGCGGCCACGCCATCAACCCTATCCCGGTGACAGAGAACCAGCGCATTCCGGATATCGAAGAGATCGTCGATGCCCAGATTTTTGCCCACCGTCTCGCCGAGCATGCCGGCACGAGCCGGGCCCTGATCGACCTTGCCGCGGTCGATGGGATGGCGGCCAGGCTGATCGACGGCGCGCGCATTTTCGCAGCTCGGATTCTGACGGGGTTCGCGGAGGCCGGGATCGACATCCGCGACCCGGCCCAGTTCATGCTCGCCTTGCGGCGCACCGGGCCGCGGCGGCTTGAGGTCCTGTATGGCGCCGGCTCACCCGATCGTGGCCAATGGAGCGGGCGGCGGCCGTTCGTCCTCGCCGAATGGGTCGAGGAACTCGAGCACGCCGCGGAGGATTGGCTTGCCGGTGTCGCGCCGCCCCTGCGGGCGCGGCTGGCTGCTGAAGCTCCGAAAGTCTGCATCGCCAGCAGCGACGTGCATGAGCACGGCAAGAACCTGATCGAGCAGATCCTGCTGCGTCTCGGCGCCGAGGTCGTCGATGCAGGCACCTCGACCGATCCCGACGATCTCGTCGCCACGGCCCTTGCCGCGGATTGCCGCTTGCTGGCGGTCAGCACCTATAACGGCATCGCGCTGCGCTATGCCGAAGAGGTCAAGGCCGCGCTCGCCAAGGCCGATCGGGCGATCCCGCTCTGTCTCGGCGGCCGGCTCAATCAGGTTCCGGACAGCTCCAATACCGGGTTGCCGGTCGATGTTGCCCCCGAGCTGGCGGCTCTCGGCGTCATTCCCTGCTCCACGCCGGAAAGGTTGATCGACGTCCTTGCGCAGCTTGTTGAAACGCCTTCGTAAGGTATCAAACCTTCGCGGGTGCATGACCATCCATCGGCATCTGCCGGTTCTGCGGCGTGAGGCGCCACGCGCCCCTTATCCGCCTCGGACTCGCGCCAAGGCGCCCGCCAGAGCGCCCTCCAGCGCAGCCGTTCCGCCGCTCCCCTGGAAGTCCCGGAAGATCTGCTCGTTCAGCCCGCCCTTTGTCGAGAATTCGGAGCGCAGTTCCGCAAAGGCAGCGTTCGGAGAGACCGCCGTCGCATAAGCGAGGCCAGTGAATAGTTGCCGCAAATAGGCATGGGCTTGGAGGGACGGAACGCCACTTTCGGTGAGCCAGCGCTCTGCGCTCTCCAGAATGCCGAAATAGGTGCCCATCAAGGCGCTGCCTGTCGTCAGCAGCTCGTATTCCCGCCGGTCCGTGACGGCAACGGCGGTCCCGAGAGCGGAGAAAATCGCGGAGATGGTCTCCTCGGGCGGGTAGAATGCCGTGGCACCCAGCCTGTGCGCCACGAAGGGAAGCGGCAGCGCCTGAGTAATCTTCACCGGCACGCCAATCCATCCGGCAATCGTCTCCGGCGAAACGACCGGGATGAAGCTGACGACATGTTGCCCGGATCGAAAATGGATATCTCGGATCACCGCCTCTGCGATCTGCGGCCTGACCGCCAGAAACACAATCTGTGATCGATCGACCACGTCCTGATTGTCCTTGCCGACGGAGACGAGGGCATGTTGCTCGGAGAGTCTCGCCGCCGTCTCGGCATTGCGGGGCGAAACGATCACCTCCTCGATATCGAGGCTTGATTTTGCCAGGCCGGCGATGACGGCAGACGAGATCGTCCCCGTTCCGACAAATCCGAGCTTCACGTTTCAACCTTTCAGCGAGCAAGGTGACCGCCGGCCTGCAGCGAGCATCTCCCGATGCCGCAGCCTGTCGCGCCCGACAGGAGCATGTTCGATCTGCGATAGACGGAAAGCGGCCTATGGAGCTTCCTCGAGAAGCTTTCTATAGCGGGCGAGACTTTCCTCGAGATGCTGCGTCATCGCTGCCCTCGCGGCTTTGACGTCTCCTTGCGTGATCGCGGCAAGGATCCCGGCGTGCTCCTTATTGACCTTCTTGAGGTAGGCTGGCCCACCGAAGAAGCCACGTCGCTTGAGGACGAGATCGAAGCTGATCTCGCTCATTACAGCCTCAAGGAAACTAGGAAAGTGCGGATTGCGCGTCGCTCTGGCGATGGCGAGGTGGAACTCGAAATCGGCTTTCGCCTCTGCCTCTGCGTCCTGCGTGTCGAGACGGTCCATGAGGTCGTAGGCGCGCGCAATCTCGGCCAGCGCCTCTGGTGTCCGGCGGGACGCCGCCAACGCCACCGCCTGCAGTTCGACCCCGAGCCGCAACTCAAGGATCTGCATGGCGGAACGAACGTCATCGATCTTGCTGATCTCGAAGCTGAGCGGTCGCGTCTCGCGCTCGGAAACGAAGACGCCAGCGCCCTGCCGGGCTGTCACCCGCCCACCCACCTTCAGCGACGCAAAGGCCTCGCGAATAACAGTACGGCTCACCCCGAACTCCTCGCAGAGCTGAGCACTCGACGGCAGCTTGTCGCCAGGCGGGTAGATGCCGGCGTCGATCCGTTCCGAGAGTTGCGAAGCAACGATCTCGGCGAGGTTTCCCCGTTGGGTGATGATGCTCAAGACAGTCCGCCTCCCGCGGAATCGATGAGCCGAAGCACTTCAGATGTCATCTATCATACGGCTTGCGCCAAGACGATCTTGTGGTGGCGCACGAGCTCCTTCAGCACCTGCAGCGGGTGGCGCGGCACCTCGCCTGCCATCAGCTTGACCTGCGAACGACAGGAATATCCGGTCGCCATCGGCACCTGCCCCTGCGGCAGCGTGTCGAGCTTCTCCTGCCAGCTCAGCCGATAGATCGCCTCGGACAGGGGGCGGTTCTTCGCCTCATGGCCGAAGGTGCCCGCCATGCCGCAGCAGCCCGTCTGAGCGACCGAAAGGGCAAGACCGAGCTGGTGAAAGACCGCCCCCCACCCGTCGATGGCTGCCGCCGCATTCGTCCGCTCGGTGCAGTGCGGCAGCAGATAGTAATGCCGGTCCGAAGCCAACTTCAGATCGCCGAAGAGGTCCGATTGGCCCGCGAGCCATTCCTGCGGCAGCAGCACCTTGGGCGCCTTGTCCGGCCCGAGTGCCGCCGCATATTCCTGCCGGTAACAGAGCGTCATCGACGGATCGAGACCGACGAGCGGCACGCCGCTGCGAGACAAGGCCGCGAGAGCCTGCGCCGTCCGCGCGGCGTTCCGCTCGAACGCGCCGAGATAGCCATGGACATGCAGTGCCTTGCCGTTCGGTCGCAGCGGCGCGACGAACGGCCGAAGGCCCAGATCCAGCAGCAGATCGACGACGTCGAGAACAAGCTGCGGCTCGAAATGGCTGGTGAAGACATCCTGGACGAGGATTACGCTCCTGGCCTTGTTCTGATCCGACAGGGCTTCCAGCCGCTCTGGCCGCGCGGTCTCGACGCCCCGCTGGCGGAGCTCCCGCATCAGCGACAGCTTTGGCAGGACCGGCAATCCAGTCAGGCCGAAACGGGCGGTCAGCGCGCGCCCGACAGTGCTGGCCGCCACCAGATTGTAGACCCTACCGAACCGCGCCAGCACGGGGAGCACGTGCTCGATCGAGGCGACCAGCGGATCCTTCAGCGGCCTCAGATAACGGCCGTAATAGAGTTCGAGGAATTTCGAGCGGAACGCCGGGACATTGACCTTGATGGGACACTGCCCGGCGCAAGCCTTGCAGGCGAGGCAGGTGTCCATCGCCTCGCGGACCTGATGAGAGAAGTCATCGTCGCGCGTCCCGCGCAAGCTGTTGAGCAGCCGCGACGGGAGGCTGCGCCAAGCTGAGGTCCGACGGAGACGCTCCGCTTCGGTCCGAGGATCGATCCCCTGCTCGGCCAGGCGACGCAGCCATTCCCGGATCAACGACGCCCTGCCCTTCGGCGAGAAGCGCCGATCGCCCGTGCCCTTGAAGGAGGGGCACATCGCGGAATCGGCATCGAAGTCGAAGCAGGCGCCGTTGCCGTTGCAAGAGGCGGCATTGTCGAAGCCGTTGCGCGTCTCGCGCCTTATCTGCCGGTCGAAGGAGCCGCGGAACGGGATGGCGTCGAGCCGGGCGAGCTCTCCGGTCGCTGGTGCCGCGATCTTGCCGGGATTGAACTGGTTGCTGGGATCGAACGCCGCCTTCAAGCGCTGCAGGGTCGGGTAAAGCGGCCCGAACATCTCCGGCACATATTCCGAGCGCAGACCCTTGCCGTGCTCGCCCCACAGCACTCCGTCATATTTGCGCGTCAAGGCGAAGACGGCATCGCTGATCCGGCGGATCAGCGGCTCCTGCGCCGGATCCGAGAGGTCGAGCGCCGGGCGGACATGGAGCACGCCGGCATCGACATGGCCGAACATGCCGTAATCGAGCCCCTCGGCGTCGAGCAGGGCGCGGAACTCGGCGATGTAGTCGGCGAGATGCTCCGGCGGAACGGCCGTATCCTCGACGAAGGGCAGCGGGCGGCGCGCGCCGCCGACATTGCCGAGGAGACCGACGGCACGCTTGCGCATGGCCCAGATCGCGTCGATCGCGTCCCGTTCCAGCGCGATCCTATGCCCTCTGCGGCCCTTGCCGGGGCGGGCGGCCAGCGCCGCCTCGATCCGGGCGAGGCTGTCCTGCAGCGCGACCAGGTCCTCGCCCAGCACTTCGACGATATTGATCCCCTGCGCCGGGCCGGCCGGATCGTCCGGAAAGAAGGCAGAGACGCGGGGCCAGACCATATCTCCGCGCGCGAGCCCGAGCACTTTCCCATCGATGGTCTCGACCGAGGCGACGCCGAGCTCCGTCAGCAGGCGCGCATCCTGCAAGGCGGCGGCGAAATCGTCATAACGGATGTTGATCAAGGCCGCGTGGCGCGGAATCGGCAGCAGGTTCAGCTCCGCCTCGCCAATCAGCGCCAGCGTCCCTTCCGCTCCGCACAGGATGGCGTTCAGGTTGAGCCCGCCATCCGCGCCGCGCAGATGCGCGAGATCATAACCGGTGAGGAAGCGGTTGAGCTTCGGAAAGCGCTGCGCGATCAGATCCCGGTTTTCGTGCTCGATCGCATCGGCCAGGCGATAAATTTCACCGATGCGGTCGTCCCGCTGCTGAACCTCCCGCAATTCTTCGGGGTCAAGCGGGCGTGACAACCATTCGGTTCCGCCCATCAGCACGGCCTGCAGCGCCACCACGTGGTTGCTGGTCTTGCCATACAGACAGGACCCCTGACCGCAGGCATCGGTATTGATCATCCCGCCGATGGTGGCCCGGTTCGAGGTCGAGAGCTCCGGCGCGAAGAACAGCCCATGCGGCGCCAGCGCCCGGTTCAGCTGATCTTTCACCACACCGGCCTCGACCATGGCGCGGCGCCGCACAGGGTCGATCGACAGGATGCGGTTCATGTAGCGCGACATGTCGACGACGATGCCGTCGGTCAGCGACTGACCGTTAGTGCCGGTCCCACCTCCGCGCGCTGTCAGTTTGATCGCGGAAAAGGCGGGCTGCGCGGCAAGCCTGGCGATCAGGACGAGATCGGCCCGGCCCCGCGGAAACAAGATAGCCCGCGGCGCGAGCTGGTAGATCGAATTGTCCGTCGCGAATACGGTCGTGCTGGCGGGATCGTGGCTCCAGTCTCCCTCGAACCCGGCCGCCTGCAATGCGGACAGAAACGCGCTGCGTTGATCATCTTCTCTGGTCAACGACGGCAGCGCAGGTATCATCGCTACGGTTCCACGGCAGGGATTGCGTGACGCAATCAACTTGGCATATAAGTGATATCATACTTACTGCCATCCCCTTTGCAAGCCGAGGCGCAGGACAAAGCGATGCAAAACCAGACCGTCGTTATCGTTGGAGGCGCGTCGGGCCTCGGCCTCGTCACTGCCAAGCTCATGATCCGCGACGGTGTGGCCAAGATCGGTCTCATCGACCTCAATGAAGAGAGGCTGGCGCTCGCCGCCGCCGAACTGACCAGCCTAGGCGCGGAGGTCGCAACTGCAAGCGCAGACATCAGCCGGAAAGACAGCGCTCATGCCGGTTTTGAGCTTATTGCCGGCAAGCTCGGCCGCGTCCACGCCCTCGTCAACAGCGCCGCGATCTATCCGCGCCGGCCGATCCTCGATATCAGCGACGCTGAATGGGATCTCGAAAACGCCGTCAACATCAAGGGCACCTATCACATGATGGTGGCTGCGGTGCTGCATATGCGCCGCTTCGTCGAGCTGCCGCATGTGACGGGGCGCATCGTCAACGTCACCTCGGTCGATGCCTTCAAGGCTCATCCGCAAAACGCCCATTACGCCGCCACCAAGGCGGCCGTGGTCAGCCTGACCAAGTCCTTCGCCCAGGAATGCGCCAAGGACCAGATTCTGGTGAATTCCGTCGCGCCGGCCGGCTTCGCCACCGACCGTGCCAAGGAACTCGGCTTCCTGCCCGAGCTCGCCAAGGCGAGCGCGCTGGGCCGTGCCGCCGAGCCGGCCGAGATGGCCGAGTGGATTGTCATGATGGCGAGCCGCCGCAACAGCTATGCCACCGGCGAGAACGTCGTCGTCAGCGGGGGCTACATCTATGTCTGAGTCTGAGGCCGGCCGGGGAACGACCGCCCTGGTCACGGGCGCAACGAGCGGCATCGGTCGCGCCACCGTCCTCAAGCTGAGGGAGATGGGCCTGGAGGTCCTCGCCCTGGGCCGCAACGCGGCCGCGCTGGCTGAGCTCAAGGCAGAATGCGGCGCGACGCCGATCGAGGCCGATGTCCGCGACATGGCGGCCGTCACGGCGCAACTCGGCGATCGCCCGGTCGACATCCTGATCAACAATGCCGGCATCCTGTCGACCCGCGCCCGCTTCGACGAGATCGACCCGGTCGAGATCGACGCGATGATCGACATCAATCTCAAAGCGCCGATGCATCTGACCCGCGTCGTGCTGCCCGGCATGGTCACACGCAAGCATGGGCATCTCATCTACTTGGGATCGAGCGGCGGGCGGGCGCCCTACCCTTCCATGGGTGCCTATGGACCATCCAAGGCTGGCCTGAGCCTGTTTTGCGACAATCTGCGTTGCGACCTGCTCGGCACCGGCATCCGTGTCAGCGAGATCGTCCCCGGCCGGGTCCAGACCGACCTCTACCGAACCGCTTTGGGCGCCGAGGCGGCAAAGGCGACGCTCTATGACGGCTATCGCGCGATCCTGCCCGAGAACATTGCCAGCCTGATTGCGACCGTGATCTCGCTGCCGGATTTCGTCGACGTCTCCCGCCTCGAAGTCTTCCCGACCGACCAGGCGACGGGAGGCGGGTCGATCGTAAAGTTCGCCTGAGCCCCCTAGACGCTGCCAGGGACCACCGACAAGAGTTGCGCGTCGCATGACGACAATCACTTCCAGCGGCTCAATATGACGGCAACTGCAGACCGGCTGAGCTCTCAGCTCTTGAACGAGCACCCGCTGCGTGCGGAGCTGCACGACGAGTTGCACGCGAGGCCTTCGCTCTATTTCGAAGGAGATAGCGATGTGTGGCATGTCGCGATACTGGGCAGTCAGGGGCCTCCCGCGGTACCGGAAGCCTTCTCCGATTTATCCGATGTATCGAGCACCCAGGATGGACGGCACGGTATCGGCACCATCCCCGGTGGCCGTCTGAAATGGGAACTTCACACCGAGTTTTTGACTCTGACCTTTGTCGCACCGGCGGCGTCGGATTCACTGTCGCAGCAAGAATTCAAGCGTCTCTCTGGCCTCGCTCCCCTAACGCATTCGGCCCGGTTTTGCGCGCCCGAGCCGTCGCCCTCACTTCTTGGCGCGGGCGACGATCTGCGTCGGGTTGACGAAGCGCAACGCGATGATCAGCCAGATTAGCGTCGTGATCATGTAGATCACCGCCATGGCGTCGATCGACTGCACCGCGCGCACGCCGGCGGCGAAGACCGCATAGTAGAGCGCGACGACAAGCGTCTGGCTGGTCGGGCCGGCCGTCAGGAAGGTCAGCTCGAACATGGCGAGCGTCCTGACAAGCACCAGCAGCAGCGCCGCGAGGATGCCGGGCATCAAGAGCGGCAGCAGCACATGCACGAAGAGCTTGAAGGTGTTGGCGCCGAAGACACGCGCCGCCGACTCGATCTTGGTGTCGATCTGCTCGATGAAGGGGATCATCACCAGGATGACGAAAGGCACTGTCGGCACCAGGTTCGCCAGCACCACGCCCGACATCTGGCCGGCGAAGCCGGTCTGGTAGAGCACGGTTGCGAGCGGGATGCCGAAGGTGATCGGCGGCACCAAGAGCGGCAGCAGGAAGAGCAGCATCACCAGCTTCTTGCCCGGAAAATCCCGCCGCGCCAGCGCATAGGCCGCGGGCACGCCGATCAGGCCGGACAGCGCAACCACCAGGAAGACGATCTGGAAGGTCACGAGCAGCACGTCGTGGAGCTGGAACTCCGCCCAGGCGGCCGAATACCAGCGCGTGGTCCAGCCGGCCGGCAGCCAGGTGCCGAGCCAGCGCGTGGCGAAGGAGGACGTCACCACCGTCGCGATCATCGCGAAGAGGTTGACGATGAAGAAGCCGATCAGCGTCCAGTTGGCGGCCGCCCAGAGCTTCGTCGAGAGACGGGTATCCTTGACCATCGGAAAGAGCTCCTAGTGGGTCTCGGCATGGCCGCGACGCCGGCAATTCGTTCGCTCCGCAAGGAGCAGTGTGCAGCCGATACCTATGGTATCGGCAAATGCTGCGACGCGGCGGGCGGGCGAATTCCCGGCGCCGAAGGTGGGCTTTGGAGGGCCGCCTGCGGCGTCGACCCTGCTCGCCGATACCAATGGGTATCGGCTGCGCGTCTCTCCTGGCATTCGTCTCCTCCAAAGCCCATCGTGGCCATGCCGAGACCCACTAGGAGCTCTTAGCCCTTTCCGCCGCCGGCAGGGCCGCGATAGAGCAGGCCGCGCGCAGCCAGCACCACCACGACGATGGCGAGCTGCACCAGCCCCATGATCATCGCGACGGCAGACGCCATCGAGTAATCGTATTCCTCGAAGGCCGCCTGATAGGCCGCGATCGAGATGACGCGGGTCGGCCCCGCGGGCGCGCCGAGCAGTACCGCCGAGGGGAAGACCGAGAAGGCCTGCACGAAGCTCAAGCAGAAGGTGATGGCGAGGCCCGGCAGCAGCAGCGGCAGGAGAATGTGCTTGAAGCGCTCCCAGGGGCCGGCGCCCAGCGTCGCGCCCGCCTGTTCCAGCGCCGGGTCGATGCCGGAGAGATAGGACAGCGTCAGCAGGAAGGTGAAGGGGAAGCCGGTGATGACCAGCGACAGCATCACGCCCCAGTAGTTGTGAAGCAGCTTCACCGGCGTCGAGATGAGGCCGAGCGTCATCAGCGTGCGGTTGAACCAGCCTTGCGGGCCGAGATAGTTCAGCAACCCCTGTGCGACGAGCACGGTGCCGAGCGTGATCGGGATGACCAGGATGGTCGTCAGCAGGCGCTGGTTCTGCATCAGCCGGACGCGGAAGGCGATCGGGATCGCCAGCAGGAGCGTCGCGACCGTCACCGGCAGGGCGAGCCAAAGCGTCGTCGCGATCGTGCCGTAGAGGAACGGATCGGAGAAGAAGCGCTGGTAGTTGGCGAAGACGCCGCCGGCCTTCGGCTCGAAGGAGAGCACGAGCCCGTAGAGGAACGGGTAGATGAACAGCGCCAGCAGGAACAGGATCGCCGGCACGACGAGCAGGGTCAGCCCGTCGAAGCCGCGCGCGGCCAGCCTCTGCTTCAGCGGAATGGAGTTGGTCGCCGTGGTCACGCCGCGCCTCCGTAGACGAGGACGCGGTCCGCGTCGGCGGCCAGCGTCACCGCCTCGCCCGGCGACAGCTTGTCATGCGCCAGGAAGGACAGGTCCGTGCCATCGGCCATACGGGCGAAGCCGACGAACTCGCGGCCGCGGAACTCGGTCGAGACGACCTGGGCCTTGAGGCCGGGCTGGCCGGCTGCCACGGGATGCAGGTCCTCCGGGCGGATAGCCAGAGTGCCGTCAGCACCGGCCGAGACCGCCGCGCGGGCACGACCCGAAAGCTGCGCATCGCCGACGGCAATCGTCGCCCTGCCCTCGCCGGCCGAAGCGACCTTGCCCTTCACCTTGTTGCGGAAGCCCATGAACTCGGCGACGTCGAGATGGTCGGGCCGCAGGAAGAGGTCTTCCGGCGTGCCGACCTGGCGAACCTGCCCATCACGCAGCACGACGATGCGGTCGGCAAGCGAGAGTGCCTCTTCCTGGTCGTGGGTGACGTAGATCGTGGTGGCGCCGAGCGTGTTGTGGATGCGGCGGATCTCGGCGCGCATCTCGAGACGCAGCTTGGCATCGAGATTGGAGAGCGGCTCGTCCATCAGCACGAGCGGCGGCTCGACGACGATAGCGCGGGCGATGGCGACGCGCTGCTGCTGGCCGCCCGAAAGCTGGCCGGGCAGCTTCTCGGTCTGGCCCTGGAGCCGCACCAGCGCCGCAGCCTCGGCCACGCGCTTGTCGATCTCGGCCTTGGACACGCCACGCATCTTGAGGCCGAAGCCGATGTTCTTGTTCACCGTCATATGCGGGAACAGGGCGTAGTTCTGGAAGACCATGCCGAAGCCGCGCTCTTCCGGCCGCAAAGGGTCGATGCGCTTGTCGTCGAGCCAGATGCCGCCGCCGGTCGCGGGCAGCAGACCGGCGATCAGGTTCAGCGTCGTCGATTTGCCGCAGCCCGAGGGCCCGAGCAAAGCAATGAACTCGCCCTTGCCGATCGTCAGCGAGACGTCCTTGAGCGCGTTGTGGGTGCCGAAATCACGGCTCAGGCGATCGAGCCGAAGCTCGCGAAACGAAGCTGCGTTGATGGTCATGGCTTCCGGAATCTTAAATGACGGTGTCGAAGGATGCCGGGCGGCGGGTTTCGAACTGCTGCCGAAGCCCGCCGCCGCAGTCAGTCTTACTTCTTCTTGGCGCCGCCGACCTGCTCGTCCCAGATGCGGAAGGCCACCACCATCTTGTCAGGGTTGAGTGGCGTTTCCATCGGGTTGTCGGCGATCAGCTTCTCGTATTCCGGACGACCGAACTCCGCGATGGCCTTTTGGCTGGAGGCGGGCGCCATCGAGAGCGGCACGTCCTTCACCGCCGGACCCGGATAGAAATAGCCTTCGTCATAGGTGAAGGCCTGCTGTGCGGGCGTCAGCATGTGGCGGATCAGATCGAGCAGTACGGCGAGCTTCTCGTCGGAAACGCCCTTCGGGATCATCATGTACTGGGCGTCGGTGACCCAGTGGAAGCCCTTGAGCGACTGGATCTTGGCCTCCTTCGGCACGATGCCCAGCACGCGCGGATTGATGTCCCAGCCCGTCGTGCTGACGATCATGTCGCGCGAGCCGTCGCCAAGCTCCTTCATCGTCGCGCCGGTGCCGCCCGGATAGTACTCGATATTCTCCCCGAGCTCCTTCAGATAGGCCCAGGTCTTGTCCCAGCCCTTCTCCGGGTCCTTCGGGTCCTTGTCGCCAAGGATGTAGGGCAGCCCCATGATCCAGGTGCGGCCGGGACCGGAATTGGCCGGGCGGGCATAGAGGAAGCGGTTCTTGTTCTGCTTGGTCCAGTCGAGCAGCTCCTGGGCCGTGGTCGGCGGAGTCTTGACCCGGTCGGGCATGTATTCGAGCAGCGGCCCGGAGGGGTAGTAGACCATCGCCATGGCCTGGCCCTGCCCGAGATTATGCATGGCCAGCGCCGGCTTGAGGTAGATGTCCTCCGGCTTCGGCAACTCAGCCGCTAGGCGCGGCAGCAGATCGACCCAGAGCTTCTGGTCGATGCCTGCCGACAACACGTCGAGCCCGCCGATGACGAAATCGATGTCGGAACGGCCGGCGTTCTGCTGAGCCTTCAGCTTGGCCGGCAACTCGGGCGCCGGGGCCTTGGTGAAGACCATCCGCGAGACGGCCTTGGGGTTTGCCTTGGCGTAATTCTCGAGCGGCGCCTGAACCAGCGCCAGCGCGCCGCCGACGTCGATGATGCTGATTGTGAGCGGCGATGCCGGCAGCTTGAGCTGCTGCGCGAAGACGCCCGGCGCATGCGCCGCAACGCTCAGACCTGCGACGCCGCCAATGAAATGACGCCGATTGATGCTGTCCTGACCCATGGTTTTCCCTCCAGACGCGTTTTCGCGCTATTTTGATCTTGTCCCGGGCCGCCGCCTTCCGAGACCGGCTCCTCAATCTGGTCCTGCTACGACATTGACGCAGGGCCGGATTAGTCGGTATCCTAGTATACTAGTCGACCAGAGCTTGGCAATGGGCACCCCCGCGGCAAGACAGAGCACAGACCAGATCTACCGCGCCCTGCGGGTGGAGATCGTGAGCGCCGCGCTGCGCCCGGGCGAAGCCATGTCCGAGGCGCGGATGGCGCTGCGCTTCGGCGTCAGCCGCACGCCGGTGCGCGAGGCCTTCAAGCGGCTGGTCGAGGAAGGCTTCCTGTCGGTCGTGCCGCAGGTCGGCACCTTCGTCGCGCCGATCGACATCGCCGCCGTGCATGACAGCCAGTTCGTGCGCGAGACCTTGGAATGCCGTACGGTCGTGCTGGCCGCGAGGCATATCGACGATGCCGGCAGGGCTACGTTGGAACGGCATATCCGCCAACAAGAACGCGATCTCGCGACCGGCGACCAGGCCGCCTTCTTCCGCCATGATGATGCCTTCCACGCCGAGATTTCGCGGCTTGCCGGCCATCCGTCGGTGTGGAGCCTGATCGAGGGCGTCAAGGCGCAGCTCGACCGGGTGCGCTGCCTGTCGCTCGAAAGCGCAAGCTGGCCCGACATGATCATGCGGGAGCATCGCGGCATCGCGGAGAGCATCAGCAACGGCAACGAGGCGCAGGCCGAGAAGGCGATGCGCGCCCATCTGCGCACCGTCTTCGCCGCGATCGAGAACATCGCACGCCACCATGTCGACGCCTTTGTCGGCTCGGCCCCACCCATCCGGCTCGACTGACGGGCCGGACGATCAGAACAATACCGCGAAGGAACGCGAAGATGGAACAATGCTGGCGCTGGTTCGGGCCGGACGATGTGGTGACGCTGGCGCAGGCCAAGCAGGCCGGGGCGACCGGCATCGTGAATTCGCTGCACCAGATCCCCTATGGCGTGGTCTGGAGCGTCGAGGAGATCGAGAAACGCCAGGCGATCATCCGTTCCGACAAGAGCTTCGGCCTGGAATGGAAGGTGGTCGAAAGCCTGCCGATCCATGAGAGCGTCAAGATCGGCGAAGGCGACCTCGAAACCGTCTTCGAGAACTACCGCCAGTCGATGCGCAACCTCGCCGCCTGCGGGCTCGAGGTGATCTGCTACAACTTCATGCCGGTGCTGGACTGGACCCGCACCGAACTCGCCCACAAGCTGCCCGGCGGCGGCACGGCGCTGCGCTTCAACCTGCATGAATATGTCGCGCTCGATCACTTCATGCTCAAGCGCAAGGGCGCCGACGAGGGCCACTCCGCCGAGGTGATGGACAAGGCCAAGGCCTGGTTCGACCACTCGACGCAGGCCGATCGCGACCGGCTGCTCGCCAGCGTGATGGCCGGCCTGCCCGGCGCCTATGACCGCTACGACCTGCCCGGCCTCGCCCGCATCCTCGAGCGCTATAGCGGCATGACGCATGACAAGCTGCGGGCCAATCTCAAGCGCTTCCTCGAAGCGATCATCCCGACGGCCGAGGAAGTCGGCATCCGGATGTGCATCCATCCGGACGACCCGCCGCGCCCGCTCTTCGGCCTGCCCCGCATCTGCTCGGACGAGGAGGACATCGCCTTCATCCTCGACTCGATCGACTCCCCGTCGAACGGTCTGACGCTGTGCTCGGGCTCGCTCGGCGCCAATCCGAAGAACGACGTTCCGGGGATCGCACGCCGCTTCGCCGACAAGATCTGGTTCGCGCATCTGCGCAACGTCGCCAAGGACCCGGACGGCTCCTTCATGGAAGCCGACCATCTCGGCGGCGACACCGACATGGTCGCGCTGGTCGATGTGCTGATGGCCGAGGAGCAGCGCCGCCGCGCCGCCGGCCTCCCGCACTGGCGCATCCCGATGCGGCCCGACCACGGCCATGAGCTGCTGGACGATGTCGGCAAGGGCAGCTTCCCGGGCTACCCGGCAGTCGGGCGCCTGCGCGGTCTCGCGGAACTGCGCGGCGTGATGACGACGCTGTCGCAGGTGAAGGGCTACGTCGCCTGAGGCGTGAAAGGCGGGCCGAAGCCCCGCCTTGGCAAGAGCTCAAGACAGCTCCGAGCCGTCATTCTCGGGCGGCGCCTAGCGTCGACCCGAGAATCTCGATCGGGAGATGCTCGGGTCAAGCCCGAGCATGACGCGGTGTTCTCGCCTCAGTGATCGTGCGAATGGCCCTTGTGGCCATGCGCCGTGCCATGGCCGTGACCATGGTCATGATGTTCATGGCCGTGATGATCGTGATCATGGCCGCAACCGCAGCTCTCGCCGTGAGCATGATGGTGGTGGTCGTGCCCATGCGGCTCATGGCCATGTGCATGCTTATGGCCGTCATCGTGACGATGATGCTCATGGCCGTGATGTGCATGGCCATGATCGTGTTCGTGATCGTGATGGTGGTGATCGTGCCCGCAGCCGCAGTCATCGCCGTGGGCGTGGTGATGAATCTCCTGTTCCGGCTGGAACGGGCGCTCGACTTCCGCCATCGAACAGCCCTGCCCGCGCACCAGCTCGGTCAGTGCCGGATGGTTGGGAACATAGAGCGCGTCGGCCGTCATCTCCGCCGGAACGTGATGGCCGCCGAGATGCCAGGCGAGGCGCGCCAGCCGCAGCGGGTTCTCGGCACGGACTTCCAGCAGGCTTTCCGGAGCGGCCTTGACCTGCACGAGGCGGCCATCTTCCAGCTTCAGCGCATCGCCGTCGTTCAGCGTCGCAGGCTTGTCGAGATCGATCGCGAATTCGAGCCCGCCGGCAGCCTTCACGGCGACGCCGCTGCGGTTGCGGTCCTGATATCCAAGGCTGAGCGTATCGACGACGCGCTCAGCGCGGACGGCGGCCTTGCGAAGGACGGAAGTGGCGCGAAGCATATGCGGCGATCCCATGGCTGGGGCTGGAGCGCGAGGCTCAAAGCCCGGACCGGAGCTTAGTAGCACAAACCAGGGGGCGCGCTAGATCGCCGCGCGTCCTATCGGACGCGGCGTGGCGATCTATCTGTTTGTCTTAGCATCGGATTTGCCCGAAAAGTGGATTCCACTTTTCGGTCCGATGCTCTACCAGGCTCTCGGGATCGTGGCACCTCAGCGCGGCAGCGCCTTGACCTCGCTGTCGAACTTCTTGAGCAGGCGCGAACGCTCGGCCGGGGAGCCCCAGCGCGGCGTGTCGTAGTCGATCAGCTTCATCTCGGCGAATTTCGGCGCATCCGGCGAGAGCAGCGCGTTCTTGTTCGACGGGATCGAGTTGATCTTCAGCTTCGCATTGATGTTCTGCGCATCGGGCGAGAGCGTGAAATCGACGAACTTGCGCGCGGCCTCGGGGTTCTTGCCGCCCTTGATGATCGAGACCGAGCCAGTCTCGTAGCCGGTGCCCTCGCAGGGGGCGACGGTCTCGATCGGCGCGCCCTGCAGCTTCTGCGTCAACATGTCATGGATGAAGGCGATGCCGACAGCCGTCTCGCCGAGCGCGGCCGCCTTCACCGGCGCGATGCCGGACTTGGTGTACTGGCTGATGTTCTTGTGCAGGTCCTTGAGGAACTCGAAGCCCTTCTCCTCGCCGAGGCGCTGCACCGTCGTCGCCAGGAAGACATAGGCCGTGCCGGACGAGCTCGGATCGGCGATCTGGACCTCGTCGCGCAGCTTCGGATCGAGCAGATCGGCCCAGCATTTCGGAGCGGCGATGCCCTTCTTCTTCAGGACCTCGGTGTTGTAGCCGATGCCGAGCGCGCCGAGATAGATTCCGTTGGTGCGGAACGTGGCCTGCTCGGCATGGCGTTGCGCCCAGTCATGCAGCTCCGGCAGCTTCGGCGACTTGTACTCGTCCAGAAGCCCTTCGTCGGCTGCCTGCAGATGCGGCTCGCCCGGCCCACCCCACCAGACGTCGCCACGCGGATTGCTCGCCTCGGCCTTGACCTGAGCATAGACCTCGCCGGTGCTCTTGCGGACCATCGAGACCTTGATCCCGGTCGCCTTCTCGAACATCGCCGCCCCTTCGCGGCACTGCTCCTCGAGGATCGAGCAATAGACCGTGACCTGCCCCTGGGCGAAGGCCGGCTGGGTAGCGGCCGAAAGCACAAGGCCAGCAATCAGCGCGCCGGCCGGCGCGAAACGCGAAGCGAACACCATTTTCCTCCCATCAGATTCGTTTGCCGACGAAGAAATCGGCCGACTGATGGGGTGTCAAGCAAAAGCCCGCCCTGCCGAACGCGACTGCGCCGACTAGGCTCAGGACTCGTTGATCAGAGCCAGAAGATGACGGTAGCGGCGATACAGATTGCCGAGAAGAAGGTGTGGGCGCATCGGTCGTAGCGTGTGGCGATGCGCCGCCAGTCTTTGAGCTTGGCGAAGAGGTTCTCGACCTTGTGGCGCTGGCGATAGAGCGTCTTGTCGTAGGGATAAGGGGTTTTCCGGCTTCTGCTCGATGGAATGCAGGGTTCGATGCCTTTGGCGACCAGCGCCTGGCGGAACGCGGCGCTGTCGTAGCCGCGATCGGCGATGAGGGTTTTGGCTGGCGGCAGGGCCACGAGCACGAGGCTTGCGCCCTTGTGGTCGCTCATCTGGCCTTCCGAGAGCAGCATGATGATCGGGCGGCCGGTATCGTCGCAGACGGTGTGGAGCTTGGAGTTCAGCCCGCCCTTGGTGCGCCCGATACGACGGGGAAGAGCCCCTTTTTGAGCAGGCTCGCCGCCGTGCGGTGCGCCTTCAGATGCGTCGCGTCGATCATGATCCGCTCCGGCTTCGGCCCTTCGCCGGCAAGACCGGCGAAGATGCGGTCGAAGACGCCGAGCCGGCTCCAGCGGATGAAGCGGTTATAGAGCGTCTTGTGCGGGCCATAGTCCTTGGGCGCGTCCTTCCACTGCAGGCCGTTGCGGATGACGTAGACGATGCCGCTCACCACGCGACGATCGTCGACCCGCGGCACGCCATGCGAGAGCGGAAAATGCGGCGATATCCTCGCCATCTGGCGCTCGCTCAGCAAAAACAAATCACCCATCACGGCATCCTCCCAGACACCGTGAATCACAGATCAAACCAATTTAATAGGTCCTGAGCCTAGGCTTGCCGCTCGGGATTGGCCGGAGGAAGCGCTTCTGCTTCCTCCGCCACAACGTCGACCGGCACTGCCCGCTTCTTCTTGGCCGCCGGTTTCTTGCGCCGCTTCGGCCTGGCCTTCGGCAGCTGCGTATCCTGCAGGATCTCGAGCTGGACCTGCTGGATCTCGGCGAGGCGCTGCCATTGCCGCGTGATCAGATGGTCCATCTTCTCGTGCAGGTGCCGGATTTCGAGCTCGGCCTTCAGATTGACCTGATAGTCGTTGAGCGAGCGCAGCCGGTCCTTCGATTCCTGCCGCTTCTGACTCATCATGATGATCGGTGCCTGCACCGCCGCGAGGCAGGACAGGACGAGATTGAGCAGGATGAAGGGATAGGGGTCGAAGGCTTTGCCCTCCCCGATCGCGGCATTGATCGCCATCCAGACGACGAGCACCACACCGAAGCTGATCAGGAAGGCCCAGGAACCGCCAAAGCTCGCGAGATTGTCAGAGAAGCGTTCACCCAGCGTGCGATGCTCCTCGAAATCATCCTCGACGTTCTCGGCGATGGTCTCCTGCCGGGCGATGCTCTCGGCCACCTCCCGATCGAGGTCGGAATATTCGCCGTGCTCCTCGCGCAGGATCTCCTCGACATAACGCGTCCGGTAGCGCGACAGCTCCTTCAGGCTGATCAGCGCGTGGTCGGGCAGGTCCGGGAAGTCGGCGCGGATGTGATCGGCCAGCGCCGGGCGCAGCGTACCGATCTCGACTAGGTTTTTGCGCGCCATCTCCTGACCGCTGATGGCGCAGATGCCGCGCTTCTTGCCGAGCGGGCCGGGCAGCGAACCCGGCTCGATCACGGGAACCGGCGGCACGGCTGGAATCTCGCTCTCCAGATTTGTCATGCGTGCGTCATGCCTCTTCCCCGTCGCGGCCCTTGACGCCGCGTCCGGTCATGTCCTGCGAGCGCCTTGCCGCCTGGGAACGCCCGAAGGAGCGAACTCCTCCGAGCTCGTCTTATCCGGTGCCAGACTCAGGCCTTCACCTTCTCGTCGTCTTCGGCATCTTCCGCCGAATCGTCGTTCTCGTCATCCTCGTCGTCATCATCGTCCTCGGCAGCCTCTTCGTCCTCCTCGTCCTCGGTATCAAGATCGAGATATTCGTAACCGAAGACGATCTCGCCGGTTTCAGGATCAAAGGCGCTGACCGAGGAATCCTCGAAGGCCTCGATCAGCATCTCGGCGTCATCGGGCCCGTCGACGTCGAAGCGACGCACCGCCTCCTCGCCGTCGGCCTTGAGAACGAGTTCGATCGACCAGCCCCGCCCGGTGGTGTCGTAGATGCATTTCAGACCCTGGATCGCCAGCATGATGCCTCTCCTGAGATTGATCCGATGCGCAGCTGCGCACCGGTCAGATGCCCGAGCTGCGTGACGGACACGCGACGCCCGTAGCGTCAGCAGGAGAGTGGCCGCGGGCACAGAAGTGCCCGCCGGCAATCGGACTATCGCGATGCCTGGGCCAAGAAGCGCTCGACCTCGTCGCGCCGGGGCGCGCCACTACGGCCCCCGAAGCGGGTGCATTTGATGGCCGCCGCGGCGGAAGCAAAGCGGATCGCGGCCGCCTCTCCCTGCCCCTCCGCAAGCGCCAGAGCGAAAGCGCCGTGCCAGACGTCGCCCGCACCGAGCGTGTCCACCGTCTCGACCGCGAAGGCGGGGCTGTGGCGGACTTCACCCTGCTCGACGTAGAGCACGCCTTCCTTGCCGAGCGTCACCGCCAGCCAAGTGGGGACGCCGGCGGCGATTTTGGCAAGCCCAGCCCGCGGCTCCTCCTCTCCTGATACTTCGCGCAGCGCCTGCTGACTGAAGGCGACGTGGCTCGCCGTTCCGACGAGATCCGGATGAGGCGGCCGGCGATCGCCGTCGAGGACACCGGGAACGCCGGCGGCGCGGGCGAGCTTCAGTGCCGCCAATGCCCCCTCGCCCCAGCGCGTATCGGCAAGCACGGCGTCGACGCCTTCCGGCAAGCGCGGAGGCAACCAGCCCACATCCTCCGGCATCGCCGGATCGGAATGGGAGATCACCATGCGCTCGCCCTGGGCATCGACGAGGATGGCCGAGACAGGCGAGGTCAGGCCGGCGACGCGCCGGGCGAAACTGGCATCGACGCCCTCGGCCTTCAGATCCGCGACGATCTGGTCGCCGGTCAGGTCGTCGGCGAGGCGCGTCGCCAGCCAGCAGGCGCCGCCGAGCCGCGCAATCGCGACGGAGGCGTTGCCGGCGCAGCCGCCGCCGACCACGGCGAGCCCGCGCGAGCGGTATTTCTCGCCGCGCGTCGGCATGGTCTCCACGCTGTAGACATAGTCGAGCGTGGCGATGCCGAGGCAGAAGACGCCGGCCAAGATCTCACCAGGTCCCGGTGTTCGGCATGCTGGCCCAGGGCTCGGCCGCAGGCTTCGGATCGCCCTTCTGGAGCAGCTCGATCGAGATATTGTCGGGCGAGCGGATGAAGGCCATGTTGCCGTCGCGCGGCGGACGATTGATGGTGATGCCGGCCTTCATCAGCTTCTCGCAGGTCGCGTAGATATCGTCGACTTCATAGGCGAGATGGCCGAAATTGCGCCCGCCGGTATAGGTTTCCGGGTTCCAGTTGTAGGTCAGCTCGAGCGTCGGCCGGCCGCGGGAGGCGCCGGCCTTGGCCGCGGCCAGATCGTCCGATGCGGCGAGGAAGACCAGGGTGAAACGGCCCTTCTCATTCTCGATGCGGCGGGTTTCGACCAGTCCGAACTTGTTGACGTAGAAATCAAGCGCCTGATCGAGATCGGTCACGCGGACCATGGTGTGGAGATATCGCATCGTTCATCCTCGTTGAGCGGGAACAGGGTTGATCCTTTCCTTAATTCGGGCAAGAGCTGCCGCGTTCCAAGGTACGCCAAGCAGGACGAGCCATGACGACAACGCAAGACGGCCTGGTGACGGTGCCGCCTGAGCGCGCCACGCCCGCCCAGATCGCGCAGATCAAGCAGCGCGCCGCGATCCTCTCGGTGATGGCGACCATCCTGCTCACGGCAGCAAAAATCGTCGGCGCCATCATTTCCGGTTCGCTCGCCCTGCTGACCGACGCGCTTCAGGGGCTCGTCGATGTCGGCTCGACGCTGTTCACCTGGTTCGCTGTGCGCGCCTCCGACAAGCCCGCCGACGAGGAACACCATTACGGGCATGGCAAGGTCGAGGCACTGGCGGCGCTGGTCGAGACCGCGATCCTGTTCGGGCTCGCCGGCGCGATCCTGTGGGAAGCCGGCAACCGGCTCTGGCATGGCATCGCCGCGCATGTCGAGGTGACGCCGCTCGTGATCGGCGTGATGCTGCTCTCGATGACGGTCGACGCCATCCGCTGGCGCTCGCTCACCAAGGTCGCCAGGGAGACCGGTAGCGAGGCGCTCGCCGGAGAGGCGACGCATTTCTCGGCTGACTTCATCGGCTCGGCGCTCGTGCTCGCCGGCCTCATCGGCGTCTGGTACGGTTTCGAGCGGGCCGACACGGCCGCCGCCTTCGCCATCGCGGCCTATACGGCCTTCTCGGCCTATCGGCTGGCTCGCCGTGTCCTCGACACGCTGATGGATACCGCCCCCGAAGGCGTCACCGAAAAGCTGCGCGAGGCCGCGCGGCGCGTGCCGGGCGTGGTCGGGATCAACTGGCTCAGGGTCCGGCCCGCCGGCGGACGCGTTCATGGCGAAATCGGCATCAGCGTCTCGCGGACGCTGCCGCTCGAGCGCGTCACCGCGATCAAGGCCGAACTTGGCGGGGCCCTGCTGAAAGCCGAGCCGGATTCCGAGATCACGATCACCGCCGATCCGGTCCAGGTCGATGACGAGACGGTGCTCGAGCGCGTGCTCCTGATCGCGCTCAAGCTGAAGATCCCGGTGCACCACGTCACCGTCCACAGCATCGGCGAGAAGCTCTCGGTCAGCCTCGACATGGAGGTCGACGCCAATCTGCCGCTCGGGGAGGCCCACGAGATCGCGACCCGGCTCGAACACGCGATCCGGGCCGAGTTCGGCGGCGAGACCGAGGTCGAGACCCATATCGAGCCGATGGAGACCGGCCAGCCCCACGGCCACAATGCCGCCTGGGAAATGGTCGAGGATATCGGCAAGGCGCTCGCCGGCGAGGCTGCAAAGCTCTCAGGGCCGATCCACGACATCCACAGCGTGCGCGTGCGCCAGACCGCGAAGGGGCTGGTGGTGAACTATCACTGCCGGGTCAATCCAAGCCTGAACGTGGCAGCTGTGCATGACGCCGTGGACGCGATCGAGCGGGCGGTGCGGATCGCGCGTCCCCAGGTCTGCCGGCTGGTCAGCCACGCCGAGCCGGCGATCTCGTCGGCACCCTGACATCTCTCGGGGCGTCATTCCGGGCAAGCCGCGAAGCGGCGCCGACCCGGAATGCCGGGGTGTTTCCATCGTAAGGCGAAACGCCCTACATACGAACCCTGACCTTCGCCATCAGGGTTTCCATGCGCAACGACGATGCTCCGCTGATCCGTCTCGAGGATTACCGCCCCTCCGACTGGCTGATCGACACGGTCGATCTCGACATCAGCCTGCAGCCGCAGAAGACGCGCGTGCGCGCCCTGCTTGCTCTCCGACCCAACCCGCAAGGACAGCCCGGCGCGCCGCTCAAGCTCGACGGCGACGAGCTGACGCTGAAATCGCTCGCCCTCGACGGCAAGCCGCTCGACGCGTCCGCCTATACGGCGACGCCGCAGGCGCTGACGATCCCGAGCCCGCCACCGCATGATTTCACGCTGACGATCGAGACCGAGGTCGATCCTTCCGCCAACACCAAGCTGATGGGGCTCTATCGCTCGTCGAAGGTCTATTGCACCCAATGCGAGGCGGATGGCTTCCGCCGCATCACCTATTTCCTCGATCGGCCTGACGTGATGAGCGTCTACACGGTCAGGCTGGAGGCGGCGAAGGCTGAGGCGCCGGTGCTGCTTTCCAACGGCAACCTCATCGCCACCGGCGAGGTGCCGGGCACCGACCGGCATTTCGCGATGTGGCACGACCCGCATCCGAAGCCGGCCTATCTCTTCGCGCTGGTCGGCGGCGCCCTCGACCATGTCCGGCAGGACTATGTCACGGCCGACGGCCACAAGGTCGAGCTCGCCGTCTATGTCGAGCCGGGCAAGGCGGAGCGCGCCGGCTGGGCGCTGGATTCGCTGGTACGCTGCATGCGCTGGGACGAGAAGGTCTTCGGCCGCAACTACGATCTCGACGTGTTCAATGTCGTCGCCGTCTCGGATTTCAACATGGGGGCGATGGAGAACAAGGGCCTCAACATCTTCAACGACAAATACGTCCTGGCCGATCCGCAGACCGCGACCGATGGCGACTATGCCTCGATCGAGGCGATCATCGCGCATGAGTACTTTCACAACTGGACCGGCAACCGCATCACCTGCCGCGACTGGTTCCAGCTCTGCCTGAAGGAAGGCCTCACCGTCTTCCGCGACCAGGAATTCTCCTCCGACGAGCGCTCGCGCCCGGTGAAGCGCATCGCGGATGTCCGCACCCTGCGCTCGACCCAATTCTCGGAGGATGCCGGCCCCCTCGCCCATCCGGTCAGGCCGCGCGCCTACAAGGAAATCAACAACTTCTACACGCCGACCGTCTACGAGAAGGGTGCCGAGGTCATCCGCATGCTCAAGACGCTGATCGGCGACGAGGCCTTCCGGCGCGGCATGGACCTCTATTTCGAGCGCTGCGACGGCACGGCAGCGACGATCGAGGAGTTCCTCGCCTGCTTCGCCGAAAGCTCGCGCAAGGACCTCTCGCATTTCGCTGGATGGTATGAGCAGGCCGGCACTCCGACCATCGTCGCCTCGGGCCGCTATGACGCGGCCGCCCGGCGCTATACGCTCGATCTCGCCCAGAGCACACCGCCGACGCCCGGCCAGAACGACAAGCGACCGGTCGTCCTGCCGATCAAGCTCGGCCTCGTCGGAGCCCGGGGCGATCTGCCGCTGCAGACGCAATCGAATGCCTATGCCGGCGACGGCCTCGTCATCCTCGACAGCGCTTCGCTCTCCGTCACCTTCGACGGCGTCGCCGAGCCACCGATCCCGTCATTGCTGCGCGGCTTCTCCGCGCCTGCGCGGCTGGAGCTCGACCTCTCGGATGCTGATCTTGTGCGGCTGTTCTCGGCAGACAGCGATTCCTTCAACCGCTGGCAGGCCCTGCAGACCATCGCCATCCGCGCCCTCGTCGTCGCCGGCAAGCCTGGCGCGGATCGCAGCGCGTTGAGCGCGACGGCGGGCGAGCTCGGCCAGGCGCTCGACAGCTTCCTCAAGACCGAGGCGCTTGCGGATCCAGCCTTTGCCGCACAGGTGCTGCGCCTGCCCGCTCCGGCCGACATCGCGCGCGAGATCGGCCGCGACGTCGATCCGGACGCGATCTTCAAAGCCCATCGCAGCCTGTCGGCGGCGATCGGAACGGCGCTTCTCCCGCGACTGCCTGGCTTGCGAGAGGCGTTGGCGACAAAAGGCCCTTACAAGGCGGATGCCGCCTCCGCCGGGCACCGCGCGCTTCGCAACGAGCTGCTCGGGCTCGCCGCACTCGCCACCCCGGCCGAGGGCGCCGGTCTCTGCGAGGAACAATTCGCGACCGCCGACAACCTGACCGACCGGCTCGCGGCGCTGGCAGCGATGACGCTGATCCCCGGGGAACAGCGCGAAGCGCTGATCACCCGCTTTGCGGCAGCCTATGCGGACGAGCCGCTCGTCCTCGACAAATGGCTGATGGCGCAGGCGCTGATCGCCGAGCCGGACACGCTGGAACGGGTCAAGCGGCTGATGCAGCACCCCGCCTTCTCGCTCGGCAATCCGAACCGAGTGCGGGCGCTGATCGGCGGCTTCGCGGCCAATCTCACCCAGTTCAACCGCGTCGACGGCGAGGGCTATGATTTCGTCTGCGACATCGTCATCGCGCTGGACAAGACGAACCCGCAGGTCGCCTCGCGCCTCCTCGGCTCGTTCAAGAGCTGGCGCATGCTGGAGCCCGGCCGCAAGCGGCTGGCGCAGGAGGCGCTGAGCACCGTCGCGCGGATGCCGAACCTGTCGCGGGATGTCGCCGACATCGCGGAACGGGCACTCGCCTGAAAGGCCGATCACGGACCTCAGCCCTCATCCTGAGGAGCCGCGAAGCGGCGTCTCGAAGGATGTTCCAGAGAGCGCTGGAGCATCCTTCGAGACGCGCCTGCGGCGCACCTCAGGATGAGGGCTCGCAGGCCAGACCGAAGAGGTTAACGACGCCCTGTCCAATTCGTTAACGTTTCATTACCCGCACAGGATTCATTAGATAAGCAACACAACCTAAAGGAGAATTCTCAGCTCCTGACTCAACTCAGGGCTAGACAAAACCGGTCTCTCGGATTCAACTGACAGTGATTCGCGGGGATGCGGCACGTCTCCCGATCTTACTGACGGTAAAGTTTTCCGAAGGGGGACGGGCATGTCGCGTGCCAACGCGGATTGCGCATCCGTGCGCGCCGATACGATTCTGGGTGTAGCGAGATCGCTGACCCATCCATTGTATCAGCGCTTCGAGGGTTTCGAGCCCGCACTCCGGACTGCCATCCCCGTCCTCGTCGGGTTCTTCCTCGTCATCCTCGGCGCCGGCGCGATCCTGCAGACCTCCGCCATGCGCGACGACGCGCTCGTCAACGCTGCAGGCGATATGGATTTGGTCTCTGCGCTGGTCGCCCGCGAGCTGGACAATGCGGCGCTCGCCGGCAAGGAGCCGGCAGCGGTGCTCGCGGGCCTCACGGCCCGCCACCTCGCCGCCCATGGCCGCATCGTCCATGTCAGCGGCGCCGATGGCCGCGTCATCGCCAGCGAGCCGGTGATCGGCCAGACGCAGCGCACCCTCACCGACTTCCTCGGCCAGACCCAGCCGCTCACCGTCTTCGGGGACCGCGCCGGCGTGATGCGCATCACCCTGCCCAACGGCGCCGACGTCTTCGCAAGCGTGCGCAACCTCGCCGCCCCGCTCGGCCAGGTCGCGGTGCTGCAACCGGTCTCGCGCGCCCTCTCGATCTGGCAGATCCGCCGCTCCGGCCTCGCCGTCCTGTTCGGTGCGGCGGGTCTCGTCCTCGGCGTCATCACGCTGGCCTTCATGCTGCAGTCGAAGCGCGCCCGCGCCGCCGACGAGGATTGCGACTGCGTGCGCGAACGCATCGACACCGCCCTCAACCGCGGCCATTGCGGTCTCTGGGACTGGGATCTCGCCCGCGGCCGCATCTACTGGTCGGATTCGATGTATGCCCTGCTCGGCTACGACCGCGCAGGCGAATACATGTCCTTCGGCGAGGTCAGCAGCTTCATCCATCATGAAGACGTCGATCTCTATGCCATCGCCGATGCGGTGAGCCGCGGCGAGGCCAGCCATCTCGATCAGGAATTTCGGGTCCGCGCGGTTTCGGGCGAGTGGCTCTGGCTCAAGGCCCGCGCCGAGCTCGTCATCGACCGCCGCACCCGCTCGCGCCACCTCGTCGGCATCGTCGTCGACATCTCCGAGCAGCGCCGCATGGCCGAGCGCACCGCCACCGCCGATGCCCGCCTGCGCGACGCGGTCGAGGCGATCTCGGAAGCTTTCGTGCTCTGGGACGCCGACAACCGGCTGATCCTCTGCAACGCCAAGTACCAGCAGCTCCACCAGCTCCCGGCCGACGCGCTGCAATCCGGCATGAGCTATGACGAGATCATGGCCCGTTCCGCCCAGCCGCAGATCGATCAGGAGCCGATGCGCGTCCAGCGTGGCGCCGCCGGCGCCACCTCCTACGAGGCGCGCCTCTCCGACGGCCGCTGGCTGCAGATCAACGGCCGGCGCACCAAGGATGGCGGCTCGGTCTCGGTCGGCACCGACATCACCAAGCTCAAGCAGCAGGAAGAGCGGCTGACCCAGTCCGAGCACCAGCTCCTGACCCATGTCACCGATCTCAAGGCCTCGCGCCAGAAGCTCGAAGCCCAGGCCCAGCAGCTCGCCGATCTTGCCGAGCGCTATCTCGAACAGAAGGCGGCCGCCGAAAGCGCCAACCGCGCCAAGTCCGAATTCCTCGCCAATATGAGCCATGAGCTGCGCACGCCGCTCAACGCCATCATCGGCTTCTCCGAGATCATGGAGAACGGCATGTTCGGCCCACTCGGCGAGAAGTACACCGACTACGTCCGCGACATCCGCTCCAGCGGCGGCTACCTGCTCGGCATCATCGACGACATCCTCGACATGTCGCGCCTCGAATCCGGCAAGATGCGACTGGAGAAGTCCGAGATCGCCATCGGCCCGGTGCTGGATCAGGCCCTGCTCAAGGTGCAGCCGGAGATCGAGCGCAAGCAGCTGATCCTCAACCTCGAAGGCCCGCTCGACACCCATCTCGAGGCCGATCCGCGCGCGCTCTACCAGATCCTCGGCAACCTGCTCGACAACGCCGCCAAGTTCACGCCGGAAGGCGGGCGGATCGCAGTGCGCACCCGCCATGTGCCCGGTGCGCTCAACATCTTCATCGAGGATACCGGCATCGGCATCCCGAAAGAGAAGATCGATCGCGTCGGCCGGCCCTTCGAGCAGGTCGAGGGCGATCTGGTGCGCAGCTACAAGGGCTCTGGCCTCGGCCTCGCCATCGCCCGCTCGCTCGCCGAGCTGCATGGCGGCTCGCTGAGGCTGCGCTCGGCGATGGGCGCCGGGACCATCGTCATGGTCCACCTGCCGCTCGATGGCGGCGCCAACCGCGTCACCGCGCAGGCGGCGTAACCTTCGCTATTCGCCACCGCTTCTCCGTCATTGTAAGTCACCGTAGGCCGCGAACCCGAGAGCTATGGCCCGAAGCTGTTCCAGAACGCTCGGAAGCGCGGGGCCCGCTCTCCTGCAAGGAGAGAGGGGCAGGAGTGAGGCGTAGGTCCTTGGGCCAACGAGGCACGCCCTCTCCGCAGCAACGGTGAGGTCGCGGCGAAAGCGTCCAACAGCCTACCCCTCCCCCCTGCCCTCTCCCCGTCGAAGTCGGCGTGTTCATGGTTTCCGGGCTCTTCCCTCCGCGAAGCCCCGGAATGGCGCCTCAATTCCCCGCCCGTGCCTGCCCCAGCACGCGCGTGAAGATCGCCGGAACGCCGGAGCGAACCTCGCCGAGCTCGGCCTTCAACACCTTGGCGTCGGGCCTTCCGACAGCCGTCGCGATACGCCGCAGCCCGTGCAGCGGCGAAGACGGAAGCCGCGCCGCTGACGATCAGGCCGGGATGATCGCTGGCACCGGCCCGCAGCAGAAAGCCGGCGAAGAGATGGAGATCGGTGAGGTCGCCGATTACCGCGTGCAGATAAAGATTCGATCGAGCCCTTGTCGGGCGAGTGCGTGGTTCTCGGTCAAGCGGTGCCGCTCACCGTCCTCCGGCGAGAATCTGATCTCGTCGACCTGAAAGCCAACGGCCGCCAGCTTGTCGGGAAAGTCGCGACCGTAGAGCCTGACATGGTCCCAGCCGCAAATTCTCTCGACATCCGCTGGAGGCATGTCGGCCGGCGGCTCCCAGGTTTCGGACCTGGACGGGTCGAGAGGGACCGAGAAGAACGCCGTGCCGCCTGGCTTCAGGACACGAAAGCACTCCCGCATTCCTTGGACGTCATCAGGCACATGCTCGAGGATATGGTGACAGATGACATGATCGAAATACCCGTCCTCAAACCGAATATTGGTGATGTCGACGACTGTATTGGCAACCTTGCTGGCCTTAATATCGCCAGCCACATAGCCAGGATTGCGCCTCCATAACCGGAAGAACGGGCGCTCGGCCGAGAAGTGCAACAGGTTTTTGCTGCTCATGTCGATATTGTTGCTGTGAAGGTAATACCCCATAATGCGGTCGCGCTCTTTGGATGAGCAGTTGGGGCAACGTGCCTCCGGGCGCGGACCAACATCAAGGAAACGACCCTCGTAGCCGCAGATAGTGCATAAGCGCGCAGGACGAGCCTGCAAGAATTGCCTCGGCTTGCGAACCGCCGCGCGCAAATACTCCTGCATGAAGACGCCAATATTCATCCTAAAAATTCCGAGCTCGTGGGATGACCGACCGGGCACGCGTCATCGAGCAGGACTCGCTTGTGCTAGGCGAAGCCGCGGTTTTGCCGATGCGTTCGGGCTGATCTGAAAAGAGGATAGCTGAGGATAGCCACCCGTCTCGGCTACGGCTCTCCCCTCGCTTCAATTCTTACCTTAATCCAAATCAGTCTGAAAAAGAGGGAGTCGGATATTGAAATCCGCTCCCCTCAAGTCTGGTCTCTTTTGGAGGTTGAGAACCGAGCTCGGCTTCAACCGAGTACGATACTAACGCCTTGCTCAGTTATTTCTGTGAAAAATCTCACAACTACGCAGATTCTTTCACTGCCCACCAATGAAGCCCAGGGCCTTTCTGATTTCGGAGCGCAAATACGCTTCGTCCGTGATCGCGATGAGCCCCCGGGAGCTATCGATGACCCCCATCTTTGCCAATTGGCTCATCTGCTTCGTGACCGTCTCGCGTTGCGATGCGATCCTGCGTGCCAATTCGGCATGCGTCGGCATCGGGGAAATGCACAGCCGCCCCCGCCCGTCCCGGACACTGTGACGGATCAGCTCCGCGTAGAGCCGCGTCTTCATCGGCAGCAATCTATTCTCGATGTAGAGCTGCTTCATCGTCCGCAAGCGGCGGCACAGTGTCTTCGCCACGAATTCGGCGAAATCCGGCAGATTCCGCAACGCTTCGAGGAATTGCCCCTGATTCAAAACAAGGACTAGGGTATCCTCGATGGCTTGGAAATAAGTTGCTGGTTCGTCGCTGCCGAATGCTGACAGATCCCCGACGAAATCCCCTGCCCCCAGTTCCAGGATTGGCACGTCGTGCCCTTGAGGACCCAGAAAGAAGGCGACCACCTTCCCCGCTTCGATCAGATAGATATTACCTGTCCTATCCTCTGGCTGCTTGATTAAGGCGCCCTTGGCGAACTGCCGCCTGGGGAAGCGGCCGCTCGGGAGTGGACCCGGCAGCGGAATCGACATCGCCATTTGACTTGTCGACAACATGGCCGTTACCTGGGATGCCGCAGCGAATATGGTTGAAGCCACGGGTGCATCGCGGGCGACTGTGCTGCGTCGCATCTCTTTTCGCGCATCATCAAGTGAGATTGCCTCCGCTTCCTGAGATATTCAGACGCCAACGACGCAGGTGCAGCGTCGACCGGCAAATTCCCTAGCCAGCGCATTCAACCAACTCGTGAAGTGGCTCTCCAACTGGGTTCCGGAGCGGAGTTTGCCCCGCCGCCTTCGACTCCACGCTCAGTTATCCGACCAACTGAGCGCCCGCGCACGGGCCAAATTGGGGGGCATTGGCGCGCTCAGCCGGTGGCATCGATCCCAGGCAACTCCAACTCCGCAAGTCGGGCGCGCGAGGCTCGTTCCTCGAAGCGAAAAATATATTCGTCCAGATTGAATCGACGTTTCAAACCAATGCCGTCGTCATCCTGGATGAATTCGATCCCGTTTGTAACAAACAGCGATAGAATCCTGTTTCTTATTTCTGGTCGAACACGGCCTTCGGTTTCAAAATCGCTAATTGTCCTCTGAGCGACTCGAGCTTTGCGGCTGAGCTGTTTGATGGTCCAGCCCATCATCGTGCGCGCAACGCGACATTGTTCGCTGTTCATCTTCAAACCCTCAACGAGACGGTTTGTACTTTCAGATGAGATTCGGGGGGCGGCTCGTCGGCGCTCTGAGTGGCCTGGCCGCAAAGCAAATGGGTCCTCGGCCAAGGCCGAGGACCCGTCTTGGATCAGAAGTCGCGCTGGATGCGCAGACGGCCGGCGAACGAGTCATCCGACTTGATGCCGACACCAGCGACGCGAACGCCGAGGTCGTTCAGGCTCTGAACGCGCGACTTGTACTCGACGCGGGAGTAGACGACCTCGACACCGAGGTCCAGGCCCGACACCGGCGACCAGATCAGGTTGCCAGCGACGATGAGCTCCTTCGGATTGAGCGAGCGGACAACCGCGTTGTCGCCGTAGAAGGCAGCGCGGGCGCTGTGAGCCAAGTTCAGCTCGCTATACGAACCATAGAGCTCCGAACGCAAGATTGGCATCCAGAAGTGGCGCAGGCCGGCCACGAGCGAGAAGCCCGTCGAGTTCTTGACCTGGCCGGTCAGCGGGTCGAAGCCGATGTCAGCCGCAGAGATCTGCGGGAGGCGGCCGATGCCCGCCGTGCCGCCGTAGCCGATGTAGCCGAGCGCGCCGTCCGCATAAGCGGCCTGCAGCCACAGATCGTCGCCGGCGGCAAGCATCGGCAGGTTGACCTTCACGCCGCCCTGGATGGCCCAGCCGTAATCGTCACCGCCACGAGTACCGGCAACGACAGACGGATCCTGACCGGGCTGCGTATAGGTCAGCGCAGTCACGCGGTTCTGACGGAAGGCACCCGACAGCTGAGCGCTACCCCAACCCTGATCGACGCGGAGCGAAGCGACGATATCCGGGAAGTCCTGACCACCGATCGGAACCGTGCGGCCGAAGTCCAGCGTGGTGAGGGTGGCAGTGCCGTCAGCATTGGTACGGACGCGAGCGTTGGCGATCGACGTGGTCGTGACCGCGAAGCTGTCACGCGCGCCGGTACCGGTCGTACGATCTTCCAACGAAATCGTCGCCGAGTAGCCCGAACCGAAGGTGGCGGTGTAGGCCAACAGGTTCAGACGGCTATCCGAGGTTCGCAGCGCCGAAAAGCCAAGATCATTCGCATAAAAGTCGAAGAACGACTGAGCGCGACCGGCAGTGATCGGACCAAACTGGACGAAGGCCAGGTCGAGGTTCGATGCCGTCGAGGTCTGCGACGTACGAGCCGCGCCCGGGACGATGAAGCCCTGGTTCCCGCCGATCGCGCCATTGTACATATTCGAGCTGTTCGTGAGCTCGTAGCGGAAGAACGTGCGCAGGGTGCCATAGGCGGTCTGCGTGCGAACGTCGACGTTCAGACGGCCGCGAGCGCGAGTGCCGTAGCTGTCGTACGCGTTACCGTAACTGTCACCAACCGTGAACTCGGCGCGAACACGACCGGAAAGGCGCAGGCAGGAGTCTGTGCCCGGGATGTAGAAGAAGCCAGCGCCGTAGGCCGTGCAAATACGCACATACTCGACCGGCGCGCTCTTGCGCGACGGAAGGTCGGCAGCGCCGGCACCGGTGACGACGGCGAAGGCGGCCGTAGCCATACCCAACGCTGAAACGAAGCTCTTCATCAATACCTCCAATTGAATTGATCTTTTTCTGGTTGAGTCTTTTGATCCAACCCGGTCGTATTGATATTGTTTTTTGAGGCTCTCGACGGTGGAGTTATTCACATGATCTGATCGATCTTTGCCATGTTGTAATATTGATACATGTGATAATCTTCACAAAAAGGGATAGTGAATAATTTCACCTGACACGGTGAGCAGCATCGCGTCGAAAATACGCTGAACAAAGCTAAGATCGAACGATTGGCGAACATGGTCATGCCGCCCGGGTCTTTGGTCGGAGATTGAGCGGTTTTCGGCGCGGCTCGCTCAGGCGCGCTCGGCGATGGGCGCCGGGACCATCGTCATGGTCCACCTGCCACTCGACGGCCGCGCCAATCGCGTCACCGCGCATGCGGCCTGAGAGGCGAGCGCCGCTCACCTCGCCGTCATGCTCGGGCTTGACCCGAGCATCTCCTGCAAGAAAAGGCTGCTTGCGCCCCTCTGGTCCGAGATTCTCGGGTCAAGCCCGAGAATGACGCCTAGTTTCCTTTCCGCGCCTCTCCCAGCACGCGGGTGAAGATCGCCCGCACGCCGGAACGGACCTCGTCAAGCTCGGCCTTCAGCACCTTGGCGTCGGGCCGTCCCACAGCCGTCGCGATCCGCCGCAGCACGCGAGGCGGCACGGCCTTGGGATCGAAGGCCTCCTCGACCGTGAAGCGCTGCCAGAGCTGGACGTCGCCGATCAGGCGATGCGCCTCCAGAAGCGCCGAAGCATCCCCGTCCGAAAGCAACCCGGCAGCCCGAGCCGCAGTGAAGACCGAGGCCGTGTCATTGACGATCAGCCCAGGATGGTCGCTGGCATAGGCCAGCAGCAGGAACTGGGCGAGGAAGTCGAGGTCGGTCAGGCCGCCAGCGGCCAGCTTGAGGTCCCAGGCATCCTTCTCGCCCTTCTCCTTGGCGATCAGCGCCCGCATCTCGGCGACGGCCGCCGCGACCTTGGCGGGCTCGCGCTTGCGGGAGAGGATCGCGCGAATCGAGGCTTCTGCCCGCTTCGCCAGCCCGGCGTCACCTGCGACGACACGGGCGCGGGTCAGCGCCATCTCCTCCCAAATCTCCGCCTCGCCCGCGTGATAGGCCTCGAAGCCTGCGAATTGCGTGGCCGCCGGGCTCTTGTTGCCGGTCGGGCGCAGGCGCATGTCGACCTGATAGAGTGTGCCGCGCCGTGTCGGCACCGTCAGCGCTGCGACGAGCCGCTGGGTGAAGCGGATATGCCAGGTGACAGGGTCGAGGCTCTTGGCGCCGTCACTCGGCCCGGCATCCTCGGGCCGGTCATAGAGCAGGATGAGATCGAGGTCGGATGACGGCGTCAATTCGCCCGCACCGAGGCGCCCGAGCCCGAGGACGACGGTCTCAGCCCCGTCGATCACCCCATGATCGGCGGTGAAGGAGGAGCGGGTGTCGGCGAAGGCAACGCGCAGGCAGGCTTCGGCCACGGCGCAATAGGCCTGCCCTGCCCCCTCCGCCGCGTAGACGCCCGAAAGCAGGCGCGCGCCGACCAGAAAATTCTCCTGCCGGGCAGCGTCGCGCAGCCGGTCGAGCCCGTCCTCGACGCTGGGTGGCGGCGAGCCGACATGAGCCCGGATGCGGCGCTCCAGCGTGTCGACATCGAGCACGGCCTGCCCGAAGGCCGGGTCGATGACGCCGTCGAGCACATGCGGGTGCAGGGCTGCGACCTTGGCCAGGCGCGGCGCGCTGCCAAGGATCTCGGCGAAGAGCGTCAGCAGGGAATCATGCGAGCGCAGCAACGTCAGCAATTCGACCGCTGCCGGCATCCTGACGAAGGCGTTGTCGAGATGGGCGAGCGCGCCGTCGGGATCGGCGGTGCGACCGAGCGCGACGAGCAGCGCCGGGGTCAGCTCCGTCAGCACCTCGCGGGCACGGGCGCTAGTGACGGCAGCGCGGCGGCCGAAATGCCAGCCGCGCACTGTCTCCGCTGTGGCCATGCCATCGCGAAAGCCGAGCTTGCCGAGCGTCTCGACCGTCTCGGGGTCTGGCTCGGAGCCGGTGAAGCTGAGAGTCCCGGCTTCGGAAGCGAGGCTCGGCCCCTCCTCGAACAGCAGGGCATAGTGCCCCTCGACACGCCTGGCATGGGCAGTCAGCGCCTTGCCGAAGGCTGCTGTCGAAGGATAGCCGCAGAAGCGGGCGAAGGCTTCGAGATCGCCGGCCGGCTTGGGCAGCGTCTGCGTCTGCTCGTCGTCGCGCATCTGCAAGCGGTGCTCGATCGTGCGCAGCCAGCGATAGGATTCGGAAAGCTCGTCGCGCGCCTGCGGCGTGATCCAGCCTTCGTTGGTCAGCTCCTTCAGCATGTCGAGCGTGCGTGGCCCCCGCAGCGCCGGGCGGCGGCCGCCGAAGACGAGCTGCTGCGTCTGCACGAAGAACTCGATCTCGCGGATGCCGCCGCGCCCGAGCTTCACATTGTGGCCGGCCACGGCGATGGTCTCGTGGCCCTTCACCGTCTGGATCTGGCGCTTCATCGCGTGAATATCGGCGATAGTCGCGAAGTCGAAATACTTGCGCCAGATGAAGGGGGCGAGGTCCTTGATGAAGCGCAGGCCAAGCTCGGTATCGCCTGCGATCGGGCGCGCCTTGATCATGGCGGCCCGTTCCCAGTTCTGGCCGACCGTCTCGTAGTAGGAATAGGCTGATGGCAGCGCGATCGCGACATGGGTCGAAGCCGGGTCGGGTCGCAGCCGCAGATCGACGCGGAAGACATAGCCGTCCGGCGTGCGCTCCTGGATGATGCGGGCGATCTGCTGGGTGGTCTTGACGAAGAAGCTCGACGGTTCGCCGACGCCAGCAGCCTCCGCCGCCTCGGGATCGAAGAAGACGACGATGTCGATGTCAGAGGAATAGTTCAGTTCCCCGGCGCCGTGCTTGCCGAGCGCCAGCACGACGAGGCCGGAGCCCGGACCGGGATTGGTCGGGTCGGCCAGATTGATCCGCCCGAGATCCGCGGCCTGGCGCAGCACATGGTTGGTCGCGAGGCGCACGGCCAAGTCGGCAGTCGCAGTCAGCGCCGCCGTCACGGTCTCGACATCCCAGACGCCGCCGATATCGGCGAGCGCGATCAGCAGCGCCATGGCGCGGCGGAAGCGGCGCAGTTCGCGCATCAGGTCCGAGGTGTCGCAGCCTGCCTCGGCGAAAGCTTCGATCCCGGCGAGCAGCGCATCCCGGCGCGCCTCGGGCGACTGCGTCAGGCAGGCGAGCAAGGCCTCAGGATCGAAGCGCATGACCTGGGAAAGGAACGGAGAATGCGCCAGCACGCCGGCGATCAACGCCGCGCTGCGCGGATACTCGGCCAGATGCGTCTTCAGCGCCTCGGCCGCCGCCTCGTCATGCAGCCGCTCGATCAGCTCGCGCGCCAGCAGCGCCTCGGCCTTGGCGCGTGCCGGCAGGACCGGCGCCGCATCCAGCCTGTCACAGAGCCGCTCAGCCATTTCACCCTCTCCTTCAGAGGGACGGCACGCCAGCAGGGTTTGAGACGGCTGTCGAGCTTTCAGGCCCGGAAACACCTTGCGTTTCCACAGGCTTGGGCTCGGCCGCCGGCAGCGCGATGACGACACGCAGGCCGGGGGCGTTGTCTTCCAGACGCAGCTGGCCGCCATGCAACCGGACCACGCCGGACGCCAGCGACAGCCCAAGGCCGAATCCCGGTTTGCTGCGGCTGGTATCGAGCCTCACGAAACGGTCGAGCACGCGCCCGCGGTCGGCCTCGGGGATGCCCGGTCCGTGGTCGGCAACGGAAAGCTCGATCTCCGACCCGTTGCGCGTCGCGGCCACCGCCACGGTGCCGTCGCCGCCCTGCTCCGGGCCACCATATTTCAGCGCGTTGTCGATCAGATTGGCGAGCGCCTGGCCGATCAGCTCGCGATTGCCGAAAATCTGCAGGCCGGGCTCGACCACGCATTCCAATGCAAGCCCGGCCTCCTCGGCCAGCGGCTCATAGAGCTCGGCCATGCCGGAGACGATCTCCGAGAGATCGAGCTCGGCCATGTTCTCGCTGATCCGGCCCGCTTCCAGGCGCGCGATCATCAACAAGGCGTTGAAGACGCGGATCAGGTTGTCCGCCTCCTCAATGGCACCGTCGAGCGCACCCCGCAGCTCATCCGGCGACTGGGCGCTGCGGAGCGCCTCCTCGGCCCGGTTGCGCAGGCGAGTCAGCGGTGTCTTGAGGTCATGGGCGATGTTGTCGGTGACCTGCTGCATGCCCGCCATCAGCTCGCCGATGCGGTCGAGCATGGCGTTGAGATTGAGCGCGAGACGATCAAGCTCGTCGCCGGTGCCAGTGATGGCGAGGCGCCCCTTCAGATCACCTTCCATGATGCCGTGCGCCGTCTCGCTCATGTCGTCGATGCGCTTCAGCACGCGGCGGGCCACGAACCAGCTCGCGAAGCAGCCGAGGATGAAGACCAGCGCCGCCGACCAACCGGCCGCGCGGCGGATCACGGCGCCAAGCCGGTCCCGCTCCTCAAGATCGCGGCCGACGAGAAGGCGGAACCCGGCCGGCAGCATGAAGACACGCACGAGCGCATGGCTCGGCGTGTCGACGGTCTCGCTGGAGCGGGCATATTCGATCTCGCTCTCGCCGGTGCGATCCAGCGTCCCGGGCGGGAGCGCCTCGACATTGCCGGCGATGCGCTCGCCCACTGGAGTCGTGACGAGGTAGAGCGAGGCGCCCGGCGCCCGCGAGCGGCGCTCGATGATGTTGACCAGCCGCCGGATGCCGCCCTGGCGCTGCTGCTCGGCCAGGCCCTGGATCTCCGCGTCGATGGTCGAGCGGATCTGGTCGGTCAGCAGGCGCTGCGCGTTCCAGGCGACATAGCCCAGCACGAAGGCGGCGAAGAGCGCGAAGATGACGAGATAGGCCGCCGTCAGCTTGAAGGCCGTCGTACGGAACAGGGTCGGTAGGAGTTTCTGGCGCTTGCGCGGCCTGGAGCCATTCCGCACCTCCTCGAGATGCGGAACGGCTCCAAGCTCTTGTCTTGCCGCATTTTCTTCACGCGAACCGGTCGCCACTTCGCTCGAAAATGCTTTGGCGTCAGCGGGCGTTGTCACGGACCATGTATCCCGCGCCGCGGATGGTATGGATCATCGGCTGCTCGAAACCCTTGTCGACCTTGGCGCGCAGGCGGCTGACATGCACGTCGATGACATTGGTCTGGGGGTCGAAGTGATAGTCCCAGACGTTCTCGAGCAGCATGGTGCGGGTCACCACCTGCCCAGCATGCTTCATCAGATATTCGAGCAGGCGGAACTCGCGCGGCTGCAGGACAATCTCCTGCCCCTCGCGGGTGACGCGATGGGCGAGCCGATCAAGCACCAGTTCACCGACGCGATAGGTCGTCGGCTCGGAGGCGGGAGCGCCGCGCCGACGTGCCAGCACCTCGACACGCGCCAGCAGTTCGGAAAAGGCATAGGGCTTGGGCAGATAATCGTCGCCGCCGGCACGCAGGCCCTTCACCCGGTCATCGACCTGGGCCAGCGCCGACAGGATGAGCGCCGGCGTCTCGTCCTTCTGCTCGCGCAAGGAGCGGATCAGGGAGAGACCGTCGAGGCGCGGCAGCATGCGATCGACGACCAGCACGTCATAGCCGCCGCCTTCGGCCATGGCGTAGCCCTGCAGGCCGTCCGCAGCATGGTCGGCAACGTGGCCGACCTCGCGGAACGCCTTGGTCAGATAGGCCGCAGCCTCGGCATCATCTTCGACGATCAGGAGTCGCATGGGCGAACCCTAGCTCAGAGCAAATGCCGATCCAAACGGACCGGCCTTTGCTCTGTCCTTTTGCTTATCGCATTTTCTTCACGCGAACCGGTGTCCACTTCGCTCGAAAATGCTTCGAAACAAAAAAACGGCAGGCCGGAGGATACGCATCCGGCCTGCCGCCGCGACGGCAAGGTCCCTCGGCTGGGGCGACAGAAAACCGAAGGGACCTGCCTGCTTCGTTTACGCCGCCGGCTGGCGGCCAACCTCGAAGGTCACGTCCCGGGACTTGCCTTCGCGGAACAGGGTGATCGTGGCCTTGGTGCCAGGGGCGAAGGTCGCGATCTTGCGGGACAGGTCACGGGCGTCCTTGATCGCCTCGCCATTGACCGCGGTGATGGTGTCGCCGCGACGGATGCCGGCCTTGGCGGCGGGGCCATTGCCCTGCGCCTCGGCGACGAGCGCGCCCTTGGCTTCCTTCAGGCCGATGGCATCAGCCATCTCGTTGGTGACCGGCTGGATCTGCACGCCAATGAAGCCGCGTGCCACCGTGCCGTCCTTCTTCAGCGAGTCCACCACCTGCTTGACGGTGGAGGCCGGGATCGCGAAGGCGATGCCGACATTGCCGCCGGAAGGCGAGTAGATCGCGGTGTTCACACCGACGACTTCGCCATTCTGGTTGAAGGTCGGGCCACCCGAGTTGCCGCGGTTGATCGGCGCGTCGATCTGGATGAAGTCGTCATAGGGACCCGAGCCGATGTCACGACCCTGGGCCGAGACGATGCCGGCCGTGACCGTGCCGCCGAGGCCGAAGGGATTGCCGATCGCCAGCACCCAGTCGCCGATGCGGGCCTTGCCTTCGGCGAGCTTCACATAGGCGTAGTCACCGGCGTCCTTGACCTTCAACAGGGCGAGGTCGGTGCGCGGATCGGTGCCGACGACCTTGGCGTCCAGCGTCTTGCCGGAGTCGGTGACGAGCTGGACCTCCACGGCGTTCTCGACGACGTGGTTGTTGGTCACGACATAGCCATCCTGGCTGACGAAGAAGCCCGAGCCCTGGGCCATGCCCTGGCGCGGCTGCGGCTTGTTCGGACGGTCGTTCTCGCCGGGCCCGCGGAAGAAGCGGCGCAGCTCCGGCGGCAGGTCGTCGAGGCTCTGCTCGCCATTCTCGGCAGCGCCCTGCGTCTTGACGCGGACGGAGACGACCGCCGGCTTCACCTTATCGACGAGGTCGGCGAAGGAGGGCAGCGCGTTCTGCGTGCCGGAGAGCTGGATCGGCTGGGCGATGGCATTGTGATTCTGCATCAGGGCGCTGTCGGCAATGCCGGCCGCGAGGCCGATGCCGAGGACAGCGGTGCCGGCGAGAAGGGCGCCGCGCTTCAGGATGGACTTACGGGTCTCGTTCTGTGTCGTCATGGTTTGAACCTCGTGGGCGTCAGGATTTTCCCCTGCTCGTGACGAGGACCATGGAGCCGGCCGCCTTACGCGGCTTTGGCCTGAGGATGACGGTTTCGTAAGATTCGATGGGAAGGCCGCCCGCCCCGTCTTGACGAACAGCGGCCCGGCGATGCCCCCTACGTCAGGGTTGGGGGAAGATGCCGATGCGTATCATCTGGGGAATTTCGTTCGTCGCGGCCTGCCTGAGCGGGCCAGCCTTCGCGCAGCAGGGCTCGGCCTATAGTGCCGGGCTGCGGGTAGCGCAGGCACGGGGATATGAAAACGCCGACTGCTACGCTCGCGTCTTCGCGAAACATGCCGTCGTCGTCGAGAAGCCGAACGGCCGGCGCGGCTGGTATGCCGCCTCGACCCCCGCCTACAATGCCGAGCAGCGCTCCCGCTGCGGCATCGATCGGTTGCAGGATCTGGCGGTGCGGCAAATGGCACGAGGAAGTGGCAGAGCCAGCGGGACCGGGCATTCTCCAGCCATCGCCCAGCGCATTGGCCTCGCCCTGGCCGCCCGCCACGGCTATTCGGGCAGCAATGCGGCCTGCTTTGCCCGAACCTATGCCACTTATGCCTCGCCGCAACCGTCGCAGAACGGGCGAATCATGTATGGCGTCTCCGGGGCGAGCGAGCATGTTTTCGCGCAGGAGCTGACGCGCTCCTGCAGGCTCACTTACTAGCGCTGTCCTCGGGCGCTACCAAGGCCGCAAGCTTGGCCTCTTCCTCGGCCGAGAGCCGCACGGGTTCCACAGCCGGGACCAGGCGACGACGGGCCAGGCGCCAGACAAAGAAGAAGGCAAAGAGCAGGATCGCGAAGGGCGCCGCCCAGAGCAAAGCCGTGCGCGTATTGAACGGCGGTCGCAGCAGCACGAAATCGCCATAACGGGCGACGACGAAATCGACCACCGCCTTGTCGCTGTCGCCGGCGACGAGCCTTTCCCGTACGAGCAGGCGCAGATCGCGCGCCAGCGGCGCATCCGAATCGTCGATCGACTGGTTCTGGCAAACGAGGCAGCGCAAGCCACCGGAAATGGCGCGTGCCCGCTGCTCCAGCGCAGGGTTCGGCAGCACTTCGTCCGGCTGCACCGCCGAAGCTCCGACGGCCGTCAGAACAGCAAAACCGATGGCGAGGACGATCCGGCGCATCGGCCTACTCCGCCGGCTGGGGCGCGGCTACGGCCGGCGCAGCACGCTTCGGCGCGGCCAGCCGGAAGCGCCGGTCCGTAAGCGAGAGGCCGCCCCCGAGCGCCATGATGATCGAGCCGATCCAGATCAGCAGGATCAGCGGCTTGTCGTAGAGCCGCACGGCGACGCCGCCATCCTGCGCCTCACCAAGACTGACATAGGCCTGGCTTAGCCCATCGGTACGGATTCCGGCTTCAGTCGTCGGCATGCTCCGAGCGGTATAGATGCGCTTCGATGCCTCGAGCGGTGCCAGCTCCCTATCACCCGAGAAGAGCTGGAAACGGGCGACCTCGGCACGGAAATTCGGGCCGGTCCGGGGGGTGACGCCCTCCAGCACGATCGTATAGCGCCCGCTTGTCAGACGCTCGCCCGGCTTGAGGACCGTGATCGCCTCGCTGCTCCAGGCCGCAGCGGCGATGCCGATGATGCTGACGCCGATGCCCGCATGCGCCAGCGCCGTGCCCCAGGCCGAGCGCGGCAGGCCCTTGGCGCGCGACAGCATCGCCTTCCAGCCGCTGGCGCGCGCCACGATGCGCTCACCGAGATCGACCGCCGCGCCCAGGATCAGGAAGACGCCGAGCCCGACTCCGAGCGGCGCCAGAACCGGCCCGCCACGGGTGAACGCGATCACGGCGAGTGCTGTCAGCACCGCCACCCCGAAGGCGGCAGCATTGCGCTGCGCGGCGCCGAGCAGGTCACCGCGCTTCCAGGCAAGCGACTGGCCGATCGGCAGGATCAGCAGCAGCGGCACCATCACCGGGATGAAGGTCGCGTTGTAGAAGGGCGCGCCGACCGAAATCTTGTCGCCGGTCAGCATCTCCAGCACCAGCGGATAGAGCGTGCCGACGAAGACGGTGGCGCAGGCCGTGGCGAGGAAGATGTTGTTGACGACCAGCGCTCCCTCCCGGGAGATCGGCGCGAACAGCCCGCCCTGTCGCAGCAAAGGCGCGCGCCAGGCGAAGAGCGCAAGCGAGCCGCCGACGAAGAAGACCAGAATGAAGAGGATGAACAGACCGCGCGCCGGATCGCTGGCGAAGGAATGCACCGAGGTCAGCACGCCGGATCGAACGATGAAGGTGCCGAGCAGCGAGAGCGAGAAGGTCAGGATCGCCAGCAGGATCGTCCAGACCTTGAGCGCGTCGCGCTTCTCCATCACCACGGTCGAGTGGATCAGGGCCGTGCCGGCGAGCCAGGGCATGAAGGAGGCGTTCTCGACCGGGTCCCAGAACCACCAGCCGCCCCAGCCCAGTTCGTAATAGGCCCAGTAGGAGCCCATCGCGATGCCCAGCGTCAGGAAGGTCCAGGCCAGCAGCGTCCAGGGCCTGACGGCGCGCGCCCACATCGCATCGATGCGCCCGTCGATCAGGGCGGCAACGGCGAAGGCGTAGGTGATCGAGAAGCCGACATAGCCGATGTAAAGCAACGGCGGATGGATCGCGAGGCCGAGGTCCTGCAGGATCGGGTTGAGATCCTGCCCTTCCGCCGGGGCCTGCACCAGGCGCTGGAACGGGTTCGAGGTCAGCAGCAGAAAGGCGAGGAAGGCCACGGCCACCAGCCCCTGCACAGCCAGCGTCCCGGCCCGCAGCCGCGGCGGCAGCGAGTTGCGCGACAGCGCGACCAGCGCCCCGAACAGGGTCAGGATCAGCACCCAGAGCAGCATCGAGCCCTCGTGGTTGCCCCAGACCGAGGTGAATTTGTAGATCAGCGGCTGCGTCGAATGGGAATTCGCAACGACGTTCGCCACCGAGAAATCCGAGCGGACATAGGACGCGACCAATGCCGCGAACGAGAACGCGACCAGCGCGAAGCTGATCAGCGCCGCGCTGCTGCCGACCGACGCCAGCGCCCTGTCATGACGCACGACGCCCCAGAACGGCACCAGCGTCTGGATGATGGAGACGCCGAGCGCGAGCGCCAGCGCATAATGACCGATTTCGACGATCATGCCCGGCTCACGGCTTGGCCGCTGGCGATGCGGGCGCTCCAGCGCCGCCGGGCTGCCAATGCCCTTGCTTCTTCAGCGTGTCGGCGACTTCGCGCGGCATATAGGTCTCGTCATGCTTGGCCAGCACCGAATCCGCCTTGAAGCGCCCTGCCCCTTCGAAGACGCCCTCGGTCACCACGCCCTGGCCTTCGCGGAACAGGTCCGGCAGCAGCCCGCGATAGGCGACCGTCATCGCGGTCTTGCCGTCGGTGACCGCGAAGGTGACGCGCCGGTCCGCTCCGCGTTGGACGGAACCCGCTTCGACGAGGCCTCCGAGGCGCATGCGCGTGCCGGGAGATACGCCCTTCTCGACGATCTCGGTCGGACCGTAGAAGAAGACGATCGTGTCGCGCATCGCGAACAGTACGAGGCCCGCCGCGAAGAACAGCACGGCGCCAGCCGCCGCGATCAGCGCGAGGCGGCGCTGCTTCCGGGTCAGGCGGCGCTTGGCCGGCATGGGACGGGTAGGCTGGGCGACACTCACGGCTTGGCTTCCTTCAACGCCAATTCATCGGCCAGGGCATCGATGGCCGCAAGCGCGGCCCGGTCCTGTGACAGCCGCTCGCGCGCCGTCTTCACCGCTTGCACGGCGGCATCCCGATCGCCGAGGACAGCGCGGGCACGGATCAGGCGGCTCCATTCGGGCAGCGTTCCGCCGCCGTCGGCCAGCCGCGCGGCCAAGCCGTCCACCATGCCCTTGATCGCCTGCTGACGTTCGGCCTCCGGCAAGGCCGCGACCGCCTTGCGCCCGGCATCCGCCTGCATCTGCTCGATGCGGGCGCGCACGGCGCCGGCCCATTCCGCCTGTGGCGGCGCATCCGCGAGGAGCTGTTGCAGAGCGGACAATGCGCCCTCCCCATCACCATCCTGCTCCTTGCCGAGAGCAAGGTAGTAACGTGCTCGCGCATTCCTCGGGTCGAGCTTAACCGCTTCCGCCAACGCTTCCCGCGCGGCGGCCGTCACGATGCCACCCGCTTCGAGAATGCGGGCTTCGCCGAGCCCGGCGAGCAGATCGGTATCGGGCTTGCCATAGCGAACCGTCGCCGCGAAAGCTTTGACCGCCTCGTCGTAACGTCCCTGCCTCAGATAGATCGGCGCGATCAGCGACCAGCCCTTGGCATCGGTCGGATTGGCCGCGAGATGGGCCTCCATGCGTGCCAGGACAACGGCGAAATCCTGCTGTGGCCCGGCCTTCTCGAGCCGCGCGGCCAGCGGCTGGTCGGAGAAGCCGGGCGAGCCGTAGAGCCCGTAGACCAACAAGGCGAGGAGCGGCACGACCGACAGCATCAGGGCGGAGCTGGCACGGCGGCGACGCAAGGAGGGCTCGGTCTCGCCCGAAGGGCTCGCCTCGTCGTTAGCGGCCCGCAGCAGGCGGCGCGCCGCCTCGGCACGTGCCGCTTCCGCTTCCGACTCGGCGATCAGCTTGCGGCCGAGATCGCGGTCGATCTCCTTGAGCTGCGCGCGATACAGGCTTTTGGCGTCTGCGATATCGGCAAAATCCTGAATCTGGCCGTGACTGAGCGGCCGGAGCAAGGCGAAGATCGCCGCTCCCGTCATCGCCGCAAAGATCGTCCAGATCACCATGGGGCGTTCTTAGCGAATCGGCCGGTCGAGTTCATGGCGACAAAGGGTCACGCGGGCTTGGATTTGATCTAGAGCATTTTCGAGCGAAGTGGACACCGGTTCGCGTGAAGAAAATGCGTTAAAACAAAGGCCTAGAGCATTTTCGCGATTCGAAGAAACGCGGAACTACTCTAGATCGAAGGCAGGACGAGCCGCGCGCGCAACCCGCCCAACGGCGAACGCTGCAGCGTCAGCTCGCCGCGATAGAGCTTGGCGAGATCGACGACAATCGACAATCCGAGGCCGGAACCCGGCGTCGCCTCGTCAAGCCGGTGGCCGCGCTTCAGCACTTCCGCCATGGCACCGTCCGGGAGGCCCGGACCATCGTCGTCGATCAGCAATGCCATCTTCTCATCATCGGCCTCGCCGCCCTCCAGCGAGACCTCGACCCGGGACGCCGCCCATTTGAAGGCGTTGTCGAGCAGATTGCCGAGCATTTCCTCGAGATCCTGCTTCTCGCCGCGGAAGCGCAGCGTCTTCGGAACGGTGTGCGAGCCGGCGATCTCCCTGTCCTGGGAGATCTTCATGAAGGTCCGCAGAAGCGCTTCAACCGACGGAACCACCTCGGTGATGCCGCCGAGCGCGCCGGACAGCGCAGCGGCTCGCGCCCGGTCGAGATAATATTGCACCTGATCCCGCATGATCGCGGCCTGGGTTCGGACGGTCTGCGGGAGTTGCCCTTCGCCCGAGCCTGCCTCGTTCATCATGACGCTGAGCGGCGTCTTGAGGGCATGGGCGAGGTTGCCGACCTGCGTGCGGGCGCGGTCCAGAATCTCGTGATTGGCATCGATCAGCTGGTTGAGCTCGCTGGCGAGCGGCGTCAGATCGGGCGGATACTGGCCCGGGATGCGCGGGCTCTCGCCCGTTCGCACCGAGCCGACCGCGGCCCGCAGCCGAACCAGCGGGCGCAGACCGAACCGGACCTGGACAAGCGTCGAGGCGACGAGCGCGAGACCGAGCAGCAGGAAGGTCATCGCCAGCGCGAAGCGGAAATCCTGGATATCGCCTTCGATCTCGTCGGCCGGCGCGGCGACGGCGACGGTGAAACGACCGTCCTCTCCGACATCGATCTCGCGCTCGAGAATGCGCAGCAGGCGATCGTCCGGGCCGGAGACATAGCTCTCGCGCAGGCCGCGGCTGTTGGGCGTGATCGACTGGTCGAGGAGCTTCGGCAACTGGCCGCCAACCAGCGAGCGCGAGGCGCGCACATTGGGCCGCTCGCCATCGAGGCGGGTGATCTGCCAATACCAGCCGGTCAGCGGCAGATCGAAGCGCGGCTCGCCGAGATCGCCAATCGTCTGGCGTTCCGTTTCCGGCGGCGCGGCGAGATCGGCGACGAGCTGCTTGATATAGACCGAGAGCCGCTCGTCAAAGCCACGCTCGGCCGAGCGACGGTAGAAGGTGGTGAGGCCGACACCGGCCAGGACCAGGATCAGGACGCAGCAAAACGCCGCCGAGAGGAAGAGCCGCGCTCCCAGCGAATAGCGATGGGATTTGAGGACCATCTCCCGCGATCAGACCTTTTCCGGAGCAGCGGCGATATAGCCGAGGCCCCGGACGGTCTCGATGATCTCGACGCCGAGCTTCTTGCGCAGGCGGCCGACAAAAACCTCGATCGTGTTCGAATCACGGTCGAAATCCTGATCGTAGAGGTGTTCTACCAGCTCCGTGCGAGAGACGACCCGCCCCTGGTGGTGCATCAGGTAGGAGAGCAGCCGATACTCGTGCGAGGTCAACTTCACCGGGTTGCCGTCGACCACCACGCGGCTCGCGCGCGTATCGAGCCGAACCGGCCCACAGACGAGTTCCGAGGTTGCATGGCCGGCCGCGCGGCGCAGCAAAGCGCGGACACGCGCCAGCAGCTCTTCGACATGGAACGGCTTGACGACATAGTCGTCCGCACCAGCGTCGAAGCCCCCGACCTTGTCGCTCCAGCGATCGCGCGCCGTCAGGATCAGCACCGGCATGGTCTTGCCAGCCCGGCGCCAGCCCTGCAGCACGGCGACGCCATCGACCTTCGGCAAGCCGAGGTCGAGGATGATGGCGTCATAGGGCTCGGTCTCGCCGAGATAGAGCCCCTCCTCGCCGTCGAAAGCCTTGTCGACGGCGTAGCCGGCATTCTCCAGCGCGGTCACGATCTGGCGGTTGAGGTCCTTGTCGTCCTCGACGACGAGCAGTCTCACGGTTGGTTTGCTCCAGTTTGTGCAGATGCCAGCAAGCGGTCAGCGGATGGTGGCGATCTTGCCGGATTGTCCTTCCAGCGTCACGCGTGCGACGCGCCCATCGCGCTTCAGCGTCGTGACGACATAGACGAAATCCTCGCCCTGCCGACAGAGCCTGATGCGGACCACCTCGCCCGGCGCCGCATGGCGGGCATGGCGCGAGGCTTCGGCCGGCTGCATGACCCGGCCTTCGGCAACGGCGTCACGCGTCTCGTCCGAGGAAAGGCAAGACATCGGCGTCGCATCGTCGACGCGGATGATCGGCATCGGCGACGAGGTCAAGAGCGCGAAAGCAAGGATCGGTTCGACCAGCATCATCGACATGGGCTAATCCCATCCGCGTGAATGGGCCATGAATGCATCACCCCGACCACAACCTAGAATAGATCATGCCACGGCGATCCGTCCACGCCCTTCACGTCCTCGCCCCACGGTTGTGCTGAGTTGGGCCAGAGACAATGAGAGTTCCTTCTGCTGCGAACCGAAATACGCAAGCTCCTGCGCAGCCGGATAAAACCCTTCGGGCGCGTTCACGATTTCGGCATGAATCGGCAGCTCGCCGTCGAGGACGCGGATTTCGTAGCGTTCGCTTTCCTCGCCGACCGGCACCTCGGCCAGATCCCACGAATCACCGTCGCTACGGGTGCGCCGCACCCAACTCAGACGGATGCCGGCTTCGGAACGCCGCGCCTTTGCCCGGACTGGAGAAAGCGGCAGCAGCGCGTCGCTTCTCACCTCGGTCGTCACCTCCGTCATCGTCGGGTCGCCGACATCGTGGCGCGCCGGGCCGATGCGGTAGCGCCGTTGCTTGCCGATATCGGACAAATCGGTCGCCAGCGTCACCGCCGCTCCATCGAGAACGACGACGCGAGCCCCGGCCGGCAGATGGCGCGAAGCAGCCGCTTCCGATCCACCGATACCGCGGACGAAATTCGAGAGGCGGAAGCGCTGCGGACCGATGAGATCGACCTGCGCCACCGTGACGATCTCGACCTCGCCGTCCTCGCCAATTAAGGCCAATGCGTTGGCGCCTGCGAGCGCTGCACCCGGCGACACTGACGACAGGACGCCGCCGCGCAACCGAACCTCGAGCACGGCACGCCGATCGGTTCGCCAGAGCGGCCCTGGCGGGAGCTCGGTCAGTGTTTCGCCGATGATCGAGGGAGCCTCGACGAAGCCACTGAGATCGAACAAGCCGGCCTCGTCGGCGCTCCAGATCGCCAGCGCCCCCGGCCAGGGCGATGCGAAGGCCCCGAGCGAAAGCAATGCCGGCGGCTGTACCGCAACAATCGGCAAGGCGAGCGGAACGACGAGGGGCCGGCCCGGCAAGGCCGGTGGCGTCCGCGGCGGACGAGCTCCACCCTTCGCGCCGGCGCTGGCGTAGATCGCCGGCTCGACCGCACGCGCGCTGATTTGCGGGGTCGGGCCATCGGCGATGCGCATGATCCGGAACAGACGGCGCCCCGCATCGACCGGCACGGAGACGACATCCCCCGGCTCCAGATCGAGGCAGCGCGGCGACAGCTCGCATTCCAACGTCTCGCGCGCCGCCCAAGCCTCCTGCAGGCGCTGGTCGGCCAGTCGCTGGGCCTCGGCAGAGCGGGTCACGATCGCCGTCTCGACCGCGACCTCGCGGCGGGCCGCCCCGGCCAGGCGGCGCGAGCGCGCTCCGGCATTGCGGTAGTCATTCTCGCTATCGCTGAAGCCGAGGCGCAGTTCGAGCGGCAGCTCCGTTTCCTGACTGCGGCGCAGAGTGAAGAGCTCGCCCTCACGATCCGCAACGAAGTCGTCGGGGCCGAGCAGCCGCGAGACCTTGCCGCCTCTCCCTTCGAAGCGCAGGCGCCCCGCGCTCATCACCGCATCGAAGCCGAAGGTCTGGGCCAGCGGCTCGAGCGCCTGGCGGGCGGAAAGCGGGCGGTCGAGCACATAACCGTCCACGAAGCCGTCCACGGCCATGCCGTCTGCACCTGGCAGGCCAAAATCGCCGAGCAGCCTGGCGATGAGGCGATCGACCGGCGTCCCTTCGAGGCGACCGTTCAGCCAGTGCCCCGTCTCGAAATTGGCGCCGTCGGCCCAGATGCCGCCGAGGTCGGGGAAAGCCGGGAATGGTCGCGCATCCCAGTTCCAGACGACGATGTGCGCCGGATCGACCATGCGGACGCCAGTGCCCGGATGGATCGGATTGTGCGCGGGATCGAAGCCGAGGCGGGCTGGATCGAAACCGGAGATGATCGCTTCCAGCCCGCGCGCCTGCACCAGATCGTCGCGTGCACCGCTGGAGGAAGGTGGGAAGCCGCCTTCGGCCGAGCGCGTATCGGGAAAGACATGGGGCGCATTGGCGCCCTTGTCGACGGCCGGGATGCCGATCTCGGTCAGCCAGATCGGCTTCGCGCCCGGCACGAAAGACGTGGCGAAGGTCTCGACGCCGCCCGAGCGCCGGATGTGCGAGTTGCTCCACCAGCCACGCAGATCCTTGGGCCGAAACAGCCAAGGCTTCCCATAGGGGCCATCCGTGATCGGCAGCCTCGCCTGCGCGGCGCGGCCATCTTCACTGGCATAGTACCAGTCATAGGCCTCGCCGGCAGTCAGCCGATCGCGGAGATAGGCGAGATCGGCGGGCCCGCGCGCTATGGCAGCATCGGCGTGTTCGCCGGAATCACGCCAATCCGACAGCGGCGGATAGTAATCGATGCCAATAGCGCCAATCGCCGGCGAGGCCCAAAGCGGATCGAGCGGAAAGTCGATGTCCTGACCGCCGTCACGGACATCGGCACCGTACTCGGTCCAGTCAGCGGCATAGGTCAGGGTCGCGGCCGGCAGGATGGTTTTGACGTCCTGAGCGATCCCGACGAGGTGGCCGGCCATCGGATAGCCCGACGCACCGCGCAGATGCGTCAGTCCAACCAGTTCCGAGCCGATCACAAAACCTTCCACGCCACCCGCGGCCTGCGCCAGCATCGCGCAATGCATGATCTGACGGCGGTAGGACCACTCGTCGGGCTTGGCGCAGTCGATCGCGTTGCCCGCGAGCGACATATCGGCCGGACCGACCGTGCCGACAAAGGAAGCGATCTGCGCCGCTGCAACGTCTGCGCCGTCTGCGCTGCCGGGGCGGCCGGATGCAGGCTCGCACGTGATCCGTCCGCGCCAGGGATAGCGCGGCTGGCTGGCCCCACGCGACCGGGGATCCGGCCTGGCGTTGTCAGCAGGGATATCCATCATCAGGAAGGGATAGAGGACGACTTCGAGCCGGTAGTCGAAACGCAGGCGCCGGATCAACGCGATCACACTCTCATCCGAGGGTGTGCCGCCGAAGGCCGGGCGGCCGTCGATCTGACTGACGATGCGGGCCGAAGCGCGCGTCAGCCCGGCGGCCGACCAGTCGGCGCCGACCGTCGGCTTGTGCGGAATCTCGACGCGCGGCGCGATGCTGCAGGAACCGGCGCGGAGGTCGTCGCCGAACCAGGACACCACGAGCGAAACGGAGCGCAGGTTCGGGCAGAGCGCGAGGAGATGGCCGAGCGCCGTATCGACGTCCGAGCCACCATAGAGCTGGTGGCGCGTCAGGCTCTCGCTGGCGCCCGGCTCGGGCTCGTGGCTGACGGGCCGCGTGTCGTAGACGAATTCGCCGGCACCCGGGATCAGCGAGACGGCGCGGATCATGCCGCCCAGCCCCTCGACCGCACGCACGATCTCGAAATCGAACTGGGGCACGCGATTGCCGTAGTCCGCGAGCGGGAAGCGCTCGAACACGACATAGGCGAGGCCGCGATAGGCCGGCGCTTCGCCCGCCTCCTTCGCGGCGATGAGCGGATCGGGTTCCTGGGTTTCGTGCCCATGATGCACGCGCATCGCGACGGTGCTGACGTCGAGCTCGCGCCCGTCAACCCAGATGCGCCTGATGAAGGCGATCGGCCCCTCACAAAGGCCGATCGCGAGATTGGCGTGGTAGCTATAGGTCGTCTCGTAAGTCTTCTTCGAGCGCCCCCCCTTGCCACCGCTCTTGCTGCGCTTGACCGAGACGGTGACCTCCTCCTCGAAGCGCGTCGCCCAGATGAGCTGGCCGCCGAGGCGCGCGCGACCATAGACGCGCGGGATCGGCGCGCCCTCGGTCGCAGCGAGACCATTCACCTCCTTCAGGCGCGGCCCTTCGACGACCTTGTTGCCACCGGCGCCGCCGAGCCAGGCCTGATCGATCGTCGCACCGGCCAAGCCGCCGAGCGCCTGGCCGATGGCGCCGCCGACCGGCCCGCCCAGCGCGGTGCCGAGTGCCGCACCCGCGACCTGGAGAAGAAGCGTCGCCATCAGTCGGTCACTCCGGGGAAGGAAAAGGCATGGCTGAGATGGCGCCGCCACCAGGGCGTGAAGGCGACCTCGGCGATGGCTGCCCCGTCATGGGCGTGGATGATGCGATCCGGCTCGCTCAGGATGGCGCAGTGCTTGGCCGGCAGATGCTCGCGCCAGCGGAAGAGCAGTACGTCGCCCGGTCGTTCGGCTCCGATCGCAACCGGCACGAGATGGCGCAGCGCCGCCCCCGCCAGCGTCTCCTGCTGTAGGCTTTCGGCCCAGGAGGGTGAGTAGGGCGGTGGCGCCTCCGGCTCATCGCCAAGCAGATCGCGCCAGATACCCCTGACGAGGCCGAGGCAATCGCAGCCGACGCCGCGCAGCGAGGCTTGATGATGATAGGGCGTACCGAGCCACAGACGCGCCGTCTCGACGATCTCGTCGCGCCTCATCGGAACAGGCTCCCGCCATCGAGCGCGCCATCGCCGGGGCGGACGCCGCCGATGATGAAATCCGTCGTCGGCATGTGTGGGAAGCCGCGGAAATTGACGCCGTTGCCGAATTTCGTCCGACAGGTGGCGAAGCTCTTGTCGCAGCCCGGCGTGACGCTGAAAGCGTCGCCGGCGCGGATCGCAGCGGCCGGTGCCTGCCAGAGCTGGAAGACCGCGCGATCGCCTTCGATGCCGTGCCGCTTCACCTCGGTGGCGAAGCCGGCATTGGCTCCGCCGGTGAAGCCAAGCCGCCCGCCGGTGAAATGGCCATCGGGGTAGGAAGCGAGTCCCTCGGCAGTCAGGGTCAGGCGGCCATCGCTCGCACTGACTTCAGCAGCAACCGGCGCCAGCGCGACGCCGCAGCGCGCGTCGCCCAGATCAGCCGAGCAGGAGCGCAGATAGAGGCGTCCTCGCTCCTCGTCGAAGGCCTTGGCGACGCTGCGGAGCTCGGCCGTGAAGCCGTGCTCGCCGCGCCGGACCTCGCCGACAAAGCCCTCATCGAGCAGCAGCCTTTGCTCGGGCTCAGCCCAGTTGACCAGCCAGATGCGGACGGGCACATCGTCATAGAGCCCACGTGCGAGATCGGCCTCGTTCAGGCCCGATGCCGCGAAAGCACCGGCGACATCGCCGCCACCAATCGCGAAACCGAGCTCGGCCGTCGTCTCCGCGGCCTCCAGCCCGGTCGCCGCCGCATAGATCAGGCCATCGAAGGCAAGCGCCCGGTCATGATCGGTGAAGCCGAGCACCAGCCCGTCGCGGCGCGTCAAGCTCCAGCAGCGGCACAAGGTGGTCGCTCCGCCCTCGACATGGGCGGCGAGAGCGGCGGGGATATCGCGCATGGTGGGACCTCAAGGCAGGATCTCGACGACGGGGATGCGCGGGATCTCACCGGCCTCGAAAGCCGAGAGATCGACGTCGATCGCATCGATGTCGAAGCGCACGGGCACGTCGAAGGCGAAGCCGGCGGTCACGGTCGCGCCTGGCGGCGGGATCGCGCCCGGCGCGAAGGTGACACGCCCGGTCGCGGTGTCGCAGGCGAAGTTCGCCATCGGCTGCTCGACGCCATCGAGCGCGATCCGGACGGTGCCCTCGCAGGGCTTGGCGATCGTCCGGTTGTAGGCGGATGCGCCCGCACCGTAGGTTTTGCAGAGCTGGAAGACCGCCGTGGCGCCGTCTCCGACCCCGATGACCTGATCCGTCGCGGCTGGCTCCCGCGAGGGCGGGGAACTCTTCCAGTCGAGCTGGTCGCGCCAGCGGAAACCATAAAGCCTGCCGCGGCGCTCCTCGAAGAAGCTGATGACGGCCGCCAAGGCATCGAAGCTGCGCACGCCGAGCCCGGCGTCATAGCGGCGCCGGGAATGAGCCCAGCGGCTGTTGCGAACCTCGCGGCCCGAGGCGAGCGTGACGATCTGGGTCTGACGTTCCGGCCCGCCGCGCGCGCCACGCGCCACGTCCGTCGGAAAACGGATCTCGTGAAAATCGGTCATGATGCTCTCCGCTCAGAGCGCGCGGCTGCCGCGCGCGACAGCGCGGGCGATCGCGGCCGAAATCTGCGCTTCCGAGCGGCGGAAGCTCTCGGCATCGGGCGTCGAGACCTGCACGACAACACTGAGCGGCCGCGCCGAGCCACTGCCTGCCGCCCGCACGCCCAGCCGTCCGTCGGGGCCGCGCGACAGCGGCATGATCGCCTCGGCGCCGCGCTCGCCCATCAGGCCGAGCCCGCGCCCCGTCGGGAAATAGGATGGGGAGGCAACGATGCCGCCCTCCGCGAAGGGCGCGACCGAAACGCTCCCACCGGACGAGGCCAAGCCCCCGCTGAATAAGCCTGTAAGACTTTTCATACCGGCGCCGATTAAATTGGAAAGGCCGGTCTGGAGCGGCTTGAGAGCCGTCTTGAGCAGGCTGTCCGTCATCGAACGGCCAACGCTGCGCAGAACATCCTCGAAGCGCTTGCCCTCGACGACGCCGCGGGAGAATGCATTTACGATCGATTTACCAAAGCTTTCCGAAGACCTGTTCAGAGATTGAGTCAGCGTATCCATTGTCCGCAGATCGGACAGACGGTCGGAATCGACGCCATCGTCGCTGGCCATGATCATCCTCTTCAGAAATTGATTCAGGATTTGCCGTCAGCTGTCTGGATAGGCGGCCATCAGCGCAGAGAGGACTGCGCGGTCCGTGACGCCGGCTTCGGCACTGCGATGCGCCTTCAGTGCGGCTGCGATCTCGCGCGGCGTCGCCGCCCAGAACTGCCCGGGCGGCCAGGCCAGCCGCCCGAGCCCGAAAGCCATGACGTCGTTCCAGGGAAAGGCCGCCGGCGGTTTCACGCCCCCGGCGGCTGCGGAGGGCGGCCAGTATCGCCCTCGCCGAAGGTGGCTTCGAGCAGCGCGATCGCGGCCTTGATCGCTCCGCTCAAGCCTCCGTCGAAGGACAGGCCCGCCACGTCCTCATCCCGGATCGCGCTGCCCGCGCCCCGCAAGCCGGCCGCAAGGATCCGGATGATGTCGCGGGCCGAGAGCCGGCCATCGATGAAGCGCTCGCCGAGAGCCGGCAGGCTGTCGACGGCGAATGCGTGCTCGAGCTCGGCGAGCGCGCCCAGCGTCAGCCGCATCGGCAGGGCATCGCCCGCAACCATGAGCGTGGTCTCGCCACGATGACGATTGGCCATCGTCCCCTCCTCAGAGTGCCGCGAAAGCGAGCAAGCCAGCGGATTCCAGCGAAAGGTCGAAGGTGACCTCTCCGGCGTGATCGCCGCGGTATTCGAGGCTCGTCAGCTGGAAGGGACCGGCGATCGTCCCGAAATCCGGCACGACGACCTGCCAATCCCGGATGACGCCGTCGAAAAAGCTCTGCCGCACGAGAGCATCCGAAGTCTCATCCTTGAAGATGCCGGAGCCGCTGATGCTGGCGCGGCGCACACCCGCCCCGGCCAGCAATTCGCGCCAGCGTCCGGCCGATTCCGAGTGGGTCACATCGACGGTCTCGGCGTTGAACGCGATCTGCCGCGCCCTCAACCCCGCCACGGTGACGAAAGCGCCGGTGCCATCCGCCGCCTTGAGCAGCAGATCCTTGCCTTTCTGTGCCGCCATGCGGCTTCTCCTTCCACGATTGGGGTGTTGCCGATGTCAGGGTGTTTCGGTGACCGCACGGAAGCGGATCGTCAGTTGGCCGAGTCCGGTGCGCGGCTCGCGAGCGAGCCGGCTCGACAGCCAGCGCAGATTGACGAGGGCGTGCCCTTCCAAAGTGAGTTCGGCATCGTCGAGCGCGCCGACGATCAGCCTTGCCGCCTCCAAAGCCTGCCGCGAGGAGGCGCTCTGTGCCGCCCAGACGACGAGCACGAATTCCTGCTCGCAGCCACGGTCACTCCCGGTGGACCAGTCGCGGGCCTCGACATCGCCATGGACGACATAGAGACCGCGCGCCGCGCGCGGCGCCGCGTCATGGATGCGTCCGGGACCGATCAGCGCCGTCAGCGCAGGATCGGCCGTCAGACGAGCCTGAATCGCCGCGCGCAGAGCCAGGATCGCGTCGCTCATGGCTTCACCTCTTCCACCAGGCAGATGAGGCGCCGACGCGAACCGTCGGGATCGGCAACCGCTCGGATGTCGAAAATGCGATTTCCGTCACGTAGCCGCTTGCCGGCATCGAGATCGCCACGCCAGCGCAGCGTCACGCGGTGGGTCGCAACCTGCTCCGGGCGCCCCTGTCGCCACTGCTCGGTGCCCGTGAGCCATTCGATCTGCGCCCAGAAGGCAGCGACCGGTTCGAAGACTTGGGTCGCCCCTCCGAGTTCGTCCGGCGTGGCGACGGGTGCCTCCAGCGTGAGTCGACGCCTCAGCCGGCCAATCGGAGCTCCAACAGCACTCGCCATGACTCAGAGCCTTCCACGGCGGAACGGGGCCACCAGCGCGGCGACCGCGCTCGGCAAAGCCCGCGCATCGCGGCTGGCGACGTCGCCCCGCTCCTCGAACCAGCGGGCGGCCAATATCAGCACGGCCTGGCGCAGCGGAGCGGGAACGGCGGCGGCCGTCGCCCCGTATCCGGCAACGATGTCGATCTCGATCGCGCCGTGATTGCGGCCGATCTCCGGAAGCTCCCCGGTCACGCGGACCAGCGGAGGGTCGGCGCTCCTGTCCAGCGTGAGCGCCGCCGCGGCGACCGGTTGCGGCGCCCCGAGCACATCGTAGACCCGCGCCGCCTCGATCCGGGCGATCGGTGACAGCGGCAGCCTGATCTCGCCATTGCCGGGCCAGCGATCAAGAACGATGCGCCAGGGCTGCTCGATCAGGCAGCGGCCCGCCGCCGCCTCGATCATCAGCCGCGCGGCTGTGATCAAGGTGGCGAGCAGATCGTCCTCGTCGTTCAGGTCCAGGCGCAGGAATTGCCGGGCCTCGGTGAGCGTGACCGGTTCCGCCGTCGGCGGGGCCAAAGCGAGCGGCGTCATGTTCATCCCCTTCGAAGGATCGTCTGGACGGTTCAATTGCAGAGCGCGGCGCGCTATCAGCACTCCGTTGGAAGGAGCACCAGATGCGCATCGCGAATGGGATCATCGCCACCGCACTCGGCGGCATGGTGTGCGGGCTCGGCGCCTTGCCCGCGAAAGCCGTGGTCGGCGGGCGCGAAGGCGGGCCGGCCGCCGACTCGACTTTGATGGTGCTCAATGCTCGCGGCGGCGTGTGCAGCGGCATCGTGCTCTCGGCGCGCGCCATCCTGACCGCGGCCCATTGCGCCGCCGGCGGAACGGAGCTGCGTATCCATTGGCGCGAGGCTGGCGAGCCCGTGCTGATCGCACCTGCGACAGTCAGCTTGCATCCCGAGTTCGATGCCGGTGCGATCCGCAGCCGGCGACGCTCGATCGACCTCGCTCTGATCCGGCTCGCAGATCCCCTGCCGGCGCGCTTCGCTCCCGCGGAGCTGATCGACGGACCGCTGCCGCCAGCGGGAAGCTCCGTCACGCTCGCCGGTTATGGCGTCGCCCGCGAGGGCGAAGCCCGCAGCACGGGCACATACCGATCCGCCACGCTGGCTGCCATCGAGCCCTATGGCCCGAGCCGCATCCTGCTCTGGGCGGCCGACCCGGCTGGTGCCGGCAAGCAGCCCGGCGCCAGCGCCTGCCAGGGTGATTCCGGCGGACCGGTCTTCGCCGATGGCGGCATCAGCGCCGTGACCAGCTGGTCGACCGGTCCGAAAGGCCGCAGTTGCGGGCTCCTCACCCAGGGCATTCTGGTCGCGCCACAGCGACACTGGATCGACACGACGCTGTCCCAATGGGGTGAAACGGCACGATGGTCGAAGGGCCGGTGAAAACGCTGGACTGCGCCGCGCCACCTCCTAGATTGATCAGCCGTCCACTGGTTCACGTCATGATCCTGCGCTCGCTTACCGCTCTCGCGTTTTCCCTTCTCGCCGCTGCAACGGCGCAGCCCGCCCTGGCCGTCGTCGGAGGCACCGACTCGCGCGATAGCCATGGTGCCCGCGCCTGGACCGTGCGGGTCGAGACCAGCCGCGGCGAGCTCTGCTCGGGCGCCGTGATCGCGCCGGAGATCGTGCTGACCGCCGCGCACTGCCTGATGGGGGGCGGCTCGATCAGCGTCGTCAGCCTCGATCCCCGTTTTCGCGCGCGGCGGCAGATGGTCGTCGCGGTCCTGCCGCATCCGAGCTTCGTGCCCGGCACCACGCCACGCACGCAGCCCGGCACCGACCTCGCCCTGCTGCGACTGGCGCAGCCGCTGCCGCAGGATATCGAGCCGCTCACACTGGGCAGCGGCCTCTGGCAGGGCGAAACCGTCACGATGGCGGGCTTCGGCCTCTCGGCCGAGGACAACAAGCGCACCGCCCGTCGCCTGCGCGAAACGCAACTGCTCAACGCCGGCAACTATACGACCCAGAACACCGTCAAGGTCGCGGTCGATGTCGAGGCGCGTGGAGAAACGCCAGGCGCCGGCGCCTGCCGCGGTGATTCCGGCGGCCCGGTGCTGCGCGGTTCGCCACGCTCGCGCGACCTCGTCGGGATCGTGAGCTGGTCGAGCGGGCCGCTCAATACGCGCGCCCGGCGCATCTGCGGCGGCTTCACCGCCATTACGCCGATCGGCGATTACCGCAGCTGGATCTCCGAGGGCAGCGCACGGCTACTTTCATTCGGCAGCGAGGCGCCACCGGACGAAGCGGCTCAGCCGCGCGCTGCCTTCAGCTGGTGGTTTTCGCGCTGAGGGACTTCAGACCGCGAATTTCAACCCCTTGATCGCCGCGAAGTCCTGGACACCGCCACCGACGCGCTTGGTCGTGTAGAACAGCACATAGGGTTTGGCCGAGTACGGATCGCGCAGAATGCGCACGCCCGCCCGGTCGACAACGAGATAGCCGCGCCGGAAATCGCCGAAGGCGATCGAGACCGCATTGTTGGCGATGTTCGGCATGTCCTCGACCTCGACGAGCGGGAAGCCGAGCAGGGTCGCCGGCGCACCGGCCGAGGCCGGGGGCTGCCAGAGATAGTTGCCGGTGCTGTCCTTGAACTTGCGGATCGCGCCCTGGGTCTTGCGATTCATCACGAAGGAGGCGTTCTGGCGATAGCCGGCCTTCAGCGCATAGACGAGATCGACCAGTACGTCGGACTGGTTGGCGGCCGGGAAGGCGCCGGCGACGCCGGTGTTGAGCACGCCGATATTGCCCCAGCTCCAGCTCGCATCGGCCGCAGTCGGATAGGCGAGGAAGCCCTTGGGCTTGTCGATGCCGTCGCCATTGACGAAGGCCGCGCCCTCCTGCTCGGCGAAGGCGCTTTCGACCTCCTCGGCGATCCACTGGTCGATGTTGACGATGGCATCGTCGAGCAGCGTCTGCGTCGCCGCCGGCATGGCGTAGAGCTCCATCGCCGGGAAGGAGAGCTCGGCCAGCGTCGGCGAGCCGGTCTGCGGCCGCGCCGCCACCTCGGCTACCCAGCCGGAGGCCGGGCCGGTCGTCGAGAAGGCCTTCTTGTAGGTGCCCGACGAGATCGTCCGCACCGTCGCCAGGGAGCGGATGGGCGAGACATTCGCCAGGCGGCGCAGGATCTCGCCCTCGACGGTCGAAGGTGCGAGGTAGCCGCCATCCGGGCCGGAACCGGCGGAAAGCGCCTTGGCCTCCAACCGCTTCAGCCCGCCGGCCTCACCGGTGCGGACATAAGCCGCGAAGGCGGCCTTGTGCTCGGCTACCAGCGGATCACGGGCCGGACCGTCCTGGCCGAGCGCCGGACGTGCGCGCTCCAGCGTCAGCCTGTCGATACGGCGCATGGTGTCGTCGAGCGCGGCATCCATGCGGGCGAGCTTCTCCTCGGTCAGCGGATCGGCACTATTGCGCGCTTCGATCCCGGCGAGGCGTTCGTCATTGGCGGCGCGATAGCTCTCCAGCGTGTAGCGCAGATCCTCGAAGGCGAGCGCGAGATCGGCGCCGGCCGCCTTGGTCTCAGGAGCGGTGTCGAGATGGGTCATGGGTTCTCCTCGGGGTAAAGGTCAAAGGAAAGCGAGGTGGCGGAAGGCCGTCTTGACGGCGCTGATCCGGGCCTGCGGCAGCATCGGGAAGGTGACGATCGAGACCTCCCAGAGATCGACGCGCTCGAGCCGGCGCAGGCCCGAGCGTGGCTCGTTGCGGGCGCGCTCGGGGCGGAAGCCGATCGACAGGCCGTCGATCGCGCCCTCTCGCATCAGGGCGTGGATTTCGCGGGCGCGGGCGACAGCGAGCGAAAGCCTGCCGCGCACGAAAAGGCCGCGGCTGTCCTCGCTCAGGCTGAGCCAACGGCCGAGCGGCTCGGCCGGGTCATGCTGCCAGAGCAGCTTGACGCCGGAAGGGCCGCGGCGTGCGAGGCTGTCACGGAACGCGCCGGGCTCGACCACGTCCTTGCCGAGATCGGGAATGCGGAAGAGGCTGGCATAGCCCTCGAAGACCCCGTCCGGCATGACGCGCGCCGGCTGCAGCGGCAGCAGCTTGGATTCGAGCGGAAGGCGATACGGGCCGTTCATCGGCCACCCTCCCCGCCTTTGCCACCCTTTCCCCCCCGCGGGTGCCCGCCCTCCAGCTTCGCCAGATTGTGAACGAAGCGGCTGAAGGTCTCCGCCGTCACGCCCACGGGCCGCGCCTTGGCCGGCTGTGCTTGCCCGACACCCTGCCGGGTCGACGGAGGTTTCGTGTCGCTGCGGCCCTTCATGACTGATCCCCCTCGTGGCGTGCGTTGAAGCGGTTGAGTTCGCGGACGAAATCGTCGAAGCGGCGGTTCGCCGCGGTCAGCTCGCGCAGGACGAGCCAGGCGAGGCAGGAGGCGCTCGCGGCCCAGAGCAGCAGGCCGAGATGGCCGACATCGGCCCGGCCGATGAAGGCCGTGACGATCTGGTCGAGCATGGTCACGATTGCTCCTCTCCGGAGGCACGCCGGCCGCAGCCAACCGCCTCGCGTTTCTCGTCGTCATCGAGGAAATTTGCCGCGCCGAGGCGCCGCCAGAGCGATTCCCGCTCGTCGGCGAGTGCCTCGACGGCATCGAGATCAGGTTCGAGCGAAAGCTCATCGCCGAAGGCGGGGCCGAGCCATTGCACCAGCGACTGCGCCGTGCGCCTGACCAGCGGAATCACCGTCTGGCGCCAGAGCGCGCGGTTGGCCTCGGCAAAATTGGCGTAGGTGTTGTCGCCGGCCAAGCCGAGCATCAGCGGCGGCACGCCGAAGGCGAGCGCGATCTCGCGCGCCGCTACGCCCTTCGCCGCGACGAAATCGAGCTCCGCCGGGGTCAGCGAGAGCGGCTTCCAGTCGAGCCCGCCTTCGAGCAGCAGCGGGCGGCCGGCATTGCGCGCTCCTTGAAAGGAATCCTCCAGCTCCTGCTTCAACCGGTCGAACTGCGCCTCGGTCAGCGTCGCGCCCTCCGGCCCGTCATAGACCAATGCGCCGGAAGGCCTGGCGGCGTTGTCGAGCAGGGCCTTGTGCCAGTTGCTGGCGGCGTTGTGGATGTCGAGCGCCGCCGCCGCAGGCTCGACCGGCGAGAGGCCGTAATGGTCATCGACCGGGTGGAACAGGGTGAGATGCAGGATTGGCGGGACTTCGCCCTCGTCCTGCCGGAAGCGCATCGTGTCGCCACCGACGGTGTAGTCATAGGCCTCCGGCCAGCCGTCGCGGCCCGGCACGACCCGCATGCGGTCTGGCCTGAGCGCATAGAGTTCGCGTGGCTCGCGGCCGGTGCTCACCGCCTCGACATAGGCGTTTCCGGCGACGAGCAGGTGGCCGAACAGCATCTCGCGAAAGGCGATGCCGCCCTGACGCGGATTGGGTCGCTCGACCAGCGCCAGGGCCGGATGCTCCGGCATTTCCCGCGACCCGACCTTGGCGACGAGCGGTGTCTGCGCCGCGGCCTCCGCGATCAGCCGGACGCAACGGTGCACCACCGGGTTGCGCTCGTAGCCCTCGCGCGACAGGGCGACATAGTCGCGTGGCGTCCAGACCGCACGCCCCGCCTCGTGCAAGGCGATGAGCGGCCCGACGCGCGAGCGCTTCTGATCCGGCGCGGCACGGCCGCGCAGGCTACGAAGGAAATCGAACATGGAAGTCTCGCCTTTTTTGACAGCTACGGGCGGGGGCGGCGTATGCGCGTGAACCCCTCCCCCTTGTGGGGAGGGGCAGGGGTGGGGGTCGAAAAGCAGGGCTCATCGCTGGAAGGTGTCCGTTCGGCGGCTGCCGGCTCGTCTTGTCCGGTGAACGCTCACCAAGCGGCGCCACCCCCATCCCCAACCCTTCCCCACAAGGGGGGGGAAGGGAGCTCGCGCTGCGGTTCCCGCGCTCCACCCGGCGCGAAGTGCTCGGGTCATCAAGCCCGAGAATGACGCTTCACATCCCCCTCACCCGCGGCCGGCCCTTCGGCGCGAGCATCAGATGGGTCAGCGCCCAGACGAGGGCGTCGAGCCGGTCGGGCGAGCGACCGCCTTCGAGGCCGCGCGGCCCGAAGGCGCACATCTCGTCCTCCAGCTCCGGAAAAGTGCCGGCATGGCGCACGCGCCCCTGCGCATAGAGCGCCGCGACCGGCTCGGCGCGCAGGTACTTGCCGCGCGTCGCCCGAACGGAGACCACCGGAACACCGGCATCGACCTCGCGGATGATGCTCTCGACCATCTCGCCGCCCTGATTGACCTCGACGACCAGCGCATCCGCCTCATGGCGGCGATAGAGCGCCACGGCCTTCTCGGCCCACTCGTGAGGCCTCGCGCCGGCGAGTGTCGCATCCTCCAGCACATGGCCGATGCCGTCGCTATCGGCGCCGGCCACAACCAGCCCGCAGCGATCGGCGCGCTGCGAAGACGAGGCCGGCGGATCAACCGCGACGGCGATCCGGGCGAGCGGCGGGTGTCGCCGCTCGCGAGCCACCTCGATCATCGCGCGTGTCCAGAGCGCGTCCGGGCTTTCCTCGACGATCTCGCCGTCGAGTTCCTGCCGGCCAAGCCGCGTCCCGCCATAGGTTTCGGTGACGGTGCGGACGAATTCCGCGGCGAGATGGAAGCGATTGTCCCGTGTCTTTGCCCGGCTCACCACGACATGCGGCTCGACCAGCAGGCGCTTGACCAGCGGCACAGGGCGCGGCGTCGTCGTAATGACCTGACGGGGATGGTCGCCAAGGCGAAGGCCGAATTGCAGCATGTCCCAGCACTCCTGAAGGTTCGGCCATTTCGCCAATTCGTCGGACCAGGCGGCGCCGAATTGCGGGCCGCGCAGCCCCTCGGGGTCCTCGGCAGAGAAGACCTGCGCGATCGCGCCGTTCGGCCATTGCAGGCGGCGCAGCGAAGGCTGCCAGGTCGGCCGCTCCCAGCGCGTATGGATCGCCAACAGACCGGAGACGCCTTCGATCATCACGTCGCGGACCTGCCCCTGCGTCTCGCCGACAAGGGCGATGCGTTCGGTCCGCATGTCGGCAAAGGGCGGATGGCCAAGCGCCATGCCCTTCACCCATTCAGCGCCGGTACGGGTCTTGCCGGCACCGCGCCCGCCCAAGACCAGCCAGATGGATTTCGGGGGTTGGAGCGGCTTCTGATCGCCTCGCGACCAAAGCCCCCATGCTTCCTGTACAACCTCGACCAGTTCAGGTTCGAGATCAGGCAATATCTCCGGGATCACCTTCGCCCAGCTCGCGGCGGGCAAGAGCTTCAAGACGTCGAGCAAGCTCCTGACGGAGCTGTGCGACATGTCGCAGGCCGTCAGCGGCAGAGAGTTCATCCGTCGGCTTGTCCCTCTTCACAACCTGCGGCTCCTCGATCGCAACCAGCTCGCGCACAGTACGAGCCAGCGTTGCCAGCGCCTTGGCGTCGGCCTCGCTCGCCGCCGCGCCTTTCGGCAAATCGGCGAGATGCTCCTCATGCGTATCGAGCTGGCGCTTGGCGGCGCGCCAGAGCTGGCCCACCACCGCCTTGCGGGAGATCGGCGGTCGTTTTGTCTTCTGCGGCGGCAACGCCGGCGTTTCGCTATCGTCTTCGGCCATGCGTCTCTTCCCGGATGGCAGGCACGAAAAAGCCGCCGGCTAGAGAGCGCGGCGGCTTCGTTCGGGCGGATTTCGTGAGCGTTCCTGATCTCTACACGATCAGCGTCACGATGTCAAGACAATATTCCTACAACCTGAAGACGTAGGCCGCGAGAATAACTCAGGCCTGCTCCTTCTCGATCCATTTGTAGGTCGCGGCCGGGACGTAGTTCTCCATGCGGTCGAGCAGCGTCGCCGGCTCGGTATCGGTCATCGCCATGGCCCGATGGCTCTGCTTCAGGAAACCGGCCTCGACCGTCTGGTCGAGGAAGGTCGCCAGCGGATTGTAGAAACCGGCGACATTGAGCAGGCCCAGCGGCTTGGCATGGATGCCGAGCTGTCCCCAGGTCCAGATCTCGAACAGCTCCTCGAAGGTGCCGATGCCGCCGGGCATGGCGATGAAGCCTTCCGACAGCTCCGCCATGCGCGCCTTGCGCGTGTGCATGGTGTCGACGACCTCGAGCCGGGTCAGCCCGACATGGCCGACCTCCTTGTCGCGCAGCGCCTTGGGAATGACGCCATGGACCTGGCCGCCGGCTTCCAGCGCTGCATTGGCGACAATGCCCATCAGCCCGACGGCGCCGCCGCCATAGACCAGGGTCAGGCCGCGCCGGGCGATCTCGGCGCCCATGGCACGGGCTCCTGCCGCATAGACGGGCTCATTGCCCGGGTTGGAACCGCAGAAGACACAAACCGATCTCATGAACCGAGAGCCTGCAAGATACGGGCCCAGGAACGCTGGCCCTTGTGGAAGGAGGACAGGTCGTATTTCTCGTTGGGCGAATGGACCCGGTCGTCATCGAGGCCGAAGCCAACGAAGAGCGTGTCGATGCCAAGCGTCCGCTTGAAATCACCACCTACGGGAATCGAGCCACCACTGCCGATCGAAACGACGCGCCCACCCCATTCGTCGGCGAGCGCCTTGCGCGCCTTCTGAAGCACCGGCGAATCCGTCGGCACCGCCAGCGCCGGCGAGCCGGAATGGCTGATGAACTCGGCCGAGACGTCCTCCGGCAGCCGATCGCGGACGAACTGACGGAAGGCTTCGGCGATCTTCGCCGGATCCTGATCGCCGACGAGGCGGAAGGAAACCTTGGCCGAGGCCTTGCCGGGGATCACGGTCTTGCTGCCCTCCCCCGTGTAGCCGCCCCAGATGCCGTTGACGTCACAGGTCGGGCGCGACTGGATCTGCTCGATCAACATGCGCCCCTTCTCGCCGATGGAATGCTTCAGGCCGACCTGCCCTAGGAACTCCTTCTCCGCCAGGTTGAGATCGGCCCATTCGGCCTTCTGGGCGTTGGTCGGCTGGTGAACGCCTTCGTAGAAGCCGGGAACGGTGATGCGGCCGTTCTCATCGTGCAGTTCGCCGAGGATCTTCGTCAGCACATGGATCGGATTGCAGGCCGCACCGCCGAACAGGCCGGAATGCAGATCGCGATCGGCCGCCGTCAGCGTCACCTCCTGATAGACCATGCCGCGCAGGGTCGAGGTGATCAGCGGGGTTTCGCGATCCCACATGCCGGTATCGCAGACGAGCGCGTAGTCGGCCTTCAGCTCGGCGGCATTGGCCTTGATATAGCCCGGCAAGTTGACCGAGCCGGATTCCTCCTCGCCCTCGACGAGGATCGTCAGGCCGATCGGCAGGTCGCCGGTTTCGGCCAGCGTCGCGCGCACGGCCTCGATAAAGGTCATCACCTGCCCCTTGTCGTCGCAGGCTCCGCGGGCGGAGATCACCTTGCGGCCGGGCTCCAGCTCACGCACGACCGGCTTGAAGGGATCAGTGTCCCAAAGATTCAGCGGGTCGACCGGCTGAACGTCGTAATGCCCGTAGAACAGCGCATGCGGCGCGCCCGGCTTCGGCCGATGCGCCAGCACGACGGGATGGCCGCCGGTCTCGCGCAGCTCGGCCTTGAAACCGAGGGATTCCAGATCGGCCCTCAGCCATTCGGCAGCGGCGCGCGTCTGCGCATTGAACGCCGGATCGGTGCCGATCGAAGGGATTTCGAGCCAGGAAGACAGGCGTTCGAGGGAATGGTCGAGCCCGGCGTCGAGACGAGCGAGAATAGCGGGAAGCTTGATCATGGCAGCCATCGGAAGCGATTCAGGTGACGCCATCATGGCAAGAGCCCACACGGGCGTCAGCCCACAATCATGCATTGCCGCCCGGCCTGATCGCAACTCCAATTGATAACGCTTCGCAACTGCATTGACAGCATCCGGAACGGCAGGTACTCCTTATTGCGAACAAGTTGCAGCAAGGCCCCATCATGTCGCAAAGCGCCCCGGAATCCTCGTCGATCTGGCTTCGATCGCGGGGCGAACCTTCCCTGACGGACGTCTTCCGCACCATCGCCGTCACGCCGACATCCTCATCCTGGCGCAAGTTCCTGGCCTTCTTCGGTCCGGGCTATCTCGTCGCCGTCGGCTACATGGACCCCGGCAACTGGGCGACCTCGCTCGCGGGCGGCGCCCAGTACGGCTACACGCTGCTCGTCGTCGCGCTCGTCTCGAACCTGATGGCGATCATCCTGCAGTCGCTCTGCGCGCGGCTCGCCATCGCTACCGGCCGCGACCTCGCCCAAGCCTGCCGCGACGCCTACCCCCCCTATATGGCCTGGCCGCTCTGGCTGCTGGCCGAGCTCGCGATCTGCGCGACCGACCTCGCCGAGGTGATCGGCACCGCGATCGGCCTCAACCTGCTCTTCGGCGTTCCGCTCGAGATCGGCGTGCTGATCACCGCTTTCGACGTCTTCATCATCCTGTGGCTGCAGACGCGCGGCTTCCGCTGGATCGAGGCCTTCATCATCACGCTGCTCGGCGTCATCGCGCTGTGCTTCGGCATCCAGATCGCACTGGCCGACCCGAACTGGGGCGAGGTCATCCGCGGTTTCGCGCCGACGACCGAGATCGTCACCAACCCCAACATGCTCTATATCGCGCTCGGCATCATCGGCGCGACGGTCATGCCGCATAATCTCTACCTGCATTCCGGCATCGTGCAGACCCGCGCCTATGGCCACACGTTGCCGGAGAAGCGCGAAGCGCTGAAATTCGCGACGATCGACTCAACCGTCGCGCTCTGTTTTGCGCTGCTGATCAACGCCTCGATCCTGATCCTCGCCGCTGCGACCTTCCACAAAGCCGGCCACACCGACGTCGCCGAACTCGGCAAGGCACAGGAACTTCTGCAACCACTGCTCGGCGCCTCGATCGCGCCCATGCTCTTCGCCATCGCCCTGCTCTGCTGCGGCCTCAACTCGACCGTGACCGCAACCATGGCCGGGCAGATCGTGATGGAGGGCTTCCTGCGCATCCGCCTGCCGGCCTGGATGCGGCGGCTGGTGACGCGCCTCGTCGCGATCGTGCCGGCGATCGCCGTGACGCTGATCTATGGCGAGGGACAGACGGCGAAGCTGCTCATCCTGAGCCAGGTCATCCTCAGCCTGCAGTTGCCCTTCGCGGTGGTGCCGCTGGTGATGTTCACGGCGTCGAAGACCAAGATGGGTGCTCTGGTGGCGCCGCGCTGGCTCAGCCTGACAGCAGGCATCATCGCAGCGATCATCATCGTGCTGAACGTCAAGATGCTGTTCGACCTCGCAACGGGGGCGTGAACAGCCGCCGTCATGCTCGGGCTCGACCCGAGCATCTCTCGCCGCATGAGGCTCCGGTGCCCTTTCCGGGCTGAGATTCTCGGGTCTGCGCTTCGCTCCGCCCGAGAATGACGCCCGGAGGCCGCGCTCAGCGTTTCCCGCCCGACATCGAGCCCAAAATGCCGCGCAGAATGGCCGTCCCGACCTGCCGGCCGATCGAGGTCGCGGCCGAGCGTGCGGCCGAGGTGATGATCTTCTCGGCCATGCTCTGCGGCAGCGGGCCGCCGCGCGAACCCGGCCCCGTCTTCGGGCGCTGCTGCGGAGCGCCGCCGCCGAGCCAGCCGCCGATCGTGTCGAGGATGCCGCCGCCCCCGCTCGTCGACGCCTCGACCGGCGAGCCGTCCGGATTGAGGTTCTTGCGCTTCATCAGCTCTTCATAAGCCGACTCGCGGTCGACCATGGCGTCGTACTTGCCCTTCTCGGGCGAGGCATTGATCGCCTGCTGGCGCTGCTGCGGCGTGCAGGGACCGACCTGCGCCATCGGCGGGGCGATCAGCGCGCGCTCGACCATTTCCGGCGAGCCCTTGCCCTCCAGCATCGAGACCAGCGCCTCGCCGACGGCGAGCTGGCTGATCGCCTCCTCCGTCTTGATCTTCGGGTTTTGCCGAAAAGTCTCGGCGGCGGCACGCACCGCCTTCTGGTCGCGTGGGGTGAAGGCACGCAGCGCATGCTGGACGCGGTTGCCGAGCTGGGCGAGGACCGTATCCGGGATATCGAGCGGGTTCTGGGTAACGAAATAGACGCCGACGCCCTTCGAGCGGATCAGGCGGACGACCTGTTCAACCGCCGTCAGCAATGCCTTGGGCGCGCCGTTGAACAGCAGATGCGCCTCGTCGAAGAAGAAGACGAGCTTGGGCTTGTCGAGATCGCCGACCTCCGGCAGCTGCTCGAACAGCTCCGAGAGCAGCCAGAGCAGGAAAGTCGCGTAGAGCCGCGGATTGTTCATCAGCTTGTCGGCGGCGAGGATGTTGACGATGCCGCGGCCGTCGCGATCCGTCTTCATCAGATCGTTGATGTCGAGGGCCGGCTCGCCGAAGAACAGATCGCCCCTCTGGTTCTCCAGCACGAGCAGCGCGCGCTGGATCGTCCCGACCGTCGCGGAACTGACATTGCCGTATTTGGTGGTCAGCTCCTGCGCATTCTCGGCGAGGAAGGTCAGGATGGACCGCAGATCCTTGAGATCGAGCAGCAGCAGCTTCTGCTCGTCGGCGATGCGGAAGGCGATATTGAGCACGCCTTCCTGGGTGTCGTTGAGATCGAGCAGGCGGGCCAGCAGCAGCGGCCCCATCTCGGAGATCGTGGCGCGGACCGGATGGCCCTGCTCGCCGAACACGTCCCAGAAGACGGTGGTGAACTGGTCCGGCTCGTATGTCAGCCCGAGCTCCTTGGCCCGATTGACGAAGGCGGGCTTCGAATCGCCCGGCGCGACGATGCCGGAGAGATCGCCCTTGATGTCGGCGGCGAAGACCGGAACGCCGTTGCGGGCAAAGCCCTCGGCCATGACCTGGAGCGTCACCGTCTTGCCGGTGCCGGTCGCGCCTGTCACGAGGCCGTGGCGATTGGCGAGCTTGAGCAACAGGTTCTCCGGCTTGCCGCTCTTGCCGATCAGAATCGCGCCGTCATCCGCCATCACATCCGCCTATGAGGTTTCCCAGAACGTCAGTGGAGGGTGTAACCAAACGACGCAGAAGGCGGAAGCCCAAGCCCGTTGGAATCAGATCGTAAATATGTAAACTATTTTTCGAGGGCTTCGCGGCGAAGCCGTTTGGCGAGGGGTTTGGGACCATGGAAGAATTGCTCACGCGGGTGGCTGCGGCGGCCGGCATCAACGAGGAACTCGCCCGCAAGGCGGTCGGCATCATTCTCGCCTTCCTGCAGAAGGAAGGCCCGGCGACCGAGATCGGCCAGCTGATGGCGGCACTGCCGGGCGCGCAGGCACTCGCGGATGCCGAAGGCGGCGCCAAAGGCGGCATGCTCGGCGCGATCGGCGGGCTGATGGGCGGTGGCGGCGGCGTGATGGCGCTCGGCGGCCAGCTGATGGGTGCCGGCCTCTCGATGGGCCAGATCCAGAGTGTCTCGAAGGAAATGTTCGCAGTCGGCCGCGAGAAGGCCGGCGAGGACGCGATGGGCGCGATCGTGGGCGCCATTCCGGGTCTCGGCCAGTTCGTCTGATTTCGTCGGAATCTTCTGCGCCGTCGCGGCGCCGTCTTTGGGCGGCGTAGCGGCGGCGTTTTGTATCCTTCTTCGCATTCTTGCACCTGCCCTGCGACGAAGTAGGGATGGCGGTGCGCGCGCGCCCATGGCAATCAGCACTCCACGGCTGCACACTATGCGGAAGAGGAGCATCGGCGCGCATGAACTCGGCTGCCCCATCCGACCTTCCCTATCTCGACGCCTTTCCGGCGCCGTCGCATGACGCCTGGCGCGCGGCAGTCGACAAGGTTCTGAAGGGCGCGGATTTCGAGAAGCGGCTGGTCGGCCGCAGCGCCGACGGTATCCGCATCGAGCCGCTCTACCCCGCCGCCTCCCCTGCCGCGCGGGCCTTGCGCGCCGAAGCCGAGCGCTGGCACGTCGCGGCCCGGCTCGACCATCCCGGGCCGAAGGAAGCCCAGGCGCTTGCGCTGGCCGATCTGGAAGGCGGTGCCGACACGCTGACCATCAGCTCTGCGGGCGCGCAAGCAGCGAGAGGCTACGGTCTCGTCGCCGACGACGTCTCCGCTCTCGATACCGCCCTCGACGGTGTCATGCTCGATCTTATCCGGCTGCGGCTCGACCCTGCTCCCCAGGGCCGCATCAACGCCTTGCTGCTAGCGGCGCTGATCGAGAAGCGCGGCCATGCGCCGGCCGAGCTTTCCGTGGAGTTCGGCCTCGATCCGATCGGCGTCTTCGCCGGGCTTGGCTCGCTCGCCGTCTCCTGGCCCGAGGTTGGCCGCAGACTTGCCGAAACCATCCGCGCCATCAAGGATCGCGGCTTCTCCGGCCCGTTCATCACCGTCGACAGCCGGCCCTATCACGAGGCCGGCGCCAGCGAGGCGCAGGAGCTCGGCGCGGCGCTCGCCACCGCGGTCGCCTATCTGCGCGCGCTCGAAGCGCAAGGGCTGACGCTGGCCGAGGCGCGCGACACCCTCGCCTTCACGCTGGTCGCGGATACCGACGAATTCCTGACGGTCGCGAAGTTCCGGGCAGCAAGACTGCTCTGGAACCGCATCCAGCAGGCCTGCGGGCTCGCACCGAAGCCAGCTCGGATTCATGCGGAGACGGCCTGGCGCTCGCTGACCCGGCGCGATCCTCATGTCAATCTGCTGCGCGGCACGGTCGCCGCTTTCTCTGCGGGAGTCGGCGGGGCGGATTCGCTGACCGTCCAACCCTTCACCGCCGCGCTTGGCCTGCCGGATGCTTTCGCGCGTCGTGTCGCCCGCAATACCCAGCTCATCCTGCTCGAAGAGAGCAATCTCTGGCGCGTCGCCGATCCGGCGGCCGGTGCCGGCGGTTTCGAGGCGCTGACGCAGGCGCTCTGCGAACAGGGCTGGCTGGCCTTCCAGGAGATCGAGCGACAGAGCGAAGGCGATCTGCGCGGCATCGTCGCCGGCCTTGCCAACGGCTCCGTCCAGAAGACGCTGGCAGGGCAGAGGGCCGCGCGTATGAAGGTGGTGGCGACTCGCCGGGAGCCGATTACCGGCACCAGCGAGTTCCCCCATATCCGCGAGGATGCGGTGGCCGTGCTGAAGGTCGCGCCGGTCGCCCGCGGAGAACGGCGTCCGCCCGGCAGCCTCGCCGAACGGAACCAGGGCGAAATCATCCGTTCCTTCGTCGGCGGCGCCGGCCGAGCCGACGCCCAGATCGCGCCCGGCGCGGCTTTGCGCGCGGACACGCTGCCCTCGCTCAGGCTGGCGGAGCCGTTCGAAGCCCTGCGCGACAAGGCCGACGCCCTGCCGCAACGGCCCGTTGTCTTCCTGGCGACGCTCGGCTCCATCGCCGACTTCACCGCTCGCGCGGGCTTTGCCCGCAATCTGTTCGAGGCCGGCGGCCTTGCCGCTCCGAGCGGCGACGGCTTCGCCACGGATGGCGCCACTGATCTCGACGCGCTGGTCGGCGCCTTCCGCGATTCGGACGCGAAACTTGCCTGCCTCTGCGGCTCGGATATCGCCTATGCCGAGGAAGGTGCCGCCGCGGCCGAGGCGCTCGCCGCAGCCGGAGCGACGGTCTGGCTCGCCGGCCGCCCCGCCGAGAGCGAGGCTTTGAACAAGGCCGGCATATCCTCGTTCATCTTCATGGGTTGCGACGTGGTCGAGACGCTCGAACGCGCGCAGGCCATCGCGAGCGCCTGACCGGAGACATGAGTTTGACTGCTATCGCCCTCACCATCGCCGGCTCGGATTCGAGCGGCGGCGCCGGCATCCAGGCCGACCTCAAGACCTTCGCCGCGCACCAAGTCTATGGCGCCAGCGTCATCGTCGCGCTGACGGCGCAAAACACGAAGGGCGTCAGCGCCATCCATGCCGTGCCACGCGACTTCGTTGCCAAACAGATGGACGCGGTGTTCGAGGATCTCGACGTCAATGCAGTCAAGATCGGCATGCTGGCGACGGCCGAACTGATCGAGACGGTCGCGGCTGGCCTGAAGCGGCATGGCGCGAAAAACGTCGTGCTGGACCCGGTAATGATCGCGGCTTCCGGCGCGCGCCTGCTGGAAGCATCGGCGGTGGAGGCGATCCGCAAGCATCTTTTCCCGCTCGCAACGCTGATCACGCCGAACCTGCCCGAGGCTGCCGCCCTGCTCGGCTCCAGCATGGCGGAAACCGAGCAGGCGGTCGACGAGCAGGCCGAGAAGCTCGCGGCCTTCGGCGCGGCCAATGTCCTGGTCAAGGGCGGCCATGGCAGCGGCGATGTCAGCAGCGACCTGCTCCTGCTCGCCGGCGGCGCGCGCCAGCGCTTCAATGCGCCGCGCCTTGCAACCCGCAATACGCACGGCACCGGCTGCACCCTGTCCTCCGCCATCGCGGCGAACCTCGCCAAGGGCCTGCCCCTGCCGGAGGCCGTCGGCCACGCCAAGAGCTACATTTCCGCCGCCATTGCAGCCGCCGACGAGGTTGCAGTTGGCCACGGCCACGGGCCGGTGCATCATTTCCATCACTGGTGGGACTAGGGTCTGTACTCATGATGGGCGCTGTTCTGACGCAGGGCATTTTGATCGGCGGGCAGGAGCGTGGGCGCAGCAAGCCGTCCGGCTTGCAAGGCCGCGCGACGCACCAGCCGCTCAAAAGGCCCGCGCCCCGAAGGGGTCGGGCGAAAACGGGCGATAGCGACGTCGGTCCCTTGCCCGATGCCTGGGGCATCGGGCGGCGGGCTCCTCCTCGCTCTCGGCCGTTTTGGCCCGATCAGAACAACGCCCATCATGAGTGCAGACCCTGGCCCGACGGGAGCAAGCCATGACCGCGATCCCGGATTTCACGAAGCTCGCCTTCGCCGACACCCGGACGGCGGCGCCGGCCGAGCTATCGGCGGCTGAGCCCTGGCTGACGCCGGAGGATATCCCGGTCAAGCCGCTCTACACGGCGGATGATCGCGCCGGCCTGCCCTTCGTCGAGACGCTGCCGGGTATCGCGCCCTATCTGCGTGGCCCCTACCCGACCATGTATGTCAACCAGCCCTGGACGATCCGGCAATATGCCGGCTTCTCCACGGCTGAGGATTCCAACGCCTTCTACCGGCGCAACCTCGCCGCCGGGCAGAAGGGGCTCTCGGTCGCCTTCGATCTCGCCACCCATCGCGGCTACGACTCGGACCATCCCCGCGTCGCCGGCGATGTCGGCATGGCGGGCGTGGCGATCGACTCGATCTACGACATGCGCACGCTGTTCTCCGGCATCCCGCTCGACCAGATGAGCGTCTCGATGACGATGAACGGCGCGGTGCTGCCGGTTCTGGCGCTCTATATCGTTGCGGCGGAAGAACAGGGTGTGCCGCAGGCCAAGCTCTCGGGGACCATCCAGAACGACATCCTCAAGGAGTTCATGGTCCGCAACACCTATATCTATCCGCCCTCGCCCTCGATGCGGATCATCGGCGACATCTTCGCCTTCACCTCGGCCAACATGCCGAAGTTCAACTCGATCTCGATCTCCGGCTACCACATGCAGGAGGCGGGCGCGACGCAGGACCTGGAGCTCGGCTATACGCTGGCCGACGGTGTCGAATATATCCGCGCCGGCCAGCGGGCGGGGCTGAGCGTGGATGTCTTCGCGCCGCGCCTGTCCTTCTTCTGGGCGATCGGCATGAACTTCTTCATGGAAGTCGCCAAGATGCGCGCCGCCCGGCTGATCTGGGCGAAGCTCGTCAAGGATTTCGGCGCGACCAACGAGAAATCCCTGCCCTTGCGCACCCATTGCCAGACCTCGGGCTGGTCGCTGACGGCGCAGGACGTGTTCAACAATGTGCCGCGCACGATGATCGAGGCGATGGCGGCGACGCAAGGCCACACCCAGTCGCTGCATACCAACGCGCTCGACGAGGCGCTGGCGCTGCCGACCGACTTCTCCGCCCGCATCGCCCGCAACACCCAGATCCTGCTCCAGCAGGAAAGCGGCACGACCCGGATCATCGATCCCTGGGGTGGTTCCTATTACGTCGAGCGGCTGACGGCAGAGCTTGCCGAAAAGGCCTGGGGCCATATCCAGGAGGTCGAGAAGCTCGGCGGCATGGCCAAGGCGATCGAGGCCGGCATCCCGAAGCTTCGGATCGAGGAGGCCGCCGCCAAGACGCAGGCGCGCATCGATGGCGGCCAGCAGGCGATCATCGGCGTCAACTGCTTCAAACCGGAGAACGAGGCTTCGATCGACGTGCTCAAGGTCAACAACGCGTCGGTGCGCGCCCAGCAACTCGACAAGCTGAAGCGCCTCAAGGCCGAGCGCAACGAAACCGAGGTGCAGGCGGCGCTGACCGCGCTCACCAACGGCGCCGCCGGCAACGGCAACCTGCTCGATCTCGCGGTCAAGGCTGCCCGCGCCAAGGCGACGGTCGGCGAGATATCGCTGGCGATGGAGAAGGTCTTCGGGCGCCACAGGGCCGAGATCAAGGCGATCTCAGGCGTCTACAAGCGGGAGGTCGGCGACATGAACCCAGCCGTCACGCGCGTCCAGCTGATGTGCCAGGCTTTCGAGGAGGCGGATGGCCGCCGCCCGCGCATCCTCGTCGCCAAGATGGGCCAGGACGGGCACGACCGCGGCCAGAAGGTGATCGCCTCGGCCTTTGCCGATCTCGGCTTCGACGTCGATATCGGCCCGCTCTTCGCGACGCCCGACGAGGCGGCGCGGCAGGCGGTGGAGAACGACGTCCACATCGTCGGCGTCTCCTCGCTGGCGGCGGGACATCTGACGCTAGTGCCAGAGTTAAAGGCGGCGCTCGCCAAGGCCGGTCGCCCCGATATCATGATCGTGGTCGGCGGCGTCATCCCGCCGCAGGATTTCGACGCGTTGATCGAGGCCGGCGCCTCGGCGATCTTCCCGCCCGGCACCGTCATCGCCGACGCCGCCGAGAAGCTGCTGGAAGAGCTCAACCAGCGCCTTGGCTACGCCCAGCACACGGTCGCTGCGGAATAACGAAAAAGGCGGGCGCTGCCCTCAGGCCGCGCCCGCCCCATGGTCACAGCCGGCGTGGCGACACTTACCGCCAACCGTAACCATAGCCATAGCGCGGCGGAGGCGGCCGCATGGCGTAGCCGTCAGAGTAGCGATGCCAGCGGCGCTGACCCCAGAAGCCATGGACGGCCGGCGGCGCCGGGCGCCAGCCATAGCCGTAGGCCGGGCGCTCATAATCGGCGCGCTCGTAGCGGTCGCCGAAAGCCTGCGCGTTTCCTGTTCCGGCGAAGGTGGAAGCGGCGAGCACGATGCCGCCCAGTGCGAGGGCCGCCAAACCGATGCGGGCGCGATTGCGGAACATGGTCCCTGTCCTGTCTCGCGGCGGGGAGAATTCCCCGGCCGTGAGAGGGACATTCGCAAAACCTGGCTGAACGGGCTTTGAGGGCGCCGTTCAGGCGCCGTTTAACTGCCGGAGAGCTGCTCGCGTTTCAGCAGCAGCGAAGCGGCGATCACGACGATAGCCACGGCCCCGATCATGATCGTGCAGGCGGCGTTGATCTCGGGCGAGACCCCGAGCTTGACCGCGGAATAGAGCCGCATCGGCAGCGTGGTCGCGCCGGGGCCCGTCGTAAAGCTCGCGATGACGAGATCGTCGAGCGACAGCGTGAAGGCGAGCATCCAGGCCGCCGCCACCGCCGGCCAGATCAGCGGCAAGGTCACGGTC